>NZ_JBCMYF010000001.1:0-490775 GCF_050483325.1 Metabacillus idriensis
TCATTCAAGGAAAGGAGGAAGCATAAAGTGTTATGATTCCACGAATGCCGCTTTTTCATGGAAAGGAGGAATCAAAGAGGTGTTATGATTCCACGAATGCCGCTTTTTTATGGAAAGGAGGAAACAAAGAGATGTTTGATTCCACGAATGCCGCTTATTCATGGAAAGGAGGAAACAAAGAGGTGTTATGATTCCACAAATCCCGCTTTTTCAAGGAAAGGAGGAAACAAAGAGGTGTTATGATTCCACAAACCCCGCTTTTTCAAGGAAAGGAGGAAACAAAGAGGTGTTATGATTCCACGAATGCCGCTTTTTTATGGAAAGGAGGAAACAAAGAGGTGTTTGATTCCACGAATCCCGCTTTTTCATGGAAAGGAGGAAACAAAGATGGGTTTGATTCCACGAGTCCCGCTCATTCAAGGAAAGGAGGAATCATAAAGGTGATATGATTCCTCGAATCCCGCTATTTTCACGGAAAGGAGGAAACAAAGAGGTGTTTGATTCCACAAATCCGCCTCATTCAGGAAAAGGAGGAAACAAAGAGGTGGTATGATTCCAAGATTCCCGCTTATTCAAGAAAAGGAGGAATCATAAAGGTGGTATGATTCCACGAGTCCCACTATTTCATAGAAAGGAGGAAAACAAAGAGGTGCTATGATTCCACAAACCCCGCTCATTCAAGGAAAGAAGGAAACAAAGAGTAGTTTTAATTCCACTAATCACACTTATGCTCCCCCATCTATCTCCCTAAACCTTGTTTCGTCAAAAGGCATGGATGATTTGACTGAGACAACCTTTTTTTCAGGATACCTGAGTGCTGTTAAATAGCCTCCAAATACCGCTCCAGTATCAATGTTCACTGTATCGCCGACAAATCTTGCTTCGCGAACAGGTGTGTGACCGTAGACAATAAATGGTTTTCCTTTGTACAGCTTCGCCCAGTCTCTTCTTACAGGAGTGCCGTCAGGGTTTGTCTGGCCTGTTATGTCCCCGTAAAGAACAAATTCTTTTACCTTTTTATGCGTTTTTCCTATGTAGTCTGCCCGGATCCCAGCATGGGCTATGACAAGTCTGCCTTCATCAAGAACCTGATAGAGAGGTGATTCGTCGTAGAGCTTCATGAAGCTTTGATAGATATGGTTACGATCATCTTCAGCGAGCGCTTCAAGTTCTGCGGCAGTCGTTTCTAAACCATGTGCAACCTGGACTTTATTTCCGAGCATGTAGCGGTACAGTTTGTTGCAGTGGTTGCCTGGCACGTAGAATCCTGCTTGATTTTCTGTAATTTTAATAACGGTCTTGATTACTTTTATAGATTGTGGGCCCCGGTCAGCAAGATCTCCTACGAAAGCAAGCTTTCTGCTGCTGTGTACAGGATACCCGTTTTTCCAATCATATCCGAGTTTTTCCGTAAGTTCATAAAACTCATCAAAACAGCCGTGAATGTCACCGATAATATCAATTTTCATCTAAACCCGTCCTCATTTGTCTCTTTTTCTAAGATGATAGCAGATATCTTTAAAGAATCAAAAATATCATATACTTTCATCGTTCCAATAATGAAAGAAAAGAATGCAGGATAATAGAAAAAACCCGTTATAAAAACGGGCTTCATTTGTTCCTGAATGTTCAGCTTTTCTTAATCAAACATATATTTCCTCGTCCGTGATCTGACATTCAGCACAATGCCAATGGCAATCATATAGGTTGCAAGTGAACTTCCCCCATAGCTGATAAAAGGAAGCGGCAACCCTGTAATTGGCAGAAGGCCGACAGTCATGCCGACGTTTTGGAACACCTGAAACGTTATCATGCCAATGACTCCTGTACAGAGGAAGCTTCCGAATGGATCGTTGCTCTCAAGTGCAATGTGAATCATCCGGTAGATGAGCAGGAAGAAAAGAGAAATCACAATGCTGCCGCCGATAAATCCGAATTGTTCAGAAATAATCGCGAAAATGAAATCTGTGTGACCCTCAGGCAAATAAACCTCAAGCTGCTGATAGCCTTTTCCGTAAAGCTCACCCGATCCGATGGCAAGAAGGGATTTGATCAGCTGAAATCCGATGTCGCTTGAATATTCATAGGGATTAAGCCAGCCATAAATTCGATCCAGTTTGTAAGAATTAGTGTCTAGAATGTACTTGTTGAAGAAATCCGGAAAGGTGAAAAAAATAAAAACGCCTATAGCTGCCACTCCGGCACCGGATAAAATAAAACTGAGAATGAGTTTCCATTTAACACCTGAAACAATAATTAACGATCCGATAATGGCACAAAAGACCATTGTCATCCCGGTATCAGGCTGTCTCATCAGCAGAAGTATGGGAGGTGCCGCTGCTGCAAATACTTTACCTAAAAGGAACAAGTCATCTCTGACCGTGTTGGTGGCGTATTTTTCGCGATGATCTGTGATAATTTTGCTCAGGACAATAATCATAAATATTTTCATAAGTTCTGAAGGCTGGAAATTACCTATACCAGGGAGAGTGTACCAGCTTCTTGCGCCTTTAATCGGCTCTACAAGCGGCGGCGGCAGGACTTCAAGCCCTAATAGCAAAACCATCCCAAATCCATATAAATACCATGAGAGCTGTTTGAACCGGTCAAAATCAATGACCATTGTTCCAATAACTGCGATAATTCCGATGATGTACCATCTAAGCTGAAGAAAGGCAAAGTTTATATTCTGCAATTTTTCGGGTAGAGTAGGTTGGGCACTGCTTATCGCAATGGCACTGGTCAGCGCCATTAAAAACATAATAAAAATAAGTGTGTAGTCTAACTGCTGCTGTGGGGATTTATCTGTGTTCATAATGGATCCCTTTCTATAAAAAAACTAAGAATGTAAGAAAATCATTTTTTTAATTCTGAAACAATAATCAGAGGTGAATAAACTCCCTCTGATTGAAGTTTCACTAATCAATCTTAGCGAAAATTGATGAATTTGCAAAGGATTCATTTGTAAAACATCGCAAAACATGCTACCTTATCACAAGGAAAAAACGTCTGTACAGAGCGCAAACACTAGTGCCATGCATGTTTTATACACGTGTATAAAATGTATCACAATTTGATGACATTTCGATGTCTTGGCTTTAATATAGGAACGTGTCGGGGAAGGAGGAGACTCTTGATGTCAGATGAAAGAGAAAAACTGGAGATGGAAACAGCTAAATTAGTAACCTCCTTGGAGAATGAAGACTTTGAAGGGTTTCGTTCCATGTTTTTGGAGCAGCATCCATACGATCAGGCGAAAATTTTTGTCAAGCTTGAGCAGGAGGAACGGACAAAGCTTTATCATTACTTGTCTCCTGAAGAAATGGCTGCTCTTTTTGAGAATATAGAAGACGAAGAGTACAATTACGAAATGTACCTATCCGAAATGGATCCGCGCTTTGCATCCCAAATGCTTGAGCACATGTACGCGGATGATGCGGTAGATGTACTTAATGAACTGAATAAAGATCAGGTAGCAAGCTATCTGACCATCATGGATGATGAAGCTGCACAGGAAATCCGTGAACTCCTGCATTACGAAGAATTTACAGCAGGAAGTATCATGACGACTGAATTCATCGCCATTATTGCCAATCAAACCGTTAAATCTGCCATGCATATTTTAAAGCATGAAGCACCAGACGCTGAGACGATTTACTATCTTTATGTCATCGATGAAGATAAGCATCTTGTAGGCGTAATCTCACTGCGGGATTTAATCGTCAGCGACGATGATCTCATGATTGGCGAAATTATGAGCGAACGGGTATTTTCTGTATCCGTCGGCGAAGATCAAGAAGATGTTGCAAGAAAAATGAGAGACTATAATTTCCTTGCTCTGCCTGTAGTTGATTTTCAGAATCATCTTTTGGGAATTATTACGGTTGATGATATCGTCGATGTTATCGATGAAGAAGCATCTGACGACTATTCAAAGCTTGCAGCGGTATCAGATGTGGATTCTATCGACAGGGGGCCCCTGTCAGCGGCCAAAAAAAGATTGCCATGGCTGGTTATTTTATTATTTCTCGGAATGTTAACCGCTAATTTAATAGGACAGTTTGAAGAAACACTTGATAAAGTTGCCATTCTTGCTGTATTTATTCCTCTTATTGCTGGAATGGCAGGGAATACTGGGACGCAGGCACTTGCAGTTGCCGTCAGAAGAATTGCAATGGGTGATCTTGAAGAGGGCGGCAATTTAAAAATTATTGCCAGAGAAGCTGGTACAGGAATCATAAATGGCGCAGTGTGCGGATTTCTTGTGATTGGAGTCGTTTATTTCTGGAAGCATGATTTCTTTTTAGGACTTCTGGTTGGCATCTCCATTCTTGCAACCTTGACTGTTGCGACAATCGCCGGGGCGTTTGTCCCGCTTGTGATGCACCGGCTGAAGGTTGACCCTGCCGTGGCATCAGGCCCTTTTATTACAACAATTAATGATATTATTTCCATTCTTATCTATTTTGGGATGGCAACTTTGTTCATGCAATATTTAATCTAGATTCAGGATAGGAGGGAAATACTGTGCATGGAGCATCTTTTTCATCACTTGTAATCGTATTATTAGCCGCTTTTATAACCCCTCTCCTGCTGCATCGCTTTAAAATTAAAGTCATGCCTGTTGTAGTGGCCGAGATTATTATGGGAATCATTATCGGTCAAAGCGGATTTAATCTGGTCCAGGAGGATATGTGGCTTGAAACACTGTCCATGCTCGGATTTATTTTTCTTATGTTTTTAAGCGGACTTGAAATTGATTTCACCGCTTTTATCGGCGGCCGGAAAAAAGAAAAGCTTCCGAGCGGAAAAGAGGCGCCAAATACGTTTGCCGTTTCATTCCTTGTTTTTGTCGGCATCTTTATTTTGTCTCTGTTCCTATCGTATTTGTTTGTTTTCCTTGGTTTTATCGAAAATGCCTTCTTGATGACACTCATTATTTCCACGATATCTCTCGGTGTGGTCGTTCCTACTCTGAAGGATGCGGGCATAATGAAATCCAACATTGGACAAATTATTTTGCTTGTTGCAGTTATCGCCGATTTAGTGACGATGATTCTGCTTGCTGTCTTTGCATCGATTTATGGCGGTGAAAATACGAATACGTGGCTGCTTTTAGTTTTATTTGGCGCTGGAATTGCTTTATATTTCCTCGGAAAAACTTTTCAAAGCAGGTCGTTTATTGAAACTCTGTCAAAAGGCACGATTCAAATTGGGACTAGAGCGATTTTCACCCTGATTGTTGTCCTTGTAGCTCTATCAGAAACAATCGGAGCTGAAAATATATTAGGTGCTTTCTTGGCGGGGGTTCTTGTCTCGCTGCTTTCACCGAACAAAGAAATGGTTCATAAAATGGATTCCTTCGGATACGGCTTTTTGATTCCGATTTTCTTTGTCATGGTGGGTGTCGAACTTGACATATGGTCGCTGTTTAAAGATTCTAAGATTCTAATGCTGATTCCCTTGCTGTTTATCGCTTTGCTGATCTCTAAAATTGTGCCGATCTATTTACTGAAGAGATGGTATGACACAAAGACCACGCTGGCATCTGGCTTTTTGCTGACATCAACATTATCTCTTGTTATTGCGGCAGCTACTATTGGAGAAAGAGTGAATGTGATTGATGCGCAAATGTCCGGGGCGCTCATTTTAACAGCGGTCCTGACGAGTATCTTTACTCCAATCGGGTTTAAGAAGCTTTTCCCTGTACAGCTGTCTGCCCAAAAGAAGCTGAAGGTTGCTTTCATTGGAGCCAATCAGATGACACTTCCGGTAACGCGCGAGTTAAATCCGAAGCTGTATGATACAACGGTGTATCATACTCATATCGATAAAAATGAACTGCAGATCGCTGAATCCCTTTTTCAGATTGAGGACCTTGAAAATTATTCAATTGAAACTCTTCAGTCAAAAGATGTTTTCAATGCAGATATCCTGATAGCCGCTACGGGAGATGAAGATGCGAATGCGGAAATTTCCTTATTTGCGAAAGAGCTTGAAGTGGACCGCGTGATAGCAAGCATTTCGTCACCATTATTGGATGAACAGCTTAGAGTCAAGGGTATTGATGTCTTCTCTGTCCTGTTATCTACAAAAACTCTGCTCAGAGCACTGATTGAAGCTCCTGGCATCATGAAAATTCTGACTCATAACGATTCGGCGCTGTATCAGATTAAAATGAACAACAGACGTTACGATGGCATGGTGCTGCGCAGCTTTCCCTTTACCGGCGACGTTATCTTTGTCCGTATTTTCAGGGAAAATGAATCGATTGTGCCGCACGGCGATACAGAGCTTAAACGCGGAGATCTGCTGATCCTGACTGGATCTGCTGAATATGTCGATGAGCTCAGACAAGAGCTTGAATTCCATAAAAGCTGAAAGTTTTGACTTGAAAGTTTCTTTCATCATGATATGATGTACATGTAAATATTTCTAAAATTATATATGAACTACCGCTAGGGGAGCCCTGTCAGAAGGGCTGAGATTGAAGTTTGCCTTCAAGACCCTCAGAACCTGATCTGGCTAAAACCAGCGTAGGGAAGTGGTGTAAAGGCCTATTCATACACCACTTTTCTATGCGAAAAGTGGTTTTTTGCCGTTTTCGCACTTAAAAAAGAGGAGGAACAAAACATGTCATTTTCAAAAGAATGCCGGGAGTATGCAAATAAATGGTGGGAAGGAAGCTTTGAACATCCTTTCGTAAAAGGAATTGGCGATGGAACCCTTTCAAAGGATAAATTTAAATATTATGTGATGCAGGATTCATATTACTTGACGCACTTTGCAAAAGTGCAGGCTTTTGCAGGGGCAATGGCGCCTGATTTGCATACTACCTACCGAATGTCCGTTCATTCACAGGGAACGTATGAAGCGGAGCTCTCTTTGCATCAGCAATTTTCAGTCCTGCTTGGCATTACAGAGAGGGAAAGGGAAGAATTTAAGCCATCTCCAACTGCGTATGCTTACACCTCTCATATGTACCGTTCCGTTGCGACAGGAAATCTTGGCGAAATCATTGCCGCATTACTTCCTTGTTACTGGCTCTATTATGAAGTCGGTGAGCATCTGAAAGATTGCAAGCCGGGTGATGATGTTTATGAAAAATGGATCGCGACTTATCACGGTGACTGGTTTAAAGAGCTGGTTCTTGAACAGATTGCACGATTTGACGAGCTTGCGCTGCTTGCAAGCGATCACGAAAGAAAAATGATGAAAGAAAACTTCCTCATCAGTTCGATGTATGAATATCGTTTCTGGGACATGGCGGAAAAAATGGAAGCGTGGGATGAGTCAGAAACGGTGCAGATGCAAAAGTGAAATTGCATCTTGTGACAGAAGGCCGCCGTAATATAGCAGAGCTCATAAAAATCATCACAGACATACATACAGTTGCCGATGCCATTCATATTAGAGAAAGAAATAAATCAGCTTGTGAACTGATAGAGCTGGTTGAAGCTCTCCATCGAAATGGGGTGCCGAAATCAAAGCTTATAATGAATGACCGTGTGGATGCAGCTCTTCTTTCTGGTTTGCATCAGGTTCAGCTCCCATCTCACAGTTTTGATGTGAAACTGGTGAAACAGAGGTTTCCGCACCTTGTGGCGGGCTGTTCTGTGCACTCTGCTGCTGAAGCAATCTATTGTGCTGAAAATGGGGCAGACCGTCTCCTTTTTGGCCATGTATTTCAGACATCATCTAAAGAAGGTTTAAAAGCAAGAGGGATTGGTGCATTAAAGGAAATAGCTGAATCTGTCAGCATTCCTGTCATTGCAATTGGGGGAATCACCCCCGCTGTCATTCCAGAAATAAGAGATTTAAAGATTGAAGGAGCAGCCGTGATGTCCTGCGTTTTTTCATCCGATCATCCTTATCATGCTGCACTTGAGATTGCAGAACTATTAAGAGGGGGAATGGGCGATTGAAACCTTTATTTGATGCCGGTATTATCGGCGGGGGCGTCATCGGGCTTGCCTCAGCCTATTTTTTAGCGAAAGCAGGCATCCGCGTAGCTGTGTTTGAAAGCGGGAAAACAGGCAGCGGCGCATCCAGTGCTGCTGCCGGAATGCTTGGCGCCCATACTGAAACAAAAAAGGATGATGCTTTTTTCAGGTTTGCGAAAGATAGCCAGGCGCTTTATCCGGAATTAGCTCATGAGTTGCTGCTGAAGACCGGAATCGACATACAGCTGCAGTACAATGGAATGTACAAACTGGCAATTTCAGAAGAAGAAGCGGATGCTTTGAAAAAAAGAGCAGCAGAAGAACCAGATGTTGAATGGCATTCTAAAGAAAAAGTTCTAAGGAATGAAGAAGGCATATCGGATGCCATATACGGGGCTCTTAAAATTGAAAAAGACGGCCAGGTTAATCCCGCTGCTCTTTGCAAAGCCTTAACAAAAGCAATTCAGCTCATGAACGGAAAGGTTTTTGAAAACACACCAGTTTATAATATCAACAGAATTGAACACTCCCATTATGAAATTGAAACGCCTCAAGATCTCTTTTTTTGCGAAGCTCTAATTCTTGCAAATGGTACATGGAGCACCAGATACTTAAAGGATTTCGCCCGGAATACCTCTGTTTATCCCGTTAAAGGCGAGTGTTTGTCTGTGACTTTAAAAGAGGGAAAACTATCATCTACTGTTTTTCATGAAAGCTGTTATCTTGTGCCAAAGCTTGACGGAAGAATTGTAATTGGCGCAACGATGAGAGAAGATACGTGGAATACAGAGCCTTCCGTTCAAGGGATTGCAGCCCTCATGAATAAAGCGGTGAAAATGATGCCGGCAATTGAAAAGGCCAGTTTTCATCACGCATGGGCTGGATTAAGACCTAAAACAGCAGACGGAAAGCCATTTATTTTCAAGCATTTGGGCATGCCGAACCTTTTTGTGGCAACAGGTCATTTCCGGAATGGCATCCTTCTTGCTCCGAAAACTGGTGAAATGATCTGCGATTTATTTTTTAATAAACATGTAAATAAAGAATACGTTCATGAATTTAGAATGGACCGTGAACTAGAGGTGAGATTATGACGCTGAAAGTGAATGGGAGCATGGTCGCTCTGCAGTCATCTGTTCGCACGGTTCAAGATTTGCTGGCTTTTTATAAAGTAAGTAATAAAATCGTCATTGTTGAACATAATTCAGAAATTATTGCCAAAGAAGAATACGCAAAAACGGTTATCAATGACGGGGATGTTCTTGAAATCGTTCATTTTGTAGGAGGAGGATAAAAAATGCTGACAATCGCAGGAAAAACGTTTCAATCGAGATTGCTGCTTGGAACGGGAAAGTATCCGTCTTATGACATTCAAAAAGAAGCAGTACGAGCGGCTGAAGCTGATATTTTAACGTTTGCGGTAAGAAGGATGAATCTTTTTGAACCGTCTCAGCCTAATTTTCTAGAGGAGCTTGATCTTTCACGCTACACGCTTCTGCCGAACACAGCCGGTGCGAAAACGGCGGAAGAAGCAGTCAGAATCGCCAAGCTCGCTAAGGCATCAGGGTTATGTGATATGATAAAAGTAGAAGTGATTGGGTGTGCGAAGACACTGCTGCCCGATCCTGTAGAAACCTTAAAAGCAAGTGAGGAGCTCGTCAAGGAAGGGTTTATAGTGCTTCCTTACACGTCCGATGATGTCGTGCTAGCAAGAAGGCTTGAAGAAACAGGTGTTCATGCCATTATGCCTGGCGCATCGCCGATCGGTTCAGGTCAGGGCATTATCAATCCTCTTAATCTATCTTTTATAATTGAACAAACGAATCTGCCGGTAATTGTGGATGCAGGTATTGGAGCAGCTGCTGATGCAGCAAAAGCGATGGAGCTTGGAGCGGATGGTGTTTTGTTAAACACCGCCGTTTCTGCTGCAGGCAATCCTGTTAAAATGGCAGAAGCTATGAAGCTTGCTATTGAAGCAGGAAGGTTAAGCTATGAAGCAGGCAGAATACCGGTCAAAACCTATGCATCTGCAAGCAGCCCGAACGAAGGAATGATAACATCCTAAATGGAACGGTACTCTAGGCAAATCTTATTTTCTCCAATAGGAGAAGCAGGGCAGAAGAACATTCGAAATGGTCATGTCCTCATTATTGGTGCGGGGGCTCTTGGGACGGCAAATGCAGAAATGCTTGTACGTGCGGGCGTCGGCACACTGACGATAGTAGACCGTGACTACGTTGAATGGAGCAACTTGCAGCGGCAGCAGCTCTATACAGAAGAAGATGCGAATTTGCGTCTTCCTAAAGCAGCAGCTGCCAAACAAAGACTATCACAGATTAATCATGAAGTAGAAATCAGCGCGGTCATTGAAGATGTGACGGCTGAGAATATTCTTGAATTTAGTCAGAATGCAGATGTTATTGTTGATGCAACAGATAATTTTGAAACGCGGCTTGTGATCAATGATGCAGCTCTTAAGCAGGGCATTCCTTGGATCTACGGGGCATGTGTCGGAAGCTATGGCCTGACTTATACGATTTTGCCAGGTCTTTCGCCTTGTCTGAACTGCCTTTTGAAGCAAATTCCAATGGAAGGTCAAACATGCGATACAGTGGGGATTATCAGTCCTGCTGTCCAAATGGTTGCCTCTTATCAAACAGGGGAAGTGCTGAAATTGTTAACAGGCGCTGCAGATCAGCTGAGAAAAGAACTGCTGTCGTTTGATGTTTGGAGAAATCAATTTTCGCAAATAAAAGTCCATGCACTGAAAGATTCAGCTTGTCCATCATGCGGCGAATCTGCCGTCTATCCGTTTTTATCACGCACTAATAGTGTGAAAATGTCGGTTCTATGCGGCAGAGATACGGTTCAAATTAGACCTTCAGTCTCAAAAGAAATGAACTTTAAGGAGCTTGCAAAAACACTTGGAAGAGCTGCTGCAGAAATCACGGCAAATCCGTATTTACTTTCATTTCAGACGGAGCAGCACAGAATCGTCGTCTTCCGTGACGGCCGGGCACTGATACATGGAACAAAAGATATAGCGGAAGCAAGGAAAATTTATCAGCGCTATTTAGGATAACAAGTTTAGAATACATGAAAGAAAACTGGCCAATACAGGCCAGTTTTTTTCTGGATTATGACATAGATTTATTGGATTTCTTTCTTGTTTTAGACTAGCATGGACTTAACAATTATTTTATAAAGATTGAAGGTAGAACATGTCTAATAAATCTAAGAATTTAGCTGGAATATCACTAGCTGTCATGGGAGCGGGGTTTGCCGCAACAATCCCTTTTCAGGGATCTGTTGCTGGAGAATTTCTGCAGGGAGGATTTGAAGCCGGACTTGTCGGCGGGTTAGCAGACTGGTTTGCAGTTACAGCGTTATTCAGACACCCATTCGGCTTGCCTATCCCGCACACCGCATTATTGCCAAAGAATCGCAACAGGATGATCAGGGCACTGGTTAACACAATCGAAAATGACTGGCTGTCAAAGAACAGTATTCAAACGAAATTATCACAAATAAACTTGACAGAAAAACTGCTGCCTATCCTTGAAAAAGAGGTTCATTCTGATTCTTTCAAAAAAACAATGAAATCGCTCATGATCCAAATGATTGAAAGTGTGGATTTTGAAAAACTTGCTCCCCTTATCCAGAAGCAGCTGAAAGGTTATTTAACATCTGATGAAGTATTGAATCTCCTTAAAGCGCTCATCCATCAGGTGCTTGAACGGAAATATGATGAGAAAAGCCTGGATTATTTCCTGATGAAAGCTGAGGAGTGGGCGTCAAGACGCGATCAGCGGGAGGAGTTTGGCAGGTTTGCGATGAGGGCCATTGATAATGGACAGGCCGATGGTTTTTTGCAATTTGCCATTAAATCCTTCCGGAATATTGTAAACGAAGAAAAACTGGGGAAAATTCTCCAGGATATTATTCTGAATGTAATTGGCGGTTTGCGGAATCCTGAAAGTGAATACCGGCAGGCCATCCTTGAGCGCGTTCGAAAAGAATTGCTCGGCATTCAGGAAAACCATGCTTTGCTGGAGGAAGTAGACCGTGTGATTTCAGAGTGGGATCCTTCTGAAAAACTGATGACAATCTTAAAGAAGACGCAAATAAAAACAATAACCTTTATTGAAGAAGGTTCATTTATGGACGGCCATCTTATGCCTTTTGCTGATCAATTAATCGGGAAAATCAGTGCAGATAAAGAAAAAACAGATGCTATCGAGAGCAAAATACAAGAACAAATCACTCTTTTTATCGAAAAAAACCATTCCAAAATCGGCAAACTTGTCGAAGAGAATTTAAACAAGCTTGACGATGAAAAATTAATTGATATGATTGAAAATAATGTCGGGAAAGATTTACAGTGGATTCGGGTGAACGGTGCAGTATGCGGATTTTTCATCGGAATTGTTTTAACGGGACTAAAAATGCTCTTTTAAATAGCTGTGATGATTCAGGTTTATCGATGAAATCCGGCAGTGCTCTAGAAAATAAGCAAATAGCATGATATAATTATAACCAGGTACTAATAACATGTATTAATTAGGAGGATTCCAAATGAATTTATCATTAACTGGACGCAATGTAGTCGTAATGGGCGTCGCTAACAAACGAAGCATTGCCTGGGGAATTGCCCGTTCTCTTCACTCGGCGGGAGCGCGTCTAATCTTTACATATGCAGGTGAGCGCCTTGAAAAATCAGTGCGTGATCTAGTTGAAACGCTTGACCGCAATGATTCCATTGTTCTTCCATGTGATGTAACGAATGATGCTGAAATTGACACATGTTTTGAAGCAATTAAAAAGGAAGTCGGCGTTATTCACGGTATCGCCCATTGCATCGCGTTTGCCCATAAGGAAGAACTGAGCGGAGAGTACATGAATACAACGCGCGAAGGATTTTTGCTTGCTCACAATATCAGTTCTTATTCACTGACAGCTGTCGCAAAAGCTGCAAGAGGCTTAATGACAGAGGGCGGAAGCATCGTGACACTCACATATCTTGGCGGAGAAAGAGTCCTTCCTAACTACAACGTGATGGGAGTTGCTAAGGCATCACTTGATGCAAGTGTGAGATACCTGGCAAGCGATTTAGGAAAAGACGGCATCCGCGTGAATTCCATTTCTGCCGGCCCAATCCGTACGCTTTCTGCAAAAGGAATCAGCGATTTCAACTCGATCCTGAAAGATATCGAAGAACGCGCGCCGCTGCGCCGCACAACAACACCAGAAGAAGTTGGAGATACAGCCCTGTTCTTATTCAGTGACCTTGCAAGAGGCATGACTGGCGAAAATCTTCATGTAGACTCTGGCTATCATATTTTAGGTTAATCTAAGCCTTGAGAAAAAAGAAGAAACGGGAATGAATTGCAGAGCAATTTGTTCCCGTTTTTTTGTTGTTGGAGGAGAGTATGGGCTAAGCTATGATTCCTTTTCACTTAGATTGAGAATGTTTAGTGAGCTCGAAGGGTTTGTATGATTCCCCAAATTTATGAAGGAGGGTGAATAGTGGAATCAAAGGGCTGGATGATTCCACTATTTCATGAGGGAGCGTGAATAGTGGAATTAAAAGCTTGGATGATTCCCCAATTTCATGAGGGAGGGCGAATAGTGGAATCAAAGGGCTGGATGATTCCACAATTTCATGAAGAAGGGTGAATAGTGGAATCAAAAGCCTGGATAATTCCACAATTTTATGAAGAAGCGTGAATAGTGGAATCAAAGGGCTGGATGATTCCACAATTTCATGAAGGAGCGTGAATAGTGGAATCAAAAGCCTGGATGATTCCCCAATTTCATGAGGGAGCGTGAATAGTGGAATCAAAAGCGTGGATGATTCCCCAATTTCATGAAGGAGCGTGAATAGTGGAATCAAAAGCCTGGATGATTCCACAATTTTATAAAGGAGCGTGAATAGTGGAATCAAAGGGCTGGATGATTCCACAATTTCATGAAGGAGCGTGAATAGTGGAATCAAAAGCCTGGATGATTCCCCAATTTCATGAGGGAGCGTGAATAGTGGAATCAAAGGCCTGGATGATTCCCCAATTTCATGAAGGATGGTGAATAGTGGAATCAAAAGCCTGGATAATTCCACAATTTTATAAAGGAGCGCGAATAGTGGAACCAAAGCCCCGTATGATTCCACAATTTTATGAAGAAGCGCGAATAGTGGAACCAAAGCCCCAGGATGATTCCACAATTTTATGAAGGAGCGTGAATAGTGGAATCAAAAGCCTGGATGATTCCCCAATTTCATGAAGGAGGGCGAATAGTGGAATCAAAAGCCTAGATGATTCCCCAATTTCATGGGGAAGCGTGAATAGTGGAATCAAAGGCCTGGATGATTCCACAATTTCATGAAGAAGGGTGAATAGTGGAATCAAAAGCCTGGATAATTCCACAATTTTATAAAGGAGCGTGAATAGTGGAACCAAAGCCCCAGTATGATTCCACAATTTCATGAAGGAGCGTGAATAGTGGAATCAAAGCGCCTGAATGATTCCACAATTACATGATGGAATGTGAATAGTGGAACCAAAGCCCCCGTATGATTCCACAATTTCAGAATAAACCGTATTCCAAAGAATCATCTACCTTCCAAAGTTGCGATTTTTTTCGAAAAAAATAAATTTGCTCCCTGTCCATGTGACCACCCCTATTCTGATAAAATATGGATAAGGAATGAAATCCTAATTATAAGGAGGAGTGGTATTAGCATGAGTGAATTTCAAGATCAGGTTACTGTCGATGCACCGCTTGACCAAGTATTCAAATTTGCGTCAAATGTTGAAAATGCCCCATTGTTTATGCAAAATGTGAAGAAAGTCGAAAAGCTGACGGAGGGCCCGGTCCAGGCAGGCACGAAATACAGGGAAACCCGTGAAATAAGGGGAAAGGAAGCATCAGCGATTATTGAGTTTACAGAATTTGTTCCGAGCTCAAAGTACTCCGTTAAAAGTGAAATGAACGGGATGGAAGCTATTTATCATTACACGTTTTCATCATCAGGAAATCAGACGACAATCCGTTTTGAATGTGAAATCAATGCCAAAAAGTTCACAATGAAACTCATAAAGCCGGTATTTGTGAAGATTATGAAAAAAGAAGATGGAGATCATCTTCAGCATATGAAAAAAGCTTTGGAAGCAAAGGTGACAGATGATAAAAAAGGGCTGTGACCGATGAAGGGAGTAACATTTAAACTGGCTGAATCAGCCGAATTAGAAGAAATATATGAATTAGCGGGAGAAAACCGCAGAGAAGCAACAAACCACGTTTCAGACGATAATAAGGAAAAAATGATTGAAGCCTACGAACACTCCGCTAAATATCAGGCATATTTTGTTTGCCTGATGGACGAAAGCACATTGATTGGCTGGATTATGATTGATAAAGCATTCGATTTCCTGACAGGCGATGAAATAGGCTGGATTAATGATTTATATGTAAAAGGATCATACAGAGGCAAGGGCTACTCCAAGCTGTTGATGGAGGAAGCATTAAAGGAGTTCAAACAAAACGGGTACAGTGATGTCAAGCTGAATGTGTATGCACATAACCAGAAAGCAATGAAACTTTACGAACAAATGGGGTTCAAAGACGTCAGCAAATTTATGAAAATATCTCTTTAACACTCTCTCATCATAAAACTAATCTCTCCGCATATACTTCTTTGTAGAACACGAACATGAGGAGGGACGTCTGTGAAAAAGCATCAATCTGTTAAGAATCCTCCGCTGCTGTATATCGTTCAGCCGGAATTTGAACCTGTGTTAACATCCATGCAAAAAACATATGTCGTAAAAAGAGTGCTGCCGGCCGAAACAGCAGCTGCACCTGAGGAAGCTGTTTTAAGCGAGGAAGTGAAGCCTGAGGCAGCGGTCCAAAAAGAAGGCAAATTGACAAAGCCTCTGCATTCCTTTAATGACTTGTCGATACCGGATAAAATTCAGCTTCTGCTTCATTTGCCTGACCGTCTTTCAAGCCTGAACTGCAGCATCTCAACGAACGTAAAAACCCACATAGGCAAAGTAACAGAATACAAGGATAATTGTGTGACGATAAACGGTGAAAAAGTTCCGCTGGAAGAAATAAAGGCCATATATTTAAAAGGTTTATGAGAAGTGTCCGAATGGGCACTTTTTTGTATTGTGTATACCGGTTCTGTTTGAATGTTCAATCTGATTTTGTTCACATTCAGGTTGAAGGAAATCTTAATCCGCGCGAAATAATTTAGAAAGCCCGCGAATTTAATCCAAAAGCACATGAATTAATTTAGAAAGCCCTCCAATTAAATCCAAAAGCACACGAATTAATTTGGAAAGGCCGCCAATTAAATCCAAAAGCCCGCGAATTAATGTGAAAAGAACACGCCAATGAAGAGGTAACCCCATGATTATACAGCAAGCACTCATCAGCGGCATTTCAAAAAAACTCATACACAGCGTATGAGTTTTCTCGATTTAATTCGATTTGATCATGGAATTTAATTGCGTTTCTTTGATTCTTTCATATTCGAATGCCTGAGCCAGCTCTTCTGGAAACATATCAGTCTTTCTGACGAATTTTTCCCGTGCAATATCGTACATTTCATAAGGGAAAAGCATGTCAATATACATCACTTCTTTTTGTTCGGATGTTAACGGATTGACGCTTTCATATGCGTTCATCATTAATTGGAATCTTGCTTCATCCCACTCGCCTGTTGTATCCAGCAATGGAATGATCATCTTCCGGAGGTCACGGATCGGCAGGTCGTATGAGACCGTGTCGAGGTCGATGACCCAGATCTTGCCGTCATTTCCAAGTACGGTATTCCCAGCACCGTAATCCTGGTGGCAAAGTGTAGGATTTGCTGCTTGCTCTGTGATCCAAGGGACATATTTAGAATTCATCAGACGTTCTAGAGTCTGTCTTCCTTGATCTATAAAATAATCGATCTCCTGTAGATACAATTGCGAAAAGGGATTATCGGGCGTGGTTCTTGCTATATGCTTCCATGATTCCATCTGCTGACACCTTTTGATGTAGTGATTTGGCCAGCGTCCAAGTTTTTTAAACACTGGAATGCCTTCCGGCGGATGGTATCCTTCTGACCACAAGTGGAATTCAGCCAGTCCTTTCATGACAAATTCCAGATCAGGATCAACGGCTAAATCGAAAACCCCGCCTTCAATCCAATCATAGAGAACGAATAAATATGGCCCTTGCTTAGTAAATAATTGGTTTTGCTTGTTCCGGATAATTCCTGGTACTCTTGCGCCTTTTTCTGCTAAGTAATTTTGAGCATTAATGGAGAATAATGCTTTCTTTTCAGGGCGGTGTATCCGCTTTAAACAGACGGGTCCGCTGCTCGTGTGAATTTTCCATACGAGGGCCATTTGCCCGCCTTGAATGACTTCAATCCGGTCAACAGAGATATCCCAGCTTCCAATAATATATTCAGCAAGCTTTACAAGCTTTGCTTCTTCTTCCGGTGTCATGACAAACCCAATTTCTTCTGCTTCCTCTTTCTCTTCTTTTTTTTCCTTTTGTTTCTTTTCTTTTGGAACATCATATTGATGCGTTGTTTTCTGATCCGCACGCGCAGGTGATTTTGCAAGTTCTGATTCCATCTCTTCTTCATAATCGAAGGAGTTAAAGAGTATTTTTCCGGCCAATATCGTCACCATCCCATCCTTTTACTTCATAGGTTATGAAAATAGTGCGTTTTTTGTCCTAGGCTCTTTTCGTAAACTTTATTTGTTGTTTAGATTTTTAATCAGTATGATCCGCACAGGATGATCACACGCAATATTCCGCTGAAAAGTGATGAATACGCCTTTTTTTTAAATAGTTTCTATGGGGAAAGCACACCATTCCGCTTATTTCCGTATTTTAAGATAAGGGTTTTATAGACGAATGGAGGTAACGTATGAAGATTGCATTAATAGCAACAGAAAAACTGCCTGTTCCTGCAATTAAAGGGGGAGCGATCCAAATCTATCTTGATTCTATTGCTCCTCTTCTTGCACAAAAGCATGAAGTGACGATCCTCTCGATTCAGCATCCGGATCTTCCTGAGACTGAAACGAGAAATGCTGTTCATTATATTCGGTTTGCAGAAAGCGATTATCTTTCTTTGCTTGCTGAGCATGTGAAAAATACGAAGTATGATGTGATTCACCTCTGCAACAGGCCCGCATGGATTCCGCTTCTGCATGCAGAATCACCAGGTTCAAGATGGATTTTAAGTGTTCACAATGAGATGTTCGCCAATGATAAAATGACGGATGAAGAGGGCAGGGCCTGCATTGCTGCTGTCGCCCAGATTGTAACGGTGAGCGATTATATCGGAAAGACGATTACAGACCGATTTCCCGAGGCAAAAGGCAAGGTGAGAACCGTTTATTCAGGTGTTGACCTTCAAACCTATTTTCCTGACTGGACGTCTGAAGGCAGGAGGCTAAAGGAACGGGTACGCTCTGAACTGAAGCTGAGAAATCAGAAGGTTATTTTATTTGTAGGGCGATTAAGCAAAGTAAAAGGACCTCACATCCTCTTACAGGCAATGCCCGAAATTATAAAAAGGCACCCTGATACGGTCATGATTTTTATTGGTTCGAAATGGTTTGGCGACAATGAAGTCAACAACTACGTCAGACATTTATACACTCTCGGCGCGATGTATCCTGAAAATGTTCAGTTCATTCAATTTGTCCAGCCCAAAAATATTCCTACGCTCTATGCCATGTCAGACATATTCGTCTGTTCATCGCAATGGCAAGAACCGCTTGCGCGTGTTCATTATGAAGCAATGGCTTGCGGACTGCCGATTATCACAAGCAATCGAGGCGGGAATCCAGAGGTTATTGATGAGGGCAGAAACGGAAAAGTCATCAAAAATTTTGAAGATCCAATGGCATATGCGGAAGCCATCAACTCAATGCTTGACAGCTCGGGAAAAAGAGAAGAAATGGGCAGGTACGGCAGGTCAAAAGCAGAGCGTGAATTCAGCTGGAACACGGTTTCAGGAAACTTATTGAGAGTTTATGAAAATGGGAGATAGAAAGGGTGGAACATCGTGGATACAGAACTAAGCCGGCATGAACTTCAAATGAATATATTAAGCTTGTACCCTTTTGATGTGCAGTCAATAACCCTATTAACGAATAAAAGCGGAAGAACGACTTGGCGGGTGGAAACTGAGCAAGGGATAAAAATATTAAAAAGAGTTGTGATGAAGCCTGCGAGAATGCTGCTTATCGCAGAAGGACATGAGCATTTACAGGAACATGGTCTTCAAATTGCTGCCATTCACCGCACCAAAACTGGAGCTATATGCGTAGGCGCCGAGAACTCGGCATACGTTCTTTATGACCTGCAAGAAGGAAAAGAAGTGCTTTATTATGACAAGCGTCAAATGCTGCAAATCATGGAGTTTATAGGAAAGTTTCATCAAGCATCAAGCGGATACATGCCGCATGAAACAAGTAAAAAAAGAAGCCGTCTTGGCAAATGGCACAAGTTATTCCGCTGGAAGCTGCAGGAACTGGAAGGAAATAAAATGCTTGCCATAAAATCAGACCTCGAAAATAATCTTCCGGCACCTGCTGTAATCGATCCTGAAATGGAACAAACGTGGATGGCTGATCAATTTTCAAAAATGGTGATTGAATCAATAGATGAAATGATTCTCCGCGGAAAACAGGCTTTGGCAGAACTCGATGAGGGGCATTATGAGAAGTGGTCGCTGCAATGTCTGGAATCCAGAATGTTTTGCCAGCAGGACTTTACGCTTGCCCGTTTTATTGAGCTTGATGAAGGGCTTGCCATGAAAGAGCTTCATTCCATTACAGCGGATCTGCCATCCAGGGATCTAAGAGTTATTTTAAATAAAGTCATGAAAAAAATGTCAGTGTGGGATAATGACCTTGTCATCGAACTCTTAAGAAAGTATGACCAAACGAATCCCCTCACAAAAGATCAATACCGGGTGTTATGGACAGATTTGAAATTTCCGCATTTATACTGTTCCATTGTTCACAAATATTTTTTAGGGCAAAAAACGTCATGGTCAGATGAAAAATACATTTGGGCGATTCAGAACATTATCGCAGTTGAACAATCAAAGCAAAAATTTCTATCAGATTTTGATGAATTTTATTCCAAAATAAAAGCATAAAGGAGGGAGTAAAAGATGAGTGAGGCAAAAAAAGATCACAATGAAATACCAATCGTAAAATTGGGTGATTTTTCCTTTTCTCCGCCTGGTCCAATGGGCTGGAGCTCTGCCGAGTACGAAAACATGCTTGAAGATCCTGAGATGTTTTTGTCCCAGTATAAAATAAAACATCCTGAACCTCAGAATGAGAATATTATGCTTGTAGAGCTTCCTGTAAGAAACCGGCGGAATGCTGCAATGAATCAAACGGCATTCGCTCCAGTAAAAAGGGAAACTGTTTCTGCGGAAGTTACAGCGCCGTCAGCTGTTCCAATCAAAACGGATGTCTTTGAGCCTGCTGTCATGGAAGCGGTTCAGGATGATCAATCTGCCTTTAATTACGATCAATTAATGGAGCAATTGATTGATGAAGACTCTGATTTTTACGGTATTCAAGACGACACGATTTTTATTGGAATCGGCAAGAGAAAATCAAAAATCGTTTCATCCCGCAGAACGAATCGTGTTATTTTTATCTAGTTGATAAAGATGAAAGAACCAGCCTTAGGGCTGGTTCTTTTAAGATTTTAAATAGATTTGCTCAAGCTTTTTGGCTGTATGAATAAACGAGAATTTCTCTTCAACCATATTTCTTCCGTTTTTCGCGAAATTTTCAGAGAGACTGGTGTTTTGTAAAAGGCGTGTAATAAATGAAACGAATGCCTCCTTCTGATCATATTCTTTGATAACACAGCCATTCACATCATTAAATATGACTTCAGCATTGCCGCCCCGATCTGTTGTAAGTATGGGAAGGCCGGCTGCCATTGCTTCGTAATGAATTCTTGCAAGAGGCTCGTGCCATTGTGAACTGCAAACAAGGAGGTCACCCATTAAGAGGATGTTTGGAATTTCAGGTGATGGTATATATTTTGTGAAGTGTACATTATGTTTAATGGGCTCAGCTATTTCGTACAGGTGTCTGACATAATCATTCATTCCGTTTTCACTGAACCATTTTCCGCCGACGATGACAAGAACGGCATCTGGTTCGTGTCTGATAATCTCGTACATGGATCTAATCAGGAGGTCAGGACCTTTCGTTTTGCTTAACCTGCCTATGAAAAGAATGACTTTATGATGCTGCTCCAAACCATACTTTTTCCTCAGCTCAGCTCTTATTTCCTGTCCCTTTACAGACCAGGGCGGGTGAAATTTTGTGATATCCACTCCAGAATATACGACATGAGTTTTTGGTTCAGCTTGAGGATACCGGACGGTAACAGTGCGTTTAATGTATTCACTTACAGTTGTGATGCTGTCGCAGTGATCAATGACTTCACAGGCTTCCTCACGGCTAAGCTTTCTCGTCGTAAACATATCATTATGAAGACTTAAAATGATTTTGCTGTCAGGTGAAGCTTTTTTATATCTGCAAACTTCACTTGGGCGATTAAAAATGTGGATGTGAGTGAATGATTTTTCTTTTAAATTCAATGCGACATTCTCTGAAAAACCAGCTCTCGGAAACCGGATATAGGTTATTCCGTTCTCCCTGTTTTTCTCCGGCAAAAGTGGATCGGTAATCGAATAAACGGTTACCCTGTAATTTTCGCTGAAATAAGGGGAGATTCCGTCAAGCATTAGCTGAATGGCGCCTCCTTTAACTGCAGGTGCAGGCAGTTTTTCTGTGCAGATAAAAGCGAGATTCATATTGATTCTCCTTTTAGGATGACTTTCATATATTCAAATTCTTTGATCAGTCCTTCGCGCAAGGAAATATCAGGTGAATAGCCTAATTCCCTGGATGCATGGGAGATATCTGCATGGGTGTGTTTCGGTTCGCCGATTGCTGCATCCAAATAGCGGATAACAGCTTTTTTGCCGGTGATTTTTTCCATTTCATTAATGATTTCATAAATGGCAGCTCTTTCTTTTCCCCCGATGTTAAAAATCTTTCCGGTCGTATTCTCTGCATTCATCACAGCCGCTGTTCCTTTTACACAATCATCAATATAAGTAAAGTCACGGGATTGAGTGCCGTCTCCGAATAATGTGAGCGGCTGATCGGTTAGAATTTGTTTGAAAAAACGATGAAAAGCCATATCTGGACGCTGTCTTGGCCCATATACGGTAAAATAACGCAAAATCGTAACAGGAACATCAAAGTTCTGATGATAAACCGAGCATAAGTGTTCGCCTGCAAGCTTTGTTACTCCGTAAGGCGAGAGCGGCTCAGGCATGGCATCCTCAGGCACCATTCCATGTTTGTATCCATAAATAGACGAGGTGGAAGCATAGATGAACTTTTTCAGATTAACAGACTTAGCAGCCTCTAATAAACGCTGTGCGGCGAGAATGTTATTTTCGGTATATGGAAAAAAATCCTTGCCCCAGCTTGCTCTAACACCTGGAATGCCTGCCAGATGATAGACAACATCTGCATTTTGCAAAATCTCCTCACAATCAATATTCATGATTGAGTCTTTTATAAACTGAAAGCGCGGGTGCTCAAGCAAACTGTATATATTTAAATCTTTTAAAGAAGAGGGGGTCGGACCGATAAAGCAATCGATCCCGATTACTGTGTTTTCTTCCTGCTCCAAAAGCTTTTCGCATAAGTGTGAGCCAATAAATCCGGCACAGCCTGTTACAATAATTCTCATATGCGGCCAACTCCAATAAAAATTAAATCAGCTGCTCTGATGATGTCAGGATCCAGACAATTTCTCGCGTCAATTACTGATCTGCCTTTCATGATACTTCGTGCCTGTTTCCAGTCGAGGTCAATGAATTGTTGCCAATCTGTTGCCACAACAGTTAGATCTGCGTCTTGCATGGCATCTTCAGGAGTCTCAGACTGCACAATCATTCTTAGGTCTGCCGGCAGAGATGCTTTGGGATCGTATGCAGTAACTGTACACCCGTACTCATGAAGTTTTTTGATAAGTGCAACAGCAGGAGATTCGCGGATGTCATCTGTATTCGGTTTAAAGGCAATACCAAGTACGGCAATTTTCATGGAGGACAGCTCCTGAAACATGGCTTTTATTTTTTCAAAATAGATGTTCATTTGAGAAGAATTTACAGATTGAACAGCATCCAGTATGAGAGGCTGAAGTCCGTGATCTTTAGCAGTAAAATTTAATGATTTTATGTCTTTTGGAAAACAGGAACCGCCGTACCCAATGCCTGCCTGCAAAAATGAGGGGCCAATCCGCGCATCCAGGCCGATCCCTTTAGCAACATGCGTCACATCTGCTCCAAATTGTTCACAAAACCGGGCAATTTCATTTATAAAACTGATTTTAGCAGCCAAAAAAGCATTAGAAGCATATTTGATTAATTCTGCTCCAGCATAATTTGTGACAATAACGGGAGCTTCTATCCCGCGGTATAGTTCTTTCAGCTGACCAAGCAAATCCTCGTTTTCATTTGCCAAGCCATAAACAATCCGATCAGGAAACTTCATATCATGAAGGGCCGATCCTTCTCTTAAAAATTCAGGATTTG
Source organism: Metabacillus idriensis (assembly GCF_050483325.1). Lineage (GTDB taxonomy): Bacteria > Bacillota > Bacilli > Bacillales > Bacillaceae > Bacillus_P > Bacillus_P idriensis_A. Next base: position 23,620 of record NZ_JBCMYF010000001.1, read on the forward strand.
ATACAAGATCAAAAAGTTCCGGCTGATACCCCTTATCTTTCAGGAACTGCAGGACCGCAGCATTAGTCCCCGGAGGAACCGTACTTTTTATCATGATTATTTTATAGGAATCAAGATGTTCCATGACATCAATCATCGCTTTATAGAGAAAGCTCAAGTTTGAGCTGCCATCCGGAAGGGACGGTGTGCCGACTGCCATCATAATGATTTCTGCCTGGTTTATGCAAGATTTAAGATCGTCAGTAAAGCGGAGCCTGCTTTTATTTTTCTGGATGCAATCTTCTAAACCAGGTTCAAAAATTGGCATAAAGCCGTTCTGCAGCGATTCAATTTTTTTTGTGTCTTGATCGATGCATGCAACGTGATGACCAATATCTGAGAGAACGGCTGCAGTTGTTAAGCCAACATAGCCAGCGCCAATCACGCAAACATTCATAGTGGAAACCCCTTTCTAAACACCATCTCCCATAGCCTATTATGAAACAAGCCTGAAAGGTTACAGCATCTGAGAAAAAACTCATAAAAGAAGGTTTTAAAAAGGACAAATTGCCTTCGGGGCAGCTTGTGAATAGGCTAGAACATAAAAAATGAAGAGCGAGTGGACGGTAAGAACCCTTATCTTTACCATGAGCAGAGGAGTGAATCTTCTCAGATGGAAACAATTGCCCATTATTTAATGGAAGACGTGAAAATCAATCAGCGCTTTATATATAATCAAATGGTTTATCAGGGGCTTTACCGGTCGATTGTCATCGGTCCTTTTCCGAGAAAACAGGACACTGATTTTCCAATTGAATCTTTTTATAATATAAATGAGATTTCAGACCTGGATGCGTTTTTTAAAGAACAGAAGGTAGTCGCCATCCATGCGCATCACGGAAAACATGCCGTTGATGTTTTTCCGCTTGCCATGCAGCACAATCTGCCTTTTATAGTGAGCATTCGCGGTTCTGATGGTTCAGCACAAAGCGAAGTGCTTTATAATAAAAATTTTTCCCGGTACCGTTCGATTGTGAATTATGACAGCTTATTCGTTCCGGTCTGTGAGTATCTCGGAAATGAGCTGCTGAAGCTTGGGGTTCCAAGTGACAAGATCAATGTCCTGTACGGGGGAATTGACCTTGATCTGTTTCCTTTAAAAGAACGCCCCAAACCGTGTGATGGGGAATTCGTCCTTATTTCAGTCGGCAGGCTTGTTCAAAAAAAAGGACATGAAACCCTTATTCAGGCATTTAAAACAGTTCAAAAAAATTATCCTCAAATCAAGCTGAAAATTATCGGAGGCGGCAAAGAGAGGCCTGTTCTTCAAAAGCTGATTGAAGAACTTGAGTTAACACAATCCGTTTCATTATTAGGGAAAATGAGTTTGTTTGAAATAGCTGCGGAACTTCAAAAAGCACATCTCTTTTGCTTGCCAAGTGAAACGGCACAAAATGGAGATGTTGAGGGAATTCCCAATGCTTTAAAAGAAGCGATGGCCATCGGGCTTCCGGTCATATCAACGAGACATGCAGGTATACCTGAGCTGATTACTCATCTGCGCACAGGCTATTTAATTGAAGAAAGGAATATTCAGCAGCTTATTGACGGAATCGAATCATTTCTCCGTTCACCTGAAGCTTGGAGCGAGTACTCAAAGGCTGCAAGATATGTTATAGAGGAAAGGTTCGAATTAAAAAAACAGCTGAGAAGGCAGCATGAGCTGTATGAAAGATTTGTAAAAAAACAAATAGAATTAGAGTGCAGAAACGCAGAGTGATGGCTGCGTTTTTTATATTTCTTCTGCAGGTAAGGGAAGACATGGAATCATTAAAGTTTGCAGCCGCAACAAAAAAACACCTCAAAAGGTGCAGAAGTACTCGCTGTTTGCTTCAATAACCAATTTTGGCAGTTCATTCAGCTGTCCTCTAGTTAAAAACGCATGCACTTTTTCTTTTTCAATCTCCGTTACATCCCATTCAGGAGGTATTTCTTTGAGTACATTCCAAATTTGATCTTGCTTAATGGTCATGATTTTTTCACTGAAAGCAAACAGCAGAGAGGGATCTCGAACAAGTGAACTTGCCCATTTATATACAGGCATTTTAACCCGGTACAAGGGATCCTGAATGAGTGTTTCTTCGTTCCATTCATACATTCCCGGAAAGCATCTGCCGTGGTCAATCATCCAGAAATGATAACCCCCGCACTCATTCCTTTCGAACAGGAGGTTTGTTCTGCTTCGGTCATTGTTATTTATCCACTGATCGAACACTAGCATGCCTGTGAGGTTATTAAAGTTTACTAGATTATCTTTATGCGGAAGTTCACTAAGTTCAGAGTAAGAGAAAGCATTTTCAAGAAACGGGATTGCAAGGTGTTTTCCTGTTTTATAGGATGAGTGACGGTAAGCAGGTATATCTCCAAGGGAATCTATTGGCATGTCAACAATTTTCATGTTTAATACAGGCAGATCAAGAAGCTGTGCAAGCTTAACAGCAAGCCATTCATTGACAACTTCGCGTTTGCGGTATTTTCGAACATGATGAAATTTTACAACATATTTTTGATTATCACTGAATAAAAACAGATGAGCATAGTGGCCTTCTAATGTCCTTACATATTGAACTGGGACAATTTCTTTTTTTGACAAGCATCCATTCCCCCTGTCATTTTAGAAAAACTTTTAACGTCCGCACTTTATTCATCCTCCCCTTCAATGTTCTTTTCAGATACAGGCAGATCCAGTCCTGTAATTTCATTGAAAGAAAAAGACTTTTGTGATCCGCCGTGCTCGTAAAAACGGTCAATCATAAAGTGGGCGCATTCACCTTCAATATCTATAGAAATTAAAGAGGCTTCATAATAAATTTTCTCACCGGCATGTACATTGACTTCAGTGCCTTCTGTTAATTGGATCAGTATCTCTTGGACAGGCTGCGTGGATCCGCCTTCACCAGAAAATTGTAATTTACTCATAAGATCCTCCTTCAATTTGATTTACTAACCAGTATATGTTGCATCTCCCCAGAAAGTATGGATATTTGACCAGTAAACATTAACTTCGGTCATAAACGAAGAATGCTTTCATAAAATGTATCATTATCTAAGCGAAGAAGGAGACCTGTATGATTGGATGGATCGATTTTATCCTGCTGTTTTTAGCGAGCTTCCGGCTTACCAGATTGCTTGTTTATGATAGAATAACCGCATTTATCAGAAGGCCCTTCCACAGGGAAGCAGAAGAAGTATTGCCGGATGGAAGTAAACTTTCCTACATTGAAATAAAGGGCACGGGGCTGCAGAAATGGATTGGTGAATTGCTCAGCTGTTACTGGTGCACGGGAATTTGGACATCGGCCTTTTTGTATTTTATCTATATATATATGACAGATCAGGCAGCTCCTCTCATACTTATATTGGCCATTGCAGGATGTGCGGCAATCGTTGAGTCTATCATAGAAAAATTAACATTTTAAAAGAGTCTATTGCTAGACTCTTTTTTTTGAAACTTTTTATCCATTTCTATTTTGTTTGTTATTGGATAGAAAGATGATTGAGTGAGGAAACACCCATAGGGAGTTCCTTCGTATAAACAAATCCTTTTACCGATATTGGCTGTTTGCCGGGTATAGGGAAGGAAATTTCGAAACCTGAAAAAATAAGATCATCATTTGGATTGATTTGAGTTTCGGTTATTGGCTGAAGCCAGTATTGATTTTCGCTGCGAATTCGCTCTCGCCAATTTTCATGAACATGCTTCCAATGATTGCTTGGAGCATCCTCATAGATTTTGGTGTCATCCATTTTACGTTGCATAATGATTTTTCCGCTTAATGATCCGAATTGAAGCGGGGAAATTTGAATACAGATAATCGGCTGCTGAAGTGGCTGATTCCCTGTATTTTTTATAATGAAATCTCCAAATACAGAGAGATTGTCATCTTCTGATTGAGGAAGGAAAATAGACGCCTGGAAATAGGAGCTGACTTGAAAAACAGGTTCAATAACAGCTGGCTTTGTTTGTTCTTCCTGCATCAGCATTTTTTTTCGGATATCCGCTGTGCGTTTTTTTTCTTCTTCAAGGGCCACTTCAAGTTTAAGTACTTTTTTTTCAAGCTGAAAGACTTCTTTTTCGTATTGTTCAGTATGAGTATGAAGAGCTTCATTTAATTTTTCCTGCAAATACTGGTTGCGGATGATTTCTTTTTTTACCTGATTCTCTGCATCATTTACAAGCTTCTGCATGCGGCTTAGTTCAGAACGGTAATGCAGAATCTGCTGCTGAAGCTGAATGAGGCGTTCTGCAGAATGAGGACCTTCTTGCTTTTTCATCTTTTGCCGCTCCTTTCTGAACTCCCTAAAGCATATGTATGAGAAACAACTGAAAATCATTTCAACTGGTTTATATAAAAAAGCAAAAAAATAAGAGGCTGCATGTTACAGCAGCCATCTTAAAGGTATTAGTGTACTGGGAAGATATCCGGGCATTGCGGCGGGAATTTGTTATTGTCGCATGCGTTGATTGCTTCTGTCAGCTCATCACGCGGTCTGCAGATTTTAGCTTCCACTTCAAGTTTCACATTAGCTTCCATTTGAACATCTAAGCAGAATGTAATGGATACATCTAATTGTGAGAACACGTCTGTGCAGACTAAAGTTGCGTCGCATTCAAAGAAGTTAATATGACAATCAAGCTCTGTACCTTCTGGTGCACAAAGAATAAAAGTTTGTGCCGTAGCGAATGGAATCGGCTTTGATTCACATAGAACGTTGTCGTTTGCATCTAAAACTTCAACTGTCACGAAGCCTTTTACAAGAACTTTCACTTTTTGCAATGTCACTTCATCGCCGTGCGGAAGATTTACTTTTACATCTGTTCTTTTATCAGAAGGCGAAATTTCCTGGCAAAGGAATGATCTGCTGCCTGAATTAGGATCAATTTTACGGCCATCCTTATCACTCAGGAAACAATTTACTGTTAAATCGCCTGATCTCACCTTGTGTTTTAAGAATTTACAAAGATCATCATGTTTATCATGTTTTTCTCCGCAGTCAAATAATTTATCTAGTTCTTTGTCATTAACGCTGATTAATGGCAGATCTACCGGACGAGTAACCCAGTCGTACACTTTACGCGTCTTAATACAAACTTTTTCTTTACGAGAATGATGACTCACTGTTGTTTTCCTCCTATCTTAATTTCTCCCGTCCATTTTAATGAACAGATACATTAGGTGTCGGGACTAATGTATAGTATGTTTTTTCCCAATTTGTGTGCCGTGATAAGAGCGGAATTTTAGGTGAATGTCAGTTTCCTGCATAAATGCAAGGAAGTCTGAATTTCTTATTAGTAAGGGAATAATTTAAGTATATGGAGGGAGAGGAAAAGAGTGACAAATCAGCAAACGGAAAGTGTAAAGACACTTAAAGCGAGAATGGCCTATTTGCAGCGGGAGCTTTCGCATACAAAAGCACAGCTGCTCGATTATGAAGAGAATGGCACATATAATGAAATTAGAAGGGAAAATAACATTCTCAAAGAAAAGCTTAAGCGTTTAGAAGGGGAAAATCTTGTTCTATTTGAATTGCTCACGAAAAGCAGCAATGAAATAGATAAAGCTGAGCACGAAACAGCAGAGAAGTTTGACTCATGGTTTATGAGCAACTTGAAAAGTCAAGCAGCAAAAGATAATGGGGGGCAGAAGGAGTAACTTCTCTTTTCTGTTTTTCGTATTATATGTAGATTTATTTATCGCAGCAATTAATCGTCAGAGCGGATCCTTATGTGTCTGCCTGCGCTAAACGGGCGATTCCGCATTTCGCGGTGTCCAGCTGCACCTCCTAGCCCCTCGGCCAGAACAAATTCCCCTAAAAAGTCAAAACCGGACTTTTCAGGTGAATTCTTATCTGTCTGTCGGGTCTAAACAGTCGGTTCCGCATTTCGCGGTGTCCAGCTGCGGCGCCTAACTCCTCGGCCAGAACGGATCCGTCAGTAAAGGCAAAAAGCGCCTTTACTGCCGGATCCTTATCTGTCTGCCTGCGCTAACCAGGCGCCTCCGCTTTTGTAATTAGTTCTTTCGCTGAAGTCAAAGTTTTGGTAATGAACATACTGTATGAGTAGTAACAGAAAGGGAGGATTAGGATGCAATATAAAAAATCAACAAAATCCGCCAGTTCAAATTCAGTCGTGGTGTTTGGGTCTTCCCAATATAAGCAGTCATCCGGCAATACACTGAAGGCAGGCTGCGGATGCGGCAAGAAAAAGAAGATTGTTAAAGGATAGGGTTATACATTAAATATATGAAAAAATCCTCTGTTTCCACAGGGGGTTTTTTTCTTCCTCATGAAATTGGCAAACTGCGATGTGGTTGAATAAGGTATTTAGAGAGGTGAGTGGCTTGGGAAAGTTAAGCGGGGAATTCGAAAAGTTTCTTGATGGGCTTTATGGCCGCCATGATGAGATCCAGGAAAAGCATTCGAAATGGATGAACGAAAAAGAGAAGGACTTAGATTCACTGGACTCCTCAGCCGGCAAATTTGAAGGGCGTATGGAGCAGATGGCAAATGAAGTGGAAAGATGGATGAAAGCACAGGAAAAGCATCTAAAATCTTAAATTTCCGCACTAACCTACTCAATCTGTCCAAACAAACAGGTACAACTGACATAAGATGTATAGACGAAAGGCAGAAGGAGGTGGCTAAGATATGGGTTACGGATATTGTGGATACGGCGGCGGTTACCAAGGCGGCTACTACGGTTCAACATTCGTATTAATCGTAGTATTGTTCATCTTATTGATCATCGTGGGTGCTTCTTTCTATAACTAAGCATAACGAAATCGAATGGATAGGAAGTACGGGCATTAGTGTCCGTACTTTCCTTTTTTAAGCCCTTTTTATAAACGTTGTTCCTTTTAGACCAAATGTTTATATATCAATAGTGGATTGTAGCGGAAAGGAACGGACAGCATTTCTAATCAAAACCATTAATCTATGAGAAAACAGTCTTGAAAAAAATACGGTTCCAGCCAGAGAAAAAATCATAAAGCAGTCTGAAAACTTCATTCGCACGCAGTATTTTTAAAATAAGATAGGCACAACAGATCAAGAGCTTCATAGAATATATCATCGTAAAGGAGGCAACAAACATGGATAATCACTTCTTTAAAAATCTTGAAAAGAAAACAGGCGTAAATATGAAGGAAGTATTAGATCTAGCAAACTCCCTTCAAAATGCCAATTTCAAAGATGAACAAACCGTCCGCGGAGTCATTCGCCGCGTCTCCCAAATTGCCAATAAGCCCGTTAATAAAGAAATGGAAGACAAAATCGTAAACAGCATTGTGAATGGAAAAGAGAAGATGGACTTTGGAACCATTTCTAAAATGATTAATAAGAAATAAGAAAATGGCCTCTCCAGATTTGGAGAGGCCATTTATGAGGTTGGAGGTATTTGCTGATTTCTGAACCTTAAACCATCAATCCTCTGATAAAGCGTGATGGAATGGCTTTTCGACCCCGTCTGTATTGAGGAACTGATACAGACAGGGAAGATTTCGCACGTGTCATTGCGACATACATTAAGCGGCGTTCTTCTTCGATTGGCTTTTCATCGCCTTTTCGGAAGGAGTCCAGCGCGAAATCATGCGGCAGGCCTCCGTCTACTGCTCCTAAAATATAGACATGTTCATATTCTAAACCCTTCGCCCGGTGAACAGTCATCAGCTGAACGGCATGAGGGTCCCGCTTTTGTTTCCATTCTTTCGATTTGGCTGTCATATGCTCGACATGCTCCAGAAGTTCTGGGACCGTATCAAATTTATTGGCAAGCACTCTTAAATCTTTCAGATCGTCCGAGCCTTTTTCAATGGCGTTCCCTTCATTGCCCCGCTTTTTCAAAAAGTCGGAGAACCCCATATCTTTTTCAATCATATCAATGGCAGCTGCAGGCTTTAGTGTTCTCAGCTTTGCAAACATCGGCACAATCCGCTTGATTTTTGCTTTTTGAAAGGGCTGAAGGGACTCAAGTTTGGTCAGCGCCTCAACGAATGTGCAGTCGTGTGTGATGGAAAAAGCCTTCAAGTCGTTCAGGGCACTCTGTTTTATAAAAAGAGCGCTCATCACATGGACGATGGCAGCAGAATCGTCAGGGTTCATACCTAGTCTTAAGTATGCAAGCAGCCCCTTAACCATTCTTCTTTCATAAAAAGAGAGGCCTTCCTGTTCAATTGTAAAGGGGATGCTCGATTGAGCGAGCCGTTCGAAAATTGCACGGCCGGCTGTATGTGTCCGGTACAGAACGGCAAACTCACCTGGTTTTGCTCCGGTTTCAAGCTTTTCCTTCATGTCATTCACAACAAGCGTGGCTTCCTCTTCTTCATCATGTGGAAAAAAGAACAGAGGAGGTGCTTCATTTTGATATTGTGCGTTCATGGCTTTTTGATGGCGCTGTTTATTTTTAGAAATGACCGAATTGGCGCTTGAAACAATTTCGTGGCTTGACCGGTAATTTTCTGCAAGCGTCACAATTTTCGCGTCAGGAAAATCATTTTTGAAATTCAGAATAAAAGAAGGATCACTTCCCCTGAATGCGTATATGGATTGATCATCATCACCGACAACACAAAGCTGATTTGTGTGGGATGACAGCATTTTTAAAAGCTCATACTGAACAGGATTAATGTCCTGAAATTCATCCACGAGAAAATAGCGGAACCGCTTTTGATATTGGGCAAGCAGATCGGGATTTTCAAGTAATAACCCGTAGCATTTAATCAGCATATCATCAAAATCAAACTGATTCTGAGCACTTTTCATTTCTTCATATTTTTCGTATAAAAATAAGGCTTGTTCTTCCCATTCTGTTTCAGGCTTTATGTCACGCTTTGAAAGAAATGTATTTTTCCAGAAGCTGATCTGCTGCAGGGCCTGATCGTATGGAAACTCTTTTTCATCCAGACCAAGTTCGCGTCCGGCAGATTTTATGTACTGCTCTTTCTGCCAGTCCCATTTAATCAAGTGCTGGCCGTTCCACCTTTCCTGATCATTGTGAAGCAGAATCTTATAAAAAATACTGTGAAACGTTCCGCATACAAGTCTGCCTGAAGCTTGCGAAACCGAATGTTCATTCAGGCGGTGCTTCATTTCCTGAGCTGCCTTTGAAGTAAAGGTGACAAGCATGATGGAGCCGGGATTTATTTGCTGTTCCTCCATCATGTAAAGAGCGCGTGTGGTTAAAACGCGTGTCTTGCCGCTCCCGGCGCCAGCGAGAACAAGAAGCGGACCATCAATCGTAGTAACAGCTTCAAGCTGCGTATCATCAAGCTTGACTTCCAAAATGCTTTTTGCAGCCGTTTTTACTCTAGCCCTCAAAGGTGATTGCCCCAGTTTCGCAAGCTGGTAAGGCTTCCAGGCTGTTTCTTTTTTAGGTTCATCTCCGCCAATGGCTCTTTGGGCAGGCATGCGGAAACCGTTTGTTTCTTTATAAACGATCTCTTTTGAGGCAGCAGCCTGCTGGATTGTTTCGCTGTATTGTTCACATTGCTCATGTACCGCATGATCAGCATGATAAAAATAAGGTTTTTGTTTGATGCCCAAGTATAGCTTTAATGGCTGATTGCAGCACGCACATGTCACTTTTCCATGAAGGCCTGCTTCATAGAGCTGCTGAAACCGTTCTCTGGCCAAATAAGGGAGCTGTATAAATTCATCTTTAAATTTTCCGCAAATCAACGAAAGTCCTCCCATAATTTACAAATGAAATGCGTATCTTTATAGATAAAGACACAAACTCTATCTTATCAAAAGGAAGCAAAACAAAAAAGAGGAAGGAAGATTCGTTTTAGAGCACGAAATAATGGGAATAGATTCTGACAGGGGTGATGAAGATGAGTTACGTAGCACCAATTCAGTTAGATCAGTATGTGCAGTATGCCAACCGGATGATAAAGCACAAGCAGGATTATGCAGAATTATCAAGTGCCGCGCGAATCCAGCTTAACACCAGATCAGCAGAAGAAGAAAATAAATTTGCCAGTATGCAAGGTCAGGCAAAACGAACAAAACAGGTGAGGGAGCTGTATTTCAAAAAAATGACAGGAAATGGACACCTGTTTAACGAATCCATTTAAGAAGATTAGTCAATAAGAGGTATGTCATGAAGCGGATCAAATTAACGGTGCTCCTATTGTTATCGATGCAAAGACAACGAAAGGGAGCACCTATTTGGTGATGATATTCCACGGTCAAAGCCTTATGCAGGTTGGCATAAAACGGATGTCATCTTATGTGCTGCAGATGAAAGTATTTTAAGTGCTAATTCATTTTTTGCAAAAAAAGCCCATCCCCTTCAAGCCATTCAGCGTATAAGACCTCTCTGTAGGTCTTTATATTTTGTTTTCTTAGCTCTGCCTGAAGCCATTCCTCTGAAAAGCCTGCTTCTTTCACATTATCAAGCAAGACTTCCCCATCGAGAATCATGGAAAAAGGCAAAATCGCTCTTTTTGGCTCCATTTGAAAATCGTGCCGGGTCGGGGTATCATACTTTGGCTTTTTTAAAATATTTACTGTCCCGTCAGTTTCCAAAACAGCAAATGCCACCTCTCTCAGGGAGAATGCACCTCTTGCCCTTACTAAATGCTGCAGCTGGTTTATGTCTAGTTTAGATCCCTTTAAAGCTTCACGTAATATCTCCCCATGATGAATAATAATAGTCGGTCTTCCTTCTAGGAATGCTCTTGTTTTTTTCCACTTTTGTGTAATGATTTCAAGTAGATAAATAAGTGTTCCCCATACTGTGATGGCGAAGAGTATTTTAAGTATTCCCGTATCATCATCAAAAACGGCATTTCCTACAAGCTCTCCAAGTACTAGAGCAGAAATGAAATCAAATGTTGTAATTTGGGTGATTTGCGTTTTACCTAATATTCTCGTTAAGAAAAATAAACCGAAAAAACCGATGATTAAATCAAGACCTGTATGCACAAATTCCATAACGTCACCTTGTCTCATGTTAGATGAATTTAGCATGTGCAGCTTAGGCTGTTTTTATTGAGAAAGAAAAGAAGGAAAAATAAAAAGCAGCGGAAATCGCTGCTTTTAGAATTTAATTTCTTTAACCATTGTTACATGAGGGATGCCTGCATCCAAAAATGTCTCTTTTGAAATGGTGTTATAGCCAAGCTTCTCATAGAAAGGCTCTGCATGTGTCTGTGCATTCAGCTTTAATGTCTGCATTTCCTTTGAGGCTGCAATCTCTTCAAGTTTTTCCATGATGATTTTGCCTGCGCCTTTAGACCTGTAATCGGGAAGCACGCAAATGCGCTCAATTTTGCCGATGCCGTTCAGGATGCGGAAACGCCCTGCGCCAACAGGCTTGTCTCCGTCATATAAAACAACGTGAGAGGCTTCTCTTTCAAATTGATCGATTTCCTCTTCTTCTGGAACTTGCTGTTCTTCTACAAACACTTTTGTGCGGACGTCATAGGCGTCCTGCAATTCTTCATCTGACTTTACAATTCTTGCGATCACTTACAGTCCTTCCTTTCCAAGCAGAAATGTTTCATATACCGTCCAAGATCCATTTTCCAGCTGATAAAGGAGATGAAAGCGGTCAACGGTTTCTTCGTGCTGAAAATCTGTCATTTTCAGGCGGCCAAGCACATCTGAATGTTCATCGTCAGACAGTTTTTGACCAATCGTGATATGCGGAACAAAAGCATATTCCGGCTCAATATCTGAAAAATATTCGCCGTGCAGCGCATCATACAGATTCAGGATTTCTTCTGTCGGCTCCACTTTAAGATAAATGACATTGTTTACTGGTGAAAAAGAGCTGAACTTTCTAATTGAGAGTGAGAGCGGCTGCATTTTTTGTGCAATCTGGCGCAGCTCTCTTGAAATGTCCCTTACTTGCTCATCTGTCGCTTCAAACGGCTGTTTAAGCGTCAAGTGAGGCGGAATCAATGCATAATTGGGATCATAGCGCTTTCGGTAAGAGTTAGCTGAATCCTGCAGTTTTTTTGATGGAAAAATGGCAATTCCGTACTTCATTATGGTTCCCTCCCATATATAAATATGTATTCATAGTATATCAAAATTTAAGGGTTGAAGCATATGAGACCATTAGAACATTGTTTTTAAAATCTTTTTCAGAGACGGCTGCCAGTATGTCCATTTATGATCGCCATCAAACTCTTCATATACGGCTGGAATTCCTTTAGCTTTAATGGCATCGTGCAGTTCCCTGTTTGGAGCGAGGAAGTCCAAAACGGCACCATCTGTCGTTTTTACTTCAGTTTCTTTCGTGCCGATTTGATGATAAATCGATAATAGAGCAGGGGAAGAAAAATCCTTCACCATCTGCAGAACAGCTTCATCTGAAAATGGTGATTGCATCACGACTTTTCCAAACGTATTTGGATAAGTCAGAGCCGTCATAAAAGAGACAGTTCCAGCAAGTGAATCTCCTATCAGCGCCCTTCCGGCACCCATTTGATAGGTTGGAAACTCCTTGTCCAAAAAGGGAACTACTTCATGAGCCAAAAAGCGAATATAGGCTTTTTGCTTTGACCCTTGCGGATGATATTTATCACGGCGGTCCTGCACGTCACGATACGGAATGCCGACGATGATCACATTTTCAATTTCTTTCCTGCTTAACAGCTCCTCTGTCTGTCTTGGGATGCGCCCGAGCCTGAAGTAATCCTGACCGTCCTGTGCAATGATCAGACTGTACTTATAAAGTGGCGAATAATTCTTCGGCAAATAAATCAGGAGCGTTATTTCTTCTTCTAATTCCTTTGAATAAAGCAGTGTCTCTTTTACAATTCCTGCTTTTGCTGTCATCACGATACCCCCAAAGATGATGGACGAATCACATCCATTTTTAAAAACGCTTCCATTCATTTTAGCATGAATTGCGGCAAAATTCTTGCTTCAGGGGCGATTGATTTTTGCTGAAACATCTTCTATAAAGCTGCGGACTTCATCGGCATTTAAAAGAATGACATCTGATTGCTTTTTGAATCCATACATGAGCTCTGCGGCAACAGCTTCTTTTAAAACAATTTTAATGGCCGGTTTTGCTTTTGTGAAATCAGGCAGACTCAAATCCAGAACGGTTTTTTCTTGTTCTTTCGTTAATTTTTCAGGGAAATCATTGTCCCTGATTTCTTTTATTAAATGAAGCGGAATGGTGACCCGTTTAGAGATTCCAGCCTGAAGGTATAAGCTCTGATCCGTCAGTCTGTACGGAGTCAGCCTGATGGCTTGAAGATCGGCGAGAATAAAGAGGACACCATAGCTGTTTAAAATAAGCAATACCCATGAAAGAACGGGACTAAACGAATGAAGTAGAAAATGAAATCCTGCTGTTTCAAGGACAATGGCGTGGATCAGCATGATATTCAGGGCAATAACACTTGTTTGACGGTGAGCGGTGAAATAAACGCCTGCATGCTGAGGGGCTTTTTTCCGCCAATTGAAGAATGCATAGTAGAAAATAGAAATCTCCGTAAAAAGGATTTCCATCATACGATTTGAAGGCACATGCTTTTCAAATGCTGCGTTAGCTTTTGGAAAAAAGAATGGGAAGTCAGTATTCACCTTGTAATCCCCAATGATTCGCGAAAGTTTCATGATAAAGAGAATTAGAATAAAAATCTCCGTGAGTAAAACTAGAGCTTCACAAGCAATTAGCAGCCACGGAATGAAGGAGAAAGCTTCCATTTGCTGAGCAGGAATGAGAAAGCGGGCAAATCCATAACCGGCTAAGATGACAGGAACCAGATAGGTAAGGGAGTACCTGTTTCTTATGATAAACAAGTAGGTTAAAAGCGGTATGACAACCAGTAAGTCAAGCAAAGAACCAATAACGGCTCCCTGCGGAACAGGCTGCATGAAAGGAAATCGGTAGAGCGCGGCATTCGATCCGGCAATTAGAAGTGCCAGGACTGCAAAAAGAACCCATTTTGGTTTGGTTAATGAATGTGTCATTCAATCGCCACCTTTCACTTATAGGATAAATATATCATGAAAACATGTAAAAAAAAGACAGTTGATTTGAGCGATTTTTGACAGTTTCAGGACGCGGCATAATTCTATTCTTCAGTACATATTCCTTATATGAAGACAAGCCCGATGCGAGGGAGGCGAATGCCTGAAAATGAGGAAATCTGTTCATGTGACAGCAAGTATCTATGCAGCCGTTGCTATTTCTTTCTGGGGAATATCTTTTGTTTCAACGAAAGCTGTTTTAAGTCAGCTAGAACCTTTTACATTGCTTGCTTTGCGCTTTTGCATTGCTGCGGTCTTTTTATTTTTCCTTCTTTTGCTCCTTCGGCAGCCATTTAAAATGAAGATGGTTCATCTTCCGCCCATTTTTATTCTTTCAGTGCTTGGCATCTTTGTTCATCAGGTGATTCAAGCAGCAGCCCTGCAGTCTATTCAGGCATCGCATGCGGGATGGATCATCTCTTTTTCCCCGATCTTCACAGCTGTTCTGGCCACTCTTTTTTTGAAAGAAACATTTACGCTTTTTAAAGCCGTGGGCATGACAATTGCTGTACTCGGCGTTCTTTTCATTACTTCATATGGACAAGGCGGGTCTATAACTTTTCACGCTAACATTGGTTACTTGCTGATGATTTTAAGTACATTAAACTGGGCGGTTTATTCAATTCTGATAAAAAAACTGAAAATTCCATATCCCGCGCTGACAGTTACTTTTTATACATGCTTCTTCGGCTTTATCATGACACTTCCTTTCTTTTTAAGAAATAATGGCTTTGTTCAGATGGCCTACCTGACACCGGAAAACTGGACTCATTTGCTGTTTCTCGGAATTTTTGTCTCTGCAGCCGCATACTGGTTTTGGGGCAAAGCGCTCGAAGTCATGGAGGCAACTAAAGTGTCATCTTTTCTGTACTTTGAACCCCTTGCAACTGTGATTGCAGCAGTCATATTGCTGCATGAACCGATTTTGAAGGCAAGCGTGGCCGGAGGTCTTCTGATTATTGCCGGGGTGATGATCGTAAACCGTAAATCTTCATAAAAAGCCTTGCAAAATATTTGATTATGAGATAAGGTTATAAAAACAATCAATTCAAAAAGTTCATACTATTTATTCTTATCCAGAGAGATGGAGGGTTCTGGCCCTGTGAAATCTCAGCAACCGGAAAAGAACGGAGAAACTTTCTGTTCGAACCAAGGTGCTAAATCCAGCAAGCGCAGGTAATAAGCTTGGGAGATAAGGGGAAGCAATCATTCATGTATCAACGTCTTCTTCTTAAATGAGGAAGGCGTTTTTTGTTTATATATTAATGAGATGAAGCTTTCTTGCTGAATAAGATGAAATGGCAGTCATAAGGAAAACACACAAATGGTGAAAAAACTTGCAGAAATTATTATGGGACGGTGTTGGAAATGTCAGAACGCATTGAAACAATCTTAGCTCAAATTGGAAATCGAAGTGAAAACGCAACGGGAACCGTGAATCCGCCCGTCTATTTTTCTACAGCATACAGGCACAATGGGATTGGGGAGTCTACTGGATTTGATTACGTCCGCACCGGAAACCCGACGCGGCAGATTCTTGAAAAGGCCATTGCAGAGCTTGAGCATGGCGATCAGGGCTATGCCTTCAGTTCTGGAATGGCAGCGATTCAGACGCTGATGGCCTTGTTTAAAAGCGGTGATGAGCTCATTGTATCCTCTGATTTGTATGGAGGTACCTACCGATTATTCGAACGTGAATGGAGAAAATACGGCCTTGTTTTTCACTACGCCGATTTTAAAGACGGGGACTGTACGCAGCTGCTGATCAATGAACGCACAAAGGCCATTTTTCTTGAAACCCCGACAAATCCTTTGATGCAGGAAACAGAGATCAGCAAGATTGCGAAAATAGCCCGAGAAAACAATTTGCTGCTGATCGTCGACAACACGTTTTATACGCCGATTCTGCAAACACCGATTTTAGAAGGTGCTGACATAGTGATCCATAGTGCCACAAAATATTTAGGCGGGCACAATGATGTTCTCGCAGGTTTGGTTGTTGCCAAGGGGCATGAGCTGTGCGAAGAGCTTGCCCAGCATCACAATGCAATCGGAGGAGTGCTTTCGCCTTTTGACTCCTGGCTCTTGATCCGGGGAATGAAAACATTGGCCCTGCGGATGAATCAGCATGAGAGAAATGCAGGTCAGCTTGCAGCATTTCTTGAAAATCAGTCTGAGGTGACAGATGTGCTTTATCCTGGCAAAGGCGGAATGCTTTCATTCAGGCTGCAGAAGGAAGAATGGGTGAATCCATTTTTAAAAGCCTTAAAGACGATTACATTTGCAGAAAGCTTAGGCGGAGTGGAGAGCTTTATCACATATCCGGCGACGCAGACACATATGGATATTCCTGAAGAGATTCGCGCGGCAAACGGCGTGTGCAACAGGCTTTTGCGTTTTTCTGTCGGCATTGAATACGCAGGAGATTTAGAAAAAGATTTAACACAGGCATTTGAACTGATGAAGGAGGCGGAGAAAGTTGAGCAACGGTGATTGGAAATTCGAGACGAAACTGCTCCACAATCGTCAAAAGGTGCAAAAAGAAACAGGGGCGGTAAGCGTGCCGATCCATCATTCCTCTACTTTTCACCAATTTGACTTTGATGATTACGGTAAATTTGATTACAGCAGATCGGGAAACCCGACGCGCGAGGCATTAGAAGAAACCATTGCTGAACTTGAAGGCGGCACAAAAGGATTTGCTTTTGCTTCTGGAATGGCAGCCATATCAACCTGTTTTTTATTGTTGTCAAAAGGGGATCACGTATTAATCACTGAAGATGTATACGGGGGAACATACCGGATCATCACAGATGTATTGAGCAGATTCGGCATTGAATACAGCTTTGTCGACATGACCGACTTGCACGAAGTGGCATCGCACATCAAGCCGAATACAAAAGTGATCTACGTGGAAACACCGTCTAATCCGCTTTTGAAAATTACCGACATTCAGGGTATTGCGAAACTTGCAAAAGCAAATAACTGTTTAACCTTTTTAGACAATACATTTTTAACACCAGTCCTGCAGCGCCCGCTTGAGCTTGGGGTCGATATCGTGCTTCACAGCGCAACAAAGTTTTTGGCCGGACACAGTGACGTGCTTGCAGGTCTTGCAGTAGTAAAGGATGCAGAGCTCGCTGCACAAGTTGGAAAACTGCAAAATGCGTTCGGTGCGGTACTAGGCGTTCAGGACAGCTGGCTTGTCCTCCGCGGAATCAAGACACTGAACGTCAGACTTCAGCAATCATCCGCATCTGCCCGGAAGCTCGCAGAATATTTATCGAATCATAAAGCTGTCCGTCATGTGTATTACCCTGGACTAACGTTTCATCCTGGGCACTCGATACAGCGTTACCAGGCGGACGGACCAGGTGCCGTGCTCTCGTTCACACTGGCTGATGAAGATGCGGTCCGCACACTTGTCAAAAGTGTGGAGCTCCCGGTATTCGCGGTCAGCCTCGGAGCAGTAGAATCCATTCTTTCATACCCGGCAAGAATGTCGCATGCGGCGATGCCGAAAGAAGAGCGGGAGCGGCGCGGAATCACGGATGGTTTACTGCGCATCAGCGTCGGCCTCGAAGATGCAGACGACTTAATCAAAGATTTTGAGCAGGCTTTGGCGAAGCTGCCTGCGCATGCAAATAATAAGTTGAGAGCTTGATAGAGTTTAGGACGATTCCAATGTGGGGTCGTTTTTTTTTGCAGGGGATTCTTTTCGGGAGACTACAATCAAATGGATGGTCAAAATTTTTCCAAATTGGACGGTTATTACATGGGTTTTTAAATGTATAATATTGTCGGCCCCCTAGAAAACGAATAATGAAAAGAAGTAATGAAAGTAAAGGTGATGAAAATATGACTTTGGCAGTTTTAATTTCGTTAATTCTAATGAGTGCTATAAAAATAGTAATGACTTGTCTTCCAACTTTTAGTGTCGATTGGCTTATCAGCAAATTTGAGGTTCATTCAAAACTCAGTGCCTCAAATTCTACAGTAACCATTAATGGGAAATCCTTAAAAGATGAAGGGAAAATACAAGTTATTAATGATTTTAACGAAGCTGTATTTATTAAAAAATATTATATTTATCGGGGGAACGAGAATTTATTTTTACATCCTGAGAACGGCGGGACTCCAATTGTCATTGATGCTAAAAAAGGAAAAAAAGATGTTAGGATCTTTGTATACAGTTACAAAGATCACGTATATGTAGTAAAACGGTTCAAAAAGAAAATAGCAGCCTACAGCCTGCTTTCTGATCGCCTGCAAAACCGTCCGAATAGAGGATCAGAGGGAATAGTGTAGTTTGACTATTCTAAAAATATGCGCTATCTTTCTATACATAAGCTGATCGGAAAAACCGAAGGCCCTTAACGTTTATTTGTTAGGGGCTTTTTTCTATTATGGAGGGATTTGTTCATGAAATATAGTTATCTATCACATTTAAGCTGCCCAAAATGCGGGGCAGAGTATTCAGCTGAGAAGATTCAGCAGCTTTGCGCGTGCGGAGCGCCTTTGCTTGTAAACTATCATTTGGATCTAGTGAAATCAATGCTGACGAAAGAAGAGATAAGTCAACGAGAAAACAGCCTTTGGAAATATCATGAGCTCCTTCCGGTAGAAAATCCGGACAATATTGTATCAATGGGAGAGGGCATGACACCGCTGCTTAAGATGGACAAAATCGGCAGGACAATGGGTATTCTGCATCTTCTTATGAAAGATGAAGGTCTGATTCCAACTGGTTCTTTTAAGGCGCGTGGCGCTGCTGTCGGCATATCAAAAGCGAAGGAGCTGGGTGTGAAAACATTTGCGATGCCGACAAACGGCAATGCAGGTGCTGCGTGGTCTCTTTATGCAGCAAGGGCCGGAATGGAGCCGTATATTATCATGCCATTGGACGCGCCTCTAATTACTAGAAAAGAAACGGCAATTTCCGGTGCGAATCTTCATTTGATTGACGGGTTGATCAGCGATGCCGGCAAAGTGGTAGCTCAGCTTGTCAGTGAAGAAGGTTTTTATGATGCTTCCACGTTAAAAGAGCCATACCGGATTGAAGGGAAAAAGACGATGGGGTATGAAATTGCGGAGCAGCTGAACTGGAGCGTGCCTGATGTTATTTTGTACCCGACAGGCGGGGGTGTGGGCATAATCGGGATTTACAAAGCTCTCCTTGAATTGCAGGAGCTTGGGTGGATCAGCAAGGACAAGCTTCCCCGCCTGGTTGCTGTTCAGGCGGAAGGATGCGCACCGATTGTAAAAGCATTTGAAGAAGGGAAAACCGAATCAGAGTTCTGGGAAAATTCACAGACGGATGCGTTTGGCATCAATGTGCCAAAAGCGATTGGTGATTTTCTTGTTCTTCAGGGGATTTATGATACGGACGGATATGCCATAGCTGTTTCTGAAAAAGAGATTCATGCGGAGCAATCAAAAGTTGCTGAGTTAGAAGGCTGTTTTATTTGTCCTGAGGGAGCGGCGACTTTTGCAGCGGCACGTATTTTAAAAGAAAGAAATTGGATTAAGGAAGATGACACCGTGGTTTGCCTGAATACAGGTCAAGGAATTAAATATCCCGAAACCGTACGTGCTGACGCACCGGTGCTCGGAAAAGATGATAGACTGAAACTATAAGCTTCTACTCTGCGCGGCCGAATCATATAATTTATCAATGTACAGCCTGTCTTGTACATAATCGGCCGCGGAGGTGGAATATGTTAATCGAATTAAGTGCTGTCGGAGCTGCGTTAGCCTTTATTTGCCTTGTTGGGTATTTGATTCAAACGCTAAGACGCGGAATGGTTACCCTCGAAGAAACAAATGAGACACTTGTTGAAGTAAGAAAGGCTGTTCATGATTTATCGGGAGAGGCTGAGGATTTGATTCACTCTGCCAATCAAATCACTGTTGATGTAAAAAGCAAAATGAAAACGGTAGAACCCTTGCTTGAATCTGCTCAGGATATGGGGGAGGTCATTCACAGTGTGACTAACACTGTAAAACAGGCCGCAACCGGCTATGGATATGGACTTCCGCCGGTGAAAAACGAAAAGGCGCCAACTCGCGAAGTGAAGATTAAGCTGAAATGAAAATTCCCCGCACAGGGGGATTTTTTTAGTTCTTATACTGATCCTGAACAGCTTTGGCATGCGATAAGATCATCTCAATCAATTCCTGCGGTTCTTTAACAACAGCGTCTCCTCCAAGCAAATAAAAGTTCCTGGCCATAAAGCTGATTTCATCAATTGGCATTTTGGCAGAAATAGTCCCAGTGCCATCATGATGCTGAGTTATATAATCTGCAAGGTATGGCAGGCTCCTGCATTCCCTCACTCCATTTTTCGTCAATTGGACTTTTAAAGGAATTTGTTCCCGCTGTTCCGTTTTAGAAAGCCATACAGATAGGTTCGTTTTCATAGATTCTTCTGCACCTATTAACTTCACGCTGCAGATTCGGTCCACTCTGAATAACCGGTGATCCTGAGAGCTGTAGTCGTAGGCTGGACAATACCATAATCCATTAGATGCATAAATGCCATAAGGAAAAATGCTGCGAATAGCTTTCCCATTCTTTCCCTCATATTCTATCTCAATTTTTGAATGGCTGACCGCGCTGCCCAGAATGTCATTTAATAAAGGGGCATAAATTTTCTGGGGCGGCGTTAAAAAGGAAATGTGATTTTTTATTTCATCTATTTTCTTTTTGCTTGTTTCATTGAATGATAAGTAAAGTTTATCGGATGCGGCCTTCATATCCGTTTGAAAGGGCAGGGTCTGGTAGTGCATCATGTACTCGTATGAAAAATAGAGGGCAAGACCCTCGTCTTCAGTGAAGAAGAGCGGTGGAAGGATATTATTTTTCATAACAGTGTATCCCCCGTGAGGTCCCTGTTCACTATAAAGAGGCAAGCCCCATTCTTCAAGCTCGGCTAAATCGCGCTGGATCGTGCGGGCAGATACCCCAAACTCATTAGACAATTCGCCTGCCGTTACTTTCCTTTTCCGGTTGATATAAAACAGGATACTGAATAATCGCTGAAATTTTGACATGTTTTTTCCTTTCTGAACATGACGGTTTCTGTCGTCATTATCTGTTAACATAAAAGCGAAAGTCAATCATTTCTACTAAAGGAGGCGTGAATATGAGCAGAAAGATCGTTTTATTTATTGCAATTAGTCTTGATGGATATATAGCCCGTCTGGATGGGGATATCAGCTGGCTTAATGAGGTCCAGGGTGCGGGGGACAATGGCTATAGTGAATTTATTGAATCCATAGATACGGTCATGATGGGAAAAAAAACGTATGACCATGTTCTTCTTTTAACCAATAATCAGTATCCGTATGATGGAAAAACAAGCTATATATTTACAAGAAAAGAAATCAGCACGAGTCCAGATCTTCATTTTACAATGGAAGACCCTGCAGTGCTTGCTGAAAAATTAAAATCACAGCATGGAAGGGATATCTGGCTTGTTGGGGGATCAGAGTTATTGGACAGTTTTATGAAAAAAAATTTAGTCGATGAGTACATCATCACGACTGCTCCAATTATTTTAGGCGACGGAATCCCGCTTTTTAAGACAATGAACCCTGAGATCAAACTAAAGCTTAAAAGCAGCAATGAATATGGGGAGTTTGTACAGAATCATTATGTGAATGCATGAAACGGCTGTCCGGCTATAAAATGAAGCAGGCAGGAAAAACATCGTTTTTCCTGCCTGCTTTTTTCTTTATTTATTTGGGATTACTCGCCGTAGTCCTGCCTCTTTTGCTTTTCAATGTTGTCCAGCTCCGGCTCCTGATCACTCGGCCGGAACAAAATCTCCAATTAATAGGGAAACCCCTCCAATTAATTCGAAAACCCCATGAATTAATTCCAAAACCCCTCCAATTAAAATGGAAACCCCATCAATTCGTTTCGATACCGACAATTTTGTAACTTGCCGGAATTGAAGTTATCCGCTCGGCTCATGCATTCGCTGCTTTACGATTAGATATGATGACTATTTTGATTTTTTCAATCAAAGATTATGCAGGAAAAACCGTGTGATAATCTGGTATGTTCTTACAGAATAACGGGTCCATTCCGTTTTTCGGTGCTGTCCCGCTCCGCCTCCTGGTCCCTGGGCAAAAAAGGATCCGTCTGAAAGGGCAAAAGGTGCCTTTTCAGCTGGATCCTTATCTGTCTGTCGGGTCTGACCAGTCGGTTCCGCTTTTCGTATTGTCCAGCTCCACCTCCTAGCCCCTCGGCCAGAACAAAATCCCCCAAAAAGTCAAACCCGGACTTTTCGGGTGATTTCTTATCTGTCTGTCGGGTCTGACCAGTCGGTTCCGCTTTTCGCTATACAAACAGTATCTCATCCGTCAGCCTATATTCACTCGGGGTGATGCTCACGTATTTTTTAAAGGTTGTGCTGAAATAGTTCGGGGTGTTAAAGCCGAGTTCATCTGCAATTTGCTCAATTGTCTGATCCGTATGCCTGAGCATCCAGACGGCGCGCTGAAGTCTGACGAAGGTGACATATTCAACAAAGCTGCGGCCGGTTTCTTTTTTGAAGAGTTTGCAGAAATACGGAACGCTGATGTTGATTTGGTCAGCTACGAGTTTAGTCGTCAGTTCTTTTTGACAGTTTTGGGCAATATAGCTTGTGCACGTATTGATTTGCGGGTTATTGGTTATTTCTTCAAAATATCGAAGCGAGAGCCGGTTGTAATGAGGGGTGCGCCTTGCTTTGCGTGCTTCCCGGTAAGAGTGGGATAAAAGCAGGGGCTCTCTGTAAATGGAACCGACTCCTATGTATAAATGAATGCCATGTTTCTTTTTCAGAAGCTCTATCGCCTGGAGCAATTTGCTTTCGCCTTCCTGCCAATTCCTGATGGATGATATGCCATGCGGAACCTGGATAAGCATGAGCAAATGTTTTTTGTAAGCGAGAAAAGAAGGCTGCTGGTTCACTTGTGATAAGAGATGTTTAAAGACTGACTGGATGAGAAGAGGAGCCGCTTCTGCATTTTCCCTGCTTTGATTGTGAATAAATCCCTGTATGAAGCAAACCGCATTTGGAACTGTTTCATCAGAAAGATAGGATCGTGCAGCAAACAGCTCTTCTTCTGATTTCACTTCGGCACGGAGCAGTCTCCTAAGAAAAGCTTCTTGAAAAGGAAGAAGGCGTGCGTCTGTGCCGCGGTCCTGCTCGAGCTGCTGATAAATCGTACCGTAATTCGTTATGACTGCGCTTTCATTTTTGTTTGATGTCATGACTTTTCTTAAACTTTTGATGAAGGTATGTTTTTTAACAGGTTTCACAAGCATAGTCTGCAGCTGCAGTTCGATGGCCATTGGAGATGTTTTCAGCATAGATGGATCCAGAAGCGGGAAGATGATGCAGTCATGGTGCTTTTTTTGCAGACGGTGAATTTTGACCCAGTCAAATAACTTTCTGATTTCGACGACAGCTATTATTAGTGAGGTGTTGCTGCTGTCTTCATTCACGTCCGGGGTATCCTCTAGTTCTTCCTGTATCCATGTTGTCATTTTTTCTTTTTCAGCTGTATCTTCCACTATGAATGTAACGTTGTACACGCTTGATTCCCCGTTCCTTTACAGTATGTCTCTAGTACTAGTATACATGAAATAGATAATATATTAAATATTTGTACATTTCTGATAATTTATTGTAAGGTATGCCGTTTTCTTCTATTGTAAAATACAAGCATGCAGTGAAATAGATAAAAATAAAGGGGGAAAGGATTTTGGCCGCAGAGTTTAAAGAATATGATTATGTAGAAGCAGGGACGGTTGATGTCCGAGAGCTGGAACCGCTTGATCAGCAGACACGCCATTTGATGAAAAGTGAATTTAGTACAGGATCGAAACTGACATTGTTTTATTTTGCTTTTATTTTTGCGATGCCGATCCTGAATTGGTTTGCACCTGAGTTTATGTTTTCAAATTTTTACGGCGGAATGACGTATGCCTGGTTCTTTACAGGAATAGTTGCAATGGGAATGGCCTTTATTATTGCTTATATTCATACTGCGTTATATGAGAAGAGATTGAAAAAGAGCCAGATGACAGACAGCTCCATTCGTTCTTCTAATGGAAGGAGTGTCAACTGATGGCTGCTTTGTTTGAACCTAAAATGCTGCTCACGATCTTCCTGATGGGAACGATCGTCTACATTACGTATCTATCAAAAAAGAATGCAACGGCATCTGACTTTTTTGTTGGCGGACGAAGCTTTGGCTGGTTTACTAATGGATCGGCTATCGGGGGAGATTACTTAAGTGCTGCCACATTCCTGGGGATTGCAGGACTGACGTTTCAGCTTGGCTATGATGGAGCTTATTACGCATTTTGTTTCTCAATCGGACTGACTCTCCTTGCGATCTTTGTAGCGGGACCGCTTCGCAGATTTGGCGCTTATACAGTTGCAGATTTTCTTGGCTACCGTTTTCACAGTAAACGGGCAAGACTTGCAGCGGTTGCTGTCGTACTCGCGATTTCAGGTTTCTATGCAGCACCGCAATTATTGGGAGCAGCACAAATCTTAAGTATGTTCTTTGGGACAAGTTATGAATTTGGCATTATTTTCACATGCAGTGTCATGATTTTCTATGTTGGAATAGGTGGAATGAAAGGGACGACTTTAAATCAGGCGCTGGAATTATGGATTCGTCTCGGCGCATTTATTTTGATGGTAGTAGCGGCGGTTTACGGCGGTTTATATTATGAAAGAATCCTTGCTTCTGTCACTGAGTTTACAGGAAGCATTGCCGGAACATCAACGTTTGCACCTGATGGAAAAGACGTTGTACATGATGGTCAAACCTGGATTGGCACAGGAAACTACTTCCCGTCCTTCTGGCAGACCATTTCAATGACAATCGGACTTGCGCTGGGTACAATCGGGCTTCCGCATATTCTTCTTCGCTTTTATACTAACCCTAGTGCAAAGGCCGCTCGTAAATCAGCTCTTATGGCCATCTTAATTGCAAGCGTTTTCTTTTTCTTCGCTGTTTACCTTGGAGCAGTTGGAAGATCTATTTTCTTAAGCGGCTCAGCCGATCCACAGGTTATGAAGGATCTTGTAGCCGGAGGAAACAATATGGTTATTCCTTCTACTGCACAGGCTCTTGGCGGAGAATGGCTGCTTGGACTTGTCATTGCAGGTGCATTTGCAGCCGTCTTCTCGAACTTGTCCGGTTTATTTATCGCAAGCTCTGGTGCGTTGGCACATGATCTTTATGCAACTTTCTTACGGAAAAATATCACACAAAAAGAACGTGTTATTGCCGGTAAAGTGTCGATACTGGTTTTAGGTGTCCTTTATGGAGTGCTTGGTCTTCTTGTAAAAGAAGCATCAATCGGCCATCTTGTTGCACTCGCCTTTACGGTCGCAGCAAGTACCTTTACACCTATCTTCATTCTAGGAATCTGGTGGAGAGGCATGACAGAAAAAGGGGCAATTGCGGGACTTGTCCTTGGTCTTCTTTCCTCCATGTACATGATTTTCCTGCCGGCGACTCTGCCTGAGTTCCTTCAGTTCAGAGTACCGGGACTGATTACCGTTCCAATCGGATTTCTGTCTGTTTACATCGTCTCGAAGCTTGACCGCAAAGTTCCTTCTGACGTAAACGACTTTATGAGAAAAGTGCATTCGAAAGAATCTGAGATCGCTTGATGAATGAAAAAGAAGACCAAATCAGGTCTTCTTTTTTTGGGTTATGCTTCATTATCATTCAGTTCAAAAAAACTCCTGCAATAAAATAACGGGTTCTGTTTTGAAGTACAAACTTCCAATAAACAAACTAAATGGTAGAGCTATTTGTAGCCAAAAACAATTATCTTTGACATAAAAATGGTCAGTGGCTGATGTGCCTCTGACCATTTTTCTATGGGGATTCTTCAATTAAAGCCCCTTATTGGTGAGCAAATTTAATCACTAATATATAATGTCCTCCGGATAACCTTCGATTGGATCATTTATGACTATCCAATCCTAGTCAACAATACCCATCTCATCAAAATACTCCATTGCTGCTTCTAATTCTTCAAAATGAATGTCAGCAAAACAAGGAACATTATCTACCGTATTATAAAGAAAAACTGAGATGCCATCAGCAGATTCAAAAGCCATAATCTTTTTAATTTCGGTTTCTTTTTCTTTAATAAATGCATATGTTCTCATTTAAAACCCCCGTTTGTTTAAGTAAAACGTATCACAAACTCATTCAGATTCGTTAGCAATTATTGTTGCTAGCTTTGAACTTTCATTTTCATCACTGTTTGATTCACCGTGACCAGGTCCAAAAAGATTTAATATTACAACACCTACAAGTATTAAAGTAATACCTGTAACACTGGCTATGTTTATTTTTTCTTTCCAAATTAGAACTGAAATTATAGTGGTAGCAATAATCCCTATACCAGACCAAAGTGCATAGGCGGTATTTAATGGAATAGTTTTCATTGCTAGCGATAAAAAGAAAAAGGAACCTACAAACGCAATAATCAAACTAATGGTAGGGTAGATTTTTGTAAATCCTTCAGACGCTTTAAGCATAGATGAACCAATGAGTTCACCTGTAATGGCTAATAATAAATATAAATAAGACATTGATAATTCTCCTCCTGTTTCAACTCATTTAAAATATGGGCTATGCCTATATTCAATAGTTAGTTTACAAAAAAAAGAATTAACTTATAAGACTTTATCTTTTTTATTTCTGTGTGCAATTTAATATAGTTCTGAAGGAAGAAGAGAAAAAATAAATCCTTCTTCCACTATACTGCCCTCATTTTCTTTTTTTCTATGCCTTAAAGTGTATAAGAATTCGCATCACACATTTTGAGGAACAGAAAGTTCTGTCATCTACATTTCAGGGTGCATTTTGTATTACAAATTATGAAGATTTATCGGCAAAAACGCTGATAAATCAAGAAAAAAGGAGTGCAAAATCAATACGTTTTGGCACTCCTTTTGATGTGTAATCTTTAGTTTTGTACTCTAAAACCGAACCCGTTATCATTAGAAAGAGAGTTTTTTTTGTCTTTTTACAATAGAATAATGAATAGTTAAAAAAGGAACCCGGAAAATCCACATTTTATGCTTCGCGGTCAGCCCTCCCTCATCTGTTTCCCTGACATGGAAAACTTCTTCTATTGGAAGTTTGAAAAGATTGTTCCGGAAAGCCAGATAAACACCGGCATCTGAATCGAGCTTCTCTTTTTTGCTTGAAAGCTGAAGATCTTGTCCTTTCTGCTGAAGTTCCAGTATCCCAATCATCGCTGAACCGGGAAGAGGAAGCCCGATATTCATATAAGTTTTTCCATTTGTGCTGTGATAAGAATAGAGGGCAACAAATGCTGTTTCACCGTTCATTTTCCGAACCCATGCCCGGACGGATTCTCTGTTATCGTGTTCTATTTTTACAGGACAGATCCTTCCGGTCATTTCAGCTTGCTTGCTTGAGAACGGAAGGTTGATTTGTTTGACTTGTCTGCTGAACAATCGGTAAACGAATGCGAACGGTTTGAACCAGCTGTGCCACGTTACTTCTGCAAACAGGCGGTATTGATTTGTCTTTTCATAAAAGCAGATAATCTCTTTAGAAAGGATTTTCAAGGAAATATCAGGTTCATAGATGCCCATATTATCTACTAGTCCCTGATATTCGGAGTTTCTGTCTCCGATTTCATCCAGTATTTTTTCGCCAATTGCCCGTTTTCCCCTGACTTTACTGATGGGAAAGGCCGGGCCGTCAATAGTAGAAGGGGTGAAAATAGACCAGCCAATTACACCGAATAAAGCAAATAATCCGCAATTCAGGATGCCATGAAATTTCAGCATAAAGGGAATAGATACGCTGAAAATTCCCCAGCCATTTCCCAGGGCATAAGCCAAAGAAAAAAGAATCGTGATTCCAAGAGCTGAAAAGGACAGTCTGATCAGCCATTTCGCTTGAGGAAGCGGCACTTTAAATGAAAGATAGATCACCCCATAAATCCCCGCAATATATAAAAGAACGGATAACAGTTCGAGCCAGACTGAATAGGTAATTCCCAGGGCTACAATCATTGGCGATACGATCAAGATGGAAGTCGACAGTCTGTAAAATGGGGGTTTCGAAATCCTCCCCAGGAACCCTGCAAAAATCGGCAGTAAAAAGGAAGAATAGTGAAAGTGAATGCCAGTCAGCCACCTGATAAGGGGGGAAAAACCAGTTTCAATATCACCTATATGAGCAAAAAACCATGCCCCGCCGATCATTAGCGATATTAGGCCCATATCCACGGCAAATTCTTCAAATTGGCTAAAACCCCGGCTTAAAAAACGTGAGCATCCATAAGCTGCGACAAGAATTGTAAAGAAAAAGTAGACTCCTGCAAAAAAAACATCGAATAAGGATTCTTCAGTTACTTGGAGGAGAAATACGGATGTATAAGCAGGAATAGAGATATAGGGATATATCTTGTAAAACCAATCCCCTTTTTTCATGATAAGCTGCAAGACAAGCGGAACATAGATTAGCTGTGCTGCCGTAAGCAATAAAAAGTACCATGGCCCTTCATTTAAAAGCACGGAAAGAAGGAAGATGATGCTGTGAATGATGACAAAGGTGTTAAATTTCATCTGCTGTAAATGCTCCTTCATATGAGAAAACGGTGCCGATGACACGGTTTACTACTTTTACTTCTATTAAAAAAACGTCTCTGTCCTCATCATAGGATTCTGTTACAAAAGCCAGTCCCTGCAACAGTTCAGGCATAGGTATCTCAAGCTTTCCAAGAACTAAGCGCTGACTTCTGGACTCTATTTTTAATTGTCCGCTCTCATTCACATGGAAGGATAAATCAGAATAGAACAGTTTCGGCTCACCTAGGTAATCTTTAATCAAGTTTCTTTTAGAATCCAGACTCATTAAGGCGTTGAAATACCTTTTTTTCTTTTTGAAATAAAAGATCCTCTCCCAGTGAACCTGTTCTTCTCCGTCAGCTCCAGTGCAAGGAGCATTTCTAATGACAAACGGAATCTCTTTCCCATTCTCCGGAAATAGAAGTTTAAAGCGGACTCCTGCTAAAAACAAGGGATACAGCCATTTTGGTCCGCCATTTATTGTTTTCATCACTCCTTTAGCTGTAAAGGGAAACTCATACCTTTTTTGAAGCTTTGGATGGAGTTGCTGAAATTGATCACCTAATACACTTCTATAAATAGACATCTGAATCTCCTTATCTCTTTCTTTTGCAGGTGCCTGCTGTCGGCAGGTCTTTGCATTGAAAAAAACCTATGATTGACAGGGTGAATAAAGCGGCATTAAAGGTAATAGGACTGAAGGGATGAATCAGGTTAGCAGGCTCTGCCAGAACAGCTGACAGGGAAAGAAGCGGGAACGCTATGATCTGCAGGCCAAATAACCTTCTTTTATTAAACGGCAAAAGCCACAGCAGTCCGAATAGAATCTCTGCCAAGCCAGCCGCTATAACGATTGAGGAGGCCTGATTGACAGAAATGGGAAGCAAGTTTTTCGTCATAGATACTTCTTCTGGATGCTGGAAAATTAATTTCGGCACTGCGCCGTGATAAGTCCATATAAAAAAGAAAAGAAAGAACATAAGCCATGTACTAAAAAACCGCAAATACTGGGAGGCCGGGGCTTCACCTTTTTCAAGCCATCTTTTCAGGACATCAAAACTTAAAGCAGTTGCCCATCCGATTAATGGCCTGAATATGAGTGCATCAAAAAACGCACCAAGCCGGCCAAAGTTCACTTTATAATCATATTGTGTCAGAAAGGTGAGTGCGTCCTGTTTTTGTATGTACTTCCAGTATCCCTTGCCTTCTTTGATCAGGGATATTTTTTGATCTGTTCCAAAATGAAGAGAGGAAGTTCTTGATCCATCCTCAGCATGAAAGGTGCCGACGCTTTTTCCCCATCCCTGTATGCTCTGCCCGAAGCCAATATTTGTTTTATATAAAAAGGGCTGAGGTTCGTTTTCTTTTTTCGGAAGATAGGTAATGGATGAAAAACGGAGATCCCAGCTCGAATGCAAATCTGGAGTTTGTGTTGCACTCCACAGTTTTTCCATGTCTGATCTGATTGAAATTTCAACATAAATTGGTTTTGTTTTCATCGTATTCACCCCTCTTTTAGAGTATCATAATCTTAGATGGAAGAATTAGAGAATGATAGAAAATTATTGAAAGGAATGGTTCTGAATATGACGAAAATAGGGATTATCCGCCATGGGCGAACTGCCTGGAATGTTGAGAGAAGAGCACAGGGGAGCTCAGATATTCCCCTTGATGAGAATGGAATCATCGAAGCGGTAAAGCTTGCTGCGAGGTTAAGTTCTGAAGATTGGAATGTGATTTATGCAAGTCCGTTAGCCAGGGCAAAGCAGACAGCGGAATACATATCAGCAAAGCTTGGAAATCTTCCTATTCAATTTGATGAAAGACTTAAAGAAGTGGATGGCGGACAAATTGAAGGAACGACAGAACCTGAAAGATTAAAGAAATGGGGCGAACAGTGGCGGGAGCTCGATCTTGGAATTGAAAAAACAGAGGCCGTCATCAAAAGAGGCCAGCTGTTTTTCGATGATTTAATCAAGAAGCACCCTGAAAAAAACATTTTAATTGTCAGCCACGGAATGTTTATCTCCCATTTTTTAAGACAGGTGGTCCCTAATTTAGAAATGAAGGATGGACTGAAAAATACGGCAATCTCAACAATTGTAAAAGGAGAAAAGGGATGGGACTGCGATTTGTATAATTGTACTAGACATCTGTAAAAGCAGTCTCAGCAAAGCAAAAAATGACAGGATTTAAAGAATCTGCACTGGTAAGATTGGACTTGGGAGTGAGTGATATGTCATGGATAGAGTCAATACAAAAGGCGATCGACTATATGGAAGAACATTTGCTTGAGGACATGTCGACTGAACAGATTGCAAAAGAGGCAAATGCTTCAGAATTTCATTTTCAGCGGACATTTTCAATTTTAACAGATATTTCTATTGGAGAATATCTCCGGCGCAGACGTTTAACATTAGCCGCCCAGGAGCTCTCAAACAGCCGCAGAAAAGTGATTGATCTTGCCTATAAGTATGGCTATGATACTCCCGAATCGTTTACAAAGGCTTTTAGAAGACAGCACGGGATTTCGCCGAGTGAAGCGAGGAAAAGCACTTGTAAACTGAAATTTTACAGCCGCCTGGCCATTCAGGTGAGTTTGAAAGGAGCAGATCCGATGAATTACAATGTGGTGGAGCGTAAAGGGTTTGAAGCAGTCGGAATTAAACGTGAGTTTTCATGTGTGAATGAGGAAAATCTGATCGGGATTCCAAAGCTCTGGAATGAAGTCAATCAGGATGGGACTAATGATTTGCTGATGAAACTGAACAACGGAGAAATTAAAGGCGTAATGGGAATATGTGTAGCAGGCAGCAGCAAGATGATGGATTATTGGATAGCTGCAGAATATAATGGCGACCTTCCTGAAGGATTCTCAAAACTCACGGTTCCGGCATCAAAATGGGTTGTGTTTGAAGTTAA
Organism: Metabacillus idriensis; assembly: GCF_050483325.1. GTDB lineage: Bacteria > Bacillota > Bacilli > Bacillales > Bacillaceae > Bacillus_P > Bacillus_P idriensis_A. The sequence continues at coordinate 55,224 of NZ_JBCMYF010000001.1, forward strand.
GGGCCCAATGCCTCATGCGATGCAAAATGCATGGAAGCAAATTATCTCAGAATGGTTCCCAACGAGCGGATATGAGCATGCAGGAACACCGGATTTAGAAGTATATACAAATGATGATCCATATCGTTCAGACTATTATTCTGAGGTTTGGATTCCTGTTAAAGGTTAAAAGTACTAAGGGGTTCCGTTTGTGGAAGGGAAACTGTATATAACACATTAAATAGCAGGCTGATTCTCATATGAATTTCACCTGCTGTTTTTGTTGTTATTACAGGGTTTACATCCGTTTCTGAGCAGAAATAGGTATCTAATGAACAGCATGTTAGTACAAGGATTTACGAATACAGGTATAGAAAGTAACAGGGACAAAGGAGGTATGAGATATGAAGATCAATAGAATAGATCATGTGAGTATAAACGTAAATGATCTTTCAGCGGCTAAAGCGTTTTTTCTTGAATTAGGACTTGAAGTGCAAGCGGAATGGGAATTGGACGGAGAACAGCTGGACAGAATAGTTGGGCTTAATGATGTTAAAACGGCATGTGTAGGCTTGGGGATGCCAGATGGTCAGACATGGATAGAATTAGTTAAGTTTTATACGCCGTCGGATGAAAAAGATATTCAGCAGCCTTTTGCAAATACGCTCGGTATCCGGCATATTTGCTTTGCAGTTGAAGATATTGAAGCTATTGTTGCAAAATTGAAAAAGAATGGCAAAGAAATCTTTAGTGAGATAGAGCAATATGAAGAAAGGTATAAGTTATGCTACGTTCGTGGCCCAGAAGGAATTATTTTAGAGTTGGCAGAGAAAATCAGATAAATAGTGAGTGGGACTTTAATGATTTAGAATTCCAACTATCGGAGGCTTTAATGGATTAGCTTATTAACTCAGTTCAATCATGAACTGAGTTTTATAATGCAAAAAAACCGCTAAATGCGGTGCGAATGAGCCTGCTGATTCTAATGCTATTCCCGCTGGTATATACGGTGTGATTTCATGTTTTCTCCCCCAAAATGGAGCCTGTTAATATAGGACAGAGTGCTTTTGCTTGTCCTTGTGCGAAAATCCAATTGTTTTTTTCTGAAAACGATTATGATAGGGTTAGAAATAATAAACAGACGCGGGGTACTAGAAATGAAACAGGACAAGATTTTAGAAAAGGATTTATATTTGCCGACACAAAGATATTTTCTGAAACAAGGCTTTGAAGTGTACGGAGAAGTAAAAGATTGTGATCTGGCTGCCGTTAAGGGGGAGGAGCTGATTATCGTTGAGCTGAAGCTTAGGCTGAACGTTGAACTGCTGATTCAGGCTGCCAAAAGGCAGCGTTATACAGAACATGTATATATTGCCATCCCAAAGCCCTCTTACAGCCTGCGCTCGAAAAAATGGAAGGATCTTTGCTATTTGGTGAAGCGCCTGGAGCTTGGGCTGATTATCGTATCCTTTCGTCAAGGAAAAGCTCAAGCTGAAATCAAGCTTGCACCTTCTTCATTTGATCGAGTCAAAAGCATGAAGCAGAGCAAGAAAAGAAGAGAAAGAATCCTTTCTGAAATGGCGGGGAGAAGCGGGGATCATAATATTGGCGGCGTGAACAAAACGAAAATCATGACAGCTTATAAAGAAAGATGCATCCATATTGCCTGCTGTCTCGAAAGGAAAGGGCCGCTCAGTCCTAAAGATCTCCGTGCCATGGGAACCGGCGACAAAACGCTCTCGATTCTTAACAAGAATTATTACGGCTGGTTTGAGAGGGTAAAAAGGGGGATGTATTCCCTGAATGAAACCGGGAAAAAGGAATTGCTCCTGCATGAGGATTTAAGTAAGTATTACTATAAGACGATTGAAGAATAGATGCATTTGAGACGGCGGATGTATTGGGAACATGATATCCGGAAAAAATGAAATGAATTCAAAATACAGCTGAAAACAGAAGGGAATCCCAAATTTTAAGCACCAAATGGTAATTTTTTTTTTGCCAATAAACATAAAAAGGGTTTGAGATTCTAAATGTATAGTACTATCCTTATAGATAGAAATTCGTTTTGGAAAGGAGAAACATGCAGACTAAAAACAATTTACACACAACCCTAAAAAAAATCAGTGAAGTGATTATAGATCAAAAACAAGAATTAATCCAAACTATCAAAGTAGAAAAAAGCATAAAATACCCGAATCTTCTCCAGTCAGACAGCGGGGAGCTTTCTAATTGGAGAGGGAAATTGGTGAACGTATATGCTGAGGCCATTTTGCTTGAAAAACAGGAATCGATTGTTCTTCTGAACAACTGGGGAAGAGAAACGGCAGATTTGCTGGTTGCGATTCAATTTCCGCTTGACCTTGCCATTGAGGAAATCAAATTTTACCGTGATGTGATTGGCGGCATTATTAAAGATAAAGCAAAGGCTGACAGCTTATCCCTGGATGAGTTTTATGAGGTTCTTTCTTCTTTCGATCATGTGGTAGATCACGCGATCCATTTGATCAGTGTTTTTTATATGAAAAAATACTCGACTAACATTCAATCTGCCAAAAGTGCTGTTGATGAGCTATCTGTGCCAATAGTGAATGTTTCAGAAAAAATTGGGGTTCTTCCTTTAATCGGAGATCTTGATACACAGCGTGCACAAATTTTAATGGACGTTGCTTTAACAAAAAGTGCAGAATGTGCATATGAATATTTAATCATAGACTTATCAGGCGTTCCTGTTATTGACACCATGGTGGCAAACCAAATTTTCAAAGTGCTCGATGCGCTGCAGCTTCTGGGTGTAGAAACAAAATTGAGCGGAATCCGTCCTGAAATTGCACAGACCATGATCAGCCTTGGTCTTGATTTTAAAGAGACCAAATCGTTTTCAAGTCTGCACCTTGCCTTGAAATTTATTGGTTTTGAACAAAACAAATCAGGATAACCTGACGCGGGATCTCTTTTTGGAGGTGCCGTGTTTTTTAAAAGGGGATAAATAAACATAAAATTTTGCGCTTCGATGGCGAGCGGAATCGCTCAGGCTCCTCGGCCAGAACGGCTCCGAAAGTAGTGGCAAAAAGCGCCTTTTCTGTCGGATCCTTATCTGTCATGCCTGCGCTAAACGGGCGCTTCCGCTTTTCTTAGGGTGCATGCGTTTTAAAAGTTCAAGCATAGGGAAATGATTTTTAGACAAGAAAAGGAAGCAGTGAAGGAGTGAGGTACTTGGAGAATTGGATTACGGATTTTATGGAACAATACGGGTACTTTGGCATCTTTCTGATGATTGCCCTAGAAAACATTTTTCCCCCTATTCCTTCAGAAGTTGTGCTGCCATTCGGAGGGTTCATGACGACCAATTCAGACATGAATGTGATTGGAGTCATTCTCGCCGCTACAGCAGGATCTGTTGTCGGTGCGATTGTTTTATTCTGGATCGGCCTGCAGCTGGATGTTGAACGGCTCGAAAAAATCATTGATAAATGGGGCCATATCCTGAGAGTTAAAAAGAAAGATGTACACCGTGCAGATGCATGGTTTGATAAATACGGCATTTGGACCGTTTTTTTCTGCCGTATGGTCCCTTTGCTCCGCAGCCTCATCTCGATCCCGGCGGGCATGTCCAATATGAATTTCTTTAAATTTGTTCTATTTACTACCTTTGGAACCCTGATCTGGAACATTGCACTTGTCATGCTTGGAGCATCACTCGGTGAAGCCTGGCCAAAAATCAATGAGTATGTCGGCGTCTATTCATCGGTCATATATGCAGTCCTCGGGGCAGCAGCAGTTGTGTTTATTATCTGGTTTATTAAAAAAAGGCAGACAAAGAGTACATCTTGATAGGAAGAAAAAAAGCCCCAATCTGAAAAATGATTGGGTCTTTTTATGGTCTTAGTGCATGTATGTAAAGCTCCATCGCCAGCTCCGCATTCCTGCGCTGACCCGGGTGCTTCCGCTTTTCTATATCGCCTTGCTGTATGTCTGTTTAAAGGTATTCATCATCGAAATATTCACCAGCATTCCAGCTGAGATGCAGAGCAAAATCAGTGATGACCCGCCGTAGCTAACAAAAGGAAGGGTAACACCCGTAATAGGAAGCAGTCCGGCTACCGCCCCAAGATTGACGATGGCCTGAATGCCGATCATGGAAGAAATACCAATAGCAAGGAGTGAGCCGAATGGATCCGGACATGCTTTGCTGATGGCAAACCCTTTTAATACGATAAACGCAATCAGTCCGATGACAAAGAGCACTCCGAACAGTCCGAGCTCTTCACTGATGACTGCCATTATGAAATCCGTATGGCTTTCGGGCAAATAGCCATATTTTTGAATGCTGTTTCCAAGGCCAAGCCCGAGCATGCCTCCGCTATTAATTGCATAATAAGAGCTGACAAGCTGATAGCCTGAATCGGCGATATTTTCAAAAGGATCCAAAAAACCTGTGAATCTTGACATTCTCTCAGATGAGAACACGTCAGCTAATTTATTTGTGATAAATAAAAGCATAAGTCCGGTTGAAACAGCCATCACTGTAAAGGCTGATAATTTGAAAAAGCTTTTAAGGGTAATCCCTGAACAAAGAATGATGATCGCTGCATTCAATAAGATAATGAGTGCTGTTCCAAAGTCGGGCTGCAGCAAAATTAATATGAAAATCATAACCACAAATATGACCGGCGGCAAAATAGCATTGTAGAAATCATCCATATATCTCTGTTTTTTTGCAAGCAGGGCTGATAAATAAATTATGACCCACATCTTTGCAAACTCTGCAGGCTGAATCGCTGCTCCGCCTAATTTAACCCAGCTTTGAGCGTTTCCGGCTGTGTGCCCGAAAATCATGACAAACAATAAAGAGCCAATCGATATGTAAAATAAGAGCTTGATTATTTTTTTTTGAAGAAAGATTTTATATGGAAAAAAAGAAAGAACGGCAAACATCATGAAGCCTATGATCAGAGAAATGCTCTGCTTTTTGAAAAAATAGCTGCTCGTCACATCATATCTCAGAATGGATGTGATCATGCTCGAGCTGTAGACCATAAGCAGTCCGAATAAGCTTAATAAAAAAATGGCTGCTATTAACGGATAGTCGTAAGATTTAAGAATTCTGATGAACATGATGTGGCTCCTCTATTAAATTGGTGTGCAACATAGTAGATGTACCCAAAAAGTACAATGAAATAACCTCTTGGATGCGGTTTTTTTTAAAAAAGAGTAAGAGAATGGAAAAAAAGCATCCTTTCTAATTATCGGATAGCGTACAAATTACTTAACATTTTCGGAATGCATAGCCTTAAATTTATCTTGGAGGGCCAATGTAAGAATTTTATAAAGCCCAGAGGCCAATGCTTTCTATAACTTTTCCACTCGTATCCCAGCTCTTTGGCTTTTTGACAGAGCAGGCTGGATTTGAAGTGCCACCATAGCTTCTCTTTGGTTCAGCTGTATTTACCTTTAGAAAACGGCTTGATTTGAGACTTAGAATGAGAGTTGATCATGAATAAAAAGAAACCGGTGCAGATCTGTGCCGGTTTCTTTGCATATACATCACACTTGTTATATAACACATTCTCTCAAATATGCTATAATGATTTTGAAAATAATTGAATATTTAGACTAAAGGGGATGGGAAAATGAAGGTGCCTTTGCTGCTGCCTCAGTTTCTGGATCGGGCTGTGAAGCTATACGGGGATAAAACAGCTGTGATTGATGAGGTAAAAGAATTTACATACGCAGAAGTAAACGAAAGAGTGAATCAGCTTTCACGGGGGCTGATGGATTTAGGGATTAAAAAAGGGGACCGTGTTGCTTATCTTTCACCAAACTCATCTGAAATGTATGAAGGATTTTACGGTGTTCTTCAACTTGGTGCGGTTATCGTTCCCCTGAATACGAGGCTGATTCCGGATGATTATGTTTATATCTTAAATCACAGTGAAACGAAAATATTATTTGTTGATCATGAACTTTTTGCACAAATTGAGCCAGTCGCAGATCAATTGATGACAGTTCAAAAGATCATTGTTCACGGTCTTGAAATCAGCGGTGATGGTCCGATCGCATATGAGCAATGGCTGAGTCAGTATAAAAAAGATGAATTCGGACGACCTGAAATGGAAGAGGATGACCTTGCCACACTTCTTTATACGAGCGGAACGACAGGAAGGCCTAAGGGGGTTATGCTGACCCACCGGAGCAACTATTTGCATGCGCTTGCATCCATGCATCATCTTCGGGTTTCAGACCGTGATATTCTTCTTCACGTGCTGCCGATGTTCCATGTGAATGGATGGGGTTCTCCGTTTTATTACACGGCAAACGGGGCAACACAGGTCTGTCTTCGTAAAGTGCATCCGGCTGATATTTTCAGAAAAATCAATGAGTATGGCATTAACGTGATGCACATGGCCCCAACGGTTTTAAACAGCCTGCTTCAATACGCGGAAGTGAACGGCTGTTTGAAGCAGCCGCAGGATATTCGGATTGTTATAGCCGGCTCTGCCCCGCCTCCTGCATTTGTGAAGCGGGTGGAAGAGGAATTAAAGTGGGAGTTTATCCAAGTCTATGGCATGACAGAAGCATCTCCGCTCATTACAACTTCCATCATCCGTGATACACAGCAGCATCTCAAGCCTGAGGAAAAATATCGTTTAAAAGCAAAAGCAGGCTATCCGTTCATTGGCAGCGACGTAAGAGTTTTTAATGAACTTGGAGAGGAAGTTAAGCACAACAGTCAGGAAATCGGAGAAATTGCGGTGCGCGGTAACGGTGTAATGGAGGGCTATTGGAACAACCGGGAAGGAACAGATGAAGTCATTCGCGGCGGCTGGTACTATACTGGGGACATGGCGGTTGTGGATGAGGATGGAAATATTGAAATTGCTGATCGGAAAAAAGATATTATCATCAGCGGAGGAGAAAACATCTCTTCAATTGAAGTAGAAGGTGTACTGTACGATCATCCTGCCGTGCAGGAGGTCGCTGTCATTTCTGTGCCGCATGAAAAATGGGGAGAAACGCCGCAGGCTATAGTTGTCATAAAAGACGGAATGCTGACAAGCGAAGAAGAACTGATCGCCTTCGCGCGCAGCAAACTTGCCCATTTTAAAGCGCCGACAAAAGTAATCTTCACAGATGAACTGCCTAAAACGGCTTCAGGCAAAATTCAAAAAGTTCATCTGCGGAAGGAATTCTGGAAGGAAAAAGAGAAGTTTGTAAACTGACAAAGCTTCAAATGGAGACCAGGGGGGACCTGGTTCTTTTTTAGGGAAAAAAGGGGTGGAAAATGTTTACAATCCTATTATTTATGTGTGTTTTTGCATCTGCTGCGTCTTACATGGCAGCTATATATTATAAAAAAGAAACATGGATTTATGTGCTGAAACCAGGAACGATGCTTTTGATCATTGGAATAGCCTGTATGAATCTGAATGGCGCCGGAGTGTTTGGCATCCTGGTTGTCTGCGGATTACTCTTTTCCCTTGCCGGCGATGTCTTTCTCATGCTGCCTGCTGATCGTTTTTTGCAGGGGTTAATTTCTTTTTTTATAGCGCATGTCCTATACACTGCGGCTTTTATCTTTGAATGGGGTGATGCTGAGAGTCATTCCATAATATGGGTTGTATTGATTCTGATTGCGTTCCTCTTTTTCCGGCTGCTTTTTAAAGGAGTAAAAGAAAAAGGCGGGACTGCTATGATCGCAGCTGTTTCACTTTATATTACGGTCATTACCATGATGACCGGAATGTCATTTATCAGCGGACAAGTTCTGATCATCACCGCAGCATTATTCTTTTACCTGTCAGATGCAGTGCTCGCTTGGGACCGGTTCAGGCGTTCTTTAAAATACAGGGACTATATGGTGATGAGCACTTATTTTCTGGCACAGCTGCTATTTGCTGTCAGTGTCTATCTTTTTAACTAAGGAGAGGTGATAGAAATGAAAGCAACAGATGAAATCCTGTCAGTATGGAAGAAATTTGATGATTTTCCGATGGAAACCTTCACAAAGGCATGGTATTACGTAAAATCTGGTTCAAAAAAACAGAGAGAGCTTTCGTTAATGAAAGAACACAAGGATCAGTATGGCATAACAGGCAATTGTTATGATTTATCCATCTGGCTGCTGGATGAATTTGCGAAAGCAGGAATCGAAGCTTATCCCATTGGAGAAGATCACGCAGCTGTCATCGCACTGGATAACAGGGGGCAAAGATATTTGTGCGACTTAGGCGATCAGTGGCTCAGTCCGATCTTGATAGACGCAAAAGCAGAGGATTTCACAGCCGAAAAACTGAAGGGGTTTTTTCCGGCAGCTGAAATAAAAGCAGAACCGGGCCGGGATGATGTGAAGATTACTTACTATCGTCCTAATGGAAAGTCGTCCTCACAAATTTATCAGACCGCACCTGTTGAACGTACGCAGTTTCTGGCTGCTGCCGAACACTCTCAAAATACAATCAAGCCTGAGCCGCTATTAGAAAAAAGAGTTCAATATGGAGAAGAAACAGCCCATTTTGAGTTTTATAATTGGAAAAGCTTTTTAAGCACCAGCCATGGATTGTTTGATGATCCTGATGCAGAGAGCATAGAAGAATGGGCTGATCGAATTTATAAGAAAACGGGTTATGATAGAGATTTCCTCATGGAAACATTGATGATATATAAAGAGATGGGTAGAAAATTGAAACCATAAAGAGCAGAAATGAGAGGTCAGCAATAAATGGAACAAGAATTACTGCGTATTTTTGACGAATATCACAATCCGATTGGAACAGCATCCCGCGCCGAAGTACATAAGACAGGTCACTGGCATGAAACGTTTCACTGCTGGTTTGCAGGCATAGAAAACGGCACGGTGTTCCTCTATTTCCAGCTGCGGAGCAAAGAGAAAAAAGATTATCCGAATCTATTTGATATTACGGCTGCAGGCCACATCCTGGCTCATGAAACGATTGAAGATGGAACACGGGAAGTTGAAGAGGAAATCGGCATTCGTGTTTCATTCTCAGAGCTGGTTCTGCTGGATGTGCTGAAGTATTGTGTATCCCAAACAGACTTAATCGATAATGAAATTGCCCATGTGTATTTCTATCCATTCAATCAGGCATGTGAGGCTTTCACTTTGCAAAAAGAAGAAGTATCCGGAATGGTTCGAGCAGAATTGCATTCATTTGGAGAACTTATTTCAGGCAGAAGAAGCACCCTTCTTGTTGAAGGTTTTGAAGTGGACGAGGATGGGACTAGAAGATCAATTCAGACGGAAGTAGATAAAACGAGATTCGTACCACATGAAGCTGCTTATTATGAGAGGGTTTTAGAATTAATTGAAGAAAAGATGAAAAGAATATAAGAGGCAAAAATAATTATTTGTTTTCTGAAACCTTTTCTATAAATCTATCGTATTTACTTATAAGTGGGGAAATCAGTATGATCTTGTTTTGGGTCTTGCTTTTATTTGACAGGAACATGCGGGGATGCGGGACGAGGCAGTAAGTCTAATTGGATAGCTAGTACATAACGACTGCAATCAGCAGTCTTTTTTTAATCTTAAACAGCCTTGAAAGGAATGCGGAAAATGGAGAAAAACGAACATCCATTTGACTTTAGTCTGGTCTTCATTGTGTTTTTATTTTCAATCATCAGCTTTTTGTCCATCAGCACAGCACAGGAGTTTGGACAATACAATCGGAATTTTCTGGGGATGCAGATTGCCTGGTATATCATAGGGTGTGGAATAATCGCAGCAGTCATGTATTTTGATATGGAGCAAATTGAGAGAATTGGGTGGTTTGCCTATGGATTTGCGATGCTGCTGCTCATTTTTCTTATTCTGGCGCCTGAATCGATTGCAAGGCCTGTAAATGGTGCGAAAAGCTGGTTTCAGATACCCGGAATCGGCTCGCTCCAGCCTTCTGAACTTTCCAAAATAGCCCTCATTCTTACACTCAGCCATCTTATTTCAAAGCATCATGAACAGTGTGAGTTCAGAGATTTGAAAACAGATTTATTCCTGTTGATCAAAATGGGACTGGCCACATTTGCTCTGATTGCGATCATTATGCAGCAGCCGGATTTAGGGACCTCACTTGTTCTCATTGCTATCTTCAGCGGATTGATTTTAGTTTCGGGCATTTCATGGAAAGTGATTGTGCCAATCTTTCTTTTCATGAGCTCGGTTGGAGGTTTGCTTATTTACCTCATTGTGTTTCAGCCCGATGTTCTCAGCGTCATCGGAGTCAAGCAATATCAGCTGGGGAGAATTTACGCGTGGCTAAGTCCGGCAGAATTCAAAGAAGGGGACGGGTACCACCTTTATCAGTCCATGCTTGCGATAGGATCGGGCTTAATTACGGGAAAAGAAGCAGCCCTTGGAAATGTCCATTTGCCTGAGGGCCATACTGATTTTATTTTCAGTGTAATAGGAGAAAAATACGGTTTTGTCGGAGCGAGCTTTGTCATCAGCCTGTATTTCCTTTTAATTTATCGGATCATCAGTCTTTCACTGGAAGTAAAAGACGCCTTTTCTTCATACGTTTGTACAGGCGTGATTTCAATGATTGCTTTTCACGTATTTCAAAATGCCGGTATGACAATCGGATTACTTCCGATCACGGGAATTCCTCTGCCGTTCATCAGCTATGGCGGAAGCTCAATGATCAGCAACATGCTTGCACTGGGGCTTATATTCAGTATCAGCTTTAGAAATAAGAAGTATTTTTTTGATCGTGAATGAAAAAAAATTCGCTGTCTTTGAGAATTGATCTAGTAATCTTTAAAAAGATGGCTCATCTTTTTAAAGATAATTCTTTTGTTCAAAAGAAGGAAAGCCAGACACTTGGACAGAAGTCTAAAAGCTTAAGTTAAATCCAGATAAGGAATGAATGGCTTTGATTAAACGCAACCCTTATTTTCTTTTAATTCTTGCGACAATTTTATGGGGAGGGAATTTTGTCATCGGCCGGGCCATAACGGACAGCATGCCGCCATTTACCCTCTCCGTGCTCAGGTGGTGTACAGCTTTCATCATCTTTCTGCCATTTGCGTGGCCGCACTTGAAAAAAGAGCATGCCCTGTTAAAAAAGAACTGGCACATCCTGATTCTGATGTCTATTACAGGTATTGCAGGCTTTAACAGCCTTCTTTACCTTGCACTGCATTATACAACATCTATTAATGCTTCGTTAGTGAATACATCAACCCCAATCATGATTTATATGCTTTCCTTTTTCATTCTAAGAGAGAGCTTAAACAGAAATCAAATGATCGGAACCGTTCTTTCACTTGCAGGGCTCATTTTTATTCTTTCAAAAGGATCGCTTGCTGTACTTGTCAATTTCTCGTTTAATTCAGGTGATTTTATTGTACTTGCAGCTGTTGTATGCTGGAGCATTTATTCCATTTTAATAAAGCGATATACAGGGATTTTGCCAGGATACAGTACATTTCTCGTTTGTATGGCTGTCGGAATTCTCGTTCTGTCTCCGCTGGCATTTTACGAGATATTCATTTTAAAGACCCCGGTTATTTGGTCAAGCTCAGCAATCTTTACCATTTTTTACACGGGGATATTTGCATCGATTGTTGCATTTATCTCCTGGAATACAGCTGTTGTCCAAGCAGGTGCAAATAAAGCGGGAATATTCCTTAACTTGATTCCTGTCTTTGCCGTTATCTTTGCCGTTTTATTTATTGGTGAAGCATTAATGTGGTATCAGCTAGCAGGGGGACTATCTGTCATAGCAGGGGTCTACTTGTCTGCAAGACCTATTTCAGCGGAACAAAAGTCTATTTTAAGAGATAAGGAGTATGGGAGTTGAAAAAAATAAGCCGTTTTGTTCTTGGATTGTTTCAGCTGAAATGGAATCGATGGCGAACCCGGCACCTCTTCTATTTCTTCTTGATAAAGAAGGAATAAGCCTTTCTTCTCTCATATTCAGATTTCCTGCATTTAAAACCTATTTTTTAAACAAAATACTGACAAGATGGGCGAAAAACCATCAACATTCGACAAATTTCACATCTTTTCTTGCAATGTTTTCTTATTTTATGGCTTCCGCTGTAAACAAGAGTCGATATTTTTGAATATCTTTCAGGTTCTATCTGGGGTAATATAAACATACTTCCTAGTTGCTAGTTTTTGGAGAGGGATTATCATCATCATCATGAAATCTGCGGAGGGATCTGTATGAGTGTTACATTAGAAGTGAGGAAGACTATTAGTTATGCTGATTTGACAGATGAGGTTTTGCTTGAACTCGTTCAAAATGGAGATTCAGAATCAACCGACTTTTTAATCAGCAAATATCGCAATTTTGTCCGGGCCAAAGCAAGCAGATATTTTCTCATTGGCGGAGAACGGGAAGATATCGTGCAAGAAGGAATGATCGGACTCTATAAAGCCATTCGTGACTTCAAAGTGGACAAGCAGGCTTCATTCAAGGCGTTTGCAGAATTATGCATTACCAGACAGATTATTACGGCCATTAAAACAGCTACCCGTCAAAAGCACACCCCTCTTAATTCCTATGTCTCTTTGTACAAGCCTCTTTTTGAAGATGATAACCACACGCTGCTCGATGTGATTCCCGGAACAAAAACAATGGATCCGGCCACTTTGATCATCAACCAGGAAAAAGCGCTGGACATTGAAATGAAAATGGCCGAAATGCTGAGCGATCTGGAAAGAAAAGTTTTGGCCCTTTACATGGACGGGCAATCGTATGTTGAAATCTCCGAAGAGCTGAATAAGCACGTTAAATCAATAGACAATGCACTCCAGCGGGTAAAGAGAAAACTCGAAAGGTACATGGAGATGCGGGATTACAGCCTGGTATAAAGAAAGAAATCAGAATAGCGGGAAAATAGACGGCATGACTTTAATCGGTGATGCTTTTTGTTTTGCATTTTTTCTATTTATCTATAAAAGGGATTTCATTCAAAGTAAAATACATAGAAAGGGAGGCAAATGAGATGGAAACACTTTTGGTTTATAAAGACGATTCTTCTAATAAATTTTGGAAAATACAGACGCAACATACATCATTTACGATTACATACGGAAAAATTGGAACAAGCGGAGCGGTTAAAACGAAATCATTCAAATTAGAGGAAGAATGCAGGAAGGAAGCAGAAAAACTGATTAAAGCAAAAATGAAAAAAGGCTATCTTCCAGCTGAAAAAGAAGAAGGAATTATGAAAGATAGCCGGATGACTGAGCATGCGTTCTGGAATCTATTACAAACAGCCAAGGAGAGGGCGGGCGACAGTGAAGAACAAATTGAGATGCTGATCTATGCCTTATCAAAAATGCCTATTAAGGATCTTGCACGCTTCGATGCCATTCTTCAGAAGTACATGAACAACTCGTATTCTTCAAACCTTTGGGCTGCCGCCTATATTATTATGGGCGGATGCTCGGATGATTGTTTTGATTACTTTAGAGCATGGCTTATTTTCCAGGGGGAAAAGACCTGCGAAGCAGCCATATCCAATCCGGAAGTGCTGTTACCACTGCTTGAGAAGATGGAAGAAGAAGGTGAACTCCCTCAGCTAGAAGAACTTTTATCAGCTGCATGCATGGCTTTTGAAGAAAAAACAGGCCGGGATGATGATGACTATTACGAACTGTTTGATAAACTTGAAGGATTTGAGTCACAGCCTGAAATTGAATTGGACTGGGAAGAGGATGACGAGAAAGAACTGCAAAATAGGTTTCCAAAGCTATGGGAAAAATATGGTGAAGTACCGATGGAATGGTAGAAGGCTTGGGGTTGATACTCCAAGTTTTTTTATACAAGACGGTCTTTACCGCATTAAAGATAATACTGCCATCAATCACCATGTTTCACGACAATCCAAGATGCCGGCCAGCTGCTGATCCAAATTTAGTGACTTTCTCAGTTAACAATTGTATAAATATAGCTTGACATATGTTAGTTACAAAAATATAATTACTTACATAAAGTAAGTTTAATTCAAAGAATTTAAAGGGGGATTCATTTATGGAATTTCATCAGCACCCGAACACCTATGTTGGCCAAGTCAGCATCAAAGTTCAGGATCTGCACAGGGCATTAGCTTTTTATCAGGATGTGATCGGTTTTAAGATTCTTGATCAAACTGAGAGTCATGCCAATTTGACAGCTGACGGCAAGACGGTGCTTCTGTCACTTCTGCAGCCGGAAAATGTTTCAGCTAAACAGCCTCATACAACAGGGCTTTATCATTTTGCTTTGCTGCTTCCAAAACGCTCTGACTTAGGAAGAGTGCTGCAGCATTTAGTTCAGATCAGCTATCCGATTGGGGCATCCGATCATTATGTGAGTGAAGCTCTTTATTTAAATGATCCTGACGGCAACGGTATTGAAATTTATGCGGACCGGAAAGCATCTGAGTGGACATGGCAAGATGGTCAAGTGTCAATGGCGACTGAACCGCTTGACGGACAAAGTGTCTTAGCTGAAGGGAAAGGGGAACCATGGACTGTTCTTCCTGAAAAGACTGTAATGGGACATATCCATCTGCACGTTTCACATTTGAAGGATACTGAAGAATTTTATGGAAAAGGCTTGGGATTTGAAGTTGTCACCCGTTATGGCAGACAGGCTCTCTTCATGTCAACTGGCGGCTATCATCACCATATCGGGCTAAACACTTGGGCAGGAGAAGGTGCCAAAGCCCCGTCCGAAAACAGCGTCGGTTTAAAATGGTTTACACTCGTCTATGAGGATGAAGAAGCTAGAAATAAAGCTCTTCAGCAAGTAAAAGAATTAGGTGCAGAGGTTACGAAACTAAACGCTGACTATATTACGTCAGATCCATCCGGGAACCGGATCGTCTTAAAAATTTGAATACATGATGCAGTCTAATTGGCAAAGCCGATAAGGCTGTTTTTTTATGATAAACTGCATAGAAAAAAATTCCATGAACATTTTGTGAATGCGATTGTTTTCCTTAATAAATCGGAGTATAGTAAGGGTATAGAAAGTTAGTGAAAACATTCACAAACTTTCTTAACACAAGCTGGCTTGTCAAATTATTTCCCTTTTTTTAACTTATTATGTGAAAACATTCACAAAGAGGAGATGTTTAAGATGGCATGGTTTAGAGGAACAAAAATGGCAGTTATTTGGACGGTTTTGCGGATTTGGCTTGGAATACAATGGTTAGAAGCAGGCATTGGAAAAATCACAGGCGGTTTTGATGCAACAGGGTATCTGCAGGGGGCAATTGCAAAAGCGGGCGGAGATCATCCTGCCGTCCAAGGCTGGTATGCCGTTTTTCTGAAACATGCCGCTTTACCTAATGCTGAGCTGATTAATGTTCTGGTTCCATGGGGTGAAGCACTTGTCGGAATTGCATTAATCGCTGGACTTGCAACACTGCCGGCTCTTTTAGCAGGTGCATTTATGAATTTGAACTTTATGCTGGCAGGAACAACAAGCACGAATCCCATTCTCTATACCGCAGCTATGCTTTTGATGGCAGTTGGTGCTGCAGCCTGGTTTTACGGGGCAGACCGGTTTGTCATTCCGCATATTAAAAACTATTTGAAAAGAAATCAAGGACTGAAAAAAACGATACAGCATCATGCAGCAGCTCATTAATGAAAGCTGGCCAAAAAAATAATCTCTAGTATTTTTGTCCTGTTTACCACCTGAAACCTCGATCAGATTGGATCCGCAAGTATAGGCTAAAAGCGCCTTACTAGCGGATCCAAATCTGCCTTAAAGAAATCACCAAGGTGCTTGTCCTTTTCGATTTAAGTCGTCGGAGCTTCCATATCAGACCATTCTTCTTTTGAAGGTCCATAAGCGCCGGTTACTGGAAGT
Source organism: Metabacillus idriensis (assembly GCF_050483325.1). Taxonomy (GTDB): domain Bacteria; phylum Bacillota; class Bacilli; order Bacillales; family Bacillaceae; genus Bacillus_P; species Bacillus_P idriensis_A. Next base: position 71,036 of record NZ_JBCMYF010000001.1, read on the forward strand.
CCTGCCTGACGCATTAAAACAGTCAGCTGTCCCCGATGGTGGATTTCATGTTTAACGAAAAGAGATAATGTCATTCCGTTTTTCCACTGAAAACCAAACACTTCTTTTGTTTCCTGCATTTTCTCATCATCCCAATCACTTATGCCATCCAGCAGCGATTGAACCGTGACGCGGTATTGATCCGCAATTTCTTCAGCAGCAGCAGGGACTTCATTGTTTGCAGGTGCCTGAATCTTAACACCCATTGGTTCAAGCATTCCTCCAGCTGGCACTAAATGCCATGCCAGTTCACCAAGAGTACGATGCCCGGGTGCAATTTCTTGCTTTAATGAAGCATCTGTTAATGCATTCAGCAATTTTTGTGTGACGGCTGCTTCATTTTTGTAGTCGCTGATAAAGCTCTGTACAGTTAAATACATGTGATTAGCTCCCATCCGATTTTTATTTGCAAGAACATACGTACTGTTCATTTATAGAATTCTCCATAAAATCCTCATTTCCTTCTTAAAAATAGAAACGATTTTTTAATCTGAAAAAACACGTATAGAATATTTTTAACCTGCAGAAAATGAATGTGGTAATCATCTCCATTCCCTATATGACATTTATCATGTATCTAACATGACACCTATGTCTGCACAGGTGAATGGAAAGCGTTTATACTTTGAATTACCTTATTACGAAGGGAATCAAAAACGATGAGCAAAGAATTGCAAAAAAATTTACGAAAACAAGTAGCTCCATATGAAAAAGCAAATACGAAAGCAAGCATCATGCAGATAATTAATACATTAGGACCCTTCTTTATCCTTTGGGCGCTTGCGTATCAGAGTCTGTCGATTTCTTATTTCCTTACGCTTGGATTCGCTGTCCTTGCTGCCGGATTTTTAACAAGAATTTTCATTATTTTTCATGATTGCTGTCATCACTCGTTCTTTAAGAACCGAAAAGCAAATAAAATTCTCGGTACAATTACAGGTGTTTTAACGCTGTTTCCTTACAGCCAATGGCAGCACGATCATTCAATCCACCATGCAACAAGCAGTAATTTAGATAAACGCGGAACAGGCGATATCTGGGTTCTGACAGTTGATGAATATTTGGCAGAGCCGATGTGGCGCAGAATTGCCTACCGTTTATACCGCAATCCGCTAGTGATGTTCGGACTTGGACCAACCTATGTTTTTCTTTTCAAGAACCGTTTTAATAAAAAAGGTGCAAAAAGAAGCGAGAAAATGAACACGTACCTGACAAACGCATTAATTGCTGCAGCAGCGGCTGCTCTGTGTCTCACAATCGGCTGGGAAGCGTTTCTTTTAGTACAAGCACCGATTTTCTTAATCTCAGGATCTATGGGTGTATGGCTTTTCTACGTACAGCATACTTTTGAAGATTCTTATTTTGAAGAAGATGAAAACTGGGATTATGTAAAAGCAGCTGTAGAAGGAAGTTCATTCTATAAACTTCCAAAGCCGCTTCAATGGCTTACAGGCAATATCGGCTATCATCATGTTCATCACTTGAGCCCGAGAGTGCCGAACTACCGTTTAGAAGAAGCACACAATAACACAGCGCCACTTCAAAACATTCCGACGATTACCCTTGCAACTAGCCTGCAGTCCCTGAAATTCCGTCTATGGGATGAAAGAAGCAAAAAATTTGTAGGTTATAAAGAAATAAGAGCTCTCTCTAAAATGAGAAGCAGCCATCAAGTATAAGAATAATTGGAAAATACATGCAGTCTTAAATAGGCTGCATGTGTTTTATTATGATAAAATAGTTAGTAAAAAAGGAGTTTCCATCATGTTTAAACGATATTTTAATAACGGAATTTCTCCTTATATATGGGCCGTACTCAGCATTCTGCCATTTTATTTTATTCTTCAATCCTCCTCAACGGCTGAAATTATCATTGGCATATCTTTAACAATTTTATTTTTCATTATTTTCAGGTTCGCTTTTATTTCAAAGGGATGGCCGGTCTATCTATGGACATGTCTGTTAATCGGCATCTCCTTTACATCGATGTATTTATTCACTTATATCTACTTTGCGTTTTATATTGCTTACCTGATTGGAAATGTGAGGGACCGAATTGCTTTTCTTACCCTTTATGTCATCCATTTAGTCGTGACCACAGCTGCCATTAATTTCAGTATTATTTTACAGGAGGCATCTTTTTTAGAACAGCTCCCATTTATTATTATCACGTGCATCAGTGTCATTCTTCTGCCCTTTAATATCTATAATAAGAAGGAGAGGGGACAGCTTGAAGAAAAGCTTGAAGATGCCAACAAGAAAATTTCGGAGTTTGTAAAGCTTGAAGAGCGTCAGAGAATTGCCCGTGATCTGCATGATACGTTAGGACAAAAGTTATCGCTGATTGGTCTGAAAAGTGACCTTGCCAGAAAATTAATATATAAAGATCCTGAAAAAGCACGTGAAGAATTAAAGGATGTTCAGGCTACAGCAAGGACAGCCTTAAACGAAGTGAGAAAAATGGTTTCGCAAATGCGGGGCATCAGGCTTAAAGAAGAAATGGTCCGCGTCAAGCAGATTTTAAAAGCAGCAGAAATTGAGTTCGTTCTTGAGCAGGATGCGGCACTTTCTAATGTTTCCTTGCTTACAGAAAATATATTGAGCATGTGTTTAAAAGAAGCTGTAAACAATGTTGTAAGGCACAGTAAGGCAAAAACCTGTTATTTCCGGGTTGAACAGACGTGGGACGGAATTGTGATGACGGTCCGTGATGATGGAATCGGCAGCATTACTGAGGGTGATTTTACAAAAGGAAACGGGCTGAACGGCATGAAGGAACGCCTGGAATTTGTAAATGGAAGTCTCGAGATCAGGTCGGAAAAAGGAACAACGCTCATCATAAAAGTACCGAATGATGTAAAACAAAAAGATAAGGAGGATCTCATATGATCCGAATCGTGATTGCAGAGGATCAGCAAATGCTTTTGGGCGCACTAGGATCACTGCTGAATTTGGAAGATGATATGGAAGTTGTAGGGAAGGCTAATAACGGGGAAGAAGCTGTTGCCCTAGTGAAAAAATTCAATCCGGATATCTGCATCACTGACATTGAAATGCCGGGAATGAATGGGCTTGAAGCGGCCGAACAGCTAAAGGCAGAAGGCTGTAAAGTGATTATTTTAACCACGTTCTCACGTTCTGGATACTTTCAGCGTGCGGTAAAAGCCGGCGTAAGTGCCTACTTGTTAAAAGACAGCCCGAGCGAGGAGCTTGCAAGCTCCATCCGCAGCGTAATGGAAGGCAGACGAATCTATGCACCAGAACTCATGGATGATGTCTACAGTGAAGAAAATCCTTTAACCGATCGGGAGAAAGAAGTGCTTGAGCTGGTTGCAGACGGCATGAACACAAAAGAAATAGCCGAAGAACTAAGCATTAAAGCAGGAACCGTCCGGAACTATATCTCAACCATCTTTGAAAAGCTCGAAGTGAAAAATCGAATAGAGGCCATTTCCCAATCTAAAGAAAAGGGATGGTTCAAATAAATCGATGCAAACCTTGATAAAGTGGAGAACACTGAATTGAGGTTTTTTGTTTTGGCTGAATTAGGGGGTTGTTGGAAAAAAGAAAGTATATCGGACTGAATGGACAGTATTTTATAAAATAAGATAGTATTTATATCAGATTGGAAAGTAAAAGTCCTAACTTGGAAAGTAAATAGTCTTTTAATCAGTGCAAGTAAGGAAAGGATGCAAAAAAAAAACAATTTGCATCCTTCTTAATGATTATTTTACCGCACGATAGATCCGCTTTATAGTTTCAATATGCATGGCTTCATGATAAAAACTGAATAAAAAGGTCTCTCCTACAGTATTAAATGTAATGCCTGCCCGGTTAGTAAAAGGTTCTTTCAGCTTTTGATGAAAGTGTCCGGGAATGTATTCTTTTAATCGGTCCTTTTGATGATTCAGCACTTCTGACATCTCAGCAAATGAGGGCGGTGTGCCCTTCCAATCAGAAGGTTTAGTGCCGGCGCTGAAAAGCTCCTTATAGTTCCCGGGTACTCCTGATTCTGCGCCAGAGAGTTCAAAAACAAGCTTTTCCTGTATGCAGGCAATATGGCCAAAGTTCCAGCGGATGTTATTGTTGTAGCCTGGAGGAATGATGTCCGCTCTATCCTCAGGTATTCTGCTGAGCGTATTTTCTGTAATGCCTCTTACAATCTCCATGTGCTTCATAATAGTTTGTTCCACGCAATAATCACTCCTTTATATGAATGATTCGTTTCAATTCCCTCTTTTTCCTTTTAAAAAGGATTTTTGATTGCTCTTAAAGAATAATAATTTGGTAGTTCAAACTTTAAAGGTTCTGGGGGAACAAGATGTTAACTGAGATACAGCTAAATGAAATCAAGGTGCTTCAGCATGAATGCGAAGCGTTCGATCAAATACAATTAAAACTGAACTGGGATATGCTAAAGAATCGTTCTGAAAATGAAAAAAATGATTTTCTTCATTATGAAGAAGGAAAGCTTGCGGCATTTTTGGGCATATACAGTTTTGGGAAAAAAGCAGAACTGTGCGGTATGGTCAAACCAGAGTACAGAAGAAAAGGGATTTTTTCCAATCTTATGAAGCAGGTTTTGTCAGCTTGCACAGATAGACAGTTCAGGGAAGTTCTTTTAAATGCGCCTGCAAAGTCTCCTGCTGCAAAGGATTTTCTAAAAACCATCTCGTGTGAATATGGTTTCTCTGAATATCAAATGAAATGGTCAGAAAACGAGTCTCCGGTTCTGGACCGCCGGGTTTCTCTGAGAAAATCTGGGCCTGCTGACCGTGAACTTGAGATTGCGCTGGATGTAAGCTGCTTTGGATATTTGGAACAAGATGCATCCGATTACAATCATTCCATAAAAAGGGAAGATGATCAGGATTTTATCATCATTGAATTTGAAAACAAAGCAGTCGGGAAAATGCGTGTTTCTCATACGGGCGGGGAGGCCTGGATCTATGGATTTGCGGTACTGCCTGTTTACCAGGGCAGAGGAATCGGCAGAAATGCGCTGCAGAAGGTCATTGCGAAGGAAAATGAAGCACAATACCCGATCTTCCTTGAGGTTGAAGCTGAAAATGCTCATGCTCTTAAGCTATATGAATCATGCGGGTTCAGGTCGTTTCATGTTCAGGATTATTATGTGCTGCAGAATTAAATAGGAACATTCATTTTCTCCCGGTGGGCGTTATCATTTCATTTGATGACGCCTGTTTGAATAGCAGGTGCTTTTCATCATTTTACAGATGAATGGTGTCAGATATGAAAAACAGAGCATACTCTTATCAAATGACCAAGCATCATTCTGTTCACAGAATTCAGGGAGGAAAAGACGATCAGAAGCGGATCAGTATTTGTGGATTTTTTAATCGTAGATGAATCTAAGCTGGTTTCATTTCAGCCATTGGCAGGATCTTTTGTTGTTTTCAGAAGCAGGGGTAAAATTCTGCTTTGTTTCAGTATTAAGAGTAAGAAGTGGGAGCTTCCAGGCGGGAGAAGGAAAGCAGGAGAATCTCCTAAAGAATGTGCGATAAGAGAATTATTTGAGGAAACCGGGCAATTTATTCCGGATCTGGAATTTGCCGGATTGCTGAAAAAAAGAAAGAAACGCACTGGAAAAATAAAATACAGTCCCATTTTTTTCGCTTCTGCAAAGGAATTAATGCCATTTAACGTGAATAAAGAAACATCTGATATTCGTTTATGGAACCTTGGTGAACATATAGGGGCTGTAAATAAAACCGATTTCAGGCTGTTGACCTGTTTGGAAAAGATGATGGTAGATGGAAAATGGACTTGGAATGAAGGATCAGAATTTATAAAAAAAGATAATATGTGATAAAGGATGAGGAGCATGAACAAACGCCCGGAACAAAATGAATATGCAGCGTATTATGAAGGCTATATTCGTATGATACCTGAAGGGAACCTTGAACAAATTTTAAAAGAGCAAGTAAAGGATACCCTGTATTTGCTTAATCATCTTTCTGAGACTGAAGGAGAATTCAGGTACGCAGACGGGAAATGGAGCATAAAAGAAGTGATCGGCCATATTGTGGATACGGAAAGAATTATGGCTTACCGTCTTTTATCTATTGCGAGGGGAGATGCGGCGCAGCTTCCCGGCTACGATGAAAATGCATACGTAGCTCAAGCGGATTTTAATGGAGAGAAGATGGAAGATCTGCTTCAGAACCTCTTCGTTGTCCGGGAGGGAACGCTGCTCCTGCTTAAGAGTTTAAAAGAAAAAGACTGGATGAGATGGGGAACGGCAAATCAACTGGATGTTACCGTAAGGGCGATAGCATGCATTATTGCTGGCCATGAACTTCATCACCGGAAAATCCTTAAAGAACGCTATTTGGGAGCAAAGGAATTTTCAGCTGGTTAATAGTTGAAGATCACAGATGTTTCCTTTAGAAAAAATAGAATGAAGGTAAATATATGAAACGTTTTCACTATAGCTGGATTATTTTATCTGTCACTTTTTTTGCCATTATTGTTGCCGGTATTATCAGATCCTCCTCGGGAGTATTTATCGTGCCTTTTGAGAATGAATTTGGCTGGGGTCGTCCCGTCATCTCGCTCGCGTTTGCGATCAGCCTGTTTCTATACGGATTATCTGGTCCATTCATGGCTGCCCTCATTGAAGTGCTTGGCATTAAAAAGATGATGATTCTTGCAATGACCACTTTGCTTTCAGGAATTGTGCTTACTTTTTTCATGCAGGATTCCTGGCAGCTCATCCTCATATGGGGAGTTATTATCGGTCTTGGATCTGGTCTGTTTTTGACTGTACTGAGCCCCTATGTTGCAAATCGCTGGTTTGTTAAAAGGAGAGGGCTTGCAGTTGGAATTCTGACTGCAAGCACGGCTACCGGACAATTGATTTTACTGCCTGTTTTAGCGTGGATCACGGAAGCTTATTCATGGCGGGGAGCAATTGGACTCATTTTATTTCTTTGTCTTGGAATGTTTGTGATCATCCTTATTTTCATGAAGAATTCCCCAGAGGAAATCGGGATTCTGCCATATGGGTCAGTACTGAAAGAAGCGTGCGAAAGCGCGGGTCAAAAGAAAAATCCGATTATAATGGCATTTCAAGGCTTAATCGAAGCAATAAAAGCTAAGGAATTTTGGCTCCTTGCCGGAAGCTTTTTTATTTGCGGACTGTCAACGAGCGGATTAATCGGGACTCATTTTATTCCTGTTTGCTTAAGCTTTGGCATCCCGGCAGTAACGGCAGCGGGCTTGCTGTCTTTTATGGGCATATTTGATTTAATTGGAACAACGGCATCAGGCTGGCTTTCAGACCGGTTTGATAATCGCTGGCTTTTGTTTTGGTACTACGGGCTTAGGGGCTTGTCATTGCTGTTATTGCCATATGCATTATTTGAAGGATCTACTGCTCTATTAGTTATATTTTCTATTTTTTACGGTTTGGACTGGATTGCGACTGTACCCCCGACAATCGGGATATCCCGGCAAGTCTTCGGGGTTGAAAAGAGCGGGATTATCTATGGGTGGATTTTTGCTGCCCATCAGGCTGGCGCTGCAGCGGCTGCTTTCGGAGGGGGAATGATATATAAGGTTCTCAGCTCTTATACGTGGGCTTTTCTACTATCAGGTCTATTCTGTTTAGTGGCGAGTCTGTTTGTGCTGGTAATTAAGAAGCAGGAAGCGCCTGTGATAGGTAAAGACAGTGGTGTAAAAGGATAAGTAGAAAAAGCTGTGTCACTTGGACACAGCTTTCTGTCATGCCAGAGCTAAAAGGTCGCTTCCGCTTGAAGCTCCTGTTAATATCACAACTTTATTTTTAATGTTAGACATTTTCATAACCTCGCTTTGATAAGAATGATAAACAGGTATTTCTGTTTATAGAGGACGGTTTTTCCTGTTTGTACACAGTTAAACTTTATAACTGTATGCGGATAGAATGAAAGGAGCTGAATAAATGGACTCTGCCCTGCTGATGCTAGTGCCGCTTTTGCTTTATGCAGGAACTATTTTCCTTGGAATCTTTGCGATCATCTATTTTCTTAAATTAACAAAAGAAAGAAATGAAGTTTTAAAGGATATAAGAGAAGAATTAAAGAAAAGGAAACTTTAGCAGAATGCACTTGTTCATCAAAAAGATGAATAGAAAAATGGCTGCTGATATTCTGAAGTGGAGCTACGAACCGCCCTATGATTTTTACAACATGAAGCTTACAGAAGCCAATATAATTGGAATGCTTTCAAACTCCTATTATGCGGTGGTCGATGATAAGGGCAGATTGATGGGCTTTTTTTGCCTCGGTAAACCGGCTCAAGTTCCGGATGGGCCCATGGAGGAAGTCTATTTAGAAGATATGATTGATATTGGTCTGGGAATGAATCCGCATTTTACGGGTAAAGGAGCGGGAAGTGATTTCTTTTCTTATATTGTTTATCATGTCCGGATTGGATTTCCGTACATGCCGCTTCGTTTGACGGTTGCTTCTTTTAACAAAAGGGCTGCACGTGTTTATCAGAAAGCAGGTTTTGTAGAGACAGTGAGGTTTGATAAAGGAGGAGTAACATATAAAGTGATGGTGAAAAAAGCTTAGACAATGCTTGCATCTAAGCTTCTATCCTTTTAACATGGCGAAGAAATAAAAGATGCCGACTATCAATAATAGTCCTATTAATCCTAAAACCAGGATGCAAATGAGGAGAATCCATCCGAGTTTTTTTCGGTCTGTCCTAATAAAGAAGATGCATAATGTGATAATTCCAAAGAAAAACCCTAAAATGGCCCAGAGCCATTTATTTTTGTTATAGAGAGGTGCTTTAATAAACAAATAACCAGCGATGAAAATCGCTGTCACATAATACAGGATGCTTTCTGCCAATGGTAAACTCCTTTTCTGCTTGTAGCAGCAATTAATTTGTATCTTAAAAATTTTACCAGTTGTCCTTTCAGATTAGCAATATCTAAAAGCAATAAAATAGAGCATGAAATCTATGAGATTTCATGCTCTTAGCTTGTTCATTTATTCTATTAACTCTCAAACTGCTGTCTGATTCAGGATTTTTTCAATGAATTCCAGTGTCGTCTCAATAATCAGCTGCTGGTCATGGTCAAGCGTAGCAACATGGTAGCTGTTTTCAAGCGTGATCAGGTTTTTATCCTTCGAAGAAATCGTTTCATAAACCACCCGTGAGTTTTCCGGCGGCACAACGTTGTCCACTGAGGAGACAAAAATAAGCGCAGGACATGTGATTTCGTCCAGCTTGTTTTTCACTATGGCCATAAGTTTATTAATCTCTTTTAATGATTGAACCGGCGTTTTTTCATAAGCCAGCTCGGTCACTGCGGGGTTTTTAATATCAGATCCAATCGCGTCCAGGAATCTTGCCTGAATTTGCTGGGCGTCTGTCATTGCAGGAATATCGATTGCGGCATTTATTGGGATGATCGCTTTTATTTCCGGATGTTTTTGGGCGAGATGGAGGGTAAGCGTGCCCCCCATTGAAAGTCCTGTAACAAAAATGGTGCTGCAGCGCTCTGCAAGCCATTGGTACCCTTCTTCAACAGAAGCAGCCCAATCCTCATAAGTGGTTCCTTCCATTTCCTCATAGTGTGTTCCGTGACCTTTAAGCCGGGGTCCGCACACCGTGTATCCAGCTTTTGCGTAGGCTTCCCCAAGCGGGCGCATGCTCTGCGTTGAACCCGTGAATCCGTGTGATACAAGAATCCCGACTGAATTCCCTTCAAAATAAAAGGGTTCTGCTCCTTCGACTACCGGATATCTTTCTGACATTAACATAACCTCCTGCCGATAATTTAAAAACCTCAACGGTTTACCATTCGCTATGAAACATGCAATCTCCTACTAAAGGTTGAGATTCATCCATCCCTTTTTAGGATTCGCAAAATGAGAAATTGTGGTAAACTTTCATTTATCACAAGGTGGAGGGTGCGTTCATGAAACAGCTTAAACAGATTCATCCGCTTGGGTGGAACATCTTAATCGGCACGATTTTCGGGAGAATGGCAACATCGATGAGCATTCCATTTCTGGCAATCTATTTAACTCAGGTAAAAGGTGTTTCAGCGTCCATGACAGGAACGATTATTGCCGTCAGTTCACTCGCCGGCATCTTATCAAGCTTTTATGGGGGCTATTTATCTGACAAACTTGGCAGGAAAAAAGTGCTGCTGACATCCATCTTTCTTTGGGTGCTTGTCTTTATCGGTTTTGGGGTGGCAGACAGTGTACTATCCTTTTTTATCATGAATGCGCTGAATGGGGTGTGCAGATCGGTTTTTGAACCAACCTCGAGAGCGCTCCTGTCGGATATTACCGATCAGAAAAATAAACTGCTGATCTTTAATTTAAGGTATGCGGCCATCAATGTCGGGGTTGTGTTCGGACCGTTGCTTGGCATCTTTTTGGGATCAGCAAAAACGACCTTTCCCTTCTATATTGCAGCCGCGATTTATACCCTTTATGGCATCTCGCTGCTGCTTACATTTATGAAATCAGTCCTTGCAACTGAAGCAAATGAAACTTCGCGCATTTCATTTAGGGAGGCCATTCATATAACACGAAAAGATAAGCTGCTTTTGTTAACGTTAGTCGGCATTATCCTTTGCATTACAGGATTTTCACAGCTTACTTCTACATTGCCGCAATACTTTGCCATGTCTCCTCAAATAAAAGACGGGGCCAAAACGTTTTCCCTTCTGCTGTCGCTTAATGCAGTAATCGTTCTTATTATTCAGTACCCGGTCGTTCGAATAGCTGGGAAGTATTCGCCGATCCGATCGATTATGCTTGGGAATGTATTTGTCGGCTTGAGTCTTTTCAGCTTTGCGTTTGCAAAGGGCATTTGGATGATCGGCCTCGTTGTCATTTTCTTTACAGTGGGGGAGGTCCTGCTCTTTTCGATGATGGATGTCCTGATTGATGAAATTTCCAATCCTGATATGAAAGGCACATATTTTGGCGCAATGGGCTTTACTCAGTTTGGGAACGTTCTTGGTCCCTGGATGGGAGGACTGCTTTTGGATTCTTACGGTGTCAGTAATCCATCCATCTTATTCGGCTGTCTGATGATTATCACATTAAGCGGTCTGCCGGTTCTGCTGCTCGTGAAAAAAGAAATGGAAAAAAAGGTGAAAGGAACAATGATAAAACGGCATGTTCATGTTTAAAGAAGACAGGGAGCGTACAGATGCGCTTCCTGTTTTTTCGGGTTAAACGCTCTTACTTATGCTTGTTTTCTTTTTAGGTGATGAAAAAGGAAAAAATAAAAGCAGAAATGACAAGAAAGCCACGATTTCCAAGGAAAGAAGATACCAAGGATACGGCCCTAAAAAATCAAGCGGCGTAGGATTCACTGGTTTACGAGATAAAAACATATAATTACCGCCGGCCGTTTGATTGATGAAGAAAATAATAACTGCTGCTGCATTCAGAAATCCCATTGTTTTTAAGACAGATCTAAAGGTTACTTTGTATTTTTCAACACATACAAAGAAAAAACAGGTTAAGATAATGACCGAATGCGTCACAAAAAAGTGAAGAAAGCGCAGGTGCGGAAAGTTATAGTTCAGTTCAGGCGTGAGTAATGCGAAGAAAGCTCCTGCAAGGCCGGTAAAATAAACAACCTCAAATACACGCCTGCTTTTTGTAAACAGCAAAATAAAACATAAGAATAGACTGATGCTGCATAATTCCAGCGGAAGCGTGTAGGCAGCATTCCACGTTCCATTTAAAATCAGCCATAGGTGATAGGAGAGCTCGAAAATGAAACCGGTCCCTGCCAGAATCCACCTTGCTGCTTTATTCCTATTTTCATTCAGCAGTTTTTTTCTGAATAAGAAAAGAAGCCATAAAGTAAGGAGCAGCAGGAATATACTTGAAAAATGAACGGCTGAAAAAGCAGAAAACGGGTTGTCTTCATAACGCTGCTGGAAAATCTGATTCATAATTCATCCTCCTCCTCTATAAAGAATATAGGTTTTGGAAGTTGATTAAAAGATAAAATTTGGAAAAAAACAATTGATTATTATCAAAATATACATTATTATCATAAGTGATAATAAAACTAAGCAGTGAATATAATGGAGGAAATTGATGTGAATAAATCAAAGATGAACCTGATCTTGCATCCTGTGAGAATGAAGATTGTGCAATCTCTGCTGAACGGCAAAGAGATGACCGTTCAGCAATTAGGGGAGCGGACGAAAGATGTTCCTCAGGCTACACTTTACAGACATCTTAATAAACTTCTTGAAGCGGAGATCATTCACGTTGTAAAAGAAAACCAGATTAGAGGCACGATTGAAAAGGTATATGCGCTCAATGAACCATCCGTTCAGTCGCATGAAGATTTCTTAAACTTAACAAGTGAAGAACATTTAGAACTTTTTATGAATTTTACAACACAGCTGCTTGGAATGTATGAAAGTTATTTGCAAAATGGCAAAGCGGATTTGGTGAAAGATGGTGTAAGTTACGCTGTAGCAAACGTCCATTTATCAGATTCAGAATTTATGGAATTGGTAAAGGGCATCGCTGAACTCCTCCAAAACGCCATGCTAAATGAACCTTCGCCAGAACGGACAGGAAGAAACATTGCAACGATTGTCATTCCTGATAAAAAGACATAGGGGGAAGAGAGATGAAAAAAACGGATTTGAAATTGGCGCTGCTCATTGGAGTGATCTGTTTCGCGGCTGGATTTCTCCTCGTTCCGTACCAAATGAATGCGATGAAATCTGTACTGCCTGCAAGTGAATTTGAGAAGATGACTGGTGATATTTCGCTCGGATTTGTCTCATTGATCTCTTCCTTTCAATTATTTTTTATAAGTTTTATTCTTTCATGGATTGGTTTTAGACTTGCGCGCAAAACAGGCTTTTCGTTTGATATTCTTCAGTCACTCGTTCAAAAAGGACCAAAGAAATGGTTCCGTGCAAAAGCTCTGATGCTTGCTGTCCTTCTTGGTACAGTGACAGGATTTATCATAGCCGGAGGCGATCGTTTTTATTTTGAAAAGCACATTCCTCAAATTGAAGCAATGAATCCGGAGTTTTCTTGGATAGGGTTATTTGCAGGTGCTTTATACGGCGGCATTTTTGAAGAAACATTGCTGCGTTTATTCTTTGTCAGTCTGCTCGTATGGGTTTTTATCAACATTTTAAAAAGAGAGGACAGCACCTTTTACTGGGCAGCGATTCTCATTTCAGCACTCTTATTTGCCGGCGCACATTTGCCGTTTACAAACCTGCTTTTTGGCGAACTTACAGGGTTGATTGTTTTCCGCTGCTTTTTGCTGAACGGAATCGGAGCCATCTTTTTCGGCTATCTGTATTGGAAAAAAGGGTTTGAATATGCCATTGTTTCACATATGTTTGCCCATATTTCACTGCAGCTGGTGTTTATTCCACTATTCTATTAAAAAGGGAGCTTGAGGACAGATGATTGAAGTCGCGGGTGTTTCAAAAACGTTCGGAAGCGTGACGGTGCTTGAGAACGTCAATTTCAAAGCTGAAGAAGGAAAGATTGTAGGGCTCCTTGGACCGAATGGAGCTGGAAAAACAACATTTATCCGCATATTAAACGGGGTTATAAAAGCGGACAGCGGAATGATTTCGATCATGAACCATGATCCTGTGAAAAATGGTGATGAGATCAGAAAAATATCAGGCATTGTCACAGAAGGGGCAGGTTTGTATCATCAATTAAGCGGTGAAGAAAACTTAGCATTTTTTGCAGATTTATATGGGGTCAAGGATATTGAGAGAATTCATCAGCTGCTTCTGCTGTTTGATTTGGCTGATCATAAAGATAAACCTGCCGGGACATACAGCACAGGCATGAAAAAGAGACTGGCTCTCGCAAAGGCGCTTTTGCACAGTCCAAAATTGCTGTTTCTCGATGAACCGACAAACGGCCTCGATCCGGACGGCATCAAGATGGTGCTCGCTTATTTGAAAAAATACAACGAGGAAACCGGCACAACGATGATCATCTGTTCTCACGTTTTGCATCAGCTCGAACCGGTCTGTGATTCCTTTGCTTTTATTGAGAATCAAACCATTGTTGAACAAGGAACAAAAGCTGAACTTGAGAACAAATATTTAAAAGAAATAAAGATAAAAGTAAACACGGATTTATTCCTTCACGGAAAAGAATTTATGGCGTTTCCTTGTGAACAAGGGGGAGAAGGAGAAGTGATATTCACTCTGCCTGGAAAAGAAGATATTCCATTTTTACTGAAGGGGATTTTAGAAAACCATCATGTCTATTCAGCTGAAATCATCAATAATGACCTCGAATCCATTTATTTTAAAGTAAGGGAGAAGCACAATGAATAGTGTGATGATGAAAGCAATCATTAAAAAAGATTTAAGGGATATTTTCCGCAGTAAAAATTTATTTGCTACGCTCATTCTCATTCCGATTCTCTTTTCAGCGGTCATACCTGCAGCTGTTCTTGGAAGTGCTCTCTTTTTCGATATCGAAGAGCTGATGGGAAATGATGCACAGAAGATGATCAGCAGTTTCCTGACTCACCTGAAAAGTGAAGACCTTGCTCTTGAAACGAAGGAACAGCAATATGTTTTTTTATTTATCAACTACATGCTTCCGTCTTTATTTTTGCTGGTGCCGATTATTACAGCCAGTGTTGTCGCTGCCAATAGTTTTGTAGGGGAGAAGGAACGCCGAACCCTTGAGAGTCTGCTTTTTTCTCCTGTTCCGATAAAAACGCTCTTTGTGAGCAAAATCCTGGGATCCTTTATTCCGTCGCTGCTTGTTTCATGGCTGAGTTTTCTGCTTAGCGGTGTAATCATTAATGTACTTGGCTATCAGCTCTTTGGGCAAATGATTTTTCCTTCGGCCAATTGGCTGGCGCTGATCTTGTGTCTGTCGCCGATGGTGTCTCTCATGACGGTCTTGCTTAACGTCTTTATTTCCTCCCGTGTCAAATCGTATCAGGAAGCGCAAAACATTGGAGGCTTGATTATTCTTCCTGTTGTGGGAATGATGGCGGGCCAGGCAAGCGGGCTGTTTTTGGTTGGCGCACAGATAACACTGTTGATAGCTCTTGGGATTTTTATGGTGAATGTCATTTTGATGCAGAGAATCACGAAGTACAATGACAGGTATGTGCTGTTTGAAAAGCAGATTCATTGAGACCTGAGTTTTGATAGAACGTGAAAACCCCCGGAGCCAAACGGCAACGGGGGTCATTTTATTAAATCTTAAGATCAATCTTCGCGCTTTTCTTCAGTTCTTCTACTTTTTGAGCAAGCTTCTCCTGCTGTTTTTGCTGCTGAAGAGATTGTTCAATCTGAGGTTTTACTTCTTCAAGCTTTGGAACTTCCTGTCCGCTGCTTTTTCCTTGCTCTGCATATTGATCATATGTTTTTTGAATTTCTTCAACTGAGATCTCGCCTGCAGGCACTTCTTTTTCAATATACTGTCTGAATTTAATATCATCAGCAATTTGAGCTTCAAGTGTTTTCATGTCCATGCCTGATTTCTTAAGAGCGGCTTCGAATTCTTTTTCAGTTTTAAACTGTTTTTTCGTTTCATCAAGCTGTTTTTTTACGTCTTCATCAGAAGCTTTATAGCCTTTTTTGTCTGCTTCTTGAAGCAGCAGGGTTTGTCCGACTAAGCTGTCCAGTGTTTGTTTTTTCACTTGCTCTGCAGCTTCTTTAGAAGTAGGGTCTTGTCCCATTTGCTGCATTTGGCCCTGAGTTGATTGAAGGACGCTGTTATAATCGCTGCCAAGGATTTTCTCGTCATTTACAAGAGCAACAGTTTTCTTTTCATCTACTTGCTGTTTCTCTAATTTCTTTTGCATTTCTTCCATTTGCTTTTGCTGATCCTTCTGCTGATCAGTTTCGGCTGTTTTTGCTTTATCATCATTTTTCGCTTCTTTGCTTTCTTCATTTCCTCCGCATGCTGCTAAAACAACGGCCATTAGACCGGTTATTACTGGTAACATCACTTTTTTCATAATCGATCTCCTTCCTTCAAGCTAGAAGTATAATTTTTCTTTTGAAAAAAAATCATCTAGTGCGCATTATAAAGGAAATCAAGTGAAAAAGAAACCTTATGGGACGGATCTGACTAATTGTAACAGGATTGAAACGTTTAAAATCTGCAGATGGCAATAGGGAAATATGTTAGAATATGGGTATCTGAAAGAGAGGCGGGATAAAAATGGGAAGAGTGGCTGGATTTGAATGAAACAGCGCTGAGCCTGAAAAAGCAGCAGCTTTTTACTCAGCCGTTTTTGGCTGGACGGTGAGTGAACCTCTATGGGATTATAGGAATGTAACCACAGGAAAAGAGTCTGCTGCCGGCATAAATGGCGGAATCAGCAAGGGGCCGGATGATTATCCGCACGGAACAAGAATTCAAATCGAAGTTGATTCCACCAACGATGCACTTGCTTCTGCGAAAGCCAATGGTGCCGTAATTGTACGGGATAAGATGGAGTTTGATGACTTTTATCTTGCATATATGACTGATCCGACTGGAATTGGGTTTGGGGTTATCCAGAAGAAATAGATGATAGTTGAGAAAAAGGAGATTACCATGACACAGACACCTAACAGCAAACCATGTTCAGAATCAAGAGTTTTTCAAACAAACCGTGTACTGCCCCCTGATACGAACAATCATCACACATTGTTCGGAGGGAAATTAATGGCTTCAATCGACGTTGTAGCCTCTATCTCAGCTGCCAAGCATTGCCGTTCAGAATGCGTAACAGCATCAATGGATTCGGTAGATTTTCTGCATCCGATTCGGCCGACTGATGCGGTGCATCTTGAATCTTTTGTTACATATACAGGAAGATCATCAATGGAGATATTTGTGAAAGTCACGGCAGAAGATTTAGTGAGCGGTGAATCGAGAGTCGCAGCGACAAGCTTTATCACGTTTGTTTCACTGAATGAGCAGGGAAAGCCGAAAGAAGTTCCAAGAGTTTACCCTGAAACGGATGAGGAGAAATATTTATTCAATTCAGCTGAAGAGCGCTCGCTGATCAGGAAAGCCAGAAGAAAAGCAAGTATTGCGTTCTCTGAGGAAATTAAAAAATATTGAGTAATATGCTGAAAAAAAGGGAAGATCCATTGCGGGTCTTCCCTTAAATCTGATGAAAAATTGATTTATTCTGACAAAACACTATTTTTCACTGACAGAATCCGATGGTCGTGCCTCTAAAATTTATCCGGAAACTGCTTCATGATTCCTGCAGAAAGAACATCGGCCATCATCAGCAGATGGTCTAATCCTTTATCAAATGCCAGTATACTGGCATTCCAATCTTTCTTAAGCCTTGCCGTAACATCATCTGTTACGAATTGCAGATGCATATACAATAAGTCCTTCAGTTCTTTTTCAGACCAATTCGGATTGGCGCTGCTCAAGAATTTCGCAATGTCATCGGCATTCTTATACCATTCAGCATTAAACTTCTTAAAGTCTGATTGATTGCCGCTTTTTGCAGCTGCCGTTAATTTTCCTGCAATCAGAATGTGTTCTCTTAATAATTCCGCAAGTTTGTTTCCTGCTTCTTCACCGTAGAAAGGCTTAATGGCATTGCCGATGTCATCCTGATTTTTCAAAAGTCTTGCTAGCAGTTCTTTTTGATTTTCAAGTCCATTAATCGAGCTGACAATATAGCTTTTTGTCCAAATCGCATGATCGATCCAGAGCCTTCTCATGCCTTCCTTTAGGGCAAGAGCCTCTTTTGTTATGCACTCCGTTTGTTCCCTGGATTCTGCTTTTGCTTCTTGTGCTGCCGGCGACAAGGTAAAAGCTATCGTCATTATGATTAGACCGGCAGTTATAAAAAGTTTTTTCACATAGATCATCTCCTTAAGGTTTTTGTAAATTGTTCCATCATTAGTTTGCATAAAAGACCAAAATCCATTCTTCAAAATCCATATTGACTTTTTAAATAGAGCATCATATAGTTAAATTTGTTAATAGTTAAACAAGTGAACAATTAAACAATAGAACAATCGTTGAAATGGGGTGATGAAATGTCAGGAGAAAACATAAAAGAACTTGTCGATCGCTACATAAAGGTTTCTTTCTCCGTTACAAGCATTGCAGAGACTCTGGTTAAAGAGCAGATTGGGAGCGATCTGACAAATGACCAGCACTACATGCTCAGATATATCAATCAGGCAAACTCATGTACATCTTCTGAGCTTTCAGAAGTGTTCAATGTGAAAAAAAGTGCGATAACCGCAATTATTACAAGAATGTATGAAAAAGGACTGATTGAGCGGACGCGTGATGAAAATGACCGCCGCGTCGTTTATTTGACGCTGACTGAAAAAGGAAATGACATGTTTGAAAAAGCGGAAGACCGCATTCATAAGCTCGTGGAATCTTTTATTAATAAGTTTGATCCAATGGAAATTAAACAATTTATTGAAACCTACGAAAAGCTCAACCAAGTATTAATCGAAAGCAAAGAAGATTAACTGGGGGAAGATCATGAAGACAATTATTAAAAGCAAATGGCTTGTTCTGATTGCCTGGATTGCTGTTGTGGCAGGGTTATTGTTTGCAGCCCCGAATATGGCGGACTTAGTCAGGGAAAAAGGACAGATTGATGTGCCAGAAGGATACTCCTCTTCATATGCCTCTGAGATTTTAGACGAAGTGCAAAGGGATGAAGGCGGCGGAGATGAAAGCAGTGTGGCCCTGGTTTTTTACAGTGAAAAACAACTGACGAAAACAGAAATTGCCGAAGCTGAAAAAGCGATCAGGCTGCTTGAGAAAAAGGAAGATAAACTTGGCATTACAGAAATTCTCACGCATTTTAACGAAGAAAGCTTAAAAGAACAGCTTGTATCGAAGGATGGAAAAGCGATCTTGGCATCTGTCAATGTAGCTTTGAATGACAGAGAGCCTAGTGAGGTCAGAGAAGCCCTGTACGGTGCGATCGAAGATGTGAAGGTGGAACACGATTATACGGGAAACTGGATGATTAATGAAGATTTGATGAAAAGCTCAGAAGAGGGGCTTAAAAAGACAGAAGGCATTACAGTTGTCTTTATTTTAGGGGTTCTGCTCCTTGTTTTCAGATCGATTGTCGCGCCGCTTATTCCGCTGCTTGCAGTTGGATTCAGTTATTTGGCTTCGCAGTCGATTGTGTCATTTTTAGTCGATTCCTTTAATTTTCCGATTTCAAACTATACACAAATCTTTTTAGTTGCGGTCCTGTTTGGGATCGGAACGGATTACTGTATTTTAATTCTAAGCAGGTTTAAAGAAGAATTATCTGCTCATGAAACGGTGCCTGAAGCCATTGTGGCAACTTACCGAAATGCAGGACGCACCGTGTTTTTCAGCGGTGCTGCCGTAATGATCGGTTTTGCGGCAATCGGTTTTTCACAGTTTAAACTCTATCAATCTGCTTCAGCGGTTGCTGTTGGGGTTGCTATTTTACTAGTGGCTTTGTTTACGATTGTTCCATTTTTCATGGCGGTTTTAGGCGGAAAGATTTTCTGGCCGTCCAAAAGCAAAGCAGAGCATGGGGAAAGCAGACTTTGGGCAGTATTAGGAAGGTTTTCGCTTGCACGTCCTTTTCTGTCGCTTTTGATAGTTGCTGCGATATGCGTGCCATTTCTGGCAGTTTATGACGGAGAATTATCTTTTGATTCACTTGAAGAAGTCAGCGGGGATGTAGAGTCAATCAAAGCATTCAATGCGATCGCAGACAGCTTTGGTCCAGGGGAGTCCATGCCGACTCAGATTGTCATGAAAAATGATGAAAAAATGGATTCAGCAGAATATGCGGCACTTGCAGAAAAAATCAGCCAGGAGCTCGAAAAAGTGGACCTGGTCGATAACGTTCGTTCTGTGACCCGTCCGGCAGGAGAACCGATCGAAGATTTCTTTGTCGCCAAACAGGCGGAAAACCTTGGAGAGGGAATTGGAGATGGGAAAGAAGGACTTGATGAGATCAGCAAAGGTCTAAATGAAGCAGGCAGCGAGCTTTCTAAGTCAGAGCCGGAGCTGAATGATGCAACAGAGGGGATAAACGGCTTAATTTCCGGTACTTCTGAGCTTCAATCCGGACTGACTGAAGTTCAGGCGAATTTAGCAAAAATCGAAAATGGAATTCGTCAGGGTTCAGCAGGATCAGGAGAAATTAAGAAAGGACTGGAGCAGGCTAAAGCCGGCAGTGAGGAATTGCTTGCGGGCTATAATGAGCTCCTTAATAGTTACAAAGATATTCAGGGGAATTTGCAAAACTTGAGTATTCAATATGCACAGATTCAAAATGGCCTTTCAGCTTTAAGTGGTGCCATGGCTCAAACCGAGAAGGATTTTGCCTATCTTGAAAATAAATACACAGGTATAAAAGATGAAGAACAGTATCAAAACATAAAGGGAACAGTGGGAGCATCCCAGCGAGAGCTGACTAAGATTTCAGCAGGATTAGCAGAAATGAACTCCGGTTTATCAAGATTGACAGCAGGCATGAATCAGGCAAACGCAGGTTTTGCTGAAGCGAATACAGGCCAGGCTGGAATTTCCGGAGGTTTTGATGCACTCATAAAAGGTATGGATCAGCAGCTCTCAGGACTGGGTCAGCTCGCTGACGGTCAAGGGCAAATTATAGAGAACATGCCGAAGTTTACGGATGGACTTAACGGAATCAACTCCGGACAAAGGCAGCTGCTTGAGGGGTTTGGAGATCTAGGAGGCCAATTAGGGCAGCTGACAGATGGTCTGAATCAGAGTGCAGATGGCCTCAATCAAGTTTCAGACGGACTTGGATCCGCTCAGGATTACCTTGCAGGTTTATCAAAAACATCAGATACAAATGGTTTTTACTTGCCTCAAGAAGTGTTGGAGAGCAAAGAATTTGAACAGGCGCTGGATGCCTACATGTCAGAGGACCGCAAAACAATGACTTTGGATGTTGTCATGGAATCAAGTCCTTATTCAAATGAAGCAATTGAACAAGTGCCTGAAATGAAAGAAGCGGTAGAGAGAGCTGTGAAAGATACGAAACTTGAAAACGCAGTCGTCGCAGTCGGCGGAATTACAAGCACGAATGCAGACTTAAGCACAGTTTCGGCACAGGACTATTCTAGAACGGTTGTCCTGATGCTTGTGGGAATCTCAATTATTCTAATCTTCATGTTCCGATCTATTATTATGCCAATCTATATTATCGGATCCTTAGTCTTGGCTTATTTTACATCTATGGCTATTAATGAAGTAATCTTTGTAGACATTCTGCAGTATGCCGGCATCAGCTGGGCAGTGCCATTCTTTGGATTTGTTATTTTAGTCGCTCTTGGAGTTGATTACAGCATCTTCCTCATGGATAGATTTAACGAATACCGTGATCTCTCAGTAGGAGAAGCGATGCTCATGGCTATGAAGAAAATGGGAACTGTCATTATTTCAGCAGCAGTTATCCTTGGCGGAACCTTTGCTGCGATGATGCCGTCTGGAATGCTGTCATTGCTGCAGATTGCATCCATTATATTAATAGGATTGTTCTTATATGCGCTGGTGATTCTTCCGCTGTTTATTCCGGTAATGGTGAAGAGTTTTGGGCAGGGGAACTGGTGGCCTTTTAAGAGGGTTTCGAACTGAATAGGATAAAAAGCAAGCCGTTCTCTTGGGGACGGCTTGTTCTGCAGATTGAGTTATTTACTAAAAATAAAAAGTAATAGCAGCGACTGGAAATTTATAGGTAATATTGATAAGCTAATGAGTGGAATTAGCAGGTATCATTGTCCTCATTCTTTAATAAAAATGATAAAAGCAGAATTAGAGAAGGTTGTGATTAAGGTGAACTCAGTAAATGAACATTTAATGAAAGATTGGAAAAAAAATATTATTCTGTTTTTAAGCAGCCAGACAATCTCACTTTTTGGTTCGTCCCTGGTTCAATATGCAATTATGTGGTATATCACACTTACTACAGAATCAGGTCTGATGATGACGCTGTTTATCATATGCGGGTTCATCCCTACCTTTATTTTATCACCCATCGCGGGTGTGTGGGCGGACCGCTACAACCGGAAAATGCTGATTATTTTATCAGATGGTCTGATAGCGATTTCAACACTTATCCTCGCTATTGTCTATTTTATGGGATATGATGCGATTTGGCTGCTCTTTGTAATGGCAGCAGTTCGTGCGATTGGGACAGGCATTCAAACCCCTGCTGTCGGAGCCATTTTACCTCAAATCGTTCCAAAGGATAAACTGACGAAAGTGAACGGAACAAATGGAAGTCTTCAGGCAATTATTATGTTTGTGTCTCCAATCGTCAGTGCAGCTCTGTTAACAGTGGCTTCCATCGAAATGATTTTTCTGATAGATGTCATTACTGCAGCAGCTGCGATTCTGACGTTACTTGCGTTTTTTCATATTCCAGTGCATGAGAAAGCTTCCGAAAAACAAACTACGAGCTATTACGAAGATTTTAAAAAAGGAATAACGTACATTAAGAATCATGATTTTCTTAAGAAATTCTTTCTGTTTTTCGCTTTTTTCTTTGTCTTGATGGCTCCTGCAGCCTTTTTAACACCGCTGCAAGTTACCCGCAGCTTCGGCGACGGTGTCTTTCGGTTAACGGCAATCGAAATCGCTTTTTCGATTGGGATGATGCTTGGCGGAATCATTATTGCTTCATGGGGCGGCTTTCAAAATAAAGTTTATACAATGACATTCGCAAGTCTTTTAATGGGCGCTTGTACGTTTGCGCTTGGGATTGTACCTGTCTTTTGGATTTATCTAATTTTTATGGCGGTATTTGGAGTGGCTATTCCAATATTTAATACCCCGACAATGGTTTTATTGCAGGAGAGAGTCGAAGAAAATTATCTAGGAAGAATTTTTGGTGTATTTGGAATGATATCGACATCGATGATGCCGCTTGGCATGCTTATTTTCGGTCCGCTTGCAGATTTCATAAAAATTGAATGGCTGCTTATTGGAACAGGGCTGCTCATTTTAATCCTAGCACTCTTTTTAGGCAGAAACAAAGTATTAATTGAAACAGGAAAGCCAATCTTGAAAGAACATTCCAATTAGTTAGGGAATCATACGCACTCTTTGAGTACTCAAAACCAGGATAATGCCTGTCAACTAGGAGGAGAAGTGTTTATGAAGGAAATATTCATACATTCGCTGAAATATATATGTATGGATATTAAATAAACGGGTTTAAATGACGAAACC
Organism: Metabacillus idriensis; assembly: GCF_050483325.1. GTDB lineage: Bacteria > Bacillota > Bacilli > Bacillales > Bacillaceae > Bacillus_P > Bacillus_P idriensis_A. The sequence continues at coordinate 94,294 of NZ_JBCMYF010000001.1, forward strand.
CGCCTTAGGAGATGATCTAAGATGGAAACACGGGTGAATCAAATTGAGTTGAATGGACTCACTTTTCAATATCGTGAGAGCGGTGAACCTTCTGCACCTCCGCTGGTTGCACTTCACGCGCTGGGAAAAAGTGCAGAATCATGGGATCAAGCGGCTGCAGTATTAGGAGAAAAATACCGTGTTCTAGCATTAGATCAACGGGGGCACGGCGGGAGTGCAAGAACAAGTACATACACTTTTGAACTGATGTGCGATGACTTGCTTCATTTTGCGAATGAAATGAATTTGGAACGGTTTACGCTAATTGGTCATTCCATGGGTGGGACAGTATCCTACCTTTTCTCTGAAACGTTTCCATCAAGGGTAGAACGGCTAATTGTTGAAGACACTCCTCCTCCTTTTCTGGATAAGCTGATCGAAGTTCCTTCCAAACCAGCTGATCCCCTTCCGTTTGATTGGCTGGTTGTGCCTTCGATTCTGCGGCAGCTTAATGATCCAAATCCCGAATGGTGGGCGCGGCTTACCGACATTATCATGCCGACTCTTATTATAGGCGGCGGATCCAGTCATATTCCTCAAAACAAATTGCAGGAAGTTTCTAAGCTGATTCCGAATTGCGAATTGGTGACGATAGAGGATGCTGGGCACTTTGTGCATGAAGCTAATTTACCATCCTTCTTAGCTGCCGTAAAAGGTTTTCTTCATTCATGAGTTTCCTAAAGCTTCGAATGCCCAACCTGCGTCTCAGTGTCCCTCGGGAGAACGTCTCCCTGGCACTTCACGCTGAGCTCTCAGGGGTTAACATCCCTGCCAGTCTTTTTTAATAGAGAAAAAGAACTCCCACTCTCGCACGAAGGGGACAGAGAAGAGCATTCGAATTAGGAGAATCATTGACTTTATAGGATAGATAAAGCTGATAAAGTTCTGCTTTTATCTATCCTTCTATTTTTTCCTTATATAACAGGTGACATTATTTATTCCTTCTTTGTTATCAAGTCATTTCTTTATATACCTTGACTTTAAATAAAATAATTATGCTAGTGCATTTTAAAACCTTTCAACTAATTCATAAAATAGATCAAAACGTCACTTCATCCTGATTTCTTACAACCAGCAGCGTTTTCCCTTTATCCAGCTCTTCCTCAAGCTTTTCAGCCATTTCTTTATCAAAGCCGATTTCTTCCATTTTTACGCGCAGTTTATCGCCTTTGCTGCGGAACACATTTTTCAGGGCAGTTCCGACTCCGGTTACGCCTACTCCAATTTTGTTGGCATCTGTTTCTTTGCGGTCACGTCTCACATGGTCATTGTCATGTGAAAGAATATAGATGTCGTCATCTCTGATACCATCATGTCTTAATGTATCAATTGATTTGCTTAATTGCTCGTCATCGTGGAATACTTTGAATTTTGGTTTCATTTGTATCGCCTCCATAGGTTAGAGATACCCGCTCTATTAACTGGGTAAACGAGAAGTTGTTCTGGAAGATTCTTCACAAGAGCGGCGGCACTTCTTTTTTCAGCAAGTAACTCGTGAAAAATCGGGTGAATTTGATATAATAGATTGAATGAAGGAAATCACTAGTTTTAAATGTACAGCCAACTTTTTACAGGCCTCGAAATGGCCTTTTATATGAATGGAAAGAGAGTGAAAGAATATGGGTCGCAAGTGGAATAATATTAAAGAGAAAAAAGCGTCAAAAGATGCTAACACAAGCCGGATTTATGCTAAGTTCGGACGCGAGATTTATGTAGCAGCAAAGCAGGGCGAGCCGGATCCAGAATCAAATCAGGCTTTGAAAGTAGTTCTTGAGCGTGCAAAAACATACAGTGTTCCAAAAGCGATTATCGACCGCGCGATTGAAAAAGCAAAGGGCGGTTCAGAAGAAAGCTATGATGAACTTCGTTACGAAGGATTTGGACCAAATGGATCAATGGTCATCGTTGATGCTCTGACTAACAACGTAAACCGTACAGCTTCAGATGTTCGTGCTGCTTTTGGCAAAAACGGAGGCAACATGGGAGTGAATGGATCTGTTGCCTATATGTTTGACGCAACAGCTGTTATTGGCATTGAAGGCAAAACAGCAGATGATGTCCTTGAGCTGTTAATGGAAGCAGACCTGGACGTGCGCGATATTATGGAAGAAGAGGATTCAGTGATTGTTTACGCAGAACCTGATCAGTTTCATGCTGTTCAAAAAGCATTTAAAGATGCCGGTATTACAGAGTTTTCAGTTGCAGAGCTGACAATGCTTGCACAAAATGATATGGAGCTTCCTGAAGATGCACAGGCACAATTCGAAAAAATGATTGATGCCCTGGAAGATTTAGAAGATGTTCAGCAGGTTTATCATAATGTGGATTTAGGTTAATAACGGCAGAAAGAAGAAAAATACAGAAGAAAACGGGTACTAAAGTGCACAGCCATTTAGTACCCGTTTTTTGTTATTTTAATGATTCTTCTTTGAATGTAATATACTGAAAGTTATCTAATTTTCGATTTGAGTATAATAAGAATGTTTTATTCATTTAGGGATAATAAGTGTTTTTTAATGTCTTCTGGGTTGATAGTTGTCTGGGCCACTCCGCTGTCTATTGCCGCCTGTGCTACAGCTGCTGCAACGTGAGCCGCAACTCTGCGGTCAAATGGATCTGGAATGACATAGTCTGAATGAAGCTCTTGATCTGGAATGAGTTCGGCAATAGCGTAAACGGCTGCTAACTTCATTATTTCATTGATTTCGGTTGCGTTTACGTCCAGCGCACCGCGGAAAATACCAGGGAAGGCAAGAACATTGTTAACCTGGTTCGGAAAGTCGGACCGACCTGTACCGACTACTTTAGCACCCAAATCTTTTGCTTCTTGAGGCATCATTTCCGGGATTGGATTAGCGAGAGCAAAAATGATTGGATCATGATTCATGGACTGAACCATTTCTTCATTGATAGCACCGGCAGCCGATACACCTACAAAGACATCGGATCCAGCCATCGCATCTATTAATGTTCCTTGTTTCTGCTCTAAATTCGTGATAAGTGCCATTTCTTCTTTAAAAGGATTCATGCCGATAGGGCGACCTTTATAGATAATTCCTTTTGTGTCACATAAAATCACATCTTTTACACCCATTTGCAGTAAAAGCTTCACAATCGCTACACCGGCTGCACCTGCTCCATTGACAACAACACAAATTTCTTCTAACTTTTTACCTGCAAGCTTAAGGGCGTTAATCAACCCGGCAGCTGTTACAATCGCTGTTCCATGCTGGTCGTCATGAAATATAGGGATGTTGCAAGCTTTTCGTAATTGTTCTTCAATCTCAAAACATTGCGGTGCTGCAATATCCTCCAAGTTAACGCCTCCAAAGGTAGGCTCTATCAATTTAACAAATTCCACAATTTTTTTAGGATCAGTCGTATTGAGGCAAAGAGGGAAGGCATCCACATCGGCAAATGATTTAAAGAGAAGGGCTTTTCCTTCCATTACAGGCATTGCAGCACGCGGTCCAATGTTTCCTAACCCAAGTACAGCCGTACCATCTGATACGACCGCAACAAGATTGCCTTTCATGGTATAGTCATATACTTTTGATTCATCATGATGTATCTCCATGCACGGTTCTGCAACGCCAGGGGAGTAAGCAAGACTTAAATCATAGGCGTCACGCACCGGAACTTTCGAGTGAACACCAAGTTTTCCTTTATTTTCTTTATGCATCTGCAACGCTTTTTCACGTAAACTGTTCATCTTTTTGTTTCTCCTCTCGCATATCGGTAAAAAAAGGGGGAAGGCTGAAGAAAGGGTATTTCTTCAGCCTTCTATATCCCTCTTAATCTTGTATGATCATAATTGTTTTTTATCGCATTTAGGCTTTTCTGTTCTTACATCTTGTATAAGCTCATAAAGGTTCATAAAGCATTTAACAAGGACCCCGCAGGAGAGATTGGCATCCTCTAATACGAAATCACTGACATAGATGTTTTAATCCATTTCCAATGATTTATGCGGATTTAAACAGCGGGTTACTCTCTTTCAAAAAGGGCGGCACCTGCTATCCCCGGGTTTGTCATCTCGTAAGGATTTAAAATGAGATCAAGCTCTTCTGCTGTTAATACATCATATTGAAGGCATAGCTCGCGTACAGATTTTCCATTTATAATGGCTTCTCGTGCGATGCGTGCAGCCACTTCGTATCCAATATGCGGATTTACAGCTGTAATAATTCCTGCGCTTTTTTCTACATATTCTTTTAACCGGTCTTCGTTTGCTTCAATGCCTGCAAGGCAGTAATCGGTGAATGAACGAAATGCATTGTTCATTATACTGATTGATTGAAGTAAGTTGAATACAAGCACAGGTTCCATCACATTTAGTTCAAGCTGACCTGCTTCAGAAGCCAAACAGATCGTGTGGTCGTTGCCAATTACCTGGAATGCCACTTGGTTAATCATTTCCGGCATAACCGGATTTACTTTTCCCGGCATAATCGATGAGCCTGGCTGTCGAGCCGGCAAGAATATCTCCCCAAATCCCGCGCGAGGGCCTGATGCCATTAAACGGAGGTCGTTGGCAATTTTCGACATGTTCATCATACATACTTTTAGGGCGGCAGAGACTTCTGTGTAGGCATCCGTATTTTGTGTTGCATCAACAAGATGCTCGGCACCAACGAGAGGAAGACCGCTGATGTCCGCTAAATGCTTGACCACATTTTTGATATAGCGGGGGTCTGCATTTAAGCCTGTGCCAACCGCTGTTGCCCCCATATTTACTTCATACAGATGCTGGCGTGATTGTTGAATGCGTTTGATATCGCGCTCTAATACACGGCTGTAAGCTTCAAACTCTTGGCCAAGTCGGATCGGCACCGCGTCTTGGAGATGTGTACGGCCCATTTTAATGACATGATCGAATTGCTTTGCCTTTTTTTTAAACACTTCCTGCATATATTGCATAGTGTCTAACAACTTTCCAACTAAATGAAGTGCTGCAATATGAATTGCGGTTGGAAACACATCATTCGTTGATTGTGACATATTGACATGGCTGTTTGGGCTCAATTCAACATATGCCCCTTTTTCTTTGCTGAGCAGCTCAAGTGCACGGTTCGTAATAACTTCGTTTGCATTCATATTCATGGATGTACCGGCACCGCCCTGGATCGGATCTACGATAAACTGGTCATGCCATTTTCCTTCAATGATTTCGTCTGCTGCCTGAACAATCGCATCTCCAAGGCCTTTATATAAGCGTTTCACATCCATATTCGCGAGCGCAGCCGCTTTTTTGACGATTGCCAATGCTCTAATTAATTCCTCGTGAATGCGATAGCCTGTAATCGGAAAGTTTTCCACAGCCCTTAATGTTTGTACACCGTAATAGGCATTAATAGGCAATTCTCTTTCACCCAAAAAATCTTTTTCTTTTCGTACATGTTCGTTTTTCAAGTTGAACTCCCCCATCTATATCTTGCTCACTTATGATGTTAAGAAAGATTATGCTGCATTTGTTTGATTACTGGCATCAAGTGATTTGATATAATCTTGCGCTTTTTGTTCATTGAATTGACCTTCCCATTTAGACATGACAATGGCCGCAAGAGAGTTTCCTATCACATTGACCACTGTTCGTGCCATATCTAATACACGATCCACACCTGCGATAAAAGCTAATCCTTCCATCGGCAGTCCCATTGCGCCGAGCGTAGCCAAGAGCACGACAAATGAGGCACCAGGTACGCCAGCCATTCCCTTTGAAGTTACCATCAGAACTAACACAAGGGTCAGCTGTTCTGGAATAGACATGTCAATTCCATACATTTGTGCGATAAATAAAGCTCCAATCGCTTGATAAATTGTCGAGCCGTCCAGATTAAAAGAATACCCTGTAGGAATGACAAAAGACGTTATAGCTTTTGGACAACCGAAGCGCTCCATTTTTTCCATTAGTTTTGGCAGCACCGCCTCTGAACTTGCGGTAGAAAAAGCGAGTACCATTTCATCTTTCAAGATTTTCATGATCGTAAAGATATGGGTGCCGCACCATCTTGCAATTAATCCTAGTACAATCAATACGAAGAAGATCATGGCACCGTATACCACTATTACAAGCTTGCCAAGCGGAATAAGGGACGCAAGTCCAAATTTTGAAACCGTGACGCCGATTAAGGCAAATACCCCAAACGGTGCAAACTTCATTACTTGATTTGTCACCCAAAACATGGACTCGGCAACACCTTCAAAGAAGGTCAAAACGGGCTTCCCTCTATCACCGAGTGATGCTACCCCAAGACCAAACAATACTGAAAAGAAAATAATCGCAAGCATATCGCCCTTCATTAAGGACTCAAATATGTTCGAAGGTACAATGTTAACGAAAGTATCGGCAATTCCATGACTATTTTGTTCATTGGCTGAATCGACATATTGATCGATGCTTGCTGTACCTAACTCATCCATTTGAATGCCTGCACCGGGCTGTACAATATTTGCAGCCAGCAACCCGACGATAATCGCAATGGTTGTGATGACTTCAAAGTATAGAATCGTTTTGCCGCCAAGTTTTCCTAGCTTTTTTATATCACCCACTCCGGCAACACCGACAATTAGTGTTGCGACGACAATCGGCACGACAATCATTTTAATTAAGCGAATAAAAATATCTCCAATCGGCTGGAGGAGTCCTTCTATATTTGGATTTCCATAAAAGACAGCTCCAACCGCGATTCCTAAAATGAGACCAATTACAATCTGCCAAGCTAAGCCAAGTTTTAATTTTTTCATCCCATCCACCCCTTCAAGTCTATTACTAATATGAGTGTAAGCGGTTACCTACAATAACCTACTGAATCATACGAAAACCTACAAATACTTATAAAAATATAAAAAAAATTTTCTCATAACTGTTTCAACTTTCCAAAGGTTTGAGTACAATGTGTAATGTTTGTACATTATTTGGTATGGAGGTGTCCGAACTGAAGGAACGAATTTTAGCCGTTTTATTGATGATGATTGCCGTGCCGCTCGCTGGAGAGTTTAAATTCTATCCGTTCAATGATGCATTCCGCGTCAGCCTGGGGACACCGGCATTTTTCTTGTTTTTGTTATGGAACAGGGGCATTCACCCGTATATTGCAGGGTTTTTGACAGGGACAAGTGTGTTTGTGTTTCGGTTTTTGCTTTCGGTCATTATCAGTGACATACCGGTTGAAGAGGCAATTTACCGTCATATTCCGGTATTTCTTTATTACGCCATGTACGCTATCATCTTTCATCTTACAAAGCTGAATGAACAGCATAACAAGCCGTTTATGATTGGATTACTGGGTGTGCTCATTGAATTTTGTGCAAGTATGTCAGAAATGGCGATTCGATCCTCGTTAGCGGATCAAATCATTTCATTTCACGCAATTAAACAGATTATCTTTATCGCGTTTATCCGAAGTTTTTTTGTACTTGGTTTTTTTAACATTATTAAACTGAGAGAAGCAAAATTGGCAGAGGAAGAGCAGCGCAGACAAAACGAGCAAATGCTGCTGTTCATTTCGAATTTGTATGAGGAATCTGTTCAGCTTAAGAAAACGATGCAAAATGCAGAAGAAATCACCCACAAATGTTATGATTTTTATCGCAGGCTGAAATCGGGAGATTCCCATGGTCATGAGGCTCAAACAGCATTGCAAATCGCAGGTCTCGTGCATGAAATGAAAAAAGATAATCAGCGAATTTATGCGGGACTATCAAAGTTGATGAACTCTGAAAAGCTAGAGGACTACATGAGCATTGAGCAGCTGAGCAACATTATGTTTGTTTCAAATAGAAGGTATGCGGAGTTATTGAATAAACAAGTTTCGTTTTCTCTGCATGTAGAAGGGGAACATCCGCCATATCAAGTAAACATGGTATTATCATTGATAAATAACTTGATCGGAAATGCGTTGGAAGCCATTGAACAAGAGGGACATGTATCGCTGTATGTCATTCGAAGAGACCGGATGGTAGAATTTAAGGTCTGTGATAATGGACCAGGCATTGAGCAAAAGCTGAAAGAAGTCATTTTTAAAGAGGGGTTTACAACGAAGTATGATGCTTGGGGCAATCCTTCTACAGGCATTGGACTTTCGTATGTGAAACAAACCGTTGACAAGCTTGGCGGACATATTAAGCTAATAGATAGTCATAAAGAAACCATATTTGTCATCGGTCTTCCGGTTGATGCGATGATACAGAAAGGACAGGTCAATTGAACTACTTCATTATAGACGATGATCCAGCCATTAGAGCGATGCTGACAGACATGATTGAGGATGAGGATTTAGGCAAAGTGGTGGGTGAAGCAGAAGACGGATCATTGGTGGACAATGGGAAGCTTGCGCTCAAAAAAGTAGACGTGGTGCTTATGGATTTACTGATGCCAAAGAGGGATGGAATTGAAACAATTCGTGTTCTTTCTTCTGAATTCCAGGGGAAATTCGTGATGATTTCTCAAATGGAGGCAAAGGAGCTCATAGGGGAAGCATATAGTGCAGGAGCAGAATACTACATCACAAAGCCGTTAAACCGCCTTGAAATAGCAGGAGTGTTAAAAAAGGTAAACGAGCGGGTGATTTTGGAAAAATCAATTCGGGGCATTCAAGAATCGTTAACATTATTTACAGGTCATCAGTCGCCGCCATCCAGCTCTTCTCATACAAAAAATATAATCGAAGCAGGCCGTTCATTGATTTCGGATTTGGGGATGATCGGAGAAAGCGGCAGTGAAGACTTGATGAAAATTTTAGGATTCCTGCAGGATGATAAACAAAAGTACGGATCTTCCTACATCTTTCCGCCTCTAAAGGAAATATTTTATGGAAATGCCCAAAAAAAGCTTGGAGAACAGGCTGCCGAGGCGGAAGTACAAAAAGAAATGAAAGCTTCCGAACAACGGGTTCGCAGAGCTATTTACCAGGCGCTCAACTATATTGCCTCTTTAGGGTTAACAGATTACACGAATCCAAAATTCGAAGCGTATTCATCCACATTTTTCGATTTCCCGGAAGTCCGAAAGAAAATGCTGGAGCTTGAAGATAAAAGTGAACGAAGCACCAATCAAAGCCGAATCAACATGAAAAAATTCATTCAATCGCTCTATATAGAAGCGCAGCAATTGGTGGATTAGCAAATAAATTTCATCGAAACGTTCCGGGCAGGGTTGGAAAGATTACCACATCCATCTCAAGGTATGATGATTTATACATCTCAGATATGGTGAACAGAAGCCGTGGGTAATATGCTTATACAATGATTAATTGAAGGCGTTGTCACAGCACGTATTATCTAATGTCTGTTTTAGGAAAGACATGATAAATCTCTTATAACATAAGGGTTCTTGCATTTTATTTAATGAGACTGGGACGTAACGATAATTTCCAGAATGAAAGCCGAACATTGAAGTGTGCGAAAACCCTTAAAAGAAATGGCTATTTTCGCATAAATGGCTGTTCTTACTTGATAAATTATGTCCGTTCCTTTCCGCTCCAGGAACTTGCTTTCCGCGGGGAGCGTGGAAGCCTCCTCGGCGAGCCTGCGGGGTCTTCCATTTCGCTCTATTTTCCCGCAGGAGTCAAGTTCCTTCCGCTGCAATCCACTTTAAGGTTTCTACAATTAGTACTGCAGCAACAATATTTATGAAAAGAGCAAAAAAAAAAATCCGAACTATAACGAAATTCAACTTGGAATTTCACATAATAGTTCGGATTTTTTGGGGGCTGAAAGTCTTTTGTCCCAGCCTGTTTTTTGTTTTCTCCCTTTACATTGCATAGAAATCCTCTGCTTAAACTGGTGAGGAGAACCGTACATAGAAATCCTCTGCTTAAACTGGTGAGGAGAACCGTATATAAGAATCAGTCGCCTCCAAGGATTCCCTAACTTTTAGTAAGCGAGATCCGAGTATTCAACGGCCCACTATGATACCCGAAAAACGGAAGTAGGCGTTTTTCCGTTAGATCAATCGGTCGTTTGCATTTTTCTGCTGCTCAATTGCCCACTTCAAACTTATACCCCACACTCCATACAGTCTGAATCATTTTTGCCTCGTCCTTTAGTTTCAGCCGCAGGGTTTTGATATGGGTATCGACTGTTCTCCCGGTGCCTTTGTAATCGTTTCCCCAAACAGCCTGAAGAAGCTGATCCCTCGAAAAAACAGTTCCTTTATTTTTAGCCAGCAGAGACAGCATGTCAAATTCTTTAAGGGTTAAGGAAAGCGGCTTGCCATGGATATATGCACGGTAGGCCATGGAATCCAGAACGAGCGGGCCAATCGATAATTCTGAAGTCTGTTTGACAGAGTAGTTGGCTCTTCTTAAAACGGATTCAATTCGCGCGAGCAGCTCTCCTGGATGAAACGGCTTAACAATGTAATCGTCTCCGCCAAGCTTAAGACCATGAATTTTATCCCATTCTTCTCCCTTGGCAGATAAAAAAATAAGCGGGATGTGATAAGCCTTCTTTAATTCTTCCGCAAAAGCAAATCCATCCATAAAAGGCATCATGATATCCGCAAGAATAAGGTCTGGTTCTTTTTTTGAAATCAGTTCGAGAGCTTCCAGGCCATTGGAAGCTTCCAAAACGGTATAGCCATCTTTGTTTAAAAAGGTCTTAATCAATGATCTCATCGGTTCTTCATCGTCAATTATCAAAATTGTCGGTTCATTCATACAGAGTTCCCCCGCTGTTCTAATCATTCGAAAACAATTCTCTCAAGTCATTTTATAGGAATAAAAGAAAATAAACAAAAAAAGTGATCCATTTGGAAAACCCTCTCGTTATCCTTAACAAGAAGTTCAAAAAGAGCTCAAAAAAATGAGGAGAGTGTAATCATGAAAATCAAGAAGTTATTAGTACCAGCACTTAGCTTATCGTTACTCGTCCCAGCTTTCGGAACAGCCAAAGCAGAAGAAATGAAGCCGACAGTTGGTACGCCGGCCGCTCAACTTAGAGCAGATTTAGACTATCTCTTATCTGAACACTTCGTTTTAGCCGTATCGGCCATGACAAAATCGTATGATGGTGCAAAAGATGCAGAAGCCGCAAATAAAGCACTTGATCAAAACGCTGCTGACATGACGCCGGCAATTGCTTCGGTATATGGAGAAGAAGGCGCAGCTGAATTTGAGAGAATCTTCAGAGGCCACAATGATTACACAGCAGATCTAGTAAACGCTGCAAAAGATAAAGATGAAAATGCCCGTGCAGAAGCTGAAAAAGAAGTTGCGGAATTTGTAGAAGAATTTTCTGCTTTCTTAGGAACAGCAACTGAAGGCAAGCTTCCAAAAGAAGCAGCTGAAGAAGCGGTAAAAGTTCACGAAGCACAAGTTCTTGAAGTATTTGATAACTACGTAGAAGGCGACTATAAAGAAGCGAATGAAACGTTCCGCGAAGGGTACAAGCACATGTACGTCATCAGTGACGCATTAGCAGGAGCTATCACGACTCAAATGCCTGAAAAATTCGAAAACACAAAATCAGATACTCCTGCAGCAGATCTTCGTTCAACATTAAACAGTCTTGCAGCTGAACATTTCGCATTAGCAGCTGCAGGCATGCAAAAAGGTTTTGACCAAAAAGAAGATTACGACTTCGTCAGCTGGTCTGAAGATGCAAACACGGCAGACTTCAAAGCGGCAATCGGATCTATCTACGGCGAGGAAGGCGCAGCACAATTTGAAAAAGTATGGCAGGGCAACCATATCAATGCACAGGCTGAAATTGTAGCAGCCACTCTTGAAGGCGATGAGGCAAAAGTAAACGAAGCAAAAGCTAAGCTTGATCAGTTTGCAATGGATTTTGGTGCATTCCTTGGTGCAGCTACTGGTGAAAACCTTCCTGCCAAAGATGCAGAAGGTGCTATTAAAGCGCATGAAGCACTTGTCACTCAAACATTTGATCAATATGTTGCAGGAGACTATGATGCTTCTTACCAATCATTCCGCGAAGGCTACAAATACATGTTTGGTGTAGGCCAAACATTGGGAAATGCAATTGTAACGCAAATGCCTGATGAATTTGCAGCTTCTGAAATGCCTGAAGATATGCCGAAAACAGGAATGGGCGGAGCAAGCGAAGCATCATCTGCTTCTGCTATGACATTTGCAGGACTTGGTTCACTCCTTGCTCTTACAGCACTGTTTTTGTTCCGAAGAAAATCAGCTAATCAACAAAAATAAATATAAGTGGAGAGAGGGAGACCTCTCTTCTTCTTCAATAAAAGAGGGGTATCGGTCCTATGAAAAAAATCATCTTTCTTACAATCAGCAGTCTTATCTGTTTTATCCTCGCAGGCTACAACTATGGTATTTTTCCAGATCAGCATTCCTCTAAAAAACAGCCCCCTAAAACAGCAGAGCAAACGAAAGTTCAGACCGAGAATGCAGCCGCTGAATCTGAAAACACGGAAAGCCCATTAACCAATGAGTTTACTCTATTAAAATCTGAAGTTAAAAAGCTGACAGATGCACAAGCAAGACAATCGGCTCAAATGAAAGGCATAACGCCTGTTAAAGTAGAAATCCCTTCAATAAATGTAGAAGCGAACATTGAGCAGGTAGGTATTATAGAAAACGGACAGATGGGAGTCCCTCAGGCAATCAATGATGTCGGCTGGTTTGAACCGGGGGTAAAACCTGGAAACAGAGGAAGCGCTGTTCTTGCAGGACACGTGGACAGCAAAACAGGACCTGCCATCTTCTTCAACTTAAAAGACTTAAAGCAGGGTGATGAAATAATCGTGACGGATGAAAAAGGAACGGCCCTGACTTTTATTGTGAAAAATCAAGAGAGCTATCCGCGGGGATCGGCTCCTATTGATGAAATCTTTCAGACGGTAGAAGGACAAAATCTAAACCTGATTACATGCTCAGGCACATTCAACCGATCAGCTGGTACACATGAAGAAAGACTAGTCGTGTTTACTGAATTAAAAAAAGAAAAAGAAATCAAGAAAGAAGCACCTCCTGCTTCACCTGAAAGTGTAGAGATAAATGGCACGTTTATTACATGGCACGCGGTACGAAAAGAAAATATCGTAGGTTACCGAATTTACAGAGGAGATAAAAATGGCAGCAGTTTTGAAAAAGCCGGAAGCATCTCGGCACATGAACGAAAAAGCTTTACTGATGAAAACGCCGCAGATCACACTTATTATGTAACAGCCATTGATGCTTATGGGCAGGAATCAAAGCCTTCTGAAATCACAGCCGTAAAATAAATAATTTTTTTTAAAACCGATCTGATACAAGAGATCGGTTTTTTTGCACTAACTGACGCGAAAGCAAGTTTTTGTCATGTCTTTTACCTGAAACTTTTCAGCCAAAATCAGCGTATATAAGTCATATGAAACTCACTTTTAGGAAAAGGATTGATTCTCATGCTGGAATTTACTACAAAGATCTCTCCATCTGAATGTGCGAAGATTCTGAGGCAGCATTCCTATGCGGGACAGAACCTTGTGCACGAGGAATATCACGAACTTTGCGACGGAAAGCAGATTTGTACAATGGTTTTTGACAGATATTATTTGCGCACCGACAGCCGGGTCTCATTAACGGTCATTCTCGAAAATCTTAACGGTTCCAATAGTGAGATGTATTTCTGCGGGAAGCTCTGAAAGTATGTTCAAATTTGATTGGGGAGCAGGGAAAAATTTTTCACAGTGGCCTGAAACAATCCTTGAGCGTTATATAGTGACAGGATGAAAATGGAAGAGGTTTCTGCTGATTTAAAGAGAATCTAATCATTTATCCGCCTAAAGTAAGGAGAACCAACATGCCAAAACCAGTTATAAACGAGCAGTCCGTTGTACGTATAAAACAGAAGAGAAAGGTGTTTTTTGGCGCTATTTTGCTGCTCGTGCTGATCTCAGCAAGTGTTGCTGTTTATCATTATTTAAAACCGCTTCCTGCAGGCATCTCACACGAAGGTGACATTCATTCTTCCGGTCAGGTTGAGTTTTTATATGACCTGACATATGAAAATGAGGGAGACGTCACTCATAACCAGGTTATTTTTGATCAAATTGACACCATGATTGACGAAGCTCGCGAGTTTATCCTGATGGATATGTTCCTGTTTAATGATGAATATGACCGATCAGCGAGCTATCCTGCTTTATCATGGAGTTTAATGGAAGCATTAATCGATAAAAAACAGCAGGACTAAGAAGTGGACATAACCGTTATTACAGACCGCATCAATACCTTTTACGGTTCATATCCGTCTGAAATTGCAGAAGAACTCAAAGAACAGGGGATAAAGGTTGTCTTTACGGATCTTAAACCCCTGAGAGATTCGAATCCTTTTTATTCTGGAGGACATAGAACGTTTCTTCAATGGTTCGGAACATCAGGCAGCGGTTGGATTCCGAATGCTTTCAGTCCGGACTCTCCTGATGTAACGCTTAGATCCTATCTCGATCTTTTAAACTTTAAAGCCAACCATCGCAAAGTAGTGGTCAATGAAAAAGAGGGACTTGTCACTTCAGCCAATCCGCATGACGGCAGCTCCCTGCATTCCAACATGGCATTTGTTGTCAAGGGAGAGGTATTGAGAGAACTTGTTCAAACCGAAAAGGCTGTTGCCGATCTGTCAGGAGCAGATATAAACCTAAACGAAAGTGCGGCTGTCTTTGAGCAGGGCGAAACTGGCGAATATGATGTTCAGCTTTTGACAGAAGGTAAAATAAAAAAGCATCTTCTTGATGAACTGAATAAGACGAAGGAACACGAGAAAGTGACTGTTGGAGCGTTTTACTTATCGGACCGGGATATTGTCAAAGAACTGCTTGCAGCTTCCAAAAGAGGAGCTGAGATCAAGCTGATTCTTGATGCCAACAAAGATGCATTCGGACGCGAGAAGAACGGTGTTCCAAACAGACCTGTCGCACATGAACTAGTAACGGAATCGGATCAAAAGATTCAAGTCCGCTGGTACAAAACAAATGGGGAACAGTATCATACGAAGCTCGTCTTTTTTGAGAGAAATCAAAAGGACACAGTGATTGGCGGCTCTGCTAACTTTACAAAACGGAATCTTGGTGATTTTAACCTTGAAACGGATTTAAAAATAACGGGTCCTGCTGGCACTGGAATGATGAAGGAGATCGAAGATTATTTTCACATGATCTGGAATAACGAATCAGGCATATACACTGAGGATTACGAAGTGTTCGCAGATGATTCGCTCCGACTTCGCTTCTTATACCGCTTTCAGGAGTGGAGCGGCATCTCAAGCTTTTAACAAAAACGGCAGCCTGTGAACTGCCGTTTTCCTTTTAATACACTTTATACGTTTGCCCCGTTTGAGCACCAAGGACACTTTTTTTATAAGCAAGTGCTGCATCCGCTGCAGCAACCGGTTTAAATCCCTGAAAAAATTCAGCATACTTATCCATCGATTCAATCAGGACATTGGGACTTACATTATTAATTCTGATTCCGCGCGGCATTTCAATGGCAGATGCTCTGACAAACGCCTGAATTCCGCCGTTCGCCATGGCAGCTGAAGCTCCTTTTAAAATTGGATCATCCATCATGACTCCGCTGGTGAGAGTAAAGCTGCCTCCGTCGTTAACAAAAGGAATGCCCAGTAAGACGAGGTTGACCTGCCCTTTTAGTTTGCTCATGATGCCTGTTTCATTTAATTCAGGTGTAAGCTCTTCAAGTGGGGCAAATTGTGCTCTTCCTGCAGCGCTGATAACAGCGTCAACTTTACCCACAGATTCATACATCTTTTTTATGCTTTCAGGAGAAGTGAAATCTACTTCCACATCAGCGCCGTTGCGGCCTGCACGAATGATTTCACAATCTGTGCCAATTTCTTTTATTATCGCATTTCCAATTGTTCCGCTTGCACCTACCAGTAATAGTTTCATTGAGCTGCCTCCTTATGGCTGATTCTGGTTCCTATTATATCTTCCATTATCTGTTCTTCCAATCATTTAAGCTTGAATTAATGGTGGCTCTCTTTTCTTTCTTTTATAATAATGGGAGCTTCTATTAATTATCGAAAAAGAAAGAGTGTTAACACGTGAAACCAACTAAATTGACTTATTTTCTGCTTTTCTTCTTCATTACTGCGGGAGGAATTTTTATTTTGTCTGATGCAAGGGGAGTTGAACAAAGCCCATTAGAATCAAGTAATGAGACGAAGAAAAATACAGCTTACCCCGGAGTTGAAATCATCTCAAAAATTGAAGACGAGAGCTACTTCCACACTGCCGTTCATTATCCATCATTTAAGGATGATGAACTTAATAAAGAAATAGAATCCTATGTTCATAGAGTAAAGTCCGAGTTCAGAGAATCAGTCGATCTGACAGGACAAAAGCATTTTGAAAATAACTCAGCCTATCTTTCGCTGACCTTTGACGTTCATAAAGTGGATGATGAAGTGTATTCGTTTGTCTTTTCAGAAGAAAGCTATACGGGCGGAGCCAATGGGAATCAGATAGCCAAAGTCTATATGGTGAATCTAAAAGACAGCGAGTTTATTAAAGGAAACCAAGTGTTAGAGGATAATAAAGAAACAAGGGATTTTTTGTATTCATATTTAAAGAATGCCTTTGAAACTTCTGAGGATTACAGTCCTTATTTTTTTCAAGAGGAACTTAGAAGCTGGGTCTATGATCCGGACAATACATTCGATCATGTTTATTTAAGAGAAGATTCCTTAGTCTTCAAATTCAGCGAGTACGAAGTCACAGCCGGAGTTGCGGGAATGCCTGAGATTGTCATTCCATTCGGTGAGACGGGGCGAGTTTTGAATGATAAGTGGAAAAAAAACCTTGCGCTGAAGGAAGAGACAGAGGCTGAAGATGAAAACGCTGAAAATGAAGATCAAGAAATGCCGGAGGTTCAGCCCGAAGAGAACAATGAAGCCTCTGAAGATAAAAAACAAGTAGCGCTGACTTTTGATGACGGTCCACATCCGCGCTACACGCAGATGGTTTTGGATACATTGAAAAAGCACAACGCCAAAGCAACGTTTTATGTGCTTGGAAGCAGAGTGGACTTTTATCCCGACCTTGTGAAACAAATAGCCGAACAGGGAAATGAGGTCGGAAATCATTCATGGAGCCATAAAGATCTCACAAGATTATCTCCTGAGTTCATTCGTGAAGAAATCCGGCAAACGAATGAGGCAATTGAAAAAGCGGCCGGAGCAGCGCCAAACACCGTCCGCCCTCCATATGGCGCCCAAAACGAGACAGTCAAGGAAGTGATCGGACTTCCAAGTATTTTGTGGACAGTTGATACACTGGATTGGAAAACAAAGAATGCAGGCGACATCCTGAAGCAAGTAAAAGAGAATACGAGAGATGGATCCATCATCTTAATGCACGATATTCATCAATCCACAGCAGATTCGCTGGATCAGGTTTTGACTTTTCTGGAGCAGGAAGGGTATGATCTTGTAACGGTGTCTGAGCTTATGGGTTTGTAAGGGGGAAAGCAGCTATAAGTGATAGCTGCTTTTTTTGGCAGTTTGCCAGGAGAATCTAATCTAATTGAAAAATTCTGAATACTCAGCTATAATGACAGTACCAATCCGATGACAGTAAAAACCTTGCTGCATAGCCGGAACAGCTGGATATGATGAATACTATATAAAATTGGCACCTTATTCATTTGATCTTCTTTTGCAAGAAGACGAGCCTTGAGTTAAGAGCCAGTGAAACGGCAATGTGTGCACATTGTTTGTTTTACGGGCTCTTTTTTATGCAAAAATCAAAAGAAAAGAGGCAGATAACATGGGACGAGCATTAGAAGGAGTAAAAATAATTGATTTATCACGTGTGTTAGCAGGTCCTTTTTGCACCATGGTTCTTGGTGATTTAGGGGCGGAGATTATTAAAATTGAGCATCATGAATCTGGTGATGAAACTAGAGCGTGGGGACCGCCGTT
The DNA here is from genome assembly GCF_050483325.1 of Metabacillus idriensis. Classification (GTDB taxonomy): domain Bacteria; phylum Bacillota; class Bacilli; order Bacillales; family Bacillaceae; genus Bacillus_P; species Bacillus_P idriensis_A. Next base: position 112,237 of record NZ_JBCMYF010000001.1, read on the forward strand.
TATTAAGGGGGAAAGTGCTTATTATTTATGCGCGAACAGAAATAAAAAAAGCATGACTCTTAATCTGAAATCAAAAAAAGGAAAAAAAATTTTTCATCAGCTTGTCTCTTCTGGAGATGTTGTGGTTCAAAATTTTAAAACAGGAACATTAGAAAAAATGGATTTAGGCTACGAGCAATTAAAAGAGAGTAATCCATCACTTATCATGGCTTCGATTACAGGATTTGGATTAAATGGACCGTATAAAGATTTGCCGGGATACGATTATATCATTCAGGCAATGAGCGGTTTAATGAGCATCACAGGAGAACCAGAAGGAAAACCGGTGAAATCGGGGGTTGCTATTGCGGATGTTTTAACAGGTTTATACACATGCATTGGAATTATGACAGCTTTGTATCACAGGGAACGAACAGGAGAGGGTCAGGAAATTGATATTTCATTAATGGACTGTCAAGTCGCTTCTTTAATCAATGTGGCCAGTAATTTTCTATGCAGCGGGATTGAACCTGTCAGGCTCGGAAATCAGCATCCAAACATTGTCCCTTATCAAGTGTTCAGAGCGTTGGATGGGGATTTTGTCGTTGCAGTTGGAAACGATGATCAATTTCGGAGGTTTACAGGTCAATTGGGACTGCCTGATTTAGCAGATATGAAAGAGTTTTGCACGAATGAAGCAAGAATTCAAAATAAGGAGCGATTAATCACATTATGCGGGGATATCATAAAGAGAAAAACCAGAAAAGAATGGAAGGAACTGTTTGATAGGAGCGGAATACCAAACGGTCCTATCAATTCAGTAAAAGAAATGTTTGAAGATCCTCAAATGAAAGCAAGGGAGATGGTGGTTACAATGAAACATCCTCATATTGAAGATCTTAAAGTTACAGGATCTCCTCTAAAACTATCTAAAACTCCGGTAACTATGAAAAAACACCCTCCATTATATGGAGAACATACGAACGAAGTTCTGCAGCAATTAGGTTATAGTGAAGAACAAATTTTTGATTTTAAACAAAATAAGATTATTTAAACAGAAGAACCTATGCTTACTAGGGCATAAAAAAGAAGGTGCACTCATGCACCTTCCAAATTGCCAGTCTATTAATCCATCGATTTACCGATATTCTGCTTGCGCTCCTGCTCAGCGATCAATTCGTCATCTTCGGCGTTGTCTCTTGTTACTTTCTGAGTAAGAATGGCACCGACTGCAACAAGCATCATAACGGCAATATAGTATCCTTTTTCATTCAGCTGAAGATTGTCTGCGTTGTAAAGACCGATACAAAATAAGGCGACACCTGCAAAAAAAGTGAAATAGGCTAAAAAGGTGAATGCAGGAGTATTTCTTCTTCTGTACTTTTGCATAGTTATGACCTCCCTGATCTTAAAGTTATGTAGGTAATGACTTAGATATCATACCATAATTTACCTGAAGTGAAACCTGTGAATTGTAAAATTTTTGCTGATCATGATTGGCAGGTAATTGGAAAAAAGAAAGTATTTCGTACAATAAAGAAAGTATTCCAGGCATATTGGATAGTATTGGACGCAAATGGGACAGTAAATCAATCATATTGGAAAGTAAATGCAAAAAGAGCGATCTGCCCGCTGCATATCGCTCTTTTTTTTACTTCACATTAATATGAACAGGACCCTTGATCCGGACTGGAGGTTCATTTACTGAAATTTCGGTGCGGGGCGGGCGTTTCCCGCCGAAGACGGCACCTACCTGTTTGATCGAGCTTGTAACATTGTGAATCATTTCTCCCACATCCTGTGCGGATTCAAGCAGCGGATCGACCGTTTTGATTTTTCCTTTTAAGTCAACGGTAATCTGATTCGCTGTATGTATCAGCTCTTCTGCTTCTTCTGTCAGGCCGTTAACCGCGTTTCTGACCTCAGCAAGTGTCTTGTTTGTTTCATCAAGTGTGACCATCCCTTTTTTTAATGTTCCGACCAGATTGACAGCAAGAAAAATAAATGCGCCTGATGCTCCTGCTACACTCAATTTAATAAGCATTTTTTCACTCCTTTTTATTTTCACTTTATGTTTTTCCGGGACCTTACATTCCTATATTTAATGGATAGAAATTTTATGGGCAGATGAGGTAAACTGTTCTTAATGAAGTCAGAGAGCGAAAGGAATAATTAGATGATAAAAATCAGACAAGAAGCCCCTTCAGATATCTCAGCCATTAAAAAAGTAAACGAGGCAGCATTCGGTCAGGAAAATGAGGCAAATTTAATTCATACAATTAGAAAATCTCCTTCTTTTGTGCCAGAACTTTCTTTAGTTGCCGAGAAGGAAGAAATCGTCGGGCATATTTTGTTCAGTAAAATAACCATCGACACGGTAAACGGAGAGGTTCCTTCACTGGCACTTGCCCCTATGGCGGTTAAGCCGGAGTTTCAGAAAGAGGGAATTGGATCACAGCTTGTTCGCGCTGGACTGAAACGCTGCAAGGAACTTGGTTATGATTCAGTCATTGTCCTTGGACATCCGGAGTTTTACCCAAAGTTTGGATTTGTTCCTGCAAGCACAAAAGGCATTAATCCGCCCTTTGTAGTTCCAGATGAAGTGTTTATGCTGATTGAGGTAAAGCCTGGTGCGCTTGATGCGGCAGCTGGAGTTGTGAGGTATCCGCCTGCTTTCATGAATGTATGATCTTGGCCTGATTTTCAAAATTCTTATGATATATGTTGACACAGTTCAGGATTGCCTTTAAGATAAGAGTATACAAATCGAATAGTTTCTCCTAAAGGGGAGTAGCTTTTACAATAGAGTCGTCATTTCGAAGCGTTTGCTTCCGGCCCTATTGGCAACCATTACGTTGTTAGCAAGACCTTTACCTATAACGGTAAAGGTCTTTATATTTTTTGATAAAAACCTTTGCCGGATCACAGGCAAAGGTTTTTTTATTCGAAAAATGTCCTGAAAGGTGAGATGAATGATGAAAAAAGTCAGAGGTTCTATTGAAAAGCTTATTAGAGAAAACAAAGAGGAGCTGCTGAAGGATAAACGTCAGCTCGAAAAAATTGAAAAACGCATTGAAGATAAATATTCAAAAGTAAAATCATAACAGGAGGAATGCCCAATGATACTCAGAAAATATATGTCGATTTTAGGAATTGGTTCAGCTCAGATTGATCTTATCTTGCCGAAAGAAGAGTTTGAATCAGGAGAATGTGTTAAAGGATACTTCTTAATCAAAGGCGGTGTCATTGAGCAGCAGCTGAAGCGGATTGATTGTGATTTAGTCATGGCTGATTTGTCATCAGGAACGGAAAAGGTCATCGAAACAGCCAATATTTTAACATCTAAACAGATTCAGTCAGAGGAGCAGAACAGGATCGATTTTAGATTCAGCTTGCCTGAAGAATTAGCCGCTTCGACTGAAGACAGATCGTATTACTTTAATACAAGACTTGTGTTTAATGAAGGTGTGATCAGCAAAGATCAGGATTTTATTACGGTAAAGGGGGACTGATTAGATGGAACTGACAATGTTAATGGAATATGGATGGGTACTGCTCCTGTTAATTGCAATCGAAGGGCTGCTCGCAGCAGATAATGCTCTTGTGCTGGCCATCATGGTGAAGCATCTTCCTGAAGAACAGAGAAAGAAAGCCTTATTTTACGGTCTGGCCGGCGCGTTTGTATTCCGCTTTGGCTCCCTGTTTGCGATTTCTTATCTCGTTGATGTATGGCAGGTTCAGGCAATCGGTGCTCTGTACTTGTTGTTCATTGCAGCAAATCATATTTTAAGAAAGCTGGTATTTAAGAAAAAAGAAGAAGAAAAGCAGGATGAAAAGAAAAAGTCGGGATTCTGGCCAACAGTGCTTAAAATCGAGCTTGCAGATATTGCGTTTGCGGTTGATTCGATTCTTGCAGCCGTAGCACTTGCTGTTACACTTCCAAATACAAGCCTTCCTCAAATTGGCGGTTTGGATGGCGGCAAGTTTCTCGTCATTTTTGCAGGAGGAATCATCGGACTTGTGATTATGCGATTTGCGGCTAACTTCTTTGTTGACTTGCTTCATAAAAGACCCGGACTTGAAATTGCCGCATTCGGGATTGTTGGATGGGTAGGTGTGAAGCTCTCGGTCTACACGCTGTCACATCCGGAGCTCGGCATACTGTCAGAAGGATTCGCGAAGTCTCCTGCATGGAAAATCACATTCTATGTCGTTCTTATTGGAATCGCATTAGCTGGCTGGTTTTTATCCAAAGAGAAGAAGGAAGAAACACATATAATTGAAGAAAAGAAAGCATAAACTTAATTCGGTATCTTTTTTGCTGGGAAGCTGGCAGGGGAGATATCGTTTTTTTTACATAGGATGAAATGGGATTGTCAGGAGAGACTTGCGCTTATCTTTTAAGCCATTCACAGTCAAAGGATAAATTTCCAAATAATACTAGTTTGCCGTTATATTATGATTTATAGTAAATATATAACTATTAAACATGAAATGGACGAAACTAAATGAAAAAAAGAATCTTGATAATTATGACCGTACTCCTCGGAGCAGGTCTCATTTATACAGGCTTTTTGCATTACAACATCCATCGGTACAGCTCAGAAAAAGCGATAGATGAAGCGGATTACTTAATCGTACTCGGTGCGAAGGTGAAAGGGACGGTTCCGTCGCTTTCCCTGCAATACAGGGCGGATGCGGCAGCTGAATATTTAAAAGACAATCCGAATACGATTGCAGTTGCTTCAGGAGGGCAGGGTCCCGGCGAAGAAATAACGGAAGCGGAGGCTATAAGCAGGATTCTTCAGAATCATGGGATAGAAGAATCCCGGATTATAAAAGAATCAAAGTCTACAAGTACAATTGAAAATCTGACATTTTCAAAAGCATTGCTGCCGCCAAACGTGAAAAAAGGTCTCATTGTAACAAACGATTTTCACATCTACCGTTCATGTATGATTGCAAAAGATCTTGGTCTTGATGCAAAAGGACTGGCCGCCAAAACGCCAGCATCAGCGATTCTAAAATCATATATTAGAGAATATTTGGCCATTACCAATTATTTTGTGAAGAGCCGCTTACAGGCAAAATAAAAAGAACCATCTTTCCCTTCTCCCTGGAAATGGTTCTTATACTTTTGCTTATACAGCTGCTCTTTTTTTGTTTTTGTCTGTCTGGTCCGCAAGTCCTGAAAGACAAACGGGCTTCTGCCTGCTTCCGGATTTCTTTCTCCTTCGCGCATTTTCTTCAATCGCTGTTTTTTTGCCTTAGATTGACTCATGCTTAACACTCCTTGTCATGTATTTCTATTAGTATACGGGAAAGAACCGGTTATTGTACAGGAAATGGAAAAATCTCATATCTCTTGTATCAAGAAACATTTTCCAGCAGGTTTCTTTTCGTTTAACAATGGGAAATTAACACTCAGCAGGCATTCTATTTAAGGGAGCGATTGGTATGGAGTATTCTGCAAAAGCAGGTGCCAAGCAAAAATCAAAACAGGCAGGTAATGAAACGAAGCCCTGGATCAGGCGTTTGGGCAGATTTGGATATATGGCTAAAGGAAGCGTTTATTTCTTAATCGGGCTTCTTGCTTTAATGGCCGCTCTTGGACTTGGAGGAAAAATGACAGGAACAAGCGGGATGTTTGAGACCGTTGCAGGCAAGCCCTTTGGAGAAATCCTTCTTTGGCTGATTGGAATAGGCTTATTCGGATATGTGATTTGGGAAGTGATTAAGGCAATACTTGATCCGGAGAATAAAGGAACGGACGCTAAAGGGATAGTGACTAGAGCTGGCTACGGAGTAAGTGCAATTGTATATGGAGGCATCGCGTATAAAGCCATCTCAATCGCCATGCATGCAAATTCAGGCGGAGGCGGATCGGAAAAAACGATTTCTGCCAAGCTGCTCTCACAGCCATTTGGACAATGGATGATCGGACTTGTGGGCATAATCATAATCGGCTACGGAGTTTATGAACTGTATAATGGCTACACAGAACGCTTTATGAATAAATTCAGGGTCAGTGAAATGAATCAGCATGAGAAAAAGATTGCCAGAAAATCAGGGAAAATGGGGCTGATAGCTCGAGGAGCAGTTCTTGCTATGATCGGTTATTTCTTTATTCAGACAGCTATTACGGCTAACCCTGAACAATCAAAGGGCATTGATGGAGCACTTGCAGAACTCGCTTCTAAGCCTTATGGACAGTGGCTGCTTGGAATTGCAGCTGCAGGCCTGATGCTTTACGGAATTTATGAAGTGATACGCGGACGTTATGAACATATGAGTTTTGGCGGTAAATAATAAAAGAAGCAAGAATCCTAAATGGGTTTCTTGCTTCTTTTATTGTGAAATGATAACCCCGGCATATTTTTACAGCAGACAAGGCATGTTAAGAATGTCTTGTTTTTTGCATGAAATATCCTCAACGACAGGAGGGGAGAATATGTTTTCTTTTTTTAAGAAAAATCCATCCTTTACACAAAGGAAAAAGACAGATGGAACTAACGATGACCCTAACCTTGAGGATTTGCTGAAGCAATGCAAGGTGTCTGCTGATTTTACCTCGTACCGCTATTCACAAAGCAGTCCGTATTATATTCACTACTTTAAAACTTTAGTAGATGTGAATGTTTTACATAAGCATATTCTCCCTTTCTTGACAGAAGGGCAGAGCAACACGAGTTTATTTGAACTGCAGGAAATTCTTCCGATCGATAATACGGAAATCATCAGCAATGTGCTCAATATTCAGGAAAGGTTAATGTCAGGTTTTGTAGCCATACAATGTGAAACAAATTTAAATGAAGTGCTCTTGCTGTCTGCTGTGTCGCTTGAGAAAAGGGCGGTCAGCCTGCCTGAGGTTGAATACAGTGTTGTCGGACCTAAAGAAGCCTTTGTTGAATCTCTGGATGCTAATTTGAATTTAATTCGAAAAAGACTTCCTATACCTGAACTTGTTGTGGAAGAAATGAAGGCAGGAAGGCTTTCTAAAACAAGAATCGCTGTTTTATATATTAAAGGGATTGCGAACGAAGACAACATAAATACTGTTGTCCAGAGAATAAAAGACATCGATTATGACTCAATTTTGGATAGTTCAATGATTGCACAGATTATTTCAGATAATAACAATTCCCCGTTTCCCCAAATGATTGATACAGAACGGCCTGACAGGGTGGCGGGTGTTTTGTCCGAAGGGAAAATTACCGTTTTAGTTGACGGTTCTCCTCATGCGCTGACTGGTCCGACAACGCTGGTTGAATTTTTCTCTGCCTTTGAGGATTATTTTTTATCCTGGCCGATTGCCTCCATTTTCAGGCTTGTCCGATTATTTGCCGTTTTCTTTTCCGTTATATCTACTGCCATGTATGTTGGCGTTCTTACCTATCATTACGAAATGATTCCTCAAAACCTTCTGAATCCGCTAGTAGCATCCAGAAGCGGTGTTCCTTTTCCGCCGATATTAGAGGCGATTATTCTTGAACTGACAATTGAGCTCCTGAGAGAAGCAGGAGCCAGATTGCCGACTAAGATTGGCCAGACAATTGGTATCGTAGGCGGGATTGTTATTGGAACAGCGGCTGTTCAAGCGGGACTGACGAGCAATGTGCTGCTGATCATTGTGGCCCTTGCCGCACTCGCATCCTTTACAACTCCCGTTTATCAAATGGGCAACGTTATCCGTTTAATCCGGTTTCCTTTTATCTTTGCTGCACAGTTTTTTGGACTAATAGGGATTGCCTTTTGTTTTGCTTATTTCCTTGGGCATCTGCTTAAGCTGTCCTCATTAGGCCGTCCATATCTTGCACCAGTATATCCCTTGAGGCTTAAAGATTTAAAGGATTCCATTTTCAGGCTGCCGATGTATATGCAAAATAAAAGACCTCTTCAAATGAGATCACCTGCGCCTGATCGTTTTCAGCCAAAAGCTCATAAAAAAGAGAAAAGGGATATTGAGGAGTAAAGGAGGTGTTCCCATGTTCCCATTGCCTAAAGAAGATAAAAAAGTATCCAATTATTTTGTGTTTTATTTGATCCATACCATGCAGATCGGTGTAGGAATCTTAGGATTTGAGAGATATATCGCGAAGTCTGCGGGTCACAGCTCGTGGATCGCTATCATTACTTCCGGTATGACAATTCTTGTTTTGATTTGGTTATCGTACCTAATATTAAATAGAGGGAAAAATGATATCGTTGCCATCCATCACCAGATTTTTGGAAAATGGATTGGCGGGGTTTTCAGTTTTTATTTTATTATTTATTACGCCATGTTTGTCCTTGTTCTGATTCGGACGTATGTAGAGGTCATACAGGTATGGGTTTTTCCTGACGTCTATCATTGGGTATTCATCGCCATTATTATTCTAATTTGTTATTCATATGTCACAGGAGGATTCAGAATTGTTACCGGAATTGCTTTTCTTGGGGTCATCTATGGATTGCCGCTATTATTTGTCAAATATTTTCCAATAAGGGAGTCTTATTTTGGCAGCTTGCTGCCTGTTTTTGACCTCTCATTTAAGGAGCTCTTGTCGGCTTCAAAAGGAATGACGCTGAATTACCTGGGGTTTGAAGTTCTGTTTATGTTTTATCCGTTTATAAAAGATCCGCCTAAGTCTCAGAAGTGGGCTCATTATGCTGTTTTATTCAGTATGTTTTTATATTTGCTGACTGCATTGGTTTCGTTTGCTTATTTTGATCAGAATCAGCTGAAAACGACCATTTGGGCAACTCTCACTCTATGGAAAATAGTAGACTTGACGATTATTGAACGGTTTGAATATGTAGGTATTTCTTTATGGTTCTTTGTGGTCTTGCCTAACATGTGTATTGGACTATGGAGCGCAAGCAGGGGAATGCACCGCCTTTTTTCCATGACTCAAAGGAATGCGCTCCGAATCATATGTCTTATCATATTTATCGCTGCTGTCTTTTTAAAAGACAGAGAACAAATTGATTTGCTCAATAACAACATGTCTGAGATTGGCTTCTATACGATTTACGGATATATTCCTCTGCTGTTTATATTGCAGCTCATCATCTTGAAGGTGAGGAATAAAAAATGAATGGTTATAAAGGTTTTGCATTCCTGCTATGCATGTGTTTCTTAAGCGGCTGTATTCCTGTTTCAAAAGTACTGGAAGATGTTCAGCTGATTCAGGCAATTGGCTATGATTATGTCAATGAAAAAGAATTTCAAGTGACTGCCGGTGCCACTTATACACCGCCTGGCATTCAATCCAAACCGCAAAATGTAGCATTAACCGCTGTAGGCCGGACAAGCAAACATATAAGACAGGAAATTCAGGCACAGTCTCCAAGGCCAATTGAAATAGGCAGGGTGGGAGTGATTTTGTTCGATGAGGAACTAGCGAGAAGCGGAATCGATGATCTCGTTGACAATCTTCAAAGAGACCCAAATATAGGGAGAGACATCAGTTTAGTTGTATCAAAAGGAAAATCAAACGAAATTCTTTCAGCAGAGCCCGAACAGCACGAATCTGTTTCACAATTTGTCATTGATATCGTCAAACAAAATATGGAGAGAACAATTCCAAGCATCAATCTGCATCATTTTCTGTTTCATTACCGCGGACTGGGGTTTGATCCATTTTTGCCTTTAATTGAGAAAAAGGGGGATCTCATTCAAGTCTCGGGTGTAGCTCTTTTTAAAGGGGATCATTTAGCCGAGACCATCGATCTGAAAGAAGGATATATTTTAAAAATTCTCTATGAAAAAATTCGAAAAGGCATCATTGAAATCGATTTAAAAGAAGACAAACAGGTCAGCATACAAAATCTTTCTTCCAACACAAAGTTTAAACCTGAAAAAACTCCAAACGGTTATCGGTTTAACGTGAACATTAAAATGGATGGAAGAGTCATGGAAGGCGGAGGATTGGATCTTACTCAAAAAAAGAATATCGAAAAACTCGAAAAGAAAACAGAACAGATGCTTGAAAAAGAAGCTTTAGTTTTACTTGAAAAGCTGCAGAAATTAAATGTCGATCCACTGGGGATAAAGGAAGAGCTGAGGCAGGAAGGCTATAAGGATTGGAAAAAGCAGTATGGCTCTGTTCATTTCAAGGTAGATGCAAATGTTCATCTGATACAGGCAGGGATAATGGAATGAGAAAAGACGAATAGATTCCTCTCTCTGTTACAGAATAGGTATGTATGTTAATTAGATGAGAAAGGAATGGTCAATGTGGATCAGTCAATAAATAATGCAGGTTCTGAAAATATGCAGACAGGAGCTGTGCCTCCCCATTTAAGTCATGGAGGACATGAAATGTTTGATGTATCCGAGATTTTATCGGGGGCCATCAATACATTAAATTTATACACGATATTAAAACCTCACGTTAAGGATCCGGAACTTCTTGATATAATGAACCGCCAGGAGCAATTTATGCTGACGGAATACAACACAATTGTTGAGTGTTTCCAAACGGGAATGAAGCCATCCGTATCAACGGAAGTCTATAACATGAAACAAGGAAATGACTTTGTGTTTGGCCTGAAACAAACGCCGCCTATGAAACCAATGGTGATGCCCGAGGAAGTAAATGATCAGGTTATTTCAGATCTGATGCTTGGATCTGTAAAATCAAATGCGTCTTTAAAAGGGATGGCAACAACAGAAGTATCAAATCCTGTTGTCAGACGCGTTTTGGCTGATACAATACCGAATTGTATTGAAATGGCTTACGAAATTTCCATTTATCAAAATAATCATCATTATTACCAGGTGCCGCAGCTGCCAGCAGGTGATATGAAGCAGATGGTGAATGCTTATGCTCCAGCTCAATCAATAAATCTTCCTAATTGATCCGCGCATCTTTAAAAGACCTCTCACGCTAGGGAGGTCTAGTTTTGTTTGAAATCGATTTTAACCTAAAACGGTTAACGCGGCCCTTTTTCTAAAACGGAATGATTTGAAATTTTCCGTACAAACCCAATAAACAATCGGGCAAATAAAAAGGTGAAAGTGATTGACAGAAAACTTATTTTTGAATTCCAGCCTTTATGATACTTGATTAATTGTGTGTTTTTTTCTAGCCAATCTTCGACTAATGTCATGGGAACACTGAATAAAAGAACTTTAGCAGAAATTCCTCTGATTGATGAATGGAGTGTCAACTGATTATAAAAAACACAGGTGATCGGGAAGATGAGATAATCAAAAATAACACTTATATTAAAGTATTTTTTAAAGAGGTTGGCCGGATACGAAATATACCCCATTTTAACTAAGAAATTATCTACTAATGATGAAAAATAACTCTTAACTAGAAAAATGATCAGCCAGTCTTTAACAGGCGGTTTTTTTAGCAAGACGATAAGTGCTAAAATCCCAAATGAAAGTAAGAATTTTAATACCTTTTTTTCGAATTTTTTTCCCATCTGTATGTTTGCTCCAATCTGCTGGATTTTCCCTACTCAGGTCTGCCCGGCGGGCTGTATTTTGGCGGTACCCGGAGCCATCCTCTTTCTTTCATGAGGTTTTTAAGCGGAGCTGCAAATTTCATCAGTTCAACCTGTATTTCAAAAAACAGGATTCCTGCATCTGTTCGAACCGTTTTAGACATTGCCTGCGCGCAAAACGTGATGGAGGATGCTATTTTTACAGCAATTAAATTGGCAATTTCATCATCAGATAGTTTAACACCTTCTGGAACTGCAGCTGCGTTTGAAAGGGGTTTTTTAGGATTGACCAGCGGCAGAGGCACGCCTTCCTTTAACAAAAAATCTTCAATATCCTGAGTATCTTTCTTACTGCCCTCCAGTGCATTCTGAACAACATGCTGCAAATCGGGATCGATTGTTGAGTTCAGTGCTACTTGGTAAAGGGAATGTGCTTCATGAAACGCAGTGAAAATGGTCCATAAATCCATCACTTCCCCCACATGCAGGGGAGGTTTAGGATCTTGATCAATAAAGTTTTTAATCATAGCTGATATGGATTCGATAGCTCTTGTCATAAGTCACCTCATAGAAATCATTCTTTTTATTGTTTCCAAAAGTCTGCTTAAAATGAGAGAAATGAAAAACAGCCTTTTATTAAAGGCCGTTTTCATATTTATTGATTCAGATCGTTTAAGCCGGGGCTGTGTTCATTCGGCATCTCTGGAAGATCTGGCACCGGATAGCCCTTTGGAGGATCTGTAACCTGTAAATCTCCGCTGTTTCTGCTTGGGGATTCACCTGTGAAAATTTCGCCAATGCGGGTCGAATCCAAGCGGAAATTAAATTGTGCATTGTGAAAACCCATTTCAACATATTTTCTGCATTCAGGATATTTGTTAATATCATAATTTGGAATTGGGAAAATCTTGCCCCAGTTAACTCCAAGTGTTTCAAGTGCTTTTGCAAACGCATTTTGATGGGCATTGTCGCGCACAATCAAAAAAGCAATGGTTTCTCTAAACGTTTTATTAGAGCTCATTTCATATATTCTCGATTTTTGGAGAACACCTGTTGATTCGAGAATCACGTTATTCAGCAAGTCGCTAATTAAATTTCCATGACTGTAAACCCATGACCCGTTCCATGGATTTCCCCCAGCATCAACAGGAAGTGAAGCTTGAGCTCCCATAATATAATGATGTGGATTTCCATGCGTCACCGGGTCTGCAAGCGGTGCTTCACTGGGGCCTGAATTCCCGGCTTCATTCACTTCCCCCGAGCCATTTAACAGCTGATTAATCGTTGTTTGAACAAGTTCTACATGGCTGATTTCTTCAAGGAAAACGCCTCTGATTAAATCGCGGTACTGTTTATCTTTTCCCCTGAAGTTGGCACTTTGAAAGGAATATTGCATCATCGTGCGCATTTCACCGAACTGGCCGCCGAGTGCTTCCTGCAAAACTTTGGCAGCGGCAGGATCCGGCTTGTCTGGAACAATCATATTGATTAAATCTTCTTTGTAAAAATACATTATTCATCTCTCCTAATTGGCAAAGCTGATGCCTGTATTAATATTCGTGAAAAATTAGTCATAAGAATACTGCTTTTTAAAAGACATGGTTTATTTTGCACAAGAGGTGTTAATTGATACTGTTTTTTAAAAAAGGAAAGAAAAATACCTGTCAGAAAATAATTAAGGGGCTAGAGGGGAAAGAAGACGCCTGGTTGATTCCACTTATTTGTGCAAAAACCATAATAGTGGAAACATAGCATGCGTTTGATTCCACTTTTCCGTGCAAAAACCAAAATGGTGGAAACAAAGCGTGTGTTTGATTCCACTTTTTCGTGCAAAAACCAAAATCTTGGAATCGCAGCGTGCATTTGATTCCACTTTTCTGCACAATAACCAAATTTTTAGAGGGTAATCAAAAATAACAATTTATGCAAAAATAGCCTAATGAAAAGAGCCAAAGAAAAAAGAAATTCAAGTTGGAATTTCACATATTAGTTCGGATTTTTCTTTGGCTGAAAACCTTTTGTTCCAGCCTCTTTTATATATATGAATTTAAGGCTTCAAGACAACCTTCACACACTCATCTTCATGATCATTAAAGATTTTGTTCGCTACTTATTGTCTTACATCAAAACGGTCGGCATCCATTACTTTCACCCAGGCAGAAACGAAGTCATGCACAAACTTTTCTTTGTTGTCATCTTGTGCGTACACTTCTGCAAGTGCGCGAAGAATGGAGTTAGAGCCGAAGACTAGGTCGAAGCGGGATGCAGTGCGCACCACTTCACCTGTTTTACGGTCACGCCCTTCGTATTGATTGAAGCCGGCCGGTTTCCACTCAATTCCCATATCTAAAAGATTGACGAAGAAATCATTTGTTAATTGGCCAACGCGGTCTGTGAATACACCATGTGTTGTACCGCCATGGTTTGTCCCAAGGACACGCATTCCGCCAAGAAGCACCGTCATCTCAGGTGCTGTCAATCCCAGTAACTGAGCTTTATCGACGAGCATTTCTTCAGGGCTGATAGAGTATTCAGCTTTTTGGTAGTTGCGGAATCCGTCAGATACCGGTTCTAAAACGTCGAAGCTTTCGGCATCTGTCTGTTCGGCTGCTGCGTCACCGCGGCCTGGGGTGAATGGAACCGTTACATCAAAGCCGGCATCTTTCGCAGCTTTTTCAACCGCTGCACTTCCTCCAAGGACGATCAAATCAGCGAGGCTGATTTTTTCAGCAAACTGGCTTTGAATGCTTTCGTACACATCCAGAACTCTTACAAGTTCAGCAGGCTCATTCGCTTCCCAGTCTTTTTGAGGAGCTAACCTTACTCGTGCCCCGTTTGCGCCCCCGCGCATATCAGAACCGCGGTATGTGCTTGCAGATGCCCAGGCTGTTTTTACAAGCTGGCTCACTGTCAGGCCAGAGGTAAGGATTTTTTCTTTTAAGTCTGCGGCTTCAGCATCTGATAATGTGTAATCTCCAGCAGGAATTGGATCCTGCCAAACGAGTTCTTCCTGCGGCACTTCCGGACCCCAGTATCGCACTTTCGGCCCCATGTCGCGGTGAAGAAGTTTGAACCATGCACGCGCAAACGCATCCTCAAACTCTTCTGGGTTTTCATAGTATCTGCGGGAGATTTTCTCGTAAGCCGGGTCAGTGCGCAATGCCATATCTGCCGTTGTCATCATTGTTTTGACTTTGATGGATGCATCCTCAGCGTCCGGTGCCATATGATCTTCTGGAAGATTAACTGCCTGCCACTGATATGCTCCGGCTGGGCTCTTTGTCAGTTCCCACTCGTAGCCTAATAACTGTTCGAAGTAGCCGTTGTCCCATTTCGTCGGGTTTGCTGTCCAGGCACCTTCGACACCGCTTGAGATCGTGTCACGGCCTTTTCCTTTTCCGTGCTCGCTCAGCCATCCGAAGCCTTGAGTCTCAAGTGTTGCTGCTTCCGGATCATCACCTACAAGAGATGGGTCGCCTGCACCGTGTGCTTTGCCAAAAGTATGTCCGCCGGCAATCAGAGCAACGGTTTCTTCATCATTCATTCCCATACGGTAGAAAGTATCGCGGATGTCCTGTGCGCTTCCAAGAGGATCCGGCTTGCCGTTTGGTCCTTCCGGATTGACATAGATAAGTCCCATTTGAACCGCTGCAAGAGGGTTTTCAAGTTCACGGTCGCCTGAGTACCGGTTGTCGGCTAACCACTCTTTTTCATTTCCCCAGTAGACGTCTTCTTCCGGGTGCCAGATGTCTTCACGTCCTGCACCGAAGCCAAATGTTTTCAGTCCCATTGATTCAAGTGCTGCATTTCCTGTTAAAACAAGTAAGTCAGCCCAGGAAATTTTGTTACCGTATTTTTGCTTGATTGGCCAAAGCAAACGGCGGGCTTTATCTAAGTTTACGTTGTCCGGCCAGCTGTTCAGAGGTGCAAAACGCTGTGAGCCAAAAGCGCCGCCTCCGCGTCCGTCAGCAGTACGGTATGTACCGGCTGCGTGCCAGGACATGCGAATGAAGAAGGGACCGTAATGACCGTAATCTGCCGGCCACCAATCCTTACTGTCTGTCATCAGGCTATGAAGATCTTTCTTTAATGCATCATAGTCCAGTTTTGAAAATTCTTCTTTATAATTGAAGTCTTCTCCAAACGGATTTGATTTTTTATCATGCTGACGAAGAATGCTGAGGTTCAGCATGTTTGGCCACCAGTCTTTGTTTGTTGTGCCTCCAGGTTTTCTGGAAGTCGTGATGGCGCTGTCTTTGTGGCCTCCGCCTGCACCAGTTATAGGGCACTGGCCTTCACCTGCTGCTGTATGGCTTTTTTGATCGCGGCTATTGTTATCGTTCATACTCAATTCCCCTCCTATATGATTGTTTTGTGAATAAAGGTGAATATACTAACGATTGTGATAATTCAATATAAAATAATCATTATCAATTTATAATTATACTAAAATATAGTTTATATTTGAAGCAATAAGGTTAGAGAAAAATGAAAAATTATGAAAGGTTAAAAAAACGGAATGAAAAATTAATTCCGATGGAAAATGGCGAATATTCGAATTTAAAGAATAGATTGACAATATTCTTCAAACATATGGTAATATAAAAATGTAGAATTGTTACAATTAAATGACAAAGAGGGGGAAATTTACTAGTGAAATTGCGTAAAAGTTTATTAGCGGTCATGCTTCTTGCTGTTGTGATGATCATTTCGGCCTGCGGCGGGAATGATGCTGCAACTGGTTCCGGGGGCGGTTCAGGAGATTCCAAGCCGAAAACACTTCGTATTCTTACAGGCGGAACGGGTGGTACATATTACCCTCTTGGCGGATCATTCGGCGATATCATTTCTGATAGCACGGATTATAAGGCAACTGTTCAGTCTTCAGGTGCATCTGTTGAAAACATGCAGACTCTAAAAAGCGGAGATGCTGAGATTGCTTTTTCTCAAACAGATATCGCGACATATGCATTAAGCGGAGAGAGTATGTTTAAAGATAACAAGATTGATAATGTACTGGGCCTTGGTACGTTATATAACGAAACAGTTCAATTAATAACTACTGATAAAAGCGGCATTAAATCAGTAGAAGATCTAAAGGGCAAAAAAGTATCTGTAGGCGCAATCGGTTCAGGAGCTTACTTAAATGCTACACAAGTTCTTGAAGTTCACGGCTTAACAGTAGATGATATTCAGGCTCAAAACCTTTCATTTGATGAGTCAACAGAAGGAATCCAGGGCGGCAGCATTGATGCAGCATTTGTTACAGCAGGAACTCCAACTGCTGCGGTTGAAACTCTTTCAGCTCAAAACAAGGTAGTAGTCGTGCCGCTTGAAGCTGACAAAGTGAAAGAGCTTATCGAAAAATATCCATTCTACTCTGAGGATGTTGTTCCGAGCGGCACATATAAGATTGGTGAAGACGTGAACACAGTCGCTGTAAAAGCGATGCTTGTGGTTCAGGATGAGCTTGATGAAGATCTTGTATACGACATCACAAAATCAATCTTTGAAAACACAGATAAAATTGCTCATGCAAAAGGAAAACTAATTAAAGCAGAAACAGCACTTGAAGGAATCGGCGACTTAAAGCTGCATCCTGGAGCAGAGAAATACTTTAAAGAAAAAGGCGTACTGAAATAAGGGTTTGAGAGATAGGCCGCAGAGAAACTGCGGTCTATCGCTTGATTTTGGAGGAAACAGGGATGAAGAAAAAACGATTATACGTTCTCTTGCTTTTCATCTTGGTCATTCTCATCTTTTTTCTCCCGTTTAAAAAAACCGCAGCTTTTCACTTTGAAGACACAAACAGGCTATTGGCATACATTTCTGTTAAAGAAACGGATACTTTTCAAATAAAGTATACTCATTCCATTCATCTGACAGATGTGATGGAAACATATGAGCTTTCGAATAAACAGATCAAACAAATTGAACTTTCATATGAGACGTTTGCGGTAGGCATGCCCTCTGGACCTGAAGGGGAAGAGACTTTTGAAAGGAAGGATGGCCGTTATATCATTTCAAATATGAATCGGATATTTCCTTTTTTTGATTTAAGAACAGGACAGGTAGTTGCCAATCACAGAGTCGTTTACAAAGGAAAAGAATATGAATTGAAAAAATACATAAAACCCGGTACATGGGTCAGAATCAGCTATGAAACCATGAATCTTTTTCAGCTTTTGAGAGGAGTGAAAATAAATGAGTGAAGAGAACAAAACCTTATCAGCAGAAGAACAGCAAGCCATTCTTGAAAAATATGACCCTGAATCCGCAACAAGAAAACTGACAGGTGTTTTTGCCTGGATTGTCTTTTTTGGCTTGCTTGCTTTTTCACTCTTTCAGCTATACACTGCCATCGTCTCCGTATTTACTGCACAAATTCAGCGTTCTGTTCACTTAGGTTTCGCTTTATCCCTCATTTTCCTCTTATTCCCGATAACAAAAAATAAGAAGAAAACCGGGAAATGGCAGGTAAGCCCGCTTGATATCATCCTAGCCCTGCTCAGTATTGCTGTAGGAGCTTACTGGCCGCTTTTCATGGAAGATATCGCCATGAGGGTAGGCATTTTAACAACAACAGATTTTGCTATCGGATTAATTGCGATTTTATTAGTATTAGAAGCAACAAGACGTGCAGTGGGACTGCCGATTACCATTATTGCAGTAGTTTTTATGCTATATGGATTATTTGGACAATATATGCCGGGATTTTTGCAGCATGGGGGACTGAGTTTAGAGCGCCTTGTTCAAACTATGTTCTTTACTACGGAAGGAATTCTTGGAACTCCTCTTGGGGTATCTGCTACGTTTATCTTCTTGTTCTTGCTGTTTGGATCGTTTCTTATCCAAACGGGAGTTGGGCAATACTTTAACGATCTTTCTGCCGCGATTGCAGGAAAACGAGTAGGAGGACCTGCTAAAGTTGCCATTTTCTCCAGCGCCCTGCAAGGAACAATCAGCGGAAGTTCCGTTGCAAACGTTGTTACATCAGGTGCTTTTACCATTCCGATGATGAAAAAATTAGGATATAAACGGGAATTTGCAGGCGCAGTTGAAGCGGCAGCATCTACAGGCGGACAGCTGATGCCCCCAATCATGGGAGCCGCAGCATTCCTGATGGTTGAATTTATCGGAAACGGCATCACATATTGGGATATTGCCAAAGCTGCAGCGATTCCGGCAGTTCTATATTTTACTGGTATCTGGATTATGACTCACTTTGAAGCAAAGAGACTGGGTCTTCGGGGACTAAAAGAAGAAGAAATGCCAAATCGCAAGGAAGTTTTAAAGAAAATCTATTTGCTGCTTCCGATTGTTGCAATCGTGGTGCTGTTGATGACAGGAGTACCTGTTATGCATGCAGCTCTGTATTCTATATTAATTGCCATAGGAGCAGGCTTTATTAATAAAGAAACACGCATGGGGCCAAAAGCAATTGTTTTGGCACTTGTTGATGGTGCGAGATCAGCATTGTCCGTTGCAGCTGCAACAGCGGCAGCTGGAATTATTGTAGGGATTGTCACAAAGACAGGTCTCGGTTTAACTCTTGCAAATGGTTTAATCGATTTGGCGGGCGGAGCGATTATTCCAACTTTGTTCCTTACTATGATCGCCGCTCTCATTCTGGGGATGGGTTCACCGACCACAGCAAACTATGTGATCACTTCAACAATAGCTGCACCCGCTATTATTTTCCTTGGCTATCCAGATTTGGCGGCTCATTTATTCGTTTTCTATTTTGGAATAATAGCCGACATCACACCTCCTGTTGCTCTTGCAGCGATTGCTGCGGCCGGGGTATCAGGCGGAGAACCAATCAAAACAGGAGTTATCTCTGCAAAGCTCGCCATTGCAGCCTTTATTATTCCGTATATATTCGTTCTGCAGCCGCAAATGCTGTTAATCGATACAACGCTGCCCGAAATCGCCTGGGTTGTCTTCACGGCAGTTTCCGGTATGATCGCTATTGGAGCGGGAATGATTGGTTTCTGGATGAGAAAACTGCACTGGATTGAACGGCTACTCGCCATCGCCGCAGGCTTGCTGCTTATCTATCCAGAGGGAATTTCGGATACGATCGGCTTAATTCTTTTTGCAGGCTTATTCGCGATCCAGTTATTTATGAAAAAAGATAAAGATCAAAATTTAGCACAGCAGGCATAACTGACTGGAAAAACATGAAAATCATTTTGATTTTCATGTTTTTTTTAATCGAAACAAATTAAATGAAGCTCATCATCTAGTCGATTATTGTCCGGGAAATGAGTCGAATGGTAAAATATTCGATGATTTCGGAAGGGCAGTAAGTTAACTTTACAATAATTACCAATTTACACTTAAAGCCTGGGAGGACATCCAATGAAGTATACTCAAAAAGACTTTAACGACAATCTATTAAACAGAATTACTACTACTGAGCAGAAACTAAAAAATCACATAGATGACTTGATGAAAGAATATCAGCCTATTTTTAAAGATAACCTTAAGATTGACGGGGATTTTGAGCATGAGGGTCCTCATCCTTTCAAACCGGGTTATCGTTCTGCCGTATCTATTGGGATCATTGATGAAAGGGGAGAAATGGTCAATTTCCATACAGTGCCGATTTGGGAATGCGACTGGCGTTTCCTTGGTTTACAGGTTTCAACAAAGATTCCAGGCAGTAAGTTAGCTGGGGAACTTCTTGATGAATCTGCAGTAATGATTAAAAAGGAGTTAATGGAATTTATCCATGATCATCTGAGGGGGAAAATAATTGAATAGAATGCCTGAATCTAATCATTTACTTTCTTCTTTTAATCTTTTATATATTTATGGGAATTGCCCTAGTAAACATAAAAGGAAGGACCCTGAACAGTTTTTTATGCAAATTAGTACCCGCATTCTCTTTGGAGGGATGGGGAACTTCATGCCTCGTTCTAAATCATGGGCAATTTTGCATAGACCATTGCATTTCTTTCGGTCTCATACTCTAAAATTCTCATCGCATTTTCTGCATTCCATGTTTTCTATTCCCCTTGTCATTATCATTTCTTCCTGTGCCAATTTCCTCTATCAATGTATCCTTATGAACAGAATTTCATCTAATGGAAGGTTTCTGATTTTAATGCCGTTCAGTTTACTGTTACACAGATGATTGGTGCTTGTTTAGTAAAGTCATATATAAAGATGGCCCAACTAATTATTGGACTATTCTTAGATACACTGAAATAACTTTATGACTTCTCTTGATTCTATTGCGGGCAGGAGAGCTATTTCTTATTGTTAGCATTAGATAATATACGTTTATACACAAATGATAGCGTTTTCTTTAAGTGTAAACAAAGGGGAGAGACACTCGTGAAAAAAACTGCTCATATAATATCTCATTCCCATTGGGACAGAGAATGGTATTTGCCTTTTGAAAAACACCGTTACTATTTCGTTAAGCTTATGAATACTTTAATTGAACAATTTCAAAAGGAAGGCAATCAGTTTAAATCTTTTCATCTGGATGGTCAGACAGTCCTGCTTGAAGACTATCTGGAAATACATCCTGAAAACCGCCAGATAATCAAAGAAATGATTGTAAATCAAAAGCTTCATATCGGTCCATGGTATGTATTGCAGGATGCGTTTCTAACAAGCTCAGAAGCGAACGTTCGCAACTTATTGATTGGCATGATTGATGCAAAGTCTTTTGGCCATGTTTCTAAAATCGGCTATTTTCCAGATACGTTTGGTGTATATGGTCAAGCGCCGCAGCTACTAAGACAAGCTGGCATTGAAACAGCGGCATTCGGACGGGGTGTGAAGCCTACAGGATTTAACAATACTGTTTCAGACGCGGATGAGTTTGAATCTCCATTTTCAGAGATGATTTGGAAATCGCCTGATGGATCCAGTGTGCTTGGCGTATTGTTTGCTAACTGGTATTCAAATGGAAACGAAATTCCTGTTGATAAAGAAAGTGCAAAGACGTTCTGGGACCAAAAACTTCATGATGCTGAGAAGTACGCAGCAACAAACCAGTTGTTATTTATGAACGGATGCGACCATCAGCCACTGCAGCAAGACATACCGCAGGCCATAGAAACAGCAGCGGCACTTTATCCGGAGTACGACTTTAAACATTCAAGCTTTGAAGAGTATATCCGGTCTTTAAAAGAGGCACTTCCAAAAGAGCTGCAAACGATTCAAGGCGAGCTCAGAAACCAGCGGACAGATGGATGGTCCACCTTGGTAAATACGGCCTCTGCGCGTATTTATCTGAAGCAATGGAATCACAGATGTCAAACACTTCTGGAAAAGATAGCAGAACCTATGGCAGCTATGACATACCTTGTACATGGAACATACCCTCGCGAATATATACGCTTTATGTGGAAATCACTTATGAAGAATCATCCTCATGACAGCATCTGCGGCTGCAGTGTAGATGAAGTACATCGCGAAATGGTGACACGGTTTGAAAAAGTTATCCATATGGGGGATGTGTTCGTTAAAGAACAAGCATCAGCACTTGTTCAGTCCATAAATACTTCACATTCACCAGACGGTGCCATTCCGCTTGTAGTAATAAACACTACAGGAATGACTAAAAATGAAGTTGTAAAAACAAAGGTGGATATAGAAAAAATCTATTTTTCACAAATGCATTTTGAAGACATTCCAGCACATCTAAATAAAAAAGAAATGATATCTTACAAGCTTGTAGACGAACAGGGTATGGAGTTTCCTTGTTTGATTGGGGCTCCATCAATTGAGTTTGGCTATGATCTGCCGGATGACCGATTCAGACAGCCTTATTTTGCAAAAAAAGTGAAGATATCCTTCTTTGCAGAAGACATTCAATCCTTTGGCTATAAAACCTTCTATCTGGTTCCTCAACATGAAGACCCAGTCGAGGTCATACAGCCGGCATCATCTGCTAACCCAATAGAATTAGAAAATGAACATGTACATTTGATTTTCCATGAGGATGGTACGTATGACCTTACAGATAAGAAAACCGGCCAAACTTTTCATCGGTTAGGTATATACGAAGACACAGGGGACATTGGAAACGAATATATGTTTAAAGAAGCGGAAGGACATAAAGCGATAACTACAGAAGGAACAAAAGCTCAGTTTACAGTTAAAGAGAGAAACGAGTTTTGCACTGTTGTTGAAATGAAACATACGTTGACCATTCCGGTTTCTGCAGATGATGAGTTAGAGAAGGAACGGCGCAGACTCATCTGGCATAAAGAACGCAAAGCTGGAAGATCCGGCATGACAGCGAAAATGTCTCTCAGAACCATTGTTACACTAGAAAAAGGAATGAAAGGTCCACAGTTTAAGCTGTATATGAACAATCAGGCAACAGATCACAGACTGCGTGTACTGTTCCCAACAGGTTTACATACAGATACTCATCAAGCCGACAGCATTTTTGAAGTGGTGACCCGTCCGAATACCCCTGAAAAAGATTGGGATAATCCAAGTTTTTGTCATCACCAGCAGCGTTTCGCGAGCGTATCTGACGGAGAAAATGGGCTGACAGTTGCGACAGATGGACTTCAGGAATATGAAATCTTGGAGTCTGATACAACTATCGCGGTTACAGTTCTTCGCTCAGTAGCAGAATTGGGAGACTGGGGATACTTTCCGACACCTGAAGCACAATGTATCGGTGAGCAGACCGCTGAGTGGTTTGTCATTCCACACAGCAAAGATGTTATTAAATCAAAAGCATATATTGAAGCTTTTCAATATAAAGTGCCTCTAATAACGGTACAAACCGACCGTCACCAAGGTACACTTCCGGCTGTCCGCCAGTTCGTGAAGACAAAGAATGAGGGCTTAGTGTGGACCTCTATGAAAGTGGCGGAACAACATGAAGATGTGATGATTCGCTGGTTTAATCCTTCTGATGAAAATGCAAGTGCGGAGGCTGCCATAAATGATGATCAACCATCGTATCGAAGCAACATTCTTGAAGAGAAAACAAACGTCTCAAAAGTTACGCATGAAGTGAAAAGCAATGAAATTATAACATTAGGTTTAGAGCTGAAAAGGAGAAAATAAAAAATGACACAATCCATTCCTGATTCCATACAAAAACTGATTACACATGTAAAAGACTACTTTCCTCATGATGAGAAGCTGCAGCGCATGTTTGAAAAGTGTTTCGTAAACACCTATGAAACTACGATGAAGAAACAAAAAGACGGCAAAACATTTGTCATTACAGGAGATATTCCGGCGATGTGGCTGAGGGATTCTGCTGCACAAGTAAGGCCTTATCTTTTAGCTGCAGAAGAAGATGAAGAAATGGCTGATCTGTTAGAAGGAGTCGTTCGTCAGCAATTTGACTTTATCTTGCATGACCCTTATGCGAATGCGTTTAATGAAACGGCTAATTTAAAAGGGCATCAACTGGATCGCACGACGATGACTCCCCGTATTTGGGAACGAAAATATGAGATTGATTCACTTTGTTATCCGATACAGCTTGCTTTTTTATTCTGGAAATCAACCGGCCGCACCTCTCACCTTGATGGAACGTTCCAAAATGTCCTAGAAACGATTATTGAAGTATGGCGAACAGAACAAGATCATGAAAACCGTTCTTCTTATCTGTTTGAACGCTCAGATTGCCGGCAGTCTGATACATTGCTGCGTGACGGTAAGGGGGGACGAGTCGTGCCGGCTGGCATGACATGGAGTGCGTTCCGTCCGAGTGATGATGCATGCACATACGGCTATCTTGTCCCAGCTAATATGTTCGCTGTTGTCGTCTTAGGTTATGCTGCTGAAATATGCGGTGAAGTTTTGAACAATGCTGCATTAAAAGAGGAATGCCTTTCCGTTCAAAAAGAGATCAAGGGTGGTATTGAGCAATTTGCAAAGTTAGAACATCCAATCCACGGAGAAATGTATGTATATGAAACAGACGGTGAAGGCAGAGTCAATTTAATGGACGATGCAAATGTTCCGAGTTTACTCGCAAGTCCATATTTAGGCTATGTCTCAATGGATGATCCGACCTATTTAAATACTCGTTCATTCTTATTAAGCCGTGATAATCCTTATTATTACGAAGGAAAATATGCAAGCGGAATCGGCAGTCCGCATACACCTGATCATTATATTTGGCATATAGCACTGGCTATTCAAGGCATGACAACAAAAAACGAAGAAGAAAAGAAACAAATCCTGACAGCCTTCTTACAGACAGATGGCGGAACAGAGTATATGCATGAAGGATTTAATGCAGATCTGCCAGAAGAGTTTACGCGCGATTGGTTTGCTTGGGCAAATTCCATGTTCAGTGAATTTGTTCTAAGTCTTACAGGAAAAGCGGTAAAAGGAAGCCCGTTGCATGAAGCTGCAGTAAAATCAGGAAGTTAAAAGAATTAGCTGACTTGTAAGAAAGGAAGGCGATGGCATGAAGTGGACGGAATGGATGGTCGAAGTAAGCGATTGGCTGTGGCGTTTAATACTTGCGAATGTTTGTTGGATCATTTTCACACTTCTTGGTCTGGGGATCTTTGGTTTTTTTCCTTCAACGGTGGCTTTATTTACAGTCGTCCGGAAATGGCTGAAACATGAGCAGGATATTCCGATTTGGAAAACATTTAAGCGTGTGTATCTAAAAGAATGGAAAAGAAGTAATCAGATAGGTTTTATTTTTTACGGAATAGCAGCTTTTCTATATGTAGATATCAGGGCGGCAGAGTCCATGCCGGGTATTCTTTCTATGTTCTTGCTGGCTCTATTATGGGTGCTTGCTTTTATATTGCTTATGGCCCTTGCCTATTTCTTTGCCATCTATGTGCATTATGAGTTTTCAAACAGAGAATATATAAAACAATCATTTCTTTTTGCCATATCAAGCCTATCAACAGCTTTGTGGATTGGCGCAGGAATCTTCTTTATCGGTTACTTGATTTACCAATTGCCGGGATTGATTCCTTTTGTATCTGCTGTCTTCCCGGTTTATTGGATGATGAAGGTTTGCCTTAAACGGTTTGAACAGCTAGAAAAAAAAGTGTACAACCATTAGACAATTAAAATTTACGAGTTGGTGAAAAAGGCATGTTTTTAACAGAACGAAAATTAGAAGCTCGGATTCAGGAGTTGTCTCCTCTTCGATACCGCGACACAAGACCAATAACGTCTTTTCTGACGATAGAAGATAATGGAGAAATCGGTCTATATCCTCCAGAGATTGGAAATGAGCATCAGAAGATAGAAACAGGGGATCGCTGGGAAGGCCGTGATGTTTATAAGTGGCTGCAAACAACGGTTTTGTTTCCAAAGGATTGGGCTGGAAAAAAGATTGCAGGAAACTTTCAGTTTGGAAGAACGGGAGGAGGCAATAACTCGGGATTTGAATCCTTGCTATTTGTAAATAATGAGCCCTATCAAGGTGTGGATTCGAATCACGAAGAGGTAATCTTCAAAGAGTCTTTTGCTGGAGAAGAGGTATCCTTATCATTTCGTATGTGGACTGGTTTAGAAGGCGGGGGACTTCCCCAAATTCAGCATTACCGATTGGATCGTGCAGAATTAAGCTTTCTTGATGAGAAACTGGATGATCTGTACTTTACCGCATTAGCCATGTATCAGACAGTGATGGAATTGCCTGAAGCAGACCCTAATCGTTCCATGCTTATTACTCTTTTAAACAAGACATTTTTACTGGTCGACTGGACAGCTCCAGGTGAGACTCACTTTTACGATTCTTGTTACCAAGCACATGATTTCATCAAAGGGGAACTAAGCAAACTTGATAAAAACCATCCTGTCACAGTTCATTGTGTAGGACATACCCATATTGACGTAGCTTGGCTGTGGCGTTTGAAGCATACGAGAGAAAAAGCAGCACGCTCTTTTTCAACGGTTCTTCGTTTAATGGAAGAATACCCGGATTATCTATTCCTGCAATCACAGCCTCAGCTCTATGAATATATCAAAAATGATTATCCTGATATTTATAAGAAGATGAAAGACCGTATTAGTGAAGGACGCTGGGAAGCGGAAGGCAGCATGTGGCTTGAAGCGGATTGCAACATTCCAAGCGGTGAATCATTAGTGCGCCAGATTCTCATCGGAAAACAATTTTTGAAGAACGAATTTGGTGTGGAGTGTTCGGTCCTGTGGCTGCCTGATGTATTCGGCTACAGCTGGGCGCTGCCTCAAATTTTAAAGAAATCAGGGATTGATTCTTTTATGACAACGAAGATTAGCTGGAATCAATACAACCGCATGCCGCATGATACGTTTTATTGGAAAGGTATTGATGGAACCCGGATTCTGACTCACTTCATTACCACACCAGAAACTTGGAATGAAGATGATTCCTGGTTCTACACCTATAACGGCCAGGTGACTGCTAAAACAGTAAATGGCGCTTGGAAAGGCTACCGAAATAAAGATGTAAACAAAAATCTTCTTCTGTCGTATGGCTATGGGGATGGAGGAGGCGGGGTTAACAGAGAAATGCTGGAGCTCCGCCGCCATTTAGACGAAATGCCCGGCATTCCGCGCGTAAAGCCGGGAAAAGCGGGGGATTACTTTAAAGAGCTTCTTCATACAGTGGAGAATACAGATCAATATGTTCACCTATGGGACGGTGAATTGTATTTAGAGTATCACCGCGGCACATACACAAGTCAGGCATTCATGAAACGAAATAACCGCAAGCTGGAACTTGCTTTTAGACAATGGGAATTCTACAGCGTTCTTGAGTCTTTAAAAAATGGATGGAGCAGCTATCCTGCAAAAGAGCTCCTTTCCGCATGGAAAATTCTGCTTCGCAATCAGTTCCACGATATTATTCCAGGATCATCGATACGGGAAGTATATGAAGATGCCCAAGTTGAATATGAAGAAGCTCACAGCCTCTATCAATCCCATATGAAAAAATCCGAAGCTGCTTTGATGGAAAAACAAAAAGGCACTTACACGCTATTTAATCCAACTCTTTGGAATCATAAGCAGGCTGTAATGATTCCTTATGATGATGCAAATAAAGGGGATGGCTGTTTTAGGGATGAAAAAGGCAATATGCTGACAGCACAAAAAGGGAAGAGCGGCTGGTGGGTACTCCCTGAAACACTGCCTTCTTTTGCAGGCACAAGGCTTAATTATTCAAAAGATGAATCGAATGAAATCGCCAAAACCCCTTTTTTATATAAGAATCAATCATTATCCACCCCTTTTTATGAAGTGGAATGGAATGAAAGCGGACAGATCATTAGCCTGTATGATAAAGAAATGGAAAGAAATGTTCTAGCAGATGGATCAAAAGGAAACATCCTTCAGATCTTTGAAGATAAGCCATTAGCTCATGACGCATGGGATATTGACTTATATTATCAAGAGAAATCCAATGAAGTAGATCAACTTGAACTTATAGAAGTAACAGAAAATGGCCCAGTAAGGTTTTCAGTGAAAATGAAGTGGAACTATCACTTGTCAACGGTTACACAATATGCCGTTTTCTATTCTTATACGAAACGCATTGATTTTGAAACACATGTTGACTGGCATGAGAGAAGGAAACTTCTAAAAACTGCATTCCCAGTTGACATTCGTTCCACAGAAGCCACATTTGACATTCAGTATGGAAATGTCAAACGGCCTACGCACTGGAATACATCATGGGAAATGGCAAAATTCGAAACAGCAGGCCATCAATGGGCGGATTTATCTGAAACGGGCTATGGTGTCAGCCTGCTCAATGACTGTAAGTATGGATATGATATAAAAGAGAACATACTCCGTCTCTCATTACTAAAATCTTCTATTTACCCGGATACGGAAGCGGATCAAGGAGAACACAATTTTACTTATTCGTTATATCCTCATTGCGGAGATTGGCGTGATGCCGGAACTCATCAGGAAGCGTGGGTTCTAAATGCACCCGTGCAGGTTTTTAGCGGTGCTGCTGCAAATAGCGGCCAGTCACTTCTCTCATCGGATCATGTCAACATTCATGTTGATGCCGTAAAGAAAGCAGAAGAAGCAGACGGAGTGATCGTCCGATTTCATGAATTTGAAGGCAGAAAAGGGAAAGTTGCCCTTCATTCAGATTATTACATCGAATATTGGTGTGAAATGGACTTAATGGAACAGCCAATTTCTGATAAAATGAAAAGCAGCGCCATTACTCTTGATGTTTCTCCTTATGAAATTAAAACCGTTTTTATCAAATTTCAATAATGGGTGAAAAAGCGCAGCACTTTTTGGAGTGGTGCGCTTTTCTCTTACGCAGCGGAGAATGTCTATTAAACTATTAAAAATGTTTTATACCTCGTACAAGGAGCATAGACATGTTGATCAACAAATTAGTTAACCAAATGAAGCAAAAAGTTTTTAATAAAATTCTCATGGTATACTCTATTATTTTGATTTTAGTCATGTTTTTGCTTTTAAGCGTCCTTTGGAATTATTATACAGATGTAGTCGTCCAGCGGGAACAGGATGAAAATATGAGGATTTTAAATGAAGTTTCCTCCTATTTCGATCAAAAGGACGACTTCGTGAATCAAGTCGTACGGGAGATGTATACAAAAGATGATATCATCTATGATATAAGCTATTCTTTACAGAATAACTATTCAAGTTATCTGTCGTATAAACTGAATAAATATAGCGAAAGCCCTTCATTTGTACCTAACAATATGGAAACTTTCGTACAAACCTACTTTAGTGACGAAAAGGATATAAATGCAATCAGCTTTGCAAGTGATGAGGAGAAATATGAATATTTATTTATCTTTAATCACTTTCGCTGGACTCAGTCCATTATTAAGGATGATCCTCCTTCTTTAAAGCAATATGATTACCTGATGCCGCAGAATGAACAAATTCCTGAAATAAAACGTTCCTATCAAAGAGAATTGAAAGATACTTATACCATAAAACGTGATTTAAAAGATCCACGGTCTTTAGAAAAACTGGGAAACTTTTATTTGTATTTTAGTTTTGATTCACTAAATCAATTTTTGCTCACCAACAAGGAAAGATATAAAGGCAATTTATATGTTTTGAATAAGGACGGAGACGTCTTTTATTCGTCAAACCGCAAAGTCTTTCCCGATGATTTATCCCTGCCTGCCTTTAGGACAATCCAAGAGGAAAAGAACATTAATGGGGAAGACTATATTGTCAGTACTCTTGCAGATGATCAGCTAGAGCTTATGTTTGTCAGTTATCTTCCAAAGAGTGAACTCCAGCAGCTTTCAATTGTATTATGGACCATGATTTTATTTACTGTGATGCTGGTCTTCATTGCGATTTCAGCGACTTACTTCATTATGCGCTCTTATTCTAAACGTATTTATGCGATTGAACATTCCATGAAACAAGTACAAGAAGGAAATTTAGATGTTCGAGTTCCTGTTTCTGCTCATAAAGATGAGCTTTCAACCATTACAGTTACGTTTAATCAAATGTTAGAAAGATTAAAAGAGTATATTAATCAGGTATATATAAGTGAAATTAAACAGAAAGAAGCAGAAGTGAAAGCGCTTCAATCGAATATAAACCCTCACTTTCTATATAATTCTCTTGAAACAATCAGAATGAAAGCCTTAAGTGAAGGTTCACGCACAACGAGTGACATGATTGTTTATTTAGGTAAATTGTTTCGCTATTCACTTGAGCATAAACAGATTGTAACCGTTGAAGACGAAGTGAATCACATCAGACAGTATCTGAACATGTTTCAGATCAGATATGCCAATCGATTAAAAGTCGAGTTTGTCATTCCAGAAGATTGCTATGAACTGCCAATGATGCGATTTACCTTACAGCCGCTTGTAGAAAACTACATGATACATGGATTTAAGAAACAACATGACAACAATCTATTAAAAGTGGTCGTGAAAAAAACAAAGGATAAAATCACCATTACTATTATTGATAATGGAGAAGGCATTGAAAAAGAGCGGTTAAAGGAAGTCCTTCTGAATTTAAAAAAGGAAACAATGGGAGAGTCTATTGGTCTTCATAATGTCCATCAGCGGATTCAGATGAAATACGGAAAACAATTTGGCCTGCATATTGAAAGTATTCTAAAACAAGGAACATGTGTGATTCTCACTCTTCCTATTCTTAAAGGAGGAAACGAAGATGTATAAGGTTTTTATCGTTGATGATGAACCTATTATTGTTGAAGGGTTAAAATACTTGATTGATTGGGAAGGGAATGGACTGGAGGTTGCCGGAGATGCGAATGATGGAGAAAAAGCTCTTCTGCAAATTCGGGAAAGCCCGTGTGATTTACTTATTACAGATATTATGATGCCAAATATGACAGGTCTTCAGTTAATCGAGGAAGTAAAGGCTATTCATCCTCATACTAAATGTGTGGTGCTCACAGGTTACCAAGAGTTTGACTATGTGAAAAAAGGAATTGAGTTAGGCATTGAAAACTACTTGTTAAAGCCTGTAGATGAAGAAGAACTTAATGCCACGATCCGCAACGCTGTTGAGAAATTAAACCAGCAAGAGCAGTCTGTGGAAGAAAGTCAAATCTTTCGTGATAATGTGATTTGGCGCTGGCTAAATGAAGAGATCGAAGAAACCGAGCTAAAACAGCGGCTTAAAATGTATCATATTCCCTATACAAAACAACAGGTATACATCTCGTACTTAAAGATAGATTCGACTGAAGAACATACGTTGAAAAAACGCATAACACTAAAAAAGCAATTGGAAGACTCATTGGATGCCCTATTTGTGATGGAGCCTGGAGGCGAGATCATCATACTTTGGATGAATAAAGAGATGGAGATAGTAGAAAGAGAGATAGAAACCATAGTAAACATGCTTAAGAAAGAAGAGTGGATTAAACACTTTTGGATTACAAAGAGTGAATCAACTTCAATGATGACTACTATTTCTGAACATTTCAAACAGGTTAAACAATTGGCTGATTTCAAAGTTGTTCTGTCAGACGGTACACATGTGATTACAGAAGAACTGGCCAGAAAATTTAGAGTTCCTTCCCATACTGCATCACTGAATGGACAAGAACTTGTGCAAATTATATTAAAATATGATGAGGAAAGCCTTAAAAAATGGATACAGTCTTTCTTGAAACATGGCTGCTCCTTAGAAGAGCAGCAGCATGTAATCGTACTGCGGGGACTTGCCATTGATACGATTTCTATTATAAAAAACTCAATCTCCATTCAAGTAACCTATTTGGAGACAGCCAGGATTATGCAGGAGATTTTACAATCTGTGAACATGTTTGAGTTAGAACGAATACTCTATCACTATTGTTTAAACGTCATGGAAGGGCTGAATGAGAGAAATTATCATATTAGTCCTATTATTAAAAGCTTGGTGAATTATATAAAAAGGAACCTTCATGAAGATCTTTCTTTAAAAAGCTTAAGCCATCAGTTCCACATTAATACGGTCTATCTAGGACAGCTTTTTCAAAAGGAAATGAACGTTGTTTTTTCAGATTATGTGAATGAACTTCGCATTCTAAAAGCGAAAGACCTTCTGCTTACTACTCATCTGCGTGCAGGGGAAATAGGAGAACAAGTGGGGTATTCAGATTCTACTTATTTTTATAAACAGTTTAAAAAGAAGATTGGTTTGACTCCTACAGAGTTTAGAGCGTTATCTCAAGGTGCTGATTCATAACCTGTCATCCCGTACACATTCGTGATACGGGATTTTTTATGGACATATTTTAGTTATAGTGTAAAAAACTTATCACTTCACTGGAGTTGATTGACGGTTTGAATGGCCCAAGATATAACTACATAAAGGAAGATGATGTCAGATGGCAGTGGATCCGCATCTTTTGACAGCGCTTTCAGAAGAAAAGTGATTTAACAGACTGAGAAAGGGAGCTTGCTTAATTGCTTCATAATAAATTTGAAAGAGGAGAGGATGGAAGTTGAATCATCTGAAAAAGAGAGTATGCGAGATCAGCAGTTTTCTAGGAATGTGCTTGTTATTAGTAATGTTTTGGCCACACAGCAGTTTTGCAGAACAGCCTCAGTCTTCACATTGGTTTCCAGAACAGCTGTTAAATTGGTCTCCTGAAAATGATCCAAATGCAAAGTTTAACCAAAGTCACATTCCATTGGCCAAACGAGACGTCTTGTACAAAGTAAATGAGAATTCACAGTCAGATGCGTTGCTCGTTGCCTTATCTGCATTGAATCCAAATACAAGCGGTGTACCATCTCAAGGCGGAAAAGAGTTTTTTGCTAATACATTCAGCTATTGGCAATATACTGATTTAATGGTGTATTGGGCAGGTTCATCCGGTGAAGGAATTATTGTTCCTCCTAGTGCAGATGTGATTGATGCTTCTCATAAAAATGGCGTCCCTATTTTAGGCAATGTATTTTTTCCGCCAGCTGTTTACGGCGGAAAGAAAGAATGGGTAGAACAGATGCTGACTCAGCGGGAAGATGGATCTTTTCCTGCCGCCGACAAGCTGCTTGAAGTATCGGAGTATTACGGCTTTGACGGATGGTTCATCAATCAGGAAACAGAAGGCGGAAATCCGCAAACAGCTGAAAAAATGCAGCAGTTTTTAATTTACCTTCAGGAACATAAGCCAGAAGGCTCTCAAGTGATGTGGTATGATTCCATGACAAACGATGGAAGAATTAACTGGCAAAACGCTCTTACGGATAAAAATAGTATGTTTTTGCAAGATGGTGAAGAACGTGTATCAGACAGCATGTTTTTAAATTTCTGGTGGCGGGATCAACAATCATCCTCTATAAAAGCGCAGCAGATTAATAGAAGTTCATTCGATTTATATACAGGGATTGATGTGGAAGCGCGCGGAACAAGTACTCCTATTCCTTGGGAAGGCATCTTTCCAGAAGGGAAAACTCCATATACCTCTTTAGGCATCTACAGGCCTGACTGGGCATTTAAAACCTCAGAGAACATGGAAGAGTTCTATCAAAAGGAACAAGAGTTTTGGGTTGGGGCAAACGGAGATCCTTCCAATACGGATCGTAATGGAAGCTGGAAAGGAATGGCTCACTACTTTACTGCCAAAACTCCTATTCGTGAATTGCCGTTTGTGACACACTTTAACACAGGCAGCGGAAAGTCATTCTCTGTAAAAGGAAAGACTGCAAGCAAGGAGTCTTGGAATAACCGCAGCCTTCAAGATATCCTTCCGACATGGCGCTGGCTTAAAGAAGGCGGACAAAACCTGGAAGCTGCTTTTGATTGGGAACAGGCTTATGAAGGCGGCAGTTCTTTAAAGCTTTCAGGCGCATTAAATCCGGCAGATCCAGCTCATCTAAAACTTTATAAAACAGATCTTTTATTACAAAAGGATACGGAATTGTCCGTGACATATAAAACCAATTCCAAGCAATCAAAAATAAAAATCGGCATAAGTTTCTCAGACAATCCAGAAAAATTCATTTACTTAGATACTAAAGCGAAGAAGGAAAATAAATGGTTAACAAGTTCATTTAAGTTAAAAAAATATACCGGTAAAAAGCTCTCTGCCATTTCTCTTTTTGTTGAGGGTCAACAAGAAGTTCGGGACTATGAACTAAATGTAGGTGAAATCAAGGTTTTCAATAAACAAACTAAACATTTTGAAAAGAGTCGTCCTCATGGAGCTAAAATAAGTGATGTAGCATTTGATAAAGGAATTTATGCTGATGCTTCACTCTCATGGATTCCGTCTGATTCAGACGTAAGTCATTATGAAATCTATCGAACGCTTCCAAATGGTGAAAAAGAATGGGTTGGAGCAACGCCAAATCATGTCTATTATTTATCTGAACTTAAGAGAAAAGAGAAAGAAGAACATACAGTATTAGAAATTGTGGCAGTAAACAAAGAATTTAAACGCAGCAAATCTGCGAGCATTCAATTTGAATGGCCGCCTTACCCTAAGCCTGCGGCTGACTTCAGCGCAAATAAAACGATAGCAGCGCCTGGTGAGGAAATTCAATTCTCAAATGCATCATCAGAAGTTACAGAAGAAGTAGAATGGCAGTTTGACGGAGGTGCACCATCTGTAAGCAAGGAATTAAATCCTGTTGTTACCTATGCAAATGAAGGTGTTTATTCTGTTACGTTAACAGCAAGAAATAGTGAAGGAGCAGATGTCCTCAAAAAAGAAGGCTTGATCACCATCTCTAAAGATGCCCAAAATATTACGAATGCAGCATTAGGTAAGGAGGCAGAGGCGAGCGGAGCGTGTGCTGTGTCTGAAGGGCCATCCTATGCTTTAGACGGTAAAGTTACAGATAACAGCAAATGGTGCGCACTTGGTGCTGCCCCTCATTGGCTGAAAGTCGACTTGGGAGAAAAGTATGCTGTTTCAAAGTTTGTTGTACAGCATGCACAAGCAGGAGGAGAGGCTCAAGCATTTAATACGCAAGCCTTCAAAATTGAAATAAGCACTGATGGGGTGAACTGGTCTGATTCTGTACAAGTAACAGATAATACTGAAGCCGTATCCGAACATGCGATTCCGCTTACCGATGCGCGATATGTCCGATTATGGATCGATAAATCAACCCAAGGAAGTGATCAGGCAGCAAGAATTTATGAATTTGAAGTATACGGCTATCCTTCTCCTTGATTCAATTTGTCGTAAAGAGGATGGGACAAAAGGTTTCCAACCAAAGAAAAATCCGAACTATTATGTGAAATTCCAACTTGAATTTCGTTTTAGTTCGGATTTTTTCTTCGACTAAATGGTAGAAACCTTAAGTGGATTGCAGCGGAAGGAACTTGACTCCTGCGGGAAAATAGAGCGAAATGGAAGACCCCGCAGGCTCGCCGAGGAGGCTTCCACGCTCCCCGCGGAAAGCAAGTTCCTGCAGCGGAAAGGAACGGACATTATTTATCATGAAAAACAACAATCTATGCGAAAATAGCCATTTCTTTTAATGGTTTTCGTACACTTCAATGTTCGGCTTTCATTCAGGAGATGATTGTTATGTCCCTGCCTCTTTTTAATTAGTTCGTCCAGTGGCCCTTAAATTTGCACATAAAACAAAGATAGTACAGTAAAACTAAATTTTGTTAACTACTCTAATGAATAGACCTTTTGTAAAATTAGGATATAGAATCACTTATAGAACAAGGGGGGAGAGAAATGACCAGAGTAAAGAGGTTCTTTCAAGATGTTTATAAAAATAAAACATGGATCTTGATGGTTCTTCCAGGTGTCATATGGTTTTTGCTGTTTTCATATTTACCAATGTTTGGGACCGTCATCGCGTTCAAAAACTTTCAATTTCATCCAGATGGATTTTTTGCAAGCGTCATCAATAGTGAATGGGTCTGGTTTGAAAACTTTGAGTTTCTTTTTAGTACGAATGATGCTTTCATTATTACGAGAAACACCATACTATACAATTTGGTATTCATCATTCTTGGACTCATACTAGCGGTAGCAACAGCAATTATTCTAAACGAGATTACAAATAAGAAAATGGCAAAAGTGTATCAGACAGGTATGCTGTTTCCTCATTTTTTATCTTGGGTCATTGTCAGTTATTTTGTTTTTACCTTTTTGAGCGTAGATCGGGGAATGATGAACAATATTCTGCAATGGTTTGGCGTCGAGAAAGTTTCTTGGTACAGTGAGCCGGAATATTGGCCATTCATCCTTGTGTTCATGAGCATGTGGAAAGGGATTGGATATGGCAGCATCGTTTATTTAGCCGCAATTGTTGGGATAGACCGGAATTTTTATGAAGCTGCTATGATTGACGGTGCATCGAAGTGGCAGCAAATAAGGCATATCACCATTCCGATGATCACTCCATTAATCGTCATTTTAACCATTTTAAACATAGGCAAGATTTTTAACTCAGACTTTGGTTTGTTCTATCAAGTTCCATTGGACAGCGGATCTTTGTATCCGGTTACAAATGTCATTGATACGTATGTGTATCGTGGATTAATGACGATGGGTGAAGTGAGTATGAGTACAGCAGCAGGGTTATATCAATCCGTTGTTGGTTTTATCCTGGTCATATTAACGAACTATATCGTAAAAAGAATCAATAAGGATTATGCACTCTTTTAACATACAGCCCTCGTTTTTTGAAAACTAAAACTTAGAAAGGGGGGAAGTCGCATTTAAAGCGGCTCTTGCATGAGTAAATCTATAGTAGAATCTGATTTGCCGAAGACACTGGCTCAATTGAAGAACGAGCCAAAAACAGTGAAAAGAAAGAACTACAATCCTCATGAATTAGGAAAAAAAGCAAATGTGATATTAAATGCGATTCTTGCCATTTTCGCTTTCTCATGTGTGTTTCCTTTTATTTATGTCATTATTATTTCACTGACAGATGAAAGCGTTTTAGATAAGAACGGTTTCAGTTTGCTTCCAGAGACATGGAGTTTTGAAGCCTATCAATTCTTATGGGCCATAAAAGGTCAATTGCTTCAGTCTTATATGATTACGATTTTAGTAACTGTGCTCGGCACCATCATCAGTGTGTTCACCATTTCTTTTTATGCGTACGCCATCTCACGCCCGCAGTTCAAATACCGTAAACAGTTCACCTTTTTTGCCTTCTTTACAATGTTATTTAACGGAGGACTTGTTCCCTTTTATATCGTCGCTACTCAAGTCTTGCATTTGCGCGATACAATCTGGGCGCTCATTCTTCCGATGGCAGTCAATGCTTTTTACATCTTAATTATGAGAACATTTTTTCAGCGTTCAGTACCTGAATCCATCTTGGAATCTGCTCGTATTGACGGAGCCAGTGAACTGCGAATCTACTTTAAAATAGTTTTGCCGTTATCCCTTCCCGGGTTAGCTACAATTGCCTTGTTTAGTACACTAGGGTACTGGAACGACTGGTTTAACGCATTATTATTCATCGATAATCCAGCACTCGTACCACTTCAATCTCTACTGATGAAGATTGAAAATACCATTGAGTTCATTCGCCAGAACACATTGTTAACAGGTTCAGTAAAAGGAATCCTGCAGTCTGTTCCAAAAGATGCAGCCAAGATGGCTATGGTTGTTATTGCAACCTTGCCAATCGCTGTTTCGTACCCATTCTTTCAAAAATATTTTATCCAGGGGTTAACGATCGGCGGAGTAAAGGAATAAGCAAATCCATAATAATAGGAGGAAATGAAATGAAAAAGGTATTTCTTGTCTTGTTTTCCTGTTTGCTTTTAACTGCCGGTATACTATCCGGCTGCAGTTCGAACAAAAGCGATGCAGAAGCTAAGGATGGAGAGGCAGTTAAACTTACGTGGTATATGGTTGGAACACCACAGAAGGATTTGAATAAAGTCGTTGATCAAATAAACAAGTATACGAAGAAAGAAATCAACACGACAATTGATCTGAAAATGATTGATTGGGGAGATTATGATAAAAAGATGCAAGTCGTAATCGCTTCAGGAGAACCATTTGACATTGCATTCACTGCTTCATGGGCTAACAATTACGTATTAAATGCACGTAAAGGAGCTTTTAAAGAATTAGATCAGCTGATGGACGAACATGGCAAGGAACTTAAGAGTGCATTAGACCCTGCTTTTCTTGAAGGAGCAAAGATTGATGGAAAGCTTTATGCCATTCCGACAAATAAAGAAGTTGGACAGCAAAGTGTATACGTTTTCAATAAACGCTTAGTAGATAAATACAAGTTTGATATTAAAAATATTAAGAGTTTTGAAGATATGGAGCCGATGCTTCAAACCATTCAGGAAAAAGAATCTGGCATTCAGCCAATGACCACATTTACACCTTATGTGCCATTTGACTATATTCTCGACGATAAGATGCCATTTGCGGTGCCTTTGTCAGGCGAAAATAAAATCATTAACGTTTATGAAACAAATGAAATGAAGCAAACACTTGATACTCTTCATAAATATTATAAGACTGGATACATCAAATCTGATGCAGCCACATCAAAAGAGCCTTGGGCACTTGATGTAGAAAACTGGTTTGTACGTAAAGAACTTTATCAGCCATATGCAGAAAACATCTGGAGCCGTAATGCCGGGTATGAATTGGTCGTACAGCCAATGCATGATTCTCCAATCACTTTTAACAACTCAGTAACAGGTTCTATGCAGGCCATTTCGGCAACATCAAAAAATCCAGAAAAGTCTATAGAGTTCTTAAACCTATTAAATACAGATGATTATCTGCGCAACTTGATTGATAAGGGAATTGAAGGAGAGCATTACGAGAAACTTGATAATGGCCGCATTAAAGACCTTCCAGCCCGTAAAAATTATTCAATGCCAAGCTTTGCGTTAGGCAATCAGTTTATCTTAGATCTATATGAGGAAGATTCAGATGATAAGTGGGAAAAATTCGAAGAGTTTAACAAAGAGTCTTCAGCTGCTCCTACACTAGGTTTCTATTTTGATCCAAAGCCAGTGCGGACAGAGATTGCTGCTATCTCTAATGTGACAAGTGAATTTTCACAAGCTCTTTTAACAGGCTCTGTTAATCCGGATGAATACTTGCCAAAGTTCAATAAAAAATTGAAAGAGGCCGGATTGGACAAAGCATTAGATGAAATGAACAAACAATATGAAGAGTGGAAGAAGGAACAATAATTGAAAATAGTAGCCAAGTTCATCGTGACTTGGTTACTTTTCTATTCAACAAATCTATGAATTGATGGTGATAGGAAATGAAAAAGCCTGTACAAAAATACCAGTTCCCTTCAGGCTTCTGGTGGGGCAGTGCCGCATCAGGGCCGCAAACAGAAGGAGCCGCGCAGAAAGATGGAAGAAAACAAAGTATTTGGGATTACTGGTACTCTAAACAGCCCAATTCTTTTCATAATCAAGTAGGACCGGAGCATACATCTAACTTTTACGATCTGTTTAAAGAAGATATTCAGCTAATGAAAAAGACCGGTCATAATTCCTTTCGTACTTCCATTCAGTGGTCTCGCCTTATCCCAGATGGGGATGGAGAATCAAATGAGCTTGCAGTCCGCTTCTATAATGAGGTTATTGACGAATTGCTCGCAAATGATATTGAACCTTTTATTAATTTATATCATTTTGATATGCCGATGTGTATGCAGGAAAAGGGTGGATGGGAATCTCTTGAAGTGGTCGATGCTTACGTTCGCTATGCAGAGACTTGTTTTAGACTATTCGGTGACCGCGTGAAATACTGGTTTACGTTTAACGAACCGATTGTACCAGTAGAAGCCGGTTATTTATATAACCTTCATTTTCCGAACATCGTTGATTTTAAACGCGGTGCACAAGTGGCGCATAACACGATTGTGGCTCATTCGAAAGCTGTTGAAGCTTATAAGAAGTTAAAACTGGATGGAAAGATCGGTATTATTTTAAATTTAACGCCTTCTTACCCAAGAAGTGATGATGAAAAAGATGTGAAAGCTGCCCGTATTTCCAATCTATTTTTTAACAGAAGCTTCTTAGATCCTGTCACAAAAGGGCAATATCCAAAAGAATTAATAGACATTTTAAAAGAGCA
Source organism: Metabacillus idriensis (assembly GCF_050483325.1). GTDB lineage: Bacteria > Bacillota > Bacilli > Bacillales > Bacillaceae > Bacillus_P > Bacillus_P idriensis_A. The sequence continues at coordinate 152,120 of NZ_JBCMYF010000001.1, forward strand.
TGAAGTAGTCCCGGCTATTCAAAAAGGCGATTTGGAGGCCATACGCAATAACAGTATTGATCTGCTGGGGGTAAATTACTATCAGCCAAGACGGGTCAAAGCGAAGGAAGAAAGAGTCCTGCCTGAGACCCCGTTTATGCCTGAACATCTATACGATCCTTATATAAAGCCTGATCGAAAAATAAATCCTCACCGCGGATGGGAGATCTGTGAAGAAGTTATTTATGACATTATGATCGACATTCGTGACAACTACAGCAATATTCCGTTTTTTATATCTGAAAACGGCATGGGAGTAGAGGGAGAAGACAAGTTTCGGAATCATGAGGGATATATTGAAGACAATTATCGCATCGAATTTATTCAAGAACACTTAAAGTGGGTGCATAAAGGCCTTGAAGAAGGAGCTAATTGTTTAGGGTATCATCTATGGACATTTATGGACAATTGGTCATGGACAAACGCATATAAAAATCGATATGGACTTGTTGAAGTAGACATTAAGCATGAATTTAAGAGGACTATTAAGAAATCGGGCCGATGGTTCAGAGGATTATCTGAAAATAACGGCTTTTAAGAGCGGGGAAGAGGTGCGAAACATGGAAAGACATCTTCTTGGAATTGATTTAGGCGGAACAAATTTAAGAGCAGCGCTTGTTACAGCTGCAGGTGAGATCCTTGAAGAACATATTGTTCCTACTGAAACAGAAAAAGGACCGGAACATATCATTCAAAACATGGCCAATCTTTGTGAAAATTTCATGCCGTTATACCAAATTGATGCTATTGGAATTGGAGCTCCAGGCCCTTTGAACTCAAAACAAGGTTTAATTTTAAGTCCGCCGAATTTGCCTGGATGGGATAATGTTCCAATAGTCATGATGTTAGAGAAATTGTTAAACAAAAAAGCAGTACTTGATAATGATGCTAATGCAGCTGCTCTTGCAGAAGCGATGATAGGCAGTGGAAAAGATGAGGAATCTATTTTTTATATGACTGTAAGCACTGGAGTCGGCGGCGGTTATATCTATCAGAAACAAATTATTCAAGGTGCACATTCTTGTGCAGGAGAAATCGGCAACATGATAATTGATCGCGAAGGACCCGCACACCCTAAGCTGAATATTGGCTCTTTGGAATCGCTCTCTAGCGGTACAGCCTTAAAAGCTGCGGGAAGAGACAAGCTTGGCTTAAAAGGCCATGCAGGCGAATTATTTTTGTTAGCCATGGATGGCCATCAGGAAGCAATTGTTATTGTTGACAACGTGCTTAATCATTTAGCAAAAGGCATTGCCAACATTGTTCATACTGTTGATCCGCATATGATTGTACTTGGTGGAGGTGTTATGCAGTCAAAAGAATACATCATGCCTATCCTTCATAAAAAAGTGAATGATTATTTATATCCTGAGCTTCGTCATCAAGTAAAGATTAAGTGTGCATCATTAGGAACAAAAGCAGGTGTGATTGGCGCTGCATTGTTAACGCAGCGGTTTAATGCGGCAGTACGGAGATGATGCAAATGAACAAGTACATGGTGTTTGATATAGGCGGAACCTATTTGAAATATGCTGTAATGGATGAAAAAGCAAATATGCTGGAGTGCGGCAGGATACCTACTCCTGTCGAAGGCATTGAAGAATTACTTCAGAAAATAGATGCAATCGTAAAAGGATATAAGGATATGTATACCTTTTCAGGTATTGCTGTCAGTTCTCCTGGTGCAGTAAACTCTAAAACGGGATTTATCGGAGGGGCAAGCGCCATTTCTTATATCCACAATATGAACATGATTGAATTACTTGAGAAGCGAACAGGATTAAAGACTTCAATTGAAAATGATGCGAATTGTGCAGCATTAGCAGAAGGCTGGTTAGGTGCAGCGAAAAATACGGATTATTATATTTGCGTTGTAATTGGTACCGGCATAGGGGGAAGCATAGTCCTCAATCGATCTATTTTAAAAGGAGCATCCCTTCACGGAGGAGAGTTTGGCTACATGATTTTCGGATCTCCACTTGAGAATCCGCTTCAGAAGACGTGGAGCCTAACATCCTCCACTCATGCACTTGTAAGAGAAGCGGAAAAAAAGAAAGGTTTATTGGCAGGCACACTGAATGGAGAAGAAGTTTTCCAGCTAGCCGAGGATGGAGATGTAACAATACAGCAATGTTTAACTGCCCATTATAAAAAATTAGCAGCAGGAATCTTTAATCTTAAATATTCGCTCGATCCTTCTAAGATTTTAATAGGCGGGGGAATTAGCAAGAGGAAAGAAGTGATAGATGGCATTAATAAAGAATTAAAACAACTGAAAAATGAAACAGCAACCTTAGACATTGAAGTAGAAGCATGTGAATTTGACAATGACGCGAACTTAATAGGTGCGTTGTTTCATTTTTTAAAAGAAGAAAAGTGCAATCGATGACAGCAATTAAACAGACTATTAAAAATACCCAAAGGGAGATTGTATTGTTGTGTATAAAGAACCCATTTTCTTAAAACCGGTATTTAAAGACCGAATCTGGGGAGGCACAAATCTTCGTGACCAGTTCGGCTACGAAATTCCGACTGAAACAACTGGTGAGTGCTGGGGAATCTCTGCTCATCCGCACGGACCAAATGAAATTAGTAACGGCCCGTTAAAAGGAATGACGCTTGACCAAGCATGGCACAAGCACCGAGAGCTGTTTGCCGGCCAGGAAGGTGATGATTTTCCGTTACTAGTAAAAATACTGGATGCAAAGACCAATCTCTCTGTGCAGGTTCATCCAGATGATTCCTATGCGCGTGATGTTGAAGGAGAACCTTTCGGGAAAACAGAATGCTGGTACGTGATTGATTGTGAGAGCGGAGCAGAACTAGTTTATGGCCATCATGCCTGCTCCAAGCTTCAGTTCGAACAGATGGTTTCTGAAAACCGATGGGACGAACTTCTTCGTAAGGTATCGATCAAGCCAGGAGATTTTCTATATGTACCAAATGGAACCATTCATGCGATAGGAGCGGGTACGATCATTCTTGAAACACAGCAGAGTTCAGATGTTACGTATCGTGTTTATGACTATGACCGCCGTGATGAAGAGGGGAATACACGTGAACTTCATCTTGGAAAATCCATTGAAGTCGCGATGATTCCACACCTTGATGCTGATTTCGATTCTGTATTGTCAGTAAATGAAGATTTGAGAATAAAAAAACTGATTAAGGAGACTTATTTTACCGTTTACCACTGGAATTTGTCGGGATCTGTTTCTAAAGTGGAGAATCCTTCCTATCAATTAGTCAGTGTGCTGGACGGGGAAGGGGAATTGAGGATGAAGCAGGGTGCTTCTCCATTTAAAAAAGGAGATCACTTTATTGTTCCTTCTTCAGTTAAATCCTTTTCATTGAAAGGTGATGCCCGGTTTATCGTGTCACATCCGACGCAACAATTGTCATAACGGCAGAAAAAGCTAAGATTGAACGTTTCTTAGCTTTTTTGCTCTTAGATCTGAATAGTTGACAAAAATATATAATCCACGAATCAACTAGACTCCAAATTCTATTCTATTAGAATCGAAATCTGAACATAAAGAAATCCTTCTAAAAGAAGGATTTGAATTTGCAACTATTTATTTAAATAAAGGGGGGTATTAGTAGTATACCCATTTTAAAATTTTCATAAACATATAGATTTAAAAGAAAAACAGAAATCATAGAACCAATGGGATTTTTTTAAAACAGCTGAAATTAGAGGCTGGTGTACCTAAGGTTTTGCATGAACGTAAGCCCGAATAATTTTGTTGACTTTGCGCGCGCAGCCTCATATAATAGAGTTTGTCAGCAATACCTACATACTGCGACTTGTTAGCTCAGTGGGAGAGCACTTCCTTGACAGGGAAGGGGTCGGGGGTTCGAATCCCTCACAGGTCATTATTACAAAACCTTGGTAACCTTTGTGTTATCAAGGTTTTTTGTATATTACAGGATATTTAATTTGAAGTAGAACAGAGGAATTGGCGGCAAATTGGTGTCAAAAATTAAAAGCTTCTATACTAAAAAGAGGATTTTACTTAAAAAGAAAAAATAACTCACACATTTTCTCAGAATGAATAAGGTGCATAAAACCTGCAAGTTAAGCTTATCAAATACGTTTCATGAAGTCCTTTTTCGTTGGGCACACATGAAACTGGACATCTTTTAAAGAATCCAGTTGCAACAATATATTATCTCTTATGATTTGAATGCCTTCTTCTTAACAATAGTAATGAAAATAAGCCAACACTATGCAACTCTGTATAAAAAGCTGCATAATATCGGCTCTAAGGAATTTATACGTTATAGAAGATTGGCTTTTCGTTACATGAACAGAGTCTTTCTACTTAAAAATGATAGGAAAAGTAAATATAACGAAAGCTGCCCAAAGTCCGTAGACCGGCAAATACTTAGTAACGGCATCTTGGATAGTTGAAGGTCCGGATTTGTTTTGCAGAAAACGCATATAGGAGAGCATAATCCAAATTAGATTTGCCCAGATAAGTATGTTTACTCCTAAAACAGCAAGTCTATTAGGCGTAATCCCATATGAAGAAAGCCTGAATACGATAGCTGACAATGCCACACTGTCAATGATAAGCGCAAGAACAATTAAGGCAAAATTTATATAATCTGAAATGTTCTTTTTCTCGTCTGAGTCGCTTTCGGTAATGGAAAATATGGTAACGGCCAATACGCCAAGGAGTATTCCGTTGAAGGCTATCAGGAAATGGCGGTCCAAGAATGGATTTTTTCCGACCCATATTACCGTTATAAGATAGACCACCAATGTGACCAGGACAAGAGGACTAAAAATTTTAGCTATATATGGTGTAATATTCTTAGCAAGTTTAAGATCCATTGTTACCAGGTATGCAGCCACAATAGCGAGAGCGGCAGCACCAAATAAAACGACATTACTAAAATAGAAGTCTTCTATATCCAAGCCAACAAAGCTAAATAACTGCATGGTTAATGCTGCCAGTACCATTCCGCTGACTGCCATGCTGGCGTAGAGAATACAATATTCCAAATTAAATTTAATATAGGCTAATCTTGTACTGCCTTTTGAATAGTCATTTCCTGTAAATGCAAGCCCTGCCAATACCCATAAGAATATGGGAAGGTGTAAATAAGCAAGGATAATACTGTCTTTATCATTTAATGGCAGCATATTAAGATAAAACCCGGAAATTAGGAACAACGCTGCAAGGGAATAAATAACACTTTTTTTCGGAGTATTATTATAAACAAAATAGGCAGCAATAAAGGGAATGATACCAAAAGCCAGGTTAATTGGAGCAATTGCCTCCTGTTCGACAAAATGGAAAATGATCCTGGTGCTTATCCCGGACAGAATGGCTAAAATGCCCATGAATAAGAAACCTTTTTGAAGCAAGGAAGGTTTTTCTGTATTTGCCCTCTCCTTGAAATGCAATCTTTCATACCAAACGCCAAGAACCTGAGAATCGGGATTTTGTTCCCATGCGTGTGAGAATGCCTTTTTAAACGTTTTCGGGTCTTTTCGATACATTCTCTCCAGCTCATGAGGGTCAGCAATATTTTCAATAATTAAATTGTTAATGTCCATAGTGATACCTCCCCTAATAATTGTTGTATTAAGTTACCTTGATTCATTTAACTGTCTTCGTCACTATTGTATTCTAAAATATCTCCAGGCTGACAGTCTAAAGCCTTGCAAATGGCCTCTAAAGTGGATAATCGAATCGCTTTTGCCTTTCCATTTTTCAATATAGAAAGGTTCGCCATTGTTATTCCAACCTTCTCCGAAAGTTCTGTTACGCTCATTTTCCTTTTTGCTAACATCACATCAATATTGATGATAATTGCCATTGTTATTCACCTCAGACCGTTAAATCATTTTCTGATTTGATAGTAATTGCTTCTTGTAAAAGTTTTTGGAGAACAGCCGCAAAGACCGCGATAACCATCGAAGCAAAAGGAACAGCCAATCCGACAAAGATCACTCCTGGTGCGTCGTCTACTTCCGCAAAGATATAGAAGAGAGGCCAAACCAGCACATGTAAAATACTGATTGTGATGGCACAGTATTTGATTTTCTTTAAAGCTTTTACAGATAAATCGGAGAAAGCTTTATTTTTGTCAATATAGCGTAGGAGTTTGAAAGCCTGATACAAAGCAAAGTAAAAAGGTATCGCCGACACATCAAAAGCGATGAAAACGAGATATTTTATATAAGCAAACTCTGGAAGTAATTTTGCTGCAAGATTCGCCATCTCAGGCACCAAAAAGATGCACAGAGCAAGAACTGGGACGCCTAAAAGAATCACAGCTAATTTTAAAAACAATGTTGTTACTTTCTCCATAAAAAGCACCTCATTTATTTATTATGATTTTGATTTTAATCTATATTTTATTGTATTACAATAAATTTTTATTAATTTGAATAACGTTTTTATTGTATTTTTTGTTTTAAGCAAAAATAAAAAGCATTCCTCATTCAAAGAAATGCTCTATAACTTTAAACCATTAAATATATAACTTGTAGAGCGAAGGGATTGAAGCAGATGGAAGTAGGATTTCGACTTCAGCCTTACAAAAAAAAGAAGTTCAAGTTAAAAAGGATAAATGCTCTTTAATTCTTGTATAATATGGATGAAATATCATTAGGAGATGAAAGTTAGGAGAAAAAGATATGCCGTTAGAAAAATTGATTGACCGAAGAAAAACACATTCTGTGAAATGGTACATAGAGGATCAAGATATGATTCCATTATGCATTGCAGATATGGATTTTCAAGTTTCAGAAGAAATAGTCAATGCGATAAGTCAAAAAGCAATGCACGGAATATATGGGTACAGTACATTTTGTGAACGATATTTTGATGCTGTTCAATATTGGTGGAAAACACAGTACGATTGGGAGTTAAAACGGGAGTGGATTTCTTTTAGCCCGGGTATTATTCCTGGAATAAATTTATTATTACAAGCTTTAACACAGCGGGGTGATGCTGTGATCGTACAGGATCCAGTATATTATCCTTTCTTTTCAACAATTGAAACACAAGGCTGTACATTATTAAGTAATTCTCTTATTTATTCTAATGGTACATATACAATGAATTTTGAAGACTTTGAGGAAAAAGCATCCCGTCCCGATACGAAAATCTTTATTTTGTGCAGCCCTCACAATCCGGTTGGAAGAGTTTGGACCAAGAAGGAATTGCGAAAGATTGGGGAAATCTGCGAGAAACATGGGGTTTATGTGATTTCAGATGAAATGCATGGAGATTTAACATACTCTGGTAATAAACATACACCGTTTGCAACTGTTCATCCCGGCCATTTAAAGTTTTCAATTACATGTGCTGCCCCAAGCAAAACATTTAATATTGCAGGAATGCAAAGCTCTATTTTTATAATTCCGAATAAAGCAGTGAAAGAAAGATATGAAACGCTTTTAATGGGATACGGATTAATGCGTCCAAATGCTTTTGCTGTGGAAGGAACGATTGCCGCTTACTATAATGGTTTGCCTTGGCTTCAAGATGTAAAAAGTTATTTAGAAAGTAATCTCCAGTATGTATGTTCCTTTTTAGAACAAAATATACCGTCCATTAAAGTAGTGAAACCTGAAGCGACCCATTTGATTTGGCTGGATTGCCGTGAACTTGGTATTCCATCTGATGAATTGCATACGTTTTTCTTAGAAAAGGCAAGAGTTCGTCTTGATGAAGGAATGAAGTTCGGTAAAGGCGGGGGTGGGTTTGAGCGTATAAATATTGCATGTCCTCGTGAAGTCCTGACTGAAGCACTCTTAAGAATGAAAACGGCTGTCAATGGAAAAGAAGAAACCTGCTGACGTTTTCGCCGGCAGGATTGTATTTATTTGACGAAAAAATGTTAGGAGGACATAAATATGATTATTGAAGCTATATCAGATTCAATTGAAGATGCAAAAATTGCACAAGCAGCGGGTGCCGATCGAATCGAATTAGTCACAGGATTGATGGAAGGAGGGCTGACTCCCAGTTATGGCTTAATTAAAAGTGTCTGCAGTGAATTAACGATTCCCGTAAATGTGATGATTCGTCCGCATAGCCGGAGTTTTTGCTATTCGGATGAAGACTTGAATATTATGTTAGAAGATATTGAAATCTGCCGGGAATTAGGGGCAGCAGGAGTTGTTTTTGGTGCTCTTACAAATGATAAAAAAATAGATGAAGAGAAGCTTACTAAGTTAATACAAGCTTCAAAAGGGTTAGATATAACCTTTCACAGGGCATTTGATGAGGTTGATGATCTATACACTGCAATAGGTGTGCTTCAGAATTACCCTGAAATTTCCAGAATCCTCACATCCGGCAGCAAGCAAACAGCACCAGAAGCGATAGGAGAGTTGAGGCAGCTGACAGATCGTTCGGAAGGTACGGGTCTTTCAATTATGGCAGGTTCAGGGTTAACACTCCAAAATTTGCAGACATTCTTAGAAAAAGTAAATGTGAGGGAAATACATTTTGGTTCCGGAATTCGTTTTGAATCAAGCTTTATGAATCCAATAGATCCAAATAAATTAAAAGCAATCAGGAAAATTGTTTCATAAAAAAAGAGTGGAAATCGTAATATCCATCACAATTCGCTTTTTCCTAATTTTAGAGACTATTTAAAGTGAGGAATACAATCCTCAATCAAACGTTCTAACAGGAACTAAGAGCCTGCAGACATTCCTAAATGACTGCAGGCTTTTAGTCGTTTATGATGTTTTTTTCATTGGAACCACGGTCTCAGGCTGCTTTGGATGTTTTTTTCTATATACGAATTTGGATAAGGTCACGCTAATTTCATATAAAACGAATAGAGGTACGATTACTAGAATATCTGAAATAAGATCAGGGGGAGTGATGAAAATAGCAATCAGAGTAAGTAAAAAGTAAGAGATCTTTCTTGCTTTAGTGAGCAGCATCGGGTTAATAACACCAATTGAGGTAAGAAACATAGCTATTAAGGGTATTTCAAAAAGCAAACCAAATGGCAGTGTCAGGTTGATCATAAACTTGAAATATTTTTCTGCAGTATACATGGTTTCAAATTGCCCTGCTGATAAGGAAAGTAAAAAACTTAGAACAAGCGGATAGACGACAAAATACCCAAATGACAGACCGGCAATAAATAAACTAAACAACCCTGGAATGTAGGCTAACGCCGATTTCCGTTCCTTTACAGTTAATGCAGGTTTTACAAACAGCCAGGTTTGATAAGCTGCAAGTGGAATGGTGAGTGCGATGGCAATGATTCCTGAAATCATAAAATAGACCCACAGGATTTCACTTGGTCCTAAAACAGCTAAGTTATGGCCCAGATCCCGAACCAGCCATTCGTATATTTCCCGTACATAAAAAAATGAACCGAATAAAAGAATGGTAAAAAACACGAAGACAAAAATTAATCGTTTTCTTAGCTCTCCAAGGTGATTAACAAAAGATAACTCATTATTATTCATATAAGCTTCTCCCTTTTTTGAAATAAGAGGAAGATGCAAACTTGGCGTTTACATCTTCCGGAATGTTTACTTAGTCTGGCTGTTATCTTCTTTTTCGTCTGATATGATATCCTTTGCTGAGTTCTTAAATTCTCTTATTGTATTTCCGAATGCACGGCCGATTTCCGGAAGCTTAGATGGTCCAAATACGATAAGAGCGATAATCAGAATTAGGATTAGACCAGGGACACCTATATTTTGCAGCATGATAATTCCTCCATTTTTTTTCAGTCAGTAATTAATCGGGTTTTGGATATTTTACAGTTTTATCGTATCTATTTTAATAACCGTATTAGCCTATCTTCGGAAAAGAGTACGACAAGACTTGTAAACGTGAACAATATCAAAACGTAAAACGATAATTTATTCGAAAACAGCCTTTTTATAAGAATTAGCTGTTCGGCATTTTTTCCTTCTCTTCCGTATCTAAAGGCAGAGGATTCATACTTTGATCATTCGCAGTTAAATCAATTCCATAGTCCTTAGCAAAAACCATATGCGTTTCAACAAGTACGCCTTCTTTGTTTTCATCTAAATGGAATACCCGTGCTCCGCGAAGTCTGTTTCTTTGAGCACCTGAAAGTCCGTAAGTTCCAAAGCCTGTGTTTCCGGCGTATCCAAGCAGAATTCCATAATAATTGCCGCAGTATGTGTTCACATGATCATGTCCGCAGAATACTCCTTTAACGTCTCCGCGCTCAAGCATGGCTGAAAATAAACCGCCGTTTACTGGTCCTGGACATTCATCTTCATTTCGTTCTCCAACAATTTGATGTTTGGCCACTGCAGCCTCATGGCTTGCTTGTGTTCTTACATCAACGCCTCCATGCCACATAAAACGATGCTCCCATAAAGGAATATGAATGAACACAAGTGAAGGTACTTTATATCCGTATTGTCTTTCAAGTCTTTTAGATTGTTCATAATACCAGTTTACTTGATTAAAACGGAGCCAGTCCCAAGTCGGATATCCCTTAAAATCTTGCCCGGCGATTTGTGATGGAGCATATCTGCCGCTGTCAAGCAGCCATAGGTTAAATGCAGCTTTATTGCCTTTTGAATGTCTAATGAGGAGGTTCATATTGCCTGTACCAGATAGGCCTTTTTCACCTGGCTCGTTCATATTATATTTGTACTTCATATAAAATTGCAGCATCGCTTTTTCGTCCATTCCGCTCTTTGGTGTGGAGTCTTCATCATGGTTTCCAAACGTAACCGCCCACTTAATCCCTCTTTTTTCCATTGGTTGAGCAACATTATTCAAGGCTAGCTTCATTTCTAGTTCTGAGTCACAGCCTGATGAAATATTGTCACCGTTCAGTACTACAAAATCAGGCTTTTCTGAATCAAGGACTTTTTCCATCAATTCAAGTGTCCTGCGATCAATTCGCTCATCATCCTGAGTATCGTTAAATTGGACGACCTTAAACTTTCCATTTGAGTTGAAGTGAAGCTTAGCATTTGGTTTTTTTTCAGCATGTACAGTGTTCGTTATTAGGTTCCCGGGAAGCCCAGTAGTCGCAAGTGTTAAAGCGAGTGTACTCATTCCGCCTATTTTTATAAAACTCCTTCTGTCCAGTCCTTTTTGCTGATCTTGATTATTCATATAAAACCCTCCAATGAAATAAATGATTGATTTGCATAACAATAGTAAAGGAGAATCATTTATGTAATGCTGCAAGCATTCACTACGTAAATGGAGATGGCGCCACGATCCCCGTTAGCTACATTTCTATCATAAGATAAAATTATTGATAGATTATTAAACAAAACAGCAAAGGAAGTAAAAAAAACAAAACAAAAAACAAAAAAGCAAAAATAAACCGCTGAATTCACTAGAAAAAGAAGCTTTTTAGAATTGTAATGAGATAAAACATTAAGGAAACGCACAGAGTAGACTTTTGAATTTGTTTTTATTTTTGATTCATTTTACAAACGTTAATATTTTTCCAGTCTATTATTTATATTCCTTTTTTATAATGGATTAATCCAAAACAAAACAAAACAAAATGGAGGAAAGAAATGAAAATGAATGAAAGATATAAAGCGATAATCAGAGAGCTGGAAATAAAAAATAAGATTGGCGTCGCAGATATAGCTATAAAATTAAATGTGACTCCTGAAACAATCAGAAAAGATCTGAGTGCACTTGAAGAGAAAAAGAAATTGCGCAGAATTCATGGCGGAGCCATCCAATATCTTGGTGTGATTAAAGAGCCTCATTTCAATAGAAAAGTCGGAATCTTTCATCCTCAGAAAAAAATGATTGGAGAAGCTGCGGCAACTTTTATTATGGATGGAGATTTAGTAGCACTTGATGTAGGCACAACAATCTTTCAAATTGCAAGTGCTATTAAAGACGTCAAAAATGTAACCATCGTGACCAATTCTCTAACAGCAGCTGAACTATTAAATAGCCGGATTGAAAACAGGTTATTTGATGGAAAAGTCATTGTCCTTGGAGGTACTACCAATCCTTTGCAGCGTTCAATCAGCGGGTCCATAACCAATAAGTTATTGGAGCAATTTTATTTTGACAAAGCCTTTATTTCATGCGGGGGAATAAACAAAGATGGAATTTGTGATTTCAATGTAGAGGAAGCAACGGCTTCTTCTATTATGATGAAGAGATCAAGACAAACAATTGTTGCAGCTGATTCTTCTAAACTGAATCAAAGGGCTCTTTTCCATATAGGGCCGTTCTCTGCAATTGATTGTCTGATTACTGATCAAAAAATGCCGGTTGATTGGTCTAAAGATCCAGTTATTGGTGGCGTAGATTGGATAACTGTAGGTGACGCCAATGAGAGTTGATTATCACGTTCATCTGGAAGAAGGTCCGTATACATCGAAATGGCTGAAAAAAACCTATCAAAACCTTCTATTGGGACAGCATTCGACAGAAGAAAAAACCTCAAAACAATGGGCTGTTCAATCTGTGCAAAAGTTATCTGATAGGTTGACAAAAGGTGCTTATGATCCTATCTGGCTTGATTTATATCTAGAAAATGCGAAAAGAAAAGGGATCAAAGAAGTCGGGATTGTAGATCATTTATATCGATTTACAGATTGCCGGACATATTTTGAAAAAAATATGATGCTTGATGAAAGTCCGATTGGCCGTTTACAAAAGCGATGGTTAGACCTGGTCATGACAGAAAGCATGGATCATTTTGCGGAATCTATTACAAAAAATAAAGAAAAATGGGCAAAGCAAGGTGTGCAATTAAAGATAGGAATAGAAGCAGACTACTTTGAAGATGAGGAAGAGGCTTTATCTGAATTGCTTTCTAAGCATGATTGGGATTTTATTAATGGCTCTGTTCATTTTGTCAATGGATGGGGATTTGATAATCCAAAAACAACTGATGAATTTGAAAAGTATGATGTAAATGTTTTATATGAAACCTTCTTTAGAATCGTTGAAAAAGCAATCAGAAGCGGCTTATTTGACTATATTTCCCACCTGGATAATATTAAAGTCTTTGGCTACCGGCCAAATGATGATCTTTTGCATACCCTGTATAAAAGGATAGTAAAAGCTTTAAGGGATATGGATGCAGCAACAGAGTTTAACGCGGGTTTATATTATCGATTCCCGGTAAAGGAAATGTGTCCGAGTGAACCATTTCTTGATCTATTAATTGAAAATAAGATACCATTGCTCCTATCCTCTGATGCCCATTTTCCAGAAGACATAGGTTCTTTCCTAGATGAAAACATAGAGATGCTGATTAATAAAGGGGTAAAAGAAATCGTTACTTTTGATAAAAGGGAACGAATGATGAAGCCTCTTTCAATTGAGGAATCTTCATTGAATATCCAGCGTTAGAACAAAAAGCAGAAAAAGCACCTGAAATCATAATTTATTGGGTTCCCTTTTGTTTTATTCCCATACCCGCTTGTATTTATAAAACTCGTACGTCTAGTAATTTCAATTTGTTTTTAGTAAAATAGCTTTTAGCAATTGAAAAAACATTAGTCTGAGTTGAAAAAATATGAGGTGATTCGAAATGTCCCATTTAACAATACATACGGGTTACAATGAAGAAGATACGTTTTTTATACGTTATAATTTAATTAAACACAATAAAAGTAAAGTTGCCTATACGGAAGAAGAAAAAATTAATTTTGTTTTAAAAGATGAAGATGGCCGCATTCTTGGTGGACTTGTTGGACATATAGATTGGGAATGTTTTTTCATTGATGTTTTATGGGTAGACGAGTTATTGCGTGGGCAAAGAAAAGGACAGGAATTAATTCAAAAGGCTGAAGCTTTTGCTCGTGAAAAAAGTTGCAGGTTCATGCGATTAGAAACATTTAGTTTTCAGGCTCCTGAATTTTATAAAAAGCTAGGATTCAAAGAAATGGGGAAACTAGAGGATTTCCCAAAAGGGTTTTCTCATTATTATATGTACAAACATCTGAAATAATGAGCAATCCTTTTCATGCATAACAGTCTTAACCTTACTACACTTTATTTGTAGTAAGGTTTTTTGTTTTTGAAAGTCCAATTTAAAAGTACGCACATCAGGCATCGAAGATAAAGCTATAGAAGCAATAGAAGAGCTGAGTCAGCTAGCAGATATATCAGCCGGTACGGGTCTTTCAATTATGGCAGGATCAGGGTTAACACCTCAAAACTTACCTGCATTCTTAGAAAAGGAGAACGTGAGAGAAGTTCACTTTGGTTCGGGAATCCAGTATGAATCGAATTATAATAACCCTATCAATCGCCTTCAAATAAGAGCGATCAGGAAAATAGCAGAATAATACGGGAATGCAAAAAAGCTGCAAGCATTAATGCCTGCAGCTTTTTTATACTATTTTTTCTTACTTAATTTCAATTGCTGAAGCCTTGTTGTTCCAATCCGAAGCCATATTAGCTGTTTTGCCATACCAATCGGAATGTCTAAACAGCACTCCTCTGCCGTAGCCTTGGCTAGAAGTGTGCTCCCAAAGCGTCGTTGAGTAACTTGAAGAAGGTGAAGCGGTGCTTAAGGAAGAGATTCTATCATTCCAGCTAGAAGGCAGATTTTTAAAGCCGTCTCTCCAATAAATATACGCGCCGCCTTTATTTTTATAATCATAGAAATCGGTACAGCATGGTCCGGTGCCCATGATCCCGGCTTTGTTTTCAACTCGCTGTTTATCTTTTTCGATAAAGGCATCCAAGGTTTCCCTGCTTGTAAATCCATACGCCAGCCAATCGCCATTTTTGTTCTGTTTAGGCAAAACCATGGTTATTTTTATGTCTTCATTTGCGGTTTTGTCATTCATTTCTGCAGCGTTCACATCTTTTCCATCAACATTTAAATAGTGAAACGATTTAATCATATAATTATTTGCCTGTGTGTTTTCGGCCGCAGCAGTTCCATTAGAAAAGGAGAAAATGGACAATAAACAAAAAGAAACAGCTAAGACAAGACTGTAAATCTTCTTCAATTTAACCACTCCCTATTCATTATTTTACTACACTATAAATATAAAAGATTTCCATTTTTTCTATAAGAATCAATATATTCATTTTCTTTACAGACTATATTACCAATTATTTACACAGAATAATTTAATAAGCTTGCTGAAAAATAGGGTAACGATCAAAAAAACCGGTATAATAGGATTCCATTCCAATCTATCTCTCTATTTTTTAGTCTAAAGTAGGATAGGATGATATTCTGCTAAAATATCCTTTTTCTATTAAACCGCTACAGAAGCTCATTTGCCTGAGTTTGTCTTTTCTTTTTTTCTGGAAGGCTGCTGCTGGCTTTCTTCAAGCTGGTAGAAATATAATATAGATGATAAGCATTCCATCATTCATTAGCGAGGGGATAGTCATGGAAAACAAGGAACTCCTGCTTGCCATCACGGAATTGAAGGCAAGCATTGACAAACGTTTTGACGCGCTTGAAAAACAGGTGGACATGAGACTGGACAAAGTGGAAGAGCAGCTGTACAAGCTGTCAAAACAGGAACTTGCAGATGGGGATGAAGACCAGGATGAGGCTCTCCGCGAGTTGAGTGCAGAGGTCAAAGACTTAAGGCTTTCAATGAAGTATGCTTTGAAGAAGATTGGTGAACATGATTTTGATGTATTTAAGTTGCTTAATATGAAAAATGACACCTCTGATCTTTGATTAAGGGGTTCCGGCATTAGAGGGGAAACTGTCAATAGCAGGGTAATTCGCATATGAATTTCACCTGCTATTTTTGTTTGTACATGGTTTAATACTGTTTCTGAGCAGAGAGGGAGATAATCCAAGAAGGGATATCGCTTTTTTTTGTTGAATTTCATTAAAATATACAGCCTTTTACAATACCTTTTTCACATTCATATGAAAGTAGGATACCGGATGAGGATTATTTTTGGAGTATTTTTGATACTGCTGGGAGTGCTTTTGGCTAGTATAAAGTTTGATGATTTGGGATTCACCAATAATATGCTGATAAATTTTATTGGGTTTGTAAGTATTATATTTGGTGTGAATAAGTTGATTAATAAGACCACCGATCTTTATAAGAAAAGCAAAGATTAAATTCTTTTACAAAGTGGTACAGTTGAAAATTTAGACGATGGAGATCCTGAAATTATCTATTTTAAATCTTTAGATTAGTAAAGCACGTAAGCTGGACATTTAAGGTTAAGTAAAGGCACAGGTGACACTAAAATGTCTTCTGCTAAACGGTTTAACTTCTAAGAAGCTGAGTCGCAAGATGATTTTGAAAGGACTGCTTCAGAGGATAAGTTTTTGTGGAATATCCCATTAACTCAGTTCAATAATGAACTGAGTTATATTATTGCAAAAAACACCGCTAAAAGCGGTGCATGCGAATTAGCGTGCTGATGCTAATGCTATCTCGTTAGAGGTGTTTTTCGAGAGATTTTACTGATTTTCTAAGTGCAAGCTTCGGCTCCATCAGCTGAGTAAGGCTGATGGAATCTGGTTGCTCAATTAGAGACAGCAGTGATGTGACCATCTTTTCAGCTAATTGTTCGATCGGGACACCGACACTTGTAAGCTCAGTTTCAAGGCTTGCCATCTGCGGGATATTGTCATAGGAGATGACAGAAAGGTCTTCAGGAATTCTGATTTTCAGTTCTTTCGCAGCACGCAGAACCCCGACGCTGATATCATAGCTTCCGCTGATCAGGGCTGTCGGCTTGCTTGTTTTGAGCAATTTTTTTGCTGCAAAATAGCCATCATACCAGCTCAGGCCCTTAGTATTGCCTATGATTTTGTCATCTGCAGGCAGACCGGCATTTTCCATAGCTTCATAAAACCCGTTCAGTTTCTCAGTCTGACGCTTGTCTCCCGGAGTGGCATCGCCGATATAGGAAATGCTTGTATGACCCAATTCTATCAAGTGTCTGACAGCAAGATGAATGGCTTTTTTATGATTAACATCAATTAGCGGGTATACATGATTCCCCGAGACCCCGTATGTGAGGATCGGGATAGAGGAGAAGACTTCTGAATGGAGCATGGCTGCTTTCCCTTCTTCAAAAATCATGACGCCGTCTACTTGGAATCCTTTGAACATCCCAATGGCTTTGTCTGCTTCATCAACTGAGAGAATCATAAAATAATTTTCAGCCGTTACTAGTTCATTTATCTTTGAAACAAGGGCTGTCAGGGCAATCCGGTCAATGGCCGGCCACACAAGCCCAATCGTTCTGCTTTTTTTAGAGACAAGGTTTTTAGCCGCAAAGTTAGGAGTATATCCAAGCATATTTGCTGTTTCAAGGACTTTTTTCTTCGTTTCAGGCTTAACAAGCGGGCTGTTATTAAGCGCCTTTGAGACGGTTGAATAACTGACTCCAGACTCCCTTGCGATATCTTTAATTGTCACACTCATTTAAAATCCTCCAAAAGGAAATGTTGAAAATTTTCGGAATACATATTATACTGGGGAATAACAACGTTGTTACTTGTAGTATAGTATAAAAAGCTGAAGAATAACATGCTTTTTAATGAAAAATAACAACGTTGTTATTTTGCAAATAGAAATAACAACGTTGTTAATCTTAAATGTAACCGTTAACAAAAGGTCGGTATACTTTCAGGGGGGATGGGAATTGAAAAAATGGATGGCATTAATGATGATCTGTCTGCTTGCAGCTGGCGCATTGTCTGCCTGCAGCACAAAGGCATCAAGTGATGGAACAATTACGATGAGGCTTGCACATAACCAAAGTGAGACGCATCCTGTGCATAAATCGCTGACAGAGTTTGCGAGATTAACAGAAGAGAAGACAAACGGGGAAGTAAAGATTCAGCTTTATCCGAATGGACAGCTTGGGGCGGAGAGGGAAGTCATTGAACTGACCCAGACCGGAGCTGTAGATCTATCAAAGGTCAGTGCAAGTGCTCTCGAGAGTTTTTCAGAAGTCTACTCTCTTTTCAGTCTGCCGTATTTATTTGACGGACGTGATCATTATTACAAAGTGATGAACAGCAGCACGGTTAATGGCATCTACGAATCTACCGAAGAGATCGGGTTCAGGGGACTTACTTTCTATGACGGGGGTTCAAGGAACTTTTATACGAAAAATAAACCGATTATGCATCCGGACGACCTGAAAGGGATGAAAATTCGGGTGCAGCCAAGTGCAACAGCCATCAGGATGATTGAGCTGATGGGCGGTTCTCCTACTCCGATGTCTTTCGGTGAAGTCTACACCTCCCTGCAGCAGGGAGTAATTGATGGTTCGGAAAATAATGAAACCGCTTTAACAGACAACAACCATGGAGAGGTGGCAAAGGAATATTCCTACAGCGAGCATGCCATGGTTCCGGACATTCTGATCATGAATCAGGCAAAATGGGACGTTTTAAACGCAGAACAGAAACAGGCCCTCAATGAGGCCGCCCGCGAATCGTCTGCTTTTCATAAAATCGTTTGGGAAGAAGCGATTGAAAAATCAATAAAAGATGCCAAGGAAAAAGGCGTTACATTCAGCACGCCTGATAAGGAACCATTTCAAAAGGCAGTTCGGCCGCTTCACGAAGAATTTGCCGAAAAAGAGTCTACAGCTGAGTACTACAAAGAGATACGGGAAGCTGCTGAAAAGGAATAACCAGGGGGAGGAACTGTGATGCAGAAAATTAGAAAAACAGCCGATCAGACGATTGCATTTATTACATGCACAATGCTTGCGTTTATGGTGCTTGTGGCGGTATGGCAGGTTTTTACAAGGTACGTATTGAACTCGCCAAGTACTGTATCTGAAGAAATTTTAAGATATTCACTGATTTGGGTATCCATGCTTGGCGCCGCTTATGCATTTGGGCAGAAGAAGCATATTGCGATCGAACTGCTTGCAGAAAAGCTGCCGAAAAATAAAGCACTTCCTATTAGTGTCCTTATTGAAGTGCTTATCCTTTCATTTGCAGTTCTCGTAATGGTGATTGGCGGATCCAGAACGGTAGCAATCACGATGGCCCAGTCTTCAGCTGCTCTTGGCGTTCCCATGGGATTCATTTATTTATCCTTGCCGGTAAGCGGCATTCTTATCATCGGATACAGTTTGATGAGCATCTATGAGGCGGTTGTTAAAAGAAAAGTAGAATTATATTCAGATGATTTGGAAGCCGTTTCTAAAACCAGAATTGAAGGCTAAAACAAAGGAGTGATTGAAATTGACCTTAACTGCAGGACTCATCTTACTGAGTGTGTTTTTTGTCCTATTAGTAGTGGGAGTGCCGATTGCCATCAGTATTGCAGGTGCATCCATCGCTACCATGCTGATTTTGTTCCCGTTTGATGTTGCGGTATTTACCTCTGCACAGAAAATGATTACAGGCCTTGACAGTTTTGCTCTGCTGGCCGTTCCATTTTTCGTGCTGTCAGGAATTATTATGAATAACGGCGGGATTGCCATCCGGCTGATCAACCTTGCAAAACTGCTGGCTGGCCGCATGCCGGGTTCTTTAGCTCACACAAACGTGCTCGGCAATATGCTCTTTGGATCGATTTCAGGATCCTCTGTCGCTTCTGCTGCTGCGATCGGAGGAGTCATGTCCCCGCTGCAGGATAAAGAAGGATATGAACGGACGTATTCAGCAGCCGTTAACATTGCTTCTGCTCCGACAGGTCTCCTCATTCCTCCAAGCGGGCTGCTTATCATTTACTCGCTTGTCAGCGGGGGAACGTCTGTAGCTGCCTTGTTTATTGCCGGATATGTTCCAGGCATTTTATGGGGGCTTGCTACGATGCTTGTTGCTTATTTCATTGCTAAAAAGAAGAACTATCCAATTGCACCGCGGATTCCGTTTAGCCACGGACTGAAGGTATTTCTTGATTCCATTCCAAGTCTTCTGCTGATTGTGGTTGTCCTCGGCGGTATCATAGCAGGAGTTTTTACAGCAACTGAAGGTGCAGCCATTGCTGTTGCTTATTCACTAGTACTGTCGATTATATATCGAACATTCAGTTTTAAGAAATTGCCGAAAATGCTGCTTGAAACCGTGGAGATGACAGCAGTCATTATGTTATTGATCGGCACTTCCACGATATTATCTTTGGTCATGTCTTTCACTGGCATTCCTGAGGCGATCAGCAGCGGTCTGCTCAGCTTAACAGACAGTCCGATTATTATTCTGCTGATAATGAACTTAATTCTGTTAATTATCGGTACATTTATGGACATTACACCTGCCGTATTAATCTTTACACCAATTTTTCTTCCGGTTGTTACAGCGTTCGGCATGGATCCGGTTCACTTTGGAATCATGATGGCTTTTAACCTGTGCATCGGGAACATTACACCTCCGGTCGGCAGTGCGCTATTTGTGGGCTGCAGCATTGGTAAAGTGAAAATGGAGCAGGTCATCAAACCGCTTCTGCCGTTTTACGGAGCCATTATCGTGGTGCTTCTGGCGGTAACATTTATTCCCGAAATCAGCCTGAGTCTGCCAAAACTGTTTGGCTTATAAATTACAGCAGAGAGAAGGTTTGAACATTGAGCATTAAAGAAAATGATCCATTCACACTATTAAAAGAAGAAAACAATACTATTGAATTTCAGCTTGAAAACGGAACGGTGAAAGCTTATGTGTTTGTTCTTGAAACGAACATTGTACGCGTTCTTTTTTCGGAAGGAAATTCACTGAAACTAAACCAAACATGGAGTATCGCTCCGGGAATGGAAGACGTTCCTTTTGAAGGAAGAAACAGATTTGATACTACGGGTTTTTCATTGCCCAGCTATCAAATCAATCAAAATGAAGAGGCAGTCATCATCGAGACAGAAGAGCTGAAGATGGACATTCAGCTGAACGGGTTTAAAGTGACGTGGTATTCAAGAATTGAAAATAGCTGGATCAAAATGGCCAAAGACCGGACGACTCAGGCCTACCATTTTGAGTATGGATCAAGTGCCGGACCTGCCCATTATCTGCAGCGTGACTTAGAAGAGCAGTATTTCGGGTTTGGTGAAAAAACAGGTGCTGTAGATAAACACGGCAAGCGATACCGCATGCAGACGATTGATGCCATGGGCTATGATGCAGAGTACACGGATCCTCTTTACAAGCACATTCCGTTTTACATAACAAGGAGTAAAAAAACGGGTGTATCCTTCGGTTTATTTTATGACAATCTATCAAGCTCTGTTTTTGAAATGGGCTCTGAGCTGGATAACTATCACGGATTGTACCGCTATTTTCAGGCGGAGGACGGGGATCTTGATTACTACGTGATAGCGGGACCGAAAGTACAGGATGTGACTGAAACATTTGCGTGGATGACGGGGAAAACCATCCTTCCGCCAAAATGGAGCCTTGGCTATTCAGGTTCGACCATGAGCTATACAGATGCACCAGATGCGCAGATTCAGCTGAAACAGTTTCTCGAACTTTGCCGCGAACATGATATATTGTGTGACTCGTTTCAGCTTTCATCGGGATATACATCTATTGGAGATAAGCGATATGTCTTCACCTGGAATGAGGACAAGTTTCCAAATCCAAAGCAATTGGTGAATGAGTACCATGAAGATGGTCTTAAACTGTGTGCAAATATCAAGCCTTGCCTGTTAAAGGATCATCCCTTATTCCATGAACTTGCAGAGAAAAAGATGTTTATTGAAAACCGTGAAACCAATGAAGCAGAGATGGCTCAGTTCTGGGATGAGACAGGGGCTTATCTGGATTTTACAAATAAGGATACCTACAGCTGGTGGAAATCACAAGTAAAAGAAAAGCTGCTTGATTACGGGATTGATTCAACCTGGAATGACAACAATGAGTTTGAGATATGGAGCAAAGAAGCGGAATGTCATGGCTTTGGAGAAACTATCAGTTTTGAAACGATTCGTGCATTGCATCCTCTGCTTATGATGAAAGCTTCGTATGAAGCGCAGCGGGAATACAATCCAGAGCTTCGTCCTTATTTAATTTCAAGATCAGGCAGTCCTGGCATGCACCGCTACGTTCAAACATGGACAGGGGACAACCGCACAAGCTGGAAAACGCTTAAGTTCAACATCAAGATGGGCATTGGAATGAGCTTGTCCGGCCTATACAATTTTGGTCACGATGTCGGCGGATTTTCGGGCCCTGCACCAGAGCCTGAGCTGTTTGTAAGGTGGATTCAAAATGGCATCATGCATCCGAGATTTACGATTCACTCTTGGAATGACGATCAAACAGTCAACGAACCTTGGATGTACCATGAAGTGCTGCCTGCAGTCAGAGATCTGATTAAATTCAGAACAAAACTTGCACCATATCTATACTCGGCGCTTTACGAAGCACATGCCAACTACAAACCGATTATCCGGCCAACTTTTTATGAATTTGAGCAGGATGAAACGACATTTGAAGAAAACGATGATTTTATGCTCGGAGATAGCCTGTTGGTTGCATCTGTTGTAGAAAAAGGGAAAAAACAGCGGGACGTCTATTTGCCTCAGCATACTGGAGGCTGGTATGACTTCCATGAAGGGACATGGTTTGAAGGCGGAAAGACGGTTACCATTCCCGCACCGCTTCATTATGTTCCCCTGCTTGTAAAAGGCGGAAGCATCCTTCCTGTTAATCTGGCAGACGTTACATTTGCTGATAAAGATAAAGATGAAAGAGGGTTTCTGTTATTCCCGGAAAAGGGCAGAAGTGAATCACTGTACAGATTGTATGAAGATGACGGCGTGACCGCTCAGTACAAAGCAGACTTCGCTTTTGTGGATGTCAACATGAATACAACAGAAACAGAGATTCATATAAATGTTGAAGTAGAGGGGGATTTTATTCTTCCATATAACACAGCAGCATTTATTTTGCCGCAGGGTGAAAAAAGAAAGCTGCTGATAGACGGTGCAGAATATAAAAGCGGAGATCAAATCGATTTGAAACAGGAGGAAATCTGAAGTGAAAAAATTTATGGATGACGATTTTCTATTAGATTACGAAAGCTCCAAAATTCTGTACCATGAGTATGCAAAAGATATGCCGATTTATGATTACCACTGCCATTTGAGCCCTGAAGAAATCGCAGGAAATAAACAGTTCCGAAACTTGACGGAAATCTGGCTGAATGGTGATCACTATAAATGGCGGGCAATGCGTGCAAACGGCATCAGTGAAGAGCTGATTACAGGCAGTGCAAGTGATAAAGAGAAGTTTGATGCATGGGCAAAAACAATGCCGTCCTGTATCGGCAATCCCCTTTACCATTGGACTCACTTGGAGCTGAAGCGGTATTTCAACATTGATTTGCCGCTGAGTGAAAAAACGGGGGACGAAATCTGGGAACGCTGCAACCAGATGCTTCAGCAAAAGGATTTTTCTGCCCAGGAGATTATAAAAAAATCAAATGTTCATGTGATTTGTACAACAGATGATCCGGCAGATTCGCTTGCTTATCATAAGGAAATTGATGCAAATGAAAGCATAGAAACAGCTGTGCTGCCTGCTTTCCGTCCTGATAAAGGCATTGAAATTGCACAGCATGGTTTTAAGGATTATATAGAAACTCTTTCTAAAGCAGCAAACAAGGAAATAACCAGCTATCAGGATTTATTAGAGACTTTTGAACAGCGTGTTGCCTACTTCCATGAAGCCGGGTGCAGAGTCTCTGACCATGGATTTGAACATCTTTTCTATGAAGATGGGACCCTCTCAGAAGTTTCAGCGATTTTTGATAAGGCGATTCACGGTCACTCGATTACGTTATCTGAAGAAAATAAGTATAAGACCTTTACGCTGCTTCATCTTGGGAAATTGTATCATGCACATGGCTGGGTGATGCAGCTTCACATTGGAGCGACTCGCAATAACAATACGAAAATGTTTAAGAAAATAGGTCCTGATGCAGGATTTGATTCGATGAACGATTTTGAACTGGCAAAGCCGCTTAATCAGTTTCTGAATCATCTTGATAAAGAGAATGAGCTGCCAAAGACGATTCTCTATAACCTTAATCCTGCACATAATCCGATCATCGCTTCAGCCGCAGGGAACTTTCAAAATGAAGAAGCAAAAGGGAAAATTCAATTTGGAACAGGCTGGTGGTTTAATGATCAAAAAGACGGGATGATCCGCCAAATGACAGACCTTGCAAGCATAGGACTGATCAGCAATTTTGTAGGCATGGTGACAGATTCCCGCAGTTTTCTTTCCTATACAAGACATGAATACTTCCGCCGCATTCTGTGTAACGTAATCGGCGGCTGGATGCATAAAGGGGAAGCACCAGATGATTATCACTTACTTGGTCAGATGGTCCAGGACATTTGCTATAACAACGCCAAAAATTATTTTGAGATTACTAGATAATCAGATGGAGGGAAAACGACTATGGAAATGACTTTTCGCTGGTATGGAGACAATGATCCTGTTACCCTGCAAAATATTCGCCAGATTCCAGGTATGACTGGAATTGTATCCGCAATATACGATATCCCGGTCGGGGAAGCCTGGTCTTACGATAAAATTATGGAGCTTAAAAAGAAGATAGAAGAGAGCGGATTACATTTAAGTGTAATAGAGAGCGTTCCGGTACACGAGGACATAAAGCTTGGTCTTCCATCAAGAGACAGGTATATAGAAAACTACAAAACAACGATTCGGAACTTATCCAAGGCCGGAATAAAAATTGTTTGCTATAACTTTATGCCTGTCTTTGACTGGACGCGCTCATCCCTGGATTATGAATTGCCGGACGGTTCGACTGCGTTGATTTATGAGGAAGAGCAAGTGAATCAGATGAATCCAATAAACGGAGATTTAATGCTTCCTGGCTGGGATACAAGCTATGAACCTGAGCAATTAAAAAGCCTTATGAACCACTATCAAAATGTATCTGAAGAGAAATTGTGGATGAACCTGTCTCACTTTATCAAAGAAATCATCCCCGTTGCAGAGGAAGAAGAAGTTAAAATGGCCATTCATCCGGACGATCCGCCATGGTCTATCTTCGGATTGCCGAGAATCATTAACAGTAAAGAGAACTTAGACAGATTCATCAATCTATACGACAGCCCATACAACGGACTTTGTTTGTGCAGCGGTTCGCTCGGGGCAAATCCAGAGCATGATTTTCCTGAATTTGTCCGTTACTTTGGCAGGAAAGGGAAAATCAATTTCGTTCATTTAAGGAATATTAAATGGACAGGTGAAAAATCGTTCCAGGAATCTGCCCATCTTTCAACGGATGGATCCTTGGATATGTATGAAATTGTCCGCGCCTTAAGAGAAGTTGATTTTTCAGGACCAGTCAGACCGGATCATGGCAGGATGATTTGGGGAGAAACGGGGAAACCAGGTTATGGTTTGTATGACCGTGCTCTTGGTGCTACCTATCTAAACGGCTTGTGGGAAGCGGCAACAAAGGAAAAAAACAGACAAGCAGAAAAGGGGAATCACTATGAAAATTCCTTTTCAGATTGATTTAGAGGGAAAGGTCGCTGTTGTTACTGGCGGAAGCGGTGTTCTATGCAGCCAATTTGCCAAAGCACTTGCAGCATGCGGTGCAAAAGTGGCTGTTATCAGCAGGCGGCAGGAATCTGTAGAGCTGGTTGCTGACGAAATCCGCGCTGAAGGCGGGACGGCTATTGCTCTATCTGCTGACGTGCTTGATAAAACAAGCCTTGAGCAGGCAAAAGCAGAAGTGAATGAAAAACTTGGTCCATGCAGCATTCTGATAAATGGCGCAGGGGGCAATCATCCTAAAGGAAATACAGATAAAGAATACTACTTCAATGAGGACTTGAACAACTCTGAAATCAATACGTTTTTTGACTTGGATTCAGAAGGAGTCCGTTCCGTGTTTGATTTGAACTTTCTTGGAACACTCCAGACGACTCAAGTCTTTGCCAGAGATATGGGCGAAGGCGATGTCATCATTAATGTTTCTTCAATGAACGCTTACACTCCATTGACAAAAATCCCTGCATACAGCGGGGCAAAAGCGGCTGTCAGCAACTTTACTCAATGGCTGGCCGTTCATATGTCAAAGGCCGGGATAAGAGTCAACGCCATCGCACCAGGCTTTTTCTTAACAGAGCAAAATCGAAATTTATTGACCAATAGGGACGGCAGCTACACCGATCGGGCGAAAAAAATTCTTAACCAGACCCCGCTTGAGAGATTTGGAGATCCGGAGGATTTAAATGGCACGCTGCTCTGGCTTGTGAGCAATGAAGCATCCAGGTTTGTGACGGGAACGGTGATTCCGGTGGATGGAGGATTTTCGGCTTATTCGGGAGTTTAGTAGAGCTTTTTCGTTAAGCGGTTAGGTTAAAGATAAGAAAAACCACATCATATTGACTGATGTGGTTTTTGTTTATAGATTCCGAAGTTAAGAGTATTTAAAATTAAGACTGTTTTTGTCTTCTCATCCATTGTGTAGCAACCCATTTTTCTCCAGCTGTAACAGGTGCTCCGCCATGTAAAGTTCGTTCATTTATGGTACTATCGTTATAAAAATATTCGAAATACACGGCCATCCCTTTTTGTGGAGATACAGAAAAATTCAATTTAGGAAAAAACGTTTCTCCCCCGTGCTCTACATCATTTAAGTACATGACCAGTGTGCTGATTCTATTATTTTTTATGACTTTACTTGAAGATGTGAAAAAATCAAAATGAGGTTTATACTCTTGACCAGGACTATAGTTAAGAATTTGAATGCCATCGCCGTGTTCAATAGGTATGTTCATTATAGCTGATATTCTTTTTTCAATTTTAGTGATGGTCTCATTTTCATTTTCTTGAAAAAACATGCTGCTGCTTGTTCTGATCTGATTTACTTCGTGTGTCACTCCAATTTTAGAACGATTTAATTTGTCTTTTGACAAGCTGATCAGTTCGTCGCATTCTTCGTCACTCAAAACATTTCCTAAAATGACGATCAGCGGTTCTTCTAATCTGGCAATGATCTTAATTTCTCTATCTTCTGCTATGATTTTATTTCCAGTGTGATTGAAAATAGTTAATTCTTTAGTATCAATTGTCAACTTTCATCTGCCCCTTAAGAGATGTAATCTTCAAGTATATTGTTTTTGTAAGCGGTTTTCTATCATGATTATACCATGAACCACCTGCTATAAACTGTGCTAACAGCTAATAGGTGCATTAATTTTAAAAGGTTGTTTTCACATAGATTGTTGTTTTTGATTATTAATGCTGCCCGTTCCTTCCGCTGCAATCCACTAAGGTTTACACCATTTAGTCTCAAAGCAACAAAGTTTACGAAAAGAGTCTAAAATAAATAGCCTGCTCAATAATACGGCGTTTATCTAGAACAAGGTTTAACCGGATATAAATAGATAAGAGGGAGGAAGAAACATGAACCTGCACATACAAATACCCGCTGCATCAACTTTAGAAAGCGATTCAGCTTTTCGTATGCCGGAAAATTATTATTACTGGACTCCATTAGCTGCCTATTACTTAAAACAATCCAGACTGATTGAAATTCATTGCTGGAATGATGAAATACAAGCCATAGATGAGCTGGAGGAATTAGGAGTTTTTAAAGTGGAAGCTGAACAGAATATGACGATATTCAAAGGTGAATTGTCTGTTGAAACTGCAGACTTTCTGTTGAATCATTTTCTGGATGGTGAAGGGAAGTTTAAATGGTTTTCTGTCTTTGCCGATCATTTTTCAAGCGAACATTGGGCAACTGAAATCATTGTTGAGGCTGCTGATGAAAAGGAGATTGCTCGAATTTCTTCCGTTACTCCGGCTGAAACACAAATACATCAATTCAAATAAGGGAAAACGGTCAGCACAGACTGTTTTCCCTTATTTATTTTATTCCCGATGCTTACATTGCTTAAATTGCTGCATAGCTTCTTTGGACCCACTAAATAAGTTATGGCTTTTTACGTACACTTTGTTCCTAATAGAATAAAAAGTTTATACCCCTTAGTGGATTGTAGCGGAAGGAACTTGACTCCTGCGGGAAAATAGAGGGAAATGGGAGACCCCGCAGGCGAAGACGAGGAGGCTCCCACCCTCCCCGCGGAAAGCAAGTTCCTGGAGCGAAAAGCAACGGACAAAATATATAATCAAACCAAAGATCTTTGCAAAAACAGCTTTTTTAATAGATAAAATCCCCCTTCTCAATCCAAATCCAAAATTCTGATACCATAAGTGAAATTTCCTAACTTATCTTCGCGGTCAGGTTTTCTTACAATGAAGACAGATAGAGAACATCATGAAACCGGGGTGGTGAAGAAATGGAAGCGAAGATTGTACAGGCGCAGGAGCACGAGATCGCGGCCAGTACACGCAAAGAGAAAATACAGCGCAATTTGAGAAGAATGAATTCTCAGAAGTATTTGCAGTTCATGGCGCTGCTTGGTATGGTGTGGATGTTTATTTTTAACTATGTGCCGATGTACGGGCTGATTATTGCGTTTAAGGAATTCAGTATTATCAGCACGATCAGGGAGGCGCCTTGGGTCGGTTTGATGCAGTTCAAGGAATTTCTGCAGGATGAGAATTTTATTACGGTTCTCAAGAATACGCTTGGGATCAGCTTGATTAAGCTCATCATCGGGTTTCCGCTGCCGATTATTTTTGCTCTTTTGCTGAATGAGCTGACATCTCTGAAGTTTAAAAAGACGGTGCAGACAATTACTTATTTGCCTCATTTTCTTTCTTGGGTTGTTTTAGGAGGAATCCTGACAACATGGCTTTCAGATATTGGCATTATCAATGAAATTTTATTAAATCTTGGCGTGATTGATAAACGCATCAGCTTTCTTGCTGAACCGCAGTACTTCTGGGGAATTGTGATTCTCTCAGATATTTGGAAGGAAATCGGCTGGTCGGCGATTATTTATCTCGCAGCAATTGCCGGAGTATCAACCGAACTTTACGAATCATCCACGATTGACGGGGCGAACCGCTTTCAGAAAATGTGGCATGTGACACTGCCTTCTATTCGCCCAACGATTACGATCTTATTCATACTTGCAGTCAGCGGTGTGCTAAATTCTAACTTTGATCAAATCCTGGTGCTGCGCAATGCTTTAAATGAAAGCGCTAGCAACGTAATTGATATTTATGTCTATCAAATGGGAGTGCAAAATGCCAGATACTCTTATGCAACTGCAGTTGGTTTGTTAAAAGCAATTATTGCCTTTATCCTGCTGTATACTGCAAATAAAATCACGAAAAAATTAGATGGAACATCTTTATTTTAAGGAGGCGATGGAGAAGTGCTGAAACTGTTCAAACTCAATCGCAGAACGAAAAGTGAATACATTTTTGACAATATCAATGTAGTCATCATGTTTATCATCTGTGCGATTACCCTTTATCCCATTTGGTATGTGATCGTCAACTCCTTAAATGAAGGTGCCGATGCCATGAATGGCGGAATCTACTTCTGGCCGCGTGAGTTTACCCTGCAAAACTATGAAGCGGTATTCGCGAATTCAGGTATTTTGACTTCCTTTGGAGTAACGATTGCCAAGACCGTCATTGGAACGATTACACATGTCTTTTTCACAGCCATGGTCGCTTATGCCATTTCACGCAGAGATTTATATGGCAGAAAGCTGTACATGATGATCGGAATCGTCACGATGTTTTTCAGCGGAGGATTGATTCCTTACTTCCTCTTAATCAGAGACCTTGGCTTGTTTGATAACTTTCTTGTATATATCATTCCAACGATGTTTAACTTTTTCCATCTGATTATCTTTGTCTCCTTTTTCCGGGAGCTGCCGTCAGCGCTTGAAGAGGCTGCTAAGATTGATGGAGCAAATGATTTCGCTATTTTCATTAAGATTATTGTTCCTTTATCGATGCCTGTTATTGCGACAATCGCATTATTTCAGGGAGTTTATCAGTGGAATGACTACTTTGCAGGGGTCATTTTCGTCAACAATCCAGATTTGCAGCCGATTCAGACTTATCTATATAAAGTAGTCGCAGAATCCAGCTCCAATCAAATGATGATGAACGCACCGGGAAGCATTACGACGAAAACCGTCACATCCCAGTCCATAAAACTCGCAACAATGGTTATTACAACGCTGCCAATCGTGCTTGTCTATCCGTTCCTGCAGAAGTATTTTGTTAAAGGTATGTTAATCGGCTCTGTAAAAGGCTGATGCATAGAGAAAAAAAGTCTATTATAATCAAGTACTAGAGAGGGGTTTACTATGAAAAAGTTAAAAAGCATTTCGATTTTCCTGATTTCAATCCTTCTTATTTCCATGCTCTCTGCATGCAGTAATGAAACCGTTTCCTCAGGTGAAAAAGAAAACAAGAAGCCTGTTTCTGCGGATGAGCCTGCATGGAAAGCAGATACTTCACCAATCACGTTTGACTGGTACATGAACTTTTCGTGGTTCGCTTCCAAATGGGGAGAAGACGCTGTTTCCAAATATGTAACAGATAAAACAGGTGTTTCAATCAACTATATTTCTCCAGCGGGAAATGAAGCAGAGAAAATGAATACGATGATTGCATCAGGCAAGCTTCCTGACTTTATCACGCTTGGCTGGTGGGAAGATGCTGTGAAGAAAATGCAGGAAGGCGAGCTTGTTCTTCCATTAAATGAGCTGGCGGAAGAATATGATCCATATTTCTTTAAAGTTGCAGACAATGCAAAGATTGAGTGGTATAAGCAGGAAAATGGAAATGTGTATGCATATCCAAATGCTTCCTCTTCACCTAAGGACTTTGAAAAATACAAAGATTTAAAGCCTTCTAATCAAACTTTCTTAGTGCGCAAAGATATGTATGAAGCTTTAGGCAGTCCGGATATGAGCACGCCAGAAGGATTTATTTCTGCTCTTAAAGCAGCTCAGGAAAAATTCCCTGAAGGAAACGGCGCGCCGCTGATTCCAATCGGACTCAATGAGTTTACAGATGTGGGCAACGGATCGCTTGAAGGGTATCTTCAAAACTTCCTTGCAATCCCAATGGAGAAAGACGGAAAGCTTTATGACCGTACAGAAGATCCTGAATACGTCAAGTGGCTGAAAACGTTCAGAGAAGCAAATGAAGAAGGACTTCTTGCTAAAGATATTTTTGTAGACAAACGTCCTCAAATGGAAGAAAAAATTGCACAGGGCCGTTATTTCGCGATGCTGTATCAGCGCAGTGACATGGCTGCACAGCAGCAGGCTCTTTTTGCAAAAGATCCAAATTCCGTCTACATGGCTGTTGATGGTCCTGCGAACTCAGCCGGAGATCAGCCGACACTTGCAGGAGACAGCATTTCAGGATGGACAGTAACATTGATTTCTAAAGATGTAAAAGATAAAGACCGTGCGATTGCGTTCTTAAGCTACTTGATCAGTGAAGAAGGACAAAAAGATTTCTTCTTTGGAGAAAAAGACGTAACATATGAAGAAAAAGACGGAAAACCTGAATTTAAACCTGAAGTCTTAAAGCTTCTGAGCTCTGATCGCACAGCCTTTGATCAGCAGTACGGAGCATCCTATAAGCACTGGATGCTGATGGATACAAACATGAGTCTTCCATGGAACCCGCCAACAGCTGAACCGTTTAAACAAATGGAAGATTGGACAAAAGGAAAAACAATGAGCTTTGCAGAATTTGACGGCCTGAACCCAACAGGCACTTCTTCTGAAGCGATTTCCAGCACGAAAATCAGCCAGGAATGGGGAAAAACGCTGCCTAAGCTCCTGCTTTCCAAATCCGATAAAGAATTTGACAAGATTATGAAAGGATACTTGGAAAAACGTGAAGACCTTGGCTATGAAAAGGTGCAGAAATACCAAGAGAAAATGTACAAAGCAAATAAGAAGAAGCTAAGTGCTGGAGAATAATAACAAAGAAAAGGGCTGCTTCCGGCAGCCTTTTTCCCTATATTGGACCTGCCGCCGTATAGATGTATGGTTTATACTGAAAAGACTACATACAGACAGCAGGTGCGAACATGTTTAATAAAATTAAAACCACTATATATGAGTATTTCCTCAGACTCTCTTTGCAAAGAAAATTCATAGCTTTATATATTTTTATTATTATGATTCCGGTCATCACCTTCACTCTCATCTATACAAGGCAAGTCGATGACAGTGCCATCAAGGATATTACCAATAAAAATGAGTACTTGCTTGAAATTGAGAAGGTTCATATTGAAAATAACATCGAGTCCATGAGGCGGACGGCACAGATGGTCGTATCTGACAATGAGTTTATTGATTTTGTCAAAACAAGAGATGAAACAAATGTGAATGATTTGCTGAATTTTAAAATGAATGCGTTCTCAAATGTCTCTCGTCTTCAAGTAAATAACCCGACGATTGAAAACATTCACCTTTACACAAATAATCCTTACGTGAACGAAATGTGGCCGATTCTCTTCAGTGAAGACAGGATAAAAGACAAGCCGTGGAAACAGGAAACGATTGCCCGAAACGGCATGGAGTACTGGTGGTTTGAACAGCAGGGCTATGATATTTTGGGACGCTATCCGTACCGTGCAAATGCAAAAATTTCCGTGCTCAGGGAGCTTGATTACCCTAAGGATGAACACCTGGGCATCATCGAAATCAGCATGCTGCAGAAAAACTTTTTCCCGAAAATGTTCAGTACGGTTGATGCGGTTGATTCTTCGATC
Source organism: Metabacillus idriensis (assembly GCF_050483325.1). GTDB lineage: Bacteria > Bacillota > Bacilli > Bacillales > Bacillaceae > Bacillus_P > Bacillus_P idriensis_A. The sequence goes on from NZ_JBCMYF010000001.1 coordinate 184,719, forward strand.
GTGGTTGTCGACAAAAACAAAAATTACATCATCAACCCGGATAACAGCTTTCTTAAAAACAATCAGATTGATATGAAAAGCCTGACCAGACACTTTGAAAACAAAAAGAAAAAAGGAACTTTTTCCTTTCAGTATATGAACAAAGAAACCCCGATTTTAGTCGGAGCGATCTATTTAGAAGGCATTGATTCTTATATGCTGAACATTGTTTCTCTTGAAACGATCTTTGCGGAGAGCGAGAGCACCAGGAATCTTGTGCTTGGCGGCATTATTTTTCTTGTCCTGATCCTTTCATATCTCACGTATCGGATTATCTCTTATCTGCTGAAAGAAATGTATAAGCTGATGAATACGATGAAAGAGGCGGAAAGCGGAGATTTTGGCGTGAAAGTGGACGTGGACGGCTACAGTGAAATCGGTCAGCTTGCCTATCATTTTAAGAGCATGCTGTCTAAAATCAACCGCTTAATTGCGGATGCAGTCAATAAAAACGCCGTGACAAAAGAAGCCGAACTCAGAGCCTTAAAAACGCAAATCGATTCTCATTTTCTTTTTAACACCCTTGAAAATATCAAAATGATGGCTGAAATCAAGGGGGATTACGAAACGTCGGATGCGGTCACTTCCCTTGGCTCAATGATGAGATACAATCTCAGGTGGAAAAATGACTTTGTTCTTTTGCAGGAAGAGCTGTCACATATAAAAAATTATGCGGACATTATGAATTTGCGGCTTGAAGGCCGTTTGACACTTTTGATTGATGTTCCTGATGAGCTGATGGCGACCGAAGTACTGAAAATGTCGCTGCAGCCGATTGTTGAAAATGCGGTAAAGCATGGGCTGACTCCTGTTCTGCATGAAAAACAGGGAGAGATCAGGCTTCATGCGTACCGGAATGAAACGGATATTGTGATTGAAATTACGGATAATGGGATTGGCATGATTGCTGAAGACATACTTAACTTGAAGGAAAAAATCTGTTCCGGTTTGGATGCCGAATCGAATAGTGGAACGGGAATCGGATTAGTTAATGTGCACGAGAGAATGCAGCTTCTATATGGAGAAGAGTACGGTCTTGAGGTACAGAGCAAACAAGGCGAATACACGAAAGTGGCCTTTCACGTGCCAAGTTTCATTGCAAAGGAGGAGAATCTAGTTGTACAAGCTCTTAATCGCTGACGATGAAAGCAATATCAGGCGCGGAATCCAAGCTATGATCGAGCGGGAGTTCTCAGGAGAAATCAAAACTCTTCTTGCAGGAGACGGATTGGAAGCATCTGAAAGATTAAATAATGAGCAGATTGATATTTTAGTAACGGATATTAAAATGCCGCGGATGAATGGAGTGGAGCTGATTCAATCCCTTCAGGAAAAGGAACAGATCCCCGTTCTCATCATTTTGAGCGGATATGATGATTTTGAATATACAAAAGCCGCGATCAAATGCAAGGTGAAAGATTATTTACTGAAGCCTGTTAATCGGAAAGAACTCTTTCAAACAATCCGCAGCACACTCGATGATTTTAAGAAAACAGAGACGATCACACAGCGTGAACTAGAAGAAGTACAAAGCAGCCAGCTGCAATATATCCTGCTGAATCCGTTGATTACAGAAGAACAAATAAAAGAAATATGCAGTAAAATCCAGCTCGATCTCTCTTCAGAAAGCTATTATACCGGCGTGATTGACAATAAAAATGGAATCGAATCTGTTAAAAAACATCTTGAAAGAAGCAGTATGAGGACTTATTGTTTTTTGGATCAAAAAGAGAGAACCGTTATTCTTTCAGAAGATAAAAACATCCTCCCATTTTTAAAAGAACAGCTAGGCTCCGTGTCGATTGGGTTCAGTAAGGGGAAATCCGACATCAGGCACCTAAAGGCATCATATCTTGAAGCAGCCGAAGCGGTGAAATATGGATTTCTCTATCCAAGAAACCAGCTGATTGAGTATAGGGATATTCAATCCAGAGAAGAAAATGTGCTCCCTCCGATCGATGAAATCAAAAAAATAAAGAACATGCTTGGCACGGTTCGGGAGCAGGAAATCAAATCTCTCCTCTTAAAGATCTTTGATTATGAAAAAATCTCGACTTATTCAATCAGTTACCTTGAAGCAATCAACAAAGAAATGAACAGGCTGATCTTTGACAGTTTCTTTGCAAGATTTGGAGAGGAATCTGCGGAAACGTTTAAACACATGTCAAAAACGGGGTGTCTTTACAGCTTCCGTGACTTTTATCACTACCTTCATGAAACCCAGAATTTGCTCATGAGGCTGCACGAATATATGAAACAAACAAAATCCATCTCTTCTGAGCAAAAACACCTGGAGCAGGCCATGCAGTTTATTCAAGAGAACTATTATAAAGATTTAAACCTTGCTGTCGTATCCAATCACATTTCACTGAACTACTCTTATTTCAGCCATGTTTTTAAAGAGAGTACAGGCCAAAACTTTGTTGATTATTTGAAACAGGTCCGCATCCTTAACAGCAAAAAATGGCTCCGGGAATCAGACTTGAAAGTGTTTGAAATCAGCGAAAAGGTCGGCTACAAAAATCCTAAACAATTTGCACGTGTGTTTCGTGAAATAGAAGGGATTTCGCCTAAGGAGTTTAGGGAGCAGGTCCGCGGATCTGGAAGTGAAATGGAAAAAAGCAAGTAAATGATTCATTTTGGAAAGTAAATTTGCTTAACCGGACAGTAAGAAAACAATATCGGACAGTAAATGGAGTATTCCGGACAGTAAGTGAGGAGCCCGGCCAGTAAAAGGAGTATGTCGGACAGTAAATGAAGAGCCTCGCCAGTAAATGAAGCAGCCCGGACAGTAAATGGAGCATACCGGCCAGTAAATAAAAAAGCTGGAAAGAATAATCAAAAAGATTCTTGAATGATTCTCTTTTCTCAGATAAAATCATCTAAAATGTTCAGGAGGAAATCTATGATCACCTATCCTGCCTTAAAAAATGATGCCGCAATCGGAGTAACCGCCCCTTCATCAGGAGTACCATCTGAATTACACGATATTCTTACCCAAGCCTGCACCCGCATGGAATCGAAAGGGTATAAGCTGATTTGCGGAGAGACAGCCTGGACGCAGGAAAAAGCTAAATCAGCTCCTGCTAAAACAAGAGCTGAAGAATTTAACCGCATGATGCAGGATGATCACATCGATCTGATCATCCCTCCGTGGGGCGGCGAGCTTTTGATTGAAATGCTTGAATATGTAAACTATGAATCAATCAAACAGAAATGGATTCTTGGCTATTCGGATATTAGTGCGCTATTGCTCGCTATTACATTAAAGACAGGAATGGCAACCGCTCATGGAACGAATCTTGTGGATTTAAGAGGTGAGACATCTGATCCAACAACAGCTATGTGGGAAAACGTTCTGAAAACAAAAAGCGGGGATACAATTCTACAATCCTCCTCAAGTCATTATCAGAAAGAGTGGCAGCATAACAATCCGACTCCGCACATTTTTCATTTAACTCAAGCTGCAGAATGGAAGACAGTGTCCAATCGGCCAGAAAAAGCTGAAGGCAGGCTGCTCGGTGGATGCATTGATGTAATAAGGCATCTGGCCGGAACCCGGTTTGGGGATGTTAAAACGTTCAGAGAACAGCATATCCCAAACGAATCCATTCTCTGGTACTTCGAGAACTGCGAGCTGTCAACAGCCGATTTGCGCAGATCTCTAGTACAGCTGAAACTTTCAGGCTGGTTTGAAAACTGCTCAGGCATTTTGTTCGGAAGAAGTGCGGCAAATCATACAGTCGATGATTACACAGTGCTGGATGTATACAAAGAGCTGACTGAGGAACTGAACATTCCGGTCATTTATGACATCGATTGCGGTCATCAGCCTCCGCAAATCACACTGATTAACGGAGCTTATGCGGAAGTGACAGTGGAGAATGGGAAGGGAACAGTTCTTCAGAGTTTTAGAGAATAGATGAGAGATGTGCGATTCTTATTGTTTTGAACGAATATGAGGGTTTATGCACAAATTAAAAATAGCATCATTGCGAGTAACGGATTCGGTTCAAAGTCCAAAACATTAAAACAGCATTGTAATTAATACCCCACCGTTTAACACACCAATCAGCAGCATTATTGGTGTGTTTTATCTTGCAAATTTCCCTTTAAAACTGTGCATTTGTGATAAAATGGAAATTGCAGTTATTCAGGCAGGAATGTAGAATAAGTACGAGTGGATAAAAGTAAGTAAGTGACATATGGAGTAGGAGAAAGTATGAAGATGAGCAAAAGCAGATACAGGAGATTTAATAGAGGTATTTTTAGGGAAATTAGAAGTGAATTATTAGTTGAATTAATATGGCATATATTAACTTTTATTCCGAGGATGATGTTCCGATTAATAAAAAGCATTTTTAACCACTAATCGGATGCGATTGCAGCACAAAGTTTTCGCCCATTTAGCTTAGAATTGGGCAGGATTCTTGAATAGGATTGGGAGAAGAAACAAATGAGCCACTTCTCATTGAAATAAAGGACAGGGTTAATAAGGTATCTACTAAACTAACTAAGTAGTGAGAGGATTTTATTGAGAACTAAAATGCAAAGGTATAGAAATATTGAAATAGTAACCAAAAAAGAAATGAGTTTGAGTAAGTTATTAAATGTAATGGGTATATTCATTTTTGGAGGTTCAGCTTTAACAAGCGTTACAAATCCAATTCCTTCTAATGAATATAAAGGTTTTTTATTATTTATTCTTGGAAGTGCTATCATCTATTATTTTTTAGTGAATATATACTTTCAAGGGGGATTTTGGAGAAAAGTGTTTTATTTAAGTTTAATACTCCTTGCTGGTTTTAGTATATTTATGATAGTTTATCTTGCAGCTCATTCAACGGCACACTAACTAGATTATTTAAAATTGATTAATTTGTTACGAGTATGTATTGAGGTCGTTATTTAAGGCACTGCTTATTCAATTAACAAAAGGCACTCCATAATAATCCGGTGATTCTTCTTTGTATATACGCCCTCAAATAAATGCACTCTGCTGATCAGCAGATGCTTGCTATTTCTTGTGATAATTTATAGGCTGAAAATAGCAACCCTTTTTAATCAAAAAAAACACACCAAAAGCTATGCTAATTGGTATGTTGAATTATGTGCTATTTATACTGTTAATTAATATATTTGCACCCCTAAAAACGAGTCCGTTACATTCCGGCATGCTCTTTCCTGTATCAATAAATCTCTTTGATTCCCGCAAGCCTGATCGAGAAAATGTTTTTGTTCTCGTCTTCTAGAGAAAGGGTCTGATCGCTCAGGTCCAGGTTATGGACACGGCCCTTTAATGTTTGAATTGCACCGTCGATGTAGTAGTTCACCGTTACTAATTTGTTACGCCTCAATGCCTTTAAAATCATGATGATTTCTCCTTTCGCATGTTGTTATATTTAAAGTGAATTAGTCTGGAAATTTGAGTTTCTGTGAGTATATCCCTATTATACTACAAGATTGTGAAAGCGATTACATAAAGTTTGAACACTTTGTGAAAAAAAACACATTAATAGGTTAGTAAGATAAGATTGATACATTGATTATAGAATGATACCTTTAGTTATAAGAAAAATCGGATTTGGGCTTTTCTTTAAATCATTCAGTGGAAATGGGGATCTAACATGGGAAAAGGCTTAGAAGGAAAACGGATAGTTATTGCAGGTTCACGCAAAACAGATGAGATCAGCACGTTAATTGAAAAGCAGGGCGGAATTCCGTTCGTGCGTTCTCTGCAGGGAACCGTCTTTTTGGCAGAGGAACAGGTTGAACCCGCTCTGAGAACATTTATTCAAGAGGGAGCCGATTGGGTTATCTTTACAACGGGTATAGGAACGGAAACGCTTTTAAATCTTGCCCGGAAACTGGGGGAAGAAGAAGCTTACTTGAAAAGAATTCATCAGGCGAAAATTGCATCCAGAGGGTACAAGACGTTTGCCGCTTTGAAAAAGCTGGATTTAACACCCGCCGCAAAAGATGATGACGGGACGACAAGAGGGCTTGTGCGCGCTTTAGAAAACGAGGATTTGTCCGGCAAGAAGGTGATGGTTCAGCTGCACGGAGAAACTGCTCCGGCTCTGATCAAATTTCTTAAAGAGAAAGGCGCTTCTGTTCTGCAGGTATTGCCTTATCAGCATATAGCTCCCGATGAGAAGGCAGTCAGTCTGCTTTGTGAAGAAATGCAGAGCCTGCAGGTAGATGCTGTTTGTTTTACAGCGGCGATTCAGGTCCGCGAATTTTTTGCCTATGTGAAAAAAAAGGATTGTCTGCACGAAATTCTTCATGCATTTAATACAGATGTGCTGCCTGTTGCAGTGGGGAAAATTACGGCAGAAGCTTTAATAGAAGAAGGCGTGCAAAATCCGCTTGCACCTGATCTTGAGAGAATGGGTGCCATGATCATTGAGCTTGCAAAGTATTACGATGAAGCAAAAATAAAATAAAGGATGATGCATCATGCCAAAATGGCTGAACAACACGGTGTATGTTCTGGTCTTAATTCTCAGCATCGGCTGTGTTTCGCACGGTTTTGAGTGGAAAAAATAACAGAGGAAGTTCTTGACATAAAGACATTTACTCCGCATAATATATAAAAATCAATGAACGTTGAAGAGGGACTAGTATGCGGGTCTTTATGTGACAGAGAGCGGGGTTTATCAGCTGGAAGACCCTGCCGCAGCAAAGCCGCAGAACCTGCCCTCAGAGTCCTGTGTCAAAAACACGGGCGCCATCAACCTGGCGTTATCAGGCAAAGCGGGATGCTGCGTGCATCCAACTAAGGTGGTACCACGGAAAAGCCAAGCTCTTTTCGTCCTTTCTATAAGGATGAGAAGGGCTTTTTTGTGTTTGGCGTGTGAATCGGAAGGTGTCTGTTTTCGATTATTAATCGTAAAAATCAAGAAATTAGGAGGTCCTAACCCATGAAAAAACGAATTGTCGTCAAAATCGGCAGCAGCTCCTTAACAAACCGCAAAGGAGAAATTGATCAGGAGAAGTTTACGGATCATATCGCGGCAATCGCTGCTTTAAGAAAAGAAGGCCATGAAGTGCTGCTCGTCTCATCGGGAGCCGTAGCTGCAGGCTTCAGAAAACTGGGCTATCCTGCAAGACCTCTTACTCTAAAAGGAAAGCAGGCAGCAGCTGCTGTTGGTCAAAGTCTCCTGATTCAATCATACATGGAGCAGCTTGGCAGTTTTGGCATAATTCCTGCACAAATTCTCCTCACCCGAAACGATTTCTCAAAAAAGGACCGCTATAAAAATGCCTATGCAACTATTCGCGAGCTTTTGGACCGGGGTATTCTGCCGATCATCAATGAAAATGACTCTGTCTCAGTTGAAGAATTGACGTTCGGCGACAATGATATGCTTTCAGCTCTTGTCAGCGGTCTTGTACAGGCAGACCAGCTGATCATTTTAACGGACATTAACGGATTGTATGACTCCAATCCGCGTGAAAATCCTGAAGCCAAAAAATACGATCAGCTTCAGGAAATTACAGATGAGATGATGAAGGGAGCTGAAGGTGCCGGATCCCTCGTTGGAACTGGCGGCATGAAATCAAAGCTCATTGCTTCAAAAACGGCGCTGACTCTAGGCGTAAAAATTTTTATCGGGATTGGAAAAGGAGCAGGGAAATTCATTGACATTCTTGAAGGAAAAGGCGATGGAACTTACATAGGCGGTGACAGGCGCTCCTTCATTAACAGCAGCAAACAATGGATCGCTCTGCATTCTCCAGTCAGAGGAGCAATCTATGTGGATCAAGGCGCCGAGCTTGCATTGACCGCAAACGGCTCAAGTCTTTTGCCGGCGGGCATTTACGACATTACCGGAACATTTGAAGCAGGAGACGTCGTAGAGGTTTTCGGAACAAACGGCCTGCTTGGAAAAGGAGAAGTGCTCTATTCATCAGAAAGCCTGAAACAAGTGATGGGGAAACGCAGCCACGAATTAACAGACGAAATCATTTCGGTAGAAGTGATTCACCGCGACCGCTGGGTCAAAGCCTGAAATGGAGGGAAAAACCATGAGTGAAGTGCTGAGAAAAGGCAAGGCAGCCAAAGCTGTCAGCTATCAATTAATCGAAAAAACGACAGAAGAGAAAAATACCGCATTAGAAAAAATTGCCCGGCAATTAGAAAAGGAACAAGACTATCTTATCGCAGAAAATCAAAAGGATCTTCATGCTGGAAAATCAAATGGCGTATCTGAATCTATCCTGGACCGCATGCTGCTGAATAAAAAGCGCATTGAAGACATGGTACACGCAATCCGTCTCTTAATCGAACTCCAAGATCCAATCGGTGAGATCCTGGAGACGATCGAAAAAGAAAACGGACTTCTTATCCAGAAAAAGCGGGTTCCGCTTGGAGTGATCGGCATGATTTACGAAGCGAGGCCAAACGTTACCATAGATGCTGCAACTCTATCCTTAAAAACAGGAAATGCCGTCATTTTAAGAGGGAGTTCATCCTCCATCCATTCTAATAAAGCCCTGGTAGCTGTCATCCATCGCGCTCTTGCACAAACCGCGATTCCGCTGGATGCCGTTCAGCTGATTGAAGACACAAGCCGCAAAACAGCAAAAGAGCTTTTCACTCTTAATGACTGCCTGGATGTCTTAATCCCCCGCGGCGGGAAAAAATTGATCGATACAGTCGTGAAAGAATCAACGGTTCCGGTTCTTGAAACAGGCGCTGGCAACTGTCATATATTCATTGATGAATCAGCAGATCCGCTCATGGCTGAACGAATTGTTCTTAATGGAAAAACACAGCGTCCTTCTGTGTGCAATGCGATTGAGACGATATTGATCCATGAAAACTGGCTAACAGCCAACGGAGAGAATCTATTGAAGCAGCTTCATGAGCAATCTGTTGAAATCTTTGGAGATGAGCAAATCCGGTCTGTTTTTTCAAAAGCAAAACCAGCCGCAGAAGAAGACTGGAGTACGGAATACCTGGCGCTTACTGTAAGCATCAAAACAGTAAAGAGTGCAGATGAAGCCATTCAGCATATCAATCAGTATGGAACGAAGCACTCTGAAGCGATCATTACGAATGACGCTGCTAACGCAGCCCAGTTTCAAACACGGGTAGATGCTGCAGCTGTTTATCATAATGCGTCAACGCGGTTTACAGATGGCTTTGAGTTTGGATATGGAGCAGAAATCGGCATCAGCACGCAAAAATTGCATGCAAGGGGACCTATGGGGCTGCCTGCGCTCACATCAAGCAAACACTTCATTTATGGAAATGGACAGATCAGGGAATAGCTATCGATATCAAGTCAAAAGGGGCTGGTAATAGTGAACACATCAATCAAATGGAACGGAAAAATGAGTTTCTCGGGTACAACGCCATCTGGCCATGAAGTGAAGATGGATGCAGCAGAAGACTTTGGCGGAGAAAATACAGGCGCAAGACCGACGGAGCTGTTATTAAATGCCGTTGCAGGCTGTACAGGAATTGATATCATTTCCATCCTGCAAAAAATGAGGCTCAGCCCCAGCTCTTTTCACATGGAAGTAAGCGGAACACGTGCTGAAGATCATCCAAAACGCTTCACGGCGATTCATATTCATTACGTATTGGAAGGGGATCTGCCTGAAGACAAGGTAATCAGAGCCATTCAGCTGTCGAAGGACAAATATTGTTCGGTGTCACAATCATTGAACGCGGAAATTTCAGCGGGGTATTCGATTAATGGTGTGAACGGGGAACGGGAAATCTGACAAAGAGAGCTTGCGGATATCAGGTTCGAGGGTGCTATATTTAAAATCAGGGGCTGCCATTAATGGCAGCTTTTTGTTGTTTTTCTATGATTCGTAAAACATCGTCATTTTTATTTCAAAATAGATGGGTATCCGTTTCCTGACCATTCATTTATTCATATCCTTTTAATACTAGGGAGGAGATGAATAGATGTCATCAAAAGATGAATTGATTTGCCGAAAATTTGCGGAAATTATCGGAGGACAAGAAGGATTTGCCGGTGGGAAATGTGTGGCAACGATAAGTCGGGATGAAATAAAAACAACCATTTTAGGAAAGCGTTTTAGAGTAACCTCATCCTTCTCATTTGAAACAAGGGATAAGAAGACAGGACTTGCACTGTGCTTAGGCAGGGTAGCCCTTTTGCAAAAGGAAGTTGACCATTTTGCAGCTTCCATTCTAAAAAAAGGCATCCTTGTTTCGTCCATCCACAATGAGTGGCTTTTTGATCAGCCAAATTTGATTTACGTGAATATTGATGCTGTAGAAGATCCATTAGTTTTTGCAAAGAGTGTCAGAAAAGCGTTACGGAACTAGGGATTGCACTCTATTGGTTAACTTGAGCTGTCATAAAGGCAGCTTTTTTCCTTCATCTTATTGGACCGGCTCCCTTTTCATCAATTAAAATGGTTCCCCTGTCATGGTGGACATAAAATGAGAAAAGAATAGACGATAATCCAAATCAAACGCGATACGGTGTTTTTTCTCTGTTTCGCCGAATGTTGTATAGGGTCTAATATCAGCAATACTGTGGCCTCGTTCCATTCCGTCTTTTGCCTGGACGATATAGACAGGCAGTGATTTATATGTCAGCATGTCTGGATGAAGCGAAGCCATGATGGTTAAGGCGTCGTGAACGGGACTTCCGGGGGCAGCGGGATTTCTTTTTTTGTAATAAGCATAATAGTAGTCAAGCAGAGGCTTTAAAATTTTTGCTTTCCCAATCCCTGCAATGTAGTCGACCATTTCCTGATTGACAATCGCGCGCTCGGTAACATTCAAGGGGATGATCGTCAAATTCCGTGCGTGAGTCACAACCACCTTGGCGGCAACAGGATCTGCATGGAAATTGGCTTCTGAAACAGGAGTCACATTTCCAGGCACCCAAAAAGCTCCGCCCATAACGTAACAAGCTTTTACGCTGTTCATTAGCGATTTGTAGTGAATAAACATGGTGGCGAGAGATGTAAGCCTTCCGATGCTGACAATAGTCAGATCATTTCCGTGGGTTTCAATCACCTTTGCGATTTCCAGAAAATTTTCACCCTCACCCGAATACTCCTGCTCTGGAACGATGGGACCAAGCCCATACTCTCCATGGATTTCAGGATAATAGGTAGGGTTTTCCCCTGTCATCGGAAGCTCTGCCCCTTCAAAAATCGGGATTTGATCAGATTGGTTAAATAAATCGTGCAAATATTGGACGCTTGCCATCGTATTTTTTCTCGGAATATTTCCGTAATCAGCCACAACTCCCACAATCTCAATTTCATCATGCAAAGCCCCGTAGATTAGAGCAACAGTGTCATCAATGCCGATATCTCCAAACAGCAAGACTTTTAAAGCCACCTTAAAGCCTCCTTTGATTGCATTTCTAATCTGTATCCTTTTTTCTTATGTAAAATGCCTCATTTTTTACCGGTTTGGAAAATTACTTCCAAATACCTAATCTGCATTGTATGCATAGGGGATTTCTTCAACTCAAACAGTCCCTATTAAACATTATGATTGAACACAAAAAACATCGAAATCCATTCATGGCATTTCGATGTTTTTCTTTATTTATTCAGGATACTATCTTCAAGCACGGCTGATTTATCCCCATACACCTTCGTAATATGTCCTTCTCCCCAGGCACAGAGTGAATCCAGAATTGTCTGCAGGCTCCAGCCGTATTCGCTCAGTTCGTATTCCACTTTTGGAGGGATCTGCTGATGGACGATCCGGTTAATGACTCCATCATCCTCAAGCTCCCGCAATTGCTGAGTGAGCATTTTTTGGGTGATATTCGGCATCAGGCGTTTCAGTTCACTTGTGCGTTTTTTGCCGTGCGTCAAATGGCAGAGAATGACGCATTTCCACTTGCCGCCAATGATCTCAAGTGTTGCTTCTACAGGGATATTATATTTCTTTTGCATAGAACTCCTCCTATTTGACAGGCACCCAAAAGTGCCTACAGCACTTTAAAGTACGTACTTTTCATTAAATCCGATATGTATCATAATAACATTTGCCGGCTGATCTTTACCATACGCTTATTTTTAATAAATATTCAATTTTTTAGGAGGAGAAAAGATGAGTTTAGATAAAAAAAGAAGTACACTTGCCCTGCTCGCGTTGGCAGTCAGTGCTTTTGCCATTGGTACAACAGAATTTATCAGCGTTGGCCTGCTGCCGATGATCGCTGAAGATTTAGCCATTCCTGTTACAACTGCAGGATTAACCGTTTCATTATATGCGGTGGGAGTCATGTTCGGGGCGCCGATTTTGACATCCCTCGCATCGAATATGTCCCGCAAAACGCTATTGCTTTGGATTATGATTGTTTTCCTCATCGGAAACAGCCTTTCTGCGGGAGCAACAAGCATTGGGGTATTATTAGCCGGACGCATTATCGCAGCTCTCGCGCATGGAGTGTTTATGTCAATCGGATCAACGATTGCCGCTGATCTTGTCCCTGAGAACCGCCGTGCAAGTGCCATATCCATCATGTTTACCGGTTTGACAGTCGCAACGGTTACAGGAGTTCCATTTGGAACATTTATCGGCCAGCAATTTGGCTGGAGGCTCGCATTTATTGTCATTATTTTGATTGGTTTAATAGCTCTTATTGCCAACAGCATTCTAGTGCCTTCAGATTTGAAAAAGGGCAATCGCACAACGTTTGGCGATCAGCTGAAACTTGTAAAGAACGGCCGTCTGCTTCTTGTCTTTATGATCACTGCATTGGGATACGGCGGAACATTCGTAGTCTTTACGTACCTGTCACCGCTGCTTCAAACTATTACAGGTTTTAAAGAAGGAACTGTAGCCGTCATTTTACTTGTTTACGGAATGGCTATTGCCATCGGAAATATGATTGGCGGAAAGCTATCGAACCAAAATCCGATTAAAGCTTTATTCTATATGTTTATAGTCCAGGCAATCGTCCTATTTGTATTAGCCTTTACCGCGCCATTTAAAATCGCAGGTTTACTTACGATTTTATTGATGGGAGTATTTGCTTTCATGAACGTGCCTGGTTTGCAGGTCTACGTCGTGATGCTTGCGGAACGCTTTGTGCCAAGTGCCGTTGATGTAGCATCAGCCATCAATATTGCTGCGTTTAACGCAGGAATTGCAATCGGTGCCTTCCTTGGAGGAGTGATTACAGATTCAATCGGCCTCATCCATACAGCCTGGATCGGAGGAGTCATGGTTCTCGGCGCCGTCATTCTTACGGGATGGAGCCGTGCTTTAGAACAGAAGGATCAGAAAATCGAAAGACAAAAGCTTGCTTGCTGACATGATAAAAATTAGAGGAGGAAATGAAATGATGAACAATTTACAAAGTACAACAACCTTGAATAATGGAGTGAAAATGCCATGGTTCGGCCTTGGCGTTTTTAAAGTAGAAGAAGGACCAGAGCTTGTGGATGCTGTGAAAGCAGCGATTAAAAATGGGTACCGCAGTATTGATACAGCAGCGATTTACGGAAATGAAGAAGGAGTCGGACAAGGAATACGCGAAGGAATAGCAGAAGCTGGCATTCAAAGAGAAGATCTATTTGTCACATCGAAGGTCTGGAATGCGGATCTGGGATACGATCAAACAATAAAAGCTTATGAAACGAGCTTAGCTAAACTCGGGTTGGACTACTTGGATCTCTACCTGATTCACTGGCCGGTGGAAAGCAAATATAAGGAAGCATGGAGAGCGCTTGAAACGCTTTATAAAAATGGAAAAATAAAAGCTATCGGAGTCAGCAATTTTCAGATTCACCATTTGGAAAGCCTGATGGAAGATGCGGAGATCAAACCAATGATTAACCAGGTGGAATTCCATCCGCGTCTGACTCAAAAAAATCTCCTATCTTTCTGCAAAGAGCAAGGTATTCAGCTTGAAGCATGGTCACCGCTCATGCAGGGACAGTTATTGGACCATCCGGAGCTTAAGGAGCTCGCAAATAAATACAAGAAAACAATTGCTCAAATCATTTTGCGCTGGGACCTGCAAAACGGCGTCATCACCATTCCAAAATCAACAAAGGAAGAACGCATCATCCAGAATGCTGCCATCTTTGATTTTGAATTAACGGAAGGGGACATGGCTCTTATTGATGGATTGAATCGCGATGAGCGGGTTGGACCTGATCCAGACAATTTTGATTTTTAATTCACAGCAGATCCTGCACACCATTTAGTCTCCTAAATGGTGTGTTTTTTTGTCATTTAAATAAGAAATGCAGAAAGTGAATGGAAAAAAACGCATTTCACAAGCTGTGGAATGCGTCTCAAAAAGTGAAATATTCATTTTACTTCAAGCCCAGGCGTGTATTGATCGGAGACAATGATATCATCTTCCATTAAGACATAGGGATGTGTTTCCATTAAAATCGTTTTGAGATAGTCCGGCATTTTCTCTGCCTGGTATGCACAAATTAAAGGAAATGACAGCTGTTTGACAGCTCCATCCACTACTTTTTCTAAATCTCCTATTAGATGCAGCGGTTCTTCCATAGTGGCCCACTCTACATGTGCCCATGAACGGAAGGAAATTTTATTTTCAACATATGACTGAATGGTTTTATTAAAGTATTCAACGATTGCAGGCGGATGATAACTGCCGCTTGAATAATAGAAATCGAAGTTGTTGACAAAGTGGACAAATTCCTTTTGTTCTTTCGACAGTCTTGTGTTCAGCTCTTTTTGAATCATCCGGTAAAAGCGTTCATTCTCAATGAGAATCACGTAATCTCCCGCCTCAATCCCTGCTTGAATATAATTCAAAACCTGATCCATGTAATTTTCCATCCCATTATAGGAATACAGCACATGAACATCGCTTTTATTTTCAAATAGCTGATTCATTTGGCTTTTCAAGCGTAATCACCCCACTTTTTCTATTTCCTCCATTATAGTAGATTTTAGTGAATAAAGGTGAAAAATATGGATGGTGTTAGTTAACTCCTGCAGGGAATCGTTCTTCAAAAAAGGACTATTCCATTTTATAAAAAAATAAAAACGCCATTCACAGGGAATCGCGTTTATTTCATAAAAGAAAACCACTTGGAGAACGGGTTTTTCTTGTCGGTTATTTTGATTTCATTCATCAAAAGTTTGTCTTTTCGTTCAGCAATCCATTGATTTAATTCATGCTTATCCTGGCAGTGGGTCATATATGTTTCTCCGCCTTTTCCGCTCGCATTAATGACATATCTGCACGAATTGTTTTTCATTTTGTCCCGCCTTTTTTTCGTAATGAACATTAACTTTCACCTATTATAACAAGTTTAATCAAACCGTCTACCCCTAAGTTGAAAATAATTTTGGTTTATTTTTCTGGAGAGCATGTCTTTCTTCTGATATAGACAGACAGTAACGGGTTTAAGTGTGAAATTTTAACCAATTGTTAACAAAAATTTACACCTAATTTCCAAATATTGTTGTATATTTATGGAGTATGTCTATTTCATATCTCTGGGGGATAAGCAAATGTCTATTTTAACGAAGTTTTCGCTGAAAAATCGGGCAGCCATTGTGATTATGGTGTTTCTGGTGACAGTGCTCGGCGTCTATTCAGGTTCACGGCTGCCGATGGAACTGCTTCCGAGTGTGGATGCACCAATGATTACGGTCACCACGTTTGGCGTGGGAATGGATGCCGAGACGGTAACCGAAGAGATAACGGAACCGCTCGAACGTCAATTGAAAAATGGCACGTATCTTGACAGCATGACTTCATCCACAAGTGAAGGAATCTCTATGATTACGCTGAATTACACATCAGAAGCTGATATGAAAGAGGCTGCTTCTGAAGCTGAAAAGCTGATCAATCAAGTTCAGCTGCCGCAAAACACGGGAAAGCCTGTTGTGTCCCAGCTTAACTTCTCGATGATTCCGCTTGCCCAGGTGGCGCTTGAATCAGAAAATGGGTTTACAAAAGCAGATGAAGAGCGGATTGAAGAAGAAATAAAAACGAAATTTGAAGACATAGATGGCGTATCCAGCGTCACATTTTACGGAAAATCCATTTCGGAGCTGTCAGTGAAGATCGATCCGGAAAAAATGATAGAAAAGAACGTGTCCGCTGATCAGCTGATGATGGCCCTGCAATCTCAGAATGCATCTGTCCCTGCTGGTGAGATTGCAGTGGACGGGAAAGCAAATGCGATCCGGGTGCTCGGGGAAGTAACAGACGAAACGCAAATTGAAAATGCCATACTCGCACCGGATACGAAAATAAAAGACATTGCGGATGTTTCCATTCGCCAGTTTTATGAAGCAGATGCAAGATTAAATGGAAAAGAAGCACTCGTCTTAGTGATTTTTAAAGAAGCAAGCAAAAACGCCGTTGAAATTGGAAAAGAAGTCGACAGGAAAGCCGAAGAATTACATGAGATTTATTCAGATGACTTTTCAATCCGCACGGTTCAAAATACGTCAGAAGATGTTGAAGGCGCTGTTCTTGGCATGGCAAAGGAAGTGGCCATTGGAGCAATCGCTGCAACGCTCATCATTCTGCTGTTTTTGAGAAACATCCGAACGACTTTGATTGCGGTAGTCAGTATCCCGCTGTCAATTTTAATGACCTTGTTTTTACTTGATCAATCGGGCATTACCTTAAATATTTTAACTCTTGGAGGATTAGCGGTTGCGGTCGGCCGTTTAGTTGATGACAGCATCGTAGTCATTGAAAATATCTACCGCCGTATTCAGACGGAAGGCTTGTCAAAAGAAGTCATACTGAGCGGGACGAAAGAAGTATCCACTGCAATTACGTCCTCAACGCTTACGACAATTGCGGTCTTCCTGCCGATTGGCCTTGTCGGAGGTTCGATTGGAGAAATCATGACACCGCTGATTTTATCGGTCGTCTATTCGATTCTTGCATCCTTGCTTGTCGCCTTAACAGTAGTACCGCTGTTAAGCTTCGTTCTTTTGAAAAAAGTGAAGCAGAAGGAGCATCAGCCGTCTGTCAAATATGCATCGATTTTGAAATGGTCGCTGAATCATAAATGGATTGTATTGGTCGCAGCACTGCTTATATTTGTTGGTTCCATATTCACTTTCACTGCCATTCCGCAGGCAAGTGTAAACAGTCAGTCTGAATCGTTCGTCAACGTCTCATTAACGTATCCGGCTGATTATGATTTAGAGGAAGCCAAGGAAAAAGCAGGGGAACTGGAGCAGGAATTATTAAAAGAAGATAAGCTCAAAGATTTGTTTTATCAGATGGGCTCTACAGCAGAAGATGCAAAATACGGCCAGGTGTTATCTGAAAAGCAGGCGAATTACTCGGTGATTTTTGAAAAAGGGAAAGACGTTGAAGGATTCCTCGACATGCTCAAGGAGATAAGTAAAGAGTATGCGCCTGGGAAAATTGAAGGATCTCAATTCTCATTTGGAAGCTTTGGCGGAGGAAACGGCATTCAGCTGAATGTGACGGCTTCAAATGAAGAAGACCTTGCAGAAGCTGGAAAGCTTGCTGCCGAAGAACTTGAGAAAATCGAAGGAATTGAAAAAGTCAAAAGCAATTACGAAGATTTGAAAAACGAATGGATTGTCAATGTGGATCAGGAAAAAGCGGGTGCACTTGGCTTAAGTCCGGTTCAAATCGGCCAGCAGATCCGTGCCATGCTGAATAAAACGCCGCTTGGCCAAATCAAAGTCGGAGGAGAACAGCTTCAAGCCGTCATCGAATACGAAGATGCCGACTTCTCCACAACAAAACAAGTACTGAATACGTATGTCACGTCTCCAGTTGCCGGACCTGTCCAATTGAAACAAGTGGCTGAGATTGAAGAACAGGAAATCAAAACTCAGGTCTATCATCAAGATGGAAAAGAAACCATTCAAATATCAGGCGAAATCAGTGCCGAGGACTTAAAAACGGCGGGAATGAAAATCGATCAAATGACAAAAGAAATCGATCTTCCTGAAGGGGCAGCTGTCACCATCTCGGGTGCAACTGAATCGATGCAGGACGATTTCGCCGACCTCTTTAAGATGATGGGCATCGCCGTATTAGTCGTCTACCTCATCATGGTCATCACCTTCGGCCAGGCAAGAGCGCCATTTGCGATTCTGTTCTCATTGCCGCTTGCTGCAGTGGGAGGCATACTGGGACTCGTCATCTCGCAGACTCCTGTTGACATCAATGCGCTGCTTGGAGCTCTAATGCTGATTGGAATCGTTGTGACAAACGCGATCGTTCTAATTGAACGCGTCCAGCAAAACCGCGAAAAAGGACTCGACATAAGGGAAGCTTTATTAGAAGCGGGATCCACTCGTCTGCGACCGATTATCATGACTGCTGTAACGACTATCGTAGCCTTAACCCCAATGGTATTCAGCGCCACAGAAGCTGCAAGCATGGTTTCAAGAAGCTTAGCAGTAGTCGTAATTGGAGGCTTAATTGTTTCAACTGCGCTGACATTGGTAGTAGTACCGGTAATGTATGAACTGCTTGCGAAAATGGGGAGAAGACGGAAGAAGAAAAAAGATGTTGCAGAGGATATAGGGGTTTAAGAAGTAAATGAACGCAGAGGAGCAGACTCTTAAGTGTGTCCTCTGTTTTTACGAATAGGAGGGGAAAATCGTCATGGCACTAGAGATGAGAAAAGTATGTGAAAAATGTTCTGCAAACCTTCATAAGAAATCAGATGCCTACATCTGCACTTACGAATGCACATTTTGCCATACATGCACAGAAGAAATGGAATTTGTCTGCCCAAACTGCGGGGGAGAGCTTGTGAAGCGGCCGAGGAGCGGGAAAGCGGTTCTAAGCTGATTAGAAAGAAAACAAAGAACAGCGAATCTCTCACTGTTCTTTGTTTTTGCTTTCCGGAAGACAAATGGACCGCAAATGATAGTCCAGGGTTTTCATCATCTTCTCATATGAAAAGACAGACGGATGAAGAAGATGATGCAGGGCGAGTCCGTCCACCAGTGCATGAAGACGGTTTAGTTCATCATCCATATCGAGTTCATCCTTTAACATCCCCAGTTTGCTCAGCAGCTGCAGAACCTGTCCCAAACCATCATGCATTTCTTGGTAGACATTTTCACTTAAAGGCCGGAGCTTAGCATCGACGAGCATTTTTACGGAAAAAGCCAGCCACACCTCCATTTCAATTCTTCTCTCGTCATCTGCCGGAAGCAGCTCAGAAATCGATTCTTTCACAATATCAAGCGGATTCCCGTTATAAGTTTTAGCTGAGGCACGCTGCCTCACCCGTTCTGATACAAGTTCCATGGAATAGGAAAGCAGCTCAGACTGCGAGGAAAAGTAGTGCCGTAAAGCTCCAACAGAAAGTCCGGCCGCACTGGCAATTTTTCTAACGGTTGCCTGCTCAATACCTTCCTCGGAAATTACTTTCCAAGTGACTTCTGCAAGCTGGATTTTACGTTTATCATGATCAATTAATTTTGGCATAATTTTATTATAACACAGTTGTATTATTTAAAACATTTTGCTAGTATGAAATAGTACACTTGTATTAAATAAGGGGGATTCCGAAGTGATTGGCTGGTTAATTATAGGGTGTGAAATTGGATTTTGGGTCTTTGTTCTAGCAGGTTTAGTCGCAAGATATATATTCAAAAAGAAAAAACTTGGAGCGTTTCTGCTGATTTGTACACCTGTTGTGGATTTAGTGCTGCTGGCAGCAACCGTGCTCGATTTAAAAAACGGGGCGACAGCGACAATGGTACATGGAATCGCAGCCATTTATATCGGGATAAGCATTGCGTTCGGCCATGGAATGATCAATTGGGCAGATCAGCATTTTGCCTACCGGTTTGCAAATGGCGAAAAACCGCCCAAAAAAATCAAATACGGAACCGAGCATGCACGGCGTGAAAGAGAAGGATGGTTCCGCCATCTCCTTGCCTGGTTCATTGGAGCATCTTTTCTCGGGGCCATTATTCTCTACATCAACAACGGACAGCAGACAGAACAGCTGCTTAGAACGCTTCAGCTTTGGACTCTTGTCCTTGGACTTGATTTTCTTATCAGCTTCAGCTACACCGTATTCCCGAAAAAAGGGCATGGCGCTGGAAGAGGCATGTAAATGAAAAACAGTCTGTCTTTCTCATAAGAAAGCAGGCCTTTTTCGCATGATACAAATTGTCGCAGACATATGGATAAGAAAAGGCTTCTGAAAAGGGCTGATCAGGTTGAAGCGAAATCCCTATGTTCCCCTGATTGCAGGATTGAGTCTGATTTTTTTCATTTACGTAATAGTCAATACAATTAGGCATGTGAAAGTCTACCTCGTCTACAGTTCGGGTCTTGGTCCGTTTATCCTTGGCGGGTTATTGCTTGCAGTGATCCTCGTTTTGATTGTGAAGGGGAGCGGTTATCGGTGAAAAGACAGATCGCAGCTTTTATGGATCTGTCTTTTATTTTTTTCATATCTCTTCATGAAGTAGATTTCAGGTTTTTCTGCAATAAAAAAAGACCCAAAAAGGATCCATGCGCTGTCATTCTTATTAATCTTTTGAGCTTTTCCCATCGGACTGCTGTTTCGTGCCTTTACTTGTATAAGGCTTAAAGCTCTTCTTTTTATTGGCGCTTGCCTGCCAGCGATTCCAGCCCTTTTTGCCTGTTCCGCCGCCTGTCCCGCCTTTACTGCTCTTCGATTTAGCTTTTGCTTTACCCATACGATCACTCCATTATAATTGAACGCTGACTTGCAGCGTGTTTATTTTAAGCGTATTAGTACTACACTACCATAAACACCAGGCCTTATGTAAAAACCAAAAATAGTTCCAATATTCGGTTTAAGTTTTACGATTCAAAGCTTCAATCACTTCATCCGCTTTTTTCCATGATCCAATTGAGGCGCCTGCCGCAAAAGCGTGCCCTCCGCCGCCAAACCTCCGGGCGATGTCATCAATCGGAATATTCCTTGAACGAATCCTAACCCGAATCTCATTCGGATATTCAACAAAGAAGACCCAGATTCTAACCCTTGCCATCGAAGACAGGACATTCACAAGATTAGCCGCTTCCGCTTGATCCACCCCATAAGCAGACAGTTTCTCCTCCGTTAAAAAAATATAGGCAACCCCATGCTCCGTCACCTTAAAAGTCCTTAAAATCGCCTCGCGTAACCGAGCAACACCGCTGCTTTTCTTATTCAGCTCATTATGAATCCGTTCAGGCTGAAAACGAAACTTCCGCAAGGCCTTAACAGCCCTCAAAGTACGCGGCGAAACCTTCCCGTTCAGCATACGTCCAGTATCCCCAATAATCCCGGTATACAAAGCCCCGGCTGCCTCTTTATTAATCCGAAAAACTTCTGGATACTCCAAAAACAAATCAACCAGCATCTCACTGGCCGAGCTGTAGGAAGGGTCGACCCATAAGAGATCGCCGTATGGTTCATGATTAGGATGATGATCTATTTTTATCAGCATGGCTCCTTTAGAAAAGCGCTGGTCGCAAATACGTGAAGTTTCGGCAGTGTCACAGACAATGACTAAAGCTTCTTTGTATGCTTCATCTGGGATGACGTCCATTTTATTGATGAATAGAAGACTTTTTTCGTCGTTGCCTGCGGCGTATACGGTTTTGTCAGGGAAAGAATGTTTTAATGTTCTCTGCATGCCTGCCTGGGATCCGATGGCGTCGAGATCGGGGTGGATGTGGCGGTGGATGATGATGGTGTGATAATTTTGTATGGCTTCTACAATGGTTTGTTTAATATTTTCCATCTCTTCACCTTTTACTCTTTCATGCATTCTAATACGAATGAAATAAAGACTTCCAAACAAATTGTTGCATCTATTTTTATTTCTTCCTAATATAGTAGAATTTTACTTACAACCTACTATATCAGTTCGTCAGGAGACTTAATATGATCGTTGAAGAAAAACTGATCGTAAATTCCTATTATGGAAATGACAAATAGAACAATATATCTTTATAATGTACTCTCTTTTCATTATTGATTTGTAGTAGGTATAAAGAAATGGATATTTCATCACGTGTTTTCACTGGATTAACTTGGATATTTCAAGAGGTTATGATATATATATATTGATAGTATTAAAAGAGTTTAAATGGAGGGCATTATGACTAATGTAAGTTTGCCTCATTTCGATAGATGCAGGGATTGGATCATCAATGCAAGGGTTCAAGGGATTTCTTGGGACTTAATAAGAACGGCATTAAAGGAAAATGAAGATGGACTTCAAAAATTCCTGGAATTACAAAAAGAATTAAATTTTTGGCCAGTAGCTTTGAACAATGATCTTTGGTTTCAATTGGTGGAGTCTGAAAAGAACTCTGAAGAAAAAGGTTTAGAGATATATATAAAAGACAGAAAAGCTTTTTTAATTGATGATAATCATGACAGCGAGGTAACGGTACCAGCTGATTCGCGATCATCGTGGCAACTGTACAGAAAACATCTGATTGATACGGGATTCCATTTAGATTCAGTAAATGAAATCGAAAGCGCTACCATCGGTGTGCTGAGAAGACTGAATATTAATTCTGCAAATGCAGAGCCTGTTAAAGGGCTTGTAATTGGACATGTCCAATCTGGAAAAACAGCTAATATGGCGGCTTTAATGGCCATGGCTGCAGACTGGGGATGGAATTTCTTTGTTGTGCTTTCAGGCACGATTGAAAACTTAAGAAAACAAACCCAGTCACGGCTTTTTAACGATTTAAACAGACCCGGTAATATTAATTGGTCTGGTCTTGAGCATCTTTCCAAAAGGACATCAATGGGGCAAAGGGCTCAGGATCTACACTTTGAAGAAACGTCAATAATGAGGTATTTTACGGTTTGCCTGAAGAACGCAGGCCGTTTGAAGAACCTCATTGAGTGGATGCAGCAGGATTCAAACAAGCACAGACAGATGAAAGTCATTGTGATAGATGATGAAGCAGATCAGGCAAGTATCAATACAGCAGATATTAATAAGAAAGAAAGAGCCAGAATTAATAACCTTATTGTAAATCTTGTTGAGGGAAAAAAGCCTAATAGCAATTCTTGCGAAACAAAGGTCAAGTCAATGAATTATATCAGCTATACCGCCACAC
The DNA here is from genome assembly GCF_050483325.1 of Metabacillus idriensis. GTDB lineage: Bacteria > Bacillota > Bacilli > Bacillales > Bacillaceae > Bacillus_P > Bacillus_P idriensis_A. The sequence goes on from NZ_JBCMYF010000001.1 coordinate 207,797, forward strand.
CTTATGCAAATTTTCTAAACGAATCTGCTCCTGAGTCACTTTACCCGAGGAATTTTATTAGGACGCTTCAGCCTTCAAATGAATATTTTGGGCCAAGGCAAATTTTTGGAATAGAGGGTACTGAGGATTCTGACGGCATAAATATTGTTCGAACCATCAGTGAAAGTGATTTGGATGAGATAAAGCTTTTACATAATGGAGAAGCAGTTTCAATTCCTGGAAGTCTAAAAGATTCAATTTGCTGGTTTTTATGCTCTGCTGCAGCAATGAGGTATTTGGGACATCGTAAACCGATAAGCATGCTGGTTCATACTAGCCAAAAACAATCGCACCATAAAGAGGTCTCGGAAGCAATAAGAAACTGGATAGACGCTATAGACAGAAACGAGCTTATGGAAAAATGCAAAAATTTATGGAATAAAGAAAAAAAGGAGCTTTCACTGGAATCTTTCCGAGAAGCATATCCTGAATACGGACGACCGGATGAAGAAATTAATATTTATCCTGAATTCAATTCAATAGTCTCAAATATTGAAGTTCTCCTGGAAGAAGTTACACATATTCCTTTGGGAGAGGACGGAAGCTTTTCATATAAGTCTCACATTCATTTATGTGTGGACAACTGTGCAAATAATGGTGTAAATGAAGAAGGAATGTTTGTGCGTCTTGCATACCCTGATCCGGAACAAGGACCGTATCCTTCACCAGCGCCTGCTTTTATTATTGTAGGTGGAAGCACTCTCTCCAGGGGGCTTACAATTGAAGGTCTTGTAAGCACATATTTTCTAAGATCAACCTTACAAGCTGATTCACTAATGCAAATGGGACGATGGTTCGGGTACAGAAGAGGCTACGAGCTGTTTCCAAGAATCTGGATGACCAATGATACAGTTGGAAAATTCAGATTTTTGTCCCAGTTAGAAATGGAATTAAGAGAAGATCTTTGCAGGTTTGAAGTAGCTGGAGGTAATCCCCTTGAAGTTGGACCGAAAATTAAAAACACGCCTAATGCTGCATGGCTGAAAATTACTGCCAAAAACAGAATGCAAAGTGCAAACGAAATAGAAATGGATTTTACAGGCGTTAGCAGTCAGACAATATTCTTTGAAAATAATATGGATAATCTTAAACAAAATATCGAGCTGACCGATAACTTTATAAACAGTCTTGGGAAAGCTGAAAAATCACGCCTTAATGCTCTTATCTGGAGAAATGTGAAATTTGCTGGAGTACTTAAAGAATATTTAAGTGCATTTAATTTTCATCAAAGATCAAGAGTCTTTAATGAAATCGATGCTTTTTCCGAATGGATAATGAAGGTTTCCTCTGAAGAAGAACTGGATGACTGGAATATTATAGTTGCTGGAAATGAAACCAGTAAAGATACCTGGATACTTAATGCAGGCAGTGTCGGTAAAGTTAATCGTTCAAGAAAAAAAACGAATAACCCTGACGAGGATGTAATTAATATCGGTGCTCTAAGAGCCCCGACAGATTTACTGGCTGATGTGCGCGAGAATCTTTTGTCACCATCTTCACAGGAGAAATTAAAGAAATCCATCAGTACTGTTGAGGTCGATGAAATCCGAATGGAAAGCGGTCTGGAAAAAACACCGCAGCTAATTATATACAGAATTTCAAAAGACTCAAAAGCAAGAAAGAGTCAGGAGCAAAGGGTAGACCTGAATGCAGTGGAAGATATAATAGGATTATGTATTTTCATTCCGGGAGTAAGGAAAAGAAACGGCTTTGCAAAAGTGCTTACAATAAAAATTGATCCAAAAGCAATTAAGCAGGAAGAAAACTGGAGCGATGAAGAGTGAAAATTGAGGTAGCTGAACATGCAAGAATGTCAGAGAGAGGGAGCTCTCTGCTGAGGCTCATTCAAAACAATGATATGCCTATCCTTGACTTGCTGGTCAGGGAATCCGTACAGAACAGCCTGGATGCTGCGCTTGCTGGTTCAGGCAAAGTAAATATTGATTTCTCGGTGAGGAACTTCAGTTCATTAGAAATTAATGAACACCTGGACGGAATCAAAGATAATATCAATAATAAATTTCCGGATGACACTTACAAACTTTTGGAGATTAGAGATTCAAATACTGTAGGACTGACGGGACCTTTACACTATAACGATGTTGTAGATGACCATTTTGGAAACCTTTTGAAACTGGTATATGAAATCAGCATGCCCCAGCAGAAAGAGGGGGCAGGGGGCTCCTGGGGACTGGGCAAGACAGTTTATTTCAGAATTGGTATCGGTCTGGTATTTTACTACAGCAGAGTAAAAGATGAAGATGGAAGTTATTCTTCAAGACTTGCAGCGTGTCTTGTGGAGGATGAAAGAAATCCGGATTCTTTAATCAATTTGAATGATGGAAAACCGAAAAGAGGAATTGCCTGGTGGGGACAGCCTGCTGATGAAAAATCCACCAAGCCTCTTACGGATGAAAACGAAATACAGAAAATCTTAAGTGTGTTTAATTCCAGACCCTTTACAGGTGATGAAACAGGAACTGCCATTATCATACCGTATATTAATGAGCAAAACCTACTTGAAGGTATCCTTCCTGAAAGTCAGTCCGAAGAAGATAACAGTTCTTATACAAGAACCTGGTGGAGTCATTCTATCCAGGACTATATAAAAGTGGCTGTACAGAGATGGTATGCTCCGAGGCTCATGAACCCTTCCTATCCGTACGGAAGGTGGCTGGATGCCAGTGTAAACGGAAAAGAAATTGAATCAGCGGAAATGCTTCCTTTATTCAGTATAGTACAGGCACTTTATAACCGAATACCTTTAGCAGAAGCATCTGAACATACTGCAGATATTCTTCAAGGCATAGAAGTTACAACTGAAAGAATAGCTCTTAGAAATATGTTCAATGAAGATACAACTGCAGGTTTTATTTCATATGTAAAAGTGTCTAAAGAGCAGCTGCTGATGACTTATCCGCATAATAACACAAGTCCGTATATTCAATTTAATAAATATGACTTGCCGTCTGACTCTAACTTTCCAATAATTATGTATGTGAGAAAGCCAGGCATGATTGTTGGCTATGAAACTACAGGAGAATGGGTTGACGGAATTCCTAAAACCAATCCAAATGAATTTATAATCGGTATTTTTGTGGCGAAGTCCACAAACACGCTAAAAAATACTGATAAAAAAATTACTCTTGAAGAATATATCCGAAAAAGTGAAAAGGCGGATCATACCTCCTGGACGGACTGGACCTATGATTTTTACAAACCATTTATAGTATCAAAGATACAGAGACAGGTAAGAAAGTTTATCAGCGCGAAGTTCGTAAAAACAAATAATGACTTATATAAAAATAAAAACATGGCTCTCGGCAGGTCATTGGCGGGAATGTTGCTGCCGCCTGAAAACTTTGGAACAAAGAGTACGCTTCCAGGCGGAGGTAAAGGCGGAAAAGATGGTCAGAGCGGAAGACGGGTAAATTATGGCCTGAAGTTTATTGGGAGTCCTCAATATTCAGATGGACTGGTTCATCTTGAATTTGAATTGTCTTTTGGCCAAAAACAAACTTTGGGAATGCAGCTTCAGGTTCTTTCAGAGTCCGGAGGCATCAGCGCAGATTTTTGGGAAATGAAAAACGTAATAGGCAAAGAGTTTCCTCTGAGACTTGAAAGAGTTCAAATAAGTTCTGTCCATCCTGGCGGAAAAGCAGTAAAACAGTCCCCCGGAAGTTTTATTGTGGACAGGGATTCTTCCAAAGTTTCTTACGGAAACGTTCATATGCAAGTCTTAAAGACTGAAAGGTTTCAAATTCCTTATGGGGTAACATTGAGCCTTATCGATAAAAATGGATATACACTAAAAGGAAAGGCTTCTTTTATAAGCAGGGACAGAAATATAAAAGGCGGTCTTACAATTAGTTCAGAAGGGGATGGGAAAAAATGAATATGACACTCAATTTTTTTCCGGAACTCACGGAAGAACTAACACAAAAAATGGGGTTTTTGTCCGGTTTTTATGAATTTAAATACCGCAAAGAAGGTTTTGAACACCTGCTTGAAGCAAGGCAGGCTGAAGGCCATAACAGCAGTTATCTCCAATTATCAGATGAGAAGAATGAATGGGATCCTGATGAGCATGAACTAATCATAGAAAGAAAACTGTTTATTAAAAATCCTGCTTTCTTGTTTGGTGTTAACGGAATTGCGTGTAATGACGCCGAACTGGGAGTAGCTTTGATTTGGACTTCGAAAACTTCCAATCAAAGAGGTGCCGTTGAAATAGGGGCGTTCGGGGAGAATTCAAACGAAGAAATCAGCTTTAAACTCAGCCATTCATTCCCTCCCGGGCATCTTAAAGGGAATATCTCTTTTCGAACAGTTCTTTTCTTAAAGACACCAGGTTCAATCCGGGAGAATGAGACACATCTTGCAAATGTATCAGGTATGGTAATGGGTAATATTGATGAATTTATAGTTATTTTAGAAGGTAACGGATCAGTTTTCCCAATTGTGGAAGTTAAAGATCCGTCACAGCCTCTATGGTGGGTAGTATGTGATTGGACTGATCCGCAGGCAGACAGTTTTGATGAAGAAAATGTAAGAATATGTCTGAATAAATCACATTCCAGCTATAAACTGTTGAACCTTGAGAATGGGATATTTGAATCTCCGCTGTTGATGGATATAATAGCAAGTGCTCTGCATATTATTATTCTAAAAGTTAAAGACAGCGAGTATTGGGATGAAACCATAAACGGAAAAAACTTTGAAACTGGTAGCATTTCCCAGGCTGTTTATTATTTCATCAGCACATTTAACTGGGATCCAGGGAGTCCTGAAAGTCTTGCCCAATCAATTAGAAAAGATTTTGACTCCAGGGTCCAATAACAAATAAGAGGGATAAGTATGAAATGGAAAACGATTAGTAAATCTGAATCAGAGAAGGTTATGGAAGGCTGGAAGTCAGAACCGTCAGTGCCCTATGATTCTGAGTATGAAATTCTTCGCAGTGAATTGATTAAAGCTGCAGAAGAAGTTTTACAGGAATTAGACTTGCAAAATTATGAAATTAAGAGTGCAGGTTATGATTTTGATCTTCTTTTTGGACTGAAATTATATGAAATTTTAAATCATAATTTCGGATTTACGATAAGACATGCTTCAGATAATGGTGTCTGGAGATTTTTGTCACTAAAAGTTGTTCCAGATCTTGTTTATTTGAGATGGGGAGACAATCCGGGTAGGTATTGGAAAGAAACCCGCAGAATCTGGCTAAAGGCATTATGGTGGTATATCCATCTTTCATGGCAGGGGAGTGCTCAAGAAACATTTAAAACTCTTAAAGGAAATACAACTGATGAGATAGTACAGCTGGTAGAAAGATCGGGTCCATCAGGATACAGGGTTGATCTCTGTAGAGAAATTATGTCATTTTATGGTTCACTGGATACAGAACAGAAGAAGAGAAGTTCACAGGTTTTCAGAAGGGTGATGAAACTGAATACCGCCAGGATTAAAGTAATAGAACCAGGTCTGTTTATTGGTGGCGAAGAGAATTATGTTAAAGGATTATTTAACTACTTTGAATAATGAACTTGATAAAAAGAATAATCTCCCTGAAGTAATTGACTTATTCTCTGGATGCGGAGGCCTTTCTTTTGGGTTTAAAACTGCAGGCTATAAAATTGCCCAGGGGATCGAAATGTCCCAATCTGCAGCGAACACTGCTTCTTATAATCTTCACTGGCGTGACGGTATAGATAAGAAGCATATTTGTGGTGATATCACAACCCTGGATTCTTCAGTCCTGAAAAGTGAGATTGGTGAGAGGGGCTGTATCGTTGTGGGTGGGCCGCCGTGCCAGGCATATTCACAGATCGGCAGAGCGAAACTGAGATCACTTGGAGAAAACAGAAAGCATACTAATGACTCCCGAGGTTTTTTATTCCAGGATTTCCTGAGGTTCGCATTGGAGCTGGATGCCAAAGGTATTGTTATGGAGAATGTCCCTGAAGCGGTAAATTACGGAGGAATCAACATTCCCCAGCATGTCTGCGAAATTCTGGAAGAGAAGGGCTATGAAGCCTGCTGGACAATATTAAATGCTGCAGACTATGGTGTCCCTCAAAAAAGGGAACGGGTTTTTGTGATGGCTGTGAAAAAATCAGCCGGACATTCTATTAAGCTGCCAGAACCTACACACTTTGGAAGAGAAAGTGAGATTACCCCGGGACAATTGCGTATAAAGAAATTAAGAAAAAATAAAAATTTTAGAATGCCTAATCCTTCTCATGCAGGTTTGCCTGCATGGGTGACTTCCGGAGAAGCACTTTCTGATCTTCCAGAACTTTTTCCAGATGCTTCAGGCAATTATCACCTTTACAAACCGTATATTTCTTTTGAATACAATGGTGCTGTCCAAAATGACTACCAGCAACTTATGAGAAACTGGTTTGGAAGAGAAGAAAAAATGATTTCCGGCCATGGGTTCAGAAATACGGCGAGAGACTTTCCGATATTTGGGAGGATGAGTCCTGGTGATGATTACCTAGCGGCTTCAAAGATTGCAGAGAAAATTTTAGAAGAAAAGTGCCGGCTTTATTCTGTTGTTGAAAAAGAAAACCCTGAAATGTACAGGCAATTAAAAAAGAAAACAGTGCCGCCTTACAGTAAAGAGAAGTTTCACACTAAGTGGAGAAAGCTGTCTTATAACCAGCCTTCCCACACACTGGTGGCCCATTTAAGTACAGACACATACAGCCATCTTCATCCTTGGGAACCAAGGGGAATATCAGTTAGGGAAGCAGCGAGACTTCAATCTTTTCCTGATGGTTTTCTTTTTCAGTGTCCAATGGGTGATGCTTTCAGACAAATCGGAAACGCTGTGCCTCCGTTATTGGCTTTTGCAGTAGCCCAGGCTATGAAAGAAAATCTTACGGGAATCAAGGAAGAAGGTAAAAAAAGTGGATATGCTGACAGAGATCAGGCACCTTATTGCGGAAACAAAGCAGAACTATGCTCTTCCGGTTGAAACAGCAAAAAATGAGTTTCCTGCATGGGTTATCAGAAGCAGAGACTGGTATGGTATAGGCGTGCCTTTAGAGAAATTTATAGAAGTCTCCGAAAGTTTTGCAAATGTAAAGCTTTGGTCCAATTATATAACTATAGAAAATAAAGAAGTTCCGGTACTGTTGCTAACATCGGATGTTGAATCACTTAGATATGAGTTTGCAGCTGTATGTGCACAGTTTGTTGATCCAGGTGATGACGGCAGGGAAAGGCGCAAGCTGATATCAGAACCTGCATCTTGGTGGAATAACTGGAAGACGCTGCTTGGAAATGCAGTGCATGAAAAAACTCCGTACAGTGTTCTAGGAGAGCTGAAAACTTTGGGAAAATTGCTTGATGAAGGCTGTGCTCCAGTCTGGGCTGCTAAAAACAGATCCACTCAGGATATTGAAGCCGGAGGATGCAACTATGAGGTCAAAGCAACATTAAACAGGTATGACAATACAGTAAAAATCAATTCGCAATTCCAGCTTCAGACAGATAATAAGCCTCTATATCTGGTCTTCTGCAGATTTGAGCCGTCAGATAATGGAATATCTATTTCTGATATGGTTAACATGCTGGTCTCAAAAGGTGTAGATGAAGATATTCTTAATGAGGGTTTGTCAACTATGGGATTTGAACCTGGCTCAAGTGCAAGAAATAAAAAATATAAACTTTTAGAAATCAGAAAGTATCATGCCGGGAAGGGTTTCCCAAGAATCGATGCATCTTCTTTTAAAGAAGGGAAACTCCCTCATGAAATTACTAAGATAACCTACGAAATTGATCTGACAGGACTGGAGTACAGTAACTGGAATGATTAATTTATGAGAGACATCTATACAGGTGTCTCTTTTTTGCATTGATCAATAAAGTCTGTCAGTTCATCAGCCACTTTACATAGGTCCTCTTTTATTTCGTGTTCCCATACTCTTTTAATGTTCCAGTTTCTATCAATATAGTATTGATTTACTTCCAGGTCTCTTTTCTTGTTTCTTGCTAGTTTTTCATCCCAAAAGTCCTGGTTGGTTTTTGGGCGGTTTCCGTGTATTTCGCAAGCGTGCCAAAAACATGAATCGATGAAAATTACTACTTTATATTTTTTAATTGAAATATCAGGCTTTCCAAAAAGAGTTTTATCATTTTTTCTAAACCTGTATCCTTTTTTCCAGAGCTCCCTTGACACTTTATTTTCAAGTTTAGACTGTGACCGTATCGCCTGCATGTTTTTTCTTCTTTGTTCTCTGGTTATTGAATCTGCCATTTTAATACCTCCTGACTGCCATGTATACAAACTTCTTTCCCTGTAGAAAGACTATTATAATCAGGAATTATCACTATATTTTTATAGTGTTTAAGTGTAAAATAGTAGCATAGAAGTATGCAAGAACATACTTTCGCATACTTTAAAGGAGAGAATTACGTGATTTTTAAAAAAGGAGAGCTTTTTAACGGCCCAGGCGGTCTGAGTCTCGGAGCAAAGAAAGCGGGATTTATTCATCCTGAAACAAAGGAATTCTGGGGTATTGAACACTTATGGTCAAATGATTATGACTCAACTGCGTGCGATACTTACAGATTAAATATTTGCGGCAATCAGGATGAATCATCTGTTCACTGCGGACCTGTAGAAGACCTTCCTATAGGAGATAAATCTGTTCTTGGTGAAATAGATTGCTTTGCATTTGGATTTCCATGCAATGACTACAGTCTTGTGGGTGAAAAGCACGGACTGGATGGTACATACGGACCTCTTTATTCTTATGGAGTAAAGGTGCTTAAAGAATATCAGCCCATGTTTTTTGTTGCTGAGAACGTAGGTGGTCTTCAAAGTGCAAATGAGGGACAAGCTTTTATACAGATTCTTACTGAACTTGAAAGCTGCGGCTATGAACTTACACCTCATTTATATAAATTTGAAGAATATGGAATTCCGCAGGCGAGGCATCGGATCATTATTGTGGGAATACGAAATGATTACGCTAAGGAAGGCATAAAATATCATATACCAAAGCCTCTGTCAGAATCAGGGGTAAAATATAAAAGTTCAAAAGAAGCTATTGAAGACCCTCCTATTACGGAAGAAGCGTACAATCATGAAATGCCCAAGCATACAGATCGTGTGAAAGAAATGCTCAGCTATATACCTCCAGGCTGTAATGCCTGGTACCCAGGAATACCCCAGCATCTGCAGCTGAAAGTTAAAGGAGCAAGACTCAGTTCTATATACAAAAGGCTTGATCCATCCAAACCAGCATACACTGTTACCGGAAGTGGTGGGGGAGGAACGCATATGTATCACTGGGAAGAGCCGCGTGCGCTTACAAACAGGGAAAGAGCAAGACTTCAGACGTTTCCGGACGAATTTCAATTTGTGGGAAGCAAAGAGGCTGTTAGAAAACAAATTGGTATGGCAGTGCCTCCTGATGGTGCGAAGATTGTATTTGAAGCAATATTAAAAACGTTTGCCGGAATCAGTTATGAATTTGTAAAACCTGAACCAAAATTACAGCTCCAAAATTTAAGGGACAAGCAGCTCATAAAATTTAAAGATATATCATCTTCTGAAAAACAGGCTACTTTTACTTTTGCAGGTGTATAGATTGACAATAATAAAAACGCGGTTTTTATAACCCCGCGTTTTTATATTGTGTTTTTGCAGAATGAAATGGTGATCTTGTTCTCTTCAATAAACTCAATTACTACTTTATCACCTGGTCTTGCATTTTTTCTGTCTTTAAGCCAATACCCCAATGCTCTCATGTTTCCTGACCTGACAAGGTTTTTACCGTATTGTTTTAAATTTCCCTGCGAACCAGTCGCTTTCATATCTCCTTCGAAATAACCGTCATCTGAAATACATTCAAAAGTTTCGCCTTTGAGAATATTAAACCTTTTTGCATGCTCCATGCTGATCGGAATGTAAGATTCGTAAGGATTTCTGACTCTTGCAGATCTTGACGCTCCTTCAGTTCCCCAGTTCAAGTGTACATCTTTCAGAGTTATCTCAATTTTATTTCCTGATCTTAGCATTAAGCAGCCCCCATAATAAAATATATTTCTAAATTATTTGGAAAATAAATCCTAAATTAATAGTACAATATATTCTATTTCTATTCCATAATTATGAATAAATTCAAGAAAAATTTCTCATTTATATTAACAATAGGTATATGAAATTTAAGGATATTATGGATATTTTTAGGTTGGTGTTATATATTTAAATAGCACCTGATACATTAGGACTAGTATTATACGAGGGGTAAAATAATAGTGACTAATAAAGAATTAATATTAAAAATGATGGACAATGAACTTGGGAAATTAATAGAACACTATGAGCATCTGCAAGGTGAATCAAAGAAAAAGACAGCTGAATTATTAAAGAGAATTGAATTTCTGGAAAATGAAAACAAGCAGCTTTTAAAAAAACAGAAAAATGAAATAGGTCAAGAAAAAAATGATTACGCTTTCTTTGTTCATACGATAGAAAAGCTGGTAGTAGGATCTGTTTATCAATTGGCTGAAGAGTGGACAGAATTTCCTTCACAGGATAAATCGTATCTGTTTATGCTGATTTGTGAGATGTTATTGGAAAACAAAAAAATTGAAATACTTATTTATTTATTAAATTTGATAGTGCGTAATCCAAAGATCCTAACTCTTAATTACAACCGAACAGATGAAAAGTTTATGGCGCTTGCAGAACATATTTTATTGGAAGAAATATCGGATTATCACGAACTTAATAAGCAGGCGGTTTTAGTTATCTTGGATATAATATTAAAGCTTAAGGAGAGTGAAATAATCAAGAACAAGAACCGGTTGCTGTTGTTTTTAAAAATGGAGCACACAGCAGTTTTTGATTACATTTTGTCAACTCAGAATAAAACGCTTATAAAAAAGTACATAAGAGTTTTGCTAATGTTAGATCTTGTTGATGAATTAAAGTCCTCTCTCATATCTATTATGGATTTACAGTGGTATAAGTTGGAAAGCCGGTTTAATGATAAGGATTTCGCTTTTCTACTGTGGTACGCCTACTTATTCGGCTTTGATGAAGATTTAATAGATTATTCAAAGAAATCATTAAAGAGTTTCAATAAAGAAGCTATTGAACTGAATCTGTATTTCTATTTAATTAATGCTAATGGAATAAATAAGGGCATACTGAATGGTAAAATAGAGAAATTTAGAAAAACATCTATATTTAATTCTAATGAAAAGAAACTTGTTATAGAAAAAATCACAAAATCTTTTACAGATAAACTAAATAACGAAACAGCTGCGGCTCTTGAACAAAAGCAAAAGCCTGATAAAGCAGCCGTCAAAAGGAGACCTTACAAAAACAAGCTTTACGTAATTGAAGAAAAAAAATTAAATCATTTTATTAATAAATACAAGCTTAAAAAATCTAATGTTAATCTACCTTTATTTAAAGGATTAAGAGAAAGCATAGCAACAGGCTACACAGATAAAATGGCCTTTACTTCTCCAGATAATACAAAAGTATTTCTTACCCGTAAAGAGGTAAGACAAATTATGAGTGAAAACGGTAATCTCACTCCTAAGGTTAGAGAATACACAGATTCAGTATCAAGGGATGAAAAGAAGAAAAAGAAGGAGATCAAGGAACAAAGTAATAGCAACAATAAGAACGCCTTTGCATGGCCCGCTACAGAAGTTTCTCAGCAAGCAAGATAGACAGGACAGTATTCTCAATGATAAAAGCGCTTTAATGATTATGGGATACAAGATTACAGGCATAACCAGACAAAAAAGGTGGGAAATCCTTCAAAGTGCTGTTCCAAAATTAGGTTTGAAAAAAGTTGCGTATACAATTGCATCTCACATCAAGCTCAGAAAAGGCCAAAAAAACGGCCGGGATAAATTCAGTTATTCATTAAGTGAGTGGGAGCATGATTTATCTAAGCTTAAGAGTGTGTATTATAAAAAGGATTTTAATTGGCCCCAAACATAAAATAATTTTTCAAAAGTTACTTTTAATTTGATAAATTATTGACAAGAATATTATAAAGTACAGTATGTAATCTCTCTGAAAAAGAAGGATGAAGTAAATAAGTTGTTCGTTTAAAAAGTATAGTCTTCTCAATGTGAGAAGACTATTTTTTCGTTTATTAAAGCTTCAACTGCCGGAACATCAGCTGGTGCCCAATTTAATGAAGCAAGATTTTCACGCTTCAGCCAAATCAATTTAGAATGCTCACTCGGCTCAGGAGACCCTTCAGTGATCCGAGTTTTAATGCATAAAAGAGTAATGATAAAGGTTTCATATTCATGAGTATGTTCGTGAAATAAATAATCAGTTTCAATCGTACATCCTAATTCCTCATTAATCTCTCGAATCAAAGCAGAATAAATATCTTCATCCTTCTCGACCTTCCCGCCAGGAAACTCCCACATGTTCGGGATGGCCATCTCTGGAGATCTTAACGCGCAGAGGATTTCGTTTTGATCATTTTCGATGATTGCTGCGACGACTTTTAGTGATTTTTTCAAGGTGGAATCCTCCTCGTAAATAATTTCAATTATATTTTATCATAGAGAACAAGTCGAAAAAGATTTTTCTATTATCTCTAATCCTGTAAAATAGGGATTAATTAGAAAAAATATGTCTTGAAGGAGTTCTCTAATGCCAACCTACAACAAACTAGTCCGAGACCGTATTCCGGAAGTAATCGAACGTACAGGAAAATCATTTAATACGACAATATTGACTCAAGAAGACTACATAAAAGAATTGAAAAAGAAAAGTTATGAAGAACTTGAAGAGTATATGTCAGCTGAAACTAATGAAGAAGCTTTGGAGGAGCTTGCAGATGTCCTTGAGATTCTCCATGCGTTCGCTGCTGTTCATGGTTCTTCCATTCATGAAGTAGAAGAAATTCGCAAGAGGAAAGCTGAGAAACGCGTGGGATTCGAAGAACGAATTTTCTTGGTGGATGTTGAAGATTGAGTAGAGTTCAGTTAATAACCAATCAACTTGTTGAGCGGCTGATCGAAAAAATAGAAACAGCTGATACCATTTATATCTTAACATCCTTTCTCATGAAATCTGGCGTGGATTTACTAGAGAAGCCATTGCTGAAAGCAGCTGAGCGGAACGCCGACATCAAAATCTGTACAGGAGATTATTTGTATATTACTCAGCCTGAAGCGATCGAGAAGCTTGCTGCAATCCATCCATCAATTGAAGTTCGGATGTGGAAAAGCAATGGAGTCAGTTTTCATCCAAAAGCCTATTTATTTGAAGATGAGAGAAATGGGACATCAATTATTGGTTCTTCTAATCTTTCTAGGTCTGCTCTAACGAAGGGTTATGAATGGAACGTAGAAGTAGATGAAGAGTCTGATGGGGACTTATTTTTAACCGCAGCTCAGACGTTTCTTGAAGTTTTTCATCATGGACAGACGATTTCTTTAAATAAAGTGACGGCAGAATTGTATAAGTCAGAATATGAAATCTTCCATGTGAAAACTCCTCAACTCGTGAAAAAGTGGACGACATTAGAAGAACAGGATTTAATGCTTCCTGTTTCAGACGAAAAAGCAGATATTGTTAAAGAGCCTCCCGTCATTTACGGATCCATACAGCCAAGATTTGCACAAATCGAAGCATTAAGAATTAAACACGGTCTATTAATCAGGATACGATTCCGCAATGATCGGAATGGCAACCGGATTGGGGAAAACATACTTAGCGGGATTTTTTGCAGAGAAGTTTCCAAGGATTTTATTTATCGCTCATTTAGAAGAAATTCTTTATCAGGCAAAGTCTTCTTTTGAAAAGATCATCCAAAATCGTTCGCTCGGAATCTATAATGGCAGAATAAAAGATTCAAAAGCATCTATAATTTTTGCTTCTATCCAGACCTTAAGCAGAAAAAAGCATTTAGAAGTGTTTGATCCGCATGAGTTTGATTTAATTATTGTAGATGAATTTCATCATGCGGCTGCAGCTTCCTACCAAAAAGTTATCAATTATTTCAAACCAACATTTCTTCTGGGAATTACAGCCACTCCAGATCGCAATGATAATCGAGATGTGTACGATCTCTGTAAAGGAAATGTTGCGTATAAAATTGACTTTCTTGAAGCGATTGAAAAGGATTGGCTGTCTGCATTTAAGTATGTTGGTGTATACGATGATACAGATTACTCCAGGATTTCGTGGCTGGGTACAAGATATGATGAAGAAGAGCTATTGGCCGCACAGCTCAGACAAGGGATGGCTGATAAAATCATAGAGGCCTGGGAGACTCATAAACAGTCACGGACGATCGTCTTTTGTTCTTCTATTCGACAAGCTGACTTTTTATCACAGGCTTTTTCAGATAGAGGATACAGAACAGTAAGCCTGCATTCACAGTACAAAGTACTCAATCGGAATTTCTTTATAGAACAGCTTGATCGAGGGGAACTGGATGCGATTTTCACAGTGAACCTTTTCAATGAAGGGGTTGATATCCCGTCTGTAGACACTCTTTTATTTGTAAGACCGACAGAATCATTGACCGTGTTTACCCAGCAAATAGGACGCGGACTAAGGCTTCATCCTGATAAAGAAAAATGTGTCATTATCGATTTAATCGGAAACTATCGAAATGCAGACCTAAAGCTTAGTTTATTAAGGGTTCCATTAGCATTTGATAAGAAAAATTCTGGTGTTTTGCCAACGTTGCCTGCAAATTGTGTGCTTGATTTAGAGATGAAAGTCATTGATTTGCTGAATGAAATGATGAGGAAGAAGCAGTCGAGAAAAGAGATGCTGCTGGCTAATTACAATAAGGTAAAAGAAGAACTAGGGAAAAGACCATCTTATTTAGAGCTTCATTTAAAGGGAGCAGAGCCAGCTTCAGCTTATAAAAGTGAGTTTAAATCTTACCCAGCTTTCTTAAATTGGGCAGATGAGCTCAATGAAAATGAGAGAAGGGTTTTTGAAGCATATAAGGATTGGTTTACTGAAGTTGAGAAGACAGGGATGACGAAGAGCTACAAAATGATCGTGCTTCTCTATATGCTTAACAAAGGTCCTGAAAACTGGCTGAAGCCTGTTACTTCGGAAGAGACGGCGCCATTTTTCTTTAACTATTTGACCGAAAAAGAATATAGAAGAAACATTGATTTTTCAGGAAAAGCAGCAATGGAAATGTGGAACGGAGATTTGAATAAAGTATCCAAACTCATAAGAGATATGCCGATGACTAAATGGAGCGGAAGTTCGAATGGATTGGTTATCTTTAATGAAGGTAAATTCTCTTTTAATCTTTCAGTGAATGAAAATGATGCGTTGCAATTGTACAGATGGACAAAGGAGATTTGTGAGTATCGTTTGCATGAGTATTTTGAGAAAAAGGATAGTAAGGTTTTAAAATAGTATTTAAGAGTCAACCGTCCTCATTTTTGGGCGGTTTTAAATTTATTTAAAATCAACTCTCTTTAATGATTTCCAGTATTATTAAAAATGAGGTATGTATTATCAGAAATGAAAGGAGTTTTATATGCTTTCAGTCTCAGAAAAACTATCAATCTTCAAAAGTTATTCATCACTAATTGAAAGAAAACACAAAGATAACATCAGGATCTCATATAAACATCCAAATGCAAAAAAACGTCAGAAAACTGTCATCACTCAATTTTCTACTGAAACTGGAAATGGTTATGTATGTGGAAAGTATTTTTCAGATGTCCACTCTTATTCAGTAGATAAAAGAGGGTGGATCAATATTAAGAATTTTAATGAAGCAAACTTAAGAAAAGTAATCGAACAGTCTATGAAGTCATTAGATAATTAACTTGAACAAAAAGAACGGGAGTCGATGAAATTTCAAAAGATGAAGATAATGATGTTGATGATGTAGAGTTATGGCTAAATGATTGATTTTGAGTGCATGTCACTATTGAGTGGAATAGGTGCCTTTCCCCCAGTTTGCTAACGCAACAGGGGGCAGGCACGTTTTTTTGGACCTCACTGCTTGAGCAATATAGGTAGAGGTTCATGCAGTGAGAAAGTTCACATTTAACTCCAATTCATTTAGAAACCCCGCGAATTATTTTCAAAACCCCTCCAATTAAATGGCAAACCCCATGGATTAATGACAAAACCCTGTGAATTAAATTGAATATATGCAGCAGGATTGTTTTGGAGCGGAAACAGATACCTTTCTTACAAAAGATTACACTCTTTTATCACAAACTTCATAAATTTCAAAGCATCATTTCTTCTCTTAATCATCGATCTATAAAGAGAGAACTTTTTCCCATTCCGAATGCGCAGCGCTTCTGTGATGATTTGGTGATACTCTTCTGGAACCGTGCGCAGCGCATATTTCCCGGCCCCCACTTTTGATGTGATATCTTCTTCTCGAATGGAGTAAAGAAGCCTTGATACTCCAAGTACGCCCCACTCAATCATGTTGGCGTTCACATATAGACCCGGGAATTGGAGTGATGTGACACGTTCACAATCCTTCATCCAGTTGAGCCAATAGCCATTGATGTTTTCAACCAAGTTCGTTTTTAAATGCTTCCAATCTGCGGGTAAGTTATATGTTTTGATTGGAAGTCCTTTTATTGTGATGCCGTATGTCTTTAGTTGGTAAGCATCAATCCAGTTTCGGCGGAAAGGCCGGTACATCTGGAGTTTGCCTTCATTAAAATACGGACATGAGGACTCTCTTTCGGTTCGTCCTTCTAGATCATCACGCGTCACATACATGCCATCTAAACTTGGCATTGGAAACTGTTTTTTTATGTCTAAATGAACCTGCTTTAAGATCTCAACATCAGTTTCAGTCAGCTTTTCTTTTACAACAGCATAAAAATCCAAGTCGCTTACTCCCTCTTGATAAGCACCTAATGAAACGGATCCGTAGAGATAGAAAGATTCCAGCACGCTGGGCAGTCTTTCCTCTATCATCTTCAAGTAGATGTCTACTACTTCATTCACATCTATTGGCAGATGGTTTCGTTTATTCGTTGATTTGGGTTGTGTCATTGTGGTTGCCCTCGTTTCATTTCTTTCCTCTTAAAAAAATCCGTTTGTAAATATTCTCCACTAGTAGGATAAGTTCCTCTTTCATATGTTGACATACAACCAAAAGGTGTTATATTCTAAACGTACAACCAAATGGTTATATATTTATTGTAGGAGATGAACGTTCATGGCAACATTACCGGATATTAAACAAACTGCGATCTTCAACGCACCGATTCAAAAAGTGTGGGATTCTGTATCAACAGCGGAAGGTATGTCAGCTTGGTTCATGCCAAATGACTTTAAAGCTGAGGAAGGACATGAGTTTCATATTCAGTCCCCTTTTGGTCCTTCACCGTGTAAAGTGTTAGTGATCGATGAGCCGTACAAGCTTTCCTTTGCATGGGATAACGATGGCTGGGTCGTAACGTTTCTTTTAGAAGAAAAAGGAGATCAGACAGAGTTCACCTTGATTCACAGCGGATGGAAAGAAGACGATGATGTGATTGGAAAAGCGAATGAAAAGAGTTCGGTTATTCATGACCGCATGAATGGCGGCTGGGTTGGGATTGTTAATGAAAGATTGAAAAAGGTAGTTGAGGTCTAAGTGGCGGCACCGGCAGAAAAACACGATGTCTTTAAAGCAATCGCTGATCCAACAAGACGAGAAGTATTGAGGCTGCTCGCAGAAGATGAACGGCCGATAACTGAAATCGCTGAACACTTCGATATGAGCCGAACAGCTGTGACTAAGCACCTTCAGATATTGACGGAAGCTGAACTCATATCCGGCAGAAAAGAAGGGCGTGAAAAGATCTACCAGCTGCACCCCGAACCGTTAACTGAAGTGAAGCAGTGGCTCGCTTATTATGAGAAGTTCTGGGAGAATAAGCTGTCGATGCTGAAGCATTTAGTTGAGGACAATAAGTAAGGAAAAGAGGTTCGTTCAAAGTGAACGGACCTCTTTTATTTCTTAGTAGATGCTTTCCAAAGTAAAGAATCGGGAAAGTTCACATTTAACTCCAATTAATATTGAAACCCCGCGAATTATTTTCAAAACCCCTCCAATTAAATGGCAAACCCCATGAATTAATGACTAAACCCTGCGAATTAAATTGAATATACGCTGGAAGCTTGTTTTGGAGCGCACCCTCCTGTGTCATGTTGACTCCGAGAATAGGCATCTTTTATTCATCAGCAGGATTCAAGATCGCCAACACCTCATGATCCTCCCACTTCCCGTTAATCTTCACATTCTTTCTCGCAAGTCCTTCTTTATGAAATCCTGCTTTCTCCAATACTCGGATAGATCCAATATTGTGCGGCATGACGCCGGCTTCGATGCGGTGGAGTTTGAGTTCTTCAAAAGCGTATTGAACAAGTAATTTGACTGCTTGGGTTGTGTAGCCTTTTCCGTTATGGTCTTGGTCAAGGAAATAGCCGAGCACCGCGTTTTGCAGAGAACTGCGCATGACTTGGAAGAGGCTGATGGTGCCGAGTAAGCGATTGTTCTCATTCAGGAAGATGCCGAATTGATATTCGGTGTCTTCTTTGCTTTTTTGGTCGTATTCTTCTATCATGGTGCGCTGTGTTTCCAGGGTGTAAAAGTCAGGTGTGCGGATCATGGAGAATTGTTCAAAGAACGCGCTGTTTTTGAGCTGCAGCTGAAGTCTTGCTTCTGCGTCCTCCAGTGTAAAAGGTCTAATATGTATGGTTTCATTTTTAATCATCAAATCATCTCCCTCTCTTAATTGTAGCGAAAGATGAAGGATAAACCTAGCAGAAGGTGGAATAGGATGAGTGGAATTGTTTAAAAGGTCAGGGAGTGAGTGATATGAAAATTGATATTAGGAGACCTAGTATAGAAGATAGAGACGAGCTGAATCAATTTTTCAGTAAAGTCATTGCGGATACGTTTGAAAAAGAAGGAATATCAGATATGGCAGGGGACATGAAAGATGAACTGGCGTGCAAGAAACAATACTTAAAAGCTGATTTGGAAAGCAGCGGGGAGAATCGGTTTTTTTTAATAGGTTTAGATGGAAAAGAGATTGTCGGTTGTATTGAATATGGTCCTGTAAGTGAGCTGATTGTCAGCTGTACAGATGGCGCGTTAGGCGAATTGAATGAGGTAGGGACGGTTTTTGTTCATCCCGATTATCAACGACAAGGGATAGGGACTCTCCTTTTAAATGTCATGCTTCTAACTTTGCAGAATAAAGGGATCAGTGAATTTTGCCTCGATAGTGGTTATTCGAGTGCACAGAAAGTCTGGAAGAAGAAGTTTGGCGACCCTGATTATTTGCTTCAGAATTATTGGGGAGAAGGGTGTGACCATATGATATGGAAAAGGAATACGGCTGATTTGCCCCTGCAATTTCATTTGTAAAATTAATAGAATCTTAACAAGGAAAACTTTGGATAAGGGCGAATAGTACGCAGAGGAGGTGGCATCCATGGATTTTTATTTTGAAGCGGAGGAACGGGCTGAGATTCTTGAAGAGTTGACAGAAGAGCAGCGGATGTATTTGCTTGATCGATTAAAGCGCGGAAAAAGGGCTCTTTTTTCAAATGAGCTTGTGAAAAGCAAGGGGACTTACAGTGGTTCTGAGCAGGAGCTTGACCGGGGAATTAACGACTGGGAATTTATTGAGCTGCTTGATGGCGGTCTCGGGAATCGTCCGTTTCGCTGTGAGTGCGGGATGCCGCTGAGGTTTCAGTATATTGTAAAGAATACAGAGACAGGCGAGATCAAGAAATTTGGAAAAGATCATTTTGAATTTCATACCGGGATTCCGGCATCTGTGGTGAAGGATATTATCAAAGGGTTTACGCAGATTGATTTTGAACTGGATGAACTTCTATATAAAGTAATGAATGGCTGGGATCAAAAGATTCTTTCAGAAGCGAAAGCAATGAACCTTGATTTTCCTGAAGAGGTGCAGGATCTCCTTGACCTCGATCTGCCTTTGTTAAACAGGCAGATTAATAGACTTAATCGAATGATTTTGAAGGAGAAAGCGGGACTGCGGCAGTCTTCAGCAGTTTCAACGATAACAAGAGCCGCCCCAAAGAAGTTAACAGTGATTCCAAAAGTGAAGTCTCCACTCGCGGATGAGATTCACCGAGAGATTATTCGGTTATTAGAAAATACAGGAACGATAAGTGTGCTCGAAATCTGTGAGGAGATCGATCAGTACAGTCATCCATTTAAAGGATATTATGACTCCGGAAAACCGAAGTCGTTTGTATATGCAGCGATGGTGATGGATCAGCTTGTGGCTCAAGGAGTCTGTCAGTTAGACAGTAAGACGTTTAAGGATCGGTGGTATTCAGTGAAGTAGAGATCTAAATTTTTGATATTAGGGGTGACAAATTCATGTACCAGCCAAAAGCATTCGGAACGTTTCTGAAAAAAAAGAATCATCTATTCCGCCAGTCTGCTTATCTTCAATGGGGTGAGAGCGAAAAGTCAATCGGCAGTTTTTTGCTGCTGAATCCTGGAAGTGCCAGTCATGAGGCTGTAAAGGATTTGCGCGATGGAGAAAGTGTTTTCGTACAAATGTCCATGGATCCCACGATGAAACAAGTGGTGAAAGTGGTTGAAGCCTTTTATCATCTTGAGCCTTTAAATGGAAGAATTCATTTGTATAATTTGTTTACGCTCCAAAATACGAAGGACAGGGAAGCCATTGCTCAAATTGAATATTTTGGAGGAAGAGGGATCGTTCTTCCTTCTGAGATGGAGGTTCCGCTGAGTGAGCTGAATAAGAATCCTTGGATTTGCATCGGGTGGGGATTAAACAGCAGTAGTACATACACCTTTTTAAAAGAGCTGAAAAGCAGCTGGATGGAGCGAATCAAGCAAGCAGGCATTCCTTCGTTCGGTAAAAAGAATCAAAATGGCGATTATTATCATGTATGTCCTCAGTTGACAGCTAAAAAGCATTCTATGATTGAAGATCTCAGGCAATTGTATGTGCAGGAGGTTAAACCACAAGATCTATCTGAGATCTTCGAATTTACGGTTGCTGCGACTCGTCCTAATCTATATCAAGGTCCTTTTACCACGTATTACAATGACAATGAAGGATGGGCGGTTTCCAGAGATAATCCTGAACGTGTGATTCAAAGCTTTTCACAGCTGAAGATTCGAAAAGGGTATAAGCTGAGAGCCTATCAATATACAGCTGGAGGAAATGGAAATGCTGCGGTTTACGCCATTCCGCATGACCGGGAACTGCCGCCGCCGGAAGAATGCATGTATTCAGACGAGCATAGTTTGGAGCACCCGAAACCGGACTTTGCCTATGATCATGTCATGCAGGCAGTGGACGGGGATTATTCGCCGTTATCCTACTTGCAGGCAGCGATTGCCTATCATGAAATCGGGGAGTTCGGCGCGCTGTGGCACGGGTGCTATTGGAGTGCGGGCGATATTTTGCCGATAGATGAGGAAGAATATAGAGAGGCAAACAGTGTCACAGACTATTTGTATACACTTGGTGAATGGACTGAATTTAAAACAATCCCGCCTTCCCTCAGACCGGTTTTCTTTTATGAAAATGAAAGACCGACAGTTATCTTCTATACAAAGAACGATGTAGGCATGGTCAAACTGAGCAGGTATACACATCGATTTGAGAAAGACAGTTACGTACAGAAGGTGGAGTGTGAGGATTTGGCGTTTGCGGGATTGGGGATTATTTTTTGATAGGAAATTTATTATTGCAGAAAACCCAGGCAAGCAGCCTGGGTTTTCCCTTAAAATACTTTTAAATCATATGAATAAATAGATTTTCCGCGTACAGAATTTAAAATATCCTCAAGGCCTTTAATTTCATATTCATCCATTTTGTCACCATTATCTAATGAATACTTCTCTATTGAATATTTATTGTTGGCTTTTTCATTGAATCTAACGACATGTAAATGATTATCTTTAAAGAATGTTTCCTCATTATGTCTCACACCGTCCTGTGGTGCTTCCTCGATAGTAAATGTGATCCTTGATTTTTTAGTCTTAGTGTCGAATGCATACACCTCGCCTAATCCATTCGCATAATAAAGGACCCCGTTATTTAGATAGGCAGAG
The DNA here is from genome assembly GCF_050483325.1 of Metabacillus idriensis. Lineage (GTDB taxonomy): Bacteria > Bacillota > Bacilli > Bacillales > Bacillaceae > Bacillus_P > Bacillus_P idriensis_A. The sequence goes on from NZ_JBCMYF010000001.1 coordinate 229,930, forward strand.
TTTTTTGCGTTATAAGGTATGGTAGCAGATAGGTTATCTTCATTTTTATATGTAGTTAAATTTATTTTTTCTTGTGCCTGCGTTTTTTTATTTATTTGAACAAGTACAGTGTTAGCACTTGTATCGTTTACTATTTCACTGAGCACTACATAATAGTATTCTTCATCACTTACGATTGGCGATAAATTAGCGAATTCTGATCCTTTTTCGTTCTCGAGTGGAACAATCTCTTGAACGCTTACCCCATTATCTGTAAATGTTACTTTTCTGAAGTGATATTGATTTTTCTCAACGTCATGTGTCAATATAGGCACTTCATTCTGATCTGAACCAGAGGCTAGTATGTAATAGGGGATGTTATCGTTTTTAAAACCGCCGCTGTTTCCAAAGTACACATTGGAATCATATCCTCCATCGTTGTTTATTCCGGTATTAAAGATACTAAAATATAGATCTTGTTTCTCCAAATAACCAGTTCTTTCTCCGGTAAACTGAGGCCTTTTCATATCGAATTCTTTATATGAATCACCTATTAATCTAAGTTTATTTTTATCTACTAATAAAACTTCGTTTTCACCAGCCGATACATTCCCTAATTCAAGTCCGTTCATTTTATATGCATCTGCTTGACCATTATCATTTATAAAGACCGCATAACTTATTCCTTTATCATCCATATCCTGGTCAGCTGTGGTAGAAAAATAAATAACGGCTTGTTTGTCATTTAAAAATTTTTCTTGTTGGATGGCTTCTTTTTCAATGGTTTGTGATGCTTCAAGACTCTGATTAGAGAAGATATAGAAAATGATTCCTCCAGCTAAAATAAAAATGGCTAAACCTGACATGACTATTTTTTTCATCATATTCTCCCATTAATAGGAAAGGCAACAAGTGTCAACTTAACTTATTGCCTTTCAACATATTTTAAATATTGCGAACTAGTTTAGTGTCTTTAGAATCACGAACATCTCTAGGGTATACTCCAAGCCCTTTATCAACATCTATGTCCAGATTACCATTTAATTTATAGGCTGACCAAATTAATTTTGAGCAGTTTTTATCTCCAGTGTGAGAAGTTTGGCGATTCGTAGCAAAGTTAAGTGAATATCCATCTACTCCTACCCGGCTGTAAGCCCAGTTTGCTGCATTATTTCGATTTGTTGAGGATGTTGTTACAGACTTAACCTGTGCATCGCCTTGGTCTACTTTTCTGGATGTTGTTGAGATTGTGCGAACTCCAGTGTTTGGAACAGATTCAACTATTGTACTGCTGGCATAATACATTCCTACATGACCATGGTTTAAATAAGCTGTCTGTGATGCAGTATAGTAAAAGTTGCCTTTTGTGCTCTTCCCAACCGATACAGTTCCTCCACTGCCTCCCATTGTGCCCATTTTTCCAGAATTACGTTTTTCCTGTAATCCTTGAGCACGATCTTGCTTCAGCTCTTTATAAATTTGTGTCAGGACTGCTTCTTGAGTATCTCCAGTATTTTTGGCTATAGATTTAACACTGGATAATAATTCTGATGAAGAAACGGCAGGCTGCATTTGAAGAATATCATTTACATAAGGTAATTCTTTACTTTCAGCGATGCTCCCGGAACAGATGAAGTGATAAGTCCGATTGCTAAAATACTGGATAATAAATGTTTTTTCATATTATTAAAGCTTCCTATTATTCTATTCGGGAACCATTCTTCGACAAGAATGATTTACCATTTATATAAAACTATGTAAAAAAATCACAGTTAAAACACTGCTTAATACTTAGGTTTTGTAGTGGAGTATTACTAAGGACCTGATTTTGCTATTAGGCACAAACACTATGAAATCATTTCCGACTTCAGTGAAGTACATACAGGTGCCCGTTTTGATGCGCAGTCTCCGGAAAAAAGTGCCTGACCCCCAGTTTGCTAACGTAGTAACGCAACGGGGATCAGGCACTTTTTTAATTCATTCAATGGGAAAGTTCACATTTAACTCCAATTCATTTTGAAACCCCGCGAATTATTTTCAAAACCCCTCCAATTAAATGGCAAACCCCATGAATTAATTGCAAAACCCAGCGAATTAATTCGAGTACATGCTTATGGGCGCTCAAGTACCCTGACAAGCATCTCGTGAATGACCACGTGATCACGCAAGTCATACAACCGGTATTTCTCACCAGGAAGGGAATACCACTCCTCAGCTCCAACATATGTGATGGCAAGAGTAAGGTCGCCGTCATCGCCGCACGTTGTGACAAGCTCAAGGTCACCGCTGACTACGCCAACTTCAGAGGTCATGACACCGTGGGATGCTGTAAAAGTGGTTGACTTCTTTTCCATAAAAGCACCTCCATTCTTTTTTTTCATTCGAACAGCGGGACAATCAATAAGAGCAGCTATTGAGCATGCTCTGAAGCGCTGTTTTCTCTGAAGACTGCAGGCTTAAACTCCATTTGTACTTCGTACTGATCCACCACTTTGAGTATCCGCAGGCTGCGCCGGAACGAGGCGGCTGCCACGTAGATGGATCCTGGTCACCTTTGGAACGATTGGTGCTGGCACTTACAGCAATCAGCTGCGGGCCGCTTAAGTCGTTGGCAAAGTCTTCGCGTTTGTCTGTTGTCCAGCTGCTTGCGCCGGAACGCCACGCCTCGGCAAGAGGGACGACATGATCGATATCAAGATCTGAAGGATCGTAGAACGTTACACCGTCGTAGTAGCTGTACCACTTGCCGGACGTCACAGGGCAGCTGCCGCTGTAGTAGTCGGCATCACGCTGAAGAACCAGCTGGCGGGTGTCACAGCCGTTTCCTTGACCGATCCAATGGGGAAATTTGTCACGGGAGTAGCCGGTCATGGAGCCCTCTGTCTTCACGGTCAGCGCGTTCAGCTGCGATTGTGCCGTGGATTTGGAAGGAGTTCCGGGCGGCAGAGCATAGGCTTCCGGCAGGAATAAAGTTAATGAGATAAACAGTGCAAAAACAAACAGCGACGCTTTTTTCAGCATGTAAATGCCTCCTATATATAATTTTTATATCAATCTCTCATTTTTGATAGGTGAGAGGTTAACATCAAACGCGATGCAGTACCGGGCTGTAATTTTAGAGGGAAATGGAAATTTATTTCTCTATTAGAAATGATAGTCTACAACTAATTTTTTTAACAAGTTAAGCATTTGTAAACCTCTTCACATTAGGCGTTAAAATGTAAGTACATAAGAAAGAGAAACGTTAAAATTCCTAGTGTAAGCAGGGTAATATGTAATAAGCAATTTTTCTGAAAAAGAGGATATTGTATCAAAATTTCTCTGCATGCAGCAGTTTCATACCTGAATTTATCAATTGTAAATATAGTCAAAAAATGAGTACTTTGAAGGGTGTGCTGATCGTGAAACGAAGGGGGAAAAGTTTCAATTGAGCTCGCTGCTTGAGCAATATAGGTAGAGGGATTTTAACTCCAATTCATTTAGAAACCCCGTTAACGCCATAACGCAATGGGAGTCAGGCACCTTTTTTCAACATGATTGACACAATAAAGGCTGTGAAGAAATTCAGTTAAAACCGACTTTCTGCACAGCCCCTTATCTTCTATTCATTTGATCCTGCACTTTATTTATCTTGTTCCGCTGTTTCTATTTTCTTGATGTAAAAGGCTGAGGCAATCCAGGAGGCGATGGGAATGATGATGGCTACACCTATCCCGGCACAAAGGATCGTGATGATTTCAGCGCTGAATACTTTTGAATTTACGATGTCTCCAAGGGAGTAAGATAATTCTTTAAACCAGATCAGCAGTCCCAAATAGCTGCCAAAGAAGGCAAAAAACAACGTATTTGTGTTTGTCCCAAGAATGTCTCTTCCGATCTCTATCCCTGATGCGTATAAGTCTTTTCTGCTTATGGACGGGTTATGTTTGACAATTTCGTGCATCGGGGATGTTATGGAAATAGCAATGTCAGTAATGGCTCCGATCGTGCTCATGATAATCACGGAAGCACCTATTCTAATAAAATCCACCCCAATATACCTGGAGAACATGCTTAGTTCTTCGGATTCCTCTTCGCCAAATCCCTGAATCATTGTTTGATCTGTGAACATAACAATAACAACGAACATAATGGCAAGCGTAATAATAGTTGATATAAAAGCAGTGGTTGTTTTTTTGTTCACTTCGTTTATAAAAAATAAATTAATACAACTAATTACTGCGCATGCTGCCAAGGTTAAAATAATCGGATCAAGATTTGGATCTGCCATAAAGAGAATCGTGAAAAAGAGAACGCCGAAATTTAGAAATAAAGCGATAAATGACCTTGCCCCTTTTCTTCCGCCAATTAGAATCATTAATAGTAACAAAATGGATGCGAGGATGACTAATACATTCATACTTTTGCCCTCTTTCTTTTAATGAAAAAAATAGAGGTATACAGGCCGATTGGGATTGTTAATACGATTCCAATTCCGCCGGCCAAAGCCCGGGCCAATTCCAATGAAAGATTCATGGATAGGGTGAATCCGAGCGGTGAAGAATTTTTTAAATACAAAAGCAGCATGGGGATGGAGCCGCTTATATAGGCGAAAAACAAAATATTCGTCATCGGTCCCATAATATCTTTTCCGATTTCCATACCTGAAGCTTTCAATGCTTTTATGGAAATGTTGTTATTCTTTTCATACAGTCCATAAATAGAGGAAGACATTGTAATGGCTACATCCATAACCGCTCCCAAAGATCCAACGAGAACTCCCGCCATATATACGACTTTAGGGGGACGGGTCAGAAATTGCATCTCTTCATATCGAAGACCGTTTCCTGCCGTTGCCTTTATGACAAACATGGCAATGAACAAGGAAATAAACGTACCTAAAAGTGTCGCAATAATAGCTGCAAACGTTTTTCCATTAAACCCGTTAACGAGGATCAGGGAAATAACCGTAAATAAAATGGCGCTGATGCCGCAGATCAGTAATAAATCAATACCTGTTGTATTCAAATAAACGTCTAAAGCGTAGGATAAGATGATGCCGTTGACTGCCAGACTGATCACAGAAAACAGTCCTTGTTTTTTTCCGACTATCAATAAGGTAAAGATGAAAAGCCATGCTGCAATTAAAAGGTATTTATCACGCTTTACATCTTTAATTGTACCGGTTAAAGCTTCATCTGTTTTTTCATCAATTAACACAAACAATTCATTTCCAACATGATACTCTTGATCAAAACCTCCGGATGATGAATATTCATTGGTTAAATGGATCAGCTTTCCTTTGTCTTCTCCATTTTTCAGCCTGGCTGTGATCTCCTGACTAAAGAGACGATCATGGTTGTCGTGCATATCCACTATGTTTGATGCATCTGTCTGTTTTGTTTTGACTACTTCTGCTATAGGGCGTTCATAGAAGGAGTAGTTGTGATGAACAAATAGAAAAGATGCTGCAAAGCAAACAAATAATATGGCCAGTAATACCCATTTATTGTTACCTGTTGTATTTCCTGTGTGTTTCAAAATAAACCTCCAGCAATTATGTATTAATCTGAACAATGGACTTAGAATAACAGGACAGGTTTCACAGCGTCAAGAACATCTCTGGGTAGCAGTTGTAATAAATCATAAAAAGTGCCTGACTCCCAGTTCGCTAACGCTGTAACGCAACGGTGATCCGGCACTTTAATCAGGTAGCATAAAGTAGGAAGTTCACATTTAACTCCAATTAATCTTGAAACCCCATGAATTAATTTCAAAACCCCTCCAATTAAATCGCAAACCCCATGAATTAATTGCAAAACCCTGCTAATTAATTTGATTACTAGCAAGAGGCTTGTTTTGGCGCGCAGGCTCCTGCGTTATTTGTTGGAGAAAAGGGACTTTCCTTAAATTCTTTATTCTCATCACAAATTAAGAATGCTATAATCATCCCGAAAGGAGCTAGATATGATAAAAAAAGAACGAAAAATCCCCATCATCATCCTTCAATACGAAGCTTTGCTCAGGAGAATCCCCGCAAACCATCCGAAACGTTCTTACATTCTTAAGGAATTGGCAAAAAGCAAGGCAGGCTATAATGGCGAAAAGTCTGTCGATTATCAGATTGCCATGATTGATCAAAAAAAGTATTACATTTACCACGGTTTACGACTGGAGATTGGCCCTCATGTTTTCCAAATTGATTCTCTGCTTGTTTCAAAAAATCTCCTTCTTTTAATCGAAACGAAAAATATTCTGGGAACTCTTTAATTTGACGAACATTTCAGTCAGCTTATTCGCACTTTGAATGGTGTTGAAACGGGCTTTTCAGACCCGCGATTGCAAGTCGGCCGGCAGGAAACTCTGCTGAAGCAATTCCTTCAGCAAAATAATCTTACTTGCCCTCCGTTTAAAAGCCTTATTGTCATCAGCAATCCCTCGAGTATTATTAAAGCCTCATCTTCCCTGAAGAAAACCATTATTCATAGTGCAAATCTTCCTTCATTCATAAAAAAACTGGAGTCCAGTTACCCGAATGACATCCTGTCTGATAAAGAATGGAATAGACTGTCAAGGGTTCTGTTAAAAAAACATACAGTTTTCATTCAGAATATCCTGCCCAAATTCAATCTGAATGCAACGGATCTTATTCAGGGTGTTTATTGCCCGGCATGCAGCCTGCTTCCTATGGAAAGAACATTTTCCTCTTGGAGTTGTCAAAATTGCCGCTTTTCCTCGCGAAATGTGTATCTTCAATCGCTGATTGATTATGCTCTCTTGATTTCACGTGAGATTACAAATAAGCAGGCGCGTGAATTTTTGCAGCTGCCATCAAAGTCTTCTGCTTATAATCTGCTGCGGGCATTTGAACATTCAGGTGAAACAAAGGGGAGAAAGTATCAATTGAGCTCGCTGCTTGAGCAATATAAGTAGGGGGAAAGTTCACATTTAACTCCAATTACTCATGAAACCCCATGAATTAATTTCAAAACCCCTCCAATTAAATCGCAAACCCCATGAAATAATATCAGAACCCCGCGAATTTATCAGAGTACATGCAGGAGACCCGATAGGATGCACTGTCTCCTGCATGATTTGTAGAATTTTCAAAATTAATGTTGACACCAAGCATTATTTTCCTTTTAATTAAAATGTAAACGCTTTATGAAATCGTTTGCACATCTTCGCAATACCAATCCGCGTATACACACTCTTACCAGTTTTAAAGATTCATTGAGTACAAGCTACTAATTCATATTGGAGGTTGAAGAATGCTGAGGATTTTGAAAAGTGCACTAGTTTTGCTATTAATGGTTTCGTTGATTGTTCCATCTCTGTATTTGCCGAAAGCAAATGCAGCAGGTAAGGACCCGGATCTGCCTGAAAACACGGTCAGAATTCATTATGTGAAAGACGATAAAAATTACAATGATCTTGGTTTATGGCTATGGGAAGACGTAGCGGAAGCACCAAAGGAATGGCCGAAGGATGCTGTGCCATTTACGGAGGAGCAAACCGATGAGCATGGCCGCTATATCGATGTGAAAGTAAAAGAAGACGCGAAAAAACTCGGTTTCCTTGTTGTTAATCGCGTGAATGGCGAGAAAACAGGCGGGGACAAAGTGTTCACGATGCTTGAGGATTACAATCACCTCTGGATTAAAAATGCGGATGACACCGTTTACACATCATCTGAATGGGAAAATCCAATTGGCATTGTCAGTGCAGAAATCGTTTCAAAACAAAAGCTTCTGCTTGGACTGACAAGAACAGAAGGTTTGACGGAAGAAGAATTACTGGAAGCAATCAAAGTACAGGATGAAAACGGCACAGACATTCCGGTTGAAAGTGTGAAAATCACGTCCGGTTCAACAGTGGAAGTCAGTACTTCTGCAGAACTGACGGATGATTCTTACACCGTTACATACGCTGGTAAATCCTTTGCCGCAACTAAAGGCTGGAGAATGATCGATGAGCTTTATGCGTATGAAGGCGATGATCTTGGGGCTGTCTATCAATCTGGTAAAGCTGTGCTGAAATTATGGGCGCCTAAAGCAAGCAAAGTAACAGCGGTATTTTATGATAAAAACGACTCAGCAAAAGAGATCGGCAAGCTCGATTTAGCCTTAGGAGAAAAAGGTGTATGGTCAGTCGAAGCGAAGCCTGAGAATCTTGGAATCTCTGATTTAAAAGGATACTTCTATCAATACGAAGTAATGAATGGCGGCGAGACGAAGAAAGTCCTTGATCCTTACGCAAAATCTATGGCTCCTTTCACTGTCAATACAAAAGGTGAAGCAGGACCTGATGGTGATATGGTGGGAAAAGCAGCGATAGTTGATCTTACAGGAACAGATCCTGCAGGACTTGATTTTGCGAAGATTGACGGTTATGAAAAAAGAGAAGATGCCGTTATTTGGGAGATTCATGTCAGAGATTTCACTTCTGATCCTTCCATTGAAGGGGATTTAACATCTGACTGGGGGACGTATGACGCGTTTAAAGATAAGCTCGAATACATTAAATCGCTTGGTGTGACTCATGTTCAATTGCTCCCTGTAATGGCTTGGTATTACGGCGATGAAACAAATATGAGAGAACACGAGCTTGACTATTCAGCTGCAAACAACGCCTATAACTGGGGCTATGATCCTCACAGTTATTTTTCGCCGGACGGAGCTTATTCAATGAATCCGAAAGATCCTGAGCTCAGAATCAAAGAATTAAAGGGACTTATTGATGCGGTCCATGATTCAGGAATGGGTGTTGTGCTTGATGTTGTTTATACACATATGGCAAAAGCAAGCATGCTGAATGATATTGTCCCGAACTATTATGCTTTTCAGGATGCGAATGGAAACTTCATCGGCGGATTTGGAAACAACCTTGCCACAAACCACGTTATGGCTGAAAAGCTGATGGTGGATTCGGTTAAATACTGGTTTGAAGAATACAAGATTGACGGCATGCGGTTTGATATGATGGGTGATGCAACGTATGATTCCATCCAGAATGCTTACAACGCTGCTGCAGAAGTAAATGAAGATGCCTTATTCATCGGAGAAGGCTGGAGAACGTTTGGAGGCCATCTTTCAGATCCGGCACTTGCAGGTAAAGGTGCCGATCAAGATTGGATGAATAAAACAAATGATGTCGGAGTTTTCTCAGATGAAATCCGCAATGAGCTGAAATCCGGCTTCGGATCTGAAGGGGAACCGCGCTTCCTTACTGGCGGAGCAAGAAGTCTTGATCTTATTTTGAAAAATATTAAAGGGCAGCCTACTAATACTGCTGCAGATTATCCTGGTGATATGGTTCAGTATATTGAAGCGCATGACAATCTTCCATTATATGATGTCATCGCACAATCGATTAAGAAAGATCCAGCCATTCCAGCCAACAATGAAGAAATTCATGACAGAATCCGTTTAGGAAACTCCATGATTCTGACTTCACAGGGAACTGCCTTCCTCCATGCTGGACAAGAGTACGGAAGAACAAAACAATGGTTTGGAGAAGGTCTGCCTGAACAGAAATTCCATGCCCTCCAAGACGAAGCTGGAAAAGTGTTTGGCTATTTCATTCACGATTCCTATGATTCATCAGATGCCATCAATAAATTTGACTGGGAAAAGGCGACAGATGCAGACACATTCCCAATCAACAACACGACTCGCGAATACACAGCTGGTCTGATTGAACTGAGAAAATCATCGGATGCGTTCCGGTTAGGAAGCAAGGAGATAGTTGACTCAAATGTTACGATGATTCATGCTCCTGAAATGAACGATTCAGATTTAGTCATCGGCTATAAAAACGTATCTTCAAATGGAAAAGAAAGCTATTCTGTATTCGTAAATGCGGATACAAAAGCAAGAAAGCTTACTCTTTCTGAAGACTTGAGAAAAGGCATCGTCGTCGTTGACAACGATGAAGCCGGCGCTAAAAAGGTTAAAAAAGAATCAGGCTTTAAGCTGAAAAAAGATTCCATCACAATCGAGCCTTTAACAACGGTTGTTGTAAAAGTAAGCGATAAAAAAACGGGTCCTGGCAAACCCGAAAAAGAACAGGAAACTCCAGTTCCTCCGGCTAAACAGCCAGAAGAACCAGGTGACACCCCTGTAAATTCAGAAAACCCGGCTGAACCAAGCTCTACTGAGGAAAAACCTGCAGGTCAGGAGTCCGCATCTGCTCCATCTAAAAATCAGGAGTCAAATGGAAACTTTTTGCCCCGAACGGCAACCAACCAATATACTATGCTGCTGATTGGTTTTGTGAGCTTGCTTGCGGGAACTGGTTTATACTTTATGATGAGAAGAAGAGCAGCGATATAAAAAATTTAAAAAGAGTACTGAATGGCTATTACATTTGGTGCTCTTTTTTTATCCAAAAAAAACGCCAGTATATTACTAGGCGTCAACCAAAACAAGGATCATTAAAATAAACAATCTCAGACAGAAACTTGCTGCCATCTAACTTCTTGAATGCATCTCTGGCTTCTTTTTCTGAGCTGAATTCGTACATTTTAATGGTTTCCTTTAAAAAGAGGGTAATCACCCACATGATAGTTCCTCCTTGTTGAGCTGAATTTTTCTTCTTATTAAATGCTATTTTGAAATGGACATATTATGACTGCTCTCAGGCAAGCATTCCGGAAACATCATAGTTTTTCTTTGTGTAAACGTACCCTTCCAAGATGATTCGCGCTGTTCGAACGACTTTGATGGCGCGAATGTGACCGGCGATTACTTCTGTTTTTGTCTGCATAATTCCTGCGGGATGTCCTAAACGGAAAACTTCATTTTTTACGGTTATGAGATCAGACAAGATCGTATCTTTTAGATATGCGCAGGAGGTTGTACAAATCGCTCCTGTAATAGCAATGGCCTGATGCGGTTTCTGCATGGACATCATCCTGATGGTGCAGTCCATTTCAGAAGCGGATCTTGGTGTTCCAGTTACATCAGTGTAATCCATTGGCGGAGCGATTATGGTCATTTTAGGCACGGCGGGCGATTGTTCCGTTGCGTTTTCTTTTTTTGCAAAACCGCACAATTCAGCTGCCGACGCTCTTATTTCTTCAAGTTCAGCCAATTTTTCCTGCGTAAATTCATGCGGAAGCTCAGTTCCTTTAAGACCTACATCATTTGCGTTAACGAAGACGAGCGGATTGGCCACATCAACTATTGAAACTTCAATGGGACCACTCGGTGTTTGAATAGTATCTGCAGCCTTTCCGGTCGGATACAGCTTTCCAGTTACGGCACCATCAGAATGTGTGAACGAAAGATAGATTGGGGAACCTGTTCCGGGAACACCTGGGATCGAGCACATTCCCTCTGTTTTGACCCGGCCATTTTGAACCTCTACTTCAGCAATGATGATCTTATTCGTATTCGTATTATAAATTTTCACGCTTGTAATCGGTTCAATTGCTGGAACAAGTCCCTGCTCAATTGCATAAGGGCCAACTGCAGAGGAGATGTTTCCGCAATTCCCTTTAAAATCAGCCAGTTGATTTTCAATGCTGATTTGGGCAAAGGTGTATTCGACATCCATTTCTTCTGAATCTGACTTTTTGATAATCGCCGCTTTACTGGTTAATGAATTGGCTCCGCCGAGTCCGTCAATTTGCCTGCGGTCAGGGCTTCCCATAATATCGAGTAAAAACTCCTCCCACAGCAAACGATCAGACGGCATATCTTCAAAGTTCAGAAAAACGCCTTTACTTGTTCCTCCGCGCATCACTACGACAGGCACTTTCATCTCGTAACCACCTTTTCTTATTCATTTTCAAAAAGTACCGGTGCTTTTAAAAATATAGTATGATACAGATAATCATAAGTAAAATAGATAAATTCTTATTGAAATACATAAAAAAACTTATAATCAAAGATTGGAGCTGAAAGGTATGGATGAAAAAGACTGGATCGCTTTGAGGGTTTTAAGTGAGGAAAAAAACATCAGCCGGGCGTCTGAACGTCTATATATCTCACAGCCTGCACTGACATATAGGCTGAAAAATCTGGAAGAAGAGTTCGGAACCCGTTTGTTTTTTAAAATTAAAGGGGGCATAGAGTTTACCTCCGAGGGGCTGCATTTAGCTGCTTATGCAGAAGATATGATCCAAAATCTACAGAAGACAAAAGACTACATGTTGAACATGCAAAAGGAAGTAAGGGGAACTTTACGTCTGGGAGTATCTAGCAACTTTGCACAATATAAACTCCCTAAACTATTAAAAGGATTTTCAACAGAGCATCCTAATGTGCAATTCAGCGTGAACACCGGCTGGAGTAATGAGATTATGAGCCTGCTGGATTCTTCAAGCGTGCAGCTAGGCATTTTGCGCGGAAATTATGACTGGTATGGAACGAAAACACTTCTCCATAAAGAAAGGCTGTGTCTGATTTCAAAAAATGAAATCAATATCGACCGGCTTCCTCAGCTGCCGTTTATTCAATATAAGACAGATAGTTCCTTAAAAAATCTAATAAAAGGCTGGTGGAATGACCGCTTTTCAGAGCCTCCATTTATAACGATGGAAACAGACAGGCAGGAAACGTGCAAGGAAATGGTGAAAAATGATTTAGGAATTGCGATTTTGCCTGAAATTTGCCTCCAGCCATCTGATCATCTATATACATATGGCCTGTCTTATAAAAATGGGGAGCCTGTTTTAAGAAATACGTGGCTTATGTATAATCAGGATTCTCTGCAATTGTCTACTGTTAAGCATTTTATTGACTTTTTAAATCATCATCCTGAAATTTGAGGAATGGAGAATTTTCTCGTTTTAATGATTGATTATAAGAAATTTTTTAAGAAAACCTAAAAAAATATATATTTTACTTATTTCCTTGTTTCTAATAATCTTAAAATATGCAATATTGCGAATGATGATAAGAATTATTTGTAAGCGGTTACTCGAAATGAGGAGGGGATGAAGATACTTACTTTTTTAGGAATTTCGATGGTGGCGGTCTTTACCTATTTGATTATGGCGAAGCGGTTATCTCCTGTTACGGCTCTGGTTATTGTACCGATTGTTTTTGCGCTGATTGGGGGTTTCGGGTTAGAGCTTGGGGAGATGATGATGGAAGGCTTGAAGACAGTAGCCCCTTCAGCAGCTTTACTCCTGTTTGCGATTTTGTTTTTCGGTATTTTAATAGATGCGGGATTATTTGATCCCCTTATTCATAAAATGATGAAATTGGTGAAAGGCGATCCGGTGAAAATAGCGATAGGAACAGCTGTTATCGCCATGATCGTTGCGCTTGATGGAGACGGAACTACGACACATATGATTACCATTTCTGCCATGCTTGCGCTTTACCTGCGAATTGGCATGAATACGCTGATTCTCGCAACGATTTCGATGCTGTCTGTCAGTATTATGAGCGGGATGACACCATGGGGAGGGCCAGCGACAAGAGCGGTTGCTTCATTAGGCCTTGATGCAAATGAATTCTTTCTCCCTATGCTCCCAACCATGCTTGCTGGAATGGGATGTATTCTTTTTATCGCTTTTGTTCTTGGGAAAAAGGAGCGGGCACGAATAGGGATTATTGAAATGCAAGAAGTCTCGAAGGAATCTTTGGCGCTTAGTGAAGCGGCGGCCGCATACACGCTTCAGGAAGATATAAAACGCCCAAAATTAAGATGGATCAACTTCATTTTAACTCTCACTGTCATGGTGATTCTGGTCATGGGCATACTGCCGGTTCCAGTTCTGTTTCTAATTGGAGCCATGCTTGCCGCGATGATCAACTACCCGAATTTAGAGCAGCAGAAAGAGCGGATTCTTTCTCATGCGGGAAATGCTTTAACTGTAGTTATCTTAGTGTTTGCCGCAGGTATCTTTTCAGGCATTTTTTCCGGAACAAAAATGGTGGATGCGATCTCAAATTCACTGGTCGCAATTATTCCTGAATCTGTAGGTTCTTTTTTTCCGCTGGTTGTGGCGCTGACAAGTATGCCGTTTACATTCGTGCTTTCCAATGATGCGTATTACTTTGGTGTATTGCCGATACTCGCTGAGGCAGGAGCTGCATATGGAGTAAGTCCCCTGGAGATTGCGAGAGCTTCTGTTTTAGGACAGCCTGTTCATTTTCTGAGTCCGCTCGTTGCTTCCACGCTCTTACTTGTTGGAATGGTCAAAACGGATCTTGGCGAATTCCAGCGCTACGCCTTTAAGTGGACGATACTATGCTCCCTTGTGATTATACTTGCTGCCTTTTTTACTGGTGCGATTACTTAAAAAAGAAACGGAGCCTGCTAGATTCGAGGCTCCGTTTCTTTTTGCGCGGCGATTGAAATGATGCTGACAATGATCTTCGCCAGGTTCATGACCGTAAAAAGGCGGGTATCATTTAAAAATTGAGAAGCAGGCAGCGGATCGATATAATTCACGATTGCTTTGAAATGGTAGTCTCCAACTTCCGGAAGCATCTTTTCGAGCGCTTTTCCAGGGGCAAGAGGACCCTTATTAAAAAGAAAAGACCCGACTTGATCCTGAGTTCCGAGGCAAGCATCTATGCTGATAATGAGAGGTTTCTTAAATGGTTTTTGAATCTCTTTAAGGATTCCTTTTAGATTAAAGGCATGAACAGGTTCTTCTAATGTTCCATAAATACGGAAGGGGATCTCATTTTCACTAAGCATCGTTCCAACTAAAGGTCCTAATGAATCACCGACATACCGGTCTGAACCAATGCATAGGAAAACAATCTCCTGATTCTCCTGTGCAGCTTGCTGGAAAATTTCCCGTAATTTCCGGGCTGCAGCTTCAATTTCCTTTACTTCTGTTTTCATTTTGGATTTCACTCGATAAGCAGGTTCCTCTGCCTTTTCATTAGAAAAAAGATTCACTGTTGTCCCCCCAATAGGCTTCGTTCATGAGGCAGAAGCCTGCGATTGTTTCTTCTTCTTACATTCTAAGACATGCAAGCACTTAAAGAAAGGAGGAAGAATCATACAGACAGCGACGATCCGCAGGACCTGAACTGCCGCAACAAATGTTGAATCGGCATGAAAAACGACAGCGGCGGTTGTCATTTCTGCAATGCCGCCGGGGGCAAATGCGAGAACAGAGGTGATGAATGGCAGGTCTGTTGCAGCTGATACAAGATAAGCACAGAAGAACATAGCGAGCACTAGGCCTGTTGTGCTTAAAAATGAGATGAACAGCGTTTCTTTTAACCCGATGAACATCCTTTTATGAAAACGGGAGCCAATGCTTGCACCGATTAACAGCTGTGAAAGAATGAAAAACTCATGCGGCCACCAGGCTGAGAGATCATAACCGGCTGCGGAACTGATAGACTTGATCAAACCTGCACCGATCATTGGCCCAATCAGCCATGGAGCAGGAAATTTTAATAAATGAAACGTGTAAGTGCCAAGCCATGCGGCAAGCAAGAAGACCGCAGTACCAAGCAAATCTTCGAATTTAAAAAGATAAACGGCAGATGAAACCGTGTCCTGAACAGGGCTTCCAATCCACATAAAGAGCAGAAGCGGAATGGAAAGGACGACAATGAATATGCGCATGGTTTGAATGATGCTTACCATACCTGTATTTGCACCTGCTTCTTCTGCCATACTGGGCATCGCTGATAAACCTCCTGGTGCTGAGGCGAAAAAACTCGTCAGCATATCAAGTCTGCTGTACTTCCATAAAATCAGGCCGGACAGCATAGCAAAGAAAAGAGAAAGCAGCAGCATCATCATCACAATCAGCCAATTCTCTTTGAAAATAGTTAAAACAGAATCATTCAGCTTCATGCCAAGTTCTATCCCCAAGATTCCCTGACCAATTAACAGCCAATGATTTGGAACACCTGTATCCGGCATCTTCAGCCATTTCGGACTTGTGATTGAAAGAAATGCTGCTGAGAGAAGTGTGCCAATCATCCAGCCGACCGGAACCCCTGTGAGGGAAAATAGAAATCCGCAAGCCCCGCATACGGCCATAAAGAAAATACATTGTAGAAATTCCCTGTTTTCTTTCATTGAAGCTCCTTCTTTCCATATTTTCATGCAGTGAACAAACGAATCACCAACTTATTAAACCAAATATAGTATACTTTCAGATATAAATAAAATATTGATTTATTATTCTTATCCATAAATATAGCTGATGTCTAAATAAGGGGGCAGTGAGGATGGATGAACGGGACTGGCTGGTTTTACAGACGCTTTATCGTGAAAAAAACATCACAAAGGCTGCCCAGCATTTATATATTTCGCAGCCTGCATTGACGAATCGCCTGCAGCAGCTGGAAAAGGAATTCGGGGTGACCATTGTTCACAGGGGAAGACGCGGCGTTCAATTTACGCCACAAGGCGAATATTTGGCGAAATGCGCCCATGATATGCTGTCTGCCATGCAGAAAATAAAAGAAAATGTCCTCAATATGGAGGATAACGCGGTTGGAACATTAAGGCTTGGCGTGTCTAATTTCTTCACAGATTATAAGCTTCCCAATCTCTTAAAATTATTCAAAGAGCAGTACCCGAATGTGGAATTTAAGGTAACGACCGCATTCAGCAGCGAGATCGCCCATTTAATTTACAGCGGGGATGTCCACATCGGGTTTGTCAGGGGTGATTACAGCTGGAAAGGGCAAAAGCGTCCGCTGTTTGAAGAAACTTTGTGCATTGCTTCAAAAAATGAAATCGATATCTCAAAACTCCCTGATCTCCCGAGAATTGATTATCATACAGACCCGTTGCTGAAAACAGCCGTAGATCATTGGTGGTCAGAGCATTTTACGCAGCCCCCATTGGTAAGCATAGAAGTGGATAAAGCCGATACGTGCAAAAAAATGGTTGTAAATGGATTGGGCTATGCTATTTTGCCAAGTATGATAGTAAGTGATGTTGATGACCTGCATAAGATTGTTATTGAAACCGCTGAAGGAAAGCCAATCATCCGCAAAACGTGGATGTTTTTCCGCGAGGAATCCATGCAGCTGAATATAGTGAAGGCATTTGTTGATTTTATCGGGGAATTGGATTTGGAGAATGAGGTTTAGACCATTTGCGAGGTGAAGTATTTGATTTTCACCTGATCATTTCAGCGTCCTTCAAGTTTTATGATAAAATACAGGGTGATACGATGGATAAATGCTAGCAAAAGGCAGGAATGGAAATGAAAATAAAAATACATATAGTGGTGCCGTATGAAGCGATGATCCCTGTGATTCAGGAATGCATTCCTCTATTTCCTGCACTTGATATTACTTATTCACTTGGGGATTTAGAGGAAGGTGTTATAAAAGCGATTTATGCTGAGAAAAATGGAGCAGATATTCTTATTAGCAGGGGCGGTACAGCTCAATTAATTAAGAAAAATGTCCGGATTCCTGTTTTGGATATGCATCTTTCCGGATATGACATGATTCGGTCGCTTTCTTTAGCAACGAATTTGGAGAGAAAGACGGCGATTGTGGGCTTCTCAAATATCACCTCAGGGGCTAAAGCTATTATTGACTTATTAGATCTGCCATTGCAGGTATTCACAATTTCTGATCAGTCAGAGGTAGCTCCATTAATTTTAGAATTAAGAAACGCTGGCTATGAGCAAATTGTCGGTGATGTCATTACATTGAAAACCACCATAGCATATGGTCTCAAGGGTTTTTTAATTCAATCGGGCAAAGAGTCGATTATGGCTTCAATTGAGGATGCAGAGATTCTCTATCGTTATCTGCAAGAAAAAAACAATGTCACAAAGGTCATGGAGCAATTTATCTTAAAAAACAATCAAAATATGATGATTGTCGATGGGCAAAATAAAATCATTTATGAGCACTGGGGGGATTTTCCTTCTAATCCGCTGACAGATGAACATTTATATATATTGACTACAGACCTTGAGCTGAATCAGCCTGAGGTGATGAGAAATCTTATGCATGATGATACGATGATTACTGTAACGGGCAGCTGTGTTCAAGTTGACGAGGAGCGGTACAAGGTCATTGTGGCAGAAAAAAATACAATGTCACTCATCGAGCGAAAAGGACTCACAATTGAGACTGATATTACTAGTGAGCCGATTGCGAATACATCTGTTTCGGTCAAAACGATACTCAATCATATTGAAACACTTTATAAAAGTAATCAGATCACCCTTTTAGAAGGAAGAAAAGGAACCAGCAAGGCCTTTATTACGCATTATATCCATCAAAAGCTTACAGAGGGCGGCATGCTTGTTGCCATTAATTTAAAAGAATTTGAGCAGGAATATTTGGATAAACTGCCTTTAAATAAGATTCAGACAATCAAGCTTTTGAATACGGAATATGCGCAAGATCATAAAAGGCTTTCCCTCTTTTTAAAGGAATGTCAAAAACATCAGGTTCGTCTTTTCATCGTTTCAGAAAATGGGTTTGTTCCTAAGCTTATTCCAGGACTCAAGCTTACGAAAATCATCATGCCGAATCTTTCTGAAAGAAAAGAAGATATTCGCACTCTAGTGCAATATTTCATTGCATACTACAATCAGAAGTATGGAACAACAGCAGTGAAAATCAATTCTGAGGCATTAAAGTTTTTAGAATGCTATACGTATCCAAATCAGATAGATGATCTGAAAAATTTAATCAAGCAGGTTGCCCTCAATTCAAAGGATTATGTGATCCAAAAGGAATCCATTGAAAAAGCGATTACGAATGAACACCTGCCATCTGAAGACATTCTTCACAAAGGCACCCTCAAGGAAATGGAAAAGGAAATCATTAAAAGGGTACTGAAAGCAGAAAATCATAATCAAACAAAAGCAGCAGAACGATTAGGTATTAATCGTGCAACCTTATGGCGTAAGCTTAAAGAGTAATCTTTATGGCTATGCCATTTTTTATTGGGGGAAGTTAAAACAGGGCTTAATCAAGTTTTTTTTACCATAACTGTTGCAAAATTAAACGGTTAAATCTAAAATAATATTATTCTCTAAAAAAAGTGTTGCTTTTATTAACATTCCATCTTAAGATAATAAATGTAAACGGTTTACTTTAGAACTTCTGTTACTATTTTAAACAATCTTAAGGGGGAAAACGTGATGAGAATTAAAGCAACATTAGATAAAATTCCTGGAGGGATGATGGTTGTTCCGTTGTTATTAGCAGCAACAATCAACACTTTCTTCCCAGATGCTTTACGAATTGGCGGATTTACTGAGTCCTTATTTGTAACCGGTGCCAATACATTAATCGCCCTCTTCCTATTTATTGCTGGTGCACAAATCAGTGTGAAAAACGTTGGGGTATCACTTGGTAAAGGTGCAACATTACTTGCTTTAAAATGGGTGGTTGGGGCCGCTGTTGGTTTAATCGGCTACTTGTTAGCCGATAGTAATGGATTATTCATAGGAATGGCACCGCTTGCAATTATTGCGGCTATGACAAATAGCAATGGCGGCATGTATATGGCGCTTGTGGGTCAATACGGAAAAGAAGATGACAAAGCAGCATATTCACTGTTAGCCTTAAATGATGGACCATTCTTAACAATGGTGGCATTATCCATTTTTGGAACAATGGGGTTTGTTGACGGAATGTTCTCAGCTCAATCCTTCATTGCAGTCCTTCTTCCTATCGTAATCGGTATGATTTTAGGCAACTTAGATCCAGAGCTGAAGGCATTTTTAACAAAAGGCAGTGACATGCTTATTCCATTCTTCGCATTCGCATTAGGTATGGGAATTAACTTCACAGCTATAATTGAAGGTGGATTAGCAGGTATTTTATTAGGTGTAATGACAGTCATCTTCACGGGTGGTTCAGGTTACTTACTATTTAAATGGATTGGATGGAACCCCCTTGTTGGTGCAGCAGAAGGTACAACTGCGGGTAACGCGGTTGCAACTCCGGCGGCAATCGTGGCAGCGAATGCGTCATTCGCACAATTTGCTGAACTTGCAACCGTTCAAATCGCAGCTAGTGTTGTAACAACAGCAATCTTGCTTCCAATCGTCATGGGCTTTTTAGCAAAACGTTTAGAGGGAAAAGGCAAATTGGCCCAATATGATTAATGGCAGCTAGATGAAGAAGAGAGACATAATGGCTCTCTTATTAAAAAAGAATAAAGAAGTTCAAGGCGCCAATTGCTTGATAGGCGCCTCGTGCTTTTCATGGGAGGGGAACAAAATGAAAGTAGCAATCATAGCAGACGATCTAACGGGTGCTAATGATAGCGGGGTTCAACTAGCACAGCATGGTTTAAAAACTTCTGTATTATTTGACATAGATAAAGAATCCATTCATAACTATGAGGCCATCATTTTTGATACAGACAGCCGTTCCATCGAACGAGATGAAGCCTATCAAAAGGTAAAAGAGGCTGCACATTTTTTAAAGGAAGCGGGCTTTCCCTTCATTTTCAAAAAAATAGACTCTACGATGAGAGGGAATATTGGTGCAGAAATTGATGCCGTCTATGATGTAGTCAAACCGGATTTCATGATGATTGCCCCGGGATATCCAAAAAATAATCGTACAATTTTAAATTCCTCTCATTATTTAAAGGGAGTTCCATTAGCAGAAACGGAAATTTCCAAGGATCCGAAAACGCCAGTTACCCTCTCTTTTTTGCCAGAGCTTTTACAGGAACAAACAAACCGGAAAATTGGTGCGATCACACTCGCTGACTTGGAGCTGGGTCCAGCAAAAATTCAAGAGAAGTTAGATCATTATTGTGAACAAAACATCGCGTACATTATTGTGGATTCAACAGAAGAGCAGCACCTGGAGCAAATTTTAGCTTATACAAAGCAGCTGAGTTACCAATTCTCATGGGTCGGTTCAGCCGGTATTACGAATTATCTTCCAGCTTACTATGATTTGCCTGAACAGCAGCGTGTATTGTCCATACCAAAAAATGAGGGTCCAATTCTTACAGTGGTAGGAAGCGTGAATAAAAACTCAAGAGCCCAGTTAAAGCTATTGCTGGAAAAAACAAATGTGCATCCAATCGCATTTGAATCCTTCAAATCGGTTTCAGATGAAGAGGTCCGTGCAAACGAGATCAGAAGAATCTATAATCAAGCGGTGGAAAAAGCTGAACAGGGCCTAGATGTTGTCATCTATTCCACGGGAGAAACAAATGATATTGAAAAAGCTTGGAAGATAGGACAAGCGAAAGGCCTAACCCGTACCCAGATTAGCAATGAAATCGTAAAAGCTATCGGCTCTGTTTGTGCCGTTCTTTTAGAAAAAGACTTTTTCAAAGGTGTTTCGATGACTGGCGGCGACACGGCAAAACAAATTTGCCATCAATGGGACGTCAAAGGCTTTGAACTATTCGATGAATTAGAAATTGGCGTGCCGATTTCGAAGTTTTTTGGAAATGAACATTTGTATGTGATAACAAAGGCTGGCGGATTTGGATCGCCAGAGGTATTTATCAATGCCATTCACAAATTAAAGGGGGAGCTATGATGTTAAAACCAGTAATAGGGATTACAATGGGAGATGCAGCAGGAATAGGACCTGAAATTATTGTTAAGGCACTTGCGCATGAGGAGGTTTATCGAATTTGCCGTCCTGTCGTTATCGGGGATGCAAAAATTCTGGAACGAGTAAAACCGATTGTTGAATCAAATGCCAAAATTAATATCATTGCCGATCCAGTTGAAGGAACGTACGAATTTGGAACAATTGATGTCATTGATGTAGACATCGTTCCTGCGGAATTGCCATTTGGAGAGGTGTCATCCATTGCTGGACATGCAGCCTTTACATTTATTGCAAAATCGATTGAACTTGCAAAAGAAAGAAAAATTGATTCCATTTGTACCGCGCCGTTAAATAAAGAAGCATTGCACAAAGGCGGTCATATGTACCCGGGACATACAGAAATTTTGGCTGACCTGACGGATACAGAAGATTTCTCCATGATGCTGACAACACCAAATTTAAAAGTGATTCATTTAACAACACATATGGGTCTGATTGATGCAATTAACAGCATCAATCCAGAAAGAACCTATAAAGTCATTAAATTAGCACATGAAACTCTGACACGAGCAGGCTTCGAAAACCCGAGCATCGCTGTTTGCGGCATAAACCCGCATGCGGGGGAAAATGGCTTATTCGGCTACGGAGAAGAAGAGGAAAAATTGCAGCCGGGTATTCAAAAAGCACAGGCAAAAGGAATCAATGTAACAGGACCGCTGCCTGCCGACACACTTTTTTACAGAGCAGGAAGAGGAGACTTTGATATCGTGGTAGCCTGCTATCATGACCAAGGTCATGCCCCAATTAAAGTTATGGGCATTGAGGACGGGGTCAACATCACAGTGGGACTAAAAGGCGGAATCATTCGGACATCCGTCGACCACGGAACAGCCTTCGACATCGCAGGTAAAAACATTGCATCTGAACAAAGTATGCTCGCTGCGATTAACTCAGCCATTGAATTGGCACCTAAGAGATAGGGAGACAGGAGAAGTTCCTGCAAAACCTTTCATGATTGAAATTGTCTATTAAAAAACCCCTTTTTAGATATGTATCGTGAACATTATCGCCCTAATCCGGATTTCCTTGGCATTCAGGAATCCGGATTTTTAGCTTTCATTATTTTTTTAAAAAAAGTTATATGCCTATATACTCTTATCGTTTGCGCTTTCAAAAACGCGGGTAATATAGAGGGAGCCGCTAGAAAAAATTTCTAAATCGCTCTTTCCGAAATGGATATCGAGGTTTCCTTTATTCAAGGAAGATATAGGAGGAACAAATGGACGTAAGCAACTATATGATTGAGGGTAATAAAAAAATTGACTTAAAGAATCACGCAACAACAGAGAATCATGGCTATAAGGAAAAGCAACTGCTTGATCAGCACATTCCGGAAAGCGTCAGCAAGCTGAAAGAATTGCACTGGCGTCTTCATGCAGAAGCGAAAAAAGGCATAGTAGTTGTTTTGCAGGCGATGGATGCCGCGGGGAAGGATGAGGCCATCAGTTACATCTTTTCGAATTTAAATGCACAAGGTTTAAAGACGACTTCTTTTCAAAAGCCATCTGACACAGAGCTTAGCCATGACTATCTTTGGCGGATTCGCGAAGGCCTTCCGGCGAGAGGGCAGATCGGCATCCTTAATCGGTCGCATTATGAAGAAGTCATTGCACCAAGGGTCCATGATTTGCTTGAGGATGAAACTATACCTGACAATAAGGATAAGGAAGAAATCTGGTCAGTGCGCTATCGTCAAATAAATGATTTCGAACGCTATCTGACGGAAAATGGTTTTGAAGTGATTAAATTTTTCTTTCATATGTCGAAAGAAGAACAGAAACATAGATTGCTTGAGCGGATGAAAAACCCGAAAAAGAACTTTGAGTTTTCGTTTAGCGATGTGGAAGAAAGACAGCATTGGGACAGCTACCAGGAAATCTTTGAAGACATGCTGAGCAATACGTCAACGGATTACGCACCATGGTACATCCTTCCGGCGGATGACGAATGGTATTCGCGCTACATTATTACGGAAGTCATGATTGAGTGTCTGGAAAAAATCGATCCGCACTATCCGAAAATTTCAGAAGAAAACCAGAAAAAGCTCGATAAATGTATTGAGCAGCTGGAAAATGAAGAAGACTGAATCGAATATAATTGAACGGAAAAAAACGGGTACAAATTGCTTTGCAATTTATTGCCCGTTTTTTGCTGCAGGTTGCTGTATTTTTCTTCAATCTGGAACCCGTTATGAAATCACATCAGCTTTTTTCCGAATAGGACTCTGCCGGTTCTTTCATTTTTTTCTTCATAAACAGGCTTTGCCGTTTCTTCATTGACTTTGTTAAATAGCCGCCTTTAAATGAGCGGATTTCATAGGACATCATGAAAGCAGTTGGTTCTCTTTCCTGAATAATTCCGAGCAATTCCTCTTCGCGTGACCGTTTAGAGACAATATCCAGGCGGTAGCGGGTAGAATTGATGCCTTGTCCTTCAAATGAAGTTACCCCGAAACCTGCATTTCTTAAATCATTCACAAGCTCCGTGTTTCTCTCCGGAACGTTTACCTGATACGTTATATAGCCGATGGCAAGCTTCTTCTCCAATAAACCTCCGAGCAGCAGGCCGACACTGAATCCGACGACATAAGCGATAATGTTATAAAAGTTTGATAGATCCTGAAAGACAATTCCTAAGCTGATGATGTAGATAATCGCTTCCAATAATCCGACACCGGCTGCTGATTTTGTTTGATTTTTTACAAGAAGGATCGTTCTCATTGTGAGAACCGGAACAAAAATCAGCTGCAATAAAAAGATCAACAATGCTTGAAGCAACATGTAAAAAAACTCCTTCTTCCTGACATACGGAAAGCTTAACATATTTTCTATGGATTTTCAGTTATTCTTAATCATTCATAAAATTACCAGGAAACCTATTGGATGCAATTCCCGCAGTCGTTATCCTTCTCATTTGTTAATAACATCACGTTTATTTTCAATTAAATGGTCAAAACCCTTTTAAGTTGTATAAAATAAAAATAAATAACTGACCCGTATCTTTTCTTCCCCCTTCATTCGTTTAAAAAGCAGAGAGGTTTAAAAGGAGTGAGATCATGCACGGTAACAGGCTGTCAGACTTAGAAAAACAGGGGTGGCAAGCGTCCGAAATGCTTGAGTATTATCCAAAATTACAGCAATATTGCCAGTTTCTGACCCAGAACAAACATGACGGGGAAGATGTCGCCCAGGATGTGATGGTAAAAGCGTTTCTAAAATACGATCAAGAAAAAATCAGCAGTGCCTTACTCAATAAGATGGCGTATCATCATTGGGTTGATTTGACTCGAAAACGAAAGAAAGAATCTCTCGGGGAACTCCCTGAATTGAGTGCCCGCGATCATGCATCCCGAATGAATGAGCTGTCTGAACTACTTGATCATTTAATGGCGAAGTGCACACCAAAGCAAGCTGTTCTTTTCCTGCTGAAGGAAGCATTTCAATATCAGGCTAATGAGCTTGCCGAAATGCTTGATACATCCGAAACTTCAATAAAATCCGCATTGTTCCGGGCAAAGAAACGATTGGCAAAGGATAAGAAAGATGCTGATTCCTTTTGGGATGAGGAAGAACGCGAGCTATTGTCTGACTTGATGTATACGTCGCTTCAGTTTCAGGACCCTTCTCCTTTGCTTCAGGCATTGCCTGACATTCTTACATTTGAAGGCACTGAAAGTCCGGCACTCATCCTTACAAGTGTGCGGCCTTTATCGAGCTTCTCTTCTTCGGCCTCTCTGTGCATGGCTGCATAGCCTGCAAAATCAAATCGAGGAGGAACTTGAATGAGCACAATACCATATGTCATTGAACAGTCTGGGCGCGGAGAGCGTTCCTATGATATTTACTCCCGCCTATTGAAGGACCGGATCATTATGATCGGGGATGAAATTAATGATCATGTCGCAAACGTGGTTGTCGCGCAGCTCCTTTTTTTAGCCGCTGAAGATAACGAAAAGGACATTTCCATTTATATAAACAGCCCTGGAGGCTCCATTACAGCGGGGTTCGCGATTTTTGATACGATGCAATATATTAATCCCGATGTCAGGACCATCTGTACTGGAATGGCTGCTTCATTCGGAGCGATGCTGCTTTTAGCCGGAACTAAAGGAAAGCGGTTTGCCCTCCCGAACAGCGAAATCATGATCCATCAGCCGCTCGGAGGAGCTCGTGGCCAGGCAACAGAAATCGAAATCTCCGCCCGCCGCATCCTGAAGCTTCGCGAGCACATCAATGAAATCATCGCTGAGCGCACAGGCCAATCCATTGAAAAAGTAGCCAGAGATTCTGACCGTGATTACTACATGAGTGCAGCTGAAGCGAAGGAATATGGGATTATTGACGAGATTATTATTTCGAGATGATAGAGGACGCATATCTGCTGAAAAAGCGGATGTGTGTTTTTTTACGGCTCTTTTCGTAAGGATTGCTGCTTTTAGGCTAGAAGGTATAACCATAAGTGGTGCAGCAGAAGGAACTTGACTTCTTTTGGAGAAATAGAGGGAATGGGTTGATTCCACTTTTCAATGCGAAAACCAAAATGGTGGAAACATAGCGTGTGGTTGATTCCACTTTACTTCGCAAAAACCAAAATGGTGGAAACATAGCAAGTGGTTGATTCCACTTTTCCGTGCAAAAATCCAAATGGTGGAAACAAAGCATGAGGTTGATTTCACTTTTAGTGCAAAAACCAAAATGGTGGAAACAAAGCATGCGGTTGATTCCACCTTACAGTGCGAAAACCAAAATCGTGGAAACAAAGCATGCGGTTGATTCCACCTTACAGTACGAAAACCAAAATCGTGGAAACAAAGCATGAGGTTGATTCCACCTTACAGTGCGAAAACCAAAATGGTGGAAACATAGCGTGCAAATCGAAGAAAGCTGAGGAGAAATGATGAAATTCATCTTACTATTTGGCCCACAGGCAGTCGGCAAAATGACGGTCGGCCAGGAACTTGAAAAAATCACAGATTTAAAACTCTTTCATAATCATATGACGATTGATCTAGTTGCTCCTTTTTTTAGCTATGGTACGCAAGAGGGGAAAAGGCTGGTAAATTTATTTCGGCAGGCAATCTTTGAGGAAGTGTCAAAAAGCAGGTTGCCTGGAATCATTTTTACGTATGTATGGGCATTTGACCAAGCATCAGACTGGAAATATGTTGAGTCGGTCTGCAAGATTTTTGAATCCAAAGGTGGAGAGGTCTGTTTTGTGGAACTTGAAGCAGATATGAAAGAAAGAGTCGTTCGCAATAAAAGTCCTCATAGACTTCATCATAAGTCCACAAAAAGAGATATTAAATGGTCAGAAACCGATTTGAAAACGAGTATGGAAAAGTATAGATTGAATTCGAGCGATGGTGAAATTAAGCGGGAAAATTACATTAAGATTAACAATACACATTTGCCTGCAGAAGAAACGGCGAGATTGATTAAGCACCGATTTCAACTGTAAGCTTATTGTCTATGGTTTTAGGCAGCCTATTTTACATTTAAATACCCGCTAATGAAAACAAATAGAAGGTAAAAAGGGCCGCATAAGGTCCTTTTTGTATGCCCTAATTTCTCCATCGGCATTTCTTAAATTTCTTTAAAAAATCTTAAGAAAAAGTTTCCTTTCATAATGGTACAGGCTGGCATATAATTTGAGGAGTAGAGATAAAAGAGTGAATTTAAACGAAATGTAGAGTTTATAATAAAATGTTAGTTTTACTAGAATAATAGAAAGATGGGTGAGTCAGCCATGCCCCCAGCAGCTGCAGCAAGCGATCAAACTTCTTTTAACGATATCTATCAAACTTATTATACAGTGATTTACCGGATTGCCCTGCGGATGACGAAGGACCCCCATTTGGCTGAGGATATTGCCCAGGAAACCTTTCTTAAGGCATTTTTGAAAATGGACACGATTTTTGAAAAAGAGAAATTGAAAAATTGGCTTTCTTCTATTGCCAGGAGAACGGCGATTGATTTGTTTTTAAGAAAAAAGAGAAATGAGATTACTATTGAAGAACAGCTGGTAGCGGATGAGAGTGAGCAGTTAGAGGATACGATTGACTATTCGCTGTTGAAAGAAAAGACGAAGCAGCTTGTTTCCGGACTGAAATCGGATTACAGGGAAATCATGACGCTGAAACTGTTTTTGGAAATGAAAGATCAGGAAATAGCAGATTACCTTTCCTTGAACATTTCAACGGTTAAAACAAAAATACATAGAGCGCGCAAGGAATTAAAGGCCGCGCTTTGAAAGAGGATGAAGCTCAAAGGAGTTCATTCTCTTTTTAAGGTCTAGTCCTATTTATCAGACATGCAATGGAAATAATTATCAGAATCGTGAAACTTTAACACGGGGATTCCGTATTATCAGGTATAGGAGAGGAGGAAACAGATATGATTTATATCTTCACATTAGTCCTTTATGCAGTAACACTCGGATTCATTGGACTCGGCATCTTTATGCTTTTCACTGGATATGAAAAAAAGAAAACAATCCTTGTCCTGATCATCGCTCTTGTTTTAGTCATTGCGGGCCTGTCAATAAATAAACTTATTCCTGCCTCAGATGGTGAAAGAACAATCGATGTAGACTATAAAGCAGTTTCTGAAATAGATGGGGGTTATCAATGCATTTTGAAAGACGACTACCTGGAAATGGATTTCAGCTATGCAGACGGCGACAAAGTTAAAGCCGAAACGTTCTGTAATCAATTTAATCAAGGGGAAGAGTATACGATAAATTATGTTCGCAAAGATGGGGTTAATCATATACAAGAGTTAAACAAGTAGTGCTGAATGAAAAAAGGGTGTTTTCAAAAACATCCTTTTTTGTATTTTTATTTACAAAAACCAAACAAAAATTTACATAAATTTGATAGTCTCAGACATGGTTTTCACGTTACCCTTTAATTATAGAAAACCAAGTTCAGGAGGAGAATTCATGAAAAACACTGATTTGTTTCGTAAATTCGGCACATTATCTATAGCAGGTGTTTTACTGGCTTCGAGTTTTCCGGCAAGTGATTATTTCGCAAAAGCTGAAACAGCAGCTGATACAGTATCCAGCAAAGAGGGAAATGCTTCTTCCCAAATGATGTCAGGGAATAAAGAAGGCGATGTATCTCTCGATAAAACGATGAAAATATCCGATCTGAAATCAGATAAAGGCCTTAAAGGCAAATTTGCTGCTGTGGAAGGCACGGTGTCAGCAGCAAACGTGAAGGTTCATGCGGATGCCATGCCTGTAACATATATACAAGATGAAACGGGAGGGATAGCTGCTGCAGGACTTGATGCAAAGAAAGGTCAGCGTGTCCGAATAAGCGGGATGGTTCAAGATCAAAAAGGTACTCGTTCCTTATTAACACAGGAAACTGTTTTTATAGATAAAGAAGCAACAGATGTAGAGGAGGTAACTGTTTCTCCTAAAGAAGCAGCCTCAAAAGAAGGTATGCGTGTGAAAGTAAAAGGTGAAATCACTGCTAAAACAGCAGATACACTGACGATTGACGGTGCATTGACTGTCTATGCAGATTCTTCTGCCGGTACTTTGATGGATTACAAAACCGGAGATTTCATTACGGCATCAGGAATGATTGCGTTTGATGAAAAGAAAAAACCGCGCCTGATTATAAGCAGTCTTGAAGATATTGTGAGGAGCGAACCGAAGAAGCCAGATGCTCTTCAGCTGAAAAAGGTGGCAGGCTACAGTACAGGTGCATTGGACAAGGATGGCGGAGTGGCAGAGATTGTGAAATACAATCCTGATAATCAGAAATTTTATGTGATTAATGGGAAAAGCCAAACAATAGATATTGTCAGTTTAAAAGACTTAACTTCTGAAGACGGGCAGGAGCTGAAAAAAGAAAAGTCACTTAATATGGCAGAAGCTGTGAACACGGATACGTTCAATTACGGTGATGTAACAAGCATAGATATCAATCCAAAGCAGAAAGTGATCGCTGCTGCGGTTCAGGAGGCAGACTACACGAAATCAGGCAAAATTGTTGTCATGGATTATGAGGGGAATGTATTAAAAACATTTGCCGCCGGTATCCAGCCGGATATGGTGAAAATGTCAGAAGACGGAAACTTCATTCTGACTGCTGATGAAGGTGAACCTAGAGCAGGACTTGAAAATGGAGTGGATCCAGAAGGCTCGGTAACTATAGTGAATTATGAAACGGGTGAAGTGAAAAAGACAAAATTTAATGATGCAAAAGTGATTGACCGCCATGTTCACATCCGGAATAACGGAAATAAAGCAGATGCGGTACATGACTTGGAGCCAGAATATCTTGCTTTGACTAAAGACGGGAGCAAAGCTTATGTGACCCTTCAAGAAAACAATGCAATTGCGGCCATTGACGTGGCCTCAGGAAAAGTGAAATCAGTGAAATCTCTCGGGTACAAGGATCATTCAATGCCTGGAAATGAGCTGGATGCTGCACGCAATAACAAAATTGAGATGGAGCGGCTTCCGATTTTAGGTGCCTATATGCCGGACTCCATTGCCCACGTGGAAATCGGAGGAGTCAGCTACCTTGTTACGGCAAATGAAGGGGATGCCACAGAATGGGAAGAGTTTGAAAACATTAAGGACTTTTCAGAGGTGAAGAACAGCATCAAGCCTAAATCTAATCTATTAAAAGGAATGTCTGCTAAAGAAGCAAAAACTGCTTTTAATAAAATGAAGAACTCGGGCGAATACGATAAACTCGAAGTGCTGACTGACAGAGGCAGCGACGCCGTATATACGCTCGGCGGAAGGTCATTCTCCATTTGGAAAGCTGACACGATGGAGCTGGTTTACGACAGCGGGAGCGACTTTGAAAACATAACAGCAGAGCGCTATCCTGAATACTTCAACTGGTCGAATGATGATAGCGCCTTTGAGAAGCGCAGTGCAAAAAAAGGACCTGAACCAGAGGATGTAAAAATAGGCATGATCGGTCAAGAGGTGTTTGCGTTTGTAGGTCTTGAGCGGATTGGCGGTGTCATGGCATATAATATTTCAAACCCAGAAGATGCTCAATTTGCAGACTATATTAATACTAGAGATTTTTCAAGTGAAATTGCCGGTGACGTTGCCCCAGAAGGTCTTGAATTTGTTTCTGCAAAGAAGAGTCCGACAGGCCGTCCGCTTGTATTAGTGGGAAATGAAGTCAGCGGAACAGTAGCCGTTAACGAAGTGCAGGCTGCTTCGAACAGCAATTGAATCGATTTTCAAATTCATTTGACTGCCTGCAGATTAATAAAACAGTAGAAACAAAAAAAGCAGAAGCTCCAAGCCGTCAGGCTGGAGTTTCTACTTTTTTCTTTGGCTTTTTAACCGGCACTTGATTCATGCCCAGTTCTTTCGCCTCTTTTGTTAAAGCTTTTATTAAGCTGATGGTCATAAGCGCCATGATGATAGAGAACGGAAGGGCCGCAATGATCATCGTGTTCTGCAGAGCCTGCAATCCGCCTGAATAAAGGAGGACGAGTGCGATTGCAGCTAAGAATACTCCCCAGATCACTTTCACGCTGCCGCTTGGATTTTGAGAACCGTTTGTTGTCATCATGCCAAGGACAAATGTACCTGAGTCAGCTGATGTGATGAAGAACGTGCCGACCAGCAGCATCGCAATAATAGAGAGAATCGTGCCCATCGGGTAATTCTCAAATACACCGAATAGGGATTCTTCTGTTGCAAGTGCTGAAATCTTAGCAATCCCCTCATGCTCAAGCAAGATGGCAGATCCGCCAAAAGTTGAGAACCAGATAAATCCGATAAGTGATGGAATCAGCAAGACGAATACAACAAATTCACGAATGGTTCTTCCTTTAGATACACGGGCAATAAAGATACCGACAAAAGGAGACCATGCAATCCACCATGCCCAGTAGAAAATCGTCCAGCCATTGATCCAGCTGCGGTTTTCTTCATTTAATGGCGAGATGCGGAAACTCATGTTCAAGATATTTTGGAGGTACGTTCCAAGCGTGTCTGTGAACAGGTTTAGTGTAAATAGCGTTGGTCCAAAAATGAACATTAACATAAAGAGTGCAAAAGCTAAAATCATGTTTGCGTTACTTAAGATTTTAATTCCTTTTCCAAGTCCGCTAAGTGCAGAAATAATGAAAAGAATGGTAAATACTGCAACAATGATAAATTGAACGACCATGTTTGAAGGGATGCCATATAAGAAGGATAAACCTCCGTTGATTTGAACCGCTCCAAAACCTAAAGTAGTCGCTACACCGATGACAGTCGCAATAACGGCAATCACGTCAATCGCTTTTCCAATCGGTCCATTTGCATGGCGGCCGATGATTGGTTTAAGTGTTGCGCTGATTAATCCAGGCTCGCCTTTTCGGAAAGTAAAGTAAGCAAGAACCAGTGCAACGATTCCATAAATGGCCCATGCATGTACACCCCAATGGAAAAAGGTAAATCTCATGGAGTTGCGAATTGCCTGATCTGTGCCTGTTTCACCAGTTGGAGAACTTAATGCATAATGGCTGATCGGTTCAGCCGCTCCCCAGAATACAAGACCTATTCCCATTCCCGCACTAAAGAGCATTGCAAGCCAGGTTGGGCGTGAAAACTCAGGCTTATCCTCCGGTTTCCCAAGTTTAATCCGGCCAATCGGACTTACGAGCAAATATAAGCAAACAAAAACAAACGCGGTAACTACAATCAGATAATACCATCCCAGTTTATCTGTGATAAATCCCTGCATACTGCCTGTGACACTCTCTAGTGATGATGGTGAAACTACACCAATCAAAACGAGAAGGGTCAAAATGGCAGCTGATACGTAAAATACAGCTGAAACATTTTTCATATTAAAATAAAAACTCCCATCTTTGATAGATTCGCAGAGGGCTTTACTTCAATTGGAAAACACAAAAACATGCAAAACCAACGATTACATTTCTTTCTTTTTTTATGAAGCAATAGTAACTAACCCTTAAAGATTGCGTTAATAAAATACGTTAACTAATCATTCTCACTTAGCTATTATTTCCTCATGAACACTAAGCTGCCCGAACATTAATTCAGGCATAGTACATCTGGATGGATGTTTGGTTATTTGTTTGTTTGCCGCGCGGACATCTTGCTCGAATGCGGGGGATCTTGATGGTTTTCTAAAAAAGGCACTTCAACAGTATACACTACTTAAGCAGAAAATGTCTTTTCCTGATGAGTCTTTTAACAAAATTGTAATTGGTAGAAAGGTAGGATGTTTTGCAGGTTTTTGTGTTTTCGAAGCAAAGCTCTGTGTACAATTCCCCATTCTGGTGGGGTATAAACCTGTTTTTGTGAAAAAATGCACATGAAAATCTGTAATGAATATTCTCTAAAAGACAGATATAATAAAAACTAGATTTGCGAACTGTGCTAAAAGGAGATATGAGATGAAAAAAAAAGAAGATGTACGTTTTAAGATTGCTCATAAAGAAGCCAAAATTGGAATTGGTCTTGTTCTTTTTAATTTTATTTGGTGGTTTGGCTTCGCTTATGGGCTCGGTTCAGGCGATCCTGCATCTTACCGGTACATACTCGGATTGCCAGAGTGGTTTTTTTATAGCTGTGTACTTGGATTTATTGTGATGACGGCACTTGTCATCATCTGTGTGAAATTCTTTTTTAAGGAAGTATCGTTTGAGGAAGAGGAAGAAGGTGATATCGAATGAATTGGGCAGTTATTTTTCCGTTATTCCTCTTTTTAGTTCTCATTTTCTTCGTCGGTTTTTGGGCTAATCGTTTTGTGAAATCCTCTGATTCTTTTCTGCAGGAATATTTTCTTGGCGGAAGACAGCTGGGAGGATTTGTGCTTGCGATGACGATGATCGCGACATACGGAAGCGCGAGCAGCTTTATCGGCGGACCGGGTGTTGCCTACACACGGGGGCTTGGATGGGTGCTCTTATCCATGGCACAGCTTGCAACAGGATATTTTGTGCTGATGGTGCTTGGGAAAAAGTTTGCGATTATGGCGCGGCAGTACAAGGCGATTACGCTGATTGATTTTTTGAAAGAACGATATAAAAGCCATGCGGTCGTCATGATTTCAGCCATCAGTATTATTGTCTTTTTGTTCTCGGCGATGGCCGCTCAATGGGTTGGCGGTGCAAGATTAATAGAATCGCTGACTGGTTTGTCTTATACAACCGCTTTGTTCATATTTGCTGTTTCTGTTCTAGTGTATGTAATTATCGGCGGATTCAGGGCGGTCGCGCTGACAGATGCGGTACAGGGTGTCATTATGTTTGTTGGAACGCTGGTTCTGCTTGTGGCAACAATTATTGCAGGCGGAGGAATTTCAAACATTATGGCAGAACTTGTGGCAGAAAATCCGAACCTTGTCTCTCCTTACGGGGCTGAGCGCGATTTAACTCCGCTTTATGTTTCTTCTTTTTGGATACTCGTTGGTGTCGGTGTTGTCGGCTTGCCGCAAATTACTGTCAGAGCTATGTCCTACAAAGATTCCCGTTCAATGCACAGAGCCATCATTATCGGTACAGCTGTCATCGGCTTTATTATGCTAGGCATGCACTTAATCGGTGTTTTTGCCCGGCCAATTCTTCCTGGTGTAGAAGTGGGAGATCAGGTAATGCCGATGCTGACGCTGAAAGTATTGCCGCCGATTCTTGCAGGGCTCGTCCTTGCTGCTCCGATGGCTGCAATCATGTCGACCGTTGATTCTCTGCTGATTTTGGTCAGCTCAGCGATCGTAAAGGATATTTATTTAAACTATATTAAACCTGAAGCTACGGAAAAACAGGTGAAAACCACAAGCTTCTGGGTAACAAGCATCATCGGGATTTCCGTAGTGCTGTTTGCATTAAGCCCGCCTGAACTGCTGATTTGGCTGAACTTGTTTTCCTTTGGCGGACTCGAATCGGTTTTCATCTGGCCAGTTGTTTTCGGCTTATACTGGAGCGAAGGAAATAAATACGGCGCCGTTTCATCCATGATTTTTGGCATGGGTTCATATATTCTTCTTGACAGGCTGCATCCAAATGCGCTCGGCATGCATACCGTTGTGCTTCCGATTCTGATTTCATTTTGTGCCTATGTTGCTGTAAGTCTGCTAACACAGCGACTAAATGTTCAGTTAGAAAAATAAAGAAATTGGTTCATTTTTCCTGGAAAAAGTGAAACTTATTGTATAAAGAATCGTACATATAGTACGGTTCTTTTAATTTGGACACATACATATGGAAGTTAGCAAGAGCAGTCCGGACACCAGAACTGAATGATAGATTGATCAGGGGGAAATAAGAATGTCACTAGCTGCAAAAGCGTATTCATGCAATGGAAGAAGTTCATGGTCAGGAAGTTCACGAACGGAAAAAGAAGGGTATCAATGGATTGTTAATACGTCGGACAAAGGATACGTCCAATCTGGAGGCTCCATATGCGGGGTCGTTTTAAGCAACACGGTAATTGATTTCAGCGAATCCTTTCTCGCTAAAAATGGCTATTCAGGAAACAAATCATCTTATGTAGCAAGCATTCAAAGAACGCTTGCATGCCTGGGCTACTCAACGGGCGCTGCAGACGGGATTTTCGGAACGCAGACAGAACGTGCAGTCAAAGAATTTCAGGCTGATAAAGGCCTTTCTGCTGACGGAATTGTGGGCAAGGATACTTATTATTGTTTATCGACTGCGAGGTATTAATAAAACGGATTGTCCTTTCATTAAAAGTGTGAAATTCGAACGGCAAATAAAAAAGGACTCGTCAAAATCGACGAGTCTTTGATATTTGCAATCTAATTATTAACCATTTCATAATGGTACTATTTATCTGAATTTAATCTGCCAGTTTTAATATCCGCATCGGATCAAATTCTGCAAGTACCGCTCCATCCGGGGGAGAAGCATCAAACAGTTTGTGGTCTGTTTCTCTTTCAATTACCTTGAATTCAATCAGCTTAGGTCCTTCATCATTCGGCAATCTTTTCCCATTTTCTATTCTGTATTCATTGATGATCCAGTTTGTTTCTTTATCAAACCAGTACTCTGCGATCCATCCATCATCAAACGTAATTTCGTACATGTCAGCTTTGCGTCCGACATAGGTCGTTTCCCCGAGGTGCTTAATTTGGCCAGGGTCTAAGTCTTTAAAGATATCCTGCGTCATTTGTGAAATGGTGCCGTCTAATGGTTCTGATGTGTAAATATTTTCGTCTTTGAAATAGGTTATCCGTACACGTCCGTCTGAGACCTCAAAGTTGCCGTTTTCATATTCATTCCGATTTTTGGTTCCTGATTCATATGTGATCATTCTGCTGCCATTCGGCAGTTCTTTTATAGTCCGGATGATCAGCTCCGTATCCTTCTTCTTTTTATCATCATCCTTATGCTCAAGCGGTTTGTCCATTTCTAAAAACTTGTCCCCGATTAATTCATTGAGCGCTCTTTCTATCGCTGCTTTGACCGGCGGTGTATTCCAGGCGGCAAGACACAGGATGAAAAGGGATGCACAAATGAGTGCTGCGCGTTTTAAGTATTTATATGGATTTGGCTTTTGCTTTTTCTGCTGCGGGAGAACGATGGCTTCATCTTCAAGAATGATGTCCAATGCTTCTTCAAGCTGCAGAAAGTGTTCAAAGGCTTCTGAGCATTCCTCGCATTCTTCAATGTGATCAAGCAGGTCATCCTGTTCGGTCTCTGACAGCTGATCAAAGATAAGAATTTTTTCCTGGCATATTACGCAGTTCATTTAGAGCACCCCCTTGCTTTTAAGAGCGTCCATTAATTTCTTGCGTCCCCTAAATACTCTTGTTTTTACTTTGGCAAGGGAAATTTTAAGGCTTGCAGCTATTTCTTCGTATGAACGGCCTTGATTTCTTAAGATGAGAATCTTTTTTGTTTCCTGATCAAGCGTCTGAAAGACTTCTTTAACCTCGCCGATCATTTCTTTCGACAGAAATGCCCGTTCCGGTGTTTCAGTGTCGATGCTGATGTGGTGTTTGTATTCTTCGCTCACATGCATGACCGTATCCTGATTGCGTTTCAATTTCCGCAGATGATCATAGGTTGTGTTTTTTGAAAGTATGGTAATCCATGCTTCGATATTTTCAGGATAGTCTCTCTCTTTGTCTGAAAAGTACCGAAAGATTTTAATCGAAGCATCTTGAAGGATGTCATCGACTAGAGAAGGATTTTTGATTAACTTTCTGATGGTCCTCTCCATTCGGGGACGGTGCGCTTCGATCAGCTTTTCAACATTTACTGTTTCCAATCTCCCCACCCTTTTTCCTTACTGAATTGACGTCGTGAAATGACATTAGTTTCAAAAATATGTAAAATTCTTCATGAAAAAATTCAAACCTCTGTCATTATAACAAAGGACAGCAGGTATTCATGAAATTATTTTATGATAATGGAAACTTTTTCCCTTCTTAATCGTATTACATTTGAATACATAAATCGGCACAAAGAAATGAGGTCTAAATCATGACGCAGTATGCACTTGAAGTGCAGTCTTTGACAAAGAAAATCGGCAAAAAAACAATCGTGGATGATGTCAGCTTTCAAGTTGAAAAAGGAGAAATCTTCGGTCTTCTTGGTCCAAACGGCGCCGGCAAAACAACGATTATCCGCATGATTGTCAGTCTGATCAACCGCACTGGCGGGAAAGTGATGATTAATGGGCATAATCTCGATGATTCCTTCAAAGAAGCGATGAGCGAGATTGGCGCAATCGTTGAGAATCCGGAGTTTTACAAATATATGAGCGGATTAAAAAATATCCGTCATTATGAACGGATGGCTGTAAAAGAGATTTCAGAAGAACGCAGAAATGAAGTTATTGAACTTGTAGGGCTTCAAAACGCGATGCAGCAAAAGGTGAAAACGTATTCGCTTGGCATGCGCCAGCGGCTTGGAGTTGCACAGTCTCTCTTGCATAATCCGTCTGTCTTGATTTTTGACGAGCCGACGAACGGTCTGGATCCTCAGGGAATCAGAGAGTTCAGAGATTATTTGCGCAAACTCGCAAACGAAGGGATCTCCGTGCTGGTCTCATCTCATCTGCTGTCAGAAATGCAGCTGATGTGCGACAGGTTCGCCATTATAGAAAAAGGAAAATTGATTCACATCTCATCCATGCATGAATCAATGGAAGAAAGTCAGGAAATGACACGCGAGGTTGTTTTTGAAGTAAGCGACAGCTCGCAGGCGGCCAAACTTATTAAAGAAAAAGGCTTATATGAAGGTGTGCTGGAAGCAAATGGCGACCAGCTTAAACTTCATTTGGACAAGGAAATGACGATGAAAATCAATCAGCTGCTCGTTTCAGGCGGAGTCGGTGTTTACGGAATCGCAAGCCGAAAAGCAACACTCGAAGACCGCTTTTTAGAGCTGACGAACAAAGAGAAAAAGGAGCAATTGCTATGATTGGACTCATACAAAATGAATGGATGAAAATCTTTTCGAAGCTCTCGAGCTGGATTTATCTTATTTTACTAGTAGTCCTCGTATCCGGAGCGGCTTTTATTGACTATAAGTTCTCAGAGAAACCGAGCGATAACTGGCGCGAGGATGTTCAGGCAGAAATCTCTCAGCTTGAGCAGGATATGAAAGATCTTCCGGCAGAGGAACAGGAATGGCAGCAAATGCAAATCAGTGAAAAACAGCTTTATTTGCAGGAGGATATAAACCCTAATGCCAAAAGCACCTGGCATTTTCTAAATAACGTCGTCTTTATGATGATGACGATTGTCACATTGTTTGCGGTTATTGTGTGCAGTGCAAATGTGGCGTCTGAATTCTCAGACGGAACCATCAAGCAGCTGCTGATCAGACCGCATAGAAGATGGAAAGTATTGCTCTCTAAATACATCGCAGTGACGCTTTACTCGCTTCTTCTTTTACTTGTGCTGCTGACTGCAGGGTATTTAGCAGGCCTAATCGTGTTTGGTGCAGGTGATTTTGGAGAAAGAATGTTTGAAATATCGATGGAAGGTCAAATGAACCCTGAAAATATCGTGGCTGTTGGCGATCAGGCGGTACTTAAACTGCTATATTTCCTGCCAAGTCTATTCATCGTAACAGCGATTGCTTTCATGCTATCAACTTTATTTAAAAGCCAGGCACTAGCAGTCGGCATCGGGATATTTGTTCTCTTTTTCTCATCAACAATCGGAGGAGTCATCCTTTTCCTGGCTGAAAAATACACATGGACAAAATTTTTAATCTTTCCACACATGGATCTGACCGTGTATGCCTACCAGGATAAGATCCTTGAAACCATTACGCTGCCTGTCTCATTGCTTATTCTGGCCATCTATTATGCAGTATTTATGACAATAACGTTCCTTTATTTCCATAAAAGAGATATCAGCATATAATTTTCCACCAAAATAGAATCAATTCATTTGGTTCTTTTTTGGTTTATGGATTAAAATAGAGGACAGTATGAGTGGAGAAATCAGGAGGAGAACTATCTTGCACAGAAATCAGAAATTTTATAACTATTTGCAGCAGCGGGCTCATCATTTAACGGAAGAATGGTATGACTCTCTGGATCCATCCCAAACAGGCGGCGTGTACACCTCCAAAGACCCTGAAGTTATTAAAGCTTTGAAAGCGCAAAACCAGGAATTCCATCAAAGGTTTATTCAAGTTTTTGCTGAGGAAGAAATAGGTTTTTTTGAGCTGTTTGAAGAATGGATTGAAAAAATCGCTAAAGACGGTGAGCATTTAAGTACACCGATTCAGTTTATTATTAAAGAATTTATGAGAACGCGCAGTCAGTATTTAGATGAAGTCAGTACATTTTCACGTCTTCATCCTGATGATTATACAGAAGAGCAGTATAATGTCTGGAAAGATATAATTGTCAGAGCACATGACAGGGTTATTTATCATTTTGTTGAAGAGACACAAAGAACAGCTGACCGACAATTAAAAGCTCAGCAGGAAATGATTTATGAGCTTAGTTCTCCAGTCATTAAACTTCAAGATGATACGGCTTTGCTTCCTCTGGTAGGGGATATTGACACGGCACGGGCTAAAATGGTGCTTGAAAATACGTTAAAGCAATGTTCTGAAAAAAGAGTAACTCATCTGTATATTGATTTATCTGGTGTAGTCATGATTGATACAATGGTGGCACATCAAATTTTCCAATTGATTGATGCTTTGAACCTGATTGGTATAAAAACAACTCTATCAGGCATTCGTCCTGAAATCGCGTTAACATCTATGCAGCTTGGACTGACATTTGATAATATTTCCATAAAATCAACACTATCTCAGGCACTTGCAGCTAAATAAGCTTTTATAGGACATATAATAAAATTGTATACGAACAGTCTATAGGGATTTTTGAGCCCATAAAGGGGAAATGACGTGAAATCAAAAATAGATCAGTTCACTAAAGACTTACATCAATCAACAGGCGGTCACATCTTATATTTCATTCATGATCAAGAACGTTATATTGAAAATACAATTGCTTATATTGTCTCTGGAGCGGAACGGGGAGACCGTGTTTTTGTTATTGAAAATGAAAGGCTGTCACCTGTCATTGTCAATAAATCCAAGGAGCTTCTGTCTAAAGAACAGTTCGCTAAAGTCCACTTCATAAACAATTTTGATTTTTATAGTTTGCACGGAGAGTTTAATTCAACGAAAATCACCGCTTATTTTACTTCAATTATCAATCCCTATTTACAGGACAATGATCCTATTCGGACTTGGGCTCATGTAGAATGGGGACAGGTCAATGATGTGATAAAGACGATAGGCGAATACGAAATGAATGCAAACAAAACGATTTCTGAATTGGGGATTCTTTCTGTTTGCGCCTATGATGCTGAAAGAGTTCCTGAAGGACTGCAAGAACCTTTAATGAATAATCATGATATTTTCATGACGGATGATACGATTTTAGATCTATCAAATGAAGAAGTGAAATAAAAAAGGAAGAGCGGAGAGAAAATCTCCGCTCCTATTTTTTGTACTGAATGGCAGCCATTTCAATTTTAGCTAAAATTGTGGCTACTTTGCCATTCAGCTCTTTTTCTTTGACAGGTATGACGTGCCAGCCATGTTTATTGAGGTATTTCCTTTTTTTCATGTCCTCAATTTTGTCCGAATCCCGGGTGCAGCGGAGGGCAATCCGGTAATAAGGGAGTACTAAATCCAGGGTATAGGGCCCGCACTTTTCTTGAACCCGTACATAATAGCCGTTGTTGCGGAGGGTATCATAAAGTCTGCGCTGCATCGTGCTTTCACACTTTTGATCCTGCCTCTGAAAGATTTCAGGATCAGCATTTATATAAAGATAGAAAAGGACAATGAATAATGGCAGCCATAAAAAGAATAAGAACAAAAGCGTAACCTGTGTCATGCATATCACCTCTGCCCATTAGCTTTTGCAAGATAGGCATGTATCATTCTTTTACCGATTTGTGGAAAATTATTCAAGATTTCATGTTAATATGGAGGGGGAGGTTAAATAAAGTGCAGACCTTCTTTTCTAATAGTAAAACCAGGGAAGTAAATGTGTGTACCCTTCAATTTTCAGAAGAGATGCGTGTATAATAGAAGCATCAAAACCAAGAAAGAAGTGGATGGCTTGAAGCTGAGTATTTTAGACCAGGCACCAATTGCGCAGGGGGCTTCCCCGCAAACTGCACTGCAGGAATCATTGAAGCTTGCGCAGCTGGCTGAAAAAACAGGCTACACCCGCTACTGGATTGCCGAGCACCATGACATGCCGGGGCTTGCCTGTCCTGCACCGGAAGTGATGCTGAGCTATATTGGTGCCGGGACAAGCTCGATCCGAATCGGGGCTGGTGCGATTTTACTGCCGCACTATAAGCCTTACAAAGTGGCTGAAACGTTTCATCTCCTTGCCGCTTTGTTTCCGGGAAGAATTGATCTTGGAATTGGACGGGCACCAGGCGGATCAGCTGAAGCAACAATGGCTTTGTCCGATAATTTCCTTGAAAACGTGCGGACAATGCCGCAAAAATTGAAAGAACTGCTTCGCTTTTTACATAATGATTTTCCAGATGAGCATATGTTCTCTAAGATTAAAGCCTCGCCTATTCCGGCAGATTCCCCTGAAGTATGGCTTCTCGGCACAAGTGAAAAAAGCGGAAAGCTTGCTGCCCAAACAGGGATCGCTTACGCTTTCGGCCAGTTTATGAGTGATAAGGACGGGGCGGAACTACTGAAAGGATATAAGGATTCGTTTCAGCCAAAATATGAACTGAAGCAATCCAAATCCATTCTGACTGTAAATGCCGTTTGTGCAGAAACGGCAGAAAAAGCAAAAGAAATGGCCAGCAGCACACACCTGTGGAGAATTCAGCAGCTTCAGGGAATCATTGGCGGAGTTCCAGCTATTGATGAGGCAAAGGCTTACAAGTACAGTCCTGAAGACGTGAAAATGATGAAGGCAGCTGAGGAGAAAATGGTCATTGGAAATCCAACTGAAGTCAAAAAGCAGCTTTTGGACATCGAAAAAAAGTATGGTGCGGACGAACTGATGATTGTAACGATTACACACAGCTACGATGATCGCCTCAAATCTTACAAATTAATTGCAGATGAAATGGGAGAGATGATGAAATGAAAAAAGCAGGTTTCGTAATTATGACGCTGTTATTGCTTTTAATGGCAGCTTGCGGCAATGAAGGAGAGCAGCAAAGTTCTGATAAACCGGCTAAGAAGGTTGATAAGAATCCAATTGTCACAATTACTATGGAAAATGATAAGCAAATCAAAGTTGAGCTGTATCCGGAGGTTGCGCCTAACACTGTGGCGAACTTCGTTTCGCTTATTAACGATAAATTTTATGATGGACTGATTTTTCACCGCGTCATTCCTGAATTCATGATTCAGGGCGGCGATCCTGAAGGAACTGGAACAGGCGGTCCTGACTACGCCATTAAAGGAGAATTCAGCTCAAACGGATTTGATAATTCCCTGAAGCATGAACGCGGAGTCATCTCGATGGCACGTTCGCAGGCACCTGATAGCGCCGGATCACAGTTTTTTATCATGGTTGCTGACTACCCAAGCCTTGACGGCGAATATGCCGCTTTCGGAAAAGTAACAGAAGGCATGGACACAGTAGATGAAATCGTGGGTGCACAAACAAATGGCGAAAAGCCAATTGAGGATCAGAAAATGAAAACCGTAACCGTCGACACATTCGGTGAGGAATACGGGGAGCCTGAGAAGGTGGAGTAGTGGAAAGCAGCGGGGAATCCGCTGCTTTTATTTTGCCTGAGCTTCAGTTCAATGATAATCCGTTCTCTCCCTTAATCCAGTTATTTACTTCTCCGTACACTTCAAAGCCTTGTTTTAGAAAATATAGTTGTATCGGCAATTATATTTTCTTTAATCGTGTCCAGCATCATTTTTATAACCCCGCGTTTTGTAAAAACCTAAAATGGATCCTTATAATTAGGAGCGCAGAAACAATACGGCAGCAAAAACCGGATTGCATCCCTATAATCTGTGGCGCAGGAATTATAGGGCAGCAAAAAGGGAAAATGCATCCCTATAATCCGGAGCGCAGGAATTATAGGGCAGCAAAAAGGGAAAATGCATCCTTATAATCTGTAGCTCAAGAATTATAGGGCAGCAAAAAGGCAAACTTTCAAATCTATCCTTCTGACCGATTATCAGAATATTCTAGTTCACCTTATTATGATCTTTTTCTTCATAAGATGCTTCATGCTTGGTCCCGCTCATTGAAATTTCGTTCGAATAATCACGGACAAGTCCATTGTCGATGTCGTTGACGGGTGTATATTCATTGCTGGGCAGCTTGCGGTTTTTTCTGATGATTTTGTAGAAAGAAAAAGCGATGACACCAAGAATGACAGCGAGGAAAATGGTTTCCATTGAAGCACCTCCGTTAAGTGTAATCATCTTTATTTTATTCGGTTATGCGAGTTGATTTGCCTGCTTTGGATTAATCCATAAAATAGAAAAACCCACTCTTATGCAACATATCATAAGAGTGGGTTTTTCATTTATTGATTCAGGAATTTCACACAAACCGGATCCGGAACGGTTACATCTGACTGAAGCAGTGTCAGCGTGCCAGTTTCTGGGTTTCTTTCAAATAAAACAAGGCTGCTGCTTTCCTGATTTGAAGCAATTAAGAATTTCTCTGATGGATCAAGGGCAAAATCACGGGGCCAGCTGCCTTCTGTTGAAGTGCGATCAACAAATGTCAGCTCGCCGGTATCACTGTTTGTGCTGAAGACGGCAATGCTGTCATGGCCGCGGTTTGCTGCATAGACAAATTGTCCATCAGAAGAAATATGGATGGCGCTGCCCTGGTTATTTTCAGTAAAATCATCCGGAATGGTTGAGATGTACTGTAATTCTCTAAAGCTGCCATCTCCTTCGTTGTAAGCAAGGACAACAACTTCATTGCTCAGCTCCGTCATGAGATAAGCGATTTTTCCGTTCGGATGGAACGTCATATGTCTTGGACCGCTTCCTGCATTTAAATGAAGGCTGTGAATTTCGTTTAATTCGCCTTTATTTAATTCGTACGTATACAGTTTATCTGTTCCTAAGTCGATTGCGGCCACATATTTTTGATCAGGAGTAAAGCCTGCATAATGGGCATGTGGTCCATCTTGTCTTT
Source organism: Metabacillus idriensis (assembly GCF_050483325.1). GTDB lineage: Bacteria > Bacillota > Bacilli > Bacillales > Bacillaceae > Bacillus_P > Bacillus_P idriensis_A. The sequence continues at coordinate 274,032 of NZ_JBCMYF010000001.1, forward strand.
CTTTGTGAGGGCCATCTCCTTCATGCTTTTTTATCGATAGAGCGGGATAAAGTGTTTCACTGTCAGCATTCATTTCATAAGACCCTATGGTTCCATTGTGATAATTAGCTGCTACGACAAATTGATTCTCATCGTTCACACTGACATGACATGGAGAAGCGCCTTGTAGAAGCTGACGGTTCAATTCTGTCAATTCACCTGTTTCCGTGTTTCTTGAATAAGCAACTACGCCTCCAGCATCCCCTTCATTTGCAACGGCATAAACAAAGCGGTTGTCCTTGCTGAGATTTAAGTATGTAGGGCTTCCAATGGCAGCAGCAACGCTGACTTCACCCAGTTTTTTCTCGTCCGTATCAAGAATGAACGAGTAAATTCCTTTGCTGTCACCTTTTGTATATGTACCGATATAGCCAGTATACTTCATCTTTTTTCCTCCTATTTAGTAGGTTTGCCTTTATTTTAGCACACGAAGCATGTGAACTCTCATCTGAAAGATTCAATATTCATCCATACCCATCCGGCTTGAAAACAGAAACCCCTTTTCCTGAAAAATATGCTGAGGCTAATCCATCAAATTCGACACCATTTTACAAGATTTTCACTATATTAGTAAGTATCAAAGTAATCAAATCATAAAAGAGGAGGAGAAAAGAATTTGACGATCAACGAACTGTTCAGCTTAAAAAATAAAACGGCCATCGTAACAGGCGGAGGAAAAGGTCTTGGCGCCAGAATGGCCATGACGCTTGCAGAGGCAGGAGCAAATGTTGTGGTTTGTTCAAGGGATCTGAAGGCATGTGAAGAGGTAAGTGAGCAGCTTAAAGAAAAAGGGGTCAAATCATTAGCCTTACAGTGTGATGTATCAAAGCAAGAGGAAATAGAGAAAGTCATTGCCGAAACACTCAGCCAATTTAGCTCAATCGATATATTGGTTAACAACAGCGGAACCTCATGGATGGCCCCTGCGCTAGATCATCCGGCGGATAAATGGGACAAAGTCATGAATGTCAATGTGAGAGGGCCGTTTTTATTCAGCCAGGCTGCTGCAAAAGTCATGATCAGCCAAGGCGGAGGAAAAATCATCAATATTGCTTCTGTAACAGGAATGGGAGGCACACAGCCGGAGCTGATGGATACAATCGCCTACAGCACGAGTAAAGGGGCGGTTCTGACATTTACAAAAGATCTCGCCGTAAAGCTTGCAAGACATAATATTCAAGTGAACGCCATTGCACCAGGTTTTTTTCCAACTAAAATGTCCCGCAGTGTCCTTGAAAAGGAAAATGCGTTGATTTTAAAGGGAATTCCTGCAAGAAGGTTCGGGAATGACCAGGATCTTGATGGCGCCATTTTATTTTTATCAGGAAAAGCTTCTGATTATGTCATTGGCCAGGTATTGGTTGTCGATGGAGGCATTACGGCATTAGTATAATCAATTTCAATTAAGAAGAGGAGGAAACGAAAATGAATCAACGTTATTACGAACTTTTAAAAGAAAAGGGAGGAGAACTTGAGCACATGCTCAATGGCATGATTCAGGCAGGATTAAATCAAAAGGGCATTGTTCAGTCAGCTGAAGTTCTCTTAAAATCAGGAGCTCTTAAAGGGACGTCTGCAAGCGGAATGGCCGAAAAAATACTGGAACTTTCCCAGAGCTTGTCCAGTAAAGAAAATCTGAAATATGCAGCTGGTCTCATAGCACACGCTGAAGAAAAAGCAGAATGCATGACAGCTCGTCTGCATGAATTGAAGAAAAGTCCTTGCAAGGCCATCGAAAAGATGGAAGATAAAATGGAGTGCCTGGAGGATTCACTTAAGTGTTTGATGAAAGCGATGAAAAAAATAAAAAAACATCAAGCGAAGAACATGATCGAAGAATTGTTTGAAGAGTACCGTGAACGTTTTGAAGAATCCCTGAATGAACGAAAATCAGGACAGACATCCCAAGTGCAGGCTGCAGAAGAACAAACTTCAGATCTTATCATTACCCGCGGAGAAAAAAGAGACAAAAAGAAGAGCGGGACCATCATCCATGAAACCTGAACAGGATATTGAACTGGAGCGGTGGAAGAATTTTGCGAGTGTTTTTAATGATGATGATGACATCCAGACTGGATTTACGGAAAGAGAAGCAGTCTGGAAAAAGAATAAAGCGACGCTGTGGCGTTATACACCGTCTGCAGTGAAATACAGCACCCCTCTTTTTATGGTTTATTCTCCCGTTAATGAGCCGTTTATCCTTGATTTACAGCCGGGCATCAGTGCAATCGAATCATTTATCAATCACGGATTTGATGTCTATTTGCTTGATTTTGGAGTCCCTGATGATGAAGATAAAGATTTTTCAATGGCTGATTATATTCTGCTGTATATAAAAGAGGCAGCAGAGTTTGCACTTTGCCATTCAGGTGCAGCGGACTTAACTGTAATTGGCTATTGCCTTGGAGGAACACTTGCCGCAATTTATGCTTCTATCGCAGGAGCATCCATCCGCAACTTAATCTTATTTTCAACGCCAATCGACTTCCGGCACGTTCCGTTATTTGATGAATGGATAAAAGCTCTGAGAGAAAAAGAGCTCGATTTTAATGAAATCATCGATCATTATGGCGTGCTTCCTGCAAGCCATGTTGAAGCAGGAATACGGCTGATCACCTCCCCAATCTATTACAGCCCTCATCTGACTCTTCTTGCCAAGGCCAATGATCCGGAATACGTCATGAAGTGGAGACGTTTCAACAAATGGACAAAAAGCTACATTCCAATGCCTGGTGCTGTTTTAAAAGACTTGATTCACGATTTTGTGAAAAAAAATAAACTTGTTAAAGGCAAATTGAAAATCAATGGTCAAAAAGCAGATCTGAAAAATATAAAAGCCAATGTCCTGGTCATAGCGTCCGCTTTTGACCGATTGGTGCCAAAAGAACAAAGCGAACCGATCATGAAGCTTATCTCAAGCAAAGATAAAGAATTCCGTCTGATTCAGAATGGTCATGTTCCTCTAACTGTAAAAGATGGACAGCTGCCGGAACTTCTTGCAGACTGGCTGCCGAAGCGATCAAAGCCAATACTGTGAAGGGAGGGAAAACATGTATTTTTGTAATGAAGCAATGAAATATGAACTGTCTCCAGTCATTGAATATATGGGGTTTGGCGGAATTGTTTTCTGTTCTTTTTTTATAAGATAACGAATGGTGAAGAGAATGCTTTGCATTCTCTTCTTTCAATTAGTTGATTGAATTGCGTAAATTGTTTGACGAATGTGATTGATTTTGTTATGATCGCATTAATAAAATCACATATAAGAATATTATTCACATATGTGAATTAAATGAGGTGCATCAATGTCAGTTAAGTCAGCAGTGCGTGTGATCGAAATCTTTGAACTATTAAGTCAGTATCCTGAAGGATTAACTCTTAAAGAAATAAGCGATGAACTTTCTTTTCCGCAGAGCAGTACGTTTAATCTTGTGCAAACACTAAGCGGGAGAGGGTATTTAATTCAAACCTCCCAAAAAAAATACAAACTTGGTCCAAAACTGATTCACATCGGTTCAAATGCGATGGATTCATTAGATGTTCAAACAGAAGGAGATGCCTATTTAAGAAGATTGATGGAAAACGTCCAGGAAACTGTGTTTATGGCTGTTTTGTCCCAGGATGAATTAGTTTATGTTTCAAAGCTTGAATTCAATCGCTCCATTAGGACAGGTGCAAAAATCGGCTCAAGAATGCCGCTGTATTGCACAGGACTTGGAAAAGCTTTTCTGGCATTCCTGCCTGAAGGAGAGAGTGAAGTGCTTATAAGCGGTATGGAACTGAGAAAAGTAACTGAGAATACAATCACTTCGTTTGGAGATCTCAGATCACAGTTGAAAGATTTTAAAGCAATGGGCTATTCCATTGATGATGAAGAAAATGAAGAAGGGCTGTATTGTGTAGCTGCACCTGTTTATAACAGTAAAAATGAAATGGCAGCAGCTATCAGTGTTGCGGGTCCAAAAGTAAGGATGTTTCCTAAAAAAGAAGAAATCGCAATGAAACTAGTAGAAACTTCTAAACACATTTCAGAAAGTCTGGGGTACAGAGGTTCATTCTAAAGAGAGGGGGACGGACAGATGGATGTTGTTACACTTGGAGAAACAATGGCTGCTTTTACTCCTCAAACAACGGGTTTAATGAGATATGCGCGCCAGTATACTTCAAGGTTTGCCGGTGCAGAAACGAACACGATGGCAGGTCTTTCCCGATTAGGGCACAAAACAGGCTGGATCAGCAGAGTCGGAGATGACGAGCTCGGTGCATCCATTCTTTCTTTTGCTAGAGGAGAGGGGATTGATATCAGCTATGTAAAACAAGATAGTGAAGCACCGACAGGTCTCTTTTTAAAAGAGATTGTGAATGAACAAAATGTAAGGGTTTACTATTACCGGAAAGGATCGGCAGCAAGTAAAATGACAGCGGATGATATCAGTGAAGGTTATATATCAAACGCAAAATATCTTTATGTGACAGGGATTACGCCTGCTATAAGTGATTCTTGTTCAGAAGCAGTACTGCAGGCAATTACATATGCAAAGAAACATGCTGTAAAAGTCATTTTCGATCCGAATCTCCGCAAGAAATTATGGGGAGAGGAGAAAGCGCGGAGAGTACTGAAGCAAATCGCAGCCCAAGCTGATATTGTCCTGCCGGGAATTTCAGAAGGAAGCTTTCTTTTCGGCAAGGAAGATGAAAAAGAAATAGCCCGTTCCTTTATTGAACTGGGCTCACAACTTGCTGTGGTCAAGCTTGGAGAAAGAGGAGCCTATTTTCTTGCAAAAGAGGAGAGCGGTTATGTTCCAGGCTATCGTGTGAACGTAATCGATCCAGTGGGAGCAGGCGATGGTTTTGCTGCAGGAGTTCTCTCAGGTCTGATCGATCAGATTCCGATCAGAGAAGCGGTTTTAAGAGGGTGTGCAATTGGAGCACTTGCAGCAACCACTGTAGGAGACATTGAAGGACTTCCTGATCGACAGCTCCTGGAACGCTTTATGTCAGATAAAAAAGAAGATGTCAGCAGATAGGAGGAGATAAAGTTGAATCCAGCACTTGCCAGAATGATAGATAACAAGTTTATTCCAATAGTAAGGGGACAATCTCCTGAAGATGTTCTCCAGATAGCGAATGCTTTATATGACGGTGGAGTTAAAGTCATTGAGATTACATTAAACTCCCCTAAAGCCTTAAAGGCAATAGAATTAGTAGGTGATCAGTTTGGGAGTGAAATGACGGTCGGAGCAGGAACCGTGCTTGACTCTGAATCAGCAAGAGCTGCGATAATGGCCGGAGCACAGTTTATCCTTGCACCGACTGTTGATCAAGAAACGATAAAAATAACCAAACGATATGGGGCAATCAGCATTCCAGGTGCTATGACACCTTCTGAAATTCTGACAGCCTATGAAACTGGGGCTGATATTATAAAGGTATTTCCTGTCACGGCCCTTGGTCCAAAGTATATAAAAGATATTAAAGGACCACTTCCCCATATTCCTCTCATGCCAACGGGCGGAGTAGATCTGGATAACTTTGAAGACTATTTAAAGAATGGGGCTATTGCCTGCGGCCTCGGAAGTTCCCTGGTACATTCCACAACAGCTTTAAATAGTGAATATCTTACTAAACTATCAGAAAAAGCAAAACAATTTAAATGGATTGCAGATCGATATAAAGGGGGAGCAAGTAAATGAAAATTACAAACTATGAATTATTTCAAGTGCCGCCGAGATGGCTGTTTTTAAAAATTGAAACAGATGAGGGGATAACGGGATGGGGAGAACCCGTCATCGAAGGCAAAGCATCAACTGTCAAAGCGTGTGTACATGAACTTATGGAAGGTTTAATTGGAAAAGATCCTGCCAGAATTGAAGATCACTGGAATATGATGTACCGGTCAGGCTTTTATCGGGGTGGACCCATTCACATGAGCGCAATTGCGGGCATAGATCAGGCGCTTTGGGATATCAAAGGGAAATATTATCATGCACCTGTCCATCAATTGTTAGGAGGAGCATGCCGTGATTCAATTAGAGTGTATTCATGGATTGGCGGCGATCGTCCTGCAGAAGTCGGACAGGCAGCCAAAGAGGTTGTAGATGCTGGATTTACAGCCGTTAAGATGAATGGGACGGAGGAACTGCAGTATGTGGACTCCTATGAAAAGATAGACCAGACAGTAGCCCGTATTGCAGCTGTCCGCGAGGCGGTTGGAGATTACATAGGGATTGGGATTGATTTTCATGGCCGGGTCCATAAGCCAATGGCGAAAATTCTTGCAAAAGAGCTTGAACCTTTTCGTCCAATGTTTATTGAAGAGCCAGTTTTGCCTGAAAATAATGAAGCGCTTCGCGAAATTGCAAACCACACCCATATTCCAATTGCTACAGGGGAGAGAATGTTCTCACGCTGGGACTTTAAAAAGCTTTTATCAGATGGATATGCAGACATTATTCAGCCGGACTTGTCTCATGCAGGCGGAATTACAGAATGCAAAAAGATTTTTTCAATGGCAGAAGCCTATGATATTGCCGTTGCACCGCATTGTCCGCTCGGCCCTATCGCTCTTGCAGCATGCCTGCAGGTGGATGCAACTTCACATAATGCCTTTATTCAAGAACAAAGCCTTGGCATTCATTACAATGTTGAAAGTGATCTGCTTGACTATATCATGGATAAATCCGTTTTTCATTATGAGAAAGGTCATGTGAAAATTCCTCAGGGTCCTGGACTTGGAATCGAAATCAATGAAGACCACGTAAGGAAATTAGCAGAAAAGGGTCATAACTGGAGAAACCCGGTGTGGCGCCATGAGGATGGAACGATAGCAGAGTGGTAAATAAGAGAGAGGCACCGCTTCTTTCTTAATCTTATTTAAAGCGTTTACAAAAAAGGGAGGGTTTAGAAATGTCATCAGGAGGACTTATTTTAGTTACTATATTAGCGATTTCATTATTGCTGTTTTTAGTAATGAAATCAAAGCTTCAGGCATTTATTGCGCTGCTTATCTCAAGTTTGTTTATCGGTATTGCTTCAGGTATGGACCTTGACGAAGTCATTAAATCGATTGAGCAGGGCATGGGAGGAACACTTGGATTTATCGCCGTTGTCGTTGGGCTTGGGGCAATGTTTGGTGAACTGCTGCGCGTATCAGGCGGAGCGGAACGTCTAGCTTTGACGCTTGTAAATAAATTTGGCGAAAACCGCGTACAATGGGCGCTTGGTTTAACTGGTTTTATTGTAGCGATTCCAATTTTTCTGGATGTCGCCCTTGTAATTTTAGTACCTATTATTTACAGTCTCGCTCAAAGAACAAAGAAGTCACTGCTCTACTACGGAATTCCGCTCCTTGCAGGTCTTGCTGTTACACACAGCTTTGTGCCCCCGACACCCGGACCGATTGCTGTAGCATCCGTCTTAAATGCCGATCTCGGCTGGGTCATTTTATTCGGTGTCATTGCAGGTATTCCGGCAATGATTATTGCAGGGCCGATTTTCGGCAGATATATTGGCAACAAGATGCATGTTAAAGTACCGGCCTACATCCTAGAGAATGAGGTTGGAAAAAAGAATTATAACGAAAAAGAACTGCCAAGCTTTTTATTAGTTGCTACCCTGATCTTAATTCCTTTATTCTTAATTATTTTGAACACAGTCCTTGGAACGGTGCTTCCAGAAGGAAATGATATCCGCAAATTCTTTACTTTTGTAGGACATCCTTTCGTAGCACTGACCATTTCTACATTACTAACATTCTATTTCCTTGGTACAAAACGCGGATATACAAAAGAAGAAATTCAAACGATTGCTACTAAATCATTAGAACCTGCAGGAATCATTATTTTAATTACAGGTGCTGGCGGTGTATTTAAACAAACTTTAATCAACAGCGGTGTCGGCGATGTTCTTGGCAATATGATGGCTGAATCGAGTATGCCTCTCGTATTATTGGCATTCCTCATTGCCACCTTTGTTCGTGTAGCTCAAGGTTCAGCTACAGTTGCCATGATTACGGCAGCCGGTTTAATTGCACCAGTACTTGAAGTAGTGGATGTGTCTCAAGCCATGCTTGGTTTGCTGGTTATCTCAATTGCTTCCGGAGCCACTGTCTTCTCCCACGTGAATGATTCAGGATTCTGGCTTGTGAACCGATTCTTTGGCTTAACGGAAAAGGAAACGCTGAAAACCTGGACTGTCATGGAGACCATTATTGGATTTGTAGGATTTGCCGTTGTCTTTGCAATTAGTTTCTTTGTATGAAAAAAAGCTGCTGCCAGTTATGCTGGCGGCAGCTTTTAATGTTTTCGAAAACCGAAATCATGTAATGCCTGTTTCATATTAATTTTCGTAGCTATGGCATTAAAATCAAGTCCAAGGCTCATTATCGTCTGGGCGATCTCTGGGCGAATGCCTGTCAGAACGGTATCAATGCCGCTTAGCTTCAGAGCGTTAACAATTTTAAAAATTTGATCAGCGACCATTGTATCGATAATTGGCACTCCGGATACATCGAGAATGACATGTTCTAAATTTAGACGGGCTCCTTCATAAAGCGCAATCTCCATAATCAGGGACGCGCGGCGAGTATCGACTGCACCAACAAGCGGGATAACGGCGATGCCGTCTGCAATCGGGACAACAGGCACGGATAATTCTTCAAGCGCTGAATACGCAATTTCCATTAATTCATTGCTGTGTTTTTCATATACACTGCTTGTGACACTGCATGCTTTATCAATCAGGGGGTCAATGATTTTTGACACATCGAGCATGGTGATGGCTGAAAAATTGTTTTTATGAAACTCTTCAGTAAGAGTATCCCATAATGCTGTACGATAAGCGGCAATTGCACGCAGACATTGACTTAACGGTACATTAAAATGAATCGCCCGCTTAGAAATTTTGAGGCTCCAATTTTCGACTTGTTCATTGACAGATTCTCCGCATAAAGCCTGTCCTAAATAGCCAATTAGTTCATCCCGATAGGCAATACGTTCGCTTAACGGGAAACCGGATTTATCCAGCTGCTGTGTGTGCTGGGTGTCTTGTACATTTGGTATATTCAGCGTGATTTGCCTGGCGTTTTCCTGTATTTTACATCCGATATAATGCAGCTCTTCCTTCATTCGGAATCCATTCTCCTTTTAAAACTCAGATAGGTTAAGTATATAAGATTTTTAGGGGAATAGACAGAGAGGAGAAGGGGGTAAAAAAATATAAAGTACTAATTTATTGTTTTCAAATGCGATAAAGGTAAAAAAAAGTGTTTGAACTAATAGAGATTTTCAATACTGTATGTGGTACTGACATCCATGTACAGTATTAAGAAACTGCTTGAGACCTGCGTGCCAAGATAGGTTCGATTCCCACACAGTCCTGCTAATTGTACATAGTTAACCGCACGTTGAAAACTCAATCGTGCGGTTTTCTTCTTATTTTAATGCTTTACTACTGTAACGGTATTGGCTGAACTTACATTTCCTGCACCGTCTTTTGCAGTAACAGTTAATTTAACGCCCACTTTTTGAACCGGTATAGCAACTGAGAATGATCCACTTTTTGGGGTCTTTCCTGTTGCCAGTACAGTTTTCCCATTTTTAATTGTGATTGTAGAATTGTATTCAGCTTTACCGGTTACAACTTTGTCATTGCTATCGACTTTATTAACAGTAGGCTTTGAAGGGGCAATTACATCTGCTACAGTCAATGATGCAGATGGACTTACATTTCCTGCACTGTCTTTGGCTGTAACGGTCAACTTGGCGCCTGCTCCTTGAACAGGTATGGAAACAGTGAAAGAACCGTTAGCTCCCGCCTTTGTTGTTCCTAATAATGCATCACCTCTTGTAACTGTAACTGCAGAGCTGGCCTCTGTCTTTCCAGTTACAACTTTATCATTGTTATCAACTTTGTTTACAGTTGGTTTGCTTGGTGCTGTCCCATCTACAACAGTTACTGACACACTTGCACTCACATTTCCTGCTTTATCCTTGGCCGTGATTGTCAATTTTGCACCGGCTTTTTGAACGGCCATATTAACAGTGAAATTACCATTAGATGCAGCTTTAGCAGAACCTACTACTGTATTTCCATTTTTAACAGTAATTGTGGCGCCAGATTCCCCTTTGCCTGTTACAACTTTGTCATTATTGTCTACCTTGTTGACAGTTGGCTTGTTTGGAGCCACATTGTCAGCGAATGCAGTTGCAAGTACATATAAATCTTCTTCTGTATTATCATCAAAGTAATCGTTATCATTGTCGATAACGCCTACGTAGTATGTGCCACCCTTAGCCTGGTACACCTGATACTCAATTCCCTCTTCATACTCAGAACCTAAATATACTAATTTATCATTCTCAACAAAATCTTTTTGCATAGCGGCAAATACTAGATCAATAGCATAGGAGTTAGTACCCCCAGCTACCATTAGCAAACCATTTTGCGGTACAACGACTTTATGAAAATCTACATCATATAAAGGAAGCAATTGTCCTATTGTTGGCTTATTATACGATGTGGCATTTGCAGTATTAAAAGTGTCATTGTATTCCATTTCAATCAAATACTCTTCATCGCTTGCTGCGGTGCTGCTCATTACTCCCATTTTATTTAAACTTTTTGTTAAGTAAGATTGAGATCCTTTTACTTTTTTTTCAAGGTGATTTAATGTGCGTGAATCAATGATTCCTTTATTAAGTGGTTTTTCAATTTGACTTTCAATGCTCTTCTTAGACAGTTCGTACTCGTTTCCTTCAGCCTTTACAGCACCTGAAGACAATGATGAAGCTAATAGACCTACAGCAACTAATGAAATGATACATTTTTTACGCACAACTAACCTCTCCCTTATTCTTTATTAAGAACATACTAATAGTACAATAAATTCCCCGAAATTACCATCTTATAATTCTAAATACCTAGAAATTAGCAAGAAAACAGGATACCTTGACTTATAGGTATCCTGTTGCACGGTTCAGTATTTTGCGTTTTGGCCAACTCATTTATTTTAATGAGGAACCAATTAAATCTTCAATGCAACTATCACAAACTAATTTGCCTTTGAATTGATTAATATTTTCGTAACTCATGTTTTGTTATTTGCATTTTTCTAAAAGGTGATATCTGTAATAGCCCTTAACCGTTATGAAAATCCTATTATTGATCAGCACTCTTTCGCTCAATCCTCTCAATAATCTCCCCAAGCTCCTCAGGCCTGTGAAACTCAATCGGCGAAACGCCTTTCTCAAACTGAATCGTATCCGCTTCAACAAGCAGCACATATCTGCCATTGATTTTCCCAAGGTGAATATTCTCGCCATAGTCCGCAAGCAATCCTTTAATGGAAGTTTCACCAAGCTTCATTTTCAGCTCAGCTTCAGGTGTGTGCTCTACGATCTGCGCTGCAGCTTCAATGACTTGATGCGTATCAAGACGTTCCTGAATTTCGCGCTTTTCACTTGCTTCCCAGATTTCCATGTCATGCTCAAACTGCTGGCGTTCCTGGCTGTTTTCCTCGTACGTTTCGAGGACATGCTCTTGGACCATGCTCATCACTTGGGTTTTCATGATTTCGGGCATAGATTCCCCGTATTCGACGAATTTCAGGAAGTCTTCAAAATAGCGGGCGTGTGAGGCCTGATGAATTTTCAGCTCGCCCGGCTCTGTCATTCCTTCTTCAGGCATGTACGGGTATTGGATGGATTTCATGTTTTTTGTTGTGATCGCCATTTGCACGTTGCGGATGAGGGTGGATTCATCCGAGATTGAGGCAACTTTTGGTTCAAAATCACATTTTAAGATGAACAGAAAGGTATCCTCAAAGTATTTTTCAGGAGTGGCGGAAAGAACCAGAAAGGCTCCGCCGCGAACGGCGCTTGCATCCAAATATGCTCTGACAAATCGTTCACTTGCTTCTTTAAATGATTCCTTTGTATCTGATGTCAGAGCTTTATGGAAAAGGTTGTAGTTTGGATTAGAGTCAAGCTCATAGCCAGGTTCAACGACAAAGTATCCGAGTTTAGTCGGAACCTGTTCGCTGCGGGGATGCTTCTCGACTTTGCGTTTGACGATTTTTTTCAGTTCTCCGTCTAAGAAATCTTTCAGCGCGTTTCCTTCGTATTCTTCAGTAGTTAGTGTTTGAAAGTGTTTATATTGTTTATTGGCATTCTCTTCTTTTCCATCCACTTGGATGAGATAAAAAGAGAGATAGTTAATTTTAAATTCCATAGGTTCACCTGCTTCTTTTTCAGTTCTTCAAGTGTAAAAGATTGGACTATGGCAGTCAATCTATTACAATGGCTTTAACAAAAGAAGAAGGGAAGTTGAGTGGTATGGAAAAATTCAGAGCCTTTGTCATTGATAAGCAAGAGGATAAGATCCAATCGGAAATAAAGCCGCTGTCGTTTGCAGACTTGCCGGAAGGTGATGTCACGATAAAAGTTGCATACTCAAGCATTAACTATAAGGATGGCTTAGCGACGCTTCCTAAATCGATCGTCAAAGATTACCCGATGGTGCCAGGCATTGACCTCGCTGGAACAGTAGTTGAGTCCTGCAACGAATCTTTTAAAAAAGGCGATGAAGTCATCGTTACAAGCTATGAACTGGGAATCTCTCATTTTGGCGGATTCAGTGAGTACGCCCGTGTCCCTGCAGAATGGGTTGTTCCGCTGCCTGAAGGGTTAACGTTAAAAGAAGCGATGATTCTGGGTACTGCTGGATTTACAGCTGCATTATCCATTTTGAGGCTGGAAGAAAACGGACTGACTCCTGAAAACGGAAAAGTGCTGGTTACCGGAGCAACAGGCGGAGTCGGAAGCATTGCCGTCGATATTTTATCTAAAAAAGGCTATGAGGTTGCTGCTAGTTCCGGAAAAAAATCAGAGCACGCTTATTTAAAGCAGCTGGGAGCTAAAGAAATTTTATCGAGGGAAGAAGTTACTTCTGACGACGGTAAACCGCTTCGCAAACAGCTTTTTGCCGCTGCAGTTGATCCAGTCGGGGGAAAAACACTGGAGTATTTACTGAGCGCAACTCAGTACGGAGGATCCGTTGCAGTAAGCGGTCTGACTGGCGGGGCAGCAGTTGAAACGAGTGTCTACCCATTCATTTTAAGAGGCATTAATTTATTGGGAATTGATTCTGTTTACTGCCCGATGGAAAAAAGGCTGACAGTTTGGGAAAGACTCGCGTCTGAAATGAAGCCGGCGAATCTTGTTAAAGAAATGGTGAATGAAGTTTCTCTTGAAGAAATTCCGTCCATTGTGGAAAAAATATTAAATGGGGAAGTACGGGGAAGAACGCTTGTCAAAATGTAAGTAGATAGAATTTTCAATTAAATCATTGCGTTTTCCCTTGCTTATGTGTATAATCCAGTTAACTAAACGATTTCACGCCTAAAGAGTTAGCCCTCTTATGTCCCGTGATCTTGTTTAACACCAGCTTAAATAGGATTTTTTTCAAATCTGCTGATTTGTCTATGGAAGAGATTGATTAACGTTGACAAAAGCCAGCTGCCTTCAGTGTGCAGTTGGCTTTTTTATATTTACAACCAAAAAGGGGATGGAGTAATGATGAATTTTAACTTGTCTGAAGAACAACATGCAGTAAGAAAAATGGTGCGTGATTTCGTAGATAAAGAGATTAATCCGAATATTGCAGAGTGGGATGCAGCGGGGCATTTTGAGCCTTCCATTTTGAAAAAGCTTGCAGAGCTTGGGCTAATGGGAATTTGTATTCCGGAAGAATACGGCGGAAGCGCCATGGACTACAACACACTTGCAATTGTGTGCGAGGAGCTTGAGCGCGGAGATACGGCGTATCGTACGGCCGTTTCTGTTCATACGGGTTTGAACAGTCTGACGCTGCTGCAATGGGGAAATGAAGATCAAAAACAGAAATACTTAGTCCCTCAGGCAAAAGGGGAAAAGGTCGGGGCATTTGGATTAACGGAGCCTAATGCTGGATCTGATGTGGCTGCGCTTCAGACAACAGCTGTTTTAGATGGAAACCACTACATACTGAACGGTCAGAAGACATGGATTTCACTGTGTGATTATGCGGATCATTTCCTGGTGTTTGCTTATACGGATAAAAGCAAAAAACATCATGGCATCTCAGCGTTTATTGTTGAACGCACAATGCCGGGCTTTGATTCAAAAGCCATTAAAGGCAAGCTTGGCATCCGCGCAGGAAACACGGGAGAAATTTTCTTTGATCATATTAAAGTTCCAAAAGAAAACCTGCTTGGTCAAGAAGGCGATGGCTTTAAAATTGCGATGTCTGCTCTTGATAATGGAAGATTCACAGTGGCAGCAGGAGCATGCGGTCTCATTCAGGCTTGTATCGAAGAAAGCGTCAACTATTGTCATGAACGAAAAACGTTTGGAAAAGAAATCGGAAAGCATCAGCTCGTTCAGCAAATGATTGCCAAAATGGAAGCAGGCTATCACATGTCACGTCTTCTTGTATTCCGCGCCGGCTGTCTGAAAAATGAAGGTAAACGCAATACAAGAGAAACGTCTCTCGCAAAATGGCAATCCTGTGATTTCGCAAACGAAGCAGCAAACGATGCCGTGCAGATTCACGGGGCATACGGATACTCCAATGAATATCCGGTTGAACGATTCTTGAGAAATTCAAAAGCACCGGTCATATATGAAGGAACAAGAGAAATCCACACGGTTATGCAGGCGGAATATGTTTTAGGCTACCGTGAAGATAAAGCGCTCTCAAACATGCTTCCAGGCTGGCCGTTTGAAGATGCTAAAGAGAAAGTAGAGAGATAGAAGATGATGCCCGCGGCGGGGAGCTGCGGGCATCATCTTCTGGTTATGTTACTATGAATACAAGGGGGAGATCTGCTTAGAAAATGGAAAGCTAGCAGGAAAGGTACAGCTTCGCGATCATAAATTCGTTTAACCAGTACATACAAAAGTATTATTCTCGAATTGGCAGAAGGTATAAATTATGGGGCCCTTCAAATACTTGAAACAATTAGATTCGCCTTGCCAAAAAGCTCATATTCACCGAATTCACTCGGTAATAATAAGTGATCGCCTTTTTTAAAATAGTATTGTTTTTCTTTATGGATTAGTTTACCTTCTCCATATATAACACTAGCAAGAACAAAAGGTTTTTGTTGTCCTAAGCTCGTTGTTCCATCTAAATCCCATTTTTGCACTGTAAATGAGGGACATTCAATTAATGAATGGATAGTTAAGGCATCCATTTTTTTAATTTTGGTTTTTAATGCACTAGCAGTAAAAGGAACCGTCGTTACTTCAACACTTTTTTGAATATGAAGCTCACGAAGATTCCCTTCTGAATCCTTCCGATTATAATCATAAACACGGTAAGTAGTGTCAGAATTTTGCTGGGTCTCTAAAATGAGAATACCTTCACCAATCGCGTGAATGGTTCCACTGGGCACATAGAAGAAATCACCAGGTTTGACTTTTACTGAACGAAGCAGTTTATCCCATTCCTCATTTTTAATCATACGCATTAATTCTTCTTGTGTTTTTGCATGATGTCCATAAATAATTTCGGCATTTTCTTTACAATCAATAATATACCAGCATTCGGTTTTCCCTAACTCTCCATTCTCATGGATCCTGGCATACTCATCATTAGGGTGAACCTGAACCGATAAGTCTTGATTTGCGTCTAATATTTTAGTAAGAAGAGGAAAACGGTCTCCTGCAATATTTCCAAATAACTCACGGTGTTTTTCCCATAGTTCACCCAAGGATAACCCTTTATATGCACCATTTTTTACAACACTTTGTCCATTTGAATGTGCTGCAAATGCCCAGCACTCTCCTGTTTGATTAAATGGAATATCGTAACCGAATGAAGTTAAGTTTTTTCCACCCCAAATTCTTTCTTTAAATATAGGTTCAAAAAACAATGGCTCAATTTTCAACTTCAATCTCTCCGTTTCATCCTTAGATTTCTAATACATAATACAAATCTTCTTCTCAAAAATTGTCATATCGTGTTCTTTGAATCTCCTTTTCTATGAGTGAAATGTCAGGGCCCTTTTCCTATAAATTAGGTAAAAGGGCTAATTGACGCTATCTTTTAGGTGCTAAACCGTAGTAGTACTCTTCTTTTTACTCAATTGATTCTAATAAATGGAATGCTTCCTCTTTTGTTTTAACAGCTAATAATTGTTCTCTATAGCTTTCATCCATCAGTTTACGAGAAAGCATTTGAAGGATTTTTAAATGTTCATTCCCTTCACTATCCTTAGGAACAGCAATCATGAAAATCAGCTTTGCATCTGTACCATCAAGGCTTTTCCAGTCTACCCCGTCTTTTTTGAGACCAAAAACAACGCGAGGTTTCTTTACGGCAATTGATTTTCCATGAGGGATAGCGATGTTCATGCCAATTCCTGTAGAGCTTTCTTGTTCTCGGTTTAATATCGCCTGTTTGAAATCTGAAGTCGAATTTAATGCTCCTGCATCATCTAACTTTTGTATCATTTCATCAATAACATCATCACGTGTTAATCCGGCTAAGTTTACGTCAATCAGCTCCAGACTGGTGATATCTGTTAATTTTTTAATTTCTATAGTTGCTGCCTTAATCTCTTTTTGATGTGTTTTTTGCGGTACTTCTTGTGTTTCTTCAGCTTCTTTTGCATCAGGGATATCTAATGTTTGGACATTTCTTTTCAAGATATTGACCAATAGAGCTGTTACAAATGCACCTGCAATAACGGCGATAAAAAACATCAGAACATTATCAACAGCTCCAAGTACGGCAACAATCGGTCCTCCATGTGCAACTTTATCTCCAACATGTCCAAGCATTGCGATAACTGAACCAATCATAGAACCGGCCATAATACTTGGAATGACACGAAGCGGATCTTGAGCTGCAAACGGAATTGCTCCTTCTGTGATTCCGAATAATCCCATTGTAAATGACGCTTTGCCTGCTTCTCTTTCTCCAGGCTGGAATTTTTTCTTTCCTAAGAACGTTGCAAGTCCCATTCCAATAGGCGGTATACAGATTGCAACTGCGATTGGGCCCATGATTTCATAGTTTCCTTCTGCAATCATTGCAGATCCGAAAAGAAACGCAACCTTATTTACAGGACCTCCCATATCAAAGGAAATCATTGCACCTAAAATTAATGCCAATAGGATTGAACTTGTACCCTGCATGCTCGCTAACCATGAGGTTAATGATTCGAAAACCTGGGCAACAGGTGCTCCAAGAATATAAACAAAAACAAGACCGACAATAAGTGACGCAATGATCGGGATGATAATAATTGGCATAATCGGCTGAATGGCTTTTGGTACTTTTAGTTTTTTAATACCTAAAGCTACATACCCCGCCAAGAAACCCGCGATAATACCGCCGATAAAACCTGCACCAGCTTCACTTCCGTAAAAACTCCCATTTGCTGCAATATATCCGCCAATCATACCAGGAGCTAAACCGGGTCTATCTGCAATACTAACGGCAATGAATCCTGCCAGAATTGGAATCATGAACGTAAAGGACGCTCCACCGAGCTTTTCGATTGTTTTCCAGAATGAATCATCCGGAATTACAAGGCCTCCGGGAGTCTTTTCTCCTCCGAGAGTTAATGCAATCGCAATTAATAATCCGCCAATTACAATGAATGGAATCATATAAGAAACCCCACTCATTAAATGCCGGTAAAAAGGATTTTGTTTTTCGTCTTTTTTAGGATTATTTTCTGCAGCTTTTGATGCTTTGTACACTGGTACGTCGCCGCTTATTTTATTAATTAATTCTTCTGGTTTGCGTATACCGTCTTGAACACCGGCAACTAACACCTTTTTGCCAATAAACCGATCTTTATTGACTGTTTTGTCAGCAGCGATAATAACGCCGTCCGCTTCTCGAATATCCTTTTCAGTAAATTCATTTTCCACTCCGATTGATCCCTGGGTTTCGACCTTCAATTGAACGCCTAACTTTTGAGCAGCTTTTTGAAGATTTTCTGCAGCCATATAAGTATGGGCAATCCCGTTTGGACAGGATGTAATCGCTAATATCTTCATTTCTAATCCTCCTAAAATCATTTCGCAATCGCTTACATTCATACTATACCGCGAAAAAACGGGGGGAAAAGTTTAACTTTTTACCGCAGGTTCCGGAAATATCGGTTTTAATACATGAAAGGATACTATCTTCTAACATGAAAATTAGATAAAAAGTTCATTTTATCTTCTTCTTTACTGAGCGTTTGAATGAAAGCAGGCTGTTCAGTCAGATTGGACAATTCACTAAATAACTGCCTTGTCTCTTCATGCTCATCGTTTTTTACAGCGAGCAAAAAGACGAGTGTAACTTTTTCTGATCCCCATCTAACCGGTTTTTTTAAAGTAGCAATTGCAATTGCAGACTGCTTGATCAGTTTGGGGCTGCCGTGTGGAATGGCAATGCCGGCACCAATGGTTGTTGAAGACATTTTTTCCCTATTAATGGCGTTATGTGCATATTCTTTTTCCACATACCCTTTTTCATACAAAGACTCAGCAAGCATTTCGATAAGTTCATAACAATGATCTGCATCTTGCTGTAAAAAAACTAAAAAAGGATTCGTATATTTTAACAGCACGGATTCTTCTTTTTTAGGATGAACAGATTCTTCAAACTGATTGATAAAACTCTTTAAATTCTCTTCTTCTGCTGCCGTTAACAAAGGGGAAACTACAAGATGGGGAATCTTTAATTCTGGCAAAGAGACAGTAGATATCACAAGGTCGACATCATATTTTGATACAAATTCTTTTAAGTCTGCCTTAGCTATGCACCCCATGATATGGATGGAATAAAATTTTCTCTCAATTTTTGTTTTTAGTAACTGGGACGTACCAATTCCCATATGGCAGACTATAACGGCATTTTTCTTGTTTTCTCTTGTGTTTTTAAGCCGTTCAATCGATGCTTGAAAATGCAAAGTAACATACGCCGCTTCTTCCTCTGGAATTGACAGAGCGAAAGATTGATTAATTTCTTCTAAGACGTGAATGACCATATCAAACATATAGGGATACATTTTTTTTATATCATCCAACATTGGATTTGTAACGGAAAGACCATAATTAAGACGATTTAATGTTGTATACAAATGAACCTTAAGTCCGCTTAACAAGGTTTGATCCTTTGTAAATTCAATCATATTTAACTCGGTCATTCGATTTACTAGAAGATGCACCAACTTTAATAGCATTGGATTATTTTCAGTAAAATCTGCTAGTTTGTCTGTCTCGTTTCTTTGTGGATAACGAATTTTACCTCCTAATATATGTAAAGCTAAATATGTGATTTCCTCTTCTGGAAAATGCAATGAAAAAACGGGTTCCAGCCTTTTTAGAAATTCAGAAGTCCATTCATATTCTTTCTTATCTCTAAGGAGAGATTTTTCTTTTATTGAGATGGAAACAGGCTGTTTAAGTTTTATCCGCTTAATCATCAGGAGTGTATGTATGATTAAACTTTCAACCGTTTCATCTGTAAAATATAGGGAATGCCGATTTTGCAGTTCTTTCAATTCAATTTTCACTGCTTCAGCTTCATGAGATGAAAATTGTTCTTTTATAAATTGATTACTGGATGTCATATTGTTGGTCAGATGATAGAATCTGGAAAAAGCGGTTCGTTTATTTTTTTCAGCTCCAATAATCGTCAGACCGACTCTTTGCTTAGAAATTAATGTTAAGTCCATATCCTTTAGCCATTCATTAATTTTGTGCAAGTCTTTTTTGATAACTGCTTTATTCACAAAATACTGCAAAGCAAAATCCTGAACGGATACTGGCTTAACGGACATTAGAAGCTGATAAGCTATTTTGAGGACCCTATCCTTAGATTCATAGACTTGATTGTTGGCAAGGTGGAGCTGTTTAAAAAGGGTTGTCTTGTCGCGCTCTTCAATTTCTAAATATACGCCTAACCCTGGTTTTCGAACTAAAGAAGCATTTGAATGCTGTTTTATGTACTCTTCAATTGCCTTAAAATCATTGCGTATTGTTTTTTCGGAACAATCCACTTTTTCTGCAATATCCTGCACTAACAAATGCTGATCTGATTGAGTTAATAAAATATGTAGGATTGCTTGTTGTCGTGCAATCATTAGATTCACCTGCTTATCATTGGAACATTTTTTTATTCATTATATTGTGGATTTCACCCAGTTTTTTATACGATGGATATTATGAGGATTCAATTTTAAAAACCAGCAGCAATTAGAAAGAACTTTTCTATTGCAAAAAGCACATTCAGGATTATACACCTTGTTGTACTTGTCTAATAATTGAAGGTTATTATACCATAGCATGTTGATAAACAGCTTTTGTTTCCATTTTTACCGTATTAATTTGAATAGTACCGGAAATAAAACCGCGGCCCACAAACTTATAAACAATAATCCATGACACCAAACCCCGAAAATCACAGCGAAACGGCAAAATAAAGCAGGATTCCCCTAACAAATAAAGAAGTAAGTCTGTATAAAATAAGGATTTTGTCGAAAGGACGTGCTGCACGATGCACTCACAGACGATGTTTATTGCCGGACATGCGCGTTTGCCGGCAGGAATGGCTGCTAAAAATGTATATGATATGCTGACCATTACGGTTGAAATTGATAAAAGGCACGCAGTTATATTGGAAGCTTCCTGTACGCTTGCGACAGAACACGGAAGAGATTTCGTCGGACGTCTGCTGCGCGGCTACAGTCTTCAGCATGGAGTGGAAGAGGTGATCCAGCATGTAAAGGAAAATTACTGCGGGAAAGCGATTCATGCGATTGTTGCTGCATTGTCAGATCTTCATTTTCAGTATCAGCAGCTGAAAATCGAGAGGTGATTGCCATGAATGCGAAGATGATTGAAAGCATTCCTTTTCCATGTATTGTGACCTCAAGCAGCAATGTCATTTTACACAGCAATGAGTTTGTCCTTCATTTCACCAGCCGGACAGACGTTCAAAATATGATAGTCAGCGAGTTGTTTGAGGTGTGGGAAGAACTAGAAGGCGGGAAACTGATTCATGCGAGCTGCGGGGGTTCCAGCTGTATTTTTCTGAAGACAAAGCTCGCTGATTCTGATGATTTCCTCTTTATTGGAACCGTTTCCACTGAGCTTATTTCCCTGATCAATGAGCTAAAGGAATCAAAGCGGGTCAATCGGGAACTGGACGCCATTATCGAAAATTCATATGACGGCATTTATATTACAGATAAAAAGGGTGTCACATTAAAGACGAATTCAGCGATTGAACGGATTACGGGGATTCCGAAAGATTATTATATCGGGAAAAATGTGAATGCACTCATCAGCCGTGGGATTCTCGAAAATTCCGTGACTCATAAAGTACTGGATAAAAAGCGGAGTGTATCGGTTGTTCAGCTGAACCGCGCCGGGAAAGAAACGCTTTTGACCGGTAATCCGGTTT
Organism: Metabacillus idriensis; assembly: GCF_050483325.1. Taxonomy (GTDB): domain Bacteria; phylum Bacillota; class Bacilli; order Bacillales; family Bacillaceae; genus Bacillus_P; species Bacillus_P idriensis_A. Next base: position 295,524 of record NZ_JBCMYF010000001.1, read on the forward strand.
TTAATGATAAAGGCGAAATTGAGAGCATCGTGACAAATATCCGTGATCTCTCTGAACTGAATGATCTTCAGAGTGCATTGCGGAAAGCGACGAAATTGAATGACAGCTATAAAAAAGAGATTGAACGGTTAAAAGGAAAAACGGATGTGAGCGGCGATGTTGTCATTCAAAGTGAAGAGTTGATTTCCATTTATGAAACGGCTGACAGAGTTGTGAATGTAGATGCAACGATTTTAATTCTTGGTGAAACAGGTGTCGGAAAAGATGTCCTCGCCCGCTATATTTACAGCAAGAGTTCCCGTGCAAAAAAAGGCGAGTTTATTAAAGTCAATTGCGGCGCCATCCCTGCTGATCTGCTTGAATCCGAGCTGTTTGGCTATGAAGCCGGCGCCTTTACGGGGGCGAATAAACATGGGAAACCGGGTATGTTTGAACTGGCGGACAAGGGTGTTGTGTTTCTGGATGAAATCGGTGAGCTTCCGCTAAGCCTTCAGGTGAAGCTCCTGCGTGTGATTCAGGAAAAAGAAATTCAGAGGGTAGGCGGAACAGCGCCGAAAAAAGTCGATGTCAGAATCCTTGCCGCGACAAATAAAGATTTAAAGGAAATGGTTCAAAACGGGGATTTCCGTGAAGATTTATTTTACCGGCTGAATGTTGTTCCGATGCTGATACCTGCGCTCAGGGAGCGAAGAAGCGATATCCTGCCGCTTACGGAGCTTTTTTTGGAGAAAGCCAATAAAAGGTATGAAAAGAATAAACGGATGGATGCGGCTCTTAAAGATTTTTTTTACACGTACAGCTGGCCTGGTAATGTACGGGAGCTTGCGAATTTGATTGAACGGCTCGTTTTAATCAGCGAAGAGGAGTTATTAATGATCAGGGATCTGCCTTTAGAGTATCAGCGCGAGGAAAGTCCGATCCATATTTCTAAAATTGTCACACTGAAGGAAGCGGCTGAGCTTGCAGAGGAAAAAATCTTGTCGCTTGCGGTAAAAAGGTACAAAACAACTTATGAAATTGCGGAAGCGCTTGAGAGCAGCCAGCCGACGATTGTGAGAAAGCTTAAGAAGTACGGACTCTGTTTTGAACAGCCTGTCCACTAAAACGCCTTCTGCAGCAAGGCGTTTACAAGAGCATCCTTCATACAATTGTCGAATATTAGCACATAATCTCGTGGTACAATAGAACATATTGAATCATGAGGAGAGAAAAGTTATGGAAGAAACAGCTCGCACAGGCAAGAATTATACGGCGATTATCGTCACCCTTTCTCTTGTCGTCAATGCGATTATTCTGGGTTTGTTCTTTTTGCCGATCGGCTATGGCGGCGAAGTTCAATTTGATATTCATATGTTCCCAAGGGTCAATGCCGTACTGAACAGTTTTACGTTTGTTTTTCTAGTTATTGCGCTTGTCTCAATAATAAAGAAGAATGTGAAACTGCATAAAGGCTTTATACTAGCTGCTTTTACTACGACATTGCTTTTCTGTGTGTCTTATCTGACGTATCACTACTTATCAGGAGAAACGACCCGTTTTGGGGGAGAAGGAATTATTCGAAGCATCTACTTCTTCATTCTCATTACACACAGTTTCCTTGCTGCCATCATTGTGCCGCTTGCCCTTTTCTCACTTGTATGGGGCTGGACAGGGCAACTGACAAAGCACCGCAAGATTGTCCGCTGGAGCATGCCGATCTGGTTATATGTAAGCTTTACAGGTGTAATTGTTTACTTGATGATTTCGCCTTATTATTGAAAAAGAGCTCAGCCTGCGCTGAGCTTTTTTTATTCTCTTTTTGCTATAAATAAATAATCAGTCTGCGAGACCACGTCTATTTTCTCCCCGTTTTTTTGGTATGTTGTCTGTGCTCCCATCTGATCGACTTTCTTCCAGCCCCAAAGATTAATGGCAAGGAGATAAGCAGAAGGAAGGCCGTTCTCTTCTGAAGCGAGTGTCCAGCTGTATTCTTCGTATGCGTTTTCATCATTTGATTCACTCAGCTTTGCGCTCACTGGTACCGGGAAACCTTCTGCTATTTTTGAAGTTTGATATAAACCGTAAAAATAGATAAGGACTGCAGCAATGACAGTACAAACAAAAATACTCATCTTTTTCATCACTGATACAATGACCTCCACAAGTAAAAGACCGCATATGCTTCCCAGCCCTTCCATCCTTTAGCAAGTTTGGACAGTTCTTCCATTGACGGCTTTTTGTCTAATCCGAGCTGTGCTTTTATGGCATTTTGTAAGCCGACATCGGAAATCGGAAAAGCGGAAGAATCGTTCAAGCTTTTCATCATGACATAATCTGCTGTCCATGAGCCTATACCGCGAAAGCTCAGCAAAAGAGATCTTGCATCAGCTTTTTCTACTTGGAGCAGCTTTTCTTTAGAAAGCCTGCCGTTCGCCATCTCTCTTGCAATACCAAGGATATAGTCTGCTTTTCTTGTCGTGAATTGAAGCTTTTGAAGATCTGACAGTTCAAGTTCAGCGATTATTTCAGGTTTTGGGAAAAGCCATAGCCGATTCCCTTTAAAATCATGACTCTCACCGAAGTGTTCGATCAATCTCCTTTTAAGCGTATAGGCAAAATTCAGGTTGATCTGCTGGCCGGTGATTGCCCAGGTCAATGCTTCAAATAAATCAGGGATGCCAATGATCCGCAATCCAAAATGCTTTGTAACGACTGGTCTTAGTAGTGCATCCTTTTCAGCGAGGCCGTAAAAAGGCTGCATGTTTCTTTCTAAATCAAAGAGCTTCCAGATGTATTTTCCTGCTTGTACTCGGCTGAACTTGTCAGGGATATAATCAGGGAAATCAATCACCAGTCTTTCCTGCTTCATTGACACCTTCAGCAGCACACTTTTCCCAGCGACTTCAATCCATTTCAGCAGAAAATCCCCTTGAACGCGGTGAAGGACTTCAGCTGAAGCTCTTCCTAGAAACACAAGACATTCACTGAAGGAAAAATCAGCTGGAGGGAGCAGCTCTATGTAAGTCTTATGATCCATCCATTTGCTTTGCGGAAAATCCGGAAAACATTTTTTGCATGAACGGAATTGCTGATTTTCAGCATCAGCTGGCGTTTTGAAAAAAATCACATTCTGAGGAAGAGGCTTTTTTGCATAGCAGGAGGGCAAACAATAGATTTTAGTCGTTTTGACGCCGGTGTAAAAGACGCCGTCGAACGTTTTATCAGCCGAAAGCATAGCTTCAAGCATCGTGCTGCGGGATAATGCAGTCATGATTTCATCCCCTTTCTTTTTAAAAAATGATACCACTATTTTACATATTTTTATATAATTGCTTAGATTTCATCACTTTGAAACTTTTCTAAAATCTGATTCCTCTAACTAGTGAAAGGAGAGGAAAGCGTGAGTCAACTGCATATTGTTAAAAAAGCGATAAAGGGCAATGAAGAAGCATTTGAAGAGCTTGTTAAAGCGGAAAGTGCCAAGCTATATAAAACGGCATTTTTATACGTCCGGAATAAAGAAGATGCATTAGATGTTTTGCAGGATACTGTTTGTAAAGCTTTTATCTCCATAGAAAGCTTAAGACAGCCGGAATATTTCAGCACGTGGCTGACGAAAATTTTAATTCGCACAGCTTATGAACTTTTGAAGAAAAAGAAAAAGACAGTCTTAATGGAGAGCTCATTTCTTGAAAAGAAAGCTGAAGTTTATCAAGAGAGCGAGCTTGACCTTACCTTTGCCATTTCAGCGCTGAATCAAAATTATCAAACCGTCATTATTTTATTCTATTATCATGATTTATCCATCCGTTCGATCGCAGAAACAATGAATAAACCTGAAGGAACCATTAAAACTTATCTGCGCAGGGCAAAAGCAGAGCTGAAGCAAGTGCTAGAAGGAGGAGAGATGTATGGACAAAAAATGGTTTGAGAACCAGATGGCTGAGATTGAACTGCCTGAAGATGAGGTTTTTGCCGCTGTTTCACGTGGAATAATGGCCGGAAAAGAGCAAAAGCGGAAAAAAAGCCGTTATTCAGTGAAATCAGCGGCCCTTTTTTCTGCAGCGGCAGCATCCATTCTGCTCGCTTCCGGTTTCATTTTTTCACCAGTAACAAACGTATTGGCAAGTGTCCCGCTGCTTGGTTCCATCTATGAAAACTTTTCTTTATCCATCGGCAAAGAACTGGCAACCGCTGACCTAGTAACAGAGCTGAATGAAAAGGCTGCAAGCAATGGAGTCAGCATAACGCTGACAAGTGTGTTTTTTGACGGCAATGTTGTAGGGGTTACATTCAAGGCAGAAGGGGATTCTCTTCCTGAAAAATGGGAGGAAGGGCCGAATGATCCTGCTTCGGGATACGGATATTATCTTTTCAATGGGAGTGAAGCAGAGCAGTGGCCAGGCTCTCATTCCGGGATTGTGAAAACGAAAGATGGCTATATAGGCTCGATGGAATTCTATTATCAAGGAAAGGAACTGCCGGCTGACTTTACGCTTCCGCTTACATTTGAATCAATGGCGGGTCAAAAGGGGGAATGGAAGTTTGACGTGCCTGTAAAGCGGATTCCGAGTGAGAAGGCAGCTGTAAATGCCGAATCAAAAATCGGTGATGAAAAGCTTGTGATTCACTCCGTTACGAAAGGAAAAGCTACCACTTTGCTTGAATATGAAACCGTGCTGTCGGATGAACATGACAGTGTGTCATTTCGTGTAAAAGACGGCCAGGGAAATGAGCTCCCGCTAAGTCATGGAGATGTGATTCATTCAGAAGCGAGAAACGGAAAAGTGTATACTGTGCAGCGTTATCTATTTTCTGCGGGATTGTCAGATGAAACCGAATATTTAATGGTATATCCGGAAATAGAGCGGGATGAGCCGCGAACCCTGGCTCCAGTCGTTTCGGCGCCTTTTACAGCAGAGAGTAAACGGTTTGGGTATGAGCTGCAAGTAGAGAAAGTGACTGAAAAGAATAACAGAGTCGTTTTAGACTACCGTATAAAACATGTCAATGGAGCGGATTACAAGCAGGACATTCTCCAAAACTTTGCTGATTCCATCTCTCTCCAAAAAGAAGACACTTTCATTTACGGCAATAACGCCAAACTGATCGACCCCGAAAGCCTGCACTTTCAATCGTATTTTAACGTAGCAGCAGATGTTGATCTGGATGACTATTCTTTATCTGTTCCCTTCGGTGTCTTAAGCATGAACGGTGAACCTGTTAAATTGCCTCCTGTGAAAGTGGAGTTGAAATAAAAAATATCTTAATGATCAAAGAGGCTGGGACAAAAGTCAGATAGCCAAAGAACAATCCGAACTAGGAGTTAATAGGTCGGATTTTTTCTGTATAAAAGGCTTCTATAGCAAAAGTATTTCTTGTTGGATATTTGATGTCCCATACTCAGTTGTGGCGCCACTCCCTAGAGTGCTGCCACTTTTAAGGTGATGTCTTCTCAGTTGTGGCGCTACTCCCCAGAATTCTGCCAATTTTCATTGTGAAGCTACCTCACAAAGTGCTGTCAATTCTGCTTATCCTTGAATGTATTTTCAGGATTAAATAAATAGTCTCCTGCAAATTGAAAAAACAAGTTTTTTCCCAGCCTCTTTTCCGTTAATTCAATCCTGAATCCTCTGATTCAATCCTGAATCACAAAAACCCGCTTAAATCGACAAGATTGATTCAAAAATGAATCTTCTCGTTTGAAAAATCCCGCTGCGCATGCTTTTCCCCAGTTGGCACAGTTCTTGCATCTATTAGAGTAAGAAATTAAAAGGGGGATTTATACATGCAGGCAACCGTTTCTCAAGAAATCGAACAAATGAAAAAAATGGTGAGAAGTTTTGTAGATCACGAGGTTGAACCATACGCGCAGCAAATTGAGGATGAAGACCGGATTCCGGATCATTTAGTAGACCAGGCGAAGGACCTTGGTCTTTTCGGCATCAGCATTCCGGAAGAGTACGGCGGAATTGGGCTGAATGCGGTGGGAAAAGCAGTGGTACTTGAACAGCTCGGACATACACATAACGGGTTTGTCAGTTTGATCAGTGCCCATACAGGCATCGGAAGCACAGGACTCGTGAAGCTCGCTTCAGAATCATTGAAACAAAAGTATTTGCCGGATATGGCTGCAGGAAAGAAAATTGCAGCGTTTGCTTTGTCAGAGCCTGGCGCTGGTTCAGATGCTACGAATCTCGCGACGCGTGCAGAGAAACGAGGCAATCAGTGGATTTTAAATGGGACAAAGCATTTCATTACGAATGCGCCTGTTGCAGATGTCTTTACGGTATTTGCCTTAACGGACAAGGAAAAAGGAGCGAAAGGCGGAATTACCGCATTTTTAATTGAAAAGGATTTTCCTGGCTTCTCGCTTGGAAAAAAAGATAAAAAGATGGGGCTGCGCGGATCTCATACGGCACAATTGATTTTCGAAGATTGCGTCGTGCCTGAGGAAAATGTGATCGGTGAAGTCGGCATGGGCTATATGTCTGCGCTGAAAATTCTGAGCGAAGGCCGTGTGGGGCTTGCAGCCAGAGCGGTTGGATCATGCGATAAGTTGATAGCGCTTTCATCTTCGTATGCAAAAGAAAGGATTCAATTTGGAAAACCGATTGCCGATAATCAGGCGATTCAATGGATGCTTGCAGATATGGCGACAGAAACGGAAGCAGCAAGAACTCTCACTTATATGGCTGCATCGATGATTGATGAAGGGAAAAAGGTCATCAAGGAAGCATCAATGGCAAAGCTGTTTGCATCTGATGTCTTCAATCGGGTAGCGGACAAAGCAGTTCAGATTCATGGGGGAATGGGTTATGTTTCGGATTATCCCGTAGAGCGTTTTTACCGGGATGCCCGCATTACGAAAATTTATGAGGGCACAAATGAAATTCAGCGTCTGATCATTGCAAGACGCGTGCTGGAAGAAAATTGAGCAAGAGCGGATAGGGGGAGTTAGATGCGCTGGACTGTGCTTGTACTACTATTCTTTGGGATGTTCATTAACTTTGCGGATAAATCGATTACGGGACTTGCAGCTGTCCCGATCATGAAGGAATTTAATCTTTCGTACGCCGATTGGGGTCTTGTCGGCAGCAGTTATTACTGGCTTTATCCTGTAACAGGTATTTTTGGCGCAGCATGGGCTGACCGGGTTGGAGCAAAAAAAGTGCTCGGATTTTTGATGCTGACATGGGCGGTTTTGCAAATAGGCGTGCTTGCCATTGCGGGTCTGCCATTGCTTTTGCTGTATCGTTTTTTACTTGGAGCATTTGAAGGGCCGTTCAGCCCGATTGCTTATAACCATGCTAACACTTGGTTTCCTCCAAAGCTTCGGGGGCTCGCCAATTCAGTTGTTGTATCAGGAGCTACGCTTGGTGCGATGGTAGCGGCGCCGATTCTTGTTGCGCTGATCCATATTTTCGGCTGGCGGATAGCTTTCGCGTTTTTAGGAGTCGCTAGTATTGTCTGGTTTGTCGCCATCCAATTCACTCGTGACGTTCCTCGCGCTGATGAACTGGAAGAAAACGAAAAACCAAAGAAAAAGCAGCTTGAGAAGCTTGATGTAAAAGCGTTTCTGCTCATGCTCTCTAAACCATCTGCTTTGTTTACGACGCTAGCTTATTTTTCAACCTACCTGCTTGTTGTCTGGTTTGCTGTGTGGCTTCCTGTTTACTTAGTTAAAATCGTCAATATGACAAATATCGAGATGGGTTATGCGGTATCAGGCATCGGCGTGGTTTCAGTGGGAGTTTATATCGGTGTTTCAGTCTTGTCGGACAGAATGTTTAAACGGAATAAAGACTGGCGGATTTCGAGGGTGTATGTAGTCGGCCTTGCCATGATCATCGGTGCCGTGCTGCTTGCTTCCACAGCCTTTATTACCAATGCTGTCTGGGTCATTATCGCGATGTGTCTGGCCAAAGGACTTACGTATGGCATTTTAACGATAGGACCTACCATCGTCATTCACCTTCTGCCAGAGCGCGGCGGACTGATGACGAGTATTTTAACATCATCAGGCAACTTGGCGGGTATTGTTGGCCCGTTAATTACAGGTTACATCGTTGGATCATCAGGTGAAAACAGTGCGGCAGGCTTTGATTTATCCATTATCTTCATGGCCGGGCTGATTACGGTATTCGGCGTATTGTTCACGGTTTTTGTAAGGCCTAATTCAAAAATTGACCTTGCCTCAGAAAATCAAGCGGCAATCGGAAAGTAAGGAGGAGGTAGTGTGGAGCGTACGATTTTGCGTCCCTGGCATTCTTTTTATCAGCACGGGGACGTTCATATTCCGGAACAGTCCGTTTATACGATGCTTGAGAAAACGGCAGAGCGATATGGCGGGCAAACCGCAATCCTTTTTGAAGAGTTAGAAATAACGTATCTGGAGCTGAAAAGCAGAGTTGATCGGCTTGCAGGAAAATGGAATGAAATGGGGTTCAAAAAGGGCGACCGCATCGGATTGATGCTTGCAAATCATCCCGATTATGTGATTTCATATTACGCCGCTCATGCACTGGGGCTGATTGTTGTCCAAATAAACCCGATGTACACAGCGAGAGAGCTCCTTCAAATTGCAGCAGACGCTGAAGTGACGGCGATCGTTGCAGATGCGGCAGGCAGGAAAACGATCAATGAAGTCAGCGACCTGTATTCCTTTACCCATATGATGGCATCACAAATGTCAGACACAGACGGACGTTATCTGAAACTTGAAGATCTGATAGCTTCTGGGATTTCTTTAAAACGTCCAGCCGATATCATGGCAAAGGAAGATGTCGCAGTGATCCAGTACACAGGCGGAACGACCGGGAAAATGAAGGGTGCGATGCTGACTCATTTCAACCTGACAGCAAACGTTTATCAAAGCTATCTGATGTACGGGGAGTCGATGATTCAGGGAAAAGAAACAGTCCTGATTGCAACACCGCTCTATCATGTGTATGCCATGACAAGCGGCATGAACCTGGGAATCTACATTGGAGGAAGGCTGCTTTTATTCAGGAAGTTCGAGATTGATGATGTGCTGGAAAAAATTAAAAAGCACCGTCCGACTTTTTTTCCAGGCGTGCCGAAGATGTATATCGCTTTCGTCAATCATCCTGAAGTAGAAGAAGCAAAGCTGAATTGTCTAAAGCTGTGTTCTTCAGGATCTGCACCGCTTCCGGTTGAAATTATTCAGCGATTTGAAACCTTGACAGGAACACGGATAGGGGAAGGATTCGGACTGTCAGAAGCTTCTCCTTCCACACACCGCAATCCGCCGTTTGGCAAAAGAAAAATCGGCAGCATCGGCATTCCGGTTCCAGAAACCGACTGCCTGATTATCGACGAAGACAATGTTGAGCTCGGGCCTAAAAGTGTCGGAGAGCTTTTGATCAAGGGTCCGCAGATCATGAAGGGCTACTGGAACAATGAAGCTGAAACACATTCCGCACTAAAGAATGGCTGGCTGTACACCGGGGATCTGGCGACGATGGATGAGGAAGGCTACTTTTACATCGTCGGCCGCAAGAAAGAAATGATTATATTGGGCGGCTTTAATATTTATCCGCAGGAAATTGAAGGCGTCCTCTATGAACATCCGGATGTAAAGGAAGCGGCTGTCGTAGGTCTGCCTGATGAAGAGCACGGGGAACGTGTGAAAGCGTACGTAGTTCCAAAGGATGGGAAGACGATTGATAAAGATGAGCTGAGGGGTTATTGCTATACGAAACTCACACCCTATAAAGTTCCAAAGCAGTTTGAAGTGAGGGAAAGCCTTCCGCGGAATACGGTAGGAAAACTATTAAAAAGACTGCTTGTAAAAGAAGAAACAGAGAGAGGGGACAATCAAAATGGGAATTGAATCAATTGAAAATGTGGCCGTAATCGGAGCGGGGACGATGGGGTCGCAAATTGCGATGGTCTGTTCACTTGCCGGATATCCGGTCACGCTGCAGGATGTAAGCGCGGAAAGCCTTGAAAAAGCAAAGCAGTTTTTGGGAGTTCAGATGGAGAAACGTGTCAAGAAAGGCAGGTTTACTGCTGAGGAGGTTGAAGCTGCGTTTGGCCGGATTGCGTTTACCGCATCTCTTGATGAATTAAAGGAAGCGGATCTGGTCATAGAAGCGATCGTTGAAAAGCTGGATGTAAAAAGGGAACTCTTCAAGAAACTGGACGAGATTACTCCGCCGCATGCTATTTTAGCAACGAACAGTTCCACCATTGTCAGTTCAAAGATTGCGGATGTAACGGACCGTCCTGAAAAGGTCTGCAACATTCACTTTTTCAATCCTGCATTGGTCATGGAGCTAGTAGAGGTTGTGAAAGGGCCACATACTTCAGAAGAAACGGCTCAAACTTCGATGGAGTTTGTGAAAAAGATTAATAAACTGCCAGTCTTATTGAATAAAGAAATCTCAGGATTTATTGCAAACCGCATTTTAGGAAAGCTGATGGACGAAGCGGTGTATTTGCTTGAAAACGGCTATGCAAGCCATGAAGAAATCGATCTCGTCTGTACAAAAGCGCTGAATCATCCGATTGGTCCTTTTGCCTTAATGGATTTGACCGGCATTGATGTGAATTATTTTGTCAGAATGCAGCGCTATGAGGAAAGCGGAAATGAACGCGATAAGCCTGCCAGGATCGTTCAGGAAAAAGTAGAAAAAGGGGAGCTCGGCCGAAAAACAGGCAAAGGTTTTTACACCTATGACAACCAAAAGGCTGCAGTGAAATAGGGGTGATACTGTGCAAAAAGTCAGTGTAATTGGTGCAGGTACAATGGGCCGCGGCATTGCCTATGCATGTGCGGCTGCAGGGTTTTCAGTGATTGTACAGGATATTCATGATCAATCGCTGGATATTTGCAGATCTTATGTGTCTAGGCAATTTGAAAAGGCAGGCAAAACAGATGCGGAAGCGAGCATTGTTTACACAACAGAACTAAAACAGGCTGCAGAAGATGCAGACCTCATTATTGAAGCAGTCCTTGAAGTAATGGAACTGAAAATCAGCGTGTTTAAAGAGCTTGACCGTTATGCAAAGCCGTCGGCAATTCTTGCTACCAATACCTCAACGATGAGCCCGACTGAAATCGGTGCGCAAACAAGCCGTCCCAAGCAGTGCATTGCGCTTCACTTTTTCAACCCGGTGCCAAAAATGAAGCTGATCGAAGTCATATGCGGCCTTGAAACGTCACAAGAAACGATAGATGCCTGCTTTGGGTTTGGGGAGGCGCTTGGTAAAGAATGCGTAAAGATCAATGAGTTCCCGGGTTTTGCAGTCAGCCGCATGAATTGCCTGATCGGAAACGAGGCGATGACGATGGTAATGGAGGGAGTCGGTTCGGTTCAGGATATCGATAAGGCGATGAAGCTTGGCTTAAATCATCCAATGGGTCCGCTCGAACTTGCGGACTTAGTGGGGCTTGATACGAGGCTCAGGAATATGGAATATCTTTATAAAACGCTTGGCGAAAAATTCCGTCCGTGTCCGATCCTTGTGAAGTATGTTAAAGCCGGCTGGCTCGGGAAGAAGAGCGGCCGCGGATTTTATGAATACAGCTAGGAGGTGGCCCAGATGAACTTTCAATTTGATGAGGACATTCAATTTTTAAAACGGAATGTCCGCGATTTTGTTCAAACAGAAGTTGAAGCCGTTGCAATGGAAATTGAGGAGTCCAATTCGATTCCAAGACGGATCATTGATATGTCCAAGGAGCTTGGCCTTTTCGGATTAAGCATTCCGGAGCAGTACGGCGGACTTGGCATTGGAATGGTCGGGAAATGCGCCTTATATGAAGAAATCGGCGCTACACATAATGGCTATACAACCTTAATCGGTGCCCATACAGGCATAGGAACAGTCGGCATCGTCGAGATGGGAAACGATCAGCAAAAGCAGAAATACCTCCCTGACATGGCGAGCGGCGATAAAATCGGTGCATTTGCCCTTACTGAGCCAAGCGCTGGATCTAATGCGACAAATCTTAAGACAACGGCTGCGAAAAAAGGAGATAAATACATTCTGAACGGGACGAAGCATTACATCACAAATGCAACCGAAGCAGATGTCTTTACAGTAATGGCCGTAACAGACTCTTCAAAAGGAGCAAAGGGCATCACGTCTTTTATCATTGAAAAGGATTTTACCGGATTTCAAGTAGGCGCTGTTGAAAAGAAAATGGGACTCCGCGGTTCCCATTCTGCTGAAATCATTTTAGAAGATTGTGAGGTTCCAGCTGAAAATGTGCTTGGAGAGGAAGGGCAGGGGTACGTTAATGCTCTTAAGATTCTCGCAAATGGCCGCGCAGGTCTTGCGGCCCGTAATCTGGGATCCTGTCAAAAGCTGCTCGACCTCTCGATGACCTATTCCCAGGAAAGAGTGCAATTTGATGTTCCTATTTTTGAACATCAGGCTGTTTCTCACATGATTGCAGAGATGGCAATGGAAATTGAGGCATTGCGGTCGTTTACTTACCGGGTCGCTTGGATGGTTGATGAAGGCATGAAGGTGATTAAAGAGGCGGCGATGCTGAAGCTGTTTGGATCTGAAGTTTATAACCGGATTGCAGATAAAGCGGTTCAGGTTCATGGCGGAATCGGGTATATTGCCGATTACCCGATCGAACGATTTTTCCGTGATGCACGGATTACGAGAATCTATGAAGGCACATCCGAAATCCAGAAAAATATTATCGCAGGTCAGCTGAAAAAGCAATATCAATAAGGAAGGAGCTATGAATCTATGGAAACCATTGTAATAGCAAGTGCTGTACGGACACCCATCGGCAGGTACGGAGGGGCGCTTAAAGATGTTGAGGCCAGTTTTTTGGCTTCCTATGCGATCAAAGAGGCACTAAAGAGAGCCGGAGTTGACGCACAGCAGGTTGATGAAGTTATTTTAGGTGAAGTCAGACAAACGACCCTTGCTTCAAATGTTGCAAGAGTTGCAGCACTGCGGGCTGGCATTCCAGAAACTGCTCCTGCTTTTTCGATTAATCGCCTTTGCGCATCAGGCATGCAGGCCATTGCTTCTGCCGTGCAGCAAATTCAGTCAGGACAGGCGGAAATTGTTGTCGCCGGGGGCACGGAGAATATGAGCCAGGCTCCGATTTATCTTCGCGGATCCCGTTTTGGCGGAGATGCAGCACATCTTGTCGATTCAAATAAAGAGAACGGACAGCAGCCAAAGGAAACGTTTGGCGAGCATCTCGGCATGGGAATCACAGCTGAAAACGTGGCCGAGAAATATCAGGTCTCAAGAGAAGATCAGGATGCCTTTGCCCTTGAAAGTCAAAAGAGAGCCGAAAAGGCAGCTCGAAATCAAGTTTTTCAGGACGAAATTGTGCCGATTGATGTTCCTCATAAAAAAGGATCTACTTTATTTAACACAGATGAACACCCCCGACCTGAAACAACGTATGAAAAGTTAGCTCAATTAAAGCCTGCATTCAGAAAGTCAGGGACCGTAACTGCCGGAAATGCTTGCGGCCGGAATGACGGTGCAGCTGCACTAGTTTTAATGACTGAAAGCAAAGCAAAAGAACTCCATATAAAACCGCTTGCGAGAGTAGTAGACTGGACGGCAGTCGGTGTTTCCCCTGAAATTATGGGCATTGGTCCTGTACCGGCTGTTAGGAAGCTATTAGAAAGAACCAATAAAAGCATCGCAGACATAGATGTATTTGAATTAAATGAAGCATTTGCTTCTCAGGCACTTGCTGTTATCAGAGAATTAGAAATTGATAAGGAGAAAGTCAACATAAACGGAGGGGCCATTGCACTTGGACATCCACTCGGTGCGACTGGTGCAAGAATCGTGACGACGCTTGTTCATGAGATGAATCGAAGCAATCGCAAGCTTGGTGTGGCGACGCTTTGTGTCGGCGGCGGCCAGGGTATGGCGATGATGATTGAACTTGTCTAAAGCGGAAAGGAGCGGGACAAATGCTGGATATTATGCATTCTTCCTTTTTTGACCATTTGTCCCTTCGGAGGGAGCAGGATCAAGGAGAAGAGATTATTATTTCCGCCATGATTGAGAGGGAGCATCTTGCCGATCCCGTAACGATAGGAAGCGGTATCTTTTACACGATGCTTGATATCGCCATGGGTACAGCTGCATCTAAAGCGGGAGGTTCGCCCACTGCGACGATTGTTTTAAACACAACCATTTTTGATGCTGCCGCGAAGGGCTCTTTACTATGCAAGGCAAGAGTAACGCACTGTTCAGAAAGCATGGCATCTGCAGAAGGCTGGGTTTACGATGAAAGCCAAACCCTGATTGCAAAAAGCCAGGCAGACTTTAAACTGCTAAAAAAAAGGGGCTGAAGAAAAATGAACGCTTTTGCAAATATTGAAATCAGAAAATCAGATGGACTTGCCTATCTTGTCATCAATCGACCTGAGCTTCGGAATGCTTTAAACAAAGAAACGCTTACTGAAATGATGGAAGCCTTAGATATCCTGGCAGCAGATGATGAAACAGGGTGTGTCGTTTTTACCGGAAGCGGCGAAAAATCATTTGCAGCTGGAGCTGATATCGGCCAGCTGAAGTCAAGAACAGCGCTGGATGTTTTTAATCGCGGGGGCATGCAGCAGGTATATGATTACATAGAAGCCTACGATAAACCAACCATCGCCATGGTAAATGGCTTCGCGCTTGGCGGCGGCTGCGAGCTTGCGATGGCATGTGACATCCGGATTGCCTCAGAACATGCAAAATTCGGGCTGCCGGAGCTGAATTTATCCATCATTCCAAGTGCAGGCGGAACACAGAGGCTTGCAAGGCTGGTTGGAAAAGGTGTCGCAATGGACATGATTTTAAGAGGAAAAATCATTGATGCGAAGGAAGCATACCGAATCGGGCTCGTTTCAGAGATTGCAGAAGCAGGATTATTACAGGAAAAAACAGAAGAAGCAGCAAGACAAATTCTTTCGAAAGGCCCTCTTGCGGTCAAACTTGCAAAGCTTGCTGTGCATGCCGGATTTGATGCCGATCAAAAAACAGGGCTTGTGATTGAAAAGCTTGCCCAGGCCGTGCTGTTTTCTACCGATGATAAAAATGAAGGAACATCTGCCTTTTTAGAAAAAAGAAAACCTGAATTTACATCCAAATAAGAAGGGACGATTACTGTGGCCATTCTCGTTCGTGACATTAGGGAAAGCTTTGAAAGCAGCCCTTTTTACAACCATATGGGAATCGAAATCCTTCATTTTGAAGAAAATACCGTCAAAATTAAACTTTCGATCAAAGAGCATGTGCTGAATGCGAATGGAACGCTGCACGGCGGTGTTCATGCAACCATGCTCGATTTTATTCAGGGGATGCTGCTTAGATCCATTACAAAAACAAGATGCGCCACCATGAATTTAAACGTCCAATACTTGGCGGCCATTTCAGAAGGCGACATTTTCGCAGAAGCAAATGTTCTGCAGCTTGGATACAAAGTCGCTTTTATGGAAGGCGAAATAAGAGATTCCGATAGGAGAATATTGGCAAAAGGAACAGGCACTTTTAAAGTAATCAGAGATTAAGCCATTATTTAGATAGACGAAGATTATGCACAGGAAAAATGGCAGGGAGTCTAAATGACTGTTTTTCGGCTTCCGAAATAACTTATGTAAAATGCAAAGTATGCAGATCGGGATAAATGTCCGGTCATTAAGCTGATCAATAGTATTAATGGATGAATAAACTTTTTAACCCTTTATGAATAAAGGGTTTTTCCTCTTTATTGTTAAAATTATTGTCTTTCATTCCACTTGTAAAACTCCTTCTTTTCCTCTATCAATTGAAAAAAAGAATAGGTTATCCTTCATAAATATACTGCTAAATTGTGTATTTTTTAGGTCTTTTTATCCATGGTAAAACAAGTAAATCTATTCGTGGTTGTGCATTTTTATGTAAATGTTATTGTAAAGTAATGATTTTTAATTTATAATTTTAAGAAAATTAGCAATACAAACAGGGGGAGTATGGGTGAAAATATTTGTCTCAGTAGACATGGAAGGAATCACTGGACTCGCTGATGAGACACATGTGAATTCATCCAGGCACAATTATGAACGCGGCCGGGAAATCATGACAGATGAAGCCAATTATGTCATTGAATCGGCTTTTCTGGCTGGTGCGAAAGAAGTGATTGTAAACGACAGTCACTCTAAAATGAACAATTTGCTCATTGAAAGGCTGCATCCTGAAACTCAGCTCATTACCGGGGATGTTAAGCCGTACAGTATGGTGCAGGGGATTGATGACAGTTTTTACGGTGCAATATTCACAGGTTATCATGCACGCGCATCTAAAAAAGGTGTTATGTCCCACACAATGATTTTTGGTGTAAGAGAGATCTACATAAATGATGTGGCGGTAGGGGAGCTTGGCTTTAATGCATACGTTGCAGGCTATCATGGGGTTCCGGTCATTATGGTGGCTGGAGACGATCAGGCAGCAATGGAAGCAGAATCACTCATTCCGAACATCACCACAGCTGTCGTAAAGGAGACGATTTCCAGGTCGGTCGTAAAATCACTGACACCGGTCAAAGCAGGGAAACTGCTTAAAGAGAAGACAGCCCTTGCCATTAAGAACAGAGAAAACGTAAAGCCGCTCACTCCTCCAGACCGTCCGCTTATGGCCATTGAGTTTGCAAACTATGGACAAGCTGAATGGGCAGCACTTATGCCCGGAACAGAGCACGTAGAAAACACCACGATAGTCCGTTTCCAGGCAAGCGACATTCTTGAAGCCTACCGGGCGATGCTTGTCATGACGGAGCTTGCGATGAGAACGACATTCTGTTAGGAAGTGAGAACTTATGAATACATATCTTTTTAAACGTCTGCTTTCCATGATTCTGACGCTTTGGCTGATTATTACGCTCACGTTCGTATTGATGCACACCATTCCAGGTTCGCCTTTTAACGAAGAGCGGGGAACAAGCGAAGCCGTACAGCGAAATCTTGAAGCTTTCTATCATTTGGACGAACCGCTTCCTGTGCAATATGCCATGTACATGAAGTCACTTGTCACGTTTGATTTTGGACCTTCCATCAAAAAGTCTTCGCAGACAGTCAACGAATTGCTTGGCCGCGGCTTTCCGGTTTCCTTTGAACTTGGGATTGTCACTCTTGTAGTAGCCGTATTTTCAGGGATTGCGCTTGGCATCATTGCAGCCCTCCGCCACAACGGATTCATTGATTATTTAGCGATGACCATCGCCGTTCTTGGAATATCCGTTCCAAACTTTATCATGGCGACCCTCTTAATTCAAAATCTGGCCGTTAATTTAAAAATACTTCCTGCTGCGACATGGTCGAGTCCGATGCACATGATTCTGCCGACACTCGCGCTTGCTACAGGACCGATGGCCATTATTGCCCGTCTGACTCGCTCAAGCATGCTTGAGGTGCTGACTCAGGATTACATTAGAACAGCCCGTGCAAAAGGACTTTCACCTGTCAAAATCGTGTTCAAGCATGCGCTTAGAAACGCCCTCCTTCCGGTTGTAACAGTCCTTGGCACACTTGCAGCAAGTATCTTAACAGGAACATTTGTTATTGAGAAAATATTTGCGATTCCCGGCATGGGAAAATACTTCATCGAAAGCATTGGTACACGCGACTACCCAGTCATCATGGGCACGACTGTCTTCTACAGCACGATTCTGATCGTGATGCTTTTCCTTGTCGATGTAGCTTATGGAATTTTAGATCCAAGAATTCAATTAAACAAAAGGGAGGGAAGATAATGGAGCTCAGAAAACAGCACGATCCTTCCCGGGATATCCCTGATGATTGGTTTGTTCCGAAATCAAAGGACAGGCAGGCTGCAGAAGCCGTCGTCAGACCCAGTCTTTCCTACTGGCACGATGCCTGGAGAAGACTGCGTAAAAATAAGCTTGCGATGACAGGCATGATCTTCTTGATTTTTATTGCGTGCATGGCCATTTTTGGACCAATTATTTCACCTCATTCTGTCAGAACACAAATTCTGACAGATCAAAATCTGCCTCCATCAGCCAAATACTGGTTCGGGACAGATGAACTTGGGCGCGATGTTTTTACTAGAACATGGTACGGAGCAAGAATTTCGCTTTTCGTTGCAGCAATTGCCGCATTAATTGATTTTGCAATCGGCGTACTCTACGGAGGCATTGCCGGCTATAAAGGAGGCAAAATCGATCATTACATGATGCGCGTTGTTGAAGTCCTGTACGGCCTTCCGTATTTGCTTGTCGTTATTTTGCTCATGGTCGTGATGGGACCTGGTTTATTTACGATTATCGTAGCCCTGACCGTCACAGGCTGGATCGGGATGGCGAGGATTGTAAGGGGGCAGGTGCTGCAAATCAAGAACTATGAATTTGTACATGCATCTAAATCCTTCGGCACCAAAACAAGCAGGATCATCCGGAAAAACCTGCTGCCGAACACAATGGGCCCGATTATTGTTCAAATTACACTTACCGTTCCATCTGCCATTTTTGCAGAAGCGTTCCTGAGTTTTCTCGGGCTTGGCATTCAGGCTCCGTTTGCAAGCTGGGGTGTAATGGCAAGTGACGCTCTTTCAACAATTTTAACAGGACACTGGTGGCGCCTCTTTTTTCCTGCCCTGTGCATCTCTCTGACCATGTTTGCCTTTAACGTGCTAGGAGACGGACTGCAGGATGCGCTTGATCCAAAGCTAAGGAGGTAACATCATGGAAAAAGTACTGGAAGTAAATGACCTCCACGTTTCATTTCAAACATACGGAGGACGTGTAAAAGCTGTGCGGGGAGTAACCTTTGATTTACGCAAAGGCGAAACGCTCGCAATCGTCGGAGAATCCGGCTGCGGAAAAAGTGTGACTTCACAAAGTATTATGCGCCTTATTCCTGAACCGCCGGGAACGATTGATTCAGGCTCCATCCTTTTTAAAGGAAAAGATGTAACAAAAATGAAGGAAAAAGACTTGAGAAAGCTTCGCGGCGCAGACATTTCAATGATTTTCCAGGATCCGATGACAGCTCTGAATCCGACGCTCACCATCGGAGATCAAATCATGGAAGGCATTATCCAGCATGAGAACATGCCGAAAGAAAAAGCAAAACAAAAAGCTCTCGAGATGATGAACCTTGTTGGCATCCCAAGTCCTGAAGCGCGCTTAAAGCAGTATCCGCATCAATTCAGCGGAGGAATGAGGCAGAGAATCGTCATTGCGATGGCGCTTGTCTGTGAACCGGAAGTGCTGATTGCGGATGAACCGACGACCGCACTGGATGTAACGATCCAGGCTCAGATTCTCGATCTTTTCCGTGACATTCAGAAGAAAACAGGCGTTTCCATTATTCTGATTACCCATGACCTTGGTGTGGTCGCACAAGTTGCTGACCGCGTTGCTGTTATGTATGCCGGAAAAATCGTGGAAGCAGGCTCTAGAAGAGAAATTTTCTATCAGCCTCAGCATCCTTATACAAAAGGTTTGCTTCGTTCCATCCCGCGCCTTGATATTGAGGGAGAAGAGCTGATTCCGATAGCGGGTTCGCCGCCGGATTTATTTTCGCCTCCTGAAGGGTGCCCGTTTGCGGCAAGGTGCGAATATGCGATGGAAGTATGTGACCACGTGTATCCTTTTACGTCAGCATTAAGCAAAGAGCACCAGGTAGACTGCTGGCTGCAGGACAGCCGCGCATTAGCTGCAGCATCAATGAAATAACCTATAGATCAAGATTAAGAGGGGGAGAATTATGAAAAAGTGGATGGCGATGTTCCTGACTGCCTTGCTTGTATTCGTTCTTGCAGCATGTACAGCAAATGAGAGTGCAGGAAAAGACACAGGAAAAGATGAAAAAGAGAAAGAGAAAATTTTGCATTTGAACAATGGGGCTGAACCAACTTCGTTTGATCCGGTTATCGGATTTGACGCTGTTTCATGGAATGCGCTGAACAATTTAATGGAAGGTCTTACTCGTCTGGGGAAAGATCATGAGCCTGAAGCGGCAACGGCTGAGAAATGGGACGTTTCAGAAGATGGCAAAACGTACACATTCCACATCCGCGAAAATGCAAAATGGTCAAACGGCGATGATTTAACAGCTGATGATTTCGTCTTTGCATGGAAACGTCTTTTAAATCCTGAGACAGGATCAGGAGCAGCATTTTTAGGGTATTTTATTGAGGGCGGAGAAGCTTACAACAGCGGAACCGGCTCTGCAGATGATGTCAAAGTGAAAGCTGTTGACAAAAAAACATTTGAGGTTACATTAATCAGTCCTCAAGCATACTTCTTGAGTGTGATTGCAAACCCGGCATTTTTCCCGGTGAATGAAAAAGTTGCGACAGAAACACCGGACTGGTTTGCAGAAGCTGACACGTTTGTCGGAAACGGACCATTCTCATTAGAGTCATGGGAGCATGACAAAGAATTTATGATGAAGAAAAACGATCAGTACTGGGATGCAAAAAGCGTGAAGCTTGACGGCGTTCATTGGGCTATCGTAGAAGATACAAATACAGAATATCAGCTTTATCAAACAGGTGAACTGGATACATCTGATGTACCGGCTGACTTGGCAGAATCTCTTTTTGAAGAAGGAAAAGCAAATGTTGAGGAGCAGGCTGGAGATTACTTCTACCGCATGAATGTAACGCTTGAACCGTTCCAGAATGTCAACATCAGGAAAGCATTCGCAATGGCTGTCGATCAAAAGCAAATCGTTGATTTCGTAACAAAAAATCAGGAAACAGCTGCATATGGCTTCGTTTCACCCGGCTTTAAAGATCCATCAGGCAAAGACTTCCGCGAGACAAGCGGCGACCTTGTGAAAACAGATGCTGCTGAAGCTAAAGCATTGCTTGAAAAAGGCATGAAAGAAGAAGGCTATGACAAGCTGCCTGAAGTAACATTGACTTACAGCACAGATGATACTCATAAGAAAATTGCAGAAGCGCTGCAGCAAATGTTTAAAGATAATTTAGGTGTGGATGTGAAGCTTGCCAACCTGGAAGCGAACGTGTTCGCTACAGATCAGAAGGCTTTGAAATTCCAATTGTCACGCAGTTCTTTCTTAGCAGACTATGCTGATCCTGTGAACTTCCTTGAGAACTTCCAGACAGGACACAGCATGAACCGCACAGGCTGGACAAATGCCGAGTATGATCAATTGATCAAAGACTCTAAAAATGAGTCTGACGAAGCAAAACGCTTTGAGCTGCTGTACAAAGCAGAAAAGATTTTATTTGAAGAAGCACCGATCATTCCGATCCATTTCTACAACCAGGTTTACCTGCAAAATGAAGATGTATCAGGCATCGTCCGTCACCCTGTCGGATATTTAGAATTAAAATGGGCAGATAAGAAGTAAGCCATGCAAAAGGGGTGTTCAGCTGTTTGAACATCCCTTTTCTATATAAAGGAGACTACTAGAATGATAAAACCTCAGGCGTTAAAAAAAGGCGACACGATCGGCATCATTTCCCCTGCAAGTCCTCCAAATAAAGAGAACCTGAAGCGCTCTCTTTCTTTTTTAGAAGAAACAGGCTTAAAATTCAAACTCGGACAACATATTGAACGTGAATACGGATATCTTGCAGGAACAGATGAAGAAAGAGCAGAAGATGTTCATACGATGTTTCAGGACGAAGAAGTAAAAGCGATCATCTGTGCGTGCGGCGGATTTGGAACAGCCCGCATGGCCTCGCTCTTAAACTATGATCTTATTGAAAAAAACCCGAAGATTTTCTGGGGCTACAGTGATATCACATTTTTACATACAGCGATCATACAGAAAACCGGTCTAGTTACGTTTCACGGTCCGATGCTCAGCTCTGATTTTGGAGAAGAATCGGGTGTACTTCCGTTAACAAAACAGTATTTTCAACAGCTTTTTGAGAAGAGTCCACTTACTTATGACGAATCCCTTTCGCCCCTTGAAGTTATGATCGAAGGTAATGTAAGCGGTGAGCTTGTTGGAGGGAATCTATCATTAATCACAAGCTCGGTCGGTACAGATTTTGAGATTGATACAAAAGGGAAGCTGCTGTTAATCGAGGACATTGATGAAGAGCCATACGCAGTTGACCGCATGCTGAATCAGCTTTATATGGCAGGGAAATTAACGGATGCAGCAGGTATTCTTGTTGCTGATTTTCATAACTGTGTTCCTCAAAAACGGAAAAAGTCGATTCCGCTTGATGAAGTGCTTGCTCATTATATAAAACTTGCAAACAAACCTGCACTAAAAGGATTTAAAATCGGGCACTGCAGTCCTAATATCTCGATTCCGCTTGGTACACAAGCAGTAATGAATACATATGAGAAAACGGTTGTGATTGAAAGCGGGATTCTTTAAAAAGGGTGGATTTCTATGAAAATCGAAAAAATCGAAACATTTCGGGCAGCTGTCCCTTTGACAAAGCCTTTTAAAACGGCCCTCCGGACAGTTGTAACGGCAGAATCCGTCATCGTAAAAGTGACGTGTGAAAACGATATATCCGGATGGGGTGAAGCGCCCCCGACACTTGTGATTACCGGTGACAGTCTGCCGAGCATCGAAGCAAGTATTCATCAAGTGCTGAAACCGTTTCTAATCGGAAAAAATCTATTGAACTACGAAGTTATTTTCCAGGGAATACAAACAATTTTAACAGGCAATTCAAGTGCAAAAGCTGCGGTTGATATGGCCCTTTATGATTGTCTTGCCAAACATAGCAGACTGCCGCTTTATCAATATTTAGGCGGATATAAACAGGAGATGGAAACGGATTTTACTGTCAGTGTAAATGACGTGCACGAAATGGGAGAAGATGCTGTTTCCTATGTCCAGCAAGGTTTTAATGTGCTGAAGGTTAAAGTGGGGCTTGGCAACAGCACACTGGATATTAACCGGATCCGGGAAATCAGAAGCAGGGTCGGTCCGGCTATTAAAATCCGGCTCGATGCCAATCAAGGATGGAAGCCGAAAGAAGCGGTCAATGTCATCGGCAAAATGGAAGACCTGGGCTTGGACATAGAATTAGTGGAGCAGCCGGTTAAAGCTCATGACATAGAGGGGTTAAAACAAGTAACAGACTCCGTAGAAACGCCGATTATGGCGGATGAAAGCGTGTTTACTCCAAAGCAGGCATTTGACGTGCTGAAAACGAGAAGTGCGGATTTGATTAATATCAAATTAATGAAAGCAGGGGGCATCTATCAAGCTTCCATCATCAATCAGCTTGCTGAAATCTGTGGAGTGGAATGCATGGTCGGAAGCATGATTGAAACGAGAATCGGCATTACCGCCGCCGCCCACTTTGCAGCAGCCAAAAAGAACATTACACGTTTTGATTTTGATGCCCCGCTCATGCTTGCAAAAGAAATTGCAGAGGGCGGAGTCCGGTATAGCGGCAGAAAAATGACATTTTCAGAAAGCTATGGACTGGGAATTTCTGATGTTCTTCTAAACGATGGGGAGGTTATGACAAAATGACGTTACGAAAAGGCAGAGTTGCGGTATCTGTTGCAACCGTATGGACGGCAAAGGATACAGCACGGGAGCTGGATAAACAAGCCGTTGTAAATCCGGCTGACATTGATTCATGGCTGAGCGGACTGACTTATGAAACAAGCCTTGCCCTTTGCAATGAAAATCGAATTCAGACACAGGCTTTGCTTGGGGAAGAAGTATGGATCTTGGCAGAACAGGGCGGCTTTGCACATGTGATTATTCCTGCTCAGTCCTCTTCAAAGGATGAGAGAGGGTACCCGGGGTGGATGCCAATTTGTCAAATTGAAGAGGCTGGGGAATCTTTGCAAGGTCCGATTGCAGTCATTCACAGCAATAAAACAATGCTTTATGCTGAAGATGAAACCCCTCAATTTGCATTGAGTTTTCAAACCATCTTGCCTGTATTAAACGAAGGAACAGAATGGATTGAAGTTGAAACGCCAGTTGGAAGAGGGAAACTGAACGCAGCGGATGTTTCCATCTTTGATGGGTTTGATAATGTGCCAAAAGGAAACGGCGGAGACATCGTGGCTGATGGCGAAAGATTCATCGGCCTTCCTTATCTCTGGGGCGGAATGAGCAGCTTTGGCTTTGATTGCTCCGGTTTCAGCTACACAATGTGCAAAGCAAATGGATACATCATTCCAAGGGATGCTCATGATCAGGCTGCTTCAGGTGAAAAAGTTGAACTGGACGCGATGGAGCCAGGCGACTTATTATTTTTTGCCTACGAAGAAGGAAAAGGAAGTCTTCATCACGTGGGCATTTATTATGGAGACGGCAAACTGCTTCATTCGCCGAACACCGGGAAGTCCATTGAGATTCTGGAGATGGCAGGAACCATTTATGAAAAGGAATTATGTGCAGCTAGACGCTATTGGCAAAAGACGGAGGGATAACAGTGGAGAATTTGCTTGAAGTACGAAATTTAAAGAAACATTTTCATCTTGGTAAAGGGGCGACTCTAAAAGCAGTAGACGGCATTTCATTCACGGTGAAAAAAGGTGAGACATTCGGCATTGTCGGTGAATCAGGTTGCGGAAAATCCACTGCCGGAAGGACGATTCTCGGTTTATACGACCAGACAGAAGGAGAAGTTCTTTTTAACGGAAAAAACATTCATGATTTAAAAGGGAAAGACAAATTTGCCTACTACCGGCAGATGCAAATGATTTTTCAGGATCCGTATGCCTCATTAAATCCGCGGTCAACAGTCCTTGAAATTATTTCTGAACCAATGGAAGTTCACGGCATGTACAAGAATAAACAGGGCCGTACAGAAAAAGTGCATCAGCTCCTAGAAGATGTAGGCTTAAACCGTGATCATGCCAACCGTTACCCGCACGAATTCAGCGGCGGGCAAAGACAGCGGATCGGCATTGCACGGGCCCTTGCCCTTGACCCGGAATTCATTATTGCAGATGAGCCGATTTCAGCACTTGATGTATCTGTCCAGGCTCAAGTTGTGAATCTAATGAAACGTCTGCAAAAGGAGAAAGGACTAACCTATCTCTTTATCGCGCATGACCTGTCGATGGTCAAACAAATCAGCGACCGCATCGGGGTTATGTATCTTGGCCACCTAGTCGAGCAGACGGCAAGCAGCGAGCTGTACAAAAAACCGCTCCATCCATACACACAGGCTCTGCTGACTGCCATTCCGATTCCTGATCCCGATATAGAAGACAAGCGGGAGCGCATTATTCTTCAGGGTGAGCTGCCGAGCCCGATGAACCCCCCGAGCGGCTGTGTATTCAGAACACGCTGTGCCTATGCGATGGAAGCCTGCGCTTCTAAAAAGCCAGTGTGGCAGGAAGTAGAAGAAAATCATTTCGTTGCCTGTCATTTATATGACAAGAGCATCATGGGCGACCAGGATTTTTCTCAAATCGCAGCAACGAAATGACGGTAAACTTTGAGCGAAAGCTGCAGGAAGTGACGGAAAGTTGTCCGGGAAGAATTGGACTCGCACTCAATCTTGATGGGAAAATCATCGAACAGAACAGCCGCGGTATTTTTTCATCGGCAAGCCTGATTAAACTGCCCATCCTGCTGACAGCTTTTCGTCTAAAAGAGCGTGGTATTTTTTCATTAGATGAAAAAGTGAACCTTTATGATATTAAAAAAACAGGCGGAGCAGGTGTCCTGCAGTCTTTCTCAGATGATGCTGTCTTAACAGTTTCAGATTTGCTTTCATTAATGATCGTCGTATCCGATAATGCAGCAACTAACTTTTTAATCCATAGAGCGGGCATACAGGCGATCAGAGCCTGTATAAAGGATCTGAACCTTACAAGCACAGAGCTGAACCGGGAAATGATGGATTTGGAAGCAATCAAAAATGGTGTGAATAACTGGACAGCTGCTGATGACATGCTGAAATGCTTAAAAGCAATCGGCGAGGACGGCTTTCTCACGGAAGTAAGCAGAAAACAAATAGAAGAGATCCTGCAAAAGCAGCAATTTACAGACAAGCTTCCCTATCATATGGATAAGGATAAGGTATACGCAGGCAACAAAACCGGCGAGCTGCCAGGTATTGAACATGATTGCGCCATCATCCGATATGGTGATCGGACGGCTTATGCCGCTGTTCTGATTGATCAGGTTCAAAACAAAGAAGCAGGCAGAAGAACAATCAGTGAAATCGGCAAGCTGATTTATGATGAGCTAGTAATGGATAATCGAAAAGACGAGTAAGGAATCGCTGAGATTTCTTACTCGTTTTTTATTGAGATAGTTCTATCGGTTAATTTTAGAAGGTATTCTGCTGATAAGAAAGAATCTATTAAAAGAATCGTTTAATGTTCTTATGCAGAGGGCATTTCTTTAATAAGCATGATTCATTTCAGCTCTGACTTATGAAATAATAGTGAGCAGGGTAAATTCCTGAAAGATAGGGAGAGATAAGATGTTATATATATGGAATATCGAAAAAATCATTAAAGATGTATTAGATGATCACCATTTAGATATTAATTTCGAATTTGATAATCAGCTGCCTTCACATATGAGTTATAACGTATCGACGAATACGATTAAATTCAATTATCTTCAAATAAACGGATATAGAGGGAAAGTGAGAATTAGAGAATCGGATGAAAACTTTGTTAAAATCCTTATTTATCATGAGATTGGCTATTATTTAAGTTTTAAGAAAAACAAACATGATTTAAGAACCCTGATCTATGGGGGCGATGATGAAAAAGAGGAACTTATGGCTGAGATAGAAAACAATGCATGGGAATATGGGAGAACAATGGTGCCCGACCACCTTTTAGAGTCCTATGACAAAGTGCGTGAATTAGATAAAATGCTGATTAAGAGATGATGATCATTGTTATTAGACTGCATTTTTAAACTCATAAGCGGGCTTTTGCAAAAGATATTTTTATAATAAGAAAGCTCAGGGCATATCATATAACTCTGAGCTTTTCATGTGAGTTATTTTTTAATCCGATTTTCCCAAACAGGGAATTCAAGATGAAAAACGGTCCCAAATTCATCACTGCTTGCCGTCATTGTACCCTTATGGTTCTCCACAATTTTTTTCGAAACAGAAAGACCAAGACCTGTCCCGCTGTCTTTAGTGGAGAAAAAAGGATCGAAAATATGATTCAGAGCGGAGGGGATGATGCCGCGACCGTTATCAGAAAAGCTGATCTGCAGCCTGTTTTCCTGGAGCATGCAGGTGATCTGTATGCTCAGCGGATCTGTGTTTTTCGCCTGAAACGAATTTTGAAACAAATTCAAAAAGACCTGAAGCAGTTCATCCTTATTTCCAAGAATGCAGATTCCATCTGCAGAGGGATCGATTTTTATATGCAATTCAATCGAGTAAAGCAGAGATTCGCTTTCTAAAATTCTTCCTAAATGATTCAGCAGAAACTCTTTCACTTCGAATTGCTCAGACCGGATTTCAGCAGGTTTTGCGATGCTCAGGAAATCGGAAATGATTTTATTTGCCCGGTCGATTTCGGGTATTAAAACCGTTTGAAACAAGTTTTTCGTCTCAGCATCTGCTGAAGCTTGAAGCACTTGCAGAAATCCTCTTACCGTTGTTAAAGGGTTTCTGATTTCATGGGCAATTCCAGCCGCTATTCTTCCCGCAATCGCCTGTTTTTCCGCTTCTTTTATGGCATTTAAAAAGTAGAAGGTCCCGATGACCCGTTTGATTGATCCTTTGGAATTCCAGAGGATTCTTGTGTTCAGGATGCCGTAATTTTTATCAAGCACTTCACGGTCAACAAATTCAATCCCTGTGCGGGCTGTTTCAAGCGTCAGTAGCTGTTCGTCCGGAATATTTACAAGCTCTCTTAAATGCTTTCCGATGATTTCGTCCCGGCTGACTCCGTGATCTTTTGCTGCTTGAAGATTGCATAAGGTAACAATGCCTGCTTCATCAATAAATACCACATGATGGGCAACCAGATCAAAAATGTCGGATAAAAAAGCTTCTGTATGATGAAATGATTCGTTTTCAGATGATGATAGGTAGAGGCGCTGATCTGTGTGAGCCGTCAGCTGTGTGCTGGTCATTTTCGAAATAGATGGAGGCGTGTCTGGCTTCTCTTTACAGACAGCAAGTTCAAGTTCCGGATTTACATATGTAAATGCAGACGGCCATTGTGTGATGAGTTCTTTTAAAAGCTGATTTTCTTTTCGCAATACTTCTAGTTCATTTTCCATTTTCATTGTTTCCAGCCTCATATGAGAAATATATAGTACAACCTTTAAAACTATATAACAATTTAACATGTTTGACAATTACTAACAGAGGAATAAAAATAAATAGGCGTAAGATAATGTCACAAATAAGTTTAATATTTATGCCATTTAGGGAATAATTTCATAAAAGCAATCTTTTATGGGGGAATTTATTTTGACGACAATTCGAAAACCAGATCAGACATTAGCCTGTTTCAGCGAATATGATTCATTAAAAAGGGTGCTTGTCTGTCAGCCGAACTATATGCGAATTACAGAAGTCATCAATGAAACACAGCGGCATTATGCCGATGAAAATATTGACGTCGGGCTTGCCGTCAGACAGCATCAGCAATTTGTGAAAACATTAGAAGAAAATGGAGCGGAAGTAATCATGCTCACTCCTTATGAAAAGTACCCTGAGCAAGTGTTCACCCGTGACATCGGCTTCACTTTGGGCAAAACCGTTTTTGTATCAGAAATGGGCCAGGACATCAGACAGGGTGAGGAAGAAGTGCTAAGGAGCTGGCTAGACTCACAAGGTTATCCAATGCAATGCCTGAAAGAACACCGGATTGAAGGCGGAGATGTCCTCATTGACAGAACGTCAATTTTCGTAGGAGTAAGTGACAGAACGTGCATGAATGCAATCGAAAAACTGCAGTCGCTCGTTCCCGCCTTTGAAGTCATTCCTGTACCAATTAATGAAAAATACCTGCATCTCGACTGCGTTTTTAATGTCCTGTCTGAAACGGAAGCCCTTGTCTTCCCAGATGCTTTTGAAGAGAAAGAGCTGAAAATGCTTGGAAAACGCTACAACTTAATCGAAGTAACGGAAACAGAGCAATTCACTATGGGCACAAATGTCCTGTCGATCGGCGATAAAAAAATCATCAGTCTTCCTGTTAATCAAAATGTGAACCAGCAGCTCAGAGACAGAGGATACGATGTTATAGAAGTGGATATTACTGAAATCATCAAATCAGGCGGCTCATTTAGATGCTGCACGCTTCCGATTTTGAGAACGGTATGAAGGATGGTAAAGCCGGCTTGCTTACTTGGGCAGCCGGTTTTTCTGTTCAAAGTGGCAGCACTAGGACGAAATCTGCCACTTTTCATGTTGTGCACCGATCAAAATGGCACTACTAGGGCGAATGCGGCCATTTTTCATGTTGTGCACCGATCAAAATGGCACCACTAGGGCGAATGCCGCCATTTTTCATGATGTGCACCGATCAAAGTGGCAGCACTAGGGCAAATGCCGCCATTTTTCATGTTCTGCACCGATGAAAGTGGCAGCACAAGGACGCATGCCGCCACTTTTCATGTTTACCAACGTTCAAACTGGCAGCGCGAGGCCGTATTTTCTCTCTGGACATTCAATTTTTTTTTCCGTATACTGAACTTAAACGATTAAGCAGAAATGGTGAAAGCTATGAAAAAAGCAACGATGAAAGATATTGCGGCTGAAGCGAATGTTTCGGTTGCGACTGTGAGCTACGTATTAAATAATGCAGAAAATCAATCAATTCCAGCAGAGACAAAGGAACGTGTGCTGCAGATTGCCAAGAAGCTGAACTACGTGCCTAACCTTGCTGCAAGATCACTTGTTAAGCAGAAAACCGGTTTAATCGGCATTCTCTTAAACCGCTCTGCGCATGAAGGGGTGTGGCGGCGCTCATATCATGCCGAGTTTATTTTTGAACTTGAGCAGCTGCTGACAAAACAGGGTTATCACGTTGTGCTCTCAAGTATTGATGTCGAAAAACCAAATCTTGAAATTATCGCAGAACGAAAGCTGGATGGCGTTTTCCTGATTGATGTCCGGGAAGATTTTTTCTACAGCATTTCAAAAACGGTTCCAGCAGGAGTTCCGCTTGTGCTCGTTGACAGTGTAATTGATGATGAACTTTTTTATAAGGTTATGTATGATTACCATGGAGCTTTTTCAGCTGCCAAAAACCTGCTGGAACAAGAATCCTCCGTTTTAATTATGGAGAAGTTTCACAACGCAGGACTTACTGAGCAAATTAAAAGGGCGTCAGGGGTTGCTGAAGAAAATATTCATCTTGTGGAGAATGAAAAAGACCTCGCTGATTTTTTGTCAATGAACAGTGATCGGCCGGCGATTATTCTCGACGAATTTTTGGCAGGCATTGTATTAAAATACCGGAACATTAAGGGTGATGCCGTGATCTGTACATCACATTGTCCGGAAATCCTTTCTGCTGAAGCAAAAACCGTTTTATTTAAGAATTCTAAAGCAATGATTGCTTTTCAGGTTTTATCTGATCTCATTAAAGATAATCGAGGTCTGCATTTAGAAAAATACACGTATTTACCGGCAGAGTAGCTTCTGCTTTTTTTACCGCTACTTAAACGTTTAAGTCTATAATTGGAGGAACTGAAAATGATCTTAAAAGAAGCGGTATACCACCGTCCAAAAAATAATTTTGCATACGCTTATGATAAAGATACGCTGCACATCCGTCTGCAGACAAAGAAAAATGATGCAGAAAAAGTGAATTTAATCTGGGGTGATCCGTTTACATGGGTGCAGGAAAGTGAAGGAGTCTGGAAATGGAAGTCAGAAGACCATATTGAGATGACGCTGCTTGGAAAGACTGAGCTTTACGATATATGGACGGCTGCTGTTAAACCTCCCCATAGACGTTTAAAGTATGGGTTTGAGATGGTTTCAGGCGATCAAACGCTGATTTACACAGAGCAGGGTTTCCTTGATAAAAAACCTCAGGATCATAACGGCTACTATTTTACATTTCCATATATTAATGAAGAAGATATCTTTACTGCTCCTTCATGGGTAAAGGATACTGTCTGGTATCAGATTTTCCCGGAACGCTTTGCAAATGGAGATGCTGCACTTAATCCTAAGAATTCCTTGCCTTGGGGCAGTACAGAGCCGACAGCATCAAACAGCTTTGGAGGCGACTTTGAAGGGGTCATTCAACATATTGATTACCTTGTGAAGCTTGGCATTACAGGCATCTATTTCACCCCTATTTTTAAAGCATTTTCGAATCATAAGTACGATACGATTGACTATTTGGAAATTGATCCTCAGTTTGGGGATAAAGAAACGTTTAAGAGATTAATTAAGGTTTGTCATGAAAACGGCATTAAGGTGATGCTTGATGCGGTGTTTAATCATTGCGGCTATGAGTTTCCGCCGTTTCAGGATGTGGTCGTAAACGGCGAAGCATCGAAGTATAAAGATTGGTTCCACATTGATCAATTTCCTTTGAAAAAAGACGGCAAGGTTCATTATGAAACATTTGGATTCTCTGAAAATATGCCGAAGCTCAGAACAGGGAATCCTGAAGTGCGGGAATATCTGCTTGAGGTTGGACGCTACTGGGTGCGTGAATTTGGCATTGACGGATGGAGACTTGATGTGGCAAATGAAGTATCGCATGACTTCTGGCGCGAGTTCCGTAAAGAAATAAAAGCCATCGATCCAGAGGTTTATATTTTGGGAGAAGTGTGGCATGATGCCATGCCTTGGCTGCAGGGCGATCAATTTGATGCGGTCATGAATTACCCCTATACAAGCGTTGCAATCGACTATTTTGCCCACGGAAAAGTAACGGCATCAGAGTTTATAAACCGAACATCAGAAGCACTGCTTATGTATCCTGAGCAAGTGTCAGAGGTTGCCTTTAACTTGCTTGGAAGTCATGATACCCCTCGTATTGCTACAGTCTGCGGGGAAAATACAGCTAAAGTGAAGCAGCTTTTCGCATTTCTGCTCTCCTCACCGGGTGCTCCATGCATTTATTATGGCGACGAAATCGGCATGACGGGTGTGATGGACCCCGGCTGCCGCAAGTGTATGATCTGGGATGAAAAGAAACAGGACAGCGACTTATTGAATTTTATTTCGCAGATGATTGATCTTCGTAAAAATAATGCGGCATTCGGCAACAAGGGAAAAATTCAATTTACGCAGGCCGGCAATAAAGATGAATATGTCATGTATACAAAAATGTACAAGGATGAAAAGATCCTGTTCATTTTAAACGGTGCAGAGCATACAGTTGAAGCTTCTCTTCCTAATGAAACGAAGAAGGCTGCGTGCCTTTTAACAGGTCAAGAGATTTCAGGAACAGCGATTGAACTTGAAGCTCATGGACTCAGCATCATCTCATATAAATAATGTCTTTCAGCCGATTCTCTATGACGGGGAGTCGGTTTTGCTATTTTAAGAGAGCCGGAAACTGCTATAATATAGAAAAAGCAGCCAAAAGGGGAGAATTCTATTGAATGAAACGATGCAGCTGATCAAAGAACTCGTATCCATACCGAGTCCATCAGGAAATACAAATGAAGTGATTACATATGTAGAAAACTATTTAGCGGAGTGTCAAATTGAGACGAGGCGCAACCGCAAAGGCGGACTGCTTGCAACGATTCCAGGAAAAGACAATTCGAATCACCGTATGCTGACAGCACACGTCGATACGCTTGGGGCAATTGTAAAAGAAGTGAAAGCGAGCGGGCGGCTCTCGATTGATTTAATCGGCGGTTTTACCTTCAACTCGATTGAAGGGGAATACTGCAAAATCGAATCCTCTTCAGGCAAAGTATTTACAGGTACGATCTTGATGCATCAGACTTCTGTTCACGTCTACAAAGATGCAGGAAAAGCAGAACGCAATCAGGCCAATATGGAAATTCGCCTTGATGAGGTTGTGAAAAACGCGGAAGATGTTCGCGCGCTCGGGATTGAAGTCGGAGATTTTGTTTCTTTTGATCCTCGAGTAGAAATCACGGAAAATGGCTTTATCAAATCCCGCCATTTAGATGATAAAGCAAGTGTTGCTCTTTTGCTTCAGCTTATGAAACAGATTAAGGAAGAGAAATTGCTGCTCCCGTATACAACTCATTTTTTAATTTCAAATAATGAGGAAATCGGCTACGGCGGAAACTCCAACATCACACCTGAAACCGTTGAATATTTAGCAGTTGATATGGGGGCGATGGGAGACGGACAGTCAACGGATGAGTATACTGTCTCCATTTGTGTGAAAGACGCAAGCGGTCCTTATCATTATGAGCTCCGCAAAAATTTAACGAATCTTGCGAAGGAGCATAACATCGGCTATCAATTAGATATTTATCCTTATTATGGTTCAGATGCTTCAGCGGCCATCCGTTCCGGCAATGATATTGTGCACGGATTAATCGGACCTGGGATCGACTCGTCCCATGCGTTTGAGCGCACTCATAAAGATTCGCTTGAAAATACGGCAAAACTTCTTTATCAATATGTGAAATCAGATATGGTGCTGTAAAAGAATAGGTTCATACTGACGAGGAGCTGCGGATAGCAGCTCCTTGTTTAAATCTACCTTAATTGTATAGAAAACTTTTCCAATAAGAGAGGTTCTGTGTTTTAATAGAAACTGTAAATATTATGAATCTATTAAGCGGAGGTTTCAAATGACGAAAAGAAAGTTTAGCAGTTTCATGGCAGTCATTCTGATTTTTGCCTTGTTTTTCAGCCAATTTCCTGTAAAGGATGTTGAGGCAGCAGAAGCTGATGTGCCGAAAGAAGAAGCCAATTTAACCATTTCAGAGACAGTTGAAGGTTTGTTTGAGGAATCGGAACAAGTACACTGGTACACAATCGATCCAACGGAAGCTGAAATTAAAGATTACACGCACCTGCGCGTAAAACTTCAATCAGAAGCTGAATTGAACGTAACAGTATATTCCAGTCTTGAAAATGCCATTGATAATCGCGCATTTGACAGATATATGGGATATTCTTATACAGATCAGCCGGCAGTCATTGATTTCCCGGCAGCATGGGCTGGACCTTTTTACATTAAAGTAGAGCATTATGCTATGGAAGAAGAATACATAGAAGAAGAGATGACGATTGAGGAAGAAGAGGAAGAGCCTTCCATGCCAGCCGCTTCCTATACAATCGGCTACGACGGGATCACACTTCCACCTTCTGAATATGTAAGCACAGAAGAGTGTCCGGCTGAGCTCAGCACAAAAGAAAGAGAAAACGGAAAAGCTATATTAAAAGATTTGAGAAGCATCCGTGAAGATGTCCTTGCCAAAACAGAAAATGGAAAAGAATTGTCTTCCATGTATTACAAAATTGCTCCATTTTTAAGCACAAAAATGGTTTTCAGCAAGACGATCCGTGATAACGTTTTTCAGGATTTAACCCAATTAAAAGGCTTGTTTGCAGATGTTGCCGCAAAGGGCAGCAGCAGTACGTATAAAATTACAGGCGCGGATCAAGATGCAATCAATCGTTTATACAGCACAGCGCTTGAATCAGTGCCGTCTTTCCTGAAGGATCAAATTGAAAAAACAGGGAAAAGCATCGGAATTTCAAACGTAACGAACAAGACGGTTTCTTCTATTTTACAAAAAGGCGGATATTCTGTACCTGCGGCAAGCAGCTATGAAAACCGTGTCATTGTAAAACTGAAAGAAGGCAAGAAGTTAAGCAGCATTCAATCAAAAACAAAATCATACGGTATTCAGTCGGCTTCACCGCTTAAAGCCAATAAATCGGTTTTCCCTGACATGTATGTAATGGAAGTGGAAGGAAGCACAGCTGATTTCAAAGCTTCAGCAAAAACGTTAAAAACGGCTGCAGGACAGCTTGCAAAGCTGCCGGAGGTTGAATATGCAGAACCTGTGCAGCAGTACAAAGCATTTACTGCAGACGCTCAATATCCATATCAATGGTCATTGAAAAATGAAGGAAAAGATGGCGGCATTGCGGGTGCTGACATTCAATTTGAACAGCTTCAAAAATTACTAAAAGGCAGGCAGCTCAGTGATTCAGTCATTGCTGTAGCTGACACAGGAGTAGATCATACTCTTGCAGATTTAAGCAGCAAGGTACTGACTGAAAAAGGCTACAACTTTATTGAGAAAAACACAAATGCCATGGATGACAATGGACATGGAACTCATGTGTCAGGCATCATTGCGGCAGAAGCAAATAACCATTATTCAATGGCGGGCATCAACCCTCATGCCAAAATTCTTCCTGTAAAAGTCCTTGATGCAGCAGGAAGCGGAGACACTGAAGGAATCGCATTTGGCATTCGATATGCTGTAGATCAAGGTGCTCAAGTTATTAACTTAAGTCTTGGCGGAGGATACAGCCGCGTTATCGAGAGTGCTTTAAAATATGCAAATGATCATGATGTAACAGTTGTAGCAGCAAGCGGAAATGACGGAATGGAAGAGCTTTCTTATCCTGCTTCTTCTAAGTATGTTATTTCTGTAGGCGGTACAAACCGCATCGATTTAGTATCGGATTATTCAAACTATGGAAACGGCCTGGATCTTGTTGCACCAGGTACAGACATTCCAAGCTTAATGCCTGATGGCAATGTAACGAATATGACGGGAACATCAATGGCCACTCCTCATGTTGCAGCAGTGGCAGGTCTTCTTCTTTCACATAATCAAGATTTAACACCAGGTGAAGTAGAAGGAATCTTAACGAAATCTGCCGCTGACATCGCGTTTGATGAACAGGATAATCCTATGGATGACTATGAAGAGTATCCATATGACGAAGAATACCCATACCCTGAAGAAGAAGTCATTCCAGGCTATGACACAGTTTCCGGCTGGGGCCGTCTTGATGCTTTCGGAGCAGTGAAAGCATTTGACCGCATGAATCTTCCTATGGAGCGGATTTCTGGTTCAGACCGATATGAAACAGCTGTTAAAGTATCAAAAGAAAGCTTTGCTGCTTCCGGTACTGTTGTGATGGCAACAGGCAAAAATTATCCGGATGCTTTAAGTGCAGCACCGCTTGCACATAAAAACAAAGCTCCACTTTTATTAACAGACACAAATAAGCTTCCTGCAGTTGTAAAAAGTGAGCTTAAGAGATTGGGAGCGAAAAAAGTCATTTTGGTTGGCGGAGCATCGGTTATTACAGCTAATGTAGAAAAAGAGTTAAAAGCAGCCGGCATGACAACAGTTTCAAGAATCAGCGGGAAAGACCGCTACGAGACATCTGTCAATATCGCAAAACAGCTTGGAACAGTGGACCGTGCTGTCGTTGCAACCGGCGAAAGCTTTGCAGATGCCTTATCGATTGCGCCTATTGCTGCATCGAAAACGATGCCAATTCTTTTAACAAAGAAAAATGCAATCCCTGATTCTGTGAATCAATACGTTAAATCAAGCAAAATGAAGCAAACCCTTGTAATTGGCGGAGCAGGGGCTGTGCCTGATAAGATCGCCAAAGGTTTTCCAAATCATAAACGCATCAGCGGGGCAACCCGTTATGAAACAAACAGCAGCATTATCAAGTACTTTGCAGCTGATTTGAATATGACAAGTCCGTTTATCGCAACTGGAGCAAACTACCCGGATGCCTTGTCGGGTTCTGCTGCAGCAGCGGTTCATGCCAATCCTCTGATTTTAACAAATCCTGCAGCAGCTGAGCAGACAACAATCGATACACTTGCTGCTTATGCGGATTCAGCAAAAATGTATTACATCATCGGGGGAGAAAATGCTCTTCCCGAATCAGCAATTGCCTCATTATTTGAGTAAGCTGCACAAGAGAAAGTCCTGATCTGATCAGGGCTTTTTTCTAAGGAGATAAGAAAGTATATCATTTTGCGCTTCGATGGCGAGCGGAATCGCTCAGGCTCCTCGGCCATAACCGCTCCGAAAGTATTGGCAAAAAGCACCTTTTCTGTCGGATCCTTATCTGTTTGCCTGCGCTAAACGGGCGCTTACGCTTTTCTTATATTCAACTTGTCAAAATAAGTCGAAAGAAATAGTTAATAATACGCTTTTCTTATATTCAACTTGTCAAAATAAGTCGAAAGAAATAGTTAATAAGACAGCCTAATTTATGGGAAATGTATCTTACATCTACCAAAAATTACGAGTATAATCTAATAGATTTCATATAGAAAACAGGGGGATAACATGAAAAAAGAATGGATCTTAGCGTGCGGATTATTTCTGGCACTTCCTATGGGGCAGGGATTTGCAGAAACAAGTCCGGTACAGACAGCCGAACAGAAACTGGCATCTGCTGTTGACCAGAAGGGCTTAGGGAAAAATGAAATAAAAGCAGCAAGTTTTAATGAGGATGAAGCAACTTATTACGAAGACGAACCAAACAATGTTATGGAGAAAGCTACTTATTCGGAAGTAGATTATTATTTATCTGGAACGATACATAATCAAGTTTCCAATAATGGAAAAGATGTTGATTACTTCAAGTTTTCAGTTGCTGATACTGAAGAATATTCATTATTATCTTTAATGGTAAATGAAGACGAGATCAGTGAAGAAACTTCACGAGTGATGGATGTGCGATTACTTGATGCCAGCGGGAAAAAAGTTGCTGAAAGTATGTTAGCAGACGAGGAAGGCGGAGGTCTTCAGTATCTGGAAGCATCACTTGCTCCAGGAACTTATTATATTGAGGTTACAAATCCTTTTTCAACAGACTTAAATGAGGATTATTTAATTTTCCATTCTGCCGGTTATGAAGAAGAACCTCTCGAGAATACGTTTGAGAGAATTTCCGGCAAAGACCGCTATGAAACAGCTGTGAAGCTTTCTCAGGATGGCTGGGCTGATGGAGGATCAGAGTTCGCTGTTCTTGCAACCGGAACGAATTTTCCAGATGCTCTAAGCGCGACGCCGCTTGCTTATCGATACGGGGCTCCACTGCTGCTTACAGATCCTAATAATCTTCCGGCATCAGTGAAAACTGAGCTTGACCGTTTAAATGTACAAGATGTTTTTTTAGTGGGAGGAAAGGGAGCAATCTCTGACAATGTTAAAACCCAGCTTGAAAAAATGGGCATCTTTGTTACTAGAATCAGCGGCAAAGACCGATTTGAGACTTCTGTTAAAATCGCTGAGGAAATTGGAACTTATGGAACAGTCGTAGTTGCAACAGGAAAAACATTTGCAGATGCTCTATCTATAGCTCCAATCGCTGCTCAATTGGAAATGCCGATTTTGCTTGCAAATAAAGACTCAATTCCATCATCTGTTACTAGTTACATGAAACGCTGGGAAGCAGATAAAACGTATGTTATTGGCGGAACAGGTGCTATTTCTGACGCGACTGCCAAAAAACTGCCAGGCATGAAACGAATCAGCGGCAAAGACCGCTATGAAACAAACAGCCGGATCATTGACCAATTTGCAGATGAAATTAATCCATTCTACACGTATCTTGCCACAGGAACAAACTATCCTGATGCACTTGCAGGTTCTGCACTTGCAGCCATGAGTTTCAGCCCTGTCGTATTGACAGATCCAAAGCAGGCTAATGCTGCCACGAAGACAACTGTTCAAAAGTATATGGATTCAACAGCGGTTTATTACATCATTGGCGGAGAAAAAGCTCTTCCTCAAAGTGCCGTTGATCAGCTGTTTGAATAAAAAGAAGCGCGGCTCACTGCCGCGCTTTTAAAATGCTGCAATTTTCTTCATCACTTCTTTTAATAGATCTATGGAATCCGCAGGATCCCCTTCCACTTCTAAACTATGATTTGCGTCAGTAATAAGAAGGGTATCGATTGCCGGATTTTCCTTCAGCTCCTGAAATCGATCTTCTTTATAATAAGGATCCTTATCACCAATAATGCACAATCCTCTTTTTTTCCTTTTTACCATCGAGACAAAAACATCTTCCCGATTCAAAAGCGGCGTCAGCCAAATCACTCTTGCATCGAAAAAGGCTGTTCTGCCAAGCTCAGAAGCTAAGCCAATGGTTCCCAATGATTTTCCTATCAGATAAAAATTACTGTAAGTATGTGAGCTTAATACAGTGTCGATGACGTTTCGTACATCACTTTTTAACGCCGCGTCAAGTTCATCATTTGAAAAAGATTCATAGAATGCTGAATTGTATTGATAATTAATCTGCAGCACGTCCGCATTCTTATTTAGAAATACCCCTGTCGAATAATGAAAAAGAGGTCCCTGAGCTGAATAACCCAGACCTGGAAACATGATGGCGAGGCTTTTCGCTTCAGCATTTTTGCTAAGAAGCGTATAAGAAATGACAGCATCCTTATATCCTGTTACAGAATCCGTTTTGATTTTCATTACTGGCTTCATCCTCTCTTTTCTAGTATTATACAGATAATTCCACTTTTGCTTAAGAAAAAATTTTTGTTATTTGAAAAAACATGAATACCTTCTGATTATTTCGGGTAATAGAGGAAAAGGTATGACTATTTTTTAACTACATAATAGAAAAAGGTGAGCTGATGATCCGCTTTGAGAACGTATCTAAGGTGTTTAAGGATGGTACAAAAGCCGTTAATGCCTTGGATTTAACGATAGAAGAAGGGGAATTTTTTGTTTTTATCGGGCCATCCGGCTGCGGAAAAACAACGACAATGAAAATGATTAACCGTTTGATTGACGCAACAGACGGATCCGTGTTTATCGATGGAAAAAATGTTCATGATTACGATATTCATGAACTTCGCTGGAACATTGGCTATGTCCTGCAGCAGATTGCGCTGTTTCCGCATATGACAATTGAAGAGAATATCGCGATTGTTCCTGAACTCAGAGAATGGGACGCGGATAAAATCAGTAAACGAACAGATGAACTGCTTGAAATGGTAGGTCTTGAACCGAGTACATATCGAAAACGGAAACCGAGCGAATTATCAGGCGGCCAGCAGCAGCGAATCGGCGTCATCAGAGCGCTTGCGGCAGATCCGGATATTATTCTGATGGATGAGCCATTCAGCGCGCTTGATCCGATCAGCCGTGAAAAACTGCAGCAGGACATGCTTGATCTTCAGAAGCGAATTCATAAGACAATTGTATTTGTCACACATGATATGCAAGAGGCCCTCGCGTTGGGAGACCGTATTTGTGTGATGAAAGATGGAGAGGCCATTCAGGTCGATACACCACAAGCCATTGTTGCAAATCCTGCAAATGAGTTCGTCAGGGAATTTATCGGCAATCGTGCTGCCGTTAATGTGCTGGATGGTTCTATTGAAGGGTTCGTGCGTCCTCCTCAGGAGACAGATCCACTTAAAGTGCCGCTTTCATATTCCGCAACAATCAGAGAGGCCTTAGCCCGTTTAGGGGAAGAAGACATGGTTCCAGTTGAACGGAATGGGCAAATAATCGGCACCATTACTAGAGAGTCTGCCGTTCAGTTTCTATCTGGACGAACGGAAGAAAGAGGTTAATCTATGAATGCATTTAGTGATGTTTTTAAGGAAAGACAGGGTGAGCTTGTGTCCGCTCTGTTTGAACATATTCAAATTTCTTTCATAGCTTTATTGCTTGCAGTGGTGATCTCGATTCCGCTTGGCATTTATTTAACGAGAAAAGCACAGGCGGCTGAAGGGGTGATCGGGGTTTCAGCGGTCCTGCAGACAATCCCCTCGCTTGCACTGCTTGGATTGCTGATTCCTCTTGTTGGAATTGGGGTTGTGCCGGCTATTATTGCATTAGTGATTTATGCGCTGCTGCCAATCTTAAGAAATACATACACGGGGATCAAAGAAGTGGATCCTTCTTTAATAGAAGCTGCCAGAGCGATGGGGATGAACAGCTCAAAGCGCCTGTTCAAAGTGGAGCTTCCGCTCGCTCTCCCTGTCATCATGGCCGGTATTCGTACAGCTATGGTTCTTATCGTTGGAACAACAACGCTTGCCGCTCTAATTGGAGCAGGAGGCCTCGGAAAGCTGATTCTTCTTGGAATTGACCGAAATGACAATATGCTGATTTTGCTTGGAGCCATTCCTGCTGCATTGCTCGCTATTTTCTTTGACATCATCCTTCGATTAGTGGAAAAAGCATCTGCAAAACGATCGATGAAAGCCATTGGGGTTGCAGCGCTGATCGCCGTACTGATCGCAGCTGTGCCGCTCTCATTCGGCACAGGGAAAAAAGATATCGTGATTGCAGGAAAACTTGGCTCTGAGCCTGAAATCTTAATCAATATGTACAAACTGCTGATTGAACAGGACACAGATCTAGAAGTTGAAGTGAAGCCGGGTCTTGGAAAAACGTCGTTTGTATTCAACGCACTTGAATCTGGCGATATCGATATTTACCCGGAGTTTACGGGTACAGCCATCACTACCTTCTTAAAAGAGGAGGCAGTCAGCACAGACAGGAAAGAAGTGTATGAGCAGGCGAAAGAAGGCATGCAAAAAGAATTTGATATGGCTTATCTAGAGCCGATGCAGTTCAACAACACATATACACTTGCTGTTCCGAAAGAAGCGGTTAATCAGTATGGCCTTGAAAAAATGTCGGATTTAAAACAAGTCGCAGGCAATATGAAAGCCGGGTTTACCCTCGAATTTTCAGATCGAATGGACGGCTATAAAGGGATTCAAAAGCTATATGGAACGACCTTTCCAAACTTAAAAACAATGGAGCCAAAACTAAGGTATGAAGCGATTCAATCAGGGGAAATCAATCTGATTGATGCCTATTCAACCGACAGTGAACTGAAGCAGTATGACTTAACGGTTCTTGAAGATGATAAAAATCTGTTTCCGCCTTATCAGGGAGCACCGTTAGTAAAGCAGGAAACACTTGAAGAGCATCCGGAAATTGAAGATGCTTTGAACAAACTGGCCGGCAAAATTACAGATGATGAAATGCGTGATATGAATTA
Source organism: Metabacillus idriensis (assembly GCF_050483325.1). GTDB lineage: Bacteria > Bacillota > Bacilli > Bacillales > Bacillaceae > Bacillus_P > Bacillus_P idriensis_A. The sequence goes on from NZ_JBCMYF010000001.1 coordinate 337,341, forward strand.
TCAAGTAAATGTAGAAGGAAAGCCGGCTGCAGAAGTGGCTGAAGATTATCTGAAAAATGAAGGCCTGCTGAATAAATAGAGGTTAAAAGAGAGAATTCCGTGCGGATTCTCTCTTTTTTAATGAGTCGAACGGTATTCGGTTGGCGAGAGATTCGTTTTCTTTTTAAAAACGGCTGAGAAGTGAGCTGCATTTTTAAACCCTGCTGCAGAGGCGATTTCTTGTATGGGAAGCTCTGTTTCACGAATAAGCTGCTCAGCCCGTTGTACTCTTTTCTCCAGCAAATACTGGCTTGGCGACGTATTCGTTGCATCCTTAAAAATCCTCTGCAGATGGAAGGGACTTATATATAGCTTTTCTGCCAATTTACCGAGAGTTATTTCATCTGTAAGATGATCAGTTATATAGGCTTTTGCTGTTTGTATAATGGAACGAGTCAGCAGCTCATCCGGACGGCATCGTTTACAGGGACGCAGCCCATCAAGAACAGGGGTGTCAATATCTGCATAAATCGTTACATTCTCCTGTTTAGGTGTTCTTGAAGGACAAGAAGGCCTGCAGAAGATGCCAGTTGTACGGACACCGTAATAGAAAATGCCATCATAGGTTTGATCACAGGATACGATGGCATTCCAAAATTTCATTTCCATAAGATCAGCTCCTTTCTTTCATTTTATCATGTGGGTGTTTGATCTCGTAATAGGAGAAATGAAACCGCAAAAATACAATAGAGAAGGCGTTTATAATAAAGAAATGGGAGGTGTCATTGAAATGAAAGGATATTATCATTCACCGGTCGGATGGATTGAAGTGATTGGTTCTGAGAAGGGAATATCCGGTGTTTCTTTTACGGATGCGGCAGAAAAAGAATCAGACTGTCATCCCTATATTGTGCGGTGTATTCAAGAACTTGATGATTATTTTAAAGGAGAAAACCCTTTTTTTACGGTTCCAATCGATGCAAACGGAACCGTTTTTCAGCTAAAGGTATGGTCTGAAGTCACCTCTATCCCGTTCGGCCAAACAGCTTCATATTCCGAAATTGCGGATAAAATAGGAAGCCCAAAAGCGTCTAGAGCAGTAGGCATGACTAATGGCAAAAACAAGCTTGCCATTTTAATACCATGCCACCGGGTGATTGGGAAAAACAGCAGTCTGACGGGATACGCCTGGGAAACGTGGAGAAAAGAATGGCTGCTGAACCATGAAAAGAAAATGCTGGGAGAATGGAATCATTTGAACATTGCAAAAAGGAATTGGGAGCTGAAATCTTGAAGGTAGGAAGAGAGAAAATCTGATCCTGCGGGGTGACCATTTATGAAGGCAGACGGGGTATTTGAAGGCGGAGGCGTTCGGGGAATTGCGTTTACCGGAGCCATTTTGGCAATGGAAGAAGAGCAGGTGGAGTGGGAGAGACTTGCCGGCACGTCAGCCGGGGCGGTAATCGCTGCTCTTTTGGCAAGCGGGTATAAAAGCTATGAAATCCGCGATCTTCTTATCCAAATGGATTTTACTAAATTTAGAGGCAAATCCTTATTAAATTATATCCCGATTGTCGGCGGACTATTTGAACTCATGATTCATTTAGGATTTTACAAAAATGATTATCTGGAAGAATGGGTGGATTCTATGCTTGCCGCTAAAGGGATCAGGACTTTTGACGATCTGCCGGCAGGGAAACTGAAGATTATCGCATCAGATGTTTCAAACGGAGAAATGCTTATTTTACCGGATGATTTACCGAAATACAGCATGAAACCAGGCGATGTAAAAATATCAACTGCCGTCATGATGAGCGCCTCTCTGCCTTTTTTCTTCAGGCCGGTCAAATGGAAGTCAAAAACAAGATTTACCTCTTATATATTAGATGGAGGGCTGCTCAGCAATTTTCCAATCTGGATCTTTGATTCGAAAGAGGAGCCGCGCTTTCCGACTTTCGGCTTCAGGTTTGTGAAAGAGGAAATTCAAATGGGGGCAGTGATTCCAACACCCATTCATCTTTTTAAGAATATCTTTAAAACAATGCTGCAGGCACATGATCTTAGGCATTTAACTAAAGAAACAAAAGAAAGAACGATTCAAATCCCTGCAGGGGGGATTACCGCGACTGATTTTGATTTGAAGGACGAAGAGATTGCCTTGCTTTATCAATCGGGATATTCCGCGGCAAAAGCATTTTTACATGGATTTGAATTTGAAAAATATAAGGAACTGAGAAAAAAGAAAAAACTGTCCGGAGGCCAATGATAAATGTTGGCCTCTTTTTTACGATGTGAATGAAGCCTTATAAAACCGATAAACGAAAATACAGGTACACAAACAAGCAGAATGGAACCCTATAAAATCGATAAACGAAAATACAGGTACACAAACAAGCAGAATGGATCCCTATAAAATCGATTAACGAAAATACAGGTATACAAACAAGCAGAATGGATCCCTATAAAATCGATTAACGAAAATACAGGTACACAAACAAGCAGAATGGATCCCTATAAAATCGATTAACGAAAATACAGGTACACAAACAAGCAGAATGGAACCCTATAAAATTGATAAACGAAAATACAGGTACACAAACAAGCAGAATGGAACCCTATAAAATCGATAAACGAAAATACAGGTACACAAACAAGCAAAATGGATCCCTATAAAACCGATTAACGAAAATACAGGTACACAAACAAGCAGAATGGATCCCTATAAAATCGATTAACGAAAATACAGGTACACAAACAAGCAGAATAGGCCCCTATAAACTTGTGTGGAAAAGAAAACTGAACCGTCTGGTTAACCATGGAAGAGGGGTCAAAATTCAGATGAATTTCAGGCTCTTTTTGTATGAATGGAAAAATGATTCAAAAGAAGGAAAAGCGAAACGAAATCAAAAGCTGCTGAGTTATCTTAGCTATAAAACCTTCGAATCACGAAATAATAATTGTATCATATGTCCTGATTTAGCCGAAATATATAAAATTGTCGAATTTCATGGGAGTAATAAACTATTCTTAATTTTTTGAAAATAAAACTCTTTTCCTCTATCATTAGAATTACAAGAAGAAAGAGGAGGCAGTCCATGAAAAAGGTTCTGAAAAAAAGCTCAATTCCAGTATTATTGACAGCCAGTTTTTTATTAGCGCCTGCAGTGAGCGCTGATACACCGTATTACGGGAAGACTTACAGCCAGCCTGAACAAGTAAGGCCGCTGTTTCCTGAGATTGAAATAACGGATGGAACACCTGCATTTGTAAAAGGAGAAGAAGCTTTTACAACTCAGGAGGAAATGCTTGCTTACATAGAAGAGCTGAAAGGGAAGAGCCCGTATGTTTCGGTGAAAAACATCGGCACTTCTCAAAATGGCCTTGAAATCCCGGCCCTTTATTTTACGAAAGATCATAAAATCAACCCTAGTTATTTATCCCGAAAACCGACTGTATGGATCCAAAGCCAGATTCATGGAAATGAGCCGGCAAGCGGAGAATCGATTCTAGCGATCGCGAACCGGCTGACAGGGGAACTTGGGGATGAGGTTTTAGATAAAATAAACGTTATTGTCGTACCGCGTGTGAATCCGGACGGCTCGTACAATTTTAAACGCCAGCTGCAAAACGGTCTTGATGGAAACAGAGATCATGTAAAGCTTGAATCGCCAGAGGTGCAGGCGATACATCATGAATACAACAAGTATACTCCAGAGGTAGTCATAGATGCTCATGAATACACACCGTATTCTAGTTCTTTTGATAAGTTCGGTGAGAGCGGATTGCTGAAATATCATGATATTCTGCTATTATCAGGAAGAAACTTAAACATTCCTGAAAAAATCCGGACGATGTCCGACAGCCTGTATGTCGATCCGACTTTAAATACGTTAGAAGACAAGGGCTTTACAGGTGACCGCTATTATACAACTGGAGTAACTAATGGAGAGATTGATATCCTTGAAGGGGGAACTGAGCCGCGCATTGGCCGGAACGCTTTTGGCCTGCAGACGTCGTTTTCATTTTTAGTTGAAAGCCGCGGAATTGCCATTGGAAGAGAAGATTTCGGTCGCCGTGTTGCTGCTCAAATTGCCACGCACGAGCATATATTAAGACAGACTGCAGAGAATGCGAAAAAAGTCAAAACGACAGTAGCGCTAGAGCGTGCTAAGCTAATCAAAAAAGGGCTGCGCGGCAATGATAAAGATCCTGTCATCGTCAACAGCGAAGCCGTGGAACTTGAAAATCAAACGCTTGAAATGATTGATATTGCAACGGGAACGGTAAAAGATATTCCAGTGAACTATTTCAGTGCAACAGAAGCAGAAGCGACGTTAACAAGAGAAAGGCCGACAGCCTATGTGCTGAAGCCAGACCAGGGAGAAATTGCTGCTAAGCTTCAGAATCAGGGCTTAAAAGGATTCCAGCTGCCAAAGCAAATGAAGCTGCCGGTTGAAGCTTATGAAGTAACCAGCAAGGAAAACACGGAGAAGTATGAAGGCATCCAGCTTTCAGAAGTGCAGACGAAGCTTGAAAAGAAAGAGGTTGTGTTCCCGAAAGGCACATACATTTTCTTATCTGCACAGCCGCAAAACAACTTGCTGTCACTTTCTTTAGAACCGGAATCGATTGACAGCTATGTCACATTTGGATACATTCCTTCTGAAGTTGGACAAGAACTGCCGGTTTACAGGTTTATGTTTGATGGGAAGAAGCTTAAATAAAAACAAAAAAAGCAGCAGGGGCTTATAACGTCTCCCTGCTGCTTTTTATTATTACAATACGATACTTACAATAATCGCAGATAAAATACTTACAAGTGTTGCACCGTAAAGCAATTTCAATCCAAAGCGGGCAACAACGTTCCCTTGTTTTTCATGAAGTCCTTTAACAGCACCTGCAATGATTCCGATTGAAGAGAAGTTAGCAAAGGATACAAGGAATACTGAGATAATTCCAAGTGTGCGTTCGCTGAAGTTCTCAGATACTTTTGCTAAATCCATCATTGCAACGAATTCGTTTGTCACTAATTTAGTGGCCATAATTCCGCCGGCAGCAACTGCTTCACTCATAGGAACACCCATAATGAATGCAATTGGGGCAAAAATGTAACCTAAGATTCCCTGGAATGTAATCCCGAAAATCATATCGAAAATATTGTTGACAGCAGCGATTAAAGCAACGAAACCGATAAGCATTGCACCTACGATAATAGCTACTTTAAATCCATCCATGATATATTCGCCAAGCATTTCGAAGAAGGATTGTTTTTCCTCTTCTTGAATGACAAGAATATCTTCTTCATCAGAAACCGTGTAAGGATTAATGATTGATGCGATAATGAATCCGCCAAACAGGTTGATGACGATTGCTGTTACAACGTATCTTGGCTCGATCATTGTCATGTAAGCACCAACGATTGACATGGATACCGTAGACATAGCTGAAGCACAAAGCGTGTAAAGACGCTGTGATGATAATTGGCCAAGCTGTTTTTTAACAGTAATGAAAACTTCTGATTGTCCAACAATGGCAGATGCCACTGCGTTATATGATTCGAGTTTGCCCATACCATTGATTTTGCTTAATACAAAGCCAATGCCTTTCATGATAAAAGGAAGAACCTTAATGTACTGGAAAATCCCGATAAGTGCTGAGATAAAGACGATCGGAAGCAATACATTCAAGAAAAATGGAGCTTGTCCATCATTTGCAAGTCCGCCGAAAACGAACATGATTCCTTCATTTGCATAGCCAAGCAATTTGCCGAATCCATCAGCAATCGCTGTGATCATGATCAAACCAAACTTCGTGTTCAATAAAAGGAATGTTAATACGATTTGAATCACAATCATTAGGGCAACAGGTTTGAACTTAATTTTTTTGCGGTCGCTGCTTGCAACCCATGCTAATCCAAGTACAATCGCTAAACCGAGAAGGGCGATTAGGTATTTCATTTTCTTCACCTCTGTGATGTATTTAAAAGCATTTTTTTGAAAAGAATCTGTATACGCTTTCATCTAATTCCGAAAAGAGAGTCAGCCGTCATCTGATGTCTGACCTCTGACGTATTCAACTATAATAGATTACTAGGAACAAAGCAACCCTATTTTTAAAAGAAATTTGGATTATTTATAAGATAGTTTGCTGCTCATTCTTGATAATAATCCTTCAAATTTAGGGAAAAAGTACTGAACAACAAAGCCTAATGTAAGCGTGACGATAAATGTTCCGATTCCGATCGCCCCTTGAAAAATAAAAGCAAGCAGAAGAGCGAATGCTTCACTGATGATTCGAGAATTTCTTAAGTTCAGACCAAAACGAGTATGAATCGCAACCATCAATGTGTCCATCGGGCTTGCAGGGAATTTAGCCTGCAGGTAAATAGCTACTCCGACGCCCATTGAGAGAATGCCTGCAATAAGAGCTGAAGCTTGGAAAAACAGGACAGTAGGCGAATAGTGTTTTAAAACAACCAGCAGCCAAAAATCAATTAATGCTCCAATTAGGAGAATACTTGCTGCTGCAAGAATTTCAGGCTTTTTCTTCAACAAAAAAGCATTGATGAAAATTAAAGCGATTCCATTAATGAAAATACAAGTTCCGACTGTCAGGCCAAACATGTTTGATTCGCCCACAGCGAGCGCGTCCCATGAAGATGCTCCTAATCCTGATTTGATAATCAGTGAAACACCAAGTGTTAATATCAATAATCCCGTGATAAAAAATAATGCTCTTTCTTTCATCAAAAATCTCCTCTCAAGCTGGTATCTATTGTAAGTAATTGGATGTTAGTCATCAGACCTCTTTGAACCGTTTTCATCATACTCAATTCTGCAGACAAAAGCAATATGAAATTTATTGTAGAGAGCAAATAAAAAGACGTGAGATCCGGAAATCTCACGTCTTTTTTGTGTTTTTAAGATTTTATAAAAGGGGGGCAGATAAGGAAATATAGTTATCTGAGCTTTTGTTCTTAGATAAATGGCTAGCTCCACCTCCTAGTCCCTCGTCAGAACAGTCGGTTCCGCTTTTCATTTAATTTAACTGAGTCGTTTTTAAAAATTCTTTCGTGCGTTCTTCCTGAGGATTGGTAAAGAAGTCATCAGGGTGGCCTCTTTCAACAATTCGCCCTTCGTTCATATATACAATCCAATCGGCCACCTCGCGGGCAAATTGCATTTCATGCGTGACGACAACCATCGTCATTCCCTCAACAGCGAGCTCTTTCATTGTCGCTAATACTTCACCTACAAGCTCAGGATCAAGTGCTGATGTTGGTTCATCAAATAACATGATTTCAGGCTTCATCGCAAGGGCTCGGGCAATCGCCACGCGCTGCTTCTGGCCTCCAGAAAGTTTATTTGGATACACATCGGCTTTATCTGAAAGGCCAACTTTTTCAAGCAGGGCGCGGGCTTCAGAGGCTGCCTGTTCTTTTTTCATTTTTTTCACCATAAGCGGTGCTTCCATGATATTTTCAATCACGGTTTTATGAGGGAATAATTGAAAGTGCTGAAAAACCATTCCGACTTTTTGGCGGACTTCATTGATGTCATGTGTAGCCTGAGTGATTTCTTCACCATTAATGATGATTTTTCCATTGTCTTTTTTCTCAAGGAAGTTCAGGCATCTGAGCAGGGTGCTTTTCCCGGATCCGCTTGAACCGATTAGACAGACAACATCGCTTTCGTTCACTTTCATATCAATATCTTTTAATACATGCAGGTCTCCGAATGATTTATTCAGCTTTTCAACCTTGATCATTTCTTTCGTTTCCAAAAAACATTACCTCCTTAGCGGTCGCTGATCGACATTTTCTTTTCGAGACCATTTACGATAAGTGTTAAAATGGCCACTAAAATTAAGTAATAAACGGCAACAATTAATAAAAATGTCATTTCGTCAAAGTTGTTTGAGCCAAGTGTTGTCGCCACATTAAAGAGCTCATTTATGGAAATAAAGGCGGCAAGCGACGAATCCTTAAGCCCGATAATCATCTGGTTTCCAAGGGGTGGAAGAGCGCGTCTGAAAGCCTGGGGCATAATGATTCTTCTCATTGTAAGGCCTCTTGTCATCCCGAGAGAGCGCCCTGCTTCCATCTGTCCTTTATCAATGGACTGAATGGTTCCCCGGAAAATCTCGGCAATATAGGCACCATTATGGAACGCAAGAGCCAGTGAAGCTGCCCAGAAATCGGGAATTAAAAAGAGACCGCTGAATCCGAAGTACAGGATGAAGATCTGTACAATCAAAGGCGTTCCCCGAACTAAATAAATGTAAGTATCCGAGATAATGCCAAGCACTTTTAATTTAGAAATTTTTAAAAGAGCGAAAAAGAGGCCGATGACAATACCGATTAATATAGAAACAACTGTTAATTGCAGGGTGACAAGCATCGCATCAAAAAAGACGCCTTTATTCGCAACTAACGAATCAAAAAAATGTGAAAAACTAGGCAAAATGAACAACATCCTTTCTGTGCAAATGGTGGGTTACTCAGGTTTCGTCGTAATGTCTTCTCCGAAGTAATCAATGCTGATTTTCTTAAGGGTACCGTCCTGTCTGAGTTTTTCCAGCGCTTCATTCACTCTTTTTAAAAGAACGGGATTATCCTGCGGAATGACTACAGCCTGCTCGCTTCGTTCGATCAGCTGCTGACCGGCAATGTCAAATCCGCCTTTAGCTGCACTTTTTCCTGTTACAAAATCAGTTATGACCGCGTCGTGGCGGCCTGTACTCAGCGCTTTAAGGGCAGTAATATCGCTATCGTACATCTTTATGTTTTTCGTGTATTTTCCTGCGGTTGCAGCATATGTAGAACCTTTTGCTACGGCAACTTCTTTTCCTTTTAAATCTTCTGTTGTTTTGATATCACTGTCAGGACGTGTGAATATCTGAGGACCCGAATAGTAGTAGGGAGTGGAAAAAGAAACATGCTTTGCACGCTGATCATTAATGGTGTGGCTGGCAACTGCCGCATCTGCACGGCCGGTTTTCACGCCTTCAACAATGCCTTTAAATTTGATCCGCTTTTGAACTGGCTCAAGGCCAAGCTCCTTTGCGATCGCCTCACCTACGGCAACATCAAATCCGGTCATCGTCATATCATCCGTCACATAGCTGAACGGCTTGAATTCACCTGAAGCCGCAAACACAAATTCATCTTTATCAATCAGTTCCGTGCCATCTGATAATTTCTCTTTTTCTGCGCAGGCGGTAAGCATGCTGATTAGAAAAAGGGCAGAGAATAAGAGTAATGCTTTTTTTCTCATTGAAGGTTCATGGCTCCTTTCTTTTTTTAAAATAGCGCGATTATGGTAAACAGGAAAAAATGCCCTAGTTGTACATACCCTAAGTATTAGGAGAGTAATCCTATAATTTGAAAACTTTGAAATTAGGGATGTGAGAGAGAGAGGAGAGAATTATGTCAACATTAAGTGCTGTAAATTCGGTTTTGAAACACTTATGTCGTGGCGGAGCCTATATTAAGTGCTGTAAATTCGGTTCTGGAACACTTATGTCGTGTCGGATTCCATTTTAAGCGCTGTAAATTCGATTCTGGAACACTTATGTCGTGTTAGATTCCACATTAAGTGCTGTAAATTAGGTTCTGGAACACTTATATCGTGTCAGATTCCATTTTAAGTGCTGTAAATTCGGTTCTGGAACACTTATGTCGTGTCGGATTCCACATTAAGTGCTGTAAATTCGGTTTTGAAACACTTATGTCGTGGCGGAGCCTATATTAAGTGCTGTAAATTCGGTTCTGGAACACTTATGTCGTGTCGGATTCCATTTTAAGTGCTGTAAATTCGATTCTGGAACACTTATGTCGTGTTAGATTCCACATTAAGTGCTGTAAATTCGGTTCTGGAACACTTATGTCGTGTCAGATACCGCATTAAGTGCTGCAAATTCGGTTCTGGAACACTTATGTCGTGTCAGATTCCACATTAAGTGCTGTAAATTCGGTTCTGGAACACTTATGTCGAGTCGGATTCCATTTTAAGTGCTGTACCTTCTGTACGAAGCGTATTATTGAGAAAGTATTCATCACCTTTACCATAGAAGCTAAGATGATCTTGAAAAGTATTCAAATGGAGATAATCCATTAGAAGATTGCCTAAAAAGAATGAAAATTAGTAACGTCGAAAAACAGACTGTAAAAAATCAAGATTCGGCTGGCACAGCAACCTCCGCATTTTTTGACCAACAAAAAAAGAAGCAGACTCTGTCTGCTTCTCAATACATATCATTCCATTCAATTTCGCCAGCTTGCTTGTCATAGTCAATATTTACTTTAAAGTCGTGTTTTTCATAAAAATGGACAAGACGGTCAACGTGATCCCAGTCTCTTTTGGCAATGTCGCCAGTGATGTAGGGAATGTTTTGATCTTTGGCAAACTCTTTTAAATAATTCATGCAAATGGATCCGTATCCCTTATTTGCAGGGCCTTTAATATCTCCGATGTGAATCGCTTTATCATCGTTGTATGTGGCGTGGATGGAAAAATCCCAAGTCCCCCGATAAGCTGATTCACAATCATTCAGCATCACCTTGCATGAATCACCGTCATTTTGTGCATAAACTACGACCCATTTATCTTCTTTTGTCTGCTCAATTCCGACAACCTGCCATCGTTTGGCAATTTCCTTCAGATTATCCTGCATTCTAAAAAGCTGAAACTGAAGTTCTTCTGCGTCAATGGATGGCTGTTCACTGCGTGTTAGGACAGAATTATACATACTGGGCTCCCTTCATTTTTTAAATCCGAACGTAAAACACAATTTACAATTTTACTGGATTTGTTAAAAAGAATCAACCGTTTTGCCCAAATTGGAAGGAGTTACAGTATTGCCTGCTATTTTGTAATACAATAAAGATGGACTTTTTACAGGGGGGATAAGGATGATAAAAAATGAAGTTAAGCTTTCAAAAGGGGGCAATGCACTTGCAGGAAACGGCGGTGCAATCGACATTTCAATTTCATGGGAATATGCGCCGTGCGATCTTGACATAAGCTGCTTTATGGTTGGTTCAAATGGCTTGGTCCCATCAGATGATTATATGATTTTTTACAATCAGCCTGCTGATCCTCAGAAAATCGTGACATTCAAGCGGACTTCTGACCAATCTGCCGTCTTTACGATTCAATTGGGGCAGCTGCCGAATTCATTAGCGGAAAAGTGCGTTTTTGCTGCAGCCTTAGATGGAGAATCTGCCTCATTTAAAGAAGTAAAGGGATGCAGTGTAACAATTTTAACAGCTCAATCTGAAATTACATATGAGGTTACTGATGCTCTTGATGAAAAAGCACTTGTTCTTGCCGAATTGTACCGGCATACTTCGGGGTATAAGCTTAGGGCGATAGGAAGAGGTTTTAACGGCGGGCTAAAACCCCTTGCTGAAGCACATGGTGTCACGGTTGAAGAGGAATCGGACGTGGAGGAAGAAATTAAGGAGAATCATATAAAGCAAGCACCCATTAATTTAACTAAGATTGATTTGCTGAAAAAGAAAGTCGTCATTTCGCTTGAAAAGAAAAAGATTCCTCATGTGAAGGCAAGAGTAGCTGTTGTCATTGATGCATCCGGGTCGATGGCAAATCTTTATTCAAATGGAACCGTTCAAAGTGCCTTTGAAAAGGTGCTTGCTGTCGCTGCCTGCATGGATGATGACGGAGTGATGGATACTTGGTTTTTCGGTAGCAAGTCAATGAGAGCGAAAAGCGTGACGGAAAGAGAATTTGAGGGATATGTAGAGAAAACCTATCCTAGACCTAAGTTCTTTGGAGGTCTTGGCATTGGCAACAATGAACCTGAAGTCATGAAAGACGTGATCCGCAAGTATACAGAAGAAGAACCGAGCGATTCCCTGCCTACTTATGTCGTGTTTTTCAGTGACGGAGGAATCTATGAAGATAAGAAAATTTCGAACCTATTAATAGATTGCTCCAATCAACCTGTTTTCTGGCAATTTGTAGGCCTTGGAAACGCAAAATTTGGTGTGCTTCAAAAACTTGACGATTTAGCTGGAAGAGTCGTTGATAATGCTGATTTCTTCGCTCTTGACGATTTAAACGAGGTGACAGACGAGGAATTGTATAATCGTTTATTAAACGAATTTCCTGATTGGCTCAAACAGGCACGGTCTAAAGGGATATTAAGGTAAAGGAATGGGGCAGTCCAATTAAGAGTAGCAGGCCTAAACCGAGTGCCGCCACTTTTGGTATATTACATCGTAAAAAATGGCAGCACTATGGAGAGTGCCGCCACTTTTGGTGTATAGCATCGTGAAAAACGGCTGCACAATGGCGAGAGCCGCAACTTTTGGTGTATTGCATCGTAAAAAATGGCACCACTATAGCGAGTGCCGCCACTTTTGATGTATTGAACCGTAAAAAATGGCAGGACAATGGCAAGTGCCGCCACTTTTGGTGTATTGAACCGTTAAAAATGGCAGCACAATGGCGAGAGCCGCCACTTTTTATGCAATGCCCCATTAAAAGCGGCACCACTACTGGAACTGACGCCACTAATTTAGTGCATAGAAAAGCAGGCAGGAAAAACATAAGTTTTTCCTGCCTGCTTTCTTTTAGGGCCTTGCCTAGAAAGCCCGATTCTTCATTCCTCTTCACTGTCATAAATAAGATGGTCGAAGCTGTTATTGTGAATGGAGTTGAGCTCTGTTAATTTGTATATTAAAAATTGATGGTCATCCCCATACAGATCAAGTTTGTTCGTTGCTTTATAGTGCTCGAGCGCAGTCCTTGCTTTTGTTTCTTCCGTAAATATGCCGACAACATTCGAAGCTTCTCCGCAGTCAGAACAGCCAATATCCACTACTACGTAATACATTTGATCACCTTCTAGATAGCGTTCTTGCTTTCATTTTCTCATGAGGTTCTTATGAAAACAAGAAATTGGCACAAAAAGAACCGGCAGCCTGATGCCGGTTCTTGAATTCTTAGACTTCTAACGTCTGGGGTGACTCATGCTCGCTGTTCATTAATCTGATTTTATTCGGCTTAATCGCAAGAATGATGTAATTTGGATCGTTCGGGCCATCCAACCAGTTTTTCATATGATCGTTCCAGATTTTATCCTTTAATTCCTGATCTTCGCTGATGCTTGCCCTGCCTTCAAACTCAATGTAAGAATCCCCATATCCTTCACCTTCATAGCCAAGCAGGATATGAACATTCGGGTTTTCGTCAATTTCTTCTGCTTTGTGTGTATTTTTACTAGTAGGTGTATAAAGCATTAATTCATCATTAAAAAAAGTCATATAGCGGGAGTGAGGCTTGTTATCTACTACAGTAGCAAGTGTGCCGACCTTATGCTTTTCCAATATATCGAGTACATCTTTGTTTAATTTTTGCTTATCCAAGAAAAACATCTCCTTTTAGTAGGTGTTAGTGTATGTATTCCTTCTTTTTTGCAGATTAAAACATGGGAAGGTGCTGCTGTTGTCATAAAAGATGATTGTAAAATATATCCTCTAAGTGTAAAATGTAACTAAATAACACATTTTTCTATTTGGCGGTGTATTGATGAAAAAGGAATTTTTAGTACTCCTCACTCTCGGATTTTTAACAGTATTTTTCTTTTCACTAAATGCAGCTTCTGAGGAAAATAAGAATGATCCGTTGCTTATGACTGATGTCAGCAGATTGATGCCTGTGAAAATTGCTAAAGTCGTTAAAGGAAAAGAGATTGAGTCATTCAAAAAAGCTATTGCTGAAGCAAAAAAGACAAATAAGAAAATCTCGATTGCAGGAAAACAGCACAGCCAGGGAGGGCATACTTATTACAAAGATGCCATCGTCCTTGATATGACTACTTACAATAAGATTTTGGATTTTGATAAGAAGAAAAAGACGATCACAGTTCAAAGCGGGGCGACGTGGGATGATATCCAGCGCCATGTCAACCCTCATGGCCTTGCAGTGAAAGTCATGCAGTCCCAAAATATGTTTACGGTTGGCGGTTCGATGAGTGTAAACGTGCATGGACGGGATATCCGTCATGGTTCACTTATAGAAAGCATCCAATCCTTTCATTTGCTGAACGCGGATGGAGAGATTGTGCGCGTCAGCCGAACGGAAAATCCAGAGCTTTTCCCGCTTGTCATAGGCGGATATGGTTTGTTCGGAGTCATTTTGGATGCAGAAATCAGCTTAACGGATGATGAACTCTATGTCATGAAATCAAAAGCTCTCGATTATAAAAAATATGCTGATTACTTCAAGCATGAAGTCAGCGGCAATGAAAATGTCAAAATGCATCTTGCCAGAATATCCACTGCGCCTGATTCTTTTTTGAAGGAAATGTATGTGACAAACTATGTGCTTGCAGGTGAACAGGGGGCACGTACAGAATATGATGAACTGAGCGAAGAAAAGAATGTCGCACTAATGAAATTCCTGCTTGGTCTATCAAGGAATTACGACTGGGGAAAAAATACGTTTTGGAAAGCTCAAAAAAACTATTTTGTGAAAAAAGAAGATTCCTATATTACGAGAAATAATGTGATGCGGTCAGAGTCTGAGTTTCTGGAGTATGAACATGAAACAAATACAGATATCCTTCAAGAATACTTTGTTCCGGCTGATGCATTCCCAGACTATGTGGACAGTCTGAGGAAGACATTAACAGAGGAAGAGCTGAATTTATTTAATATCACGATTCGATACGTTGATCATAATGAAGACGCTGTCATGTCCTACGGCCGTGATGATATGTTTGCGTTTGTTTTGTTAATCAATCAGGGGATGTCTGAAGAAGAGATTAAAAAGACCAGGAACGTCATCCGGAAAATGATTGATGTCACCATTTCGTTTGGCGGCACATATTATTTGCCGTATCAGCCTTATCCGACAAAAGAACAAATGAAGCGTGCGTATCCCAGATCGGATGAGTTTTTCAGGCAGAAGCGTGCGTATGACGAAGAGGAACTTTTCATGAACTACTTTTATGAGGAGTATGGCCGCGATGAAAAATGATTCGTTCAGAAAGTTTATTGCGGCTCAGAGCACGCTGTTTTTTGCAGGCAATTTCATTTTCCCTTTCTATCTTTTATTTGTAAAAAATATAGGTTCCTCTTATTCGCAGTTCGGAATCTCATATGGATTATTCGGTCTTTCAGCGGCGCTGGTTCATCCGCTCTTAGGGCGCATGTCTGGGAAGGTAAGCGACAAAGAAATGCTTTCGGTTTCTTCGTTCGGTATGGCTTTGATCCTATTATATTACCCTCATATTGGGACAATTGAAGAAGTATATGTATGCCAAATGATCATGGGGCTCTTTGGAGCAATGCAAAAACACGGTGAAAAAATGCTGCTGACACAGTGGACGACAGAAGAAAAGAGAGGGATGCAAGTTGGAACTTATCATTTTTTTACATCGCTTATGTCAGCGGCAGCCATTATGGGAGGCGGATTTTTAGCTCAGTACTTTACCATAACATACCTTTTTTTCATAGCATCTGCCGTCTATTTTTCCGGCGGCCTCATCGTATTAAGAATAACAGATTCATACTTTGAAAAGGAACAGAAGGTGGCACAGCATGCAGATTCAGCTTCATCCCATCACGAAGCATAATTGGGAGACGTGTATATCGCTGAAGGTTCAAAAAGAACAAGAGAGATTTGTTGCGGGCAATCTGTATTCGCTTGCAGAATCCAAATTTGAAACATCTTATTTGCCGCTTGGGATTTATGCGGAAAATAAGATGATCGGGTTTGCGATGGTCGGCAAAGATCCTGAGGACGGAGTGTACTGGCTTGTCCGCTTTATGATCGATAAGAGCCACCAAGGAAAAGGATATGGTTTTGCTGCTTTGGAGATCATTCTCAGTTTTATGAAATCGCGCTATGATGTCAGTCCTTTTCTGCTCCTTGGAGTCAATCCCGAAAATGTTCAGGCATTAAAACTTTATGAAAAAGCGGGATTTGAAGATACAGGTAAAAAAGAAAACGGCGAAGCCATTTACCGGCTTGAGCTTTATTAGGAAAAAAAGTGCCGCATGATAGCCGTGCGGCACTTTTTAAGGTGTTTTAAGATGCGGATTTATCTTCGTAATTTCCGTAAAAAATCCAGTTTCGTCCTTAGGCAGAGAGACAAGGGCAAATCTTGTATCGGCATTTGGTCTCGTTCCAATCGGCTTGGCAAAAATGATTTCAAGTCTTTTCAGCGTCCATGCGGGAGCTGAGAGCGGGTTATTGGAATAGCGGATCTCCTTCATATCCCTAATTTGAATTTCTTTTTTGATTAACCCGAACACGATGATCAATTTTTGATTTTCAATGACAAAGTAAGATTTAATTAATGCGTGGGCTAAAAAAGCAGACAGCAAGAAAGGAATAATCAGTGTTGGAAGTGATTCAGACTCGAAGAGCAGAAAAAACGGCAGAATAATCAAAAAGAGCACAATAGCAACAAGAATCGCATTTCGTTTTACTTGAAAGATCATCATTTAAGTCTCCTTTCATAAAGGAATGTTAGCATATTTTTCCTGTATGCTAAAGGAATTGATATCTACATGTCATACCATACTATATTCCCTAAAGAGATAAATAAGGATAGGATGAACGGACTAATATTCAGATAATTCAGATATATCGCTTGATTCTCTATTTTCTTTTCCATATGGTAGAGAGGAGATTCTACTTATGAGGAGGAAGGTTATGAAAAGAAGCTTGAGTGTTTTCCTGATTGCCATTTTGATTGCCGGGGGATTTCCAGCCAGTACAGAGGCTAAAAAGCCCGAGAAAAAAGAGAAGTACAGCCAAGTTGATGTAGGCCGTGATGGAATGGTAGCAACTGCCCATCCTCTGGCTTCAGAAATTGGCGCAGAGGTTCTTAAAAAAGGCGGGAATGCGATTGATGCAGCGGTTGCCATCCAATTTGCGCTGAATGTGACAGAGCCGATGATGTCAGGAATCGGCGGCGGCGGGTTCATGATGGTGTATGACGGCAAAACCGAAGAAACAACGATTATCAACAGCCGCGAACGGGCGCCGGCAGGAGCAGCGCCTGATATGTTTCTTGATGAAAATGGGGTTCCGATTCCTTTTTCAGAACGATATAAAGGCGGCACTGCGGTTGGGGTTCCAGGAACATTAAAAGGACTTGAAACGGCTTTGGACATGTGGGGCACACGATCAATGGATAAGCTGATCAGTCCTTCAATTAAGCTTGCTGAAAAGGGATTTAAAATCGATTCGGTTCTAGCCGCAGCGATTTCAGACAATGCCGAAACGTTATCAGCAACAGCAGCTGAGGATGTCTTTCTTCCAAAAGGAACTCCGTTAAAAGAAGGGGACAAGCTTGTTCAAAAAGATTTGGCGAAAACATTTAAACTGATTCGTTCAAAAGGAACGGATGCGTTCTATAAAGGCGAAATCGGACAAGCTCTGGCCGGAACTGTTCAGGATTTTGGAGGCTCGATGACGCCGAAAGATTTGAAGAAATATGATGTCACCATTGATGAACCAATTTGGGGCGAATATCAAGGATATGAAATTGCCAGCATGCCGCCGCCAAGCTCAGGCGGAGTATTCTTGCTGCAGATGCTGAAGATCCTTGATGATTTCAACTTATCTCAATATGAAGTTCGCTCAGCTGAGAAATATCATCTCCTCGCAGAGGCCATGCATCTTGCATACGCTGACCGCGCAGTTTATGCAGGTGATCCTGAGTTTGTAAATGTACCTGCAGAGGGACTTCTGCATCCGGATTACATTTCTGAAAGACAGGAACTGATCAGTCTTGATGCAGTTAATGAAAATCCCCAAGCGGGAGATCCGTGGAAATATGAAGAAGGAGCTGCCGACTATGAACAAACGGTTCAGCCAAACGACAGGCAGTACGGCGAAACAACTCACTTCAGCGTGACCGACAGATGGGGGAATGTTGTTTCTTACACAACAACCATTGAGCAGGTTTTTGGAACAGGGATTATGGTTCCGGGCTACGGTTTGATGCTGAACAATGAACTGACTGACTTTGACGCTGTTCCAGGCGGAGCCAATGAAGTGCAGCCGAATAAACGTCCGCTCAGCAGCATGACTCCGACTATTGTTTTTGAAGATGAAAAACCGGTGTTAACCGTCGGATCACCTGGGGGACCTACCATTATCACATCCGTGCTTCAAACGATTCTTCACACAATCGAATACGATATGGAATTAAAAGCAGCAGTCGAGGAGCCTAGAATCTATACGAACAATTTGAGCTCGTACCGCTTTGAAAGCGGCATTTCCTCAGACGTCATCACCCGTTTAAATCAAATGAACCACAATTTTGGACCAAGCCCTGTGGTCATCGGAAACGTGCAAAGCATCCTGATTGATCATGAAAAAGATTCATTTAAAGGAGTGGCCGATTCCAGCCGAAATGGCGCAGCCATCGGCGTAAACTTGAAAAAGAAGAAAGACAAGTAAGCGAATGCAGCACCCTGAGAGATGGGGTGCTTTTTTTCTTAGCTGAACTCAAGAGTTAGCAGCGTACCTGTTTTTTAATGTGAAGTCCATACTGAATAAAAGAACAGGTCTAGGCGATTATCGACATTTTTCACTCGAAAGGTTTAATTTGTAAAAAAAAATAAAGTTAACTGGTATAGATAACTAGTTGAATACATGTTATAGTAAATTTGAAAACGAATACAAGGAGTCGTTTTTCATCAATTTTAACTCTTAATTATCCTATACTTTATTTTGGAGGAATGTAAAATGATGAAATATCTACAGAAAATCGGCCGTTCATTGATGCTGCCTGTAGCAGTATTGCCGGCTGCGGCGATTCTGATGGGAATTGGTTATTGGATCGATCCTGCAGGCTGGGGAGCAGGCAATCCGGCAGCAGCATTTTTAATTAAAGCCGGATCATCAATTATTGACAATATGGCGATTCTTTTTGCTGTTGGGGTAGCGTTAGGTATGTCTAAAGAAAAAGATGGTTCCGCCGCAATGAGCGGTTTGGTAGCCTACCTCGTTATTACAACTCTGCTATCAACAAACTCAGTAGCTATGCTTCAAGGGGTTGACCCGGAAAATGTGAATGCTGCGTTTGCTAAAATAGGAAATCAATTTGTTGGGATTCTTTCAGGGATTGTAGCGTCAATGATGTACAACCGTTTTAGTCACGTACAATTGCCGGCTGCTTTATCATTCTTCAGCGGTAAGCGTTTAGTTCCGATCATGACAGCTGTTTCTATGCTGCTTGTTTCAGTAGTATTGTTCTTCGCTTGGCCTGTCATCTTTACTGGCTTAGTTGCTTTTGGAACATGGATCAGTAAATTAGGGTTTATTGGGGCTGGATTATATGGTTTCTTCAATCGAATTTTAATTCCTACTGGATTGCATCATGCTTTAAACTCAGTGTTCTGGTTTGATGTCGCTGGAATTAACGATATAGGTAATTTCTGGGCAGGAACAGGAACAAAAGGTATTACAGGAATGTATCAAGCAGGATTTTTCCCGATTATGATGTTTGGTTTACCTGCCGCAGCGTTAGCAATGTATCATACTGCAAAAACGAAAAGAAAAAAACAGGCTGCATCGCTTATGTTAGCGGCAGGTTTTGCTTCATTCTTTACCGGTGTTACAGAGCCGCTTGAATTCTCATTCATGTTTTTAGCTCCGGCACTTTATGTGGTTCATGCAGCCTTAACAGGTCTTTCATTAGCTGTAGCAGCATTTTTCCATTGGACAGCGGGATTTGGTTTTAGTGCAGGGTTTGTTGACTTTGTATTAAGTTCAAGATTGCCGCTGGCGAATCAGCCATATATGCTGCTTTTGCAAGGACTAGTTGTAGCAGTCATTTATTATGTGTTATTCAGATTCTTAATCACAAAATTCAATCTGGCTACTCCTGGAAGAGAAGCAGATTCGGATGAAACGCTTGAAGAAGATACAGTCAGCAGCAATCAATCTCACGCTGAAGGATCAAAATTTGCAGGAATGGCTGCTCAAATTTATGAAGGTTTAGGCGGAGATGCCAATGTGACGTCAGTTGACAACTGCGTGACCCGTTTAAGAATTGAAGTGAAAGATATGAATGCTGTAGATCAGAAAAAGATTAAAGATACAGGTGTACCGGGGATTAATATTGTCGGTAAAAACAGCATTCAGGTCATTGTGGGTACACAAGTTCAATTTGTAGCAGATGAAATTGAAAAAATCAGAAGATAATTCGAGATCTACCTATATTCCATAAGCTTATTGTTTTAGTCTATAAACTTAAATTCCCTTCAATGATGCCAACACCCATATCATCATAGGAGGGAGTTTTACCTTGATTTATACTGGTATAGACAACTAGCTAAATGGGTGATATAGTAAGGATGAGTATAGATGCAAGGAGCTGGAACCATGCAGAAAACCTATTTAATGAACGCAAAGTTATATACAGGTGAAGTCGTTTTCAAAAACGGTTTTATTCTTATTGAAGAAAATAAAATTAGTGCAGCTGGCGACTTGGCTGAAATGCCGGAACCTGCAGCTGATGATAAGGTGATTAATCTTAAAGGCAAGGCTTCTATTTTGCCTGGTTTTATTGATATTCATATCCATGGTGCTGATGGTGCAGATGTGATGGATGCGACGAAAGAAGCGATTTTAACCATGAGCAGAGCTCTTCCAAAAGAAGGGACAACGAGTTATCTCGCAACAACGATGACAGCGGATCGCGGGCAGATTTCGGATGCGCTGAAGAATGCAGCTGATTATATCGATCATGAAAATAAGGATGGAGCCGAAGTGCTCGGTATTCATTTAGAAGGTCCTTTTCTGAACCCTAAACGTGCAGGCGCACAGGCGCCGGGCAATATCATTGAACCATCAATCAATCTTTTTGAGAAATGGGCGGAAGAAGCAAATAATCATATTAAACTGGTCACACTTGCACCGGAACGCAAGAATGGGTATGAGCTTGCCCGCCATTTGACATCTGCTGGGATTACGGCTTCAATTGGCCACAGTGATGCTGTCTATTCAGAAGTTGAAAAGGCTGTTGAAAACGGCGTGAACCACGCTACACATCTTTTCAATGGAATGAGAGGCATTCACCATAGGGAACCAGGGGTAGCTGGTACTGTACTGATGATGGATGATGTGAAAACTGAAATGATTTTGGATGGTATTCATATTTCTCCTGAAATGGTGAAGTTTGCTTATAAAGTAAAAGGCAGTGAGGGAACGATATTAATTACAGATGCGATGAGAGCAAAAGGTCTTGGTGCAGGCAAATATGACCTTGGCGGACAAGAGGTAACGGTTGATTCTGACAGGGCCACTCTTGCAGATGGAACTCTTGCAGGAAGTATTTTAACGTTCAGAGATGCGGCAGTGAACATGATGAATTATTCCGGCTGTTCACTTGAAGAGATTGTGAAAATGGCATCGGTAAATCCTGCTAAACAAGTCGGCGTATATGATCGAAAAGGCAGTTTATCAAGCGGGAAAGATGCTGATATCGTCGTACTTGATGAAAATTGCGAAGTGCTGATGACATATTGCAGGGGCAAAATCTCTTTCACAGGAAGTGTTGAACAATGAAACTAATTGAAGCAAAAGATTATCATGAAATGAGTATGCTTGCAGCAGAGGTCATTTTGGATCAAATCAAGTCAAAAACCGATTCTGTGCTTGGTCTGGCAACTGGAGGCACGGTCCTCGGCACTTATCAGCAGCTGATTCTGGATCATCAGCAAAACAAAACAGACTATCAGCAAGTGAAATCATTCAATCTTGATGAATATGCCGGCTTATCAAAGGAAGATGAAAACAGCTATCATGCTTATATGAAAAAACACTTTTTTGATGAGGTTAATATTCCATTTTCTCAAACTTTTCTTCCAAACGGAGAAGCACATGATATGAAAGCGGAATGCGGGAACTATGACCTGAAAATTGAAGAATTCGGCGGAATTGATCTTCAGCTGCTTGGCATCGGTCAAAATGGGCACATTGGATTTAACGAACCTGGAAGTTCGTTTGAATCAAATACTCATTTAGTAGCTTTGGAGCAGTCTACCCGAGAGGCAAATGCACGTTACTTTGATACAATTGAAGATGTACCAACTCATGCAGTAACAATGGGGATTGCTTCTATTATGAAAAGTAAAAAAATCCTGCTGCTCGCTTCAGGCCTGCAAAAATCATCCATTTTATATGATCTGTTTCATTCTGATGTAACCAACTCCATACCGGCAACCATTTTAAGAAAGCACCCGAATACAATCATCATTGCCGATCAAGAAGCTTTGTCAAAATTGCATCAAGATGAAAGGAAGATGTTTGCAAAATGATTCAAAAGAATTCTCCGCTCCCAATTTATTATCAGCTTGAAGAGGGGATTAAAGAAGCCATTTTACAGCAGGAATTAGTCCCTGGTGAAATGATTCCTTCTGAAAGGGAATACGCTGAAAAGTATGGAATAAGCAGGATGACGGTGAGACAGGCTCTTTCGAATCTGGTGAATGATGGGTATTTATACCGGCAGCGCGGGAAGGGGACTTTCGTTGCCCATCAAAAAATCGAGCAGCCGCTTCAGGGATTAACAAGTTTTTCTGAAGATATGCGATCAAGAGGACTTGAACCAGGCACACGTGTCATCAGTTTTAAAGAGGTTGAAGCAAGTACTGATCTGGCTCTTAAACTTGATGTTGAAGCGGGAGCTCCTCTTTTTGAGCTGAAACGGGTGAGACTTGCTGATCAGCTTCCAATGGCCTATGAAATGCTTTATATCTCAAAAGAGCTTGCACACGGTCTTACAGAAGAGATAGCAGTGAACTCCATTTATGATTATGTGGAAAACAAGCTTGGATTAAAGATCCAGTACGGCCGGCAAGTGCTTGAAGCCTCCTTTGCCAGAAAAACGGAGGCTGAAATGCTCGAAGTAGCGGAAGGGGCACCAGTCCTGCTGATTGAACGGAGAACAACGCTCGATACCAACAAACCGCTTGAGGTCGTCAGGTCTGTCTACCGCGCAGATCGCTATAAATTCACGATTGATATGGAGCGATTATAATGGCGAGTAAACCTACTGAAGAGAGAAATGAGAAGACTTCGCTTATTGATGAAATGGATTCCCTTCAGATTGTGGAAATGATGCACAAAGAAGATGCAGCGATTACAGCGGCAGTAAATGAAGCTCTTCCTGAAATTGCCAAAGCGGTTGATGCAGTCGTAAAGCGATGGAATGAGGGCGGCAGAGTCTTTGTTATTGGAGCGGGAACCAGCGGCAGAGTAGGCATGCTCGATGCTGTGGAGCTTGGACCAACTTTTTCAGCAGAACCCGGCAGATGGACGGCCATTGTATCAGGCGGAAATGAAGCGATGTGGCAGCCCCTTGAGGAGACTGAAGATGATGCGGACGTTATTCGAAATGAACTCGAAACCTATCGGTTAAATGCTTCTGATTGTGTAATCGGACTGACTGCCAGCGGTTCTACACCGTTTGTTATTAGCGGACTGTCATATGCAAAAGAGGCAGGTGCATACGCCGTTTCAATCAGCAACAATAAGAATACGGACGTTTCCGCTATAAGTGATGCGGCCATTGAATTAAATACGGGTCCTGAAGTCATTAGAGGTTCAACAAGACTGAAGGCAGGCACTGCCCAGAAAATGGCGCTGAATATGATATCTACTGCAGTCATGATCCGTCTCGGAAAAGTTTATCAAAATGAAATGGTTGATATGCAGCTCATTAATAAGAAACTGAAAAAGCGGGCTGAAAATATATTAATGGATTTGACGGGAATTGAAGCAAAAGCAGCTGTAACTGCCATGCATCAAACACAATATAACTTAAAAGAAGCGATCTTTATGACGGTTACTCGGTCTTCACAGGAACAGGCTGCAGCTTATATTGAACAGGCTGAAGGGAAATTGAAACAGGCAATTCAGTATTTTTTCGTCAATCATAAGTAGAGGAAAGTTTGATCCATAGACAAAACACTGAGCATGATGCCTCAGTTTTCATCTTATATAAAAAATGCCTGGACTAACTAAGTCCAGGCGTTTTTTATATAACAAGCTTGAAAGAATGCTTTTCTTTTATAAATTGTATGGCAGCTGCATTAAACTGTTCAGGCTGGTCGATATTGCAGACGTGGCCGGAATTTCTTATGTAAATGGCTTTGACTTCTTTATGTGCAGCTTCAATTTCCTTAACCGCAGACAAAAATAAGTGGTCTTCATCACCCATTACAAAGAGAGTCGGGATCTGGTGAAAATCCTTTTGAAGCTCCATTAAGTAAGGGTTTACAAATCTTGTCAGTGAGAACCAGTGAATAAACTCCTTCTGGCACATTTTTTTTGCTTGAGTGATAAACATGGATCGCGCTTCTTTATGATTTGGGGAAGGCATGATGATCCAGGCAAAAAAAGAATAAAGCCACATGTAGGGCAGTATCCGTTTTCCGAGGTTGCCGAGAATGAGCAAAAAGCGGGTAAAAGCATTCAGTTTAGTGATCGCTCCGCCTAACAGCATGGAAGACAGGAGACGAGGCCTCTGCCTTGCAATGGACTGGATGACAATTGTACCAAGGGAAATGCCTACAAAATGAGAAGAGCTGATGTTAAGATGATCGTGGACGTCAATGACTTCCTGTGCAATCTCATTGAAATTATCGCCCTTTTTCCACATGCCTTTTTCTGATTTCCCATGTCCGCGTAGATCAATCAGCAGGATATTAAAATGGTTTTTAAATTCGCGTATTTGTTTGTACCATATGGCAGAACTTCCGCCGGCTCCGTGGATAAACGTAACCCACGGTTTCTGTTCATGATTCCGAAGCGTCCGGTAATATAAAATGTTCCACACCCGCTATCTTAAATTTTATTAGAACTTTCATCTTAATATGTTTTAGGAGTCTATGGACAGCAGATTGCCAAATTGTAAGAAAGGCGACACATTTCGAAGTTACCTGAAAAGATTGGCTATGAGCCTAAAAAAATATGAGAAACGGTTGCGGGCAGAGGCCTAATTTGCTATAATAAGAGTAATTATTTTTGTTCGTAATATGATTAAAAAGGCATTCGTCTTGAAGAATATTATCTAGAGCAGGGATAGTAATACAATTGTGCGGACGACGCACGAGGAGGATACACACATGTTACAAGGTAAAGTTAAATGGTTTAACGCAGAAAAAGGTTTCGGTTTCATCGAAGCAGAAGGTCAAGAAGACGTATTCGTACATTTCTCTGCTATTCAAGGCGAAGGCTTCAAAAGCTTAGAAGAAGGCCAAGAAGTTACTTTCGAAATCGTTGAAGGCGCTCGTGGACCACAAGCTGCTAACGTTCAAAAGTAATTGAACGAAAGGACTCCCATGCCGGGAGTCTTTTTTTATGCATAAAAATGGGGGGGAACCACATGCACGAATTGCCAAATTGCCCAAAATGCCAATCAGCTTACACTTATGAAGACGGCACTCTGTTTATCTGCCCAGAATGTGCTCATGAGTGGACGAAAGATGCGGAAGCTGAAAATCCGGAAGAACAAAAGACAGTTAAAGGTGCAAACGGAAATGTCTTAAACGATGGGGATTCTGTTACCGTCATCAAAGACCTTAAAGTAAAAGGAAGCTCATCCGTCATCAAAATAGGGACAAAAGTAAAGAGTATCCGTTTAGTAGATGGAGATCATGATATCGACTGCAAAATTGATGGTTTTGGCGCCATGCAGCTGAAATCTGAATTTGTTAAAAAGGTATAAGTGCAGACTTTTTTAGAGACTTGTAAACTTATAAGCGGCATCAGTGTCGCGAGTGCCGCCATTTTTGGTGGATTGATCCGTTAGAAGTGGCAGCACTAAGGTGAGTGCCGCTGCTATTTATGCTTTAAATCATTAAAAGCGGTAACAATACCGGGACTGCAGTCACATTTTCACAGAAAAAAAGCAGTCAGGAAAAATCTTGTTTTTCCTGACTGCTTCATTTTTATAAAATTCTATTCAGATTCTGCATCAAGCACTTTAAGAGGCTTATCTGCAGGACCCTCAATCACTTCACCGCTGTAAGAAAACCTTGAGCCGTGACATGGACAATCCCATGTTCTATCGCCGCTGTTCCACTCCGTTTCGCAGCCTAAATGAGTGCAGGTTGTATCAACGAGGTGAAGGACGCCATGTTCATCTTTATAGGCACCGGCCTTTTTTCCCTGAAACATGACGGCACAGCCTTCGTTTGTTTTTAGATCTTCAGGCTTTTTCGATGGACGCTTGAGCTTGCCTGAGATTAAATGCTTGGCTACGTCCGCATTTTGTTTCAGAAACTCTTTTACACTCGGATCGGATTGAAAGCGGGAAGGTGTAAAGAGATCAAGGTAGCGGGCTTCTTTTTTTACAATCAGGTCTCTCAGCATAAGGGCTGCAAAGGTTCCGTTTGTCATGCCCCATTTATGAAAGCCTGTTGCTGTATACATGTTTTTATGGCTTGAAGTGAGGTTTCCGATGTAAGGCACCTTATCTAGAGTGTATAAATCCTGTGCTGACCATCTATGTGTGATATCATTTATGCCGAAAACTTCTTCACCGAAAGATTCAAGGTTTTCATAAGGCTTATGCGTATCTTTTACTTGTCCGGCTTTATGGCCTTCTCCGCCGATGATGACGAGTTGTTCTTCTCCGCTTCCGGCTGAACGGAGAGACCGTTTAGGTTCATCCACACTTAAATACATGCCTCCAGGATATGGCTTCTCCGTTTTAGCACTCAGTACGTATGAACGCTCTGCATACATTCTTGCAAAATAAAATCCATTCCCATCAAAAAAAGGAAAATGCGATGCCGCAATGACGTGCTGACAGGTAATTTCAAACCCTTCATTTGTAATCAGCTTCGGTTCTTCTTCTGTTCCTTTTACATCAATAATCGCTGTGTTTTCAAAAATTTGAACACCAGACTGGGACATTTCCTGAAGCAGGGTATGTAAATATTTCAATGGATGAAACTGAGCCTGATGTTTTACGATCAGCGCACCCTGGATGTCAATCTCAAGCGGAATTGAATTTGTGTATTCGTAAGGAATGCCCAGAGTATCGTAGGCTTCTTTTTCTTTATGCAGTTTTTTCAGTGAGTCATCTGAAACGGCATAAAGAATGGCGTCTTCGTCTGAGAACCCGCAGTCAATCTTCTTTTCTTCAACCGTTTTTCGAATGAAGTCAAGACCGCTTTTATTAGCTTCGTAGTAATGCTTTGCTCCGTCTGCGCCAAAGTGCTGAATAAGTTCGTCATATATGATGTCGTGCTGAACCGTTATTTTTGCGGTTGTATGGCCGGTTGTCCCATTTATCAATACATCCGAATCGAGCAGAGCCACCGACTTTCCCTCTTTTGCAAGCAAATAGGCAGCAGTAATCCCGGTTATTCCGCCTCCGACAATCGCCACATCCACATTTAAATGCTTGGAGAGTTTCTGATAAGAAGGCAGCTTAGCAGTATCTCTCCAGTAAGGTTCTGGAAATTGAGGCAGTTTTGAGTTCTGATTTTTCAAGGGTATTCCTCCTTTATCTCAGGTTTATGTTTTCCATATGCTGCAAATAAATGTATTCTGAAAAATTGATTGATAATTTTGACAGTCATCGGTTATACTGGAAATAACTACAGGAACGGAGGTGGATAAGAGATGATGAGTTTGAAAGTGTCGCACGGTAAAGAGTTGTCATATCTTTATTTATGTCGTGCAATTTTTCATGCAATTGTAATCAACGGGATACGTATGCCCTTTTTTACTAATTGCATAGGCACTATCAAACGTTAAGAAGATTCTCTTATCCATTCATTTAAAGGGATGCGGAGAGCTTACTCGCTCTCCGTTTTTTTATGTCAACATTGACTAGCCGAACCGCCTGCCTTCCCGGTCAGAACAGCCCCGCAAAAAAAGTCATCCGGACTTTTCACCCGGATCTTTATCTGCCCCTTGGAGCTGAGCACGGCGGTTCCGTTTTTCGATTGACCAGGATAAGCAGGAAACTGCTTCTTTCTGGTCTTTTTTTCGTTTTATGCAGGAACAGAGCTATGCACATCGATGTCTAGCTCCTTCGCCTAAATCCTTTGCCAACAAATGCATCAAAAAAGCCAAACCCGGACTTTTCTGACGCATTCTTATCTGTCATGCCTGCGCTAAACGGGCGGTTCCGCTTTACTTATTAAAGGAGATGTTATTAATGACAATCTGTTCAGTACACCAATTATCTAAATCATATGGAAGCCAGCTTATTTTTGAAAATTTATCATTCGAAATAAACGAAAATGAAAAAATCGGATTTGTAGGCCGAAATGGGACGGGAAAAACAACGTTATTTAAATGTTTGTCAGGAATTGAGCAGCCTGACGCAGGAACAATTTCAATTAAAAAAGGAATGAAGGTCGGATATCTTGCCCAAATTCCTATGTTCCCTCCAGGAACTACGGTTGACGAGGTTCTGAGACAGGCTTTTGCAGAATTGCATCAGCTAACGAACGAACTTGGCCAGCTGGAAAAAGAAATGTCTGATACAGAAGATCCTGATAAATTGGAAAAAGCCATTGCACGATATGGCATTTGCCAGGAAAAGTATGAAAATCTGGGAGGGTATGAGATGGATGCCAAAATCAGCGCCGTTGCAAACGGACTGCAGCTGCAGCCGCTTCTGACCGCTGATTTTGACCATATCAGCGGCGGAGAGAAAACAAAGGTTGCCCTTGGTTTGATGCTGCTGCAGGCCCCCCAGATCCTATTGCTGGATGAGCCGACTAATCACCTTGATATAGCGGCTGTAGAATGGCTTGAAAGCTTTTTAAAAGAATATAAGGGGACGGTTGTTGTCATTTCCCATGACCGCACATTTTTAGATGAAACGGCTGCAAAAATCATCGACTTAGAAGATGGAGAGGTCACAGTCTACCATCATAATTATTCCGGTTTTATTGCGGAAAAACAGAAGAGGCTGATGGCAGAATTTCAGGCTTACCAGGATCAGCAAAAAAAGATTAAAAAAATGCGGGAAGCCATTAAAAGGCTTAGAGAATGGGCCAATCAGGCCAATCCTCCAAATGAGGGGCTTCATAAACGTGCGCGGAATATGGAGCGTGCACTTGAGAGAATGGAGAAAGTAAAAAAGCCGATTTTAACCCACAGGAAAATGAATCTTCATTTTGACGGAACGGACCGGAGCGGCAAAAAAGTGCTGACCTTTGAAAATGTAACAAAAACCTTTGGCAATAGACAGGTGTTTGGTAATGTCAGCCTGGAGCTTATTTATAAGGAAAGGGCCGCAATTGTCGGGGAAAACGGTTCGGGCAAGTCAACACTGCTAAAGCTTATCATGGGAGAACATGTGCCTGATGATGAAGGAGTACGGATCGGCAGCAGTGTGAAAATCGGCTATCTCTCACAGCAGCTATCCCTTCCAGATTCAGAAGTTACAATCATTGATTATTTCAGAGAAGATTTGTCTGTGGCAGAAGATGACGCCCGCCATATTTTAGCGAAATTCTTGTTTTACGGACCAGCGGTGTTTAAAAAAATGAAAAACACGAGCGGTGGTGAGAGAATGAGGATTCAGCTTGCTAAACTGATGCAGAAGGATCTTAATTTTCTCATTCTGGATGAACCGACCAATCATTTGGATATTGATTCAAGGGAAGTGCTCGAGGAGGCGATTGAGCAATTTGAAGGCACCATCCTTGCTGTTTCGCATGACAGGTATTTTCTCAATAAACTTTTCACCAAAACATTCTGGCTGTCTAACAAACAGCTGCATGCATTTGACGGCAATTACTCATGGGCCAGGGAAAAGATGAGAGGTCTTTTGGATAAAAAGGAAGAGGCAGCGAAAATGGTCTCAAAACCTGAACCAAAAAAAACAAACGCAGTAAAGAAGGTGACAGCATCAACAGAAATTGAAAGGCAGATTGAACAGCATGAAACCGAATTGTTCCGTATCGAAGAACAGATGCTTTCGCTGTCTGAACTAGAGCAGCTGATGGAGCTGAACAGATTGAAGGAAGAAAAAGAAAAGCTGATAGCGGGGTTATATGAACAGCTTGAAGCGATCAGCTGAACAAAGAAAAGGTCCATTGCCTAGGGAGCAATGGACCTTATGCTTATTTAAAATTTTCTACTTCATCAGGGTTGTTGGAATGATTGTCTTTTAATATGCCGTTCTCTTCAATATGGCGTCTTGCTTCTGAGTCTCCAAGCATGTAGATCATGGCATATATTTTTCTCATGGAGTCATCATACTCTTTATTTTCTGCGTCATGGTGATATTCGCGAAATGGAACCTGTGCGCGCTGGAACGTTTTAAAATCCGCTGCGCTGTTATCGCTATAGTACGATTTCAATTCATTCAGCTCCGATTGATTGGCGGAAATTTTAAAGCTTGGACTGGATTCGACCGGGTTTTCAAGGATTTCTCCACTTGCAATATCAACAAAATAGGTGCGTTTTTCTTGTTCCATCTTCGTCCATCTCCTTTAGTGTGGTTAGTAAGCATTTACCACTAAAGGAGGAAAGCTAATCCTGAAATTTTCAAGAATGATAGGTAAGGTTAAGGAGCTAAACAGGCGGCTCCGCTTTTCATGATGTCCAGCTCCACCGCCCAACTCTTCGGCCAGAACGGGCGGTTCCGATTTTCGGGGTGTCTAGCTCCACCTCCTAACCCCTCGGTCAGAACAAATTCCCCTGAAAAGTCAAACCCGGACTTTTCAGGGGAATTCTTATCTGCCATGCCTGAGCTAACCAGTCGGCTCCGCTTTTCTAACTCAGCATTACTTTATCAGAAAGGGAGCCATTTCCTTTAATTTTCGAAAACTCATTTAAGAGTGAAGCTACTGTCAGTTTTTTCTTCTGTTCGCCTTCTGCTTCATAGATGATGCGGCCGCCGTCCATCATGATCAGGCGATTTCCAAGATCAACTGCCTGCTGCATATTGTGAGTAATCATCAGGGTAGTCAGGCTGCCGTTTGTAACCAGCTTTTTTGTAAGCTGTGTGATCAGTTCAGCACGTGCCGGATCAAGTGCAGCTGTATGCTCATCTAGCAGAAGAATATCAGGATCAGTAAACGTCGCCATCAGCAGGGAGAGGGCCTGCCTTTCTCCGCCTGAGAGCAGACCTACTTTTGCGGACAGCCTGTCTTCAAGCCGCAGACCAAGGGAGGCAAGCTGTTCTTTGAAAAACTCTCTGCGTTTGGCGGTAACACCGGGCCGCAGAGACCGCTTTTTTACACGGGAGTAAGCAATAGCCAGATTTTCTTCAATGGTCAAAGCGGGGGAAGTTCCTGCCATTGGATCCTGGAACACACGCCCGATATACTTTGCGCGTTTATGTTCGCGGACGAAGCTGACGTTTTTTCCATTTATGGATACATCTCCTTCATCAGGGAACATTCTGCCTGAAATGATGTTCAAAAGAGTCGATTTTCCTGCACCGTTGCTTCCAATGACAGTGACAAAGTCACCTTTATGAAGAGAAAGAGAGAGGCCGTTTAAAGCCTTTTTTTCATCAGGCGAGCCTTCGTTAAATACTTTTTGTATCTGATTCAATTCAAGCAATTTTGACACCTCTCTTTCGATGCAGGCTTTTTTTGCGCTTCCGTTTAGCGAGCAGCTGCGGGACAACCAGCGCCGCAATGACGATGGCTGCGGTAATCATTTTCATGTCGCCTGTTTCAAGAAAATCGGCTCTGAGAGCAAGGGCAATAATCATCCTGTAGATGATGGCTCCGATAATGACCGCGAGTGTTGCCCGGATAATCGTTTTTATCCCAACAAGAGCTTCTCCGATAATGACGGAAGCAAGACCGATAATGATCATCCCGATTCCCATTCCGACATCACTGAATCCTGAATACTGGGCAATGAATGCTCCTGAAAAAGCGACAAGCGCATTTGATAAACCAAGACCGATAATTTTCATCATATCTGTATTAGCTGAAAAGCTTGCGATCATTTTTTCATTATCGCCGACTGCACGGATGGCGATGCCGACTTCTGTTTTCAGGAAATAGTCCAAGACAAACTTAATGATGACTATAAGGATCAGCATTGCGATCAATATCGACCACGTTTTTGGAATAAAGTTTTCAAGACCGATAGAAAGAAAGAATGATTGCATAAAAGAATCAATTCCGAGTGAATTCCACCCATTAAGCAAAGACGTAAACACTGTGCTTTCTTGAAGAAGAGGGACATTTGACTGCCCCATAATCCGCAGGTTGATGGAATACAGGGCAATCATCATTAAAATACCGGCGAGCAGCGGGTTAATGTTTCCTTTCGTATGAAGGATGCCTGTCAGACAGCCTGCCGCAAACCCTGCAAGCAGAGCTGCAAGCGTTGCAATGAAAGGATTAATGCCATTTACAATCATCGCTGCACAGACGGCAGCTCCGGTTACAAAGCTTCCGTCCACTGTTAAGTCTGGAAAATCCAATATTCGAAATGAAAGGTATACTCCGAGCGCCATGATGGCATATATCAGTCCGGATTCAACGGACGAGAAAAGTGCAGTAAACATGATGAGTCCTCCTTAGTCGATAATCTCTGCATCTTTCCAATCTTCCTGAATTTCAACATTCATTGCTTCAGCTGCTTTTTTGCTGATTTGAAGTTTAAGCTTTTGCGGGAAATCAACCGGTATTTCGTTTGCTTCTTTATCACCGGATAAAATTTCGGCTGCTTTTAATCCTGCTTCATAGCCGATGTCGCTGTAATCAAATCCATAAGCGGCAAATCCTCCGCGTGCTACTGAATCAAGTTCACCGACAAACAGGGGAATATCTTCATCGCCTGCTACAGAGATAACGGATTCTAATGCTGAAACGACCGTATTGTCAGTAATGATATAGAAGGAATCCACTTTTCCGACAAGTGCTTCAGCCGCTTGTTTGACTTCAGCAGAAGTGGAAACTGATGACTCAACGATTTCTAAGTCAGTTCCTTTAATCGCTTTTTTAACAAGATCGATTTGCGCAGCTGAATTTTGTTCTCCAGAATTGTAAATCATTCCGATTTTATTGCCTTCGACATTTTCATCGATGAATTTAACCGTGCTTGGTATCGCTTCAGGATGAGTATCGGTTGTACCGGTAATATTCGCTCCAGGCTCTTCAAAGGTTTTAACCAGTCCTGCTCCAATTGGATCCGTTACGGATGTAAAGACGATAGGTATATCTTTTGTTGCATTCAGTGCGCTTAGAGCACTTGGCGTTGAATTCGCGAAAATAAGGTCAACGTCATCTCCGACAAAATTGCTTGCGATCGTCTGGCTGTTGTTTTGATCCCCGCCAGCAATCTGGACATCATAATCAACTTTTAATCCTTTTTCATCAAGCGCTTTCTTAAATCCTTCCAATGCAGCGTCCAGAGAAGGATGCTCTACAATTTGAGTAACCCCGACTTGATACGTCTTTTCACTTTCTGCACTGCCTGCCGTATCTTTGCTTCCGCATCCCGCTGAGATGATCATTGCTGAGATTGCAGCACTCATGCCAAGCTTTGTTTTCCAATTCATTGTAATGCCCCCTATTAATGATTGTGCTTTTACGCTTTTATGCTTTTATTCATTAAATTATAACTCAACTTTCCATTTCTTCAATCATTAATTTCAGATTTTACTGAAATTTCTGCGCTTTTTAGGTCGTTAGCTTTAATTAACATGTTTTTTCCTCCTAAAAACTCACAAATTTATAACAAAACAATGAAAACTATATTACAAAACGATGATATGAAACATTCGCACTAAGACAATATGTATACTTATTTGTAACAGATTGGATTAGGTGGCAGGTATATGAACATAAATGACAGAGCATTAGTAAATCTATCAAGAATCTATTCAAAACTATTAGGCTATTTGCTTGTCAAACGAGATGCGGATGGTAATGTGAACTATCAAATCAGCGAACTTTCAGATGAACTAGGCGTTTCAAGGCGCTCCGCCATGCAAAAGCTCGATCAGCTCGAGCAGTTCGGGGCTATTAAGACTAAAAAGAGCGGAGTATGCAGAATTATCAGCACCCGTATTGAAAAAACGCCGATCAGCCTTTGCTATCAGGCGCTTGCTGCCCTCAAAAAAAGTCCTGCACTCGCTGAAAATCCAGCAAAGCTTGCTGATGAAATGAACGTGGAAGAAAAGGATGCAGAGATGATTTTGCAGCTGTTAACGAAATAGATAAATGAGAATCCCTAGGGAAGCCTGGGGTTTTTTATGTTTTACAGGAAATTTTTGAAATGGAAGGAATACTTAAACGCTGTGGGAGGTTCTAGAAATTTTTCCTGAGAGAAAAAAACCATCACCATATTCCAGGCGATGGCCATCATATTATTCTTCAATTAGCCTGTTCTCCTCAACACTTTCTCTCAGCAAATCCGGTGCAGTTAAATAAACAAGTCCATTGCCTTCCTGCGTTTTTGGATTTCCTTGGGGGATGGTCCGCTTGATTAATTGCGCATATACTTCTGCTTCTGTAAATTTGCGGTCAAATTCCTCTTGTTCAAGCTGTTTAATTAATGCAATGGCACCCGCAACATGCGGTGTTGACATCGAGGTTCCGGTGAATGCCGCATATTCTCCTCCCGGGATGGTAGAGACAATTTTTTCGCCAGGTGCCACGAGATCAACTTCATTATTAGAGTTTGAAAACGGCGACGAAGTTTTGCCGAAGCCGATTGATCCGACCGAAATGACTTCGTTATAGGATCCCGGATAAGAAAACTCGGCTGTTCTGCTGTCGTTATCTCCTTCATTTCCTGCTGCGCAGACGACCGCGATTTGATTGGCAACCGCTTTTTTAACAGCTTTGCGCATTTCTGAGTGATCTGAAGGTCCGCCAAGTGACATGGAGATCACATCTACTTTTTGTTCAATGGCATATAAGATGCCGTTTGTAATCCACGCATATTCTCCGCTGCCTGTTTCACCCGCCAGCACTTTTACTACAAGAATCTTTGCCTGAGGCGCAACTCCCACATACCTTGCCGCCGCGATGGTGCCCGATACATGTGTACCATGGCCGTGATAATCTGTCAGGCTATTAGGGTTTCCATTATCGTCAGTGGTAAAATTCCGGCCGCCGGCAATATTCCCTCTCAGGTCAGGATGATTCACATCACAGCCCGTATCCAGCACCGCAATCGTAATTCCTTTTCCTTTTACCCCTTGTGCCCAGAGCTTTGGAGCACGAATCATTTCTACCCCATCAGAATTTGCTTTTACATTTTTCACAATCGGTCCGTATTTATGAGGAAGCAGCCGAACTTGTCCTTTCACCTTACCGTCTCCTTTTTTCGTAATGATTAAGGTATATGATAAAAAGTGACTTTAGATGATAAAAAATAGGAAATTCAAAGAACTATTCATTCCCTATTTTTTGCCATATAATGAAGCTTAGAAAGAGGGCAGAGGTGACGTATGAATTTAGAAAGAAAAATAGATGAAATGGAAACGCAAATGAGGCATTTGCAGCAAGAAGTAAGTGAACTTCGAGCTGAGCTGAATCAAATTAAAGGAGAAACCCCTGCTGCGAAAACTGTCTATCAGGCACAAGAGCCGGTTTCTGCTGAAAGAAGGCCGGCTGCCCCAAAAATAAAGGCAGAACCGGTTGACTGGGAGCGGGTGATTGGACAAGTCTGGCTTCCGCGGGTATTTATTCTGGTCTTGCTGCTTGGGGTTTTATGGGCGTTTAAGGCCGCATCAGATGAAGGTTTTATTACGGATGAAGTAAAATGCATGCTTGGCTTTTTGAGTTCTGCTGCTCTGATTGCAGGCGGGGAATGGCAAATCCGGAAAGGAAGAGCGGCACTTGGACAGGTTTTGCTCGGAGGAGCTATTGTTATTTTCATCTTATCCACATTTTCGGCAAATGTATTATACGGCTTGATTCCTTCAGCGCTTGCTTTTGTTTTAAATGTGATTTGGGTAAGTGCCGGCATGTTTCTTTCTCACAGGCATCGTTCTCAGCCGGTTGCCGTTTTAGCTGGGATTGCCGGATTTTTAGTGCCGTTTTTAGTGGAAAGCGAATCAAACAATGCTCTTTTATTTGTCGCTTATGAATTTTTGTTTTATGCCGGACTTTTGGTGTATGCAATGAAGAAAAGATACATTGTCCTATACTTTTCTTCCTTTTTCCTGCTGCATGCGGCGCTGTTTGTGTTTGCTGCTTTTGCTCCTGATCAGCACAGTACCCTTATTTTATCAGCGATTCTTTTTCAGCATGCGGGGCTTATGCTGACTTACTTTATCCAATCGTTTTATCAGCTGCAGCAAAAAACATTGGTGCTGATCAGCTTTGTCCTCACGCATTTCTGGTTTCAGGCTCTTGCGGATGAGACCGTTTATTTAGGATTTTTAGGCGCTGCTTTCGCTGTGTATGCAGGAGCTGCAGTCTGGCTTTTCTTAAAAAAAATGGAGACAGAGAAGCTGGATATATTTGCCCCAATCGCTACTTATGCTGCAGGCATTTATATAGTAGAAGTAACAGGGGCAGAACAAATTAGTCTTTTGCTTCTGCTGCATGGACTCGTTGCGTTATATGTGGGCTTCGCAGTGAAAGGGAACATTCAAAAATATATTGGTTTGATTGTCTATGTTATTGGCCTTTTAGCGAGCTGCACTAAGGTGATTGATCATGTATGGTCCTATGAAACAGCCGTTTGGATGAGTATTGTTGCATCATTGATCGCATTGAAGCTAATGCTTCGAAAATACAGACCTGAATTCAAGGAAAGTGAGCTCCGGTTTCTGAATGCCGTCTTGTTTGCAGTCCTAGTGATTACGACGTTTATTTTTGCGACCATGCTCACTCTTGCGGCTGCTTCAAATATGTCATTTGAAATAAGAATGATGTCCGTTACAGGAATTTGGGCTATATATGCGGTCGTCTGTGTCGTCTATGGCGTTTTGAAAAACCATCGAAAGGTGCGGATTTTAGGAATCGGCCTGCTGTTTCTCACGTTATCCAAGCTGGTTCTCATCGATCTTGTTTCTCTCTCAATTGTCCTGCGGGCTATTTTGTTTATCGCACTCGGGACAGTTGGTATTGGACTTTCACGCTTTTTTTATAAAACTAAATGATGAAGACTTTCGCAGGGATCACGGATTCCTGCGTTTTTCTTATTTTTAGGAGGGAAATGGAAATAAGTTAGTATTCTATTAAAAACAGCAAGTATTTTTTTCATTCCAGCTGGTAATTCCAGCATGTTGGAAAGTAATTGTCCGGTTCTGGAAAGTAACACGTTTTTCTCTTCGATGCGCTCACTTTTTTTATGTATCATTTTTTAGGGTATTAAAAAAAGACAAGCAAAATAAACTAGAGGGGAAAGGGAGGAGAACATCATGAAGCGTTTTTCAGTTTTAGCCCTTATAAATGTTATTGGGTACATCCTTGTCATCGCAGTTAATTATCTCGCAAATGCGCTGCCGATTAACGGGCAGACGACCGGTGAAGTGTCAGACAGTATTCCAGTGCTGTTCACTCCGGCCGGATATGCTTTTTCGATTTGGGGCTTGATCTATTTGCTGCTCGGAATCTGGGTGGTAAGGCTATTTTTTGTGAAAGACGCGGAACGGAAAGTCTATGAAAAGATCGGCTATTGGTTTTTTATCAGCTGTCTGTTTAACTGTCTTTGGATTTTTGTTTTCCATTATGAATTGTTTACAGCTTCTCTTCTTGTCATGCTTGGCCTTCTGATCTCGCTGATTACAGTATATACGAGAATCCAGTCATCACCGGATGCTAAATGGATGATGCGCACACCATTTTCTATCTATCTAGGATGGATTTCGGTTGCAACGATCGTCAATTTCTTTATTTTCTTTTATACAAACGGCATCGGGTCCTTCCTCGGACTAAATGAACTGGCATGGACGATTATCATGCTGGTAGTTGGGGCAGTCCTGGCAGTATGGTTTACATTCAACAATAATGACATCTATTATCCGCTCGTATTCATTTGGGCATATATCGCAATATATGTGCAACAAGACCCAGTCTCGATTAAGAGAACCGTAGTGGTGACAGTCATTGTGATCGCCGCAGCAGTACTTCTGAATATCATAAGCATGATTCGGAACAAAAAATAATACGGTATTTTTTGTCCTAATGGGTTCATTCAGTGGTGCAAAAAAGGATATCGCAAAGTAATCTACACATCATTTAGCAGCTAAAATGGTGTGTTTTTCGTCGTGATTGCGATAGGAAAGATTGTTGAAGAAGGAAATCGGCTATTTTAGGGAGAATTCCCATATAAAAGAAGAGAATTTTTTCAACTGGACTAAAATGACATGCTGAAATGGAGAAATTATCTTTGGTACAAATTCGTAAAGCAGCCACCACAGATGTGCAAGGAATTTCAGAAGTTTGCAGAGTGGCAAACTGGGCAACATACGGGCATATATACTCAGAAGAATATTTAGAAAAAGTGATCAGAGAATATTACAGTTGCGAAAGACTATTAGAAGATGTTACAGCTTCAGATAGATCTTGGGGCGGGTATTTTGTTGCTATTCAAAATGACATGGTAATTGGCGCTGGCGGTGGAGGAATGATAAGCGATATTTCAGGAGAAATTTATGCCCTATATCTAAATCCCAAAAGACGCAATCAAGGAATTGGCACTCTTTTACTTAATGCTATAACTAAGCAGCAAAAAGAATTTAATGCTAAAGAACAATGGATTTCAGTGCAGAAAGGAAACTTTAAAGGAATTCCATTTTATGAAGCTAAGGGGTTTAAACTTCAGTATGAAGAAAAGGAAGAAGGGTATAGTTCCTTGAGATACAAACGTATGATTTAATAAATTGTAAACCATAATCGAGTGTCATTTTTTCAACAAGGACTCTTTTTAGTGAAATAGCAGGGAATTTCAGTTAAGGAGATTAAACAATGCCTCGCATTAAAGATATTCAACTTTATGTTCCAAAGAACAAGGATTTAAACTGGGCTTTTTTCCATGAAACAAGATGTATCACATTTTTATATAGCCGTCTATTGCCAAAACTAACTGCAAAAGAAGATAAAGGAATTCAGATTTTTTGTGTAGAGAATCTAAAACAAAAAGAGCAGATCGATGCGTTTGCACATATCATATTTGATTACTTTCCTGTTTTTGTTGTTGCAAATGTTGAAGGAATCTTAGGTTTGACCTCTGATAGGGAAAAAAAAGAACAAATCCTTGAGATTGTCCATAAGGGGATGAAAAAAGCTGCCCAAGAACTGAATTGGGATTTACCTGATTTAGAAGAAATCTATAACACTATAAAAAAAACAGGCTATGAAAACATCTATCCGCTGCTAAAGAAGAGCAGCCCTAATAAGAAATACGTATGTACCATCATTTGTCATCATGAGGTAAGGAGTATTCATGTTTATATGGAAGTTAAGAAAAGAAACGGGAATGTGATCAATAAGGAAAAACTTTTCTTTGTTGAAAACACGGATGAGCAGGATCTTTTCAGTGATTACGGAAGTCTTGAATGGAAGCTGAATCATAAAGTGGAGTTTGGGGATAAAGAATTTCATAAAGTTTATTGTTTAACATTTCTTGAAAAGGACAAACCTGAAAATTTGATTTGGAAAATTGAAAAGAATGAACGTTAAGTTGAGGTGAGTATATAGAAATGAAAAATTGTAAATCCTTATGTTGCCACAAATAAAGCATACCAATTCCTATGCGGATCAGTATGCTTATTTGATATATTATTTCCGTGTTATTTATCCGTTTAAACTTCGTAACCTAACCCGTTAAAGTCTTTCCCTGCTGTTTTATTAGCTGA
Organism: Metabacillus idriensis; assembly: GCF_050483325.1. Classification (GTDB taxonomy): domain Bacteria; phylum Bacillota; class Bacilli; order Bacillales; family Bacillaceae; genus Bacillus_P; species Bacillus_P idriensis_A. The sequence goes on from NZ_JBCMYF010000001.1 coordinate 377,088, forward strand.
AAATGTTAGATAAACCCCACATCACTATGGCTGCAACCGGAATAAGAACCCATATGTCCGGTCCGAAAATACTGCTCCGTGTACTTTTTGCTTCCAATCTCTCAAGTTTTTTTGACAGCTCTTCTACTCTTTTCTCAAGCTCATATTGAGCTATTTCTTGTTTCTCCAATCCAAATCACCCTTTCGCTTGTTCCTCTTTATCTTTATTGGGTTCTTGTGGAAAATAGACCATTCCCCTTCATGATTCCTCACTCATTCTTGAAGATTGTTTTTCCAAAAATCGCTGATACCCGTATATTACAGCTGCATAAACCAAAGACAGAGAAAATAAACGATTCTTGCTTAATCGTTTCAGGCGGTACAATCCTGATTTTTCAAACAAAAAGGTAAGAGGGTAAGCCAATAGAAAATCAAAAACTATATTTAACAGCATGTATTTCCAAAACTTCCCGTATGTAAGGTGGAAAATCCACAGGGTCCCTGAAAAGAAAGGACCTAAAATAAAGCTGAGATCTCCCCATAACCGTTTTTTTAAGCCGCCTTTGATTGTCCATAATTTATAGGGAACGGCAATCATCGATTCCACAGTTAAAAGCAGCGATGCTAAAATGGCTGCAGGAGAAAATCGTTTTGCAGAAGCACGTTTCAGGAAAAGAAGACTGCCCCAAGAAAGAATGAGCAAAAGAATTCTAAGCGGTTTTGAATATAACATACAGATCCCTCCTTTTTTAATCATGCTCCATTTGAGGGGGATTTATGAAAAAAAAAGCGTCCAGACATTTGTCTGAACGCATTCCGATCATTGCTTCTCATCGTCATATTGCATATACACTGCATGTGTTACAGTGAAATCTTCGATTCCGTGTTTTCCGTCAGCTCCGCCAAGTCCTGATTTGCGAAGACCTGCATGATAGCCTTGAATGGCTTCAAAGTTTTCACGGTTAATGAATGTTTCGCCGAATTTCAGTTCATTGGCTGCTCTCATCGCTTCATGCACATTGTCTGTATAAATAGAAGAAGACAGTCCATAATCTGAATCGTTGGCAAGCTCAATCGCTTCATCAAGCGTTTTAAATGTCATGATTGGAAGAACCGGTCCAAAAATTTCTTCCTGAATGATTTCTGAATCCTGCTGCACGTTAGTAATAACAGTCGGCTCGTAGAAGAATCCGCTGGTCATATCTGCCCGTTTACCGCCGGTTAAAACTTTCGCACCGCGCTGAACAGCCTTTTCCACCATTTCATGAACAAGATCGAGACGGTCCTGACTGACAAGCGGACCCATTTCAGCATCTTTATCATTCGGCATGCCAAGCTTCGTGTCTTTCATCGCCTGCGTCATTTTTTCAATGAATTCTTCTGCGATGTCCTCATGAACATATACTCGCTCTGCATTTGTGCAGGCCTGGCCTGAGTTTGTGATGCGGGACGTTTTGATGCTTTTCACAGCCGTCTCTATATTAGCGTTTCTCGTTACGATTGCCGGTGCTTTGCCGCCAAGCTCCAGATTGACTTTTGTTATGTTTTTGGCTGCTGCTTCCATGACTTTCGTTCCGGCCTTCACACTGCCGGTCATTGTAATGATGCCGACTTTAGGATGAGAGGCCATTACTGTGCCGATGGTTGATCCTTTTCCGGTTATGAAATTATAGACCCCTGCAGGGATGTCTTTCATTTCAGCGATAATCTTAGTGAATTCAGCTGCCGTATTCGGTGTTTGCTGACTGGGTTTTAATACGATCGAGCAGCCGGTAATCAGGGCAGTTGCCACTTTTCTTGCCAAAATAAACACCGGGAAGTTCCAGGGAACAATTCCTGCTACTACTCCGATTGGTTTTCTGAACATCAGAATGTTCTCATTTGGACGGTCACTCGGAATAATTTCTCCTTCAATCCGGCGTGCCCATTCGGACATATAATAGAAGTAGTCGATTGCGGTATCGACTTCGCCGCTTGCCTGTTCATATGGCTTGCCCTGTTCCTCGCTCAGCAGTTCAATGAACGTTCCGCGTCTTTCTTTCAGCTTATCGCCTAGCTCGCGTACAATTTTACCTCTATCAGCAGAGGGGACTTTCTCCCATTTTTTCTGCGCCTCGTATGCTGCCTCAATGGCTTTGTTTGCATCGTCTTCTGTACCAGCGAAGATTCTGGAGATGACTTTTTCCGTTGCTGGATTTACGACATCAATTGTTTCCTCTGAAGTTGAGTTTATATATTCACCGTTAATGTACAATTTATGCTGCTGCATGGTTAGCCTCCTTAAATGGTTGTCTTAAACTTTTCCACTCCCTCTTTGGTCTCAAACATTCCCATCGATTTCAATGTGTTCTAAAAAATCGGACAATCTTTCTTTTTGAAACTTTTTTTTACGGATTTCGTAGTACAATGGAAGCAGACTTCCTTTTTGGAAAATACTTTACGAGGTGATGAATATGTCAATTTCTTTATCAAAAGGACAGCGGATTGATCTGACAAAAACAAACCCCGGTTTAACGAAAGTCATTATTGGCCTTGGCTGGGATACAAATAAGTATTCAGGCGGCAAAGACTTTGACCTTGATGCATCGGCTTTTCTTGCAGATGGAAGCGGCAAGGTTCAAAACGACCTGGAATTTGTTTTTTACAATAACTTAAAAAGTCCAAATGGCGCTGTTGAGCATACAGGGGATAACCGTACAGGAGAAGGGGACGGTGATGATGAGCAAATGATCATTGATTTCGCGCTGATGCCTTCCCATGTTGAGAAAATTGGTATTACGGTAACGATTCATGATGCAGATGGCCGCCATCAGAATTTTGGACAAGTATCAAACGCATTTGTGCGTGTTGTGAATGCTGATAATTCAGAAGAAGTGCTCCGTTATGACTTGGGGGAAGATTTTTCTGTTGAAACAGCTGTAGTGGTTTGTGAATTGTACAAACATGGTCAGGACTGGAAGTTCAATGCAATTGGAAGCGGTTTTTCTGGCGGACTTGCAGCACTTTGCAAGAATTACGGATTAGAAGTTTAATAGATTGCAAAGGGGATAAAAATTGTGAGTTCAATTAACTTAATGAAAAAAACCGCCGGCATCGTTCTTGAAAAAAAGAAGCTCACCGGAGTCGTCGCAAGAGTCGGATTAGTTCTTGATATATCGGGTTCAATGAGAACCCTCTATAAAAATGGAACCGTTCAAAAAGTGGTGGAACGCATCCTTGCAGTCGCAAGCCAATTTGATGATGACGGCATGCTTGATGTGTGGGTCTATGACAATGAGTTTTCAAGACTGCCTTCTGTAACAGAAAGAGATTTTGCAAACTATGTCAATGAAAGAATCTTATCAAACGATACGATACATAAATTCGGCCGCAACGATGAACCGCCTGTTATGTACGACGTCATGAATAAATATTTAAAAGAAGACCCGAGCAAGGATCCCGCTTTTATTGTGTTTATTAATGACGGCGGCTGCAAAAGCACGATCAAAAAGCCGGTTGTCGCGTCTTCGGACAAACCGATTTTCTGGCAGTTTGTCGGAGTTGGTGATTCAAACTTCAAAGTGCTCGAAAACCTTGACACGATGGAAGGAAGATTCATTGATAACGCGAACTTCTTCCATGTTCAGGACATTGATACTATGAAAGATGAGGAGCTCTATGATCGGTTGCTGAACGAATTTCCTGACTGGATCAAAGAAGCGAAAGAAAAAAGAATAGTATAGGCAGAAAAACAGCCCGGGATGTAAATCCTTGGCTGTTTTTCTATGCAGATCTTTTGAGTTGGGCAGAGCCCGGTTCCGTGAATTTTGGCATGCGGAACGCTAGAGCTCCAGCGTATCATGAAACTCTGTTAAATCTTTAGAAGTAAAGATTTCCATACCGCAAAGTGATGCTTAAAGTAGTCTTCCATTTATATAAAAATGCAAAAATCATTCAATATAACTACTCAGAAAGAAAATGAAATCTATTTCAGTACGGATGGCCTCAATGTCATTTCTTTTTTAGTGGAAAAACGTGCTTTTCTACCTACTTTTATTTCGTGAACACACGTTTATTCAAAACATTTCCTCTTGCCGTCTAGTCATAAAAGCGCTATCATTTACATATAATCTGAAACATAATTTCATAAAAACAAATATTAATTTGAAATTATGTTTAAGATGCAATATACTGAAAATTGAGAATTTTATTTATTAGGAGGCATCACCCGTTTATGGAAAAACAGCTGCGTTCATTAACGACAGAATTGAGAAATGAACAAACTATGAATATTGACAGCGCAAATACACTCGAAATTCTTTCAATGATGAACAATGAAGATTTGAAAGTGGCGATTGCTGTGCAGGAGGTTTTGCCTGAAATAAAGGCCGCCGTTGAATGTGCATATGAATCGTTAAAGAAGGGAGGAAGATTGATTTACATTGGAGCCGGCACAAGCGGAAGACTTGGAGTTCTTGATGCGGTTGAGTGCCCGCCGACGTTCAGCACGTCACCTGATACAGTGATCGGTCTGATTGCAGGCGGAGAGAAAGCATTTGTCCGTGCTGTAGAGGGAGCAGAAGATAAAGAAGAGTTTGGAGTGGCTGATCTAAAAGCGATTCATCTATCGGCAGATGACACGGTTGTCGGCATTGCAGCAAGCGGCCGGACACCTTATGTGATTGGGGCCCTTCGTTATGCCAAACAAACAGGGGCAAATGCAGTCGCACTTTCTTGCAACAAGGATGCGTTGATATCTGAAGCTGCTGATATCGGCATTGAAGTTGTCGTGGGACCTGAAGTGGTCACCGGATCAACCCGGATGAAAGCGGCAACGGCTCATAAAATGGTGCTCAACATGATTTCAACAGCGACAATGATCAAGATCGGAAAAGTCTATGAAAATCTTATGGTCGATGTGAATGTCAGCAACCACAAGCTGAAGGAGAGAGCAATCAGCATCATCCAAACGGTGACGGATGCGGAATATGAGCTTGCAAAAGAAACGCTTGAAAAAGCAGGGCTTAAAGTGAAGCCTGCGATTGTCATGATCAAAACAAACACTTCATTGGAAGAAGCATCAAACCTATTAAATCGTGCGGATGGGGATGTACGAAAAGCCATCTCACTCCATACATCTTAAGGAGCGAATCCTATGGCAACAGGCGGATTATCCATCATTCAAACCATGCTGAACAAGCTCCCGCAGTCCGAGCAGAAGCTTGCTGATTACATTTTGCAGCATCCGCATGAAGTAGTAAACAGCACGGTCAGTGAATTAAGCACGTCAGCAAAAACAAGCGGGGCAGCAGTTGTCAGGCTCTGCAAATCACTTGGCTTAAAAGGATTTCAGGATCTCAAAATGCGCATTGCCGGCGACCTGATGAAATCGGTCGAACAGGGGTACCGTGATATTGAACCTTCCGAATCCCTGTACAGAGTCGTTGAAAAAACAACGAGCAATACGATTCAGATTATCCGGGATACAGCAGAAATTATCGATCATGAAAATTTGAAAGAAGCGATCAGCTTGCTGCTTAAAGCTAAAAACGTTCATTTTTGCGGAGTAGGAGCTTCAAGCATTGTAGCTCAGGATGCCCAGCAAAAACTGATTCGCATTAATAAAGGGGCAACAGCTTTTACAGATATGCATCTGGTTGCAACCCTGATTGCCAATGCGGATCCGGATGATGTCCTGTTCGCCATTTCATTTTCAGGAGAGACACAGGAAATCATCAATGTGCTGAAACTTGCTAAAGAGCGCGGCGTTAAAACCATCGGCCTTACGCACTTTGGACAGACGACTGTATCGTCCCTTAGCGACGTGTCGCTTCACACATCTTTTTCAAACGAAGCGCCGTTCAGGAGTGCTGCAACTTCTTCCAGGCTGGCACAGCTGTATATGATCGACATTTTGTTTCTCGGAATGGCTACAGAGCAGTACGATGAGACCGTTCAATATATCGACAATACAAGAGCGGCCATCAAATCAATGACAGAAAAATATAAATAGACACGTTCAAAGGGGGCTTTAAGATGGCAAAGGGGAATAACAGAAACTTATTGATTGCAGAACAACTATTGGAGCATCTTGGCGGAGCGGCTAACATTGCAGCCACCACACATTGCATGACACGACTTCGCGTCTCACCGCACGACCGGTCAAAGGTCAACATGGAAGCCATCAAGAAAACAGATGGGGTACTGGGGATTGTAGAAGAAGAAACAATCCAGATTATCCTCGGACCTGGAGCTGTAAATAAAGTTTCAGCAGAATTTGAAAAACTGCTTGCAGCTGCTGATGATTTTGACCTGAAGGACGCAGCTTCGAAAAACAAATCAGAGATTGATAAAAAGAATGCAAAACCTTTTAAACTATTTTTGCGCAGAATCGCAAGCATCTTCATCCCGCTGATTCCGGCACTTGTTGCTTCTGGATTAATTACAGGTATTACAAAAGCAATCGTTCAGGCAGGCTGGCTTGCTGCAGATTCACAATTAGCTATTATTTTAACTGTTATCGGATCTGGTCTGTTTGCTTACCTTGGCATTTTAGTCGGTACAAACGCTGCTAAAGAATTTGGAGGATCACCAGCGCTTGGTGCACTGGCGGGAATCCTTGTCATTAACCCGGCTGTCGGCGACATCGCTTTGTTTGGCGAAAACCTGCTTCCTGGGCGCGGCGGTTTAATAGGCGTTTTATTTGCAGCTATTTTCATTGCTTTAGTTGAAAAACAAGTAAGAAAATTTGTTCCGCAATCGCTGGACATCATTGTTACACCTACAATCGCACTATTAATTACAGGTATCGTGACTTACATCGTGTTCATGCCAGTCGGCGGATTTGTATCTGATACAATCACAAAAGGCTTGCTGAGTGTACTTGATCTAGGCGGAGTGGTAGCCGGATTTGTGCTTGGCGCAACGTTCCTTCCGTTAGTTGTAACAGGACTTCATCAGGGATTAACACCGGTTCATCTTGAACTGATAAACTCCATTGGAGATGACCCATTGCTTCCAATCCTTGCTATGGGCGGAGCGGGTCAAGTCGGCGCAGCATTTGCCATTTACTTTAAAACGAAAAAGAAAAGCTTAAAACGTGCGATCGGAGGGGGACTTCCTTCAGGAATGCTTGGAATCGGCGAACCGTTAATCTTTGGGGTGACACTTCCGCTTGGCCGTCCGTTCTTGACTGCATGTTTAGGAGCAGGCGTAGGGGGAGCATTCCAGGCTCATTTTGATATCGCTACTATCGCAGTCGGGGTATCAGGCCTTCCGCTTACATTCTTAGTGCATACAAACCAGATTCTTCTTTACCTTGCAGGACTGCTGATCTCTTATGTATTTGGATTTATTTTCACGTACCTGTTCGGATTTAAAGATGAAATGGCAGTTGAATTCAAGTGATCGGCATTTCATTTTACCTTCAGGATCCAAACGCTGAAAAACAGATTGTTCATGCAGCAAAATCAGGAGTGAAGCGGGCGTTTACCTCGCTTCACATCCCTGAAGAAAAAGGAAACCTCGCAAGCAGGATGACAGAGCTTCTAAAACTTGCCGGGAGCCATGATATTGAGATTCATGCAGATGTCTCCTTAAAGACACTAGATCACCTTGGCATCAGCAGATTCGAAGATTTAAACTCATTCGGAGTTAAAGGAATCCGGCTAGATGACGGGTTCGACTATGAAACGATTAAATCTTTATCCGACGTCTTTTCTCTTTCGCTTAATGCAAGCACTCTTACAGAAAAGGAGCTGCAGACGATTCTTGGCAGCGGTATTCAATCAGAACGGCTCATTGCCTGGCACAATTTTTATCCAAGGCGTGAAACCGGGCTTGACGAAGCATTTTTTCATCAGCAGAATCAGATGTTCAGAAAATACGGTATACCAATTGCTGCTTTTATTCCAGGTGCAAAAACAAAACGGGGACCATTATTTGACGGCTTGCCGACACTTGAAAAGCACAGGGACATGAACCCATATGCTGCCGGAGTTGAACTGATGCAGCAGGTGGATGAAGTATTCATTGGGGATCCTGGTGCAGAAAATGAATTGATCGAGAATCTTTCTATCTACAAAAAACAGAATATTCTAATAATGAATGTCATCTCTAGTACTTTTTCCTGCGGAACATACCAATTTCGGCCGGATGTTTCGAGAGATGTCTACCGTCTTCAAGGTACACGCACAGCTTCAGAGGTAGAACCTGAGAACACAATCGACCGTCAAATAGGAATGATTACGATGGACAACGACGGCTATGGACGTTATAAAGGAGAAATTCAGATTTGCCGGCGTAACTTGGAAGCTGACGAGCGGGTGAATGTCATCGGACACGTTTCTGCAGAGGATTTGCCGCTGCTTGATCTGGCCCTGCCTGGTCAAAAAGTGAAACTGGTTGTTTCATAAGCTATAAAAATACGATTTCAAAGGGGAAACAAAATGAAAAAATGGACAAGCTGTGCACTAACTTCTGTTCTCGCGATCTCACTTCTTTCACCAAGTGCTTCTTTTGCAGAACCAAATGAAAAAGCTTCATCTAAAGGCCATGTTCAATACCCTGTTTTAACTAAAGCCAAAAAACCAGAAGAAGTTGGATTTTCATCTGAAAAGCTTGAAAAAGTCGATCAGCTGATTGAAAAAGAAGTGGCCGCAGGATTTCCTGGAGCGGCGCTGATTGTCATAAAAGACGGGAAAATCGTGAAGAATGAAAGCTACGGCTACAAGCAAAAGTTTGACGGACATACACCCCTTAAGAAGTTTTTGAAGATGGAAAACGATACTCTGTTCGACCTTGCATCGAATACGAAAATGTATGCGGCAAATTTTGCCCTGCAGAAGCTTGCGAGCGAAGGAAAGCTTGATATTCATGCAAAAGTGCAGGATTACATACCTGGTTTTAAAGACACAGAAGCAGATGTGATTAAAGGAAAAGATACGATGCGCATTATCGATGTCCTGCATCATACGGCCGGTTTTAAACCAGATCCGCAGTACCATAATCCGGCAGTATCAAAAGAGCTTTACTCACAGGAACGCGAAAAAACGATTGAAAACATCAATAAAACGCCGCTTACCTATGAGCCTGGGACTCAAAATGTCTACAGTGATGTTGATTATATGCTGCTTGGCACCATCGTGGAAAAAATCACGGGCCAGAAGCTTGATGAGTATGTGGAAAATGAATTGTACAAGCCTTTGAAATTAAAAGATACGGTCTTTAATCCGCTGCAAAAAGGCTTCAAGCCAAAAGATATGGCAGCTACTGAATTATTGGGCAACACGCGTGACGGAGTGATTAACTTCCCTAACATCCGAACATACACGCTTCAAGGGGAAGTGCATGATGAAAAAGCATTCTATTCAATGGAAGGCGTTTCAGGACATGCAGGTCTATTCTCTACAACAAGTGATCTCGCTGTTCTGCTGCAGGTCATGCTGAACGGCGGCGGTTATGGAAATGAGAAGCTGTTCGACAGGGACGTCATTGAAGAATTCGTTGAACCTTCAGACATGAACGGGACTTATGGTCTTGGCTGGAGATTAAACGGAAATGACAGCATGGACTGGATGTTCAGCAATATGCAAGCGACAGTGCATACGGTCATACGGGCTGGACAGGAACAGTCACGATTATTGATCCAGAACAGGATTTAGGAATCGTCCTGCTGACAAATAAAAAGCATTCGCCGCTTGTGAATCCGGCTGTGAACTCCAATCAATTTTTCGGGGATCTTTTCACAACAGGAAGCTATGGAAGTGTAGTAACAGCCGTTTATGAAGCTATGGAAACTACTAAATAAGGGGATGGATAATATGGGGAAAAAGAAATGGGTCTCTGCCGCTCTTGCAGCAGTCCTGTCAGTATCTGCTTTAGCAGGCATCAAACCTGCTAAAGTGTCTGCTGAAACAGATGTGAATGCCATTGTTCAGAATATGACAGTTGATGAGAAAATAGGGCAGATGCTGATGCCGGACTTCCGCAACTGGCAAAAACAAGGGGAAAGCAAGGCGACCGGCTTTACGGTTATGAATGATGAAGTTGGCGGCATTATCCAGAAATATCACCTTGGCGGAGTCATTCTATTTGCCGAAAATGTAGTTGGAACAGAACAGACAGCACGTCTAACGGACGGTCTGCAAAAAGCAAGCCCTGAACTGCCGCTGTTTATTACGATTGATCAGGAAGGCGGAATCGTCACCCGCCTTCAAACCGGAACGAACCTGCCCGGCAATATGGCGCTCGGGGCAGCAAGAAGTGAAAAATATGCCTATCAAACTGGCGAAATCATTGGAAAAGAATTATCGTCACTTGGCGTGAATGTAAACTTTGGTCCTTCTGTGGATGTAAACAATAACCCTGGAAATCCCGTTATCGGAGTCCGTTCATACAGCTCAAATCCTGAGCTTGTTTCAAAGCTTGGCATCCAGACGATTAAAGGTCTCCAAAGCGAGAACATGGCTGCAACGACTAAGCATTTCCCGGGACATGGCGATACAGCAACAGACAGCCATTACGGACTGCCGATTGTCACACATGATAAGGAAAGATTGCGTGCAGTCGAGCTTGCTCCTTTCCAAAAAGCGATTGATGAGGGCGTAGATATGGTCATGACTGCACATGTACAGTTCCCGGCTTTTGACGATACAACGTACATCAGCAAAAAAGATGGACAGGAAATCCTTGTTCCAGCCACTCTTTCGAAAAAAGTGCTCACAGGGCTTCTGCGTGAGGAAATGGGTTTTAATGGTGTTATCGTGACAGATGCGCTGAATATGAAAGCCATTTCTGACAACTTTGGCCAGGAAGAAGCGGTTGTCTTAGCTTTAAAATCAGGTGTGGATATTGCGTTAATGCCTGCGCAAGTCAATTCGCTTGAAATGGAAGAGAATTTAGCGTCTGTTTTTAACGCAGTAAAAGAAGCTGTTGAAACTGGAGACCTTCCGATTGAGCAGGTTAATGCTTCTGTTGAAAGAATCCTCGAGCTTAAAGTGAAACGCGGAATCTTGACTCCGGATCAGACACCGATTGATGAAAAGGTTGAAAATGCTCTGAAAATTGTTGGGAATAAACATCATTTGATGAAAGAAAAGAAAATGGCTGAGGATGCAGTCACTCTTTTGAAAAATGAAGACAAAACACTTCCTTTCAAGCCTAAAAAAGGTGAAAAGGTTTTAGTCCTCGCTCCTTTTGCGGATCAAGTGGAAGCAATGACAAGAAGCATAAAAGAATTAAAAGGCAAAAAGAAAGATATTGAAGTAACTGGCTATGCGTTCTCAAGCAAAGTGTTTAATGATGAAGTAGCCGCAATGATTGATGAAGCGGACTATGTGATTACAGGTTCCTACATTGTTAAAAACGATCCGGCTGTAAATGACGGTGTGATCGATGACAGCGTACAGGATTCAAGCAAGTGGGCAACAGCATTCCCGAGAGCGGTTATGAAAGACGCTCAGGCAAAAGACAAAGACTTTGTCTTAATGAGTCTGCGCAACCCATATGATGCAGCAAATTTTGAAGAAGCAAAAGCGGTGCTTGCGGTCTACGGATTTAAAGGCTATTCAAACGGTGCGTACAGACAGCCGAATATCCCGGCCGGCATCAAAACAATCTTTGGCGATTCAAAGCCAAAAGGGAAATTGCCTGTTGATATTCCATCTGTCACACAGCCGGATGAAATTCTATATCCATTTGGCTATGGACTTGATATTCGTTCAGGAAAACAGCTTAAATAATCCGATTTGAAGGGGAGAGGTTTCATTGAAACGAATTTTTGTGCTGATTACGATCCTGATGCTTGCTCTAAGTGCTTTGCCTGCAGCAAAAGATGTTGCTGCTCATAAGGAAAAGAAAAAGAATAAAGTATTGCCTGGTGTTGAAGTTCTTTTAGAAGATCAAAAAGATCTTTTAAAAGGCAAAAAAGTCGGCTTAATTACAAATCCGACTGGAATCGACTCAAAGCTTACCAGCATAGTGGATCTGCTGCACAATGATCCTGATATTGAACTGACAGCCTTATTCGGTCCGGAGCATGGAGTGCGCGGGGATGCTCAGGCAGGATCTTACGTCGAATTCTACATCGATGAAAAAACCGGCCTGCCTGTTTACAGCCTTTATGGACAAACAAAAAAACCGACACCAAAAATGCTTGAAAACGTGGAAGTGCTTGTCTTTGACATCCAGGACGTCGGGACACGCTACTACACTTACATTTATACAATGGCATATGCGATGGAAGCAGCAAAAGAAAACAACATTCCAATCGTTGTGCTTGACCGTCCGAATCCTCAAGGCGGACTTTCAGTGAATGGACCCGTTCTTGAGCCAGAAGCCGCATCGTTCGTCGGTCTATATCCGATTCCGACAAAACACGGCATGACCGTTGGAGAACTTGCCTCTTTCTTTAACGAAGAATTTGAAATTGGGGCAGATCTGACAGTCGTGAAAATGAAAGGCTGGAAGCGCTCAATGGATTACGATGACACAGGACTCCCGTTTGTCCTTCCGTCACCTAACATGCCAACTGTTTCAACAACCTTTGTTTATCCGGCAACGGGTCTGGTTGAAGGAACAAACCTGTCAGAAGGCCGCGGTACAACGAAGCCATTTGAACTGATCGGCGCACCGTTCATCAACAGCACAGACCTGGCTGCAGAACTCAACTCGCTGAGCCTGCCAGGTGTGAAATTCAGAGCAGCATCCTTCACACCTACATTTTCTAAACACACTGGAAAGCTGAGTCACGGGGTAGAAATCTATGTCACAGACCGCGAAGAATTTGAAGCCATCCCAACAGGTCTTCACATTATCAAAACAGTTCATGACATGTACCCGAACGACTTCCAATTCTTATCGACCAACTTCTTCGATAAATTAATCGGAAACACATGGGTCAGACCGATGATTCTGAATGGAGCTTCTGTTACAGAAATCATGAATAAGTACCAGAAAGAACAAAATGAATTTAAGAAGGTTCGCAAAGAGTATTTGATTTATAAGTAATAGTGTGAAAGAGGATGAAATCATTGTGATTTCATCTTTTTTTACTGTTAACAGGGGATAACTGGAAAAAAGCAAGTGTTCCGTCCAAACCGGCAAGTATTCCTCGGGTTCCCGCTAGTAAAAGAGGCATTCCGGCAAGTAAATCTTTTATTTTGGAAAGTAATGCAGATGGATTCCCTGAATCTGAGAGGCAAATCTCAGTCAGATGCCATTTTGCCAAGTGCACATAGGAAAAGCTCCATCTGCGCATAAAATGGTAGAGTATAAATTTAGGAGGTATCTGGAAAAAAGAAAGTATTCCTCCCAAACCGGCAAGTATTCCTCCGATTCCCGCTAGTAAAAGAGGCATTCCGGCAAGTAAATCCTTTATTTTGGAAAGTAATGCAGATGGATTCCCTGAATCTGAGAGGCAAATCTCAGTCAGATGCCATTTTGCCAGGTGCACATAGGAAAAGCTCCATCTGCGTATAAAATGGTAGAGTATAAATTTAGGAGGTATCTGGAAAATAGAAAGTATTCCTCCGATTCCCGCTAGTAAAAGAGGCATTCCGGCAAGTAAATCCTTTATTTTGGAAAGTAATGCAGATGGATTCCCTGAATTGGGGCAGCAAATAAGGATTTCTATCAGTGGCTGTAACAACCACATGTTATGAAAACATAGAAGGAGCCAGGATCACAATATCCATGGCTCCTTTCTTATTCCGTAACGGAAACGCGATTTTCTGAAAAAAACCGCTGTCTGTCTTTGGCGCTAAAACAAAGTTAAGCAAGTATAAAAACGCCGCCTGCCAACGTTAAAAACTTAAAAATAGATTGTAACTTATGTATCTTCTATGTAGAATAAGTTAATAAATCGGTTTAGTAGATATGTGAAAATAGTTCAATCACTGAAGCGACAAAAGATTATTGATTTTTTATAATTTTTTGTGCGTTTCTATCATTTATCCTCTTATAATCCTCACCTATACTTGAAAAAAGCAGATAAAAGGAGGATTTATGAAACCGATAAATGAAAGCGCAATCACAACTATTATCAATCAACCTAAAGTACGTGCAAAAAGGCAGAAAAAGTGGGATGCGCCATTAACGGGCTACTTATTTATTTCACCTTGGCTTCTTGGACTTTTTCTTCTTACTCTCTATCCGATGCTTCAGTCATTGTATTTCTCATTTACGGATTATTCATTGCTTGAAGCCCCAAATTGGGTGGGAATAGAAAATTATCAGAAGATATTTTTGCAGGATAAGCTTTTTTATAAATCGTTATCCATCACTTTATTTTTTGTCATTCTGTCAGTTCCGCTCAAATTGATTACTGCACTTCTTATGGCCATGTTCTTAAATCAAAAGTTAAAAGGTATTTCAATCTATAGAACACTTGTTTATTTGCCTTCATTGATTGGTACAAGTGTAGCAGTAGCCATCCTTTGGAGCAACATCTTTGGTTCAGACGGTATTGTGAATGGAGCGCTTTCTTTATTTGGAATATCTGGACGCAGCTGGATCGGCAGTCCTGATACTGCACTTGGTACATTAATATTGCTGGTTGTCTGGCAATTTGGTTCATCAATGGTTATTTTCTTGGCAGGATTAAAACAGATCTCACCTGAATTGTATGAAGCTTCAGCTGTTGATGGAGCAACCAAAATCAGGCAGTTCTTCCTTATTACACTTCCCATGCTATCACCAGTTATTTTGTTTAATCTCGTGCTTCAAACGATCGGTTCATTTCAAATGTTCACACAGGCCTTTGTGATCACAAAAGGCGGACCTATTCAATCTACCTATATGTTTGCTCTTTATTTATATGAAAGAGCATTTGCCAGATTTGAAATGGGCTATGCTTCAGCGCTGGCCTGGATACTGCTTGTTATTATTGGAATCGTCACTGCAGTCATTTTTATTTCCTCCCGCTATTGGGTATTTTACGAATCGGAGAAAGGATGAGATTGATGAAAAAGAAATGGGTTTCTCATATCACTCTTTTGCTTGTATGTCTTTTTATGGTCTATCCGATTCTTTGGTGGTTCGGAGCTGCCTTTAAATCAAATGAAGAGATTGATTCTATTCACTTTTTTCCGACAAACCCGACCTTCTCAAATTTTATTGATGGCTGGTATGCCATTCCCGGGTTTACATTCACGCAATTTTATTTGAATACATTTGAATTGATTTCAGGCGTGTTATTTACGACATTAATTTCATGCAGTCTTGTTGCATTCGCTTTTGCCCGACTTGATTTTCCGTTAAAGAACTTTTGGTTTTCAATTGTTTTAATCACGTTAATGCTGCCTAGTCAAATTACACTTGTTCCTCAATATGATATGTTTAACGCTTTTGGCTGGGTCAATACGTACTTGCCTTTCATCGTGCCTCACACTCTGGCCGGTGGAATAGGGGGCTCCTTTTTCATCTTTTTACTGGTTCAGTTTATTAGAGGAATTCCAAAAGAATTGGATGAGGCTGCAAAAATAGACGGATGCTCCTGGTTCGGTATTTATTTTAGAATTATCCTTCCTCTCATGAAGCCTCCTCTAGTAACAGTGGCTATTTATTGCTTCTTATGGAATTGGGACGATTTTTTAGGACAGCTGATCTATATAAACTCTGTTGATAAATATACAGTCGGCCTGGCACTCAAAATGTTTGTTGACACCAATACCGCAGTACCTTGGGGACAGTTATTTGCCATGTCACTTCTATCCGTTGTTCCTGCCATCCTTATTTTCTTCTTTGCCCAGAGGCATATTGTAGACGGAGTAGCTACATCTGGATTAAAAGGATGAAACCATAGGTTTAAAATGAGGCTGTTTATACAGCCTTTTTGCCGTTTTAACCATACATTGAAAGAGGGAGAACCTTCATGAAAAGTCCATTTAAACGCTATCCCATTCGAAATGTATTCTTTCTTGCATTTGCAGGATTTGTCACCCTCCTTTTAGTTACGATCGTGATTGTCAGCTATCAAGTATCTATTTCACAAATGCAAAGCAATACCTCACATTATCAGCAGAAACTATTAAGAGAAATGAATGAACAAATCAGTATTCAAAAAAAAGCAATCGAACAAGTTTCCCTGGCCATGACAAGAAACAGTGATTTACAGGAATATCTTCAAGGGGAAAAAGATGATTATTCATCTTACAAAAGCATTTCGAACATCAATTCTTCTTTTTTTGATCTTGTTTTTAGTATGCCTATGATCGATTCCATTCATCTTTATTTAAATGACCCTCCATTAAGAGATCAAGAAGGTCCTATCCGTTATTATTCGATTGATCAATACCACCGGACCGGATGGCTGAATCGCCTTGATCAGGCTGATTTTTCATGGCTTGAAAAACATAGAATTCAATCTCCGCAAGGGACAATATCCGTCATCAGTTTTGCAAGGAAAGTCTATTCATTAAATGGAAAGGCAGAAGGCGTATTAGTTGTAAACATCAAATCGTCCAGTTATGGAAAAATGCTCGAAGATGAAAATGGAAAAGTAAATCGCATTTTGGTTGACTCCTCCGAGCTGCCCATAGCTTCCATTGGCAAAATCGACATTGAGAATGCCCTAGGCACAATTGCTGATATTGAAAAGAATGAAGAAGCTGACCTTAATTCTGATGGGTTTATGCGTTATGAAGATACATTTGTAGTGTGGTCAAAACTATTTAACAATGACTGGCTATTAGTAGAAATAACTCCTTGGAAGGAAATTGCAAAAAACAGTTTAGAACTGGCAGCCATTCTTTTTCTGATAGGATTAATCGCTATCATTCTTGTTGTTCTGTTAACGTTTTATCTAACGAAACAATTTACGAAACCGTTTAAAGCTCTCCTTGAGAACATGGATGAATTTTCGATATGTGAAAAAGAGCTTCAGCTGCCAAACGACTATCAAAATGAATTTGGCACTTTATTTACAGGATATAAACACATGATCCTGAGGATAAAGAAGTTATACGAAGATCTCGAAGTGGAATTCAATGAGAAAAGAAGGGCAGAAGTTGCTGCTCTTCAAGCCAATATCAACCCGCACTTTTTATATAATACTCTAGATCAATTGAATTGGATGGCTATTGCAGAAGGACAGGTGCAAATAAGCCGCGTTCTCGAACTAATGGGAAAAATGTTTCGGGTGGGATTATCTAATGGTGAAAATTTCATCCATTTAAAAGATGAATTAATTCATCTCGAATCCTATCTTCAAATTCAGCAAATTCGTTTAGATCATCGTTTTGATTACCGGATTGATATTCCCGGCGCATTCCTTCAATGTTACATCCCAAAAATGACGCTGCAGCCATTTGTAGAAAATGCTCTTATACATGGTCTGCATAATAAAGATTCGGGATTCATTCTTATTAAAGTTTACGAGATTCAAAATAATTTACTGATAACAATCAAGGATAATGGCACTGGTCTTAAAAAGAATCATTCTATTAATAAAGTAAACAAAGGCGGATATGGGATAAAAAATGTCAGAGACAGGCTGCTCGCTTATTTTGGACCATCATATACTGTCACGCTTTATGGCGAGGAGAATATTGGCACGACAGCTTTAATTAAAATTCCAAAACAAATGATTTTAGGGGAAGGTGAAAGCAATGTGGAAAGTCGTAATTGTGGATGATGACCGTCACGTATTGGCTGGGATGAGGAAAGCTATACCATGGGAAACAATTGGGGCAGTTTGTGTCGGGGAAGGTACAGATGGGGCTTCAGGCTATGATGCAGTTATGAAGACGTGTCCGGATATCGTTATGACAGATATCTATATGCCTGTAATGACAGGTCTGGAAATGCTTCATAAGCTGAGAGAACGCAATTTTAATGGAAAAGCCATTATATTGAGCGGATATGCAGACTTTGAATATGCCAGAAAAGCATTGCAATTGAATGTACATGATTATTTATCAAAGCCTGTAACGATACAAACAATCACTGAAGTCTTGCAAAAAGTAATATCCCAAATTGAAAAAGACTCATTAGCTGAGAAGCAGCAAAGAGAAGCAAATGATAAACTTGAAAACTATCAGTCTATGCTTAAGAATTCATGGCTGAAATCAGTTGTTATCGGATTACAGGATCAGCAAGAAACACTCTTTAATAATGAGAAAATAAAAATGACAAACCTAAAACATATCGTGGTGTGCATTCAAATGGAAAAGTCTCATGGGCTGAAATCAAATCCTTCATGGCCGCTGTTTATTAAGTCATTTAATCATAGAAAATTGTCTTTTCCCCATTTTGTAAATGCAGAGTGGATTGAGCTTGATTACTATGATTCATCTATTTTACTTTCGTTTGGTGATGAAATGGACTCAGAAACAGTCATTAATAACACATTGAAACTTGGAAAGATGATTTTAGAGGATGTTCGTCAAATCCTGACTCACCCATTTCAAATGGGGGTGGGAAGCATTAAAGCTTGCTTTCCGGATATATCGGTTTCAACAGAAGAGGCTTTATATGCTTTAACAAAAGCATCGCCATATGAAATTGTGCAATATGAAAGGCTGATTTTAAAGGAGAGCGGACAACTTAATAAAAAAATAGAATTTCTGCGGCCAGTGCCATTTTACCGGGAATTAGCTGAAGCATTTAAAATCTACCATAAAGAATATGGCTTGAAATTAATCGCTGAATTTGTAAAAGAGTGTGAAGATAAAAATTATTATTTGCCTTCCCAGATGAAATTAATTTGCAAAGAAATATGGGCAGTTCTTACGTATTCTCTTTATGAGAATGGATTAAATGTTGATGAAATGACTGAAGGGAAAGACATCTATCATGCTATTGATGATATAACCAGCTTAAATCAATTTAATGTTTGGTTAAGCGGTGTGCTGACTGCAGTTTGTGAACATCAAACATTAAATGAAAAAGAAAATATTCGGCATAAGCAGGCGGTCGAATATATGATGCAGTATGTTCAGGAGCATTACAGCGAAAATATTACACTTCAAGATCTATCAGAACAAATTTATATTTCTAGAAACTATTTAAGCCAAATCTTTAAAAAAGCCACCGGTCTCTCTTTTAATCACTATGTAAATAAAGTAAGAATGGAGAAAGCAAAAAATCTCATTTTGGAAGGCAAATTGTTAATCTATGAAATTGCTGAGGAAGTCGGTTATAAAAATACGCCTTACTTTAGTTCTCTATTTAAAAAGTATACTGGAGTAAACCCGACCGATTTATTAAAACAATGACATTGCTTTTATAGAAGTTTTCTAAATTCATTGTTCAAAATTGAAAGTTATTGTGCAACTGTCTTATATAAACTCAATATGTAAGCGCTTTATAATAAAAGAAATCAGTTATTATTTTCTTTAATTCGAGGGGGAATCAGAATGAACAGGAAAGTAAGAAAGCTGCTGCTATTAATCATTGCATCTCTATTAGCGATCAGTGTAACTGCATGCAGTGCACAATCTTCTAACGGTCAGGATTCGTCGGGGGGAAAATCTGAAAAAACAAAGCTCAGGATTGTTTGGTGGGGATCTCAAGAAAGACATGATGCAACATTGAAGGTTATCGAGCTTTACAAAGAAAAGAATCCGGATGTTTCGTTTGAAACCGAATTCTCTGGATGGGACGGATATTGGGACAAGCTTGCAACTCAATCTGCAGCAAAAAATGCACCTGATATTATTCAGATGGATGCACAATATTTGCAAGAATATGCTTCTAGAAATCAGCTCGCAGATTTAATGGATGGAATTGTAACAAAAGATATTGATGAAAATTTGTTGAATTCAGGCGTATATGAAGATCAATTGAAGGCAATTCCGCTTGGAAATAATGCATATGGCATGATCTATAACAAGGCAGCTCTTGAGAAATTGGGAATTGAGGCACCAAAGACAGGATGGACATGGGATGAGTTTTTTGAACTTGCTGAACAAATCCAGCCGAAATTGGAAAAAGGAAAATATGTTGTCAGAGATTTTTCTTACGATGCAGGCGTTTATGAGATGTACCAATTAAGCAAGGGAAAAGGACATTTAACAACAGAGAATGGAAAATTCAACATCGACAAAGAAACCTGGATGCAGTGGATTACTATTTTCAACGACTTGCGTGAAAAAGGGGTTGTGACTCCTGCGGAGGTAGCTGTCTCAGAGCAAGAATATGACCCTAAAAGGGATTTGCTTTTAAATGGCACGATATTGTTCAAACAGGGCTTCGCAGCACAATTTCCGAGCTTTGACAGTGTGATTCCAGGCAATTTTGCACTGATTAAGGCCCCAAGAGATAAGGAAGCTGGAGGATATTTAAAGCCATCTATGTTCTGGTCTGTCAGTGAACACTCATCTCAAAAAGATGAGGCGAAAAAGTTTATTGATTTCTTTATTAACGATCCAGAGGCAACCGCCATTCTTGGAAATACAAGAGGACTTCCAGTATCCAGCATCGTTTTGAACGAATTAAATTCAAGTTTTACAGACTCTGATAAAGCTCAGTTAAATATGATAAATGAGACTGCACCTGATGCGCAGCCATTTAACGGCGGCCCTAAAGGCTGGGGGAACTTTATACAAAATGATTATACGCAAGTAGGGGAAGAACTGATCTTCGAAAAGATTTCTCCAGAAGAGGCATACGAAGAAATAAAGGCTAAGTTTGCTGAAACCGTTAATAATTAATTGCTGATGGTGTCCCAAAAGCATTAATTTTTGGGACATTGTTCATTCTTAGTCTTAAAAGGAAGTATGAAATGAATAGATATCTCTATATTGTGCCTTTATTCTTTATTGTCTTCTTAACTGGATGTCAGAGATCAGCACCTGAAGTAAATGTAATGATTTTTTCTAAAATATCACCTGAATATGAAGCTGCTGTTGAAGCTGAGCTATTAGAAATGACAAAAAACAGGCATGAAATTAACGTGAAATTATACCCTTCATCACGAGAAAAACTGGCAGTGATGCTCTCTAAGAGAGAAGGAGATGTTTTTATATCAACTCACGATCATCTATCACAGCTATTAAACAAAAATGGATTGAATCCTCTGGATCATTTAATTCTTTCAAGAGATGACAAAGAAGATTTCTATCCATTCATGACTGAAAATCAAAATGGTGAAAGGCACTTATATGGTCTGCCAATAAACAAACATATCAATCTTTTCGAGAAAAATGAGATTGCAATAAATGAACCATTGGTCGCCATTCTTCCTGCTTTCAGCAAAAAGCAAGCGGAAGGAGAGGAAATACTTAGGCTATTCTTAGATTGATAAGGAGTTAACAAATATGAACAATCAGAAGTTCCGCGAAACTTTTTATCACTTAACCGATTGGATCGTGCGTTTAATTTACCTTCATTTATTATGGGTAGCATTTACTCTTCTTGGACTTGTGCTTTTCGGCTGGGTGCCGGCTTCCATTGCAGCTCAAACTATACTTAGAAAATGGATGATCAGTGAACAGCCATTTAATACGATTCAACTTTTTTGGAAGACTTATAGAAAAGAATTTTTGAATAGTCAAAAAGCAAATGGAGTTATTCTATTTACTGGGAGCTTATTGATCATAGACCTTGCCTTTTTTATGTCTGGTCATACACATCTTTTTATTTTGGGAAGGTTTTTCACAGCGCAGTTGATCGTGTTATTTATAGTGATTTGCCTATATAGCATTTCATTTTATACGCATTTTCAGACAGGCTATTTTGCAATAGTTAAAACATCTATCAAACTTGCAATTAAATATCCTTTAAATACAATTTTGACTCTTTTTGGATTGCTGTCTTTATGCTGTGTGCTGTATCTTGTGCCAGGTTTAATAGCATTGTGCGGAAGCAGTGTTTTAGGACTTTGGTGTATGGATAGATCAATGCGCGTTCTTAATCAGACCAAAACGGCTCAAATTTGAAATAAAAACACAAGGAGGAAAAGAATGCTGACATTAACTGGATTTGCTGATGAAATTTCGCCAGACCTGCATGTTCAAATTGAAGTGCTGGAATCTGAAGATATTCGATTTATTGAGCTTAGGGGAGTTTGGGGTAAAAATGTTCTGCAATTATCTGATCAAGAGTTAAGAAGCCTGAAAGAGGAATTGCTGAGAAAAGAAATCCAGCTATCTTCTATTGGTTCTCCAATAGGAAAAATTAATATTCTTGATGATTTCGATGAACACTTGATTCAATTTGACCGGGCTTTGTTTGCAGCTGAATTTTTTCATGCGAAATATATTCGCATCTTCTCTTTTTTTATTCCTGATGGACATAAACCTGAAGCGTATAGAGACAAAGTAATCAGCAGATTATCGGTTCTTGTGGAAAAAGCAGAACAAGCCGGAATCGTCCTTTTGCATGAAAATGAAAAAGAAATATACGGAGACAATGCGATTCGCTGCTTGGATATTCTAGAAACAATCAATTCCCCTTATCTTAGAATGGCCTTTGATCCCGCAAACTTTGTTCAATGCGGTGTAAAGCCCTATTCAGAAGCTTATCCTTTATTAAAATCATATGTTGAATATGTCCATATAAAAGATGCTCTGTTTGAAGGAGGTAAGGTTGTGCCGGCAGGAAATGGAGATGGGGAAGTAAGAGAACTGCTGCAAACACTTAAAACAAGCGGGTACGATGGTTTTCTTTCATTGGAACCGCACTTGGCTGCTGCTGAAACATTCTCCGGATTCAGCGGGCCAGAATTATTTAAAGTTGCTGCCAAAGCATTAAAAGATTTGCTTCAAGAGACAGATTCAAAGTGGAAGTAGTATTCAGGAGAGGATGAAAAAGGATGACAGAAAAGATACGATTTGGGATTATCGGCTGCGGCGTAATCAGTGAGACGCATCGATTACAAATAAAGGAAATCGAGGAAGCAGTACTGGTCGCTGTAGCAGATGAAAACCTGGAAAAAGCTAAAGCACTCGGGGACCGGGCTGACGCTGACTGGTATATTGATTATAGAGAATTGCTGAAGCGGGAAGATATAGACGTTGTATGCATTTTAACTCCAAGCGGATCTCATAAATCGATTACTTTGGACGCTGCTAAAGCAGGGAAGCATATCATCTGTGAAAAACCAATAGATACTACTCTCGAGAAGGCATATGAAATGATTGATGCCTGTAAAAATGCAAATGTGAAATTATCCATCATTTCACAGCATCGTTTTGATTCATCAACTATTGACATAAAAAAGGCAATAGAGGAAGACAAGTTTGGAAAAATGATTCTCGGTCAGGCTGCGGTAAATTGGTATAGATCACAAGAATATTATGATAGCGGTGATTGGAGAGGTACTTGGAAATTGGATGGCGGAGGCGCATTGATGAATCAGTCCATTCATACGATAGATCTCCTGCAATATTTAATGGGTCCTGTTGAGAGTGTATATGCACATGCAGCTACACTTGCACATGAACGAATTGAGGTAGAGGATGTGGCTGTTGCAAC
Source organism: Metabacillus idriensis (assembly GCF_050483325.1). GTDB lineage: Bacteria > Bacillota > Bacilli > Bacillales > Bacillaceae > Bacillus_P > Bacillus_P idriensis_A. Next base: position 400,461 of record NZ_JBCMYF010000001.1, read on the forward strand.
TGTTAAGTTTACAAGCGGTGCATTGGGTACAATTGTTGGGACTACAAGTGCATTTCCAGGTCTTTCTGCAAGGCTTGAAGTATTTGGAACATCAGGCACAGCTGTCATCGATAATGATAAACTAACTCATTTTTATCTAAAAGAAGCGGCCGAAAATTTGACAGACCATTATGGTGTGGAAGTACAAAACCTTGCAAAAAGTTCTGATGAAGAACAAGGAACAGGGGCGAATGATCCGGGAGCGATTTCCGGGAACTCTCACCGTGAGCAAATGCTTGATATGATTTCTGCTATTAAAGAAGATCGTGAGCCTTTAGTGAATGGTTTAGAAGGGATTAAACCACTCGAAATCATAGCAGCTATCTATCAGTCTGCAAAAACCGCACAGCCTGTCTCCCTTGAATCTATTCGACAACTTAAGACTGTTCAGTAAAAAAGTTCACCGCGAAAAAACACAAGCCTGAGGCTTGTGTTTTTTATATTTAAGCCGTAGCCGAAACCCGATTCTCCTCAGAATCTGCTTCATGGCTCTCCCTCTCAATCGGGGCTTTTTTATGATATCTGCCCAGGATTGCGGTCATAACAAAGATCGCGACAGTCGAGTAGACAATTTGCAGCGGTCCGAAGACAAGCAGGGCTGAACCAACGATCATGAGGTCGGTGATGAGCATCGTTTTGCCTGGGTTAAATCCGAATTTCTTCTCAAGGAAAATGCAGAGAATGTTCATGCCGCCTAAGGATGATCCGTTTCTGAAGAGGAAGATCAGCCCGATGCCGATGGAGATTCCTCCAAGGATGGCTGCAAGGACCGGGTGCGGAAAATGGACAATGAAAGTTTGCTGCAGAAATTCTGAGGTGATGGACAAGATGCTGACGCTGATAAACGTCCGAAGGGCAAAGGCGATGCCAAGCTGAGTGACAGCGAGTGCATAAAATGGCAGATTAATGACAAAAAACAGGGTTCCAAATGAATAATTGGTCAGATGCTGTGCTACGATACCAAGACCGGCCGTTCCGCCAATCACCAGTTCTGAGGATGATAGCAAATGAACACCGAGGGACACAGCAAAACAGCCAATAAGGATGCAGACCCAGCGAAATACGTTTTGCATGTTTCCGGACGACTCCTTCTGTAGATGATATCCATCATTATACATGAAGAATTTGTGTATCCTTTTGTTATTGAAAAATGGAAATGTTATGAAAATTAATTGAAAACCTTTTCATTTTTGGTGATTCAGAAAAAAGATTTATCGGCAGAATACAGCCCCTTCCTTTATAATTGAAATGACTGCTAAAGTATTGCTGAATTTATGACGAATAAGGTGAATAGTTGACCATCTGCCTGTTTAGTATTATTTCAGAATGGGTAATGAATATAGTTTGAAAGTGTAGATACTATCTAAGACCATCAGAAAGGCTGGAAAAAATAGATGTCAGAAATGCTTTTAGGTTTAAGTACCCCTATTAAAAAATATCGTAATTTTGATGAAGCTTCTGAAAGCATTCTTAAGATGATGAGTCAATTTATTGAAATCAATACATTGTTCATTGCAAAAAATGATCGTCATAAAAATGAGATTGTGAAAGTTCTCAATCAGGAATTGACGCTTTTGGAAGAAGGCTCAGAGCTTCCTTTTAAAGAAACGTTCTGTAAATTGAGCGTTGATAAGGGAAGAGAAGTACTGATCATTTCTGATTTAGCCGGCAGTGATCTGACAAAAGATCTGAATGTGACCAAAAATTTAGGCGGCGGCTGCTTTATCGGAATTCCGATTTTCTATGAAAATGGTGAGAATTACGGAACCATTTGCGGTCTTGATTCGAAGCCTTTTGCTTTTACAGACAAGCATGTCGAGCTATTCGAAACGATGGCATCCCTGCTGTCGTATGTCTTGGAGCTTGATAATGCCAACAAAGAAATTATTCATCTTTCAGCCCCGATTGTCCCGATTACAAAAGGTGTTGCAATCCTGCCGATCATTGGTGATATCAGCGAATACCGGGCTGAAAAAATCATTCATACAGCTCTCTCATCTAGTACAGAATTATCTTTGCAATACTTGATTATTGATTTATCAGGCATTCTGCAAATGACCGACGACGTTAGTTTTCATTTGTTAAATCTAGTTCAAATGCTGAAACTGATCGGGGTAACTCCTGCTTTGACGGGAATTAGGCCGGATTTAGCAATGAAAGCTGTGCAGCTGAATTTAGATTTGAAAGATGTAATGATAGGCGGCAATCTAGAAGAGATCCTGCATCGCATAGGCTTTACACTGAATCGAAGCGAATAAACAATTTTTCTATAATAAAAAAAAGCATGAAGGGCAGCTTCATGCTTTTTGAGCTTTAATATAATCAGGAAAATCCGTTGTAATTCCGTCCAAATCCAGCATCATAAAAGCTTTTGCTGTTTTGCGGTCGCGAATCGTATACGGAATGATTTTCATATCGTGTTCATGAATACGCGCGATTAGTTTTTTTGTAACGAGCCGTCTGTTTGGGTTCACATAGTTTGCATAGGTCTTAAATTCCTCGAGCTGTGTGTTGGATATCCCTTTTGGCGTGAATTTTACAAGGACTCCGATTGGAATCGTTGGAGCGATTTCATGGAATCGTTTCATCGAATCAGTATCGAATGATTGGACAATGACAGTTGTCTGCCGATTTTCAATCAGGCCTCTGCTTGCTAAAGCATCGTAGACTTTCTGCTCAATGCCTGGATACAAAGAAGGGCTTTTCAGCTCAATGAGAAGTCCGCATTTTTCACTATAGCGGTCGAGTACCTCATCAAAGGTCGGGATTTTTTGTCCAGCAAACGATTCGTTAAACCAGCTTCCGGCATCTAGTTTCCGGAGCTCATTATATGTGAGATCGCGTACGCTGCCTTTTCCATTTGTTGTTCTTTCAACAGAATCATCATGAATGACCATTAAACGGCCATCTTTACTTAATTGCAGGTCAATTTCAATAAAATCAGCTTTCATTTCGATCGCTTTATCGTAGGATGCAATCGTATTTTCCGGTGCATAGCCTGATGCCCCTCTGTGGGCAACGATCAGCATTGAGCGTGCTGCACCTTTTGGGGAAGCAGCTTTTTTAAAAAAGAGAACCGCTGTCAGCATAAAAATGACAATGACAATAACAATGGTTTCGATAAGTATACACCTCCGGCCGGCTTGTCTTTTCATAGTACCCCAGTTTAGGAATCAATGCCAACAGGAAGGGTAAAATCATGATATACTGCAAGTAAAAACGGTGTCAGGGGGGCAATTATGGAGAAAGCAAAAATCTTGATTGTAGAAGATGAAGTGAAGATTGCCAGAGTGCTGAAACTGGAGCTTGAATTTGAAGGATATGCCGTTCACTCCGTTCACGATGGTCTTGATGCGCTTGAACAAATTCGTTCTTCTTCCTGGAATTTAATCCTGCTTGATGTGATGCTCCCTGGTTTGACAGGTATTGAGGTGCTTAGAAGGCTTCGTGCAAATGATCAGGAAACTCCTGTTATTCTTTTGACAGCACGCGATTCGCTTCCTGATAAAGTGAGCGGTCTTGATCAGGGAGCAAATGATTACATAACAAAACCTTTTCAAATAGAAGAACTGCTTGCGAGAATCAGGGTTTGTCTGCGGACGGGCCATTCAATCCGTTCAACTGAGGAAGAAGGAATCTTGCAGGCTGCAGATCTTACAGTGAATGAAAAAACAAGAGACGTCAGGCGGGGTGCGGCAGAAATTGAACTGACGCCGAGGGAATTTGATTTGCTTGTCTTTTTACTTAACCATAAAAATCAGGTGCTTAACCGGGAGCAGATCCTGACCGGAGTGTGGGGATATGACTATTACGGTGATACAAATGTCGTTGATGTGTATATCCGTTATTTGCGGAAAAAAGTAGACAGTGAGTTTGATTTTGCCCTTATACATACAGCAAGAGGTGTCGGATACTCAATCAAGGAGCCTGCATCATGAAAATCAATCATAAAATTCAGCTTTTTTCAACTGTCTGGATGCTGATTATCGTTCTTGCGATTAATGCTGCCATCTATTTTTTGTTTCTAACGATGACTCAAAACAGCGAGCTGGACCGGGTAAAGCTGCAGGCTGAAGCCATAGCAGGAGCCATAAGGGAGGATGAAACCCAGCCGGTAAACTCATCAGACCTTTTAAGAGCTTATCTGCCTGCTGACGGGATGATCAGGATTATTAATGATCAATCAAAAGAAATTTTAGTTGTTTCAAAAAATGCAGATTATCGAAACATCCTGTCTCCGGAATTTCGGTCCTCTGAAAGCAGCGAAGTCGTCAAGGGTGAAGGACTTTCTTTTGCAAAGGCTGCTGTACCGGTGATTTGGAGCAATGGAGAAGTCGTACAGCTTGAGGTAACCGAAAATCTGGAGAATGTGAATGAGAATTTGAATGTATTAAAAATCGTCCTGGCCATCGCTTCGCTTCTCGTATTGGTTCCTTCCTTCTTTGCGGGAAGAATGCTGAGCAGGATGATTCTAAAGCCAATCAACTCTTTAATAAGGACGATGGAAGAGATTGAGAAAAAGGAAACCTTTAAAAAAATCGAAGTCAGCGGGCATTCTAAGGATGAACTCCAGCAGATGACCAATACGTTCAACAATATGATTGATCTGCTTCAGACAAATTTTGAAAAACAGCAGCAGTTCATATCCGATGCTTCACATGAATTGAAAACCCCTTTAACAATAATTGAAAGCTATGCAAACCTGCTGAGGCGATGGGGGACAACAAAGCCTGAAGTCATGGAAGAATCTGTAGATGCGATTTACTCTGAAGCAGTGAGAATGAAAGAAATGACAGGTCAGCTTCTTCAGCTCGCGGAAAATGATGCGCGTATGCAGCTGAAGCTGGAAAAAATCGATCTTGTTTCGCTTTGTCACCAGTCAGGAAGAACAATCGAGCAGGTTTACAGCCGTCATATTGACTTTCATTTTGATCAAAAGGAGCTGTTCATCTTTGCAGACGAGCTGAAAATGAAGCAGCTGCTGTTTATTTTGTTCGATAATGCGATGAAGTACAGTTCAAAGAACATCACATGTACGGCTGAACGGAAGAATGGGAAGGTGCATCTTTCGATTGCCGATCAGGGCATCGGAATTCCGGCGGAGGATCTAGAGCATGTATTCGACCGTTTTTTCAGAGTGGATAAAGCGCGAAACAGGGAAACAGGAGGGACAGGACTTGGTCTTTCCATTGCCCGGAAAATTGTTCACGCCCATGGAGGAGAAATTTCAATCGAAAGCACAGAGGGAAAAGGAACTGCTGTTCATCTTTTTTTGATAAATCAGAAAGGATAAAATATTGCGCTTCGATGTCTAGCTCCACCTCCTAACCCCTCGGTCGGAACAAATTCACCCAAAAAGGCGGGAACCGGACTTTATGGGTGAATTCTTATCTGCCTGTCGGGGTTGAACAGTCGGTTCCGCTTTTCTTAATTCTCATGAAGTTTTAATCTTGAAGATGTAAGATGATTTCAAGGGATGCATAATAGGAGGGAATCATGAACAGAAAATGGACCATCATCAGTGTGATTGTGATCATTGGCGTCATTGGAATCATCGGGATTGCTTCTGACATGAAGAGTGATGTGAAGGTAACCGTAGAAGAAGCCAGAAGTCTAGTAGAAGCGCACTATACAGGAACAATTAAAGAAATAGCGTTAACGAAATCAGATGGCATAGAAGTCTATCAGGTGGAGCTTGAAGAAAAGAAGGGACTATATACGCTCGAAGTTGATGCCGCGACGGGCAGCATCCAAAACCTGAAGCAGGTAAAGCAGGCAGATTTTGAAAGGGAGAATGAACCGGTCCTGACAGAAGCAGAAGCGAAAAAGCTGGCAGAGCAAACCTACAGCGGGAACGTTCAGATGATTACTTTGCAGGGGGAAACCTACAGCATCTTATTGCTTACAAAAACGGAAGAAATTAAAGTGGAAATGAATGGTGACAGCGGTGAAATTACATCAGAGGACAAAAGCAGCATTGAAAAAACAAAGCAGCCTGTCAAATTGACAGAAGAACAGGCAGAAAAAATCGCGCTGGATGAAGTGAAAGGAAAAATAGAAGATATTGACCTGGAAGAAGAGGAAGGCAGTGTGTTCTATGAAGTCGAAATCGAATCAGGACAGCAGGAAGCAACCATCCAAATTGACGCGTTTACAGGGGAAATTTTATCTGTAGCCATTGAAAATGAAGAAGACTGAATAACATCTTTTGATTTGTCAGAAGGTGTTTTTTTATTTTCAGATGTAAATAATACGATAAATGATAAGCATTTCATGTTTTTCTCATCAATTTCTAATGTTTCTATCTCTTTTTTATCATTTTCGAGGTCTAAGATAAGATTGTAAGAGAAAAACAAGGAGGAATAAAACATGAAATTAACAACAGCTTTATTAACAGGAGCACTCGTCATTGGGGGAATTGGGGCTGGATCACAATTTATCGGACCGAATGACCGTGCCCAGGCAGAGAAAAAGGCAGAAGAGCAAAATCTGAAAATCAGCTACGAGCAGGCAAAAGAAATCGTCCTGAAGGAGCAAAAAGGCAGCATTTCAGAAATGGAGCTTGAACGTGAATCAGGTGTCTGGGTATATGACATTGAAGTGAAGTCAGGCGGAAAAGACTTTGATTTTCACGTAAATGCCGACTCAGGCGAAATCACGAAAAAGAAACAGGTCGATAATCAAGATGATGACGGCGATGATTCTAATGTTGATTCTAAGCAGGTGAAAATCAGTTTGGAAGAAGCAACGAAAATTGCATTAAAAGAGGCAAAGGGAACAGTTGAAGAAGCTGAGCTTGAAAATGAAGACGGAAAAGCAGTCTACAGTTTTGAAATTCAGGATGAAAACGGCAAAGAAGCAGAAGTCGAAATTTCAGCAGAAAACGGAAACCTTCTGAAAACAGAATGGGAAGACGAAGATTAATCGCATGAACCCTCAAATGTACTTAGGGCATTTGAGGGTTTTTTAGCAAACTCCACTCTTGTCCTATGTCAATAACTATCATTTTACATATTTTGATAAGGAAAGTGACTAAGAGGTGAAATGGAGGAAGAGAAATGTCTGATCGAAACAACAATGGCTTCGCGCTTGTAGTCGTATTATTTATTCTTTTAATCATCGTAGGAGCTTCATTCTACGGCGGCAACGGCGGATACTAATCATAGCCGGGAGCTTCTGATGATAAATCAGGGGCTCTTTTTTTTACATAGAACCCATTAGGGTATTTGCTGATTTTCGACAAATTTTACGCGTCTTGGACAAACACACATGCGAACAAAAAGAAGAATGAATAGGATGTCTTATGAGGAAGATGCTTTTCTCAAAATCCTCATATTTGTAAGACACCTCTTCCTGCTTGCGCATGCTGAAAACAGCATGCGATCTTTTTATGCCTGAAAACGATGCATACATGATGTATATATAGAAAAAACGCTTGGATGATTTCCAAGCGTCTAGTTTGTCTATTCTTTTTTATCTATTTCTCTCTTCTGATTTAATGAGAGCTGATCGATGCTTTGCTTAATATTGCCTTTTCCGGAGTAATTTTCAATCAGCTCTTTTATATCAATGCCTGAGGATGCTTTCAGACTTTCCTGAAGGGAGCTCATCAGATTAGTCGCATAGCTGGTAACCTTATTGGCGCCGCTGTTTTCCCCGCTGCCGCCGGTGTCAACAACTGTGATTTTATCAATATTTGAAAGGGGAGCTGCAACTTGCTTTGCGTATTCAGGCAGCATTTTCACAATCATATCCAATATCGCAGCCTGACCGTATTGTTCGAATGCTTCAGCAATTTTCTCTTTGGCAACAGCCTCAGCAATCCCTTTCAGGCGGATGACTTCGGCTTCTGTTTCCCCTTGAGCGCGCTGTGCTTCGGCTTTTGCTAATCCGTCCATGCGGATTCTCTCTGCCTCAGCTCTTGCCAATGCTTCTATCCGGTACTGATTTGCATCTGCATCTGCAAGCTGTTTTGCTTTTTCTGCAGCAGCTGCCTGTTCAACAGAGTAGCGGTCTGCATCTGCTTTTTTCTTCACTTCAGAATCATACTGAAGTTCGCGGCGCCGGATTTCTCTTTCTTCAAGTTCAATTTGCTTTTGACGTTCGATGATTTTAACCTGCATTTCTTGTTCAGTAACATGCTGCCTTGCTTTTGCCGTTTCAAGGTCATAGGCCTGATCGGCATTTGCTTTTGCTGTATCCTGATCTCTACGGTATTCTGCCATTTTCAGCTGATTCAGCTTCTCCGCTTCGGCAATTTCTGTTGCACGCTCAAGCTCTGATTTTTTCGCCTCTTTTGCTGCTTCTGCCCGTTTGATGCGGGTTTCTTTTTCAGCTTCAGCTGTAGCAATGTCAGCATCGCGCTTGACCTGGGCAATTCTCGGTTTTCCTAAAGAATCAAGGTATCCATTTTTATCACGGACATCTTTAATGGTGAAGGATACAATGACAAGTCCCATTTTCGCCAGATCCTGAGAAGCCACGCGCTGTACTTCCTGAGAGAATTTTTCGCGGTTTTTGTAAATTTCCTCAACGGTCATTGAGCCGAGAATTGAGCGGAGGTGGCCCTCTAGAACCTCACGCGCTTCCTGCTCGCGGTCTGTTTTTGATTTCCCGAGAAATTGTTCAGCAGCTGTTGCGATCTCTCCGATGGAACCGCCGATTTTAATGATCGCCGTTCCATCTGCCATGACGGGAACGCCTTGTTCGGTATAGACTTCAGGTGTAGAAACGTCCAATTTGCTTGATAGAAGGCTCAGCGGTTCTGCTTGCTGAAAGACAGGCAGCACGAACGTTCCTCCGCCGCGGACAATTTTGATCTTGTTGCTGTTTTCATCAGTATGGACGTTTTTAGCGCCAAGATAGCTTCCCGTTACAATAAGTGCCTCATCCGGCCCTGCTGTCCGGTATTTTGTAACAAATACGGCGATTAAAGCAATGAGAATGAAAAAGACAATACATAAAACAATAATGATTGGCATGGTCATAATGTGTCCCCCTTAAGTGTGTCTTCAAATGGCTGATACGATGTGACGAATGCGATGCTGTTTTTGCTTTCAATAACTAGAATCTTTGTTCCGCTTGGAATTGGGGTATTATCAAAGCTTGCAGCCGTTTTTGAAATCGAGCCGACACTGCTTGAAAGCAGCACTTCACCGAATCCGTCAACTGGGATGGATGTAATCACATGGCCGACACGGCCTTTGAGCTCTGATTCATGATAAGAAAGCGATTCCTCAGCTGAAGAAAGCGGAACGAATACAAAAATGTGAAGCAGAGTAACTAGAATTGCTGAACTGAAGATGGAAATGAGTATGGAAAGAAACATTGAAAACAGGGCGGTCATCTCAAGAATGTATCCGCAGGCAAAAAAGAATGTCATAAATGCGAGGACAAGCGTCGGACTTAAAAACGGAATACCTTCGGTGATGCCTAGGGCGGCGTCTCCGAAAAAGACAAACAGCAAGGTCAAGCTTCCGGCGATAATCAGTCCGATTAAAAAAATGGTTTCAATCGGGTAACCAAACATGTCTATCCCCCTCTCTCTTTCTTTTTTGGTAAAATTTCCTTTCTTTGGGTCCCACTTACTTATACGGCATAATAGGCGTAAAGTTTCATATTTTTTAGAAATATTGAATAATTGTCATTTATTTTTTGAATGATAGAATTTAAGAAAACGATCAGCAGGAGAAATCGAATGAATGAGAAACTCGCAAAAGAGATTGTCGCAAGAACGATGTCCATTATTCCCTACAATGTCAATGTCATGAACAAGGATGGAATCTTAATCGGCTCCGGTGACAGCACACGACTTGGCGATGAACATCACGGAGCACTGAAAGTTCTGCAGACTGAAGAAAAAGTTGTGTTTACAGAGCAGGACAGCCAAAATTATCCGCGAACGAAGCAGGGAGTCAATTTGCCGATTTTTTTCCATCAGGAATTAATCGGAGTAATCGGCATTACCGGTGATCCCTCAGTTGTCGCTCCGTTTGGAGAGCTTGTAAAAATGGCGGCTGAGCTTACAATAGAACAGGCTTATTTAGCTGATCAAATGCGGTGGAATGAAGCATTAAAACAAGAAACGCTCATTCAGCTATTAAAAGGCGGGGAGCAGCAGACAGCTGAATTTAAAGAACGGGCAGAACGCCTGAATCTGAACATTTCCATAGAAAGACAGGCTGTTCTTTTTCTCCTTCCTGAAGAGATTCCTCTAAAAAACAGGCAGGGCTTTATGAAAGAATTGGAGCTGAAAGCCGGAAATAATGATTTAATCGTAACAACTTCTGCTGCAGAGATTGTCTGGCTGATCGAAAGCAAAACTGTTCAGTCATCGGTTGTGGTGAATAAAATGAATGACATGCTTATAAAAATGGACCTTGGAATATACGGTGCTCTTGGTTACCTGTACGAAGGACTTTGCGGAGTATCCCTTTCTTATGAGAGTGCAAAAGAAACCCTGGATGCTGCAAGAAAACACTGTGCTGATGGTTATTTCTACACATATACAGATTGGGCGCTTTCCGTATTGCTCAGAAATAAGAAAGACGAAACGAAACATGAGCTATTTACTTATACGATGAGCATTTTACACCGCTCAGACCGAAATGGAGAACTGCTGCAAACCTTAAAAGCATTCATTCTGTTTGACGGGGACATGAATAGAACAGCTGAGGAGCTGTTTATCCATCGAAACACTCTCAGATACAGGCTTGATAAAATAGAAGAAATTACATCTTATAATCCGAGGAAAACGCTGGATTTGATGACCTTATATGCAGCAATAATGGTGACTTAAGCTGTGCATTTGCACAAATAAGCCACCATTATTGTTTTCTTTTTTTGTTATCTGTGACAATGATTCTTTTTTAGTAAGCGATTACAATTAGATAAATGAAACACTTACAAAGGGGGAAACACCATTGGATATTCAAGTAAGCGCTTTCGGTGCAGTGTGTGCACTGATTGTTGCAATCGTTCTCATCTTAAAGAAAGTACCTCCGGCATACGGCATGATGGCTGGCGCGCTGGCAGGCGGCCTTCTTGGGGGAGTCAATCTGACGGAAACCGTAGAATTAATGATCACCGGCGCCAAGGATATCACGCCGGCTGTTCTGAGAATTTTAGCTGCAGGCGTACTTGCTGGTGTGCTGATTGAATCAGGTTCTGCCTCAGTGATAGCAGATACGATCATAAAGAAAATAGGAGAAAAACGCTCACTGCTTGCCCTCGTAATAGCAACGATGCTTTTAACAATGGTCGGTGTCTTTATAGATGTAGCTGTTATTACCGTTGCACCGATTGCTCTTGCCATTGCACAAAGGGCAAAGCTCTCTAAGCCGGCGATTTTGCTTGCGATGATCGGTGGAGGAAAAGCAGGAAATATTATGTCGCCAAATCCAAATACGATTGCGGCAGCAGATGCATTTGACGTGCCGCTTACATCCGTGATGGCAGCCGGCATCATTCCTGCTGTTTTTGGTGTCATTGTCACATATGTTTTAGCTAAAAGAATGGTTTTAAAAGGTGAACAGGTAAAAGCTGAAGAAATTACTTCTCAGGATGGCGGCAATTTGCCTTCTTTTGCAGCAGCCATCAGCGGTCCGCTTGCGGCCATCTTATTGCTTGCGTTAAGACCGGTTTTTGATATTGCGGTCGATCCGATTATCGCTTTGCCTCTAGGCGGCATCATTGGAGCAATCGCGACAAAGAACGGTACCCGCTTAACCGATTTTGCCACTTCAGGGCTTTTGAAAATGTCTGGTGTTGCAATCATGCTTATCGGAACAGGGACGCTTGCAGGAATTATTGCGAATTCAGGTCTTAAGGATGTGATTGTAGCAGGTTTAAATGCTTCTGGACTGCCGGCATTTATTCTGGCTCCCGCATCAGGTATTTTAATGTCAATGGCTACTGCCTCGACAACAGCGGGCACAGCAGTAGCAAGCAGTGTATTTGCTCCGACAATTATGGAAATCGGGATATCCGGACTTGCAGGAGCAGCCATGGTGCATGCGGGTGCTACTGTGCTTGATCATCTTCCCCACGGAAGCTTCTTTCATGCAACAGGCGGAAGTGTTTTTATGGGAATGAAAGAAAGAATGAAGCTGATTCCCTATGAATCTCTTGTCGGATTCACACTGGCGGTTATCTCTACCTTAATATTTGGCGTATTCAAACTGTTCGGATAGGAGCTGAAAGAGTTGAAGATTGTGATAGCACCAGATTCATTTAAAGAAAGCATGACGGCGCTCGAAGTATGTGAAGCAATAGAACGCGGATTAAGACGGTCCTTGCCTGAAGTGCAGACGGTTAAAATTCCAATGGCCGACGGCGGGGAAGGGACTGTTCAGGCCTTGGTGGATGCAACAGGCGGAACGTTTACCTCCCTGACTGTGACAGGTCCTTTAGGTCTTCCTGTTGAAGCTGAATACGGCTGGCTTGGAGACCGGAAGACAGCTGTCATTGAAATGGCGGCTGCTTCAGGGCTTCATCTAGTTCCGCCTGAAAGAAGAAATCCGTTAATGACCTCAACTGCCGGTACTGGCGAGCTTATTAAAGATGCCGTGCAAAAAGGGGCAGAGCATTTGATTATCGGCATTGGGGGAAGTGCAACGAATGACGGCGGCATGGGCATGGCTCAAGCGCTTGGAGTGAAATTCCTTGATGCAGAGGGAGCAGATTTAGCATACGGCGGAGGCGCCTTATCAAAGCTAGCAAGAATTGATGTATCTGGAATGATGAAAGAATTATCAGGTGTAGCCATTGATGTTGCCTGTGATGTCGATAACCCCTTGACAGGGCCGAACGGCGCTTCCGCCATATTCGGTCCACAAAAAGGAGCTACAAATGAAACAGTTGCTTTACTAGATCAAAACCTTGCACATTATGCTTCTCTTATCCTAAAAGAAACGGGCAAGGATGTTGAAAAAAGCGAAGGATCCGGTGCAGCAGGAGGACTGGGTGCTGGGCTGCTTGCCTTTTTGAATGCGAATCTAAAGCGCGGAGCCGACATTGTCATAGAAACCGTGGAGCTTGAAAAGCACATGGCTGGAGCGGATCTTGTCATAACTGGTGAAGGCAGAATTGATGGACAAACCATTCACGGCAAAACGCCTGTCGGGGTATCACGAACTGCAAAAAAGATGAATATCCCTGTTATTGCGATTGCGGGTTCAATCGGCGATGGGTATGAAAGCGTACATGAAGAGGGAATTGATTCCGTTTTTTCAATCGTCCCTGGAATTTCAACATTAGAAGAGGCGCTTGAAAAAGGCCCTCTCTATACAGAGAATCTGGTGGCTAATCTTGGACAGGTGTTAAAACTGAAAAAATAATGGGAAAAACCGGTTTCTGACCGGTTTTTTTCGTTGTTGAGAAAATGAAAACGGCAAGTATGTTTATTTTTATCTCTTTTCAGGGTCATCCATATTTTGTAGCATATATGGGGAGGAGATGAAATCACTTGAATATATTATACATAGAAGATGATCTGGAAATTGGCATCTGGGTGAAAAATGAGCGCCTGAATTTCAGGTTTTTTTGTGGACTTGGATTGTGTGTCCGGTCTCTAAAAAACCCTTCCTGGAAAACAATTGAGCTTGTTGAGAAAATACAGGGGATCACCGCTGATTGGCGTTTTTTTATAATTGGCAAAGCTCCAAAATCGAACAAAATGATCAGGTCAATACAAATTGAGCACCTCAAATAAAGAACAAAATACTGATCATACAAAATGAGCACAAGAGGTGTTCAAAATGAGCAGCTGCATAGATAGATTATATATAAAGAATAGATAAAGAGAACTTAAAGAGAATTTAAAGAGAAATGAAGAAAATTCATTCTTCTGCTACTCATTCTTCATATCTCTTTATAGTGACAGTGAAGAAGATTTTCATATCCTGCGAAGAAATAAGATATACTGAAACTAGCAAACTATTTTGGTCATGAAACTTTTTGGCTGATTGGACGTATTACACTCAACCACAAAAGAGAGGAAGAGATCATTTGAGAACTTCAAATCCAGCTTTAAAAGCTTTTACAAAACGGGAAGGATCATACGCAAGCAAGCCGATGACGCTTATGGGAGCAATTAATAAATCATTTTTGCTGCTGTTTATTTTGATTACTGCGGCAGGTGCAGCCTGGTATTACAGTGCACAGGGCCAGGATGTGACAGCAATTATGATCGGCGGGGCGATTGGCGGATTTATTGTTGCGCTGATTGTCAGCTTTGTTCCAAAGACGGCTCCAGTTTTGGCGCCTGTATATGCTGTGCTTGAAGGGATGTTTGTTGGAGGGATTTCAGCTTATTACGCATCACTCTATGAAGGAATCGTGATGCAGGCTGTGCTTCTTACGGCAAGTGTTTTCCTTGCTTTGCTGCTGGCCTACCGTTCTAGATTAATCAAAGTAACACGCAATTTCAGATTAGGAGTTATCGCAGCAACAGGCGGGATTATGATTATGTACTTGCTGTCATTTGTGCTTAGCTTCTTCGGCGTAACGGTTCCTTTTTTGCATGATGCATCTCCGATTGGCATTCTCATTTCAGTCGCAATCGTCATTGTTGCAGCCTTGAATCTTGTGCTCGACTTCGACTTTATTGAAAATGGATCAAAGGCAGGTCTTCCTAAGCATATGGAATGGTATGCAGGATTTGCTCTTCTGGTCACCTTAGTTTGGCTATATCTTGAGATTTTGCGTCTGCTTGCGAAATTGCGCCGCAACTAACAAAAAATGCCCGCTGACAGTCAGCGGGCATTTTCTCATTTGATTTGAATTCTTGTCTTTTTTTCTATATAGCCAGGATAGTCTACAAATTTCATAGAAAGCGGGCCTTTCGTTATTTTGCTGCGGTCAAACTGGATGGCGAATCGTTTTTCGCCGGTATCAGAAGATGGACCTTCGCCAGAAGAACTGCCGGACAAATTGACGCCATTCGCATCTGTTACCTCATTGATAAACATGCTTGAGGCTTCTTTCTTCTCATAATAGGCAAAAGAAACTTCATTTTTTATTACCTCAATTTTATTGAACACATCATCTTGAGGTCTCTTTAGCACGGTATTCGTCTCAGGGTCAACGATGACAACTAAATCCGATTTTTTAACTGCACGGATTTTGCTGAATTCGAGGTAAAGTTCCTTTGGCTGTTCAAAATAATTGCTTTCTAGATAAATCATATCTTCTGATGCACTGATTTCTTTTCCAACAAGTCCATTATGATAAATCGACCATGGCTCTCCTTTTTCATCGACAAGCCTGAGGTCCTCAAATACAAAGAGCTCCATTGTATTATTCTTATCGTACTGAACTTGCAGTGCTGCAGAAAGGGGAGTGATCTCGGCCTTTTTGAATGTGATTTTCTGTTTTTGGACTGTAACGGTCTGATCAATATTGATCACTTTCATTTTTTCATCAACCAGATCCTGATCCAGGTGAAAGGAGAATTGAAACACAGCTGCCTCAGGTCGGGAAAGGGGCCTCTTAGTATGAACCTCCAATTTGAGCTGAAAATCTTCTTTAGTCATAGGCTCCGAAAAATCATATTCCATTGACCAATTCGAACTTTTATTTTTTGCTAATTCCTCGTCTATATGCCCTGAAGTGAAAAAAGCATTTTGAGTTAAATCGGCAGAGCCTGAATGCAATTCCATGTTTTTTACTTTTACTTTTGCCTTTTCTGACTGATTATGAACGGTATAAAAAATCTTCAATTTCCTCTGATCCATGATCGCTGAATCAATTGTGATTTTAATGCTGCTATGTTCATCCGATACCCCAATTTCCTGTGCAAAATTATTTTCGACTGCGGACAACAGCCCTTTGTTGAAGCGGATGATTTCAACCATTTTTTCCATTCCGGGAAAAGAACTAACATACTCTGCAAATACTGGGGAGACCCGTACAAGTGTAATGAATGTGAAAATGAAAACAGCTGCAGCAAGCGACGCCCATTTAAACGACGGCCGCTTTTTTGTCCGTTTCGCTTTTTGATAGCCTGCCATAATCGCATCATCAAGACTGTCTTTTGGGACTTTAATCTGATCTGTCTTTTTCTTTAATCTTGTTAACTCGCTTTCTTCTCTTTCAAACATGAAAATTCCCTCCCTCGTCAAGCTGCTTGCGCAATAAAGCGAGTGCTTTAGTAAGCCAGGTTTTCACTGTACTCTCCGGACGATTCAGCTGCTGTGCGATGTCTTTGATTTTAAGATCGTAAATGTATTTCATCAAGATTACATTCTGGTATTTTTCATCCAGCCGCAGCAGGGCCTCTTCAATTTCAAGATAAACAAAGGAATCGGTGCCGGAACCAGAGGCAGCCAGTTTCTCATTAATCTGGAATCTTTTTTTTCTCTTCAATTGATCATGACAATAATTCAGCATGATCCGAATCAGATAGGTGGTGAAAAAAGAAGGCTCTTTCACTTTATGAAGCGATTTATATGCACGGAATGTGACTTCCTGTACGGCTTCAAGCGCATCCGTTTCATTTCTTAAATACATAAATGCCGTCCGGTAAAGCTGTTCCTTATGCTGCTTTATTAGAAGCAGGAAGGCCCCGTCATCACCTTTGATGGCTTTTTCCGCGAGTGTGGGGTCTGTCAAAGTGTATTCCTCCTTTTTGTTCTGCGGTTTCTCCGTGTAAAAGGAAATCAGACTGGCTATATAAATGGTTAAATTGATTTGTTATAAAGGCTAGAAAATCCCCGCTTTCACTATTAAAAACGGCATTTCTGCCAAATCCTTTGCTGCCTGTATCCATTAGACTGAGATCTTCGAAAAAAGTTTTAAATAAAAGCTTTTTTCAAGAATACATGAAAAATAAATTTATAGAATAATATTTTCAAATTTTTATTTTATTAAAAGCGCTTTCATGTTAGAATGAATTTGTCGAAACGTTTCACATTGAATTCCGCTTTATTCATAAAGGAATTTCTACATATATTTTTTAATTGATGTGAAACGTTTCAAATTATAATCGGAAATAACTCGGAGGTGGACTATGAGTACGATTGTTCGAGTTGGAATTATCGGGTGCGGAGGAATTGCAACCGGGAAGCATATGCCTGCTCTCGCACGGCTGAAGAATGTTCAAATGGTGGCTTTTTTTGATCTTGTTGAAGAAAGAGCGATTGAAGCGAAAATGCAATATGGATCAGAAATGGCTGAACATTACACAGATTTTAGAGAATTGCTTGCAAATCCTGGAGTGGATGTTGTACATGTTTGTACGCCGAATGATTCACATTCAGACATTTCAATTGCAGCTTTGGAAGCAGGGAAGCATGTGATGTGCGAAAAGCCGATGGCAACCTCTGCTGCTGAAGCGCGAAAAATGCTTGAGACGGCAAAGCGTACAGGCAAAAAATTATCGGTTGCATACCAGAATCGCTACCGGGCAGACAGCCTGCATTTAAAAACACTTTGTGAAGAAGGCGAGCTTGGTGATATCTATTTTGCAAAAGCACATGCCATCAGAAGACGCGCAGTACCGACATGGGGCGTGTTTTTGGATAAAGAAAAGCAGGGCGGAGGTCCATTAATCGACATCGGCACTCATGCACTTGATCTGACGTTATGGATGATGAATAATTATGAGCCAAAAATGGTTGTCGGAACCGCTTTTCATAAACTTGGCACAAAAGAAAATGCTGCAAATCTCTGGGGTCCTTGGGATCCTGAACAATTCAAAGTTGAAGATTCAGCATTCGCCTATATTACGATGCAAAACGGAGCAACGATCTTCCTTGAGTCAAGCTGGGCACTGAATTCCTTGAATGTCGGGGAGAGCAAATGCACTCTGATGGGAACTGAAGGCGGAGCGGATATGGAGAATGGCCTCCGCATCAATGGCGAGCGGCACGGCAAGCTTTATACGACGATGGTGGACTTGGATGAATCAGGAGCACCCGTTGTTGACGGCAAGCTTGAAAGCGAAGCAGATATTGAAGCTAGACTATGGATTGAATCCATTATTGAAGATAAAGACCCAATTGTAAAACCTGAACAAGCCCTTATCGTAACTGAAATTTTGGAAGCGATTTATAAATCGTCTGAAACAGGCGAACCTGTTTATTTTGAAAGAAAAGAATAAAATAGAATGTTGATCTGGGAATCGATTTCATAACTTAACACATTGGAGGAAATAATCATGAAAACTTTAAAAATCGGCGTTATCGGATGCGGAAGCATTTCAAAGCACAGACATTTGCCTGAATGGGCAGGAAACAAATTTGCTGAAATCGTAGCTGTCTGCGATATTAACGAAGACCGTGCAAACCTTACTGCGCAGCAATACAATGCAAAAGCATTCACAGACTACAGAGAGATGCTTGCCCTAGAAGAGATTGACGCTGTAAGCGTTTGTACTCCAAATGCCCTTCATGCGCCAATTTCAATTGCTGCGTTAAATGCAGGCAAACATGTTCTTTGCGAAAAGCCAATGGCTACATCAAAAGAAGAAGCAGAAGCAATGATTGCAGCTGCGAAAGAAAACAGCCGCAAGCTTATGATCGGCCACAACCAGCGTTTTGTGCCTTCACATGAAAAAGCGAGAGAACTGATCAAAAATGGAGAAATCGGCAAAGTATTCTCTTTCCGTACAGCATTTGGCCATGGCGGTCCTGAAGGCTGGAGTGCAGACGGACGCGAAAGCTGGTTCTTCAAGAAAGAAGACGCATTTATCGGTGCAATGGGAGACCTTGGTGTTCATAAAGCAGATTTAATGCGCTACATTCTTGGCGAAGAAGTAACAGAGGTGGCAGCATTCGTTGATACAGTTGCTAAAGAAGGCGCAGATGTTGATGATAATGCAGTATGTGTTTTAAAAACAGAAAGCGGCATTATGGGATCACTTGCAGCCAGCTGGTCTTACAGCAAAGAAGATAATGCAACAGTAATTTACGGTGAAAAAGGCGTTCTTCGTTTAGAAGATCATCCAGAATTCTCTTTAATTGCTCAATATACTACGGGTGAAGTAGTTAACTATGAACTAGGCAAAATTCAATCAAACGATGAAGGCGGACAAACATCCTCAAAAGTCATCGATAAATTCGTAGACAGCATCATCGGCAACACTGAGCCTGCCGTTTCCGGAGAAGAAGGCTACAAATCTCTTAAAATCGTTCTCGGCGCTTTAGAGTCAAACGAAACAAAAACAATCGTTAAACTTTCATAAGGGGGAGAAATCATGACGAAAAAAGGACTTCAGCTCTATACAATCAGAACACTGCTTGAGGAGGATTTTCTCGGCACTTTGAAAAAAGTGGCGGATCTCGGGTACGAAGGGGTACAATTTGCAGGCTATTATGACACGCCTGCCGATCGTCTGAAAAAAGCATTAACAGAGTATGGACTGAAGGCAGCGGGGAGTCATGTGCCTTATGACCAAATTACGGGGGACGGGCTTAAACAAGTGATTTCTTACAATCAGGAAATCGGAAACGACCTGATTATCATGCCTTATTTGACGGAAGAGCAAAGAACAGGACTTGTTGATTACAAGCGAATTGCCGAAGAATTGAACAAAGCTGGTGAAATCATTAAGCAGGAAGGCCTGCAGCTTGCTTATCATAATCATGATTTCGAATTTCATCAATTCGGAGAGCAGACACCTTTTGATGTTTTGCTCAATGAGACGGACGCAAAGCTTGTAAAATTCGAGCTTGACTGCTATTGGGTTTCTTTTGCGGGACTTGATCCTCTGGCACTTATCAAAGAGCAGCGCGAGCGTGTTGTGACCCTTCATATTAAAGATATGAAAGAAACAAATGGCGAGAAACAGAGCACAGTCATCGGCACTGGACAACTTGACATGAAATCATTGCTTACCCTTGGAAAAGAGCTTGAACTGCCATGGTTTATCGTTGAACAGGAGCATTTTGATGGCGATTTGATGGACGCAGTTGCGCTCAATTCGAAAAAAATGGACGAGCTATTAAAAGCATAGAAAGGAAGATTACGATGAAACTTGGAGTATTTACTGTTTTATTTGCAGATAAAAATCTTGATGAAATGTTAGATTATGTGAAAGCATCAGGTGTTGAAGCGGTTGAGATTGGAACAGGCTGCTATCCTGGCAATGCACATTGTTCTTTAGAAGAACTTCTGGGCAACAAGGAAAAGCAAAATGAGTATTTGGAAAAAGTTACTTCACGCGGACTGACAATCAGCGCGTTCAGCTGCCACGGCAATCCGATTTCACCGGATGCGGCATTTGCTGCTGAATCTCATGAAACTTTGGTTAACACGATTAAGCTTGCGAATGAAATGAACGTTCCTGTTGTCAACTGTTTCTCCGGAACAGCAGGCGATCATGAAGATGCAAAATATCCAAACTGGCCGGTAGCACCATGGCCGAACGAATACAATGACGTATTAAAATGGCAGTGGGAGCAAAAATTGATTCCTTACTGGAAGGAAGTCGGAGGGCTTGCACAAAGTCTAAACGTGAAAATCGGTTTAGAGCTTCACGGCGGATTCCTTGTTCACACTCCTTATACTCTTTTAAAACTAAGAGAAGAAACATGTGATGCAATCGGTGCTAACCTAGACCCAAGTCACTTATGGTGGCAGGGCATTGATCCTGTCGGCGCCATTAAAATCCTTGGCAAAGCAGGAGCGATACATCATTTCCATGCAAAAGACACATACCTTGATCAGGACAACATCAACATGTATGGCTTGACTGACATGCAGCCTTACGGCGAAATTCAGTCAAGAGCATGGAATTTCCGTTCTGTCGGCTGCGGACACAGCATGCAGGAATGGTCTGATATGATCAGCGCACTAAGAACATACGGATATGACTATGTTGTAAGCATTGAGCATGAAGATCCGATCATGTCGATTGAAGAAGGTTTCCAGCGTGCGGTCACAAATCTGAAAAGCGTATTAATTAAAGAACAGCCGACGAATATGTGGTGGGCTTAAGCAGTATTCTAAGATTAAACAGGTCCTATTTCGCATTCAAACCGGACATTTCGTGCCGGTTTGAATAGCGATTGACCGTATCCACAACCTCGAACTCCCCGGAAACAACTCCGTTAAAGTCATCTCAGGCAACCAGAAAGAAGCAATGAAAGTAAGGTGGAGAAATCGTATGGCCACAATCAAAGATGTTGCTAAATTGGCAGGGGTAGCTGTTTCAACAGCATCCTATGCGTTAAATCATAATTCAAGAGTGAATGCAGAAACCGCAAAACGTGTTTTAGAAGCTGCAAAAACGTTAAACTATCAAAAAAACGGGATTGCACGAGACCTGAAACGAAGCAAAACCGAAACAATCGGGATTATCGTGCAGGATCTATCCGGACCCTTTTATTCTGAATTAATGCGGGGTGTGCAAGACACGCTCCTTACTCATCAATATGGTCTTATCGCCTGCAGTTCCATCGGAGGCAATGTGACAACAGCTTCAAAGTTTTTGCAGGAGCGCCGGGTGGATGGCGTCATTATTTTGGCTGAAAGTCTTCCGGATGAACTGATTCTTGGGTCGGTAAGAGAGGATTTTCCAATCATCGTCCTTGACCGGAAGCTTGAGAGCGATTCGATCATCCATGTGCTTGTTGATAATTTTTCTGGAGGCTATCAGGCAACACGGCATTTAATAGAACTTGGCCACAAAGAGCTCGCATATATTGGAGGACCTTCCCATAATCGTGATAACCAGCTTCGGTTTGAAGGGTATAAACAGGCCCTTAAAGACTCAGGAATTACTCTTCATCCAAGCTGGATCCTTCAGGGACAATATACGAGGGAAGGCGGCTATTATGCTGCCAAGATCCTCATGATGCAAGGAAATGCGCCATCTGCCGTCTTTTGTGCAAATGATGAAATGGCTGTCGGAGCATTAAAAGCATTTAAAGAATCCGGTCTGCATATACCAGATGATTTATCCATCATCGGCTTTGACGATATTGAAATTTCCCAATATATCTCACCGCCGCTCTCGACGGTCAAGCAATCCAATTATGAAATTGGTTCGCTCGCAGCTCATCTTATCTATCAGGCTTTAAATGAAGGGATTGAAGGGAAAGATTACATTCTCCCGACAGAGCTTGTCCTTAGAAAATCCACCAGCGCTGCTAAAAAAATGGAGGCTTGAAAGCAATCAGGATCTCTGATTGATTTTTAGTGCTGCCATGGCTGCAGCCTGAATCAGTGCGTGAAAAAAGGAAATGGCCGTTTTTCATGCTATAATAGAAGGTATCTTTAGAAGGAATGGAGTGATATCGATGAAAACAGGTCCATTTTTCGTGAAAATCTGGTCAAATGGTCAAGTGATGATTCCTTCCTACATTCGCAAAAAATTAAACATACAGACAGGTGAACGGGTCATCGTTCAGACAGATGGTAAAACCATCGATTTAATCATGGATGATAACAACGCCTATGAAAATGAAACGACTTTAAGCAGCAAGGGAACGATAACCATTCCGAGTGAGATTCGAAATATATGTGAAATTGATGTGGGAGAAAAACTGAAGATAGAATGGAATGAACAAGGGCAAAAAGTGACTTTTGTTCCTCCAGATGAAATGACAGGTTCAAATAAACTATCAAGCTGATCAGCCGGCCTGTTTTGGGCCGGTTTCAGTTTGTACGGGGGTAAATAAGTGAGAAACATACATAAG
This sequence comes from Metabacillus idriensis, assembly GCF_050483325.1. Classification (GTDB taxonomy): domain Bacteria; phylum Bacillota; class Bacilli; order Bacillales; family Bacillaceae; genus Bacillus_P; species Bacillus_P idriensis_A. Next base: position 423,140 of record NZ_JBCMYF010000001.1, read on the forward strand.
GTTCTAATCCTCTGTCTTCTTGCCCTGTTCCTGTCTGCCTGCAAGGATGAAGATGAGGGCCGTGACCGAAGGCTTGTTGTGACTGAGGATATGCTTGAAGCCATTCTGGATGAAAATAAAAGAGAGATGAGAGACATCTATTTAGAAGGAGCTTATCACTCTCCTCAAGAGCTGATTTCGCTGAAAAAGAAGTGGAAGATAGACAATCTGGAACTCGAAGATTTTGAAATTAAAGAAGAAAGCTTTTATGTGTTCCGCGCCTATTATGATCAGGATGATCAAAACGAGACCAAGGCCATTGCCTTCCGTGTGAGGGAAACAGATGAAGATGAACTGATTGTTGATTATGTGGATCAGGTGGTTGAAGAAAAAGAAAACCCTTAAAAGGAGCAGTACAAAAAGTCTGTTTTAGCATAATTATTGTTATATGTTATAAATGTTGTCCGTTCCTTGCAGCGAGAGGAACTTGCTTTCCGCGGGGAGGGTGGGAGCCTCCTCGGCATGCCTGCGGGGTCTCCCATTTCCCTCTATTTTCCCGCAGGAGTCAAGTTCCTTCCGCTGCAATCCACTTAAAGTTTGTAACATGGAGTCTAATAACAACAAAATTTATGAAATGATCCTAAAAGAAAAGACAGGAAAAAACATTTGTTTTTCCTGTCTTCTTCATTTTATAGACTTATTAGACAATCCATTTCTTCACACATTTATATCGGATCGAGCGCCTATCCCTCCCGTCAATAGTCTAACTGGATATTCAGCCTGATCTTTATTGGCTTTTAGTGAGCTTTAGATGTTTCCCCTTTTTTTCCTATATCGTTAATTCAATACTTGATTCTTTCGTTCCATCCATTTCGACGGTTCTATTTGCATGCCGATATTTAAAATGCGGTCAAGCTGCTGGCTTGCTTTTAGGGTAGTCACGGAACTAAGTCCGTCTCTTTTGGCGCTTTCAAACATTTCCTGCCGATATTTCTCAATTAGAATATCTACCATATTCAAGAGAATCACCTCACATTTCATGCAAAATATCCGTGAATAATTTATATATCGTCACTTTTTAGCTGTTATAAACTACTATAGTTCATTTTGAAGAAAAATAATTATAAAGAAGTCAGTTTTTTAAGCAGACTCCGAAATTCGTGATTCAGCCTCTGGAAATCTTCCTGTGAAAGACCGCTTGAATTCAGCATATACTCAGGGACACGGTACGCTTCTTCTTTCAATTTCAGGCCCTTTGCCGTTAAACTGATTTCTACTTTGCGCTCATCTGCTTTAGAACGAATGCGCTCAACCAAACCGGCTTCTTCAAGTCTTTTCAGAAGGGGAGTGAGTGTGCCTGAATCCAAAAACAGTTCCTTGCCCAAGTCCTTCACGCTCATTTTTTCATGCTCCCACAGTACAAGCATGACCAAATATTGAGGGTACGTCAGTTCAAGCTCCTGCAAAATGGGTCTGTACATTTTTGTCATCTCTCTAGAACACGCATAAATGGAAAAACAAAGCTGCTGTTCCAGGCTGAGAGGATGTTTCTCTGATGGCATTGGTTCATTGCTCCCGACATTTATTGATTGACAAACCCATTATATCGCTGTTATATTAATTTTGCAAAAACAAATTATGCACAATTTAATTTTATAAAATGAAATGGGGATCCTAACATGAAAAAACTTTACACAGCAACTGCAACTGCAACAGGCGGAAGAGAAGGAAGAGTCCAAACGAAAGACAAAGAGCTTGACCTTGCCATTGATATGCCTAAAGCACTTGGCGGAAGAGGCGGAGAGGGAACGAATCCTGAGCAATTATTTGCAGCAGGATATTCCGCTTGCTTTGACAGTGCATTAAATCTGGTAGCGAGAACCGAGCGCGAAAATATCGGCCAAACATCTGTTACATCACATGTATCAATTGGGAAGGACGATTCTGGTTTCGGTTTATCTGTTATTTTAGAAGTTCACATTCCAGACATATCAAAAGAAAGAGCGGAAGAGCTTGTACAGAAAGCTCATGGTGTTTGTCCTTATTCAAAAGCAACAAAAGGAAATATCGAGGTAGAATTAAAAGTTGTCTAAAACCTGAAATAGAGCTCATGTCCAAAAGGACCGAGCTCTATTTTTCTATTTGGATCGCCGCACCCTGTTCACTAATTAGTCCTGCACCATAATAAAAGAGATTACCGAGACGGACAGCGGTGTTTTTCACACGGCTGTGCAACTCAGTTTTTGACATGTTAGGGCATTTAGAAAAAATGAATGCGGCTGCAGCAGCTGCGTGCTGCGATGGTATGGACGTTCCATAAAAAATGGCATCATCCTGATATTTATTAAGAGCAGGATATACAGAAAAAATCATGGAGAAAATAAGAATAATAGCTGACAAAATACTCTGAGCCTTCCCCTTTTTCATGAATAAACCTCCTTAAATAGTATAGAATTATCATGGAGTCTAAAAAAGTTTGACTATTCTATCAATTATGCTACCATTTTAATAGAGTCATTTGTATTGGGAAAAGCGGGGCTATTTTCAGGAATAATAGGAGGAAATAGGAGGGATGTTTCCTGGATTTTTTGCATATTGGGAAATATGGGTCTTTATTTTATGTATTATTCAGAAAAATTGAGTCTATTTTCCCAATACGAATGTAAAAGGATTCGGCATAATAAAGAGAGAACTAAACATACAGATTAGTATAAGATGAGGTGCTGAACATGGAAATCGGAAGTCGAATAAGGTTCTATCGCATACAGCAGAATAAGACGCAGGAGGAACTTTCACGAGGCATCATTTCCACTTCTTACTTATCGAAAATCGAAAACAATCAGACGACCGCAAGTATTGAAGTACTTGATTACCTATGCAGCAGGCTTGAGATCAACCTCATCGAAGAAGAAGAAATTCCCCTGATGAAATCCTTATTTGACTGGTATCATGATATCGTTCACCGCAAGCACGATCATCTGAAAAAAAGGTACATTGACCTGCAGAAAGAAATCCAGTCATCGAGTGACACAACAGCCATGATTTACTTTGTCCTGTTTGAATTCAGGTATTTGCTGACTGAAAGAGAGTTTGCAGAAGCGGATGCATTGCTTGAAAAGATCAATTTGTACAAAGATATCTTCGAAGAAAAGATGACTTATTATTACGAGAAATTTGTCGGCCTTCATCACTATCTTCAAAGTAAATATTCTTCAGCCCTTATGCACCTCAAAGGGGCGGAGCGCTTTTTAACGAAGCATTTGCCTTTTGAAAAGTGGGAAGAAGCAGATCTCTATTATTCGGTTGCCCTGACTCTGAGTCAATTAAGAAAAGCGGCACTGGTCATCCAGTACACTCACTTTGCTTTAAATATATATCAATCAAGATATGATCTAATGAGATGTGCGGAGTGTCAGATCTTGCTTGGAATTAATTATTTGCGGTGCGAGGAACATACCCGTTCAGAAGAAAGCTACTTGCTGGCAAGGAAAATTGCCGAGCAGCTGAATGATAAAAGTCTGCTTGGAATGATCTATCATAATATGGGGTATCTCAGTTCAATCACCAGAAAATATGAACAGGCAATTGACCGCTACAATGAAGCTCTGCAATTTAAAGATAAAAATGAATCATTAAGCACCATTTTTTCGATTCTTTATGCTTATTATCAATTAGAAAATAAAGAAGAGGCTGAGAAGTGGATAGTAGAGGGTAAAACCATATTAGAAAATAATCCTAATCAGGAATATGACTATCATTTTAAAATCTATGAATATTTGCTGGAGGATAATCTCTCTTCTGAATTTGAATTTTTTATGATGGAAGTCGTTATCCCTTATTTTATCGAGCATGAAAAACAGCAGTATATCATTGAATATTCAGAGCTTATGGCATCCTACTTCGAAGATCGCCACAAATACAAATCAGCCGTTCAATATTACCAAATCGTATGTACCGCTTTGAAACGTGCATATGCAAATTAAATAACAAGGGAGAGCTTGTCATGAAAAAAATAGTTATGGGCATCACCGCTGGAGTTTTTTCGTTAGCATTTGCAGCAGGAGTTGGCTTATTTTCTGAACCGGATCATCCGAAGATTGTATCAGAGCCGGATCATCCGAAGATTGTTTCTGAACCGGATCATCCGAAAATCGTATAAAAAAGACGGCGCATATGCGCTGTCTTTTTTTTGCTTCCAGAATAATAGCATCGCAGCTTTTATCTTGGTTTTCAAATTAATTCATGTGAGTTTAGAAATAATTCGCTTGGTTTCCAAATTAATAGGTGTGCTTTTCAAAATCATTCGTGCATTTGCCTGCCTATTCCCTGTTCAGCCGGGTTAAAGAAATTGATTTCGCTTTTCTTAATCTCTCTCTAAATATTCTGTCAAAATAGCCGATGAACAAGATATGAGCCTTATTTCACAGGAAAAATGGAACTGAAGTGAGGAATAGTATCTATAGTACAGAAAAGAGGGGGCACCTAAAGGATGAAGCGGTTAAATAAAAGGAAGCCGAGAGAGAAAAAGAGCTTTGCATCATTTACTTTAAAAGGAAAGCTGCTTGGCAGTTTTTCAGTTATTATTGTGCTCAGTCTTATGATGGCCGCGTTTAATATTGTTGGTTTCAGCATGGTTAACAGCGGGACAAAGCAGATTGTGCAGGAGGATATGCAGTCGCTTCTCGCAGAAGGAAAGCTCAGAGATAATATTACGCAGCGCGTGTCTCTCATTAGAGCGTATTTTATTTATGGAAAAGATGAGTATAAAGATCAATATTATGAACTGACTGAAGAAAGTCAGGCGCTGCAGAAAAAACTTCTTGCCCAAAGTGATAACCCGAAAAGCCGCGAGTTAATGGAAAAAAGTGCTGACTGGGAAGAAATCGTGGAAGAGGAAGTTATCAAAAGCTTTGATTCCGGAATGAGAGTAACGGCGAACCAGACACTCCGCGGGGATGTGCAAAATCTAGCCGATGAGCTGACAGATGGGTTTGATTCTCTTGCTGGTGAGCGGGAAAAAGCCATTATTGAAGATGGAGATGCAATCATTAATCAAGGCCGGTTTATTAATGTTCTTGGGATTGTGTTTTCAGTTGTAATAGTCGCAATCGGTGTCTACTTGGCCATCCGGATTTCTAATGCGCTCACAAAACCGATTTCAGCAATCGTCAGCCGAATGAAGGCGATCTCGAATGGTCAGCTGAATCATGAGCCTCTTGTATCCAGTACACGCGATGAAATAGGCGACCTCATTCATTCTGTAAATGAAATGAATCAGCAGCTGAATGGCATTGTGAAAGATATTTCAGGAGCTTCTTTGTCTGTTGCTGAGCAGAGTGAACAGCTTCAAACCTCATCAAAAGAGCTAAAGGCAGGCAGTGAGCAAATTGCCTCAACCATGCAAGAGCTGTCTTCAGGTGCAGAAACACAGGCAAACTCAGCGTCCGATCTGGCTGAAACTATGGGCGAGCTGATGAATTCGATATACATCGCCAATCAGAATGGCGAGTCTGTCGCAAAAGCCTCTGCTGAAGTGCTGAATCAATCACAGACAGGCTATTCATTAATGAGCGATTCTGTCAGTCAAATGAACCGCATTAATGATTTAATGGAAAATACAGTGCTGAAAGTGAAACGTCTTGATGAACAGTCAGGACAGATTTCTACTTTAGTAGACGTTATTCAAAGCATCGCAGACCAAACGAATCTCCTCGCTCTGAATGCAGCAATCGAAGCTGCACGTGCAGGAGAACATGGAAGAGGATTCGCAGTTGTGGCAGATGAAGTCCGAAAGCTTGCTGAACAAGTATCCAGGTCGATTGTTGATATTAATAAAATTGTAGGCAATGTCAGAAAAGAAACGGAAGAAGTAGCTGAAAACCTTGGAGACGGATATGAGCAGATTGTAAAAGGAGCAAAATCCATTCATCAAACAGGGGAAAGCTTTTCTGAAATCAAAGCTTTTATTGAAGATATGTCAACAAGAATTGTCACCATTCAAAAGGATTTAAAACAGATCATGAAAAGCAGTGAACTAATGAATGAATCCATATCAAGCATTGCATCTGTATCGGAAGAAGCAGCTGCAGGAATTGAACAAACAGCAGCATCTGCAGAGCAGTCCAGCCAGTCCATGGAAGAAATCTCAAGCAACGCAGATTCCTTATCAGACTTGTCCGGAAAATTGAGCAGGCTTGTTAATCGGTTTCAATTTTAAACATTTCGGTTTCAATCAATTTGATTAAGATGCCGCATTTTTTATTCATATTCACCTGAAAAAGCTCAGAGCATAAAGGCTCTGAGCTTTTTCGCATCACTGATATGAATTTTATGCCCTTCATTTCTTATTCCGGAAATGAAATTGCGCGTTAAGCTGGCCTTCGAGCATTTTTTTACGGTAATCCGGTTTGCTGCGCATTTCTTTTTTCCGCATTTCTTTTAGAATTTCATTTGTCTGTACTCCATCTTCCCGTTTGTTTGCGATGTCCATGAGCCTCTCTACATCGGAAAATGAATATTTTCTCGTTCCCCGTGTTGTTCTTTGGGGAGAAATTAAATGCCTTTCTTCATAGTAGCGGATCTGCCTTAGTGATAAGCCGGTAAGTTCGCTGACAATTCCAATTGAAATGACTTTTTTGTCTTTATATGAGTGGTCGTGCTGTTCCATCTTTCCACCCCGCACATTAGATTCTTTTTCCAATTATACCTCACTCTGAGCTGGAAAAGTGAAGTTTTGTCAGAAAATCTAACATGGTTTGTAAGAAAAAGAAAATAATATGTAAGGTTTATTGACAAGAATGCTGAAAAAAGGATTTTTTCTTATTAAACTAACAGTAAGAGTTTGAAGGAGGAGACAGCATGGACATGAAGAAGGCAGCTGAAATTGCCAAAAAAATAGTGGAATTAGATGTAAGGAGGGATGAAATGCTTGAGGATCTGCATACCGTTATCGGGAAAGATGCTCATGAATTTCTGCGTTTTGTGCAAAATGGCTTTTTGAAAAAATCATCTTGATGGGCTGCTGAAGGGATTGAGGAGGAATAGCCTGTCAAATATTGAGTCAGCTCAAGGATGTATTCTTCTGTGAATAATGAAGTTACATCACCGAAACGGTTAAGGCCCGTTTCATATGCACATAAAAATAGAAGCTTTTCATCTGGAATCGAAAGGCGTGCGAAAAAGAGCTGTTCTTGTTTTGGTTCAAACGTATTAAGGAAGTAAATGTCTTGATCATGCTGGTTTTTGCGGAAAGCTGCCGGCCGAATATGCTTCACTGTTTCATCATCTCCTGGAACGATTTAGAAACTAGTTTCGACCATTTACAGCTTTTTAACACATGTCAGTGAATTTTTACACGCACTTAACTGAATCGCAACAATCAGCGGGTAAAGTGAAGAGAGGACATAATGAAAGGGGAAATGAAAATATGAGTAAATTATTTCAAAAAGCATTGGAAGATCAAAGAGCTTTTTACTGCAAAAAGCTATTATCACTTGGCATTTATAATCCCGAAGTTTTAAGCAGCATGACCATGTCAGAGTTAAAAAAGGAATATCATCATTTTTATAAGAATATCCCTTTAATCAAGCTTTCACATAAAAAGTCTGTTTGAACATGAATTAAGAGTGTTTAAAAATGACATTTAACCTGTATGTGACCTTGTCTTTATTGGGGCTTGGAGGAACTTTTCAGATGACAGAATCAATTTCCGGCATACTGTTTTCAGTCCATTCATGTAATAATAATAGCCTCGGTTCAAAGTCGAGTTCGTCTCCGGCTTTTTTTCTTGCGTGTAATAAAATATTGTTTCTTTCTGCTGTTGAGCTGCAGGTGCTTTATGCAGCAAATGACTGAGAGGGGAACGTTTGATGAATCGGCACCAACTTGCATACAAAATAGATTGATAACCCAGATTCTTCGATAACTCCTTCAGTTCTTCTTAATGATTTTCCTCGTCCTTTTCCATTTTCCTTATAAAATGAAATTAGAGATAATAGCTTCCACTAATCATTGTGTGTTAAGATGAGAAAAAGATGTGCAGGCAGGGGCTGAATGGAAATGAAACTTGCAGGTATCGTTTTAGCCGGCGGACAGTCACGGCGGTTTGGTTCAGATAAAGCACTTGAGCCTTACGAAGACAGTACTTTTTTGGATTTAGCTTTAAAGAATTTGAAAGCGGTAACAGAAACTGCGGCAGTTATCGGGCGGACAGATCATGCTAAAGAGCATGTTCAATTTTTCAGCGATAGCGCCCAGTATAAAGGGATGGGCCCGCTCGCAGGACTATATACTGCCATGAAAGAGGTTCAGGCAGACTGGTATCTTGTTTTGGCATGCGATATGCCGCTTATTGATAAGGAGATTCTGACGGTTCTCATATCTGGCATAAATGAAAAACAGCCGGCTGTCATCCCAGTCGTATACGGAAAGTGTCATCCTCTATGTGCGTTATATCATTTCTCCATTTTATCTGAGATTGAGAGATTATTAGATCAAAAACAATTAAAGATGATGACCTTGCTGAATCAATTAAATCCCGTCTATTTAGATGAAGCTAATTTCAGCAATCCCGAACGGTTTGCCAATATCAACAGAAGAGAAGATTTGGGGATTCTAGTAGATGGTCACAAACAAAGTTTTAGTTAGAAATCAGAGCACTAGGCTTGAATGATTCCTTATTCCAGATGAACTACTTGAAAAGAGGAATTAAAGAGCCTGTATGAATCCAAAAAACCAGATCAAATTTTAAAAAAGAGGAATCAATGAACGGGTTTAATTACCTAATACAGCCTATATGAGAGAATAAAGGAATCAGATGGTCAAAATGATTCCTGAATAAGTCCAATTAACATTAATAAAAGAATCAATATACCGCAGGGATGCTCACAATGAATCTAGTAATTCTAAAAAAGAAACTGCTTCAAAAAACACAGGATTGATAGTAGAATAAATGAAAGAACTGTGTGAATTTTATGACATTTTAAGAATGTTAAAGTAAGAGGGCGATGAGAATGGTGTCTTATACAAATGAAGAACTTGAACTTTCATTGAATTTATTTAAAACGTTTGCAAGAGCTTTTAAAAGTGTGTCAGAGCACTCCATCCGCGACAGCAAAGAACACGGTTTTAATCCGACGGAGTTTTCAGTTCTTGAACTGCTTTATACGAAGGGTCCGCAAAAGCTTCAGCAAATCGGCTCCAGGCTGCTGCTTGTCAGCGGCAATGTAACTTATGTCATTGATAAGCTTGAAAAAAATGAATTTATCTACCGTGAACAAGATCCAAAAGATAAACGGTCTGTCTATGCGAAGCTGACGGAAAAAGGACAAACCTATCTGGATGAAATTTATCCGATTCACACGCTTAGAATGGCGCGCGCCTTTTCGGGGCTTTCTACTGAAGAGCAGCAGCAGCTTATGGCCTTGCTCAAAAAAGCAGGCGTTCATAGCCAGCATTTATTATTTCGATAAAAAATCCCGCGGATGCCGGGATTTTTTTTATTGTTCAAATAGAAAATAGTATGTCAAGCTTTATATTCACCTCATGTCCAATTTTCTGCATGTGTCTTGCTGTTTGATCATAGGTCATGAAAAAGTGTTCTGCGTCCGAGTGATCTAGCGTAATCATAGGGGAATTGCATCAATCGCTCTCATTAATTGAATAAGAAATTTATTATCCTTTGAACTATAAAAGCCAATATTGAAATAAGAATGATATCAAGAGCTACCCACTTCTTTTTTCGTTTCTTATAGTTCGTATCCATAAAAAACCTGATAGCGTAAAATGCTGTGAAAATGCCGAGCAGTTCAAAAATATTCAAATCAATATCCCCCGGTTTCTGAAGAGGCTTTTTCATTTCTCACTTTGTTTCATTAGTTGTCTTCTTGAAATATAGTACAAAATAATGGTTATTAGGAAAAGGGAAATGCTGATAACACCATTAATCAAGCTATTTTTTGACACAAGATTAATGATTGTAATTATAAGTAAGAAGGCAGACCCAATTAGAGGTAATTTATGTTTTAAATTCATTATTTTTGACCACACTCCCTTCACAGCGACAGGCTGCTTTATATGACAATATTGCTCTTTAATAATTTTCAAGTTTATTTCCATTTTATCACAATTACCCAGTAGTAAAGGGTATTTTGTAAGATAAAACACACCAATTATTCGGCTAGTTGAAGTGTTATTTCCTATGCTGTTTTAATGTTTTGCACTTCTGAACCAAACCTGCAATTTTCCGATTCCTTCTTAATTATAAAGAATGCTGTCCTTTATTATTAGCGATGAAATCAAGCACCTGCTCAATCACTTCGTCCTGCGGGGAAGTAAAGTATTTTTGAAAAGGGCAGCCATCTTTCACTCGCTCTGATACAGCCTCCATCGTAAATTGATGAACACTCAGTTCTTCGTTCACTTCATCCCAGTTTAGAGGGGCAGCCGCATATGCACCATCAGGATTCCCTCTTACAGAATAGGGAGCAATAATCGTTTTACCTTCAGCATGCTGGATATAGTCGATATACAGCCGGTTTCCCCGGTTTTTTTTGAGCCGCTCAGTTGTATACAGCTCAGGGAAAGCATTGACAAGGTATTCAGCAATAAAGGACGTAAACTGTTTTGTCTGCCCATATGAAAAACGATTTTTAGTCAAGGGAATATGTATCTGAATTCCTTTACCTCCAGATAGCTTTGGAAAGGAAGCAAGGCCGAATGAATCAAAGAGCTTGCGCATCTCAATCGCTGCTGAAACTGCCAAGTGAAAATCATCCCTAGACGGAGGGTCAAGATCAAAAACAATTTCATTCGGACAGGAGGAATCATAGGTCTGGAAAGGGATATGAAATTCCAGGGCGAGCTGATTTCCAAGCCAGATCAAAGTAGAGATATCGTTGCACAAGATATACTTGATACCATCCTGCTCCGATGTTGCCACAAACTTTGGCGCATAATCCGGACAGTTTTTTTGATAAAAAGCTTCATCAGAAGTTCCGTGAGGATAACGAATAACCGTCAGAAGTTTATTTTTCAAGAAAGGCAGCATATAGTTGGAAACCTCCACTAAATAAGCCAAATAATCTGTTTTCGTTCTCAGCGGTTTTTCCCACAGCGGTTTATCAGGATGTGTGATCTGGACTTCTTCGTGAAATGAAACGGCATTCAGCTTCAGCTGCTCCCATGTGCATTCTTCAGGATGCTGATCAAACCGGAATGCTGAAAAAGAGGGTTCGCGCAGCTGATTTTTATAAAGCTCCAGAAATTGCAGCTCCACGCAAATCGCAGGGGAAATGGTGATCCATTGTGAATCCTCGCTATTTTTATTTTCCCGTAGAATTTTAAGTAAAGAATCTCGGTCAGATCCCTCCAGACCATGAGAAAAAACACCAGCGTCTATCACATCCTCACCCTTGTATACACCCGCTTTAAAATACCCATTCTTCTTGTCATATCCTATAATAAAAAACAAAGCATATTTATAATTTTTTATTTTCATCCAGGATTTCGTGCGCACTCCTGCCTCCCACTTGCTTTTATGTTCTTTTGCAATCATTCCTTCTGAATCAAATGCCAGAATGCTGCTCCACAAAGTCCTTGAACAGGAGGGAACATATTGAATAAGCTGAGTGTTATTTATAGGTTCAAGAGGGAATCCGCATGATGCTGCAATGTTTTTTAGTTTCTTTTTTCGTGAAAGATAATCTGAAAGAGCCGTTTTTTCGTGCTTGCATTCAAGAATATCAAAGATCAAGTACTGACACGGATTTGTTTCTGAAGCCTGGCTGATCTTGTCCTTAGCTCTCATCCTTCCGCGCTGCTGGATGACTTCAAAGGATGCTTTATACGGGTTTTTTAATGATACGAGTTCACCGTCGAAAGTGCACGGCATAAATTCCTGCAGCCTGTCAAAGATAGATTGGACAGCATCTATGATTTCAGGGAAAAGCGGGCCAAGGTCTTTTCCGTTGCGGCTGATAAGTGTGGTTTCTTCTTCTGAAATGGACAAAATAGCCCTGAATCCATCATATTTGACTTCATAGCTCCACTTTTCTCCTTCAGGAATTTGGGCTGAAAGGGTTGGAAGCATTGGTTTTACATACATGGCAATCGTCCTTTTGCATTTTTTCTTACTGTTGCACATTAGCATTCTATTTATGAAGGGGAGCGTTTCAATTTGAAAAAAGCCATTTTTCTGGATCGTGACGGCGTGATCAATGAAGTTTTATCGGACCGCGTAAAATTCGTGAATCATCCCGCTCAGCTCTATCTTTTAGAAGGAGCTGCAAAAGCAGTAAGGCTTCTCTATGATAAAGGCTTTACTATATTTGTCGTGACGAATCAGGGAGGTGTGGGTCTTGGCTATATGAAAGAGGAGATGCTCCAGCAGATTCACCTAAAAATGATTGGTGAAATTGAAAAAGAGGGCGGCCGTATCCAGGAGGTTGCTTACTGCGCTCATGCCCCTTACGCCGGATGCAGCTGCAGAAAGCCAGGGCCTGGCATGATTACAGCACTTGCCGAAAAGCATGGAATCAATCTTGAACACAGCTACATGATCGGCGATCGGGATGTTGATATCCTTGCAGGCAAGGCCGCTTGCGCGAAAACGATTTTAATCGGTTCAGAGGATCATGGTGCAGATTTTCGGTTTGACACTCTGTTTGAAGCGGCTTCTTGGATAGTCAAAGAAGAAAACCTCGTATGACCTGACGAGGTTTTTTGATATCAGGCTTTTTTACGGGCAGTTTTCGTTTTTTTCTTCGCTTTGGCTGGCTCCTGTTTTTTTGCGGCAGTCTCTTTTTTCGCCGGCTTTTCTTTTGAGCGGTCAATACTTGCCTGAAGAGCGCTCATCAGGTCAACAACATTTTCGCGCGGTGCATCTGCCGGTGTTTTCCCCTCATTACTGCCGGCTTTTTTCTGAATAAGATTAAGCAAGGCTTCCCGGTAGTCATCTTTGTAGGTTTCCGGGCTGAAGGTTGTTGTTAATTGATCAATCAGCATGATCGCTGTTTCAAGTTCTTTTTCTCCAAGCTCTGTTTTTTCGGGCACACTTGGAACGTCTGCTGTATTTCTGACTTCATCCGGATAATGAATGGTTTCCATGACAATGGTATTTTGATACACGCGGACAACAGCCAGCTGCTGTTTAGAACGGATGGTCATTTCAGCAACACCGATTTTTCCAGATTTTAAAAGAGCTTCACGAAGCAGCGAATAGGCTTTACCGCCATTTTCACCGGGACCGATAAAATAAGATCGATTGAAATAGATGGGATCGATTTCTTCCAGGTTCACAAAATCAATAATTTCAACAGCTTTATCTTCATGTTCATGTTTTAGCTGTTTCAATTCATCTTCATCTAAAATGACAAACTTGCCTTTTACATATTCATACCCTTTGACAATATCGTCATTCCCGACAGTTTCATCACAGTTCGGACATTTTTTTTCATATTGAATAGGGGTATGGCATTTGCTGTGTAAATTTCTGAGTTTCACATCTTTATCTTCAGTAGCTGCATATAATTTGATTGGGATATTGACAAGGCCGAAGCTGATCGAGCCTTTCCACATTGTGTGCATGATTTTTCTCCCGCTTTCCTTTTTTTCTTAGCTTCTGCGTTTATTGTGTGATGATGCGCAGAAAAAAATGGTTTTTAGCTGAAGAATGTCAATTCTTTCAGGTATAAGACGATAGTATTAGTAGATGCGATTAATAAAGTTTATGATCTTTTTTAGTGGGAATAGCTAAATAACGATGCCGAAAAGGAGGGGCTGCAATGTCCCGCAATCAGTCTATGACCGTCCTGAACCCAGCTACTTTAACCAGTGCTGAAAATATAGATGAAACTCCTATTTATCATATTCAGCAAATGTATGATCTATCAAAATCAGCCTCTGACACCTGGAAAGAAAAAAGTGTGAAGGAAAGGCTTTCTTTCATTCGAAAGGTAAAGGACGTTATGCTGGAGAGGATGGATGAAATCATCGAAGTGATCGCAGCAGATACTGGAAAAGTGAAAGTAGAAGCTGTCAGTGCTGATGTAATGCCAGTTTTGGATGCGATTTCTTTTTTAGAAAAAACGGCGGGGAAAAGTCTTGCTGCGCGCCGTGTGCATACTCCGGTTAATTTCTTTGGAAAGAGAAGCTACATAGAATATATGGCAAGAGGCACGGTGCTTGTTATTTCACCATGGAACTATCCTCTGCAGCTCTCGATGGTCCCGATTCTGAGTGCACTTGCTGCCGGCAATTCCGTTATCCTGAAGCCATCTGAAGTAACGCCTTTAGTAGGGAAATGCATTGAACATTTATTCAAGCTTGCTGAGTTTCCTAAAGGGCTCGTACAAGTGGCTCATGGAGGAAAGGAAGTGGGAGCTGCGCTTGTGAGCGGAAAGCCTGATTATATTTTTTTCACCGGGTCGGTTGCAACAGGGAAAAAAATACAGGAGGAAGCTGCAAAACAATTAATCCCATCGACGCTTGAACTTGGAGGAAAAGATCCTGTCATTGTTTTTGCAGATGCAAACATCGACCGCGCTGCAAAAGGTGCAGCGTGGGGTGCTTTTACGAACAGCGGGCAAGTGTGCATGAGCTCTGAGAGGATATATGTCGAGCAGAGTGTTTATGCTGAATTTCTTGAAAAGCTGCAAAATGAAACGGTTAAGCTTAAACAGGGAACGGACGTTAATGATGATATTGGATCCATGACCTATCACGGACAGATTGACATAATTAAAGATCAGCTGGAAGAGGCGATTGCGGGAGGAGCCCGTTTGGTCACCGGCACAATGCCGCGTGATTGGGACTTGTCTGCCGGACTTTTCATTCCTCCAACAATTGTTGTTGACGTTCATCAAAACATGAAACTTGTACAAGAGGAAACATTCGGTCCCGTCGTAACGGTTATGCCTTTTAAATCAGAGCAAGAAGCAATAGGACTTGCAAATGACTCCATATACGGATTGAATGCAAGCGTTTGGAGCAAAGACATTAAGAAAGCGAAACGGGTCGTTTCAAAGCTTGTAACCGGAAATGCAGTCATTAACGATGTGATGATATCAGCTGCCAATCACCATCTTCCATTCGGAGGAGTGAAACACAGCGGAATTGGAAAGTATCACGGCAAAGACGGCATTCGAGTGTTCTGTCACGAAAAATCCGTTTTGCTTGACCGAGGAAAGAAAAAAACGGAGATTCAGTGGTATCCCTATCAGAATAAATATCCTAAAATCCGCTCATTTTTGAAGCTGATGTTCAGAAAAAAAAATAGCCGCACCTCTTAAGGCGGCTATTTTTTACTTGGTTTAAATAGATTGAATCACAATAACCCATATACCCAAAGCCCAAACATATACCGCAAATCCTTTTAAAGAGTGCTTTTTTACATACCCTATCATCCATTTCACAGCGGCATATCCAGTAAATGCGGCGGTCAAGGTTGCCAAAAGCAATGGCATGAAGCCGATTGAAGCTGCATGACCTGAAAAAAGATCAGCTGATTGAAATACGAGGGCTCCAAATATCGCGGGTATGGAAAGCAAAAATGAAAAGTAAGCAGCGGTTTCTTTATCTATTTTCCGCATCAAGCCTGCAACTATCGTCATTCCTGACCTTGAAATCGCCGGGAAAATAGCAAGCGCCTGAAAGCATCCGATGAATAATGCGTCGCCAGCTGTCAGATCATCCAGTTTTTTTGAGCCTTTCTTTATGGAATCAGCAAACCATAAAAATACTCCTGTAATTAAAAACTCCCATCCGATGGTAACGCCTGATTTTGAAATGCCGTCAAAAAAATCACTGATAAATACTCCTGCGAAAACAGCCGGCAGTGTTCCAAGGAATAATAAAAACGTCAGCTTGGTAAAAGGATTTTTCAAAAGCTTCAGCAAAATATCCCGGTAAAACACAATAAGTGCGATAAAGGTTCCAATATGCAGCATCGTATCAAGAAAGATGCCCCCGTCTTTCATGCCAAACAGCATTCTTCCCAAATAGAGATGCCCGGTAGAACTTATCGGCAGAAACTCAGTCAGACCTTGTATAAATCCTAATATCATTGCCTGCAGCCAATCCATTTCTTCACCTCGATTAAAGAGTTGCTCTTTATCCGCAGAAAAAAAGCCGAAAATTAAAAATCTGTAAAGTTGTCCCTTTTTAATCGTATGTGTAGTATGATAGCTTGTAGAACTGAAAAGGAGTTTGGTACTGAACATGGAACATTACATTCTGGCTTTTATTGAATACTTTAAAGACCTTTCGTACTTTGGCGTGCTCCTTGCACTATGCTTTGAGTTTGTGCCTGCTGAAGTGGTTCTTCCGCTTGCGGGGTATTGGGTTTATCAGGGAGATATGACTTTATGGGGAACGGTTCTTGCAGGTACAGTCGGCGGAACGATCGGACCGCTGACGCTTTATGCGCTTGGCCGCTACGGGGGAAGACCATTTCTTATAAAGTATGGAAAATATATGTTCATTAATGAAGAAAATCTTTCAAAAGCAGATGCTTTTTTCGAAAAGAATGGAGCAATGGTGGCTTTTACCGCCCGTTTTCTTCCCGGAGTGAGAACGCTGATTTCCATACCATGCGGAATGGCTAAAATGAACGTCTGGATTTTTTCTGTCTATACGTTTGCTGCCATGCTGCCGATTACATTTTTGTATGTCTATCTTGGCTTTAAATTGGGCGATAAATGGAAGGAAGTCGGCGGAATAGCCAACGACTATCTGCTTCCTGCAGGGGTTGTTGCTGTCATTGTATTTCTTTTGTACAAGTTTATGACAAGAAAAGCCATTAAGCCGTCAACATTTACTCATAAGAATTAACCAGAAAAACACCTTTGCCATGATTAGGCAAAGGTGTTTTTAGGATAGAAGTGAAATGATAGTGGGTATATAGATTAAATACGCTATTAGGAGGAATGTAAGAATGGATTTAGCTTTATTGCTAGAGTACGGCTGGGTGCTCCTTGTATTAATTGCCCTTGAAGGGATTTTAGCAGCAGATAACGCTTTGGTCATGGCCGTCATGGTTAAGCATTTGCCTGATGATCAGCGGAAAAAAGCGCTGTTTTACGGATTGGCGGGAGCTTTCGTCCTGCGTTTTGGTTCCTTGTTTTTAATTTCATTTTTAGTGGACGTCTGGCAGGTGCAGGCAATTGGAGCGATTTACCTCCTGTTTATTTCAATCAATCATATTCTTAAAAAGTTCGTCTTTAAAAAGGATCTCCATAATCAGAAAGAACGGAAGGAATCAGGGTTTTGGGGAACCGTCATCAAAGTCGAGCTTGCCGATATCGCTTTTGCAGTCGATTCGATTTTAGCAGCCGTTGCTCTTGCTGTAACTTTGCCTGAAACAGCCTTGCCTACAATCGGGGGACTTGACGGCGGACAGTTTTTAGTCATTCTTGCAGGCGGGGTCATCGGTCTGGTCATTATGAGATTTGCAGCAAGCTTTTTCGTCGCTCTTCTGCAAAGGAGACCCAGTCTTGAAACTGCAGCTTTCGTTATTGTAGGCTGGGTTGGTGTGAAGCTCGCGTTATACACATTAGCACATCCTGACATCAATATGATAGATAAGCATTTCATTGAGTCTGCCACTTGGAAACTGATTTTCTGGATTGTCCTTGCAGGCATAGCAATAGCAGGCTGGTTCCTTTCAAAAGACGAAAGCGACAAGCCGGAATCAGAAGAAGAACGAATGATTGAAAAAGCGGAAGACAGATAAGAAGGAAGCATCCGAATTTGAACCGGATGCTTTTTTTGATCTGGGAAAAATGAACAGTGTTTGGCACAATACCTATCTTCAATAGGTATTGTGCAATTTGGACATTTTTCTGAAGGTGAGGAAAAAATAGTAATTAATTCTTCTTATTGGTAATTCCCTTCCTTTAATTTGATAAAATTTTCAAATGCAGCCAATTTTCCTATATTTTTTCACATACTTTGTAATCTTTTTGTAAAAAAAGTATTTTCACACCCTCAAATTCCGAATTCATTTCGTAGCTGTTTAGTGAGAAAAAAATAATCGAGAGGAGTAAAACCGAAGATATAAAATCATCTGAGAGCTTTCATTCTTTTTCCGTCTCCCATTCCCTTTAAATCAACGGGTAAGCATAATTCCATTTTTCTTCCTTTGCGCTCTCCATGCAAATTAGCTATGATTATACGAAGTAATATGGGAGAAACTGAGGTGAGAACCGGTGCTTAGCCTACTGTTTAAACTTGGCAAAAAGAAACCAACTTTAGAAGAGACTGTCTTGCAGATCCAAGATGGGAATCAGCAAATGCAGAACACACTGATTGACCAATATAAACCTTTCGTGGCAAAAACCGTTTCTTCGGTCTGCAAAAGGTACATTGATGAGAGAGACGATGAATTCAGTATCGGACTCATTGCTTTTAATGAGGCCATTGAAAAGTATTCAACTGAAAAAGGGAGCTCGCTTCTTGCGTTCGCCGAATTGATTATAAAGAGAAAAGTGATCGATTATATCCGGAAAGAAGCAAGAAATGCGCAGACTGTAAACATTGACCTTCAGGAACATGAAGAAGGCGAAGCCTCGCAAAGCAAGATCGAGGCGGATCTGTCGATTGAAGAGCATCAAAAACTGATTGAACAAGAACAGCGCAGAGAAGAGATTATTTACTTCCAGTCTGTACTGAAGGAATTCGGCTTGTCTTTTTCAGAACTGATGGAGCAGTCTCCAAAGCATATGGATGCAAGACAAAATGCAATTAAGGTGGCACAAATTCTTATTGAACATGATGAACTCAAGCGCATCCTGTTTACAAAAAAACAGCTGCCGGTCAAACAGCTTGAGACGCTTGTATCTGTCAGTCGCAAAACAATAGAGAGAAATAGAAAATACATTATTGCTATGACAATTATTTTATCTGGGGATTACATTTATCTGAAAGACTATATAAGAGGGGTGCTTCAATCATGAAAAAAGGGATCGTCGTTGATCGAAATGATGATTACATTACATTACTTACCCCCGATGGACAATTTTTGAAAGCAAACAAACAAAAACGTTCATACGAGCTGGGTGAGGAAATTACTTTTTTTCAACTTTCAGATGCAAGCGAAAGGGCAAAGTCATTAAGCATTTTTAATTTGCGCGGAATGAGAAACGGGTTATTGGCAGTTGTGGCTATCATCCTTCTTTTTTTTACAGTCCTGCCCGTTTTTAAAGATGACAAAGTGTATGCTTACATGACAATTGATATTAATCCAAGCTTTGAACTGAGATTAAATGAGAAGCTTCAGGTCGTGCAGATTGAGCCGATGAATGAAGATGGGGAAAAAATGCTTGGTGATTTAAAAGACTGGAAAAACAGAAAGATTTCAGACGTTTTTGTCAAAATTGTCGACAAAAGCAAAGATTTAGGTTATTTAAAGGGCGATAAAGAAATATTTATTACAACGGTTACCACAGATGACAAACATGAATCTGCCAAAAAGAAAATGCTTGCGGATGTTGATGAACTGAAACATTCATATGAAAGCGAAGATGTGAAAGTAAGTGCGGTTGAAGCAGATGTTGAGACTAGAAAAAAAGCGTCTGATCAAGGCATTTCAACAGGCAAGTATATGCTATTAAACCCCAAACCTGCGGAGCAGCCTGCAGAAACTCCTCCTTCAAACGAAAATAAGGGCGAAAAAGAAGAAGGAAAGCAAGAGACACCCATTCATTCTGATGAAGAAGAAAACAGCAAGGAAACACCTCCAGCCGTGAAGCCTCCTGCGGAAGAGACAGAAAAACAAGCACCTCCCGAAAAACCGGCAAAAAGAGAAAAGCCTGAAATAAAGGAGGAAGAGCTGAAAGAAACGATTCCGGAGAAGAAAAAAGTCATCCCTGAGCCGCCTAAAGACAAAGTTTCGATAATTGATAAAGATAAAAAAGCTGAAAAAGCAAAAAAAGAAGCAGAGAAAAAGCGGCGTGAAAGGGAAAAGGGCCATTGGCAGCGTGAAGACAGAGATGACCGCGATGACGATGATGACGACGACGATAGAGATGAAGATAGCAGAGAAAAAAATCGGGGCAAGGATCAATATGATCGAGAAAGAGATGACGGCGAAGAGGATGACGATGACGACGATGACAAGGGGTCAAGATCCGATCGTGATTAATGTTTAAAGTGCCAAAAAGAATGATTAGAACGGATTGGCGCTTTTTATTTTTTACATAACTTATAAACTTGAGAACCGCCGGGTACTTGCACCCGGCGGTTTTTGCCATGTTATTCAGTTTTAGAAGGTTGTCCGCCAAGTCCTGCTTGTGCTTGAGCGACTAAGCGTTTTGTGATTTCTCCGCCTACAGATCCGTTAGAGCGTGCTGCTGTATCAGATCCAAGAGTAACTCCAAATTCCTGTGCAATCTCATATTTGATTTGATCCAGTGCCTGTTCAATTCCTGGAACAAGTAATTTGCTGCTGCTGCGTGCCATTGTTTTCAACTCCTTTTATATGAAAAGATGCAGCCCTTAATGGCTGTTTCTATAGTGTTGATTTCAGCTTGAAAAATATACTGGCAATGGTCACCAGACAGCAGTATGAACAGGTGCTGAATGAAACTTATGGAATAACAAAAACTATCATCACAAACTAAAAGAGGCGGTGAAGAGATGGATATCCGGAGCGGCACGTTTTTCTGGCCGGAAACATTGACCCCAAAGCCCTATAAAGCCTTGGAGAAGGATATCAGCTGTGACGTCTTAATCATCGGAGGCGGTGAATCTGGTGCCCACTGTGCTTATTTTTTAAGTGAAACAGGAATGGACGTCGTATTAGTTGAAAAGGATCGGACAGGCAGCGGAAGTTCGAGTGCAAATACCGGACTGCTGCAATATTCAAATGATAAAATGCTGACATCCTGTGCAAATTCTTTTGGCGAGGAGAATGCTGTGAGGCATTACCGGCTTTGTGAACAGGCATTAAGAGGATTAGGAAAGCTGATTCCGTCACTGACAATTCAGCCTGATTTTAAAAGAAGAGAGAGTCTGTATTATGCATCTGATGAGGCTGATGCTGACATGTTGAGAAAAGAATATGACATGCTGAAAAAACATTCCTTTCATGCAGAATGGCTGTCCTCTTCTGATATTGAGAAAATGTATGGATTTAAAAAGCCGGCAGGAATCCTCTCTGGAGGTGATGCAGAAGTGAATCCTTATAAGCTTGCGATTTCACTAATAAATGCAGCTGAAACTAAGGGTGTGCGAGTTTTTGAAAAGACCGAAATAGTCGGGAGGAAGTTTGAACATGGCTGTGTGATGCTGTATACAGCAAGCGGGGCATGCATCAAAGCGAAGAAGGTCATCATGGCGGCCGGGTACAGAAATCAGGAAATCAGACGCGAACAAAATGCCGTTTTGTCCAGTTCATATGCAATTGTCACAAATAGACTGGCCAAGAACAATATCTGGTACCGGCAATCCCTGATTTGGGAAACAGCAAGGCCATATTTATATATGAGAACGACCGCAGATAATCGGATTATCGCGGGAGGATTAGATGAACCAACAATAGATGCTCTGAAAATGGATTCGAAGCTGGTCCACAAAAGAGATCAGCTCCTGCTTGAAGTGAAAAAGCTTTTCCCGGAACTGCGGATTAAGGCTGAATACTTCTGGGGAGCCGTATTTGGAAGTACTCATGACGGGCTTCCCATGATAAAAGAATACCCCGAATTGCCGCACTGCCTGTTTTTGCTTGGATATGGCGGAAACGGGACCGTCTGCAGCTACGTGCTTGCAAGCCTCATCCGGGACCATTTAACAGGAAAGCAAAACGATGACCTTCAAATGTATTTGGAGAGGTAATCCTATTTTTTTTCGAGATGCTGCTGGAAAAACAGCTCAGTTCTTCTTTGAAGATAAGAGGCGATTACAGATAGGACAGTAACCGTTAAAATATTTTTAACCTGCATCCATAATTCATTTGAAATATCCTGAAACAGATCCCTGGAAGTTTCGATTTTTTTTGAAATTTCCTCCTCCATTTCATGCTTTGATAAGGAGAAAATCGTAATGGATTCCATTCTTTCGAGAATTTCTCCATATGCAGCGTAATAAGTTAATGGAGAGATTAAGTCATCACTCCGGTCTGATAAGGTATTAAACAGACTCATCAATAATTGTCTGATTGTATCAAAATCAAAAACCGATTTTAAATCTCTGACAATCAGCAGAATGGCAGCCTGTTCAATTGAGTACTTCTTGCCGAGTTCCGGTGCGCCAATCAATTCCTTTATATCTCGCTTTATCCAGTTTTGGATGGATGTTGACTTCAGTGACGTCAATTCACACAGCTTTGCAAGTGTGACGATTTCATTTGTAGATAGACCTCTTGGGAATGGTTTATGATTTTTAATAATATCAGGCAGTGCATTTTCAGGGCCATCGTGACCGAAGCCTAATTGGTTAAGCAATTGGAGCGGCGTTTGTCCGCTTTCTCCTTTTAAAGCAAGCAGCAGTCTTGCCATATCAGACCGCTTTAACTGTTTCGTTTTCATCGCACACCTCTTTTCTGATGTATTAGCCCAATGGATGAGCCGTTTTTCCTGAGTTTACCAAAGTGTTTTTATTTGCCTTATACAATGTATTTTAATTATAATATGATTATAATACAAGTTCACTTGAACTCAAAATGATGGAGGTGCAAGATGGGTAAACGGATTTTCCTCTTTATTTTAACAAATATTCTTGTGCTCATTACGATAGGGGCAGTCCTCTCCCTGCTAGGAGTTGGCTCATATGTGACTGCTTCAGGTGGAATCGATCTCATAAGCCTGCTTGTGTTCAGTGCAGTCGTCGGTTTTACCGGGTCATTTATTTCTCTCCTGATGTCTAAATGGATGGCTAAAATGATGATGGGCGTGAAGGTGTTAAAACCAGATCAATCCTTATCTGTGTATGAAAGAAATCTTGTAGACCGTGTACACAGATTATCGAGAGCTGCCGGTATCAGGAAGATGCCGGAAGTGGGGATCTATCAATCACGGGAGGTCAATGCTTTTGCAACAGGTCCTTCTAAAAACAATTCGCTTGTAGCTGTATCTTCTGGCCTGCTTGAGGAAATGGATGATGCAGCGGTTGAAGGTGTGCTGGCCCACGAGGTAGCGCATATATCCAATGGTGACATGGTGACAATGACATTGCTGCAAGGTGTTGTAAATACATTTGTTGTCTTCCTAGCAAGAATTGCAGCATGGATTGCATCTAGATTTGTCAGAGAAGATATGGCTCCAATAGTTCATTTCATTGCAATTCTAATCTTCCAGCTGCTGTTTTCTATCCTTGGCAGTCTTGTAGTATTTGCTTATTCGCGCCACCGGGAATTTCATGCCGACAACGGCGGGGCGGATCTTGCCGGAAAAGACAAAATGGTTCATGCGCTGCGCGCCCTTAAAGGATACACACAGCGGATCAATAATGAGCAATCGTCTGTTGCCACGCTTAAAATCAGCGGGAAACGCGGGCTTGCTCTCTTTTCAACACATCCTGACCTAGATGAGAGAATTCGCCGTTTAGAAGCGAAATAAACAGGGAAAAACAGATGAGACTAAGATCTCATCTGTTTTTTATATGTCAAGAACTTTGTGCAATACTGCAGAAAAATGCATCAAAACACGGAATAGTAAATCATATGCTTAACCCATAATAGAAATCTTGATTTTCAGCTTGTTTTTGAAAATCGGCCAGGTATGTTTTATTAGGTTCATGTTGAAAATGAAGCTAGACTTATATTTGTATCTTTCTTCGTTAATTTTCCGAATACCCCTTTTCAACTGCTCTGCTTTTCATTATGATAGAGACCATGCA
Source organism: Metabacillus idriensis (assembly GCF_050483325.1). Taxonomy (GTDB): domain Bacteria; phylum Bacillota; class Bacilli; order Bacillales; family Bacillaceae; genus Bacillus_P; species Bacillus_P idriensis_A. The sequence goes on from NZ_JBCMYF010000001.1 coordinate 446,948, forward strand.
GTTAACCCCATTATTTAAGGAATGAACCTAACCAATGAAACGATCTAAATTATTCTTGCAGAAATTAACTCCGTTTCAGCTGATAGCAGCCTATTACATTATTGCAGTCAGTGTTTCGGTCGCTTTATTGAGCCTGCCTGTTGCGCATCAGCCAGGGGTGGACTGGAGTTTTATGGACGGTCTTTTTACAGCGGTCAGCGCAGTAAGCGTGACAGGTTTAAGTGTAGTTAATATATCGGACACCTTAACCGTACCAGGCATTTTTATCCTTATGTTTGTTCTTCAATTCGGAGGAATTGGAGTCATGACGCTCGGCACTTTTGTCTGGCTGATTGTAGGAAAACGCATCGGACTTAGAGAGAGACGATTAATCATGGCTGATCAAAACCAGTATGCTCTGTCAGGCATTGTGAATCTGATGAAGCAAATTTTGCTTTTAATCCTGATTATCGAGTTCAGCGGGGGCATGATCCTCGGCACTTATTTTCTAAAATACTATCCGACATGGCAGGAAGCTTTCCTGCATGGCTTTTTTAACTCTGTCAGTGCGACCACCAATGGCGGGTTTGACATTACAGGTGCTTCAATGATTCCGTATTCACATGATTACTTTATTCAATTTGTCATCATCCTATTAATAACGCTTGGAGCCATTGGCTTCCCTGTTCTAATCGAAGTGAAAACCTTTCTGTTCAGCAAAAAAGGGAAATACCGTTTTACCCTCTTTACGAAACTTACGACAGTTACATATGCGCTGCTCGTTATTGGCGGCACGATCATGATTGCATTGCTTGAATTTCAATTTTTCTTTCAGGATAAATCCTGGCATGAGACCTTTTTCTACTCACTGTTTCAGTCAACCGCTACGAGAAGCGGCGGGCTCGCAACCATGGATGTCAGCCTGTTTTCTGAAGCAACACTGCTGATACTATGTGCCCTGATGTTTATCGGCGCATCCCCGAGCTCAGTCGGAGGAGGAATCCGGACTACCACATTCGCGCTTAATTTACTGGCGCTTTATCACTTTGCAAAAGGGAACAAAACAATCAAAATTTTTAAAAGAGAGCTGCACGAAGATGATGTGAAAAAATCACTTGTGGTTACCTTAATGGCTTTTGCTCTTTGTTTTACATCTGTCTTTATTTTATCCATTACTGAAAGATTCACCTTCATAGAGATTCTGTTTGAAGTTTGTTCCGCGTTCGGAACAACGGGGCTTTCCATGGGGATTACGCCTGATTTGAGCATCATCGGTAAATGCATCATTATGATCCTCATGTTTATCGGCCGGATCGGAATCGTGACCTTTATTTACATTATCGGTTCAAAAGAAGTCAAACCAAATTATCATTATCCAAAGGAACGGGTTATTATTGGATAAACAGCTTCAGCGGGCGTGTATGCGCCTGCTTTTTTTTATGGATGAAAGTATTAGGTTTTGCACTTTGATGGAGAGCGGAATCGCCAAGCTTCTTGGCCAACACGGATCCGAGAGTATTGGCAAAAAGCGCTTTACTGGCGAATCTCTTTTCTGTATGCCTGCACTAAACGGGCGCTTGAGCATTTCTTATGAGATCACAGTTGTCAGGAAAATAATCCCTTGACTATGCTATACTTAAAGCATCAACAAACGGGAGAGATCAGATATTGTGAAGAAAAGTCCTATACTCGCTGTAATCGTAATGCTGCTCATCGTTTTAGGCGGCTGTTCAAAAGGGACTTCGCCTGAAGAGAGATTTCAGGAATATGTCAGCCTGTGGAACAAGCAAAAATTTAACGAGATGTACGATTTCCTGTCAGCAGATGCAAAAAGCAAAATGACCGAAAAAGAGTTTACAGACCGGTACAAAAAAATTTATGAATCCATTGAAGTCAGCAAGTTGAATGTTACATATAACAAGCCTGAAGAGGATGCAGACAGGGGAGATGAGAAAAAAGCTTCTCTGCCATATGCATTAAAAATGGAGACAATTGCAGGTCCGGTGGAGTTTGAACAGGATGCTGTATTTGTCCAGGAAGAAACGGAAAAAGAAGAAAATTGGTTTTTAGCATGGAATCCAGCAATGATTTTTCCTCAGCTTAAGGAAGGGGATGCTGTCCGCGTTTCTGAACTAAAGCCGATTCGGGGAAGTATTTTTGATAAAAACGGAAAAGGAATCGCCATACAGGCAAAAGTTCCTGAAATTCAAGTTGTTCCCGGGCAGCTTGGCGATGAGCCTGAAAAGGTAAAAGCGGAAGCAGCTAAATTGCTGAATCTTTCCGTCCAGGACATTGACGCTAAGCTTTCGGCCAACTGGGTCAAGCCTGATGTTTCTGTGCCAATTGTGAAAGTGGATCCTGCCAATAAGGAGCTTCTTATAAAAGTAACTTCTCTGCCGGGCTTTCAAAAAGCAGATGTTGACAGCAGATATTATCCACAGGGAGAAAGTTCTGCCCATCTGTCAGGGTATGTCGGCAGCATCACAGCTGAGCAGCTTGAGAAGCTAAAGGATAAAGGCTATACAAGCACCTCGCAAATCGGAAAGACAGGTCTTGAATATGTATATGAGGAACGCCTGAGAGGAAAGCAGGGCTACAGAATCTATATTGACGGTTCCAATGAAACGATTGCGGAAACGCCTGCTGTAAATGGGGAAGATATCACAGTCACCATAGATACTGACCTGCAAAAGCAGCTGTATGATCAGCTGAGAGGGGACTCAGGCACTGCTGTTGCCCTCCACCCTAAAACAGGAGAAACCCTGGCGATGGTCAGCAGTCCATCCTATAATCCGAATGCCTTTGTTTTTGGAATGTCTGGCGCAGCTTACAAGACACTGGCTGAACATCCGCAAAAACCGCTCAGTGCGAAATTTAACAAAAATTTTTCACCGGGTTCTACGTTTAAGGCTATCACGGCAGCGGTGGGGTTAAAGACCGGGAGCATTGATCCTGAAGCTGTAAAGAAAATTAACGGGCCAACATGGCAAAAAGGGCCTGAGTGGGGCAAATATACGATTACGAGAGTCTCAGATATGTATTCATCTGTAAACTTAGAACGTGCACTTGTCACATCCGATAACATCTATTTCGCTCAAGCTGCTTTAGAAATCGGACCGGAAGCATTTAAAAAAGGCTTAGAGGAATTTGGATTTAGTGAAGACATTGATTATGATTTCCCAATTGCAGCGTCATCCATCTCAAATTCTGATTTAGCGGCTGGTGGAGTTCTCCTCGCAGACTCAGGCTACGGACAAGGGGAAGTGCAGATGAGCCCTATGCACCTTGCTGCGGCCTATACCGTCTTTTTGAACGAAGGAAGCATGCTGAAGCCGTATCTTGAGAAAAAAGAACAGCCTGCGCCTGAATTTTGGAAGGAAGGCATAATCAGCCCTGAGCAGAATTCCATTATTCTCTCTGATTTAATCAAAGTTGTAGAAGATCCAAACGGAACAGGGCACAATCCGAAATTGCCGAATATCAAACTTGCCGGCAAAACAGGAACCGCGGAACTGAAAACGACCAAAGAAGAGATCGGGAAAGAAAATGGCTGGTTTGTCGGTATGAACACCGAGAACCCTGAACTTCTGATTACGATGATGATTGAGGATGTAAAAGAACGGGGAGGCAGTCACTACGTCGTTCCGAAGGTCAAAAATGTATTTGCCAGTTATCTGAAGTAATTTAACTAGAGTAAACCAATTTTGATACCCATAGAAAAAAGCTATTGCCAGCGGCAATAGCTTTTTCTTATGAATTCATAAACGTTTGAATCGCTTCTCTATTTTCCTCGATATTCAGATCCAGTACAGATCCCGCTCCGTCATATCGTGAATTTTCAAAGCTGCCGTCGACGGGAATGCGCAATGTTTCTAAATTGGATTTATTCGTAATCATATCTTTTGCAATGAAAATCCCGGTGGACGTATCTACATTGGTATTAATATAAGGTGTGATGACTCCAGCAAGTTTAGGGAGTTTTGTAACGCCCTCTACAGTAAGCATATCTTTCATTAACAGATTCATCACTTCCTGCTGGCGCCTTACTCTGCCGAAGTCGCTGTCGGCTCCGCCGCGGTAGCGCACATACCCCAATAAGTGCTCACCGTCAAGCTTTTGCAGTCCAGGTTCAATCGTTACGCCGATTTTTTCTGACATTTGGTGCCGGACATTTATTTCTACGCCTTCTGGAAAGGCTGTATTGATCATGCTTTCAAAACCTTTGAAGTCAATGATTGCATAATGCTGAATATCGATATCAAAGTTATGCTTGATGGTTTCGCGCAGGAGATCAGGACCGCCGATGGCAAATGCGGCATTTATTTTATTCTGGCCGTGCCCGGGAATTTCCACATAGGAATCCCGCATGATCGAAAGAAGTTTTGGTTTATTGGTTTTTTCATTGTATTGAGCAATCATGATTGTATCTGTGCGGGGATGTTTTTCTCCTCTTGAATCACTGCCAAGCACTAGAATATTTGTGTTTCCATTTTCATCTTTTTGGCCGTTAAAAGTATATTCTTTCTTTTTTATGCTGGATTCTGCTGCTGTTTTATTTACGCCTGAGAGAAATTGATCATAGGCAAACCAGCTAAGTCCCGCAAAGAGAAGAGTGATGATGGTGAAAAAGATCAGGACTCTCTTTTTGCCGCTTTTTTTCTTTTGCAGATGTTTATCTGAACGCATAGGAAACCCTCATTTCTAAAAACATTGGAACTGACTGGAACTGACTACTAGTATACTTGCTTTTACTGGATATGTGGGATGTTAGATTTTGGAATTGACGGAATGGAAATCTTTTAAAGCTCAGGTGTTCTATTGTAAAGGATTTCATAGCGGCTGAACAGAGGAAATTGATGCAGGATCATGCGGAATCGTATGAATTCGATTCTTTTTTACTTTTCTTAACAAAACTTAATAATCCTTTACCTGAACTTTAGATGCCCTTCATTTTGGCGTGCTACGTTAGAACCATCTAAAGGAGGGAAGCAGATTTGAAGCATACTGTAAAAATGGCATCCATGTTCTTTTTAGGCGTGTTTATCCTTTTTCTTGCATCTGTTTATGGCGGGAGTCAGGGACGCGCCGGTACAGGTGAAAATCAGCTTTCGGAGATTCATTTGCTTGGCTTGAACGATTTGCATGGGCAGCTGAATACGCATTCTGTCCTTTCTGGAAAAAAAGTTGGCGGTGCAGAATATCTATCTGCTCATGTAAACAGACTTAGACAGGAACACGAACACACGATGCTTGTCCATGCAGGCGATATGACAGGCGGAAGTCCTCCCATTTCTTCTCTTTTTCAAGATGAACCGACCGCAGAATTCTTAAATCAGCTCCGTGTCGATGTCGGCACTCCAGGAAACCACGAATTTGACCAGGGAGCAGACGAACTCATGAGGCTTGTAAGCGGCGGATTCCATCCTAAAACAGGTTTCTTTAAAGGCACTCATTTCGAATATATTTCAGCAAATGTCATCCGTAAAAAAACAGGGAAACCGATGTTTCCCGCGTATTCCATCAAAGAAATAGATGGCGTCAGAATTGGGTTTATTGGTGTTGTCACGACTGAAACAAATCAATTTCTTCTGCCTGAAAATCAAGAACAGGTTGAAATCATTGATGAAACAGAAGCGATCAATCATACAGTTGAACAATTAAATAAAAAAGGGGTAAAATCAATCGTTGTTTTAGCACATGTGGGAGTGAATTCAGATGAAAACGGGGAGAATGCGGGCGAAGCTTTAACCGATATGGCGCCAAACATCAGTGATGAAGTCGATGTGATCTTCGGCGCGCACAGCCATCAGCATGCCAACACGGTTGTAGATAATAAGCTGCTCGTTCAAAGCTACTCGTACGGTAAAGCTCTATCAGACGTGACACTTACGATTGACCGCAAAAAGGAAGAGATCGTTCAAAAAGAGGCTGAAATTGTCTTTACGGACCACAATACCGTCAAACCCGACCAATCCGCTCTTCAGCTGATTAAGAAATATGAGGAAAGGATTGGAGATGAATATAGTACTCCCGTTGGCAGTCTTTCTCAAAATCTTTCCAGAAAGAAGAATGATCAGGGTGAATCTCCTTTAGCAGGCTTCATAGCAGGCGCTCTGAATAAAGAAATGGATACAGAGATATCCATGGTCCATCATGGCGGAATACGTGAGAGTTTAAAAGCAGGAGAGATAACAAAGCAGCAGGCAATCGCGGCTCTTCCTTTTCATCATTACGCAGTGAAGGTATCAATGACCGGAAAAGAATTAAAAAACATCCTTGAACAGCAGTGGGCCCTGAAAAATGAAAATTTACTTCAAATAGAGGGAATCACCTATTCCATCAATCGAAATGCGGCCCTCGGGCAAAAAATCAGCGATATAAAAAACAATCGGGGAGAATGGATTCAGGACCACAGCACGTATACCGTCTCAACAAGCAACTACCTTGCTTCAGGCGGTGACGGATTTAAAGAGTTTAAACAGACAGAACTGATTAAAAATGGACCTGAATTAGTAGATGTACTAACGGGTAATCTTGAGTAAGATTTGACAATAAAAGCCGAAGCAATCTATGCGCTTCGGCTTATTTGCAAAGAATGACTCAATCCTGTCCATATCCTGCATCTTTATCCGGATGTGTAAAAGGAAAGCCCTCGGGCTTTTTTTTGCTTTCAATCAGCTCGCGATTCTCACTCGTATTCCAGCCGATATCGTTTGTTGGGTGAACCCATTGATCGCCTGCCATAATTGCAGGATCGATTTCATCACTCCATTTGTTTAAGGGAGATTGTTTGGAGTCATAAAAACTGTCTCCAATGACAACACCATGCTCGTTAATGAAAGGCTTTTGCATGCTGATTCCTGTGCCTTTCCAAGACGGAGCACTGGCTTGATGTGGAAGGGTATCGCCTAAAGAGTACTCATCTTTTTTGGTCATCCTGTTCACCTCCATTTTTAGTATGTTCTTTTAAAAGCCCGGATATGAAAGAATGCCTCTGGCTATGCTAGTAAAAAAGGAGTGATCATCATGAATCAGGAATTTCCAGTCGCCATGCTTAGAGATGAGTACTTGGAAAAAGTGAAGAAAATGGAAAATGAACTTCGCACTGAAACAGGCGAAGAAATCGTTCTCATCGCTTATCAGCACAAACAAGACCATAAATGACTCGTTTTCCCTCTCATAAGATGAAACGTATGACTCACACTATATATAGTGAGGAATTCTCACACATCTGATGAGGGGGATTTTTTATGAAAAGAAAAACTGCAAGAGATCAAGCGCTGAAAAACAATTTTACACCGAAGGAAAGCCTGCCTGATACAGAATTCTCAAGCGAAGCTGTATACAGTCAGGAAAATCCGGCTAAAGGTGCAAACCGCAACAGCAAAAATGGAAGCAAAGGACGCTCTGGAGGATCCTTTTCATGACAAAAAAATCAAACAAAAGCGCTCACAGCGAACAGCATAAAAAGCCGATGGAGCCAAGTCTGCTTGAAGAAGAGTTCGGTACCGAAATGGGCGATTTCAACTCAGCCAAATTTATAGATGCATTTGCAGAGAAAAAAGCAAAGGCATGTAATAAAAACGACAAGCAAGAGAGTTAAGGAAAAAAGAAAAGCGGAACCGCAGATGCTTTAAGCATCTGATTCCGCTTTTCGTGTTAACTAACTTTATCTTCAAGTTTTCGTTCTGTCACAGCGTAAGGAGTCGTCTTCATCGTGATTGGATCGTAATGGACAAGGACAATGCTCTCACCCATAATCAGTTTGCCTGTTCTTAAATAGGCATCAAGCTGGAAAGGCACTTTATCCAGCACCGTATGCTTGTATAAATCTTTTTCAGCGAATGCTTTCCGTTCAAACTCTTCGCCAAGCAGGCCAGGGTTTGAGAGAATGGTTTGATAGAGCTTGCTTCTTTCTGTTTTCGACAGCATATCATCCCACCAAGGCTTGCGTGGTTTATGCTTTTGTGAAGACAGGTAATCAAACTTCATAAATCCTTCTGCAACGGCAGCCTGATCATGATAATGAGCGGCCAGGAAGGTATAAAGCCTTTTAAATAAGTCTTCAAGCTGATGTCCGATTCGGACCCAGCCCTGTTCATCCCAATACGTTCCGAATGCCTGGAAGAAGTCAAACGGAGTATCAAAAACCTCTTTAATTAAATATTCAATCGTTGCATCCATTCGATGGTCGTTCCAATACTTCTCTAAAACATCCTCAACCTGTTTGATCTTCACAATGTCCTCAAACGGAAGAACATTGTTTTTCAAAATCTCATATGGCGAGTGATCCATATAGACATAGTCATGATCAGCAGCCCGCAGGCGCAAGCCAGTTCCGCGCAGCATTTTCAGAAAACCGAGCTGCATTTCTTCAGGACGCATTTCAAACACATCATTAAAGGTTTTACGGAATGACGTGTAATCTTCTTCAGGAAGACCTGCAATTAAATCCAGATGCTGATCAATTTTTCCGCCTTCTTTTACCATTGTAACGGTACGAGTCAGTTTGCTGAAGTTCTGGCGTCTCATCACAAGATCATTTGTGGCGTCATTTGTAGACTGTACCCCGATTTCAAAACGGAACAATCCTTTAGGAGCATTATCGTTTAAAAATTGAATGACCTCAGGACGCATGATGTCAGCCGTTATTTCAAACTGAAACACCGTTCCCGGCAGATGCTCATCAATTAAAAATTGGAACATCTCCATTGCATAGCTTCTGCTGATATTAAACGTTCGGTCTACAAATTTAATCGTTTTTGCGCCGTTTTTCATCAAGTAGCGAATGTCATCTTTTACTTTTTCGCGGTCAAAATAACGCACACCCACTTCGATCGATGAAAGACAGAACTGACAGCTGAACGGACAGCCTCTGCTCGTTTCAATATAAGTAACGCGCTTTGAGAGATGGGGAATATCTTCTTCGAAACGGAAGGGAGAGGCGAGTTCAGCCAGATTGATTTTATTTCGCTGCGGATTAATGATGATGCTGCCATTCTCCCGATAGGCAATACCGCTCACGTTTTTGAAGTTTTTTTCGGCCTGAAGCTCTTTTAGAAACTGTTTAAACGTTTCTTCACCTTCACCGATGACGATGTGATCAACCTCGGGAATCTGTTCCATCCATTCTCTTGTATCATACGTCACTTCTGGACCGCCAAGCATAATGATCAGCGATGGATTTATCTTTTTCATCATTTTAATAATCTTGATTGTTTCTTCAATGTTCCATATATAGCAGCTGAAACCGACAACATCAGGCTGCATGCGGAAAAGATCTGTTACGACATTCATAGCAGGGTCTTTAATCGTATATTCAGCAAGCGTCACATCGAATTCAGGCTGTGCATGTGCTTTTAGACAGCGGAGGGCAAGACTGGTATGGATATATTTTGCATTTAATGTACTTAGTACAACTTTCATTTAAAACACCACTTCTACCTTAATTTTTGAATCAATCTATTCTATCACATTTTACCCATAAAGAAAGGAGAGTAAAAAACATGGAAAAAACCATCACCTGTGATGGGGTGATGGTTAGTTTCTATCTGTATTGCACCTTTTCTTCCCGGTTTTTAAAGTATTTCTTTAAATTTGTAGCCTTCAGTTCAATAATCGGCTGTGTCACCGTTTTGACAAAGTTTGTTGATAAGATAAATGTTAACAGAATGGACAGGAGAATAATCAGAGTGACGCTCTGATAATCCTTAAGCCAATCAAGAGCCTCGCTGTTTCTGAACGATTTGACAATGAAACCGTGCAGCAGATAAACATAGAATGTTCTTGTTCCCCAATGAGTGAAGAAAAAGTTTCTCTTCGGTATCAGGGACAGAAAGCTGAACGTCAGAATAAATGTCAGACTGTAGAATCCTAATCGGATAAATGCATCTGCCGCATCTGCATTGCTTACTGCAGAATATGGCTTCGAGCCAAACAGCCATTCATAATCAAAATCAAGATTGAAATAGGCAATAAACGTTATAAGCAATAATGCAATGGATGCCAAACGAACCTTCGCCGTCGTTAATTTCTTGAAATGTGATTTATCAAGGTAGAACCCAGCTAAAAAGAGCGGGAAGAACACAAATGTTCTTGAAACACTCAAGTAATTGCTGGCTGAATCAACATAGCCGATCGCTACCCCTAGTCCGATTGCAATCAGCATCGCAAGCCGCTTATCAAGCTTAGTGTAAGCAAATAAGAACAGATTCCAAAAGAATAAACTCATAAGGAACCACAGCGACCAGTGCGGATCTAATGGATCAACAGCAAGTGTGTTTCCGGATTCCACCAGGAAGTAATACACAGAGTAAATCCCTTGAAAAATCAAATAAGGGATGATCAGTTTTTTAAAGATTTTCTGTACATAGCCCTTTTTGTTGTATCCTTTGGCAAAGAACCCTGAAATCAAAATAAAGGCCGGCATATGAAAGGTATATACAAACTTATAAACATTCAGCATAAATTCATTATTATCAATAAATGAGCGAATCACATGACCAAACACAACAAGTATGATCAGAATAAACTTCGCATTATCGAAATAGCTCTCACGATTTTTCACACAATCACCCATTTTCACAGAAGTCATCAGAGGCTCCCGAGTATAGTTTCCCCACAAGCAGTCTTTGTTACCCTTTTACCCATCTTACAAAGAGTTTAAAACAGCCAGATTGGAATATAAGCCATTTTAAAAGGATTGTAAAGAACATGTAAGATAGATGTAAAATATTTAAATATTTGCATTTTTTGTCTGAATGGAACTGTTTGTGTAGGTACTATGGAGTAAAATTGTCACTAAACAGAAAATGATGAAGGACAATTCATTTTCATGTTGAATTTAAACATGTTGAATTTAAAAAGGATGAAAATTTGCCCGGCGGCAAGGAGCGAAAATAGCATGAGCAAAGTTATCAATAAATGTGAAATCACATCACTGCAGGAACAGATTAAGTTGCTGGAAATGGAAAACAAACGCCTGCTGGAAAACAGCCGTCAACATGAAATCGTCTTTGAGAGTGCTATGGAAGCCATCATTATCATTGATGAGTCCTTTCATTTTATAGATTGCAATAAATCAGCCTGCCACCTTTTTCAACTGACAAAAAAAGAAATGCAGAAGCGGAAAATGTGCGATTTTTTATCCCTGGTCCCTCATCAGCAGCTTCATAAGCAAGTGGAAGAACTGAGGGATCATGATCAGGCAACAGATGAGCTGATTATTAAACTTGATAATGGACAAGTGAAATTCGTCGAGATCTCCATTCAGAAAAATGCCCTTGGAACGAAGCATTTAGCGTTGATGCGCGATATTTCCTCTAATAAAATGCTTGAGCGGGAACGGACAATTAATGAACAGCTCTTTAAAGATCTTTTTCACCGGGCTGTGGACGGCATTGTGATATTTGACGGCAGCGGCCAGTTTATCGATGCAAACGGTTCGTTCTGTCAGAACTTTGAAATTGATAAAAGCAAATTGAGTTCATTTAAACTGGATGATTTTATAGAAGGGGAAAATCAGTTTAAACTTGATAAGCTTTGGTCGATCCTGAATGAGGGAGGCCGTGCTAAAGGCGAAATGCCTGTTCTTCTTATGTCAGGAAGAAAAAAAGTGTTTGAATTCACCTCAACATCAAATGTGCTGAGCGGATTTAATATGGCGATTATGAGGGATATTACCGATAAACGGAATATGGAAATGAAGCTCTTTAAGAGCGAGGAACGCTTCAGGGAGATTTTTGAGAATGCAATCGATGCCATTATCATCTGGAACAATGACGGCAGAATCATCAGTGCCAATCAGTCTGCCTGCCGGACCTTTGAATTGTCGATAGAAAATTTGATCAGCAGCAGCATTTACGATTTTATGGACTTAAGCGATCTGAAGTTCAGAGCGGCAAAAAAAGAATATGTGAGGAAAGGCGCCATCCGGGAGGAATTATTGTTTTACATGCCAAACGGACAATGCAAACAGCTTGAATTCACATCAAAAATGGACGTGACTGATGGACATCATTTAACGATTCTCAGGAATGTCAGCGATCGTAAACGCATGGAAAAAGAGCTCCGTGAAAGCGAACAGAAGTTCAGGAAGATTTTTAACGGGGCGATGGACGGCATTGTGCTGATTGATGACAGCTACACGATTATTGATGCAAATCCGACAGCAAGTCATATCCTTGAAATTCCGCTTCCTGAGATTCATAAATACAATCTGCACGAGCTGATTTCCTACGACAAAATAGAAGGGAATTCAATGTATTTTATCGATGAAACAACAGAGGAAATCCCGTTTAAGCTTCAAAATAATAAAGAAAAAATTCTGGAGTTTTCATTAAAGCGAAACATAATTGAAAACATGAACCTTGCGATCTTCCGCGACATTACGGAAAAGAAAGAATTGGAAGAGCGTCTTCGCAAATCAGATACACTGAGTGTCGTCGGTGAACTCGCAGCCGGAATTGCTCATGAAATCCGCAATCCGATGACGGCATTAAAGGGATTTATTCAGCTTCTTGAAGCGAATGTCAAAGAAGATTTTTCGATGTATTTTAATGTGATAACATCTGAGCTCAGCAGAATTGAATCCATCATTACTGAATTTTTGATCCTTGCAAAGCCCCAGGCGATCTCCTATCAGGAAAAAGAAGTGGTCACCATTATGAAGGAAACGATTGATTTGCTGAACGCCCAGGCAATCCTTGTGAATGTACAGATCCAATTGAATCATAACGGGTCTGTCCCGCTTGTTTATTGTGAGCCAAATCAGCTGAAACAAGTATTTATTAATATCTTGAAAAATGCGATTGAAGTGATGCCGAGCGGCGGCACGATTCAGGTAGATATGATGATGAAAAATGAAAATGAACTTCTGGTATCCATTATTGATGAAGGATCAGGAATTCCCGAAGATAAAATCAAGCGTCTGGGAGAACCGTTCTATACTACAAAAGACAGAGGAACCGGCCTTGGTTTAATGGTCAGCTATAAAATCATTGAAGAGCACTGCGGCAAAGTGGAAGTAGAAAGCAAAGTCGGAAATGGCACAGCCTTTCACATCACTCTGCCAATCAAACAAACCATGTGAGAGGAAATCATATGCACTCATACACAACAGTTCCCGCACCAATTGGCAAAGTGATGGTAACAGCTAATGATCACTTTATTACAAAGCTATTCCTTACAGAGGAACAATTTGAAGAATATTTGCTCGAACATCCAATGCAGCAGTCAGATGAACATCATTTATTAAAGGAAGCAAAAAAACAATTATCCGAATATTTCGAAGGAGAGAGAACCTCTTTTCAGCTGCCGCTCAAACAGGAAGGGACGGCTTTTCAAGAACAAGTGTGGTCCGCCCTTTCAGAAATTCCTTTTGGTGAGTCTCGGACTTACCTTGATGTCGCTGTTAAAATCGGCAGCCCAAAAGCGGTTCGGGCAGTTGGTCAGGCCAACAAGAAAAATTCATTGCCAATCTTCGTCCCCTGTCACCGTGTGATTGGAGCTAAAGGAATGCTCACAGGATATGCAGGCACAAAGACGGATTTAAAGGCAATGCTTCTCGACCTTGAAAAAATTTCCTATCGCTCTTAATTTGCTTGTCACATATTTACCCGCGCGACATATTATTTAGTATAGTTAAAAAAGTTGCCCCGGAGCAAAAAAGGTGTGTGATGAGAATGTGGAAACGTCCAAATAAACTCGCATTCTATGCTGATTTATTTTCAAAAATGAATGTGATTACCGAAGATCAGAAAAAAACGATATTGAGCAAAAAATAGAGGAGTTCAGCAGCAGTCTGGGCTCTTTTGCTATGAGGGGGAGATCATATGAATGATCCAAAAGACGAAAAGGGGATACATACCGATTTTATCAATCGGATGACATACGGGGAGTATCTTCACTTAGAACCGCTGCTCAGCAGCCAGAAACGATTGTCGGGCCATCATGATGAAATGCTGTTTATCATCATTCATCAAGTAAGCGAGCTGTGGATGAAGCTGATCCTTCATGAACTCAGCGCAAGCATCGAAGCCATTGAAAAAGGGGAATTATCGATGGCTTTTAAAATGCTTGCCCGCGTATCGAAAATCCAATCTCAAATCATTGATGCCTGGGACGTTCTTTCAACCTTAACCCCATCAGAATATGTCCAGTTCCGCGACAAGCTCGGACAAGCATCAGGCTTTCAGTCTCATCAATACCGGATGATTGAATTTGCATTGGGATACAAAACCACACATGTGCTGGAAATCTATAAAAAAGATCCAGATTTGCACCAAACGCTGAATGAAGCACTCCATAAGCCAAGTATCTATGATGTATCCGTTCAAGCATTGGCAGCAGCCGGCCTTCCTATTCCTGCGGGAACACTGAACAGGGACGTAACCCTTACATATAAAGGTGATCCGGCAGTTGAAGCTGCGTGGCTTGAAGTCTACCGAAATCCTGCAGCATACTGGGACTTATACGAACTGGCAGAAAAATTGATTGATATCGAAGACTGGCTGCAGCAATGGCGCTTCAGGCACATGAAAACAGTCGAACGCATCATCGGCTTCAAAAAAGGAACAGGCGGATCCTCAGGTGTCACCTATTTAAAAAAGGTGCTCGATCACCGTTTCTTTCCGGAACTTTGGGATATACGAACGAAGCTGTAACGATTGCATGCCCATTCTATTTGGAATTGGGCATTTTTTGTTGTAAATTATTCAACTCATGAGTTTTGCCTGAAAAATATAAAAAAATCCAATTATTCAATTGACAATGATTCGGAAATTCGATTATCATCTAATTAGATAACTATCTAATCGGAGGGTAAATCAATGCAGCTGAATAAACTCGTCACGTTTCATAAAGTTATGGGTGATGCGACCAGGATCCGTATTCTTGCCCTTTTATCCAAAGGTCCAAAAAACGGTCAGGCACTTGCGGGTATTCTTGGATTGACACCGCCTACCATTACACATCATTTAACAAAGCTGAGAGAAATCAGCCTGATTTCTGAAAAACGGGTTAAAAACACCATCTATTTTCAAGTGAATGAAAAACTGCTGCAGCAGCTGTCACTTGGCATGATGGAAATTGTAACAGGCAAAGGGGAGCTTGAAGTGAATCAGGATAAAACTGCAGAGCATTCAAAGATACTTGGGAATTACTTAACGAAAGACGGCAAGCTGAAAACCATTCCGCCGCAGCGTAAAAGAAGGCTGATTGTTCTTTATCATTTAGCAAAGGGATTTGAAGCAGGAAAGAAATACCCGGAAAAAGAGATCAATGAATACATTAAAAATTTTCATGAGGATTTTGCGACGATTCGAAGAGAATTTATTGTCAATCACATCATGTACCGGGAAAACTCCATTTACGAACTGAATCCTAAAGAATTGTGGGCGAAAATTGAATAGGAGCGGAGGGGATGATTAAACTGGAACCAAGAGAAAAACAACACTTTCCTGCTGAAATGGAAATCATGAATTCCAATCCGGATTTTAATCTTATTTCATACGGGAGGCATCATCTGACTGAAGAAGATTTACAGAAGGAACGCGAAGAAGGAATAGCAGTTGATGCAAAACGCTTTATGATTAAACACGAGAATCAGATCATAGGCATCATTGAATATTGCCCGCTGAATCCGAATGACGGAAAACCTTGGATTGGCCTGTTTATCATCCATCGCAATTTTCAGGGCAAAGGACTTTCGAAGCTTGCCTATGAAACAGCAGAAAAGGAACTTCTTGCCGCAGAAGGTTTCAGCGAAGTCAGGCTCGGGGTGCTGACAAATAATGAACGAGGCCATTTATTCTGGCTGCGGATGGGTTATACAGCTTTTAAAGAAGGAGTGTATGAGGATAGACCAATCTGCCATTATAAGAAAAGGCTATTTTCGTAAACTTTGTTGCTTTAAAACTAGATATTAAAGACCCTAAGTGGATTGTAGCGGATAAACTTGACTCCTGCGGGAAAGTAGAGGGAAATGGGAGACCCCGGAAGCGAAGCTGAGGAGGCTCCCACCCGGACCGCGGAAAGCAAGTTCCTCTCGCTGCAAGAAACGGACAACATTTATCATGAAAACAACAATCTTTGTGAAAACAGCTTAAGAAAAAAAGTAGAGCGATGAACGCTCTACTTTTTCTGTAAATGTGACAATGCCAGCGCACCAACCAAAATGGCTCCTTTAATGATGTCCTGAGCATAATAAGGAACGTTCAGCATGGTTAAGCCGTTAAGCAAAATACCGATCAGGATAGCGCCAAAAAACGTGCCGATGACATTTGGCTTGCCCGCTCCAAAGACGGAAATGCCAATAAACGCAGCAGCCACTCCGTCCATCAATAGGGGAGCACCGGCTGAAACTTGTCCAGTTCCAATCCGTGATGCAAGGATAATACCTGCGATTGCTGCAAAAACGCCGCTCAGTACATAGGCATATGTCCGGTAGCGATTAACAGGTATACCTGACAGTCTTGCAGCTTCCCGGTTTCCGCCGGTCATATAAAACAGCCGGCCAGGCTTTGTGTACTGTAAAAATAAGTGAACTAGAATGACAGTGATAATCATCAGCAGAGCTGAAAAAGGAATCGAAAACAGGCTGCCCTGTCCGATGAAAAGAAATGAGGGAATAAACTTTCCGGCCGCGGTTCCGCCGCCTTCAAGCGGCATGCTGTTATAAATCGAGTACCCCTTTGTGTATGTCAAATGAATCCCATTTACGATATACATGACTGCAAGTGTTGCGAGCAAATCAGGAAGTTTTACTTTTACGACTAAAAAAGAATTGAATAATCCAACGGCAATTCCGATCACGATAGGGACTAGGAGAGCGACTAGCAATTCTTGTCTGAATAAAACGAGAGCAGCCGCACTTCCAATTGTTGCAAGGCTGACAGTCGATCCGACAGATAAATCAAATCCATCAACAATCAGCGAAAAAGTAATGCCGATTGCAACGAAAGTGACAATTGAAATTGACCGCAGGATGTCACTGAAATTCGAATACGTTAAAAATTCGTCCACTGCGATGCTGAAGTAGATGGTAACAGCTAAAATGACGAGCATGGTGCCATGTTTATACAGAAAGGGCAGAATGCTCCTTTGTTTTTTTGTCTTGATGACGACGGCTTCCTCCATCATCTTCACCTCCTGATGCATAATAAATGAGCTTTTCGATCGTGGCTCCTTCGTGTGAGAGAACTTTGGCCACTTTGCCTTTATTTAAAACTATGATGCGGTCGGCAACTTCCAGCAGTTCCTCCCATTCGCCTGAAAAATAGACGATTCCTTTCCCTTCAGCCGCAAGCTGCTGTATCAGCTCGAAGACTTCTTTTTTTGCGCCGACATCAATCCCTTTTGTAGGTTCATCAAAAAGAAAGAGTGAGGAATCGGTATTAAGCCATTTTCCGATCACAACCTTCTGCTGATTACCTCCGCTCAGCAGACCTGTAGTGATGGAAGGGGAGGCAGCTGAAATATTTAACCGGCTGATCAGCCGGCTGGCTAATGCTTGTTCCTTCTGCTTTGAAATCCACAGGCTTTTAGTGATGGAGCGGAGCGACTGAATCGATAAATTCACGGATACAGGTTCATGAACAAACAATCCCTGTTTTCTTCTCTCTTCAGGAATCAGGCAAATGCCTGATTGAATGGCGGCTGCAGGGGAAGTGAGTTTAACCCGTTTCCCTCTAAGCTCAATCGATGTTTTAGCGGAGCTTAAACCATATAAAGCTTCAGCAAGCTCTGTTTTTCCAGCGCCTGCAAGACCTGCTACGCCGACAATTTCTCCTTCATGAACATTAAAGCTTAGTTTGCTGCCAAACTTCTCAATCACAACACCTTCAGCTAGAAATAAGGGTTTTTCGAATGTCTTGCCTGTTTGTCTCTTCTCAAGTTGAAAAGCAGAACCAATCATATGCCTGACGATCTCTGCAATGTCGATGTCTGCAGTATTTCCGCTGTGCACAACGCTGCCATCACGTAATATGGTCACTCTGTCGCAGATTTCTTTTACTTCTGAGAGTTTATGAGAGATGTAGATAATCGCTGCACCTTCGTTTCTCAGCTGCCTGATGATGGTAAATAGGATCTTGGTTTCTGTATCACTTAGAGGAGCTGTCGGCTCATCTAAAATGATGTAGTTTGCAGATGCAGAAAGGGTTTTTGCCAGTAAAATCAGCTGCTTTTCCTGAAGCGTACACTCCTGAACCAGATTGCTGACATTGATCCTGAGGCCGACCCGCTGCAGAACGGTTTCTGCGTCCGTTTTCAGCTTTCTGTAAGATATGGCTGCTGACTGTTGATCAGGGATGTTTGCGACGTTTTCATAGACTGTGAGAGTCGGGAAGAGGGCAGTGTCCACTTCCTGAACAACAAACCCGATCCCCGCTTTTTTTGCGTCTATTGGCTGCTGAAAGACAGCTTCTTTCCCGTCTATGGAAATGATCCCCTGATCTGGTTTGTAATCACCGGACAAAATCTTCATCAGCGTGCTTTTGCCTGCTCCATTCATGCCTAAAAGAGCATGAACTTCTCCTTTTTTGACTGTGAAAGAAACGCCTTTTAAAACGGCAGCTTCACCAAAGGATTTATAGATGTCATTCATGATGAGGGAGCTCATGTTTATTCCCCCTTCGTTTCAAGTGTTTTCATCCATGGCGATGTGGCGACAGGGGAAGTGCCCCATCCAGGCACATATTCTGACAGAGAGTCCATTTTAATCGATTGCTCAGGAAGCGAAGATCCTTCAACAAGATGCGGTTCAAGGGAATAAATGTTAGGCGTTTCTTCTCCTGCAATCTTTTGATAAGCGAACCTGACCTGTACCCGGCCGACTTCGGCAGGGTCTGTTGCTGCTGTTGCAGTCCAAGGGCTGTTTTCCTGCTGCATCAGTTCAAGGTCTTCATCACTTAAGTCAATTCCGTACACTTTGATTTCATCACGTCCGGCCTGCTTGATGGCGCGGGTGGCACCTTTTGCAAACTCATCCCAAGCAGCAAAGACTGCATCAATGTCGCCTTTATTAGGATACTTTTTCAAGATGGCTTCCATTTGGGTTTGGGTGTCTAAAGCTGTATTGGCGCTTGCTGTTCCGAATTTCGCCACTTCTTTGATGTTTGGATAGCGCTGTTTGAACGCTTCATAGATGGTGTGGCGTCTTTCCATTGGTGTAAAGCCCGCGACCCATACGGTAACGATTTCTCCTTCGCCGTTTAAGTCTTCAGCTAATGTTTTAAGTGATTTCCATGCAAGGCTGTAGTCGTCCTGGTCAATGACAGTAACGCCATCTGCGTTGATGTCACTGTCAAAGGCGACAACCGGGATGCCTTTAGCAACTGCTTTTTCAACTGGCCCTTGAAGGGCGTCTGCACGGCCATGGTCAATTAAGATCGCATCCACGTTTTGGGTGATAGCTGTTTCTACATATGTAGCCATTTTTGATAAGTCATTATCTGCGTTGTAAATCTGCACAGATCCGCCGAACTTTTCGACTTGCTCTTGAACACCTGAGATGTATTGAGAAGAAAATGTTCCAATTGACATCTGCATGATCGCTGCAATTTTGAGCGGTTTTTGCACGGCTTCTGGTACTTCGGTGCTGCCTGAAGCAGCATCAGCAGCCGTTTCTTCTTTTTTTTCTTCAGAAGCTTTCAGCTCAGTGCCTGATACAGCATCCTGTTCACTTGTACACCCCGCTAATAGAAACACAAACAATGTCAGTAAAATAAATACGTGCCCGAACCCTTTCAATTTAAGCTTCCCCCTTGAATACTCTTTGAATTTCTGATTCATAATCACCGGATAAGACGCCTTTTTCTGTAATGATTCCCGTGATCAAATGATGGGGAGTTACGTCAAAAGCAGGATTGAACACTTTTACATGATCAGGGGCAATCTGCTGCCCGCCAAAATGGGTAATTTCCTTTGAATCACGTTCCTCAATCGGGATGCCTGCACCGCTTTTCGTTTCAGGATCAAAAGTAGAAAGCGGGGCTGCAACATAAAACGGAATTTGAAACGCGCCGGCTAAAAGAGCCAGATTATACGTCCCGATTTTATTGGCTGTATCTCCATTTGCAGCAATGCGGTCTGCCCCGACGATGATGGCGGAAATTCCTTTAGAGAAAATCGTATGTGCAGCCATGTTGTCGGTAATCAGCGTCACATCGACATCTGCCTGCATGAGCTCCCAAGTTGTCAGGCGTGCACCTTGCAGAACAGGGCGTGTTTCACATGCGTAAACGGATAGATGGATGTTTTTTTCCTTAGCAAGATAGAAGGGTGCAAGAGCCGTGCCGTAACGGGCAGTAGCAATGGATCCGGCATTGCAGATCGTCATGACAGAATCGCCGTCTTTAAAAAGCGGGAGGGCGTTTTCACCGATTTGGCGGCATGTCGCTTCGTCTTCTACTTGGATTTGTATGGCTTCATGAAGAAGACTGGTTTTCGCTTCGTTAACAGAAACAGCACTTTGCACGCTTTTTACGAGCCTGCGAAGGGCCCAGAATAAATTAACGGCAGTCGGTCTTGAGCTTGCAAGATATTCATGATCACGGGCTAGCAGACTGTGAAATTCATCTAAATTTTCGGTTTCATACTGTTTGGCAGCGAGAGCAAGACCAAAGGCAGCGGTTATCCCGATGGCAGGAGCACCGCGCACTTTTAATGCATGAATTGCTTCCCAAACATCTCGGACCGTTTCAAGTTTTATATATTCTGTCACAGCAGGGAGTTTTTGCTGATCAAGCAGGCGGATATAGGTTTCTTTCCACTCGACAGAGCGGGGAATAATGGTATTTGTAAAAGACATGATGTTTTCTCCTTATCTGACAGGTACTTGTTTGAATGATTCTGCAAGGTCTGCAGTTGTTTTAATAGATTGACGATTTTTAACAAGCTTGCTTCCTAAATCAAGTGCACGCTGTTTTGCTTCAATTTTGCGCTCGTAAGGCTCAATCGAATCAAGATCCGCTACGTGCGCGAGGCCGATTGTCCGCCTGATGATTTCGATGCCTGCAAAACCGATTGCATCTTCAAATGCTTTTTCGAGGATAAAAGAAAGATAGCCGTCAACTTTTGCGTAAACTTCCAGACTGTCATTCTTCCATGCTTCAGAAAATTCTTTTTCAAAAACGTTCCAGGCTGTTTCGATATGATCCAGAAGTACTTGCTGTTTCTCTTGATCTCTCGAAATGGCATTCATTAATAGATTGGCGAAGAAGTGGCCAAGGTCAAAGCCGATCGGACCATAGTAGGCGAATTCAGGGTCAATCACCTTTGTTTCTGTTTCACTTGCAAAAATACTGCCTGTATGAAGATCGCCGTGAACAAGTGTTTCAGCTTCTGTCAGGAATTTGTGTTTTAATTTAGCCACTTCAAGTTTCAGCTGATTATCATTCCAAATCTTTTCAGCATCCTGTCTCAGCTCTTCTTCAAAGCTATTTGACTCATAATCAAAAAACGGATCAGTAAAGACGAAATCTTCAGTTATTTTGCAAAGGTCGGGGTTTGAAAATTGTTTGACTAACTGTTTTTTCACCTGCGGATTCAGTGCGAAATCAGAATTGTAGAATAATGTTTTCCCTAAAAACTCGCCGATGTGTCTTCCTAGAAGCGGGAAGTCCTTACCCTCAATCAAACCGGCTCTTGCAATTTGCAGATAAGAAAGATCTTCCATTACCGTGATAGCGAGAGTTTCATCCGTATAATAAATTTTTGGCACATACGAGCTTGCTGTTTCTGCCTGCTTCAGCAGGGCGCTGCTTTCAATTCTGGCACGGTCAAGAGTAAGCGGCCAGCTTTCGCCAATTACTTTTGCATAAGGAAGTGCCTGTTTAATGATGATTCCTTTTTGATGTTGATTCACAATATGAAAAACAAGGTTCAAGTTTCCGTCGCCAATTTCCCTGCACGTCAGCACACTTTTTTCTTCAAACAATCCAAGTCTGATGGCTAGAGCTACAGCGGCACTTTCAGTTAACGGTTCATAAGCAGATGATCGATAGTTTGACATGGTTTATAACCCTCCAGTTTTAAAATTAGAGGCTTTTCAAGCAATAAGAAAAGCCTCTTCCACAGTGAAAGAGGCTTGAAGTCATAGGCTTCGCACCTCTTATCTGCCAGAAAGAAATTCTTTCTGTTGGAATTAGCACCGTGCCTTGTGGAAGAAATCTCCCCGCGCATAAAAAACTGCGCCCCATTTTACAATGGTTTTACGGTCGGTTGCTGGGCGTCATCGGGCCAAATCCCTCAGCCTACTCTTGATAAGAGATAGTATGAAATTAAAGTTGCGTGATAGGAAAATGTATTCGCACAATTTGGAATTTATCACTTGTTCTGAATGTTAACAGGTAAAATGAAAAACTGTCAATACTTTTTTTAAGAGTAAAAATGAGGAAGTCTGTCTTTGAAAATAGGAATTTGTTTCCTGATTTCTGTTACTTTCTCCATCTGGATCTCGGCTGTTATGGAGGTTTTCTCTGTCCCGGCCTCAGCTAAAATTTCTCCCCACGGATCAATGATCATCGAGTGGCCGGCGAACTCATTTTTCTGATCGCTGCCTGAACGGTTGCAGGCAACAACAAAACACTGATTTTCAATCGCACGGCTGATCAGCATCGATTTCCAGTGATGAAGTCTTGGGAGCGGCCATTCCGCCACTACATAAAGAATTTCTGCTCCTTGTGTTGTATGAACACGGATCCATTCCGGGAACCTGATGTCATAGCAAATGACGCCGGCACTCTGCAAACCGTCAAGCTGAAACAGGCCTTTTTCGGTTCCGCCGTTTAAATACAGGTGCTCATCCATCAGTTTAAAAAGATGAAGCTTGCTGTATTCATGGATCAGCTCACCATGTCTATTAAAAATATACATCGTGTTGGTCACGCCTGCTTCCGTTTTTTTCGCAACAGAACCAGCCACGATATTGACTTCATGTTTTTTAGCAAGGCTGCTGACAAGGGCGATTGTTTTGGTGCCGTCTAAATCTGCAATCTCGTCAAGCCGGGTAAGATCATAGCCGGTTGTCCACAGTTCAGGGAGAACGATCACGTCCGGTTTTTCAGCTGCTGCTATTTTTTCGATTTCTTTTTTTACCGTTGCACTATTTGCTTCAGGGTCACCGAATACAAGGTCTATTTGCAGGCAAGCCACTTTAGGATTCATCATTCATCATCTCCGCCTTAAAAATTTTTCTTTACAAGCTGACTCTAACAATATATGATTTTTCACTAGAATTTCAAGAATTTTTTGAGAAGGTGTAAAACATGAAAAATTTCAATCAATCACAGTTATTAAATAAGCTTCCAAAGCAGTTTTTTGCAAGTCTCGTTGCAAGAGTGAATGCAAGTATAGAGGCGGGGCATGACGTGATTAATCTTGGTCAGGGAAATCCCGATCAGCCGACACCGCCTCATATTGTGAAGGCTCTTCAAACTGCAGCAGAAAACCCTGACTACCACAAATATTCCCCTTTCCGCGGACAGAAATTTCTTAAAGAGGCGATTGCGGAATTTTACAAGCGGGAATACGGTGTAACACTGAATCCTGACAAAGAAGTAGCGATTTTGTTCGGCGGAAAAGCAGGGCTTGTTGAAATTCCGCAATGTTTGCTTGATCCTGATGATTTAGTTCTTGTGCCGGATCCTGGCTATCCTGACTATTGGTCCGGAGTAGAGCTTGCCCGCGCCAGAATGGAATTTATGCCGCTTGTAAAAGAAAATCAGTTTTTGCCGGATTACAGTGAGATTTCAGAAGACGCGAAGAAAGATGCGAAGCTCATGTTTTTGAATTATCCCAACAATCCAACGGGTGCTGTTGCTACAAAAGAATTCTTTGAAGAAACCGTTGCGTTTGCAAAAGAAAATGAGATTTGTGTTGTCCATGATTTTGCTTATGGCGCCGTTGGGTTTGACGGTAAAAAGCCAGTCAGCTTTTTGGAAATTGAAGGGGCTAAAGAAACAGGGATTGAAATCTATACACTCTCAAAGACTTATAATATGGCAGGCTGGCGGATTGGCTTTGCGATTGGAAATGAAAGTGTCATTGAAGCGATAAACCTCTTGCAGGATCACATGTTTGTCAGCGTGTTCAGTGCAGTCCAGGAGGCGGCAGCAGTTGCCCTGCTTGAATCGCAGTCCTGTGTGGATGAGCTTGTGGAGCGGTATGAGAGCAGGCGCCATGCATTCATCACTGCTCTTAACGAAATCGGCTGGAAGGTTGAAGCGCCGCCTGGGTCGTTTTTTGCCTGGCTTCCTGTCCCGGAAGGATTTACGTCAGAATCCTTTGCCGAATATCTTCTCCTTCACGCTCACGTCTGTGTTGCACCGGGTGTCGGTTTCGGGAAATTCGGAGAAGGCTATGTAAGGGCAGGGCTTTTAACCTCAGAAGATAGACTCAGAGAAGCCGCACAGCGGATAAAATCTCTGAATATATTTTAAAATTCCAGTTGACAGTCTATTGGAAAACTGTCATAATCCAAATTAAATTCAGGTTATTCAGATTTTTAGAACGTAATGAAAAGCGCAGCCATTCTGACCTGGGAGTCAGGCGCTGCAGCTGGACAGCGGTATTCAATCCTATTTTCAAGCCAATTTAAATAAGCCATTCTTATCAAGAGCAGGTGGAGGGACTAGCCCGATGAAGCCCGGCAACCGACTTAAACCAAGGTTTAAGCACGGTGCTAAATCTTGCAGCATTCGCTGATAGATAAGGATCTTAAGTTTGTCAGATAAGGTCTCTTTTCGATTAGCGGAAAGAGGCCTTTTTTATATGTTTAAGAGTGAATAAGTGGCAAGCGGGGTCGCCAAGCTTTTAAAAGTCAAAGTCAAAACCCGGCTTTTCTGCCATGCCTGAGCTATACTCTCGCTTGCACATTGTAAAAATTGTTATGGAAGGCGGTACATACATGAGCGGAATTACAGCAACTTATCTTATCCATGATGAGAAAAATTTAGAGAAAAAAGCAGAGGGGATTGCCCTTGGCTTAACCGTTGGATCATGGACGGATCTTCCGGAACTGACTCAGAAACAGCTGAAGCAGCACAAAGGGAAGGTAGTAGCCGTTGAAGAATTCGGCGTCCATGACTTGGTCTCCGTATTTTTAGGCAAACGCGTCAAAAAAGGCATTGTCAAAATTTTTTATCCAGGGGTAAATTTCAGCCATGATTTGCCGGCGATTCTTGCGACCGTGTTTGGAAAACTTTCCCTTGACGGTGAAGTGAAGCTGCTGGATCTGGATTTTTCAGATGATCTTCTTGCGGAGTTTCAAGGGCCTAAATTCGGGATCAGCGGCATCCGCGAAAAACTGGGTGTATATGACAGACCTTTATTAATGAGTATCTTTAAAGGCGTCATCGGACGGGATCTCTCATTTTTAAAGAATCAGCTTAAAGACCAGGTACTTGGCGGGGTCGATTTGGTAAAAGATGATGAGATTTTGTTTGAAAATCCGCTGACACCTTTTGAACAAAGGATCTCTGCCGGAAAAGAAGTACTGAACGAGGTTTATGAACAGACGGGTCATAAGGCGATGTACGCGGTTCATTTGTCAGGCAAAACATATGATTTAAAAGAAAAAGCAAAGCGTGCGGCAGAGCTTGGTGCAGATGCGCTGCTGTTCAATGTGTTTGCTTATGGTCTTGACGTGCTTCAAAGCCTGGCTGAGGACAAAGACATCGGCATTCCATTAATGGCTCATCCTGCTGTCAGCGGAGCATTGGCATCTTCATCTCTTTATGGCATCTCGCATTCTCTTTTACTTGGAAAATTGCTGAGATACAGCGGAGCAGATTTTTCTTTGTTCCCATCACCATACGGAAGTGTTGCACTTGAACGGGAAGCAGCCCTTTCCATCAGTGCAGCGTGTAAAGAAAACGTCCTGCTGAAGGAAACATTCCCTGTCCCTTCAGCAGGGATTCATCCGGGACTCGTCCCTGTTTTAATCCAGGACTTTGGGTTAGACAGCGTCATCAATGCCGGAGGAGGCGTCCATGGCCATCCAAATGGCGCTGCTGCAGGAGGAAAAGCGTTCCGTGCAGCAATTGATGCTTCTTTACAAGGCATCTCCCTGACTGAAAAAGCACAAGAAAATGCGGATTTGAGAATCGCACTCGATCTCTGGGGGCAGGTGGAGGTGAGCAAATGAGCAAGCCGATCATCATCTGTGACTTTGACGGAACCATCACAAATAATGACAACATTATTGCCATTATGAAAAAGTTTGCCCCGCCTGAGTGGAACGAGTTGAAGGATGATGTGCTGAGTCAGCGGATTTCTGTCCGAAATGGGGTAGGGAAGATGTTTCAGCTGATTCCATCCGCGCTGAAATACGATATGATTCAATACTTGTTGTTTACGGCTCACCTCCGGGATGGTTTCCGTGAATTTGTTCAATTTACGGAGGAGGAAGAAATCCCTCTGTATATCGTAAGCGGTGGCATTGATTTCTTTGTCCACCCCTTGTTGAATGGCCTTGTAGACCGCAGCCGGGTTTTCTGTAATGAAGGTGACTTCAGCGGGGAGAAAATTGAAATATTATGGCCAAACACATGTGATGTGCAGTGCAGCAATGACTGCGGCTGCTGCAAGCCGAGCTTGATTAGGAAGCTTGCAGATCCGGGTCAGAAAATCATTGTCATCGGTGATTCTGTTACAGACTTAGAGGCTTCAAAGCTTGCGGACTTTGTGTTTGCAAGAGACTTTCTTCTTGAAAAATGCAAGTCTCTTGACCTTCCGCATCAGGAATTCGCTACGTTCTTTGATGTTATCGATGGACTTAAGGAAAAGCAGGAGGCGGTATCATGAGTATAGTAAATCAGCGATGGAGCGAGCTTGCTGCTATAAAACGCGAGCTTGCAGAGCGGGACTGGTTTCCCGGAACAAGCGGCAACCTGGCAATTAAAGTGAACACAGAGCCTCTTTCATTTTTAGTCACTTCAAGCGGCAGGGATAAACGAATCGAGACAGACGAGGATTTCCTGCTTGTCGATGAAGACGGGGCAGCTCTTGAGGAAACAAAGCTCAAGCCCTCTGCAGAAACCCTTCTTCATGTGGAGATTTATACTCGTACTGACGCAGGCTGCAGCCTCCATGTCCATACGGTTGACAACAATGTCATTTCAGAGCTCTACGGCGATGAGGGCAGCGTTGTGTTTAAAGGGCAGGAAATCATCAAAGCATTTGGACTTTGGGAAGAAGAGGCAGAGTGGCATATTCCGATTATTGAAAATGCGGCACATATTCCGGCACTCGCTGCTGACTTTGGCCAGTATGTCAAAGGAGACTCTGGTGCTGTATTAATTCGCAATCATGGGATCACGGTGTGGGGAAAAGATGCTTTTGAGGCGAAAAAAATCCTTGAAGCATGCGAATTTTTATTTTCCTATCATTTAAAAGTCCTATCTTTAAAACAAGCTAAATCGCTCACCTTAAGAGCTTAATAATAGGAGGAATCAGCATGGCAACGATACGATTGCAGGAAACAAATGAAAGAATTGCAGATCAAAAAGAGGTAGCCGAATTTCTTGAATCCCAGGAAGTCATTTATGAACACTGGGATATCGAGAAGCTGCCGGAAGCATTAAGAGAGAATTACCGGTTGTCAGATGAGCAAAAAGAAGAAATTCTGCAAGTATTCAATGCTGAGATTGCAGATATCTCAGAACGCCGCGGATATAAGGCGCAGGATGTCATTTCTCTTTCTGACACCACTCCAAACCTTGATCAGCTTTTGCAAAACTTTCAGCAGGAGCATCACCACACAGATGACGAAGTGCGCTTCATCGTAAGCGGCCACGGCATTTTCATCATACAGGGTAAGGACGGCTCGTTCTTCGATGTGGAACTGAACCCGGGCGACCTGATCTCCGTACCGCCGAACATCCGTCACTATTTCACTCTTCAGGAGGACCGTAAAGTTGTCGCCGTGCGCATCTTCGTTACATCTGAAGGCTGGGTGCCGATTTACGAAAAAGAAGAACAGCAGGCTTAAGCTGAAATCCCCTTCACCTGGGTGGTGAAGGGGATTTTTGTTCTTCTGCTGTTGTGACGCTTCCGATATTCTAAATTATAAATGCTTAACCCGACAATATCTTAGCAAGCTCATTTGAAATGGTTTTCTGGGAAAACGGCAATGCAAAATCCAGGTATGCAAATGGGCTGAATGGTACCTTATAAAATGGATAAACAGAAATATAGGTACCCATCCGAGCCGAATGGAACCCTATAAAATGGATAAACAGAAATATAGGTACCCATCCGAGCCGAATGGAACCTTATAAAATGGATAAACGTTAATACAGGTGCTCATTAAAGGCTTTCATCCGCAAAAAACCACCAGGGCGGAAAATGGGGACAGATATGCAAGAAGCGAAGAGTGTACACACCCAAATGCATGACTAAAATTTCAGCAAGACTGTCAAAATCCGAAATAATTTTAATTTTCTTTACTCTCTGCTGATTGTATGGTAAATTTTCAACAATAAATAAGCATTAAAGGGAGGATTGCAAAGATGAAGATACGCTATAATTTCGTGAAAAAAGAGGATGTCAGGTACTGTAAGGCAGAAAGCACTGTAAAGGAAGCTTATGAATTGCTGAAAGAGTCAGGGTACCGGAGCATTCCGGTGCTTAAAGAGAATGGCACAGCTTTTGCCGGGTTAATTTATAAGGTGGATCTTCTTGATCATTACGTAGAAAAGCAGGGCAAGGATGAGGATTCGATTGAGTCGCTGATTCAGGATCGGGATGCGTTTATTTATGAAGAGGATTCTTTCTTTAAGACATTCCTTACAATCAGACGCCTTCCATTTTTAGCCGTGCTGAATGAGAAAGAAGAATTTTCCGGCATTATTACGCATGGCAACGTCATGGATGTGCTTGAGGATTCGTTTGGCATGAAGACAGGCGGATATATATTGACAGTCGGCACGAAAGAACATAAAGGAGCCATCAAGGAGCTGGTTTCAGCTATTAAAGATGTAAATATCGAAGGCTTGCTGACACTCGACAACGGGGATACATATTTAAGAAGAATCATCATCAATCTCTCTCATGATGTTTCAGAAAAAAAGCTGAACAAAATCATTAAGAAGCTTGAAGATAAAGATTTCCGGGTAACTTCTGTAGATGATGTGAATTTAGGAGAAAAAGTCCTGACGAAGCAGTAAGATTATTTTTAAATAATAGATTGTGAAAAGCAGACCGAACATATTGGTCTGTTTTTATTTTTTAATAAAAACAGGAAAAAATATGTTTTTCGTGGTTTTACCTCTTATTAAATCGGGTAAAACGAGGTATCTTATCTAATTTTAACAAAATTGCCATAATTTCAGGTGTGAATATTGTCGATTATTGCTAATCTATTTACAAGTTTAGAAGTATCTGTAATACTTTATAAGTATATTTATTCCCAATATAGATACTTAAGAGATGAGGCGGAGGGAAGAAAATGACAACCGAAATGTGCAAGTCTCAATTATTGATGAGTATTGACTCTAAACGCAAGGAAATGATCGATACAGCAAGAGCAGGCGGATATACGTGTGATAGCGCCGTTCAGTGCAGTCAGGAATTGGACATGCTCCTAAATAAATATCAGCAGATTCTTTTTGAAGAAGAAAATAGAACAAATCCACCTTTCCTTCAATTTATTGAGTCTATGAAGAAATGGACAGCAAGGGACGGCTTAACAATATAAAAACCCAATACTCGAGGAGTATTGGGTTTTTTTTGCCTGCTTGCAATAAAACTTATACCGTTTCATTCAACACAATCATAAAGAGAATACCAAGTATAAATGAATAGGTCGCATTCCTCTCGTTGCCGTCACCGTGGCTTTCAGGAATGAGCTCTTTATAGATAATGAACAGCATGGCTCCCGCTGCAAAAGAAAGGCCATAAGGCACGAGGTTTTCTACAATTGAAGTCAAGTAGAAGCCAAGCAGGGAAGTGACAATTTCCACAGCTCCTGTCATTGTCGCTATAAGCAGGGCTTTGAATTTGCCGATATTCTGGTTTATTAGAAACAGGGCGACTAAAAAACCTTCTGGCGCATTTTGAAGCCCGATGGCGAAAGCTATTAAATTTCCGGTTTCGCTTTGATCAGATGCGTAGCTTACCCCGACTGATAACCCTTCGGGCAGATTATGCAGGGTGATGGCAGCAATGATAAGCATGGCTTTCTGGTCAAATTCAATTCCGTATCTAGAATGCTCAAGGTCGATGTGGGGGATTTTCTTTTCAAGTGTGGTCAGGACTAGCACACCCAGAAAAAGACCCGCACAAACCTGAAAAACCCCTCCCTGGTTCAGTGCTTCAGGAAGCAGGCTCATCATAGATGCAGCCATCATGATCCCGGCTGTAAAGGCGAGAAGGATATCTCTCCATCTGTGCGTAATAGTTTTTTGAAGAAACAGAATGGGGATGGCTCCAAATCCTGTTGCCAGGGCCGATAACGTACTTCCGATTAAAACCTCAGTCATGGTTGAACTCCTTTTTCCCGCTTGTATGTATTAGCCATATTATAGCCGAAAAAAAACAAAAAAAGATAGCAAAAGGATTCATTCCTGTTTTTTCGCCATATGAATCCATTATTTTCATCAAAAAGATGGATCTATAGTAAAAATGAAAAAGAATTAGATGGAAATGACAGGAGTTGTCGATTGTTGTCAAAAGGTGAACAAGTCTCTCTCTTTACGATTTTTGAAATTTCTGATAAGTTAAAGACAAAGGAATTTCATCACGTACAGCAGGGGGAATAGGGATGCACTATCGAAGGCTAGGCAGGTCGGGGTTAAAGGTAAGTGAAATCAGTCTTGGCAGCTGGCTGACATTCGGAAAAACAGTTGATGAGAAGTCAGCGGCAGAAATTATTCATAAGGCATATGAATCAGGAATTAATTTTTTCGACAGCGCCAATGTGTATGAGGGCGGAAAAGCAGAAATTGTCATGTCGCGGGCACTTAAATCGTTTCCAAGGGATTCATATGTTCTGACGACAAAGGCATTCTGGCCAATGGGTGACGGTCCGAACGATAAGGGATTATCAAGAAAGCATATTATGGAACAGGTTCATGCAAGCTTAAAGCGGATGGATCTTGAATATGTCGATATTTTTTACTGTCACAGATATGATCAGGAGACACCGCTTGATGAAACATTGAGGGCCATTGATGATCTTATCCGCCAGGGAAAGATTCTGTATGCAGGAGTAAGTGAATGGACAGCTGCTCAAATACAGGAAGCCATGAGTGTGTCTGACCGCTATCTGCTTGACCGGATTGTTGTCAATCAGCCGCAGTACAATCTGTTTCACCGGGATATTGAGGAAGAAATCATTCCGATGTGCGAAAACGCAGGAGTATCACAAGTTGTGTGGTCACCGCTTGCCCAGGGGATTTTAACAGGGAAGTATAAAGAAGGATTAATTCCTAAAGGAAGCCGTGCCTCAGGTGAAAATGTGAATTCATGGATGAAAAAAATTCTGAATGACATGGTGAACAGGAAAGTGGAGCTTCTCGATCAGCTTGCAAAGGAACACGACATCACACTTGCCCAGCTTGCCCTTGCTTGGACGCTTAGGCAGCATAACGTGGCAAGCACGCTTGTCGGCGCTTCTCACCCTGAGCAGATCATTGAAAACGCAAAGGCTTCGGACGTTGCATTAGGGTATAGTGCATTGCAGCGTATTGAAGAGATCATCACAAGTTAAGTTTTACATATAGAAAAAAAGAGTGAAAAGCATCTGCTTTTCACTCTTTTTCGGATAATGGAAGAGTAATCGTCACTTCTGTCCCTTTATTTAATTCACTGTCAATGGCAATTGTCCCTTTGTACATGGAGATGATGCGCTTGCACACAACCAGTCCGAGGCCTGTACCTGTATCTTTCATAGTAAAGAACGGGTGAAAGATTTTTGAAATGACATCCTCTGATATGCCTTTTCCTGTGTCCGTTACTTTAATCACCGCGAAATTCCCCTGTTTTTGCACTTCAATAGTTAATTTGCCTTCATTTTTTTCGATTGCTTCTAATGAATTTTTCGCTAAATTCAGCAGTACCTGCTTAATATGATCCTTGGTGCAATTGATGAGCAGGGGCTCTTTATATAAGCGGATATCCATTTCTGCATTAAAAAGATTGGCTTCTGATCCTAAAAGAGGGGATAGTTCCAGCACAATCGCATTTATATCATGATCAGCATGGTGATGTGCAGTCGGTTTCCCAAGCACTAAAAACTCGCTGACAATTTCATTGATTCGCTGAATTTCTTTATCGATGACAGAAAAATAAAATTGATCTTCAGAGTCCTGATATTTTTCCTGCAAAAGCTGAATAAACCCTTTTACACCTGTCAGCGGATTTCTAATTTCGTGTGCAGTGCTTGCTGCAAGCATCCCGACAAGCTCTACTTTTTGAGCATCAATTTGACTTTGTTCAATCTGAGCTCTTCTTTTTAAAAGGAAATTTTGAATGAGAATGAAAATGATGTTTAAAATACCGAACGTGATCATCATATAAATTATGATGTCTTTTACATGATCTTGGCTTATCTTTGAATCCGGCGTTCCCTCAAGCCGCCAGGAGATCTGATCAAGATAAACCCGCACCGGCTCCATTTTGCTTGCTTCATTTTCGTTACTGGACGCAAAAAGAACATGATTGCTGTCATCAACTACTTTAATATTCAATCTCGGACTGATAACGTTGATGATATTCTGCAGATAATCTACTTTTAGCGCTGCTACTAATAAGTTCGCCACTTCGCCATTTTCGTCGAAAATCGGTGTGCAAATCGACACGATGTAATCACCTGAAATATTTCCGAAATAGGCATCGGACACTGTCGATTGTTTTGTTGCCAGAGCACTCTTAAAAAAAGCGCGGTGCTGAAGGTTGACAGTCTTCAGCAATTGTGATGAACCTGCTGAAATGTCGCCGTTTTTTTTGACAAAATACAGGCCTGAAAAACGGGGTTCCTGATCATGCGCCTGCGTCAGCACTCTCTGAATTTTATCCCCGTCCGTTTCTTCTTCCAGGACAAGCGCCATTGATTCAAGTCTTGCTTTTGTATCCTGAATCAAACTATCAATCTGGTTTTTATGAACGTTGATCATAAAAGCTGCTTCAGAGCGATGCGAATCCATGATTTTATCTTTTTGGTAATAATAGATGCACGTATTGATAAACAGGGATGGAATCAGCACGATCATCATATAGATCGATGCTTTTTTAAATCTATTAAAATCTTTCAGCAAAGTTATCGCCCCAAATAAGAGATTGCCCGGATATGAGCATACTATACGAATTATAAACCATTTAATTGGAATGTACTAGGAAAGAAGGAGGAAAACACTCTGCTGCAAAACCTGTTTTCTTCTATTGTAGAGAACATGAAAGTTAGGTATGATGGAAAGAAAAGGGAGGGGTTTCTCATAGAAACAGTGAGACTGACGATCTTGCAGACAAGTGATTTACATGGTCATGTTCTTCCGCTTGTTTACAGTACAAACGAGGAAGAATGCCTCGGTCTTGCAAAAATTTCAACTATCATTAACAAAGAGAGAACCGAATCTGAAAACGTCCTTCTCATTGATAATGGAGATTGCATTCAGGGAACCCCGCTTACGTATTATTATGCTAAGAAAGCTGCAGATCAGCAGAACCCTGTCATAGCAGCAATGAATGCGATCCGATATGATGCGGCAGTAATCGGAAATCATGAATTCAATTACGGCAGTGATTATTTGAAGAAAGCTGCCGGGCAATCTGAATTCCCATGGCTGTCTGCTAATATCATAGAAAACGGCAGGCCCTTATTCGGCAAACCATATATATTGAAAACATACAGAGGCGTAAAAGTTGCAGTGCTTGGGATAACAACCCATTATATCCCGAACTGGGAGGACCCGAAGCATATTGAAATGCTTACCTTTCACGATGCCTTTGAAACAGCTAAGTACTGGACGAGATACATAAAAAAGAAAGAGCTGCCTGACCTGCTTATTGTCTCCTACCATGGAGGTTTTGAACGTAATCTTGAAACTGGAGCGCCGACAGAAGCATTGACCGGTGAGAATCAGGCGTATCAATTTTGCCATGAGATAGATGGAATCGATGTGCTGCTTACCGGACATCAGCACCGGTCCATTTCAGGGGAATTAAACGGAGTGACCGTTATTCAGCCTGGGTTTAATGGGCGATTTGCCGGGAAAATTGACGTCATCTTCGAAGTTGATGACAACGGAGTCTGCATTAAAGAGAAAAAGGCAGAGCTTGTGGACCTGAGCTTAATTGAAACAGATCAGCGCATCGTGGAGCTGATTCAGCCTTATGAAAAAGAAACACAAAAATGGCTGGATCAGCCAATTGGAAAAATCTCCGGGAATATGCAGATTAATGATCCCTTCGCTGCCCGGATGGAGAAAACAGCTTTTATCGAATTTATAAACAAGGTACAAATGGATGCAGCAGGAACGGATATCTCTAATACGGCGCTTTTTGATAATGCATCAAGAGGCTTTCCTGAAAACCCGACCATGCGGGATATTGTTTCAAACTATATCTATCCAAACACACTAAAGGTTCTTCGATTAAAAGGAAGCGACATTAAAGCCGCACTTGAACGTTCAGCTTCATACTTTATGTGCGGAGAGGACGGCGCAGTCATTGTGAATCCGAAGTTTCAGGACCCAAAGCCCCAGCACTATAATTATGACATGTGGGACGGGATTGAGTACATACTAGATGTCTCAAAACCAATCGGCGAGCGGACCGTGCTTCTTCTGAAAAATGGGAATCCGCTTGATCTTGACGGCTGCTATGACGTAGTGATGAATAACTACCGGGCCTCAGGCGGAGGGGAATACACCATGTTTAAAGGAAAAGAAGTCGTCAGAGAAGTTCCTGTTGATATGTCTGAGCTGATCGCGAACTATTTACTGGAGAAAAAGGCAGTACAAGCAACACTAAATCCGAATTGGAAGGTCATTTGCACGTAAGATTGCTTGGTCATCTTGACTTTTCAGCATCCATTTTGTATCATTATTATTTAGAATTCAAGATATTTAGTTATCGAAGGATTGATGAAAATGAATGAACAACAGCAAATTGAACAATCGTTAAAATTATTTATCGTTTTATCCCGTGCGCATCGCGCGATTAATGATCAAGTAAACAAGCACATCTCAAGCTTCGGGCTGAATCCGACTGAATTTGCCGTTCTTGAGCTTCTTTATCATAAAGGAGATCAGCCCCTGCAGCAAATCGGCGGGAAAATTCTTTTAGCAAGCGGGAGCATCACATATGTAGTCGACAAGCTTGAACAAAAAGGACTCTTGGTTCGAAAAGCATGCGACAAAGACCGCCGTGTTACGTTTGCTCAAATAACGGAAAAAGGAAAACAGCTGATTGAGAGTATTTTCCCATCCCATCAAGAGCGCTTAGACGAAATTGTCGGCGTGCTCACATCAGAAGAAAAGCAGACCGTCATTGAATTAATCAAAAAGGTTGGCTATCATGCTCGGGATCTTCAGGATTGAGAAGAGCTTAAAATGAAAGCAGTGCGGAAAAACTACCCGTTTTTCCGTGCTGCTTTTTTTTCTTGAAAATGCATTTTTTTGAATGGGTAATCCATTGTCAGAAAAGGGAATCTTTTTCATGCTGAACTGCGTACTATAAATAATTTACATATTACGGAGGTGCAGAATGAAAAAGTACATTTTTTTTATCCTATTTACATTGATAATTGAGTCTTTATTAATTGCGGGGACTATCCTTATTTTTGATACGCAGTTTCCAGAGACTATGTTCTTCGGTTCAAGTTTGTTCGTTTTTGCCGCTTTCTTGCTTAGTTCTTCCGGCGGTTTTTTATCAAGTAATTCCGAATACTCCGTCTTCAGTGCTATGGCAGGAAGTTATCAACTTAAACGAGAAGAAACGTCTTTAATCATTAACCCATTCTTAGTTGGTTCCATTTTGTTTTTTATCAGCTATTTTATTATTTATTATTTTCTGTACAGTTAAGGGAGTGGGATTGAGATGAAGGGGGAATCAAAGCCGCCGTATGATTCCACAAATTGCCTCAACTCTGGAAAAAAGGGAATCAAAACCCTGAATGATTCCCCAAATCGGTTCAACTCCTGAAAAGGAGGAAACAAAGCCCCCGTATGATTCCCCAAATCGGTTCAACTCCGGAAAAAGGGAAATCAAAACCCTGTATGATTCCCGAAATCGATTCAACTCCTGAAAAGGAGGAATCAAAGCCCTGTATGATTCCACAATTCAGATCAATTTCGGAAAAAGAGGAAACAAAGCCCCCGTATGATTCCCCAAATCGGCTCAACTCTGGAAAAAGGGGAATCAAAACCCTGTATGATTCCCGAAATCGGTTCAACTCCTGAAAAGGAGGAAACAAAGCCCCTGTATGATTCCACAATTCAGATCAACTTCGGAAAAAAAGGAATCAAAGCCGCTGCTTGATTCCTCCATTTATATTGGTCTATACACTTCACCTTGAAAAATCATCTCCTAAATGAGCTGCTCACCCGCAGTTACACATATTAATCCAAACAAAAAAAGCATCCTCAAACGGACACTTTTCACTGGTTCTGTTCAATCGGAAGAATCAAAATCTCAACGCGGCGGTTTTTCTGCTGACCTTGTTTCGTCTTGTTGTCGGCAACAGGATTGTACTCTCCAAAGCCTTTTGCAGAGAAGGCTCTTGGATCAAGCTGCTCATTTTCAAGCAGAAGCTTCATGAAATTGACAGCACGCATCACACTTAAGTGCCAGTTGGATTCATATTCCGCGTTTTGGATCGGCACGTTGTCTGTGTGGCCGCTGACAATGATATTCCGCGGCGGATTCATGACTAACAGGTTTGAAATTTCCTTCGCCAGCTGTTCATCTTTTTTGCGGATGTCAGATTGACCTGAGTCAAAAAAGATATCATTTAAAATGGTGATCAGAAGGCCTTCATCTGTCAGTGTTGTTTTTAATTTCGTTTCAAGACTGTTTGCTGCAATGTAGGCATTCACTTTTTTCTGAATTTCTTTTAATTTCTCCTGCTCAAGTGTTTCCTGTTTTTCTTTGTCCGGAGTTTTTTCTTTTTCCTGATCAAGCTGCTCCATTTCGCCGTCAGGGATCGGACTTGGGTATTCAAGGACGCCGGTTCCGCCTGTAAAGGTGCTGTTGAAAGCCCGGGCAAGCATTTGGAATTTCTGGGCGTCCACTGAGCTCATGGCAAAGAGGACAATAAAAAGGGCAAGCAATAGCGTCAATAAATCCGCGTAGGGCAAAAGCCAGGATTCATCAACGTGCTCTTCCTCATGTTTCTTTTTTTTCTTTCTAGCCATCCAGACTCTCTCCTTCCGCGAAAAGCTGTTTTCTTTCGTGTGCCGGAAGATAGGTGGCAAGCTTTTGTTCAATCGCTTTTGGAGCCTGCCCTTCGAGTACGGATAACACTCCTTCGATCATGACGTATTTTACTTTTGCTTCCTGCTTTGACTTTCTTTTGAGTTTGTTTGCAAAAGGATGCCAAAGTACATATCCTGTAAAAATCCCCATAAGCGTTGCGACAAAAGCAGCTCCAATGGCTTTTCCCAGTTCATCTGTATTATCCATATGGGATAGAGCGGCGATTAATCCGACTACTGCTCCAAGTACTCCAAGTGTAGGAGCGTACGTGCCAGCCTGTGAAAAGATAGAGGCGCCGGCTAAATGGCGTTCTTCCATGGCATCTATTTCTTCCGCCATGACATCGCGGATAAATTCAGCATTTTGTCCGTCAACAGCCATGCTCAGCCCATTCTTTAAAAAAGGGTCTTCAACATCTGAAATCTTAGCTTCAAGAGCAAGCAGGCCTTCTTTTCTAGCAACCTGAGCCCATTCAGAAAACATCGGAATCAGTTCCTGTATGCTGTGTGAATGCTGCTCTTTAAAAATCACACCGAACAGCTTTGGCACTCTTTTAATCTCGCTTGTGGGAAATGCGGTAACTACTGTTGCAATCGTACCAGCAATAATAATCAGCAAAGCAGCCGGATTTAATAATACAGCAGGGCTTACACCCTTCATAAACATGCCGACACCTACAGCAACAAGACCTAAAATTAATCCAATAAGCGACGTTTTATCCATACTCTCACCAAATCTTTCTTTCGTTACGTTTTGTTACTGTTTATATCGTCATCTTTTTATGAATTTTAAGAGCAGAATGAAAAGAGAAAGAGAGGAATCAGGACTTTTTTCTCGAATAAAGAGGAGGGCAAGTCATTTTTTTTAGAGAGTGGGGAAATACATATGAAATTTCAGGAATACGAATACAAAAGACCTGTTAAGGAAGAGGTTGAAGCAGCATTTCATGAGGCGCTTGAATTATTCAAGCAGGCGGAAAGCTTAGAAAAGCAGGAAGAGGCGCTTGATCAGCTGAATGGTATCCGCGGCAATCTTTCAACAGCCTTCAATCTTTGCTATATCCGCCATACGATTGATACAAATGATGAGTTTTACAAGGAAGAACAGGATTATCTTGATGAGCTTGAACCGCATATTAAAGCAATGGATACTGAGTTTTACAAAGCGCTTGTCAGCTCGAACTTCCGCAATGAACTGGAAGGTAAATACGGAAAACAGCTTTTTGCCCTTGCTGATGCACAGCTGAAAACGTTCTCTCCGGAAGTACTTGAAGATTTGCAGAAAGAAAATAAGCTTGTGTCAGAATATACAAAGCTTGTAGCTTCTGCAAAAATTGAGTTTGACGGAAAAGAGTACACACTTGCCCAGCTTGAACCGCAGCTTGAATCTAAAGAGCGCGACACAAGAAAACGTGCATCTGATGCATACTTCGGCTTTTACGCTGAAAATGGAGAAAAGTTCGATGAGATTTTTGACAAGCTCGTAAAAGTCCGGACACTCATTGCAAAGAAATTAGGTTTTGCAAACTTTGTAGAGCTTGGCTATGAAAGAATGCAGCGCATTGATTTTGATGCAGCCATGGCGAAGAACTTCCGTGATCAGATTAAGGAATATATTGTTCCGATGGCAACTAGATTAAGAGAACGCCAGCAGGAACGCTTAGGACTTGATACTCTTGCTTTCCCGGATGAAAAGCTCCAATTTACAACTGGAAATGCTGCTCCTAAAGGAGATGCAGAGTGGATTATCGCGAATGGGAAAAAGATGTATGAAGATCTGTCTCCTGAAACAAATGAGTTCTTTGATTTCCTGATTGAACGGAACCTTATGGATCTGCTTGCTCAAAAAGGTAAGGCAGGCGGAGGATACTGCACATATATTGAGGATTATAAAGCTCCATATATCTTCGCGAACTTTAACGGAACCAGCGGGGATATTGATGTATTGACTCATGAGGCAGGGCATGCATTCCAAGTATATATGAGCCGTCATTTCAATTTATCTGAGTATCACTTCCCGACACATGAAGCATGCGAAATTCATTCCATGAGCATGGAATTTTTCACATGGCCGTGGATGGAAACCTTCTTTAAGGAAGATGCAGAGAAATATAAATTCAGCCATTTAAGCGGAGCGCTTTTATTCTTGCCGTATGGCGTAACGGTAGACGAATTCCAGCATTTCATCTATGAAAATCCTGAGGCCACACCGAAGGAGCGCAAACAGGCATGGAGAGAGATTGAACGAAAATACTTGCCGCACCGCAATTACGGGGATAACGAGTTCCTTGAAGAAGGCGGATTCTGGCAGCGTCAGGGACATATCTTTAATTCTCCTTTCTATTATATTGACTATACACTTGCTCAAATTTGTGCCCTGCAGTTCTGGAAAAAGATGCATGAAAATAAAGAGCAGGCATGGGCAGATTATCTGCATCTATGCAAACAGGGGGGAAGCCAGTCTTTCCTTGATTTAGTAAAAACGGCAAATCTGATTTCGCCATTCGAAGATGGCTGTGTACAATCAGTCACAGGCGACATTCGAGAGTGGCTTGAGAACGTGGATGACAAAAACCTATAATGGAAAATGCCGTCAGCATAAGCTGGCGGTTTTTTTCGTATGTAAGATGGATAAATGATCCGTATAAAGACTGAATTCAAATCATGGCAAATCTTTTAAAATGAAGGAAAGAGAGGGGAGAGGAAATTGAAATTTTTACATGTAAAGTTAGAGTGCAAACATCTTGAAGAAATGAAAACATTTTACACAGTTATTCTGAAGATGAGATTGATCGATGAAAAAAAGGATCGGTTTACTGTAAAAGCGGGTTTAAGCAGATTAACCTTTATAAAATCAGAAAATCGTTCCTATTATCATATATGCTTTAGAATGAATGAAGCTTTTTTTGATATCATGTTTCAGGAAATAGAGAGTCTTCTTCTGCCAAACGAAAAAGGGGAGGTGAGCCTGTACTGGAAAGGAAAGCAGGCGTATTTTCATGATCCGGAAGGCAATGTGCTTGAAATGCTTGAAAGGAAACAGGAGGTCCCGGATCATTTATTGGAATGGCAAGACATCGTGGAAGTTGGTATGCCGTGCGCAAGCGTTAAACATATGCGGAGGGACTTGGCTTTTTTGGCGAATCAGTTTGAGAGTGAATCTGATTTGTTTTCTTTTCACGGAAATGGTGACGGTTCTATTGTGGTGGTAAAAGAAGGGAGGCATTGGTATCCGACACAAAGAGGCTCAGAGATTCATCCGATTGTTCTTGAAGTCGCGGATAAGGCTGAGTTTGAGTACACCCATCCTGTATATCCATATAAAATTAGTGCAAAAAAAGAGTGCTGATTTCTCGGAATCAGCACTCTTTTAAGCTTATATAGCTTCTACAGAAATCTTATCATTTGAAAGCTTTACTGCAAGTTCAGTCATCTCATTGCCGTCAAGCAGAACGTCAGCGATGGAATCTTCTACATACTCTTGAATCACTCTGCGGAGCGGACGTGCGCCGAATGCAGGGTGATAGCCGAGTTCAGCGATTTTTTCTTTTGCATCATCTGTGATGCTGAGCGATATTTTCTGCTCAGCCAATGTTGCTTTCAGATCATCAAGCATAATGTCGACGATTTCAAGAAGATGGATTTTTTCAAGTGATTTGAATTCAATGATACTGTCAAAACGGTTAAGAAACTCCGGTTTAAAGAATGAACCTAGTGAATCTAATAAAGAACTTTCGTTTAAGGCTTCATTGTTTCCAAATCCGACTGTGACTTTCTTGTGGCCGATGCCGGCGTTGCTCGTCATGATAATGACAGTATCTTTAAAGCTGACAGTTCGGCCTCCGCTGTCTGTCAATCTGCCATCTTCCATCACTTGAAGGAACATGTGCTGTACATCAGGATGGGCTTTTTCAATTTCATCAAGCAGGATAATGCTGTAAGGGTTCCGGCGGACTTTTTCAGATAACTGCCCTGCTTCCTCATGGCCAACATAGCCGGGAGGAGAACCAATGATTTTAGAAATCGAATGCTTCTCCATGTACTCACTCATATCAAGACGGATAAGTGAGTCCCGTGAACCAAACAGTTCAGAGGCAAGGGTTTTTGTCAGTTCTGTTTTACCGACACCTGTTGGACCGACAAACAGGAAGGATCCAATTGGCCGTTCTTTTGATTTCAGTCCTGCACGGCTGCGGCGGATCGCTTTGGCTACTTTTTTAACAGCGTCGTCCTGGCCGATTACTTTTCCTGAAAGCTTAGTCTCAAGGTTCTTCATTTGCGCCTGCTCATCTTCCTGCAGCTTGCCGACCGGGATGCCTGTTTTCTTTTCAATAATAGCCTGAATATCCGCAAGATCGACTACAGCTTTGACAGGTGTCTGCATTTTCTCAAGCTTGGCCTCTTCATCGCGCAATTTTGCTGCAAGCTCGTAGTTTTCTTCCTTTGTAGCCTGAGCTTTCTTGCTGGCAATTTCGGCTAACTGTCCGCTGATATCTTCGCCTCCGCCTGCTTGAAGGTTCTTTTTCGAACCGGCTTCATCAAGCAGATCAATCGCTTTATCAGGCAAGAAACGGTCCTGAATGTAGCGGTTTGACAATGTGACAGTTGCTTTAATGGCTTCATCGGTGTACGTTACCTCATGGTATTTTTCATATTTATCTTGAATGCCCTTTATGATTTCAACGGCTTTTTCAAGAGACGGTTCAGACACCATGACTGGCTGGAATCTGCGTTCAAGCGCTGCATCTTTTTCGATTTGGCGGTACTCTTTTAACGTCGTCGCACCGACAACCTGCAGCTCGCCGCGTGCAAGGGCTGGTTTTAAAATATTACCGGCATCCATTGATCCTTCTGCTGAACCTGCGCCAACGAGAAGATGAATCTCATCGATAAACAGGATAATATTTTTCTTTTGCTGAAGCTCAGAAATCAATTGCTTCATTCTTTCTTCGAATTGACCGCGTATACCAGTGTTTGCAACAAGGGAAGCCACATCAAGCAAGTAAACTTCCTTGTTTTTCAGCTTGGCTGGTACATCGCCTTCTGCAATCTTAAGCGCAAAACCTTCAACAACAGCTGTTTTACCGACACCCGGTTCCCCAATCAGAACAGGATTGTTTTTGTTTCTTCTGTTCAAAATTTCAATTAATCGTTCGACCTCTGCATCTCTGCCGATAACAGGATCAATGACTCCCGCTTTTGCCGCCTGCGTTAAGTTGCGTCCAAGCTGGTCAAGCAGACTTCCGCTGCCTTGATTTTGGGTTTGACCTTCCGCATTTCCTTGCTGAAACGGCTGTGGGTGAGGTTCTGGACCAAATCCTCCGCTTGGAACAGAGCTTCTATATCGTGCATAACAATCAGAGCAAATCATTACTTGGTGACGCTCCTGATTAATTTGAAGAGTTAAATGAACAGATGCTTTCTTAGCTTGACAATGTTGACATAGCATAGTGAAAACCTCCTGATAATTAATTTGACTTTGACTATCTTTGACTAACTGAATTAGGAAAAAATCACCTCATAGGATGATCTTGATTCATATTATAGTTTGACCTTATTTGACTTTCAAGTATTTTGCTTAAAAAATTTTGTGCGGTAAATTTCACTAAAGCTGATCTGCTTCAACGCTAGGAGCATAGCTGAAAAGTAAATACTACGATAAAGATAACCCACAATCTAATTTGCTTCAATATATCTTAGGCAGCAGGTTATCTGGATTCCGGCACTAGATAAGTGCATCATAACCTAGTTTGCCGCACTAAATGTGGGGCTTCCTCACGAAGTAAGTGCTTCAAAACTGCTAATGCAGCACTTACGATGTTCTCGAGTCCTAGGTAAGTGCTTTAAAACCGCGTAATGCAGCACTTGCTATAGTCTCCAGTCGTAGGTAAGTGCTTCAAAACTGCTAATGCAGCACTTACGATGTTCTCCAGCCCTAGGTAAGTGCTTCAAAACCGCGAATGCAGCACTTACGATGTTCTCGAGCCCTAG
This sequence comes from Metabacillus idriensis, assembly GCF_050483325.1. Classification (GTDB taxonomy): domain Bacteria; phylum Bacillota; class Bacilli; order Bacillales; family Bacillaceae; genus Bacillus_P; species Bacillus_P idriensis_A. The sequence goes on from NZ_JBCMYF010000001.1 coordinate 490,333, forward strand.
GTAAGTGTTTCAAAACCACGTAATGCAGCACTTGCTATAGTCTCCAGTCGTAGGTAAGTGCTTCAAAACTGCTAATGCAGCACTTACGATGTTCTCGGGGCCCTAGCTAAGTATTTTAAAACCGCGTAATGCAGCACTTGCTATAGTCTCCAGTCGTAGGTAAGTGCTTCAAAACTGCTAATGCAGCACTTACGATGTTCTCGAGCCCTAGGTAAGTGCTTCAAAACCGCGAATGCAGCACTTACGATGTTCTCGAGCCCTAGGTAAGTGTTTCAAAACTGCTAATGCAGCACTTACGATGTTCTCGGGGCCTAGCTAAGTGCTTTAAAACCGCGTAATGCAGCACTTGCTATAGTCTCCAGTCGTAGGTAAGTGCTTCAAAACTGCTAATGCAGCACTTACGATGTTCTCGAGTCCTAGGTAAGTGCTTCAAAACCGCGAAT
>NZ_JBCMYF010000002.1:0-1677 GCF_050483325.1 Metabacillus idriensis
TCTTTGAAAACTAAACAAAACCAAAAGCGTACCAAACGTTTTAAATTTTTGAAGTCAGCAACAAATTGAGTCACAAATTTTCTTCGGAGAGTTTGATCCTGGCTCAGGACGAACGCTGGCGGCGTGCCTAATACATGCAAGTCGAGCGGACTTGCTGGAGCTTGCTCCAGCAGGTTAGCGGCGGACGGGTGAGTAACACGTGGGCAACCTGCCTGTAAGACTGGGATAACTCCGGGAAACCGGAGCTAATACCGGATAGTATCTTGAACCGCATGGTTCAAGTTGGAAAGACGGTTTCGGCTGTCACTTACAGATGGGCCCGCGGCGCATTAGCTAGTTGGTGAGGTAATGGCTCACCAAGGCAACGATGCGTAGCCGACCTGAGAGGGTGATCGGCCACACTGGGACTGAGACACGGCCCAGACTCCTACGGGAGGCAGCAGTAGGGAATCTTCCGCAATGGACGAAAGTCTGACGGAGCAACGCCGCGTGAGTGATGAAGGTTTTCGGATCGTAAAACTCTGTTGTCAGGGAAGAACAAGTGCGAGAGTAACTGCTCGCACCTTGACGGTACCTGACCAGAAAGCCACGGCTAACTACGTGCCAGCAGCCGCGGTAATACGTAGGTGGCAAGCGTTGTCCGGAATTATTGGGCGTAAAGCGCGCGCAGGCGGTTTCTTAAGTCTGATGTGAAAGCCCCCGGCTCAACCGGGGAGGGTCATTGGAAACTGGGAAACTTGAGTGCAGAAGAGGAGAGTGGAATTCCACGTGTAGCGGTGAAATGCGTAGAGATGTGGAGGAACACCAGTGGCGAAGGCGACTCTCTGGTCTGTAACTGACGCTGAGGCGCGAAAGCGTGGGGAGCGAACAGGATTAGATACCCTGGTAGTCCACGCCGTAAACGATGAGTGCTAAGTGTTAGAGGGTTTCCGCCCTTTAGTGCTGCAGCTAACGCATTAAGCACTCCGCCTGGGGAGTACGGTCGCAAGACTGAAACTCAAAGGAATTGACGGGGGCCCGCACAAGCGGTGGAGCATGTGGTTTAATTCGAAGCAACGCGAAGAACCTTACCAGGTCTTGACATCCTTTGCCACTTCTAGAGATAGAAGGTTCCCCTTCGGGGGACAAAGTGACAGGTGGTGCATGGTTGTCGTCAGCTCGTGTCGTGAGATGTTGGGTTAAGTCCCGCAACGAGCGCAACCCTTGATCTTAGTTGCCAGCATTCAGTTGGGCACTCTAAGGTGACTGCCGGTGACAAACCGGAGGAAGGTGGGGATGACGTCAAATCATCATGCCCCTTATGACCTGGGCTACACACGTGCTACAATGGATGGTACAAAGGGCTGCGAGACCGCGAGGTTTAGCCAATCCCATAAAACCATTCTCAGTTCGGATTGCAGGCTGCAACTCGCCTGCATGAAGCTGGAATCGCTAGTAATCGCGGATCAGCATGCCGCGGTGAATACGTTCCCGGGCCTTGTACACACCGCCCGTCACACCACGAGAGTTTGCAACACCCGAAGTCGGTGGGGTAACCGCAAGGAGCCAGCCGCCTAAGGTGGGGTAGATGATTGGGGTGAAGTCGTAACAAGGTAGCCGTATCGGAAGGTGCGGCTGGATCACCTCCTTTCTAAGGATATATGAGGACGCTTTTGGTTTTTGTTTAGTTTTGAGAGA
>NZ_JBCMYF010000003.1:0-2974 GCF_050483325.1 Metabacillus idriensis
CGCATCTTTGATGCGGATGACCATTTAGGTTAAGTTATGAAGGGCGCACGGTGGATGCCTTGGCACTAGGAGCCGATGAAGGACGGGACTAACACCGATATGCTTTGGGGAGCTGTAAGTAAGCTTTGATCCAGAGATTTCCGAATGGGGAAACCCACTGTTCGTAATGGAACAGTATCTTTATCTGAATACATAGGATATTGAAGGCAGACCCGGGGAACTGAAACATCTAAGTACCCGGAGGAAGAGAAAGCAAACGCGATTTCCCAAGTAGCGGCGAGCGAAACGGAATTAGCCCAAACCAAGAGGCTTGCCTCTTGGGGTTGTAGGACACTCTATACGGAGTTACAAAGGAACGGGGTAGATGAAGCGACCTGGAAAGGTCCGTCAGAGAAGGTAAAAACCCTGTAGTCGAAACTTCGTTCCCTCCAGAGTGGATCCTGAGTACGGCGGGACACGAGAAATCCCGTCGGAAGCAGGGAGGACCATCTCCCAAGGCTAAATACTCCCTAGTGACCGATAGTGAACCAGTACCGTGAGGGAAAGGTGAAAAGCACCCCGGAAGGGGAGTGAAAAGATCCTGAAACCGTGTGCTTACAAGTAGTCAGAGCCCGTTAATGGGTGATGGCGTGCCTTTTGTAGAATGAACCGGCGAGTTACGATCCCGTGCAAGGTTAAGTTGATGAGACGGAGCCGCAGCGAAAGCGAGTCTGAATAGGGCGTTTTAGTACGTGGTCGTAGACCCGAAACCAGGTGATCTACCCATGTCCAGGGTGAAGTTCAGGTAACACTGAATGGAGGCCCGAACCCACGCACGTTGAAAAGTGCGGGGATGAGGTGTGGGTAGCGGAGAAATTCCAATCGAACCTGGAGATAGCTGGTTCTCTCCGAAATAGCTTTAGGGCTAGCCTCAAGTATGAGAGTCTTGGAGGTAGAGCACTGATTGGACTAGGGGCCCTCATCGGGTTACCGAATTCAGTCAAACTCCGAATGCCAAAGACTTGCTCCTTGGGAGTCAGACTGCGAGTGATAAGATCCGTAGTCAAGAGGGAAACAGCCCAGACCACCAGCTAAGGTCCCAAAGTATACGTTAAGTGGAAAAGGATGTGGAGTTGCTTAGACAACCAGGATGTTGGCTTAGAAGCAGCCACCATTTAAAGAGTGCGTAATAGCTCACTGGTCGAGTGACTCTGCGCCGAAAATGTACCGGGGCTAAACGTATCACCGAAGCTGTGGACTGTTCTTACGAACAGTGGTAGGAGAGCGTTCTAAGGGCGTTGAAGCTAGACCGTAAGGACTGGTGGAGCGCTTAGAAGTGAGAATGCCGGTATGAGTAGCGAAAGAGGGGTGAGAATCCCCTCCACCGAATGCCTAAGGTTTCCTGAGGAAGGCTCGTCCGCTCAGGGTTAGTCGGGACCTAAGCCGAGGCCGAAAGGCGTAGGCGATGGACAACAGGTTGATATTCCTGTACCACCTCCTCACCATTTGAGCAATGGGGGGACGCAGGAGGATAGGGCAAGCGCGCTGTTGGATATGCGCGTCCAAGCAGTTAGGCTGAGAAGTAGGCAAATCCGCTTCTCATATAAGGCTGAGCTGTGATGGCGAGGGAAATTTAGTACCGAAGTTCCTGATTCCACACTGCCAAGAAAAGCCTCTAGCGAGGTGAGAGGTGCCCGTACCGCAAACCGACACAGGTAGGCGAGGAGAGAATCCTAAGGTGAGCGAGAGAACTCTCGTTAAGGAACTCGGCAAAATGACCCCGTAACTTCGGGAGAAGGGGTGCTTTTTAGGGTTCATAGCCCTGAAAAGCCGCAGTGAATAGGCCCAGGCGACTGTTTAGCAAAAACACAGGTCTCTGCGAAGCCGCAAGGCGAAGTATAGGGGCTGACGCCTGCCCGGTGCTGGAAGGTTAAGGGGAGAGGTTAGCGCAAGCGAAGCTTTGAACCGAAGCCCCAGTAAACGGCGGCCGTAACTATAACGGTCCTAAGGTAGCGAAATTCCTTGTCGGGTAAGTTCCGACCCGCACGAAAGGCGTAACGATCTGGGCACTGTCTCAACGAGAGACTCGGTGAAATTATAGTACCTGTGAAGATGCAGGTTACCCGCGACAGGACGGAAAGACCCCGTGGAGCTTTACTGTAGCCTGATATTGAATTTTGGTACAGCTTGTACAGGATAGGTAGGAGCCTTGGAAGCCGGAGCGCAAGCTTCGGTGGAGGCATTGGTGGGATACTACCCTTGCTGTATTGAAATTCTAACCCACAGCCCTGATCGGGCTGGGAGACAGTGTCAGGTGGGCAGTTTGACTGGGGCGGTCGCCTCCTAAAATGTAACGGAGGCGCCCAAAGGTTCCCTCAGAATGGTTGGAAATCATTCGCAGAGTGTAAAGGCACAAGGGAGCTTGACTGCGAGACCTACAAGTCGAGCAGGGACGAAAGTCGGGCTTAGTGATCCGGTGGTTCCGCATGGAAGGGCCATCGCTCAACGGATAAAAGCTACCCCGGGGATAACAGGCTTATCTCCCCCAAGAGTCCACATCGACGGGGAGGTTTGGCACCTCGATGTCGGCTCATCGCATCCTGGGGCTGTAGTCGGTCCCAAGGGTTGGGCTGTTCGCCCATTAAAGCGGTACGCGAGCTGGGTTCAGAACGTCGTGAGACAGTTCGGTCCCTATCCGTCGTGGGCGCAGGAAATTTGAGAGGAGCTGTCCTTAGTACGAGAGGACCGGGATGGACGCACCGCTGGTGTACCAGTTGTCTTGCCAAAGGCATCGCTGGGTAGCTATGTGCGGAAGGGATAAGTGCTGAAAGCATCTAAGCATGAAGCCCCCCTCAAGATGAGATTTCCCATCACGTAAGTGAGTAAGAACCCTGAAAGATGATCAGGTTGATAGGTCTGAGGTGGAAGCGCGGTGACGTGTGGAGCTGACAGATACTAATCGTTCGAGGACTTAACCACAGTCTAATAAAGTGTA
>NZ_JBCMYF010000004.1:0-130097 GCF_050483325.1 Metabacillus idriensis
GTGTAAACCCGAAATCCCTGGTTAGCTCCGACAGACAGATAAGGATCCGGCTGAAAAGGCGCTTTTTGCCTTTACAAACGGAGCCGTTCTGGCCGAGGAGTTGGGCGATGGAGCTGGACAACAAGAAAAGCGTAACCGCCCGTTTATTTACAATACCAGAAAAGAAGGAGGGTTAAAATGAATCCTTTTGATCAGACAACAGACAGATCCAATACTCAATCCGTAAAGTGGGATTACACGGAAGAAATTTTCGGGATTAAGGATGTCCTGCCTATGTGGGTGGCAGATATGGATTTTAAAGCTCCTAATGAAGTAGTTTCGGCTCTCGCAGAGCGGGCATCACATGGTATTTTCGGATATACATCCGCAGGGTTCGGTGCCAAAAAAGCCGTACAGCATTGGATGGAAAAACGCCACAACTGGAGCATCACACAAGAATCGATTGTTTTCAGTTCGGGTGTAGTGACAGCTTTAAGCATGGCCATTCAGTCACTGACAGATCCCGGAGACAGTGTCCTCATTCAGTCTCCTGTTTATCATCCTTTTTTTGACATGACCGAAAAAAATAACCGGACGATTATTAATAATCAATTAGAACTTGTGCAGGGAAACTATGAGATTGATTTTGCAGACCTTGAAGAAAAGCTATCTGATCCTGCAGTTAAACTTATGCTGCTGTGCAATCCCCACAACCCAGGCGGCAGAGCTTGGACCTCGGATGAATTGAAAAAGCTTGGCGAGTTATGCGCGGCCCATCATGTTATCGTAGTTTCAGATGAAATTCATTCTGATTTAATGCTGTTTGGAAAAAAGCATGTGCCATTTGCCTCCATTTCTAAGGAGCTGGCCGATCTTTCCATCACATGCATGGCTCCAAGCAAAACATTTAATCTTGCAGGCCTGCAATCATCTGCAATTATCATTTCAAACAAGAATCTTCGCACGAAATATGAGGATTTTCAAAAGAGACAGGGTTTTTTCACCCTGAATACATTCGGGATCACAGGAATGGAAGCTGCTTATACTTTTGGCGCTCCTTGGCTTGAAGAGTTAACAGCGTACCTGGAAGGCAACGTCAATACAGTCACTTCCTTTATTGAAGAAAAGCTGCCGGAGTTAAAGGTAATTCAGCCTGATTCCACCTATCTTGTTTGGATTGACTGCAGAAGCCTCTCAAAAACAGATGCGGAATTGAAGGAATTATTGCTTAAAAAAGGGAGACTTGCCGTTGAAGAAGGCACAAAATACGGCCCTGGCGGTGAAGGCTTTATCCGCATGAATATTGGCTGTCCCCGTTCAGTTGTTCTTGATGGGTTAAAACGCCTTGAAAAAGCATTTTCTTGAATCAGCAAAAGCCATAACTGGGATTATGGCTTTTTTAAACTTCCAATCCGGAATAACTAAGCGCCTCATTCCGGCAGCACATCCCCTGGGTATAAATTGAAATATATTGAAGTATATTGATTTTTTTAATGGTATAATGTATTCAGAATATTGTAAAGGTGTCGAATCCATTGACCATGACAATTGAATCGATTAAAGATTTAATTCTCCATATGACATTCATTCTTTTTCCTGTATTTATATATCAAACCGCATGGCTCAGCAGGCCTTTCAAATCGCCCCCCAGCCGTAACAAAACACTAATTTATTTGCTTTGTGCGCCTTCTGCCGTTTTATGCATGACCTATCCGCTTCATATTATTGACGATTTAAGCTTTGATCTTCATTCCATTCCCATTGTGATCAGTATTTTATATGGAGGGCCGCTTTCCGGTGCTCTGGTCATTCTCACTGTATTTGCCTACCGATTTTATACAGGCGGATATTGGCTGATGCTGAGTCTGCTTACCATCCCTTTCTATATTATTCTTCCTTACTATCTGCAAAAAAAATGGTTTTTCTATAATAAACAGCGCAAAATGATGTTCATTCTGCTGACAGCAACTATTAAAACCGCAGTCACTTATTCTGCGTTATATGTAACTGGAACTTTTGGTCTGACTCCTATGATTTTCACCAAAAGCAATATGGTTATTTTATCGCTCAGCTGGCTTTTCCTCTTATTTGCATTTTTTCTCGCACAATGCTCCATTGAATACATTCGGGAAAACGCAATGATGCGTTATCAGATTATCAAAAACGAAAAACTCTCTATCATAAGCGAACTTGCTGCAAGTGTTGCTCATGAAGTCAGAAATCCATTAACGGTAGTGAGAGGTTTCATTCAATTGATGGGTCAGGAACTGCAGGCGGACGAACATAAAAATAAGGATTACTTCGAATTAGTATTATCAGAGCTTGATCGGGCTCAGGATATTATTACCGATTATTTAAATTTAGCGAAACAGCAATATTTTGAAAAAGAGAACGTTTCTTTATCCTCTTTGCTGATTGAAGTCGATCAATTGATGCGTTCCTATGCCAACTACAAAACGGTCACAATCGAAACAAAAATCGATTCCGATTTAGTCGTTTATGGAGATAATCCGAGATTAAAGCAAGTGTTTATCAACCTATTGAAAAATGCAATTGAGGCTGTCCCTGATTTAGAAGGACAAGTCTTTATAAGAGCCTATTCTTCCCATGAATACATCAGAATCAAAATTTCCGACAATGGAAGCGGAATGACGGCAGACCAGCTTGAACGATTAGGGGAACCCTATTTTACATTAAAAGAAAAAGGAACCGGTCTTGGATTAACTGTCACCTTCTCCATCATTCATCACCACGGGGGAACGATTCGATATCAGAGCGCAATCGGGGAAGGGACAACTGTCACTGTATCTCTGCCCATTCAGTCAGATGCTGAATAGTTAGAATGTTTCTTTCATTTTTATAATAAACTGACTATAGAGACAAGAAGTAAACAGACGAAAAGAACATGAGGAGGGGTTTTTTTTGAAGAACCGATTCATGCTGATTTTTCTGCTTACCTTATGCTTACTGACTGCAGCCTTTTTTATCCCGCAGAAAATGGGGAACGGCGCACAAGCAATCCAAAATGAAGAAATGCAGCAAGAAGCTTCCCTTGCAATTGACACGATTCTAACACTTCACTTTAATTCCTTTCAGCGCGCTCTTTCCCTGAACGAGCAAGTGCTGAGCATCAAAGAACAAAAAGGTTCTGATCAGAAATGCTATGAAACGACTGTACAGTTTTATACATTTTTCGGACTGCCTTTCTCGAAAGTAAAAGCAGATTGTCATCAAATTGCTGAAATAAAGTAAAAACGGCCAAGTGAGGCCGTTTTTACCGTTTAGCGTTATTTTTCGTCAGCAGGTTTTACTTCCTTCTTATCAGGACGTTTTCCTTCTTTTTCTGTAATTTCCCCGCAAGCGATGCGTGTTCCTGATTCTCCAGACGGCTGTGTCATCCCGTCATCCTTCTGTTCAGTAATAATCAGCGTTGTTCCCTCTTTCATTAATAAAGAGTTTTTTGCATCTTTTTTTAGCGTAACGGCCGGTGCAGCAATTTCCGCCTCTACCAGTCCATCTTCATCTGCAATCAGATTCTGCAGATCACCTGCATGCGATCCTTCTGGATGCAGCAGACCGTGCTGCTTTTCATCAGGATTGAAATGATTGCCTGCACTTTTAAATTCAGGCGCCTCGCACTTTGCATTTTCATGTATATGAAAACCATGCTCTCCAGGCGGAAGACCCTCTAAAACTATTTCCAGCTTTATGCCTTTTGTCTGTTCGGAGAGTTTCACCGTCCCAAGTGAATCGCCGCTTGCATTAAACATTTCTACATCTACTTTTGTCGGTGCCTCTTCCATGCACCCGCTTAAGAATGAAAGGAAAAAGACTGCCGGAACGATACGTTTTTTCATTGTTCCCTCCAGAAATATGTACTTCTTACCATTTTCGGCATACGTCGGGTATTTTATTCTGGAAAATAAAAATACCAACCCCAAAATTGGAATTGGCTTCAATCCTATCATTTATTTTTATGAGCGGATTTAAGGTTTTGTTCAAACTCCTCCGCTTTCAATTCTTCTTTTTTCGAGATTTTTTTAATGAGCATAAACGCCCCTACAGCAGCAGCGAAAAAGATGAACATCGTAATTCCAGCTGGAAGGTACTCAGACTTATCTTCAGGAAAATAGAGAAACAGACCAAATATGAAAGCGTTTAACAAATCGATCACTCCTTACCTTTATCCACTTAACTATAACAATTTTTTACCATAAGCTCCACTCTTGTCACAAAATTGATAGAAAAGCGGAACCGACTGTTTAGCTTAGGCAAGGTCTGCCAGTGAAGACGCTTTTTTCCAATGCATAAATACACTATAATTAAAAGAAAGATCAAAAATAAAAATGGGGATTTGCACCAAATAAAAACGGGGGGCATAAAAATGAGAGAAGAACTTTTTATAGGGGAAATCGTTACAGGCATCTATAAAACAGGGAAATATATCGGAGAAATCACGAATATTCAGCCGGAGCATTATTTAGTAAAAGTAAAAGCCGTTATTAAACATCCGCTTCAAGGAGACTTGCACATGCCTAAGGAAGCCGAGGTCCCGTTGTTTCATGAACGAAGAGCACTTGCAGAGAATGAGCAAACCAATATTCCTAAAAGCATGGTCCGTAAATATGAAGGCACCCCCCCATCTTATCAGGAATCTCTGGGCAAAGCAGTTGCCGAACTTGAGAAAGATTTAGCGGAAGATTCAAGACCATGGGCTAAAATGTCACTCGAGAAAATCCAGGTGTTAAAAGAAGATTACTTTAAGCAATAGACTCTTTTATAAAACATTGCTGCTAAAAGCACATCCAAATGATAATAAGCCAAATCACGGGTAAGGTGATTTGGCTCTATGTTGCAAATTTGTTCATGACTTTTGAAAAATCAATTCGGTCTCCGATTGTCGTCGGCGTTGGTTTTTGAAGATACCGTTTATCATTTTCGACAAGGTTATAAATATTGCAGGTGGTCAGTGCATCGTCTAATGCGCAATGATGCCTGCCTGTTCCCTTTTTTCCATACTCTTCAACTGCTTTCCATAAACCTGTCTGATTTCTGTCCCCAAAAAACTTCTTATATTCCATTGATAAATCTCTGAACTTGCCGCTGAAAGGGAAATCAGCGTTGTTCTTCTGGCAATTTTGCCTGAGCACCTTCATGTCCATATTTCCCCATGTAATGACGGTAGTCTTCGGATAATCTCCAAATTCTTTCAAGATTGCGATCAATTCCTGAAAGGAAATACCTGAGTTAACCTGCGCCTGAGAAATGTGCAGAAATGACTTGCAGCGATCTGTTAAAAAGGGAAACTGAACTGGTCTTACATAAGAGGAAAATTGTTTGTGTGCGGTTTGATTGATGACGGAGACGATACCTACTTCGATTATTTCAGGATAAAATCCGCGCGGGTTAGCTTTTCCTTCTGGCATGGTGAATTCAAAATCAATAAAAATTAATTGATGGTGATCTGCCATACGAGCCCTCCTTTCCACTCATTTTATTCATTAAAAAAGAAATTTCCTTTTTATTACTATTATATCACCAAACTGGAAAATATAGCTTTATTTTTCTAAAAATAATGAATATTGCTCAGTTATTATTTCTAAAAACGAAAGGATTGATTTATAATATTAAGGGACACGAAATATATTGCTGGGGTTTTATACTAAAGAAGGTGTTTTTTATCTCAATTCAGAAAAGAAATTTTTTAATCATGTGGGCAGCTAACTTTTTTGTAGCAGCAAGCGCGACCATGATTATGCCCTTTCTGTCTTTATACTTGAGCACATTTGGTGATTTTACCGATGACTATGTGCGCAAATGGGCCGGCTACGTATTTGGCATCTCTTTTTTAATGGCTTTTCTTGTCTCTCCTCTCTGGGGAAGATTTGGAGATAAGTATGGCTATAAAAAGATTTTGCTCATTACAGGGTCCGGCATTGCTACAAGCATTCTTTTAATGGGGTTTGTAAATTCCGTTCATGAATTATTTATACTGCGGCTGCTGATGGGTGCTGTTACTGGGTTTATACCGACTTCTCTTGCTTTAATTTCAGCACAGACTAAAAAGGAAGTTGCAGGGCAAACGCTTGGCACCCTTCAGATGGGAACGGTATCAGGGGGATTATTCGGACCGCTTATTGGAGGTCTTCTCGCTGACGAGTTTGGTTTTACCTACACCTTTTTCATAACAGCAGGCGTTATTTACATATCAGTCCTTCTTGTTGCTTTTGGCATTAAAGAAGCACCGCTAAGAGGGAAAGAGGAAAAAAAGAAATCATATACAAGGAAACAAGTTCTGCGGCATATTTTTAAATCTCCTCTGCTCTTAACAATTATGTTCTTAACCCTGCTTGTTCAAATCGGCAACTTCAGTATTCAGCCGCTGCTGGCTCTTTATGTGAGCGAGCTTCATGGTCCTGTCAATCTGGCCTTTTTCTCTGGGCTTGCTTTTTCCGCAACTGGTGCAGGCAATTTACTGGCATCAAGGAGATGGGGATCTCTTGGCGACCGGATTGGACATGAAAAAGTGCTGATTGGCCTTTTGATTGCCTCTGTTTTCTGCTTTATCCCGCAGGCGCTTGTCCATACTTTATGGCAGCTGATGATTTTCCGTTTTCTATTCGGCATGGCAATTGGCGGAATCATCCCTTGCATTACCGCATTTATCCGCCAGACAGCACCTATAGCTATGCAGGGAGAGGTCCTTGGCTACAATGTCAGCTTTAAGTTTCTTGGGAATGTCATTGGTCCAGTTCTTGGCGGAATGATAGCAGGAAGCTTCGGTATCTCTGCTGTTTTTTATGTAACAGCCGGATTGTTTCTATGCAGTGCGATTCTATTATGGAAAAGCTTGCGCATTGAACAAAAAGCACTTGCAAAAGCAAGCTGAAGAAACGCTCTCCAACAGGAGGGCGTTTTTTTGCTGCTCCTTACAGGAAATATCTTCTATCTGATCCCAACTGATGGTACTATAAAGTGTACACAATAACCTATAAAGCGAGTGACAGCATTGCGTTCAATAATTGGCTGGATAAGCCTGATCATCATGGGCCCCGTTCTTATTTATTTATTTTTAATTTCCGGGGATGAAGTAAAAAATGTGAAAGCTGTATCAACGGTGTTAGACGAAAAGCTCCCTTTAAAAGAATTTCCTCTAACCCAAAATAGTTTTATCGTTGATCAAAACGGCGCCCTCGTTTCTGAAATCATCACAAATCAGGAAAACCGGACTTATGTGTCTTTTGATAAGATCCCTGAAGCTGTCAAAACTATTTTCATTGTTTCAGAGGATCAGAAATTCTATGAACATATTGGATTTGATCCTGCCGGAATGGCGAGAGCGGTCCTGATTAATGCCAAAAGCGAATCGATCGAACAGGGCGGAAGCACCATTACCCAGCAGCTTGCCCGCAATGTCTTTTTATCCCACGAGAAAACCTATAATCGGAAGCTAAGCGAGCTTCTGTACTCATATCACATAGAGAGAACTTTTTCAAAAGAAGAAATTCTCGAAGGATATTTAAATGCAGTCTATTTTCATAACGGAGTTTACGGGGTTCAAATGGCAAGCAATTATTACTTCAGCAAGCCAATTGACAAGCTGACGCTGGCACAAATTGCGTTTATCAGTGCCATCCCGAATAATCCCTCCTTATATGATCCAGTCAAGAATTTTGATCATACAAAGAAAAGGCAGCTTCTGCTGCTTAAAAATCTTTTAGACGGTGAATATATCACTTTGGAGCAATATAACTCTGCTTCAGCAGAAAAAATCAGGTTAAATCTGCAGCACCGGACTGACCGCTTTCCTGACTACGTAACCTATGTACATGATGAACTAAAACGCCTTATTGCTGAAAATGAAGGTTTCAAAAAAAGAGCATCGGCTGCAGACAAGGAAGGTAAAGCTGCAATTGATGAAGAACTGAATACCAGGGTGCATGAAGTTGTAAAAAAAGGCGTGATTATTCATACTGCTCTTGATCCAACCATGCAGGCAAACGCGGCTGATGCTTTTAAAAATCACTTGAGCGATTCTTCTGTTCAAGGAGCGAGTGTTGTTATTGATCATCATACTCATCAAATAAAAGCCTTATATGGAGGCCGGGATTATCAAAAATTCAATTTCAACCGTGCTTATCAGGCATACCGGCAGCCGGGTTCGGCAATAAAGCCTTTGCTCGATTATGTTCCGTATATAGATGTGAAAAATGCTTCTGCATCATCCGTGATAAGTGCAAAACCTTTTTGTAAAAAAGACTACTGCCCCAAAAACTATGATGAGAAAACATATGGAAATGTGACCCTTGAAACGGCTTTTAAAAAATCGTACAACACACCTGCAGTCAGAATGCTTGATGAAGTGGGCATTGCAAAAGGATATTCTTATTTAACGCCATTCGGTTTCCAGGCAGTAACGGATGCTGATTACGTGCTCCCTTCAGCGATCGGCGGCTTCACAAATGGTTTTTCACCTTTAGAACTTACACAAGCCTATTCTGCTTTTGGAAATGACGGTGTTTTCTATAAAAGTCATGCCATTGTCCAAATAACAGACTTGCAAGGGAACTCTTTATACCAATGGAAAGAAGAACCTTTAAGAGTGTGGAAAAGCACAACCAACAATGAAATGAGGAAGCTTTTATCAGCTGTCACATCAAGCGGGACCGGCACAAAAGCTAATCATTCTGCTGTCTATATAGGAGGGAAAACAGGAACAACAAATCACTATAAAGATTTATGGTTTGTCGGTTTAACCGACCGGTATACAGCAGGCGTGTGGATAGGGAAAGACAAATCAGGCAGCATTGAGAATTTATCAAAATCCGCTCCCCAGCAGCTCATCTGGCGTGATATTACAAAAAACCGATAGTTTTAGATTATTTATTCGTGGAAAAGGAAAGATAAAGCATGTAACTTGAGGGTGATATCTTGAAAAACAATAAAATTCTATTATTTGATGGAGTATGCAATTTTTGCGACGGGACTGTACAATTTGTCTTAAAACATGATAAAAAAGCTGTTTTTAAGTTTGCCTCCCTTCAGTCTGATGCGGGACAGCAAATTCTTGCTGAAAATAGCCTCCCTTTGTCAGACTTTGACAGCTTCGTCTATGTCGATGGGGATAAGGTTTACTTCAAATCTACAGCGGCTTTGCACGTATTAAAGGAGCTCGGCGGTTTTTTCAGGATTGCCTTTCTATTAATAGTCATCCCCCGGACAATCAGGGATTATGTCTATAGCATTCTTGCAAAAAACAGATATAAATGGTTTGGAAAGAAGGATGCCTGCACCCTTCCTTCTCCTGAAACAAGAGAAAGATTTCTATAAGAAAAGCCCCCGGGATTAACCGAGGGGCTTCTTCTATACGGGCAAACTCGCCATCAAGCTGTTGTACAATCTCATGCATATATAAAGAATGCCGAACAAAAAAATAGACCAGAACAGCACATGAAATAAAACAAGTCCAACTAAAGAGAAAGACGTTAAGAAAAAGCTGAACTGATATACCGCAAAAACGAAATAACACAGAGTGGCGAGCAGAAAGACAGCGAAAATGCCAATCCCATATTGAACGAGCAGCAAAGAAAGTGCAGCTGCTATTAAATAGAACGCCGAGCCAAGTCTGATTTTCTTCAGGCTCTCACCATTCACATCCTTTGAAAAAAAGAGCAGAGATAGCTCTGTCACTGTATCTGCAATAAGTTTTAATGCTGAAAAAATCATAAAATAAATAAGAGCAAAAACAATAAATAAAGCTAATTTGATGCCATTCTCCGAAAAAAACTCAAGCATTCCTCCGTAAATACCGAGCCTTTTAAGCACTTTTACTACCATCATGACTGTAGAGATGGAAAAAGAAGTGCTGAACAGCAAAATGGAAATCAGCGGAAAGTAGCTGGTGAAATAAGTATTTTTCATTCCATGAATCTCCTAATCTGACAGAATACTCATTCATTATGCCTCACAGCAATAAGGGTTACAAGAATTTTTTTCCACATATAAAACAGAACGTCTAAAGGCTGACGTTCTGTTTTACTTATTCACATTCACAATCCGAATATATTCTCTCGGCTTAAATTTCTCAAGCATCCTTTTTTCCTCATTAGACAAATAAAACGGCTCTTCTCTTTCTGGGATTTCCGCCTTGCTTTCACTCAGGGAATCAGGATCAATGTATGTTCGTTTTGTGTTTTCATTTGCAGCCCATGCACTGCTGAACATGGCTGTAAAAATGAATGTTGCGGTGATGATCTTCTTTTTATTCATATGGATCACCTCATCACTAGCATGCTCATTCAAAAAAGGGAATATACAGGCAAGAAGTGAAAAAAATCGTTATTTTTTGGCTGATTTTTGTTTCTTTCTTCTTATTTAATAGAACAGATAAAGGTGGTCAATAATAGATGTGTAAGGAATGCACGAACGAAATTTTTACGTTATAATCAATTTAGGGTCTTATGACCGTGAAATTTCATCATAAGGAGGATCAAAAATGACGTTATTACATGCGGCTATCATCTCACCATTTCTTCTGGCCATTCTGATACCTTTCCTTTATAAATATTTCAGAAGCATACATACTGGTTGGTTTGTACTCATTTTGCCCATTGTTTTGTTCGTTTATTTTCTTGGATTTATCGGCGAAACCGTTCAATCAACTGTAAATTGGATTCCATCACTTGGCATTAATTTTACAGCCTATGTGGACGGGCTTGGGCTGCTGTTTGCTTTGCTGATTACAGGTATCGGATCGCTCGTCGTATTGTATTCCATTTATTATCTTTCAAAAGAAAAAGAAAAATTAAATCACTTTTATGTTTATCTGCTGATGTTTATGGGAGCTATGCTTGGCGTTGTTCTTTCGGATAATGTCATTGTTCTCTACACATTCTGGGAATTTACCAGCCTTTCATCTTTCTTATTGATCGGCTACTGGTACCACAGAGAAAAATCAAGGTACGGTGCATTAAAGTCGATGATGATTACCGTGTTTGGCGGACTTTCAATGCTCGGGGGTTTTGTCCTGCTCTATTTGATGACAGGAACATTCAGCATCCGCGAAATGATTGAGGCAGTTCCTGGCATTATGAACGATCAGCTGTTTATTCCGGCTCTTGTTCTTGTTCTCCTTGGGGCGTTTACAAAATCAGCCCAATTTCCGTTTTACATCTGGCTTCCGGATGCGATGGAAGCTCCAACGCCAGTCAGTGCGTACTTGCACTCAGCAACAATGGTCAAAGCGGGAATTTATCTTGTTGCAAGGTTCAGTCCTGTTTTTGCCATGACGGCTGAATGGTTTTGGCTTGTCAGCATTTTCGGTCTCATTACATTGTTCTGGGGATCATTAAATGCTGTAAAGCAGACTGATTTAAAAGCGATTCTCGCTTTCTCAACGGTGAGTCAGCTTGGGTTAATCATGTCATTGCTCGGAGTCGGGGCAGCCGCTCTTCATTACGATTCACTTGATGATAATTTTTATACCATTGCAACTGTTGCGGCTATTTTTCATTTAATCAATCATGCCACGTTTAAAGGCAGTCTTTTCATGGTAGCCGGAATCGTTGATCATGAAACCGGCACACGCGATATCCGCAAGCTCGGCGGTTTGATGAGCTTTATGCCAATAACGTTCACAATCGCTGTTATTGGCGCTTTCTCTATGGCCGGCCTGCCGCCTTTCAATGGATTTTTAAGTAAAGAAATGTTTTTTACCGGTATGATCAACGTAACAAAAATGGATATTTTCAGCATGGAAACATGGGGCTTATTATTCCCTGTTCTCGCCTGGATCGCCAGTATTTTTACGTTCCTATACAGTATGGTCCTTGTATTTAAACCTTTTACAGGTCCTGTTCAATTGGAGAAGCTTGAAAAGAAGCCGCATGAAGCACCGCTTGGCATGCTGATTTCTCCTATTATTCTAGGTTCACTTGTTGTGATTTTCGGATTTTTCCCGAATCTGCTGTCTTACACATTAATTGAGCCTGCCGTAGAATCGATCATGCCTTCGCTGCTTTCTGAAGGCGAAAAATTCGAAGTCCATATTACCTTCTGGCATGGATTCACACCTGAATTAATGATGACAATCGGGGTTATTGCCCTTGGAATCATTGGATATCTGACTCTTGGAAAATGGAGAAAGATGTACGATTTGTTCCCGAAAAAACTTGCTCTTAATAAATTCTATGATGCTTCGTTAAGCGGGATGGAACGTTATTCAAATACGTTTACCCGTTTTTACATGACAGGGTTTATAAGAGATTACTTGGCCTATATTTTTGTTTTCCTGATTTTGATTACAGGAGGAACAATGGCTATTAAAGGCGGATTCTCATTCAGTCTGGATGGCACCGCGGAAATTGGCATTTATGAAGCCGTCCTTGCTTTTGCCATGATCGTCGGAACGGTCACGATTTTATTTTCCAAATCCAGATTGACAGCGATTATTGCACTAGGATCAGTGGGCTACAGTTTAGCTTTATTCTTTGTCCTGTTCCGCGCACCGGACCTTGCTCTTACCCAGCTTGTGATTGAAACAGTATCGGTTGCACTGTTTTTGCTCTGCTTCTACTTCCTTCCTTCTTTTAAGAAAAGAGAAAAGAAGCTCAGCTTCCGATTAGTCAATTTCTTTATTTCACTGGGAGTGGGACTTATTGTTACATTGGCTGCTATTTCCGCCAACAGCAATCGCGTCAGCGAAACGATTTCGTCTTTCTTTATTGAAAAAAGTTATACAGAAGCCGGCGGGAAAAATATGGTCAACGTGATCTTAGTAGATTTCCGCGGTTTTGATACTTTATTTGAGATTACCGTTCTTGGCATTGCTGCGCTTGGCATCTATGCAATGGTCAAGCTGCGGATGGCAAAGGGGGAAGAAGGATGAAAAAAACGCACATTAAAACAAACGACGTAATCCTGCAGACGATTACGAAAGTTGTGTTCTTCATCATCATCATTTTCTCGATTTATCTCTTTTTTGCCGGACACTACACACCTGGCGGGGGATTTGTCGGAGGATTAATGACTTCCTCTGCCATTGTACTGCTTCTGCTCGCTTATGATGTAAATACAGTCATCACGATTTTGCCTGTCAATTACATTAATCTGGCTGCAGCAGGACTGCTGATTGCCGTTTTAACAGGTGTCGGGTCTTTCTTTTTCGGTGTTCCGTTTTTATCCCACACATTCGGTCATGTTAATCTGCCGATTCTGGGGGATACGGAGCTTGCAACGGCAGTCTTGTTCGATCTCGGGGTTTATCTTGTTGTAATCGGTGTAACCCTGACCATTATTCAGACGATTGGGGAGACAGAATAATGGAAATTTTAATGGCAATCGTTGTTGGTATATTGTTTATGGCTGCAACTTATTTAATGCTATCTAAAAGCTTGCTTCGCATTATTATCGGTACAGGTTTGCTGAGCCATGGCGCCCATTTGTTAATCCTTACAATGGGCGGATTGAAAAAAGGCGCAGCCCCGCTTCTAGGCGAAGAAGCTTCATCATATGTCGATCCTCTGCCACAGGCTTTGATTTTAACGGCAATTGTTATCAGCTTTGGTGTTACATCCTTCTTGCTTGTGTTAGCTTACAGAGCGTATCAGGAACTTGGAAGTGATGATATGGATCAGTTAAGGGGAAATGATCATAATGAATAATATCGTGATGCTGCCTCTCATTGTTCCATTATTGGCAGGTATTCTTTTAATTTTTTTCAATAAATATATAACGCTTCAAAAGTGGATGAGCGTCATTGCCTCTTTTGCTGCAGTAATCATATCTTTTCTGCTCGTTCAGGATGTCAGAGCAAATGGTATCCTCACGGTGGAAATTGGAAGCTGGGCGCCTCCATACGGAATTGTCTTCGTTGCAGATATGTTTTCCAGTCTGCTCGTCCTGACGACCAGTATCATTGGACTGACTTCTATTTTGTTTGCTTTCCGTTCAATCGGGGCTGAACGGGAGCGTTTTTACTTTTATCCTGCCGTTCAGTTCCTGATTGTCGGCGTAACAGGCGCATTTTTAACAGGCGATATTTTTAACCTGTTTGTCTTTTTTGAAGTGATGCTGATGAGCTCGTATGTGCTGATTGTTCTTGGCGGAACAAAGCCGCAGCTGCGGGAATCTATTAAATATATTATCGTGAATATTTTATCTTCAGCTTTATTTGTCATAACCGTTGCCTACTTATATGCCGTGACTGGAACCTTGAATATGGCAGATTTGAGCCAGAAGATCAGTGAAAGCGGCCAAACAGGCTTTTTGACAGTTATCGCGATTTTATTTTTAGTCGTTTTCGGCATGAAGGGCGCTATTTTTCCGCTTTACTTCTGGATGCCGGGTTCTTATCAGGCCCCGCCGGCTGTTGTAACAGCTTTATTCGGAGCTTTATTGACAAAGGTTGGCGTGTACTCCATTACACGGGTGTATACGCTGATCTTCATTCATGATACGGGTTATACACATCAGCTTTTAGCATGGCTCTCTGTTCTGACTATTCTGTTTGGAGTAATTGGGGCAGTTGCCTATTGGGATGTAGAGAAAATTGTGATCTATAATATTATCGTCGCAGTCGGCGTCATATTATTTGGAGTTGCAGTCTTTAATTCTCCAGGCATTGAAGGAGCTATTTACTACTTAATTCATGACATGATCATAAAAGGTGCCCTCTTTATGCTTGCCGGTGCCATGATTGTGATTACCGGAACAAGCGACCTGCGGAAAATGGGCGGGCTGCTGAAAAATCATCCTCTGCTTGCATGGATGTTCTTTATCGCCGCCATTGCTCTTGCCGGAATTCCTCCTTTAAGCGGCTTTGTCGGAAAACTTAAGATTATTCAGGGCGGATTTGAAGCCGGGGAATATGTTTTTGCTATCTTTGTCCTGCTGTCAAGCTTGCTTGTTCTATACTCCATCATGAAAATTTTCATCCATGGTTTCTGGGGTGAAGTCAAGCTTGAGAAAGAACAGGAAAAAGGCAGAACAAAAGGTCTTCTCTTTCCAATTGCAGTCCTGATTGTTCTGTCGATTGCTTTTGGGGTTGGAACGGAAGCAGCTGCACCGTATATCACTCAAGCTGCTGAAACGCTGCTTGATCCCTCAATCTATATTCAAGCCGTGCTGAAGGAGTAGATGATATGGCCTTTCAAATATTACTTAATTTCTCTATTGCATTTACATGGATGTTTCTAAAGGGAGAATACTCCGTCCAGGATTTTTTTAACGGCTACTTTTTCGGATTGCTGATGATCTTTGCGCTTCGCCGTTTTTTCAATCACCGGTTCTATTTATGGAATGTTTTTGCCGTTTTAAAACTCTTATATATCTTTAATCGCGAGCTGATTATGTCAAATTTGGCCGTTTTAAAGGTCGTACTTGCGCCAAAAATGACAGCTCGTCCCGGAATCTTCAAGCTTGAAACAGAGCTGAAAAAAGATTGGGAAATTACGATTCTTGCAAATCTGATCACCCTTACACCCGGGACACTTGTTGTCGAGATATCTGATGATAACCGTTACTTGTATATTCATGCGATGGACTTAGCTGACGCTGAAGAAGCCAGAAAAGATATAAAAAACACGTTTGAAAAAGCCATTCAGGAGGTGAGCCGCTAATGTTTGATTTAGTATTAAAAATCTCCCTTCTCATCATCGCCATTTCAACGGTTTTATACTTGTACAGGCTGATCAAGGGACCTTCAATTCCTGACCGGGTCATTGCGCTTGATGCCATCGGAATAAACCTGATCGGTATTACGGCCATCATTTCAGTTATGCTGCGCACCAATGCTTTTCTCGAAGTCATTCTGCTGCTTGGAATCCTGACATTCATTGGAACAGTTGCCTTTGCAAAGTTCCTTGAGAAGGGAGAGATTATTGAAAATGATCGTAATCGCTAATATCATTATCGGGTATTTCATCCTGCAGGGTGCTATTCTGAGCCTTATAGCAGCCTATGGGGTTGTCCGGCTTCCTGATGCCTATACGCGCAATCATGCCGCATCTAAAAGCGCAACGCTTGGCGTCATCAGCATACTGCTTGGTGTATTCTTCTATTTCTGGCTGATTGAAGGCCATTTAAACGCACGAATTATCCTGGGTATAGTGTTTGTCTTTATGACAGCACCGGTTGCCGGACACCTCATTATGAGGGCTGCATACAACACGAAAGTGCCGCTATGGGAAAAAAGCGTTCAGGATGAATTAAAATCAGATCGAAAAAAAGAAGGTGTAAAAGGATGAGAACTGTCTCATCCTTTTTTTTAAAGAGGAGAGATAAAATGAGCTATGCAATTAAGCTTAGAGACGTTTTTTCACAGAATGCAGATCAGGAAAAAGCGATTGCGATGGAGAAGTATATGCGCGATCAATTCCGCTTTTTCGGCATAAAATCACCTGAAAGAAAAGAAATAACCAAACAATTTCTTAAACAGCACGGCAGGCCAGATCATTTGAGCGACACTGTTTTGGAGCTTTGGACGTTTGAAGAGAGAGAACTTTTATATGCGGCAATTGATCTTCTTCTGCTTGAAAAAAAGAAACTTAAGCCATCAGATATAGAATGGATAAAGCATCTGATTATAACTGACTCCTGGTGGGATACAGTCGATCTGATTGCCTCAAACGTCATCGGCCAGCTCGTCATGAAGCATCCCGAATTGCGGGCAGCGTATATTGACAAGTGGGCTGATTCGGACAATCTCTGGCTGCAAAGAACGGCCATCCTGCATCAACTAAAATATAAGCAAAAAACAGACGAATCATGGCTCTACCCTCTCATCATAAAGCACTCATCATCCAAAGAATTCTTCATTCAAAAAGCTATCGGCTGGGCATTGCGGGAATACTCAAAATCAAACCGGGAATCCGTCCGGGCGTTTATTGAGAGCACAGAGCTATCTACATTAAGCAGGCGCGAGGGAAGCAAGTATCTATAATGATCTAATTCATTTTAAAAATTCGGGATTTTAGGAGTGTTGATTCCACCAAACTGCTTTTTTCCTTTGGAGTTGGAATCATAGCATGCTTTTGATTCTACCAAACAGCTCTTTTCCTTTGGAGTTGAATCATAGCATGCTTTTGATTCTACTAAACAGCTCTTTTCCTTTGGAGTTGGAATCATAGCATGCTTTTGATTCCACCAAACAGCTCTTTTCCTTTGGAGTTGGAATCATAGCATGCTTTTGATTCCACCAAACAGCTTTTTTCCTTTGGAGTTGGAATCATACCGGGCTTTTGATTCCACCAAACTGCTTTTTTCCTTTTGAGCTGGAATCACAGCTTGCCTTTGATTCCACAAAACTGCTTTTTTTCTTTGGAGTTGGAATCATAGCATGCTTTTGATTCCACCAAACTGCTTTTTTCCTTTGGAGCTGGAATCACAGCTTGCCTTTGATTCAACCAAACTGCTTTTTTCCTTCAGGTTTGGAATCATAGCGTGAAGATGTTGATTCTCCTCAAAATATACTCAAATTTCCACAATCAGTAAAATAACAACTAAAAAGGGTGTTTGATTCAAAGTAATCAAACACCCTTTTTATTCCAATTACAAGCTGTGCTCTTTCATGTATTCCGCTTTTAAAAGAGAACACACAGCAGCATCACAGAATACCCCTTTTTCATAAGCAGCCTGTCTTAAGACTCCTTCATATATAAATCCTGCTTTTTCGAGGCACCGTTTTGAAGCCGTATTGTCCGGATCATAAAAAGCTTCAATGCGATTTAGATTCATTTGGGTAAAACCAAATTTCAAAATAGGTGATAAAACCTCGGTCATCACGCCTTTTCTAAAGTGCGACGGATTCACTTCAAAACCTATTTCCGCTTTAAAATGTTCTTTTTCCCAGTTGTGATAGCCGCAGCTGCCTATGATTTTATTTGTTAGTCTATCTGCGATACCCCATCTGAATCCTTCATTATTATGGAATCTTTCAGCCCAGCGGTTAATGATCTCAACAGCCTGAGCTGTTTCAGTAAAGCTTTCAAGATCGTAATATCGCGTGACTTCATCATCTGAAAAATAAGCAAACACCTCACCCGCATCACTTTCTTCCATTTTTCTTAAAACAAAACGCTCTGTATAGAGAACCGGAAAACTTGTTTTCATCTGTTATTTTCCCCTTTTATTCATATAAAACATGCCCCGATGGTTATCAGGGCATGTCAGGAATTATTTTTTCTGCAAAATCGCCATCGTGCATCTGGAAATGCAGATCAGGCTTTCTCTTTCGTCGACAATCTTAATCTCCCACACCATTGTTGTTTTGCCCCGGTGCATCGGGATGGCATGAGCAGTAACGGTGCCGTCCTGCTTTCCTCTTATATGATTCGCGTTAATCTCCAGGCCGACGCACATTTCCGTTTCCTGGTTGATTAAATGAAAGGCCCCTATACTTGCAACTGTTTCCGCAAGCGCTACCGATGCGCCTCCATGAAGAATGCCAAAAGGCTGTCTCGTGCGGTCATCTACTGGCATTGTAGCGACGACACCATCATTTGTGACACTTTTTATCTCAATTCCAAGTGAGCTCAAAAGCGTATTTTCAACATTGTATTCCATTATTGTTCCTCCTCTATTGCGGGCTTAAGTTTCATCAGCAGCATCTGATCATCCTCTTTGCGCGGATTTCCTCTGCCATCACGATTGTTTGTTACTGTATATAAACGGTCATCTTCAATGATAACATCGCGCATCCTGCCCCTGCCTTCCAGATAAGTGTGCACCTCTCCTGTATGTACTTCAAATTGCTTGACTTCATTTCCCGTTAAAGTCGCCACATACAAGATTCCTTGTTTATAGGCAATACCGGAAGGGGCCCACGTCTCTTCCCCGGTGTGATAGAGGGGCGCCTCCATGCCTTCTTGCTGCTCGTCCCCCTCAATGACAGGCCATCCATAATTTTTCCCAGGCTGAATCCAGTTAATTTCATCATGTGCAGACTGGCCATGCTCTGTACTGAACAGCGAGCCTTTCTCGTCCCATGCAAGCCCCTGGGGATTACGGTGGCCATATGAGTATACAAACGAACCAGGGAAAGGATTGTCACCCGGTACAGAACCGTCAAGTTCAAGCCTTAGTATTTTTCCTGCAAGAGACTTTTTATCCTGTGCAAGGTCAGGATTCAGAGAATCTCCAGCTGTTGCATAAAGCTTGCCGTCAGGCCCTATTTTGAGGCGACCGCCATTATGGAACTGTGCACCCGGAATATCTTCTAAAACAGCCCTTACTTCCTCCCATTGGTCTGCATTTTCCTCTAGGATGACAATTCGGTTTTTCACTTCGTTTCCATCTTTATATGTATGGTAGGCGAACGCTTGCCTGCTCTCTTCAAAATCAGGGGCAAGCTGAAATCCAAGAAATCCGCCCTCTCCTTCTAGATGCAGCTTCTTTTTCAACTTCAGTTTTTGAATCACTTTTTTGTCTGTATCATGGTCCCATTTTACAACTTGACCTGTACGTTCACTCAGATAAAAAACGTTATTATTCTTAGCAATGGACCAGGGAACATCCAAGTTCTTTAGAATACTTTCGGAATTCTGCCGCTCAGACTGGCCGCTCACTTCCCTGTCATCCTGGCTATCATTTTGGGCAGACTGACATCCGGCTATGACCAAACTGCTGAAAAAAATAACCCATAACCTCTTCAGGTAAATCACCTCTTATTCCCATTTTCATTAAGTTTAACGAAAAATAAGAAATGATTCACGGATTTATACTTCCGTGATTTATTTTCGAAGGGCGTATACAGCAAAGCAAAAGTAAACCATCATCAACATAAGTACAGGCAATACCGCCATCACGTCCATCATAACCCCCTGTTAAGAAAGCGCTTTCTAACGCTTGAATCTGTATTTAGATTCCATCTTATCGCAGGTTTGTGATGGGGATATTGAGAGAAAGTATAAATTTTGTAAACTTATGCTTACTGATACGTAAACAAAACCGTCAATTCTGCAATGATTTCTATATTCTTTACAAAGACAGGGGTCTGTCCTGACGATTGTGCACCTAAACTTAATTCTTTAGACAAAGGGAAAAATCCTCTAGGTTCTTCGGTTATTTTTACAGGCTTGCGCATCAGATTGAGCTGATAAGAACCGGCAATCGCTTCTGCCTTCTCCAAAGCTTGTTTTGCAGCAAGATTCAGAGCCTCATTGATCCATCTCTCTTGATCGGAAAGGGAAAACTGCAGAGAATCTGCCCGGTTGGCCTCATTAGAAAATGCTGTATCATAAATCAGCCCAATGTTATCTAAATTTTGAGTGGTGATGGAAATCGTATTGGTGACTTCATACCCTTTTAAGACTGGATCTGAACCTGCACTATAGTCGTATTGGGGAAAAACGGTGTAAGAAATAGTCTCAATTTGATCCTCTGAAATTCCAATTGACTGCAAAGCTTGAATAAGCTGATTGACGCGCCTTTTATTTTCCTGCTGAGCTGCTGCAGCATTCTTGTCTATTGTCACCACTGCAAGCTGCAAAACGGCAGTATCCGGTTTTGCTTCCACTCTTCCTGTTCCGCGAACAGAAATTAAATTTGGGGATTTTTTTTCTCTCTGGCGGGTTCTGTAAGACGGATCAAAAGGCTGCCCGTACATTGGAAACATAAACAACACTCCTCTCAGAATCTAACACTCTTTTCAATCTATATGCCTGAGCAATAAAAAAAAGTGCGCAAGAATCATTCTTGTGCACTAATCAATAATTCCTTCTGATTTAGAAATCAGGACAGCTTCTGTTCTTGAGCCGACATTTAATTTATTAAAGATGGAAGTTAAACTATATTCAATTGACCGCTTGCTCAAATGAAGTTTATCGGCAATCTCCTGATTGGTTAAACCCCGTTCAACCTCTTGAAGAATGGCTTTCTCCCGATCATTCAAGGCCTCTGTATCATTTGAAGAAGAGCTGGTTTTCAATTTTTGCTGAAGAATAAGAGACTTTAAATAGGAATACGGCACAACAATGTCCCCCGAGAGAGCGTGCCGAATGGAAGAAAGAATCTTTTCCTTTGTCTCTGTTTTGCTGATCGCCCCGTGAATCCCAAGGCGAATAGCCTCCTCATAATAATCCTCTACATCATAGCCTGTATACAGGATAATCTTGCAATCCTCAGAATGCTTAATGATTTCAGTGGAAAGCTCCATTCCATTTATATCTCCGAGATTCATATCCATCAGGACAGCATCGTATTCGCGGAAGCTGATGTGCTGAATAACATCAATTGAATATGGGGGATTTAAGCAGGACACCCTCACATCCGGCTCTGTTTCCAATATCGCTTTTGTTCCCTCACGTACTGCTACAACTAAAATATGTATCATGTAATCAACCTCTCTGACCCGAGCATCTACTCACTATTTTATAAAAAAGACCTGGCAAATGCCAAGCCTGAACTATTCTTTCAAAGTTCAACAACTACTTTAAATCCATTCCCTTTTGAAGTCTCAATATGAAGGGAACCATTTAAAGCTTTCACCCTTTCTGTTATCCCTGAAAGACCCATGCTTTGATTATTGGAATACAGTTCACTTTGATCAAAACCAATACCGTCATCTTCATAATGAAGAACAATTTTATCCTTAATGCAAACAAGCATAACCAGAACATGGAGTGCATTGGAATGCTTTCCGGCATTAGTTAAGAGCTCCTGAACGATCCGGTATAAATTCAGCTGTGTATCAATATCAATCGCTTTAGTAAAGTTGCCTGTATTTAATCTCACATCAAAAGCTGCAGATTCATTATACTGAGCCGCAAGCTTCTGCAAAGCCTTTACAAGCCCAAGATCATATAACAGCTGCGGACGCAGCTCCTGGCACGTCTCCCGCGTAGTCTTGATGATATTGGTCATTGAGCTGTTCATCTCCTGCAGCTGATCCCTGAAAACAGTCGGAGCCATTTCAAGTTCAGCCAGGGCAAGCTCGCTTTGCCGCTTTAAAGAAATTAAATCCTGCAAAACAGAATCATGCAAATCCTTAGCCAGATTTGAACGCTGCTTTTCCTCTATAGAAAATAAAACCTTCGTCAGCCATGCCGGGTTGCTGCCTTCACTTTTAATCTTGTGAAGATGATTCATCAGCTCTTCTATCTTAAGGAAGTTCTCAAGAGAAATATTCGTATAGAATGACAGGGTTTTAAGCCAGGAAATCTCATCACGGTTTAATTTTGGAGTATTAAGCATAGACAAGCAAACCATGACATAGCTTCGGTCATCTGTCTCGCCTACATTAATCACAAAACCGCGATCCACTTCGACAATTTTCCCGATCTCATGGGAAGCCTTCGTAATCTCTTTTTCATATGACAGATAATCTGTACCCTTCATATGAATCTCGACTGAGATGATGTACCCGTTTTTATCAACTTCCACATAATTCGCCCTGCTGACAAGCAAAACATCTGTAATCACCTGCTTCAGTTCATTTATGACATGATCAAGCTTGCTTGCCTTCCGGATGCTTTGCGTATATTTAAAAATACTGTCCTGATAATTGTATTTTTCGGAAAATCGTTTGAAGCGAAAACGGAAGTCGAGAATTTCCTTAATATAAAAGACTACTAGCATTGTGATGTAGATGAAGATTGATAGTTTTATTGGATAGAATGTAGGATTATTTTCTTTAATTAAAATTGTAATTGCTACTAATACTAATGTAGGCAATACAGCCAGCAGAGAGTAATAGCGAACTCTTCCCAAAATAAATTCAATATCATAAATTTTAGTGGCCATAAACTGGTATACCAGTGAAAATGGGACAAGCAATAAAAATGATGCTAAAACAGTCGGCGGGAAGATATATTTATTTAGGAAAATAAACGGCAAAATATATAAAAATACAAATGGAGAGAACGCAATGATATTAGTGATAATTAAAACTTTCACTAAATATTTTTGATCTGAGTATTTCACTTTTCTTAAACCATAAAGCTTTAAAACAAAAGTTAGGATAATTAAGATAAAAAATGTTATTAGGTTAAGACTTTTTGTAATGTGATAAGAGAAAAGCAACATGTCTAAGATATACTCAACTAAAATGTTTACTACAACTGCAACATATCCGACAATAATGAATTTTCTTGAAAATAGCTTTTTACCTAATTCGAGGAAATATTTATAAATGAAGTTTAGATACAAAACAGGAACGAGCAGAAAAAGGGAAAGATTTATATACCTGCTGAATAAATCTCCCCTTGATGAACCACTTGCGCTAAAATACGCCATTGCTATAGTCAATAAAAATAAATTCAATAAATAGGCTGATTTAAGGTTCGAATCTTTATTGCTTTTAAATACAAAATAACTGCAAAAAAGACAAAGTACATATAACGTTAACGGAATTATTAACATAAAAAGACTTTGATTATTGATAATTGTATCTGAAACCTTATATGATATTTCTTTTCCATCTCTAGAAATAGTCATATGATCTACTTGCTCTAAAACACCATAATTAGTAGATGGAAAATGTTTTAATGCATCCTTATTGTTAACGTCTAACACAATGTCCCCTGGCTGCAGTTTAGCTTTGATGGCCCATGTATTAGGCTCTACAGCTGTAACAACCACTTCTTCTGCGTCATTAGTTCTTACTGTTGCTCCTAAATAAGGAAATTTCACATTAATATATGCAAAATAAACAGTTAGGATAAAGCTGATTATTACTATAAGTAAATATGCTTTGTTAAGGTTAAATTTCATGTTATTCACCTATTTATTGAATTAAGACTATTAAACTATTACCACCAGTACATATTCGTCGTTCTAGCTGTACTCAACAGTCCTTCTACTAATCCTAACACTTCATCCACATTTTTCA
Source organism: Metabacillus idriensis (assembly GCF_050483325.1). GTDB lineage: Bacteria > Bacillota > Bacilli > Bacillales > Bacillaceae > Bacillus_P > Bacillus_P idriensis_A. The sequence continues at coordinate 23,804 of NZ_JBCMYF010000004.1, forward strand.
CACCCAGCAAACTAGCTTCACCGCTGGCTACTTTTTCGATTACTTCGGGGTTTTCCACTAAAAAGTTTACGATTTCCTGCATGATTTAATCTCTCCTTTTATTTTCAGATGAATTTATGATCAAATGAGACTTTAGAAGCTCAATTTGATGGTTTGGCAAGGGCACTTCCGCTATCAGTGTTGAAGCTTTCTGAATCGCAATTTGTTTCATGACGTTCAGGTAATGAACAACACCAGATTGTAACAATTTCGATTTGAATGATTCCATACTCCCATAGTGCTGGGTAAAGGTTTGGCTGCCGGCAATAAACTCAGTCAGCTCTTTTGCATGTTCGTTAAATCCTCTGTTTAAAAAGAGAAGTGCCAGCGATATTTTTTGTGCTGATAGATCATTTTTATGTTCATGAAATAAATCACGGTAATCGTTCTCAATTTGTGCAGCCAGTCCTACTTGATAGGAGTACTGTTCAACGCATGGGAATTCTTTTCCGGTGGCAAGCAAGGCCCCGGTGACTGAGGCTAAAGCAATCAGTGAACCGGATTTCTTTTCGATCATCGTGATGCATTCTTCTTCATTTGCGATATCATTTTGAAGATCTATGTGCTGGCCTTCCATTGCCTGAAGAGCAAAACGCTGGAATGTGCTGATGATCATCAATCTGTGCTCGCTTGATAATTCATGAAGCATTTGCAGACTGATTGTGTACATAGCAGTGGCGGCATTCAGGGAAAGAGATGGATTAATTTTCATCCATGGTTCTTCATAGTTGTCTAGGTCTTCAAGATCATCTAAAATGTCGAATGACAGCGCAAGCAGTTCTACTGCAGCTGAAAGATGAATGATTTGCTGCTCTTTTCCTCCAAAAGCTGTGTAATGCAAATGTGTCAATTGACCGAACGGAAAGGTTTTTTTCGTTTCTAAGAACGACAGGATAAGCTGCAATAATTCTTTGTTCGTTATATATGAAGAAACAGCAGTTTTAAGACTGCAATTCAATTCTTCATAGTCCAAATGTAATCTAATTGCAATCACCCCTTCGAAATTATATTACAATATTCGCGGCCAATATAGTAGATATAATAAGAGGTTTTTACATAAATATAAAATTTTTACCATTCTTTTGGAAAAAAGGACATAAAAAAAGACTTGGCCGGATAGGCCAAGTCAGTCTTATGACACGTTTATAAAGGAGTATTTATCATACTTATCAATGCTTTTATTAATTGATCTCAGTGACTGTTTCGTTTCCTGAATTTCTTTCTCAAGACGTTTCAATAATTGAGTAATTTCTTCAATGTTGTGCTTTTTCATCGTTTCCACACTCCTCTGTTAAAGATCAAATTATGCATGGTGAACGAAACACTTGGTTTGATCTTTCCTACTTCAAATTTTAAAGGAATCAGAAAGTAATTTCACCGAAAATAATGCGAAATAATCAATGCGTGATACCGCAACCGGCGCAATAGTCCATTGTATCTGTTTTTTTCGCTGGAAATCATACCATCTACATTAATAAATACAGAAAAAAAGCCCCATATTCAGGGACTTGTCACTTTGCAGCTAAAATCGTGTTCAAGTAAATGGATTGAGCTTCTTCCAAAGCCATTTTCGTCAGTTCATCTCTCTTTTCAATCTTTCCGCTAAACTCTAAGGTGTAATCCAGAATCCCCTGTTCAGACAGTAAACACTCCATTTTAACCTTACATTCGCCTTTAATAACCGAAAAGACCGCAACCGTCTTATCATCCAGCACATATATGGATGGCTGCACGCGCATAGAGAGCTGAACCTCCTTCGAAAAAAGTAGTTTAACAATTATCCATATTCGACAGAAGCAGCCGTATTCCTGCAACTTTTTCATCATATCGAAATAGCACGAACAAGATCCTTTACATATATATAAGGAGCAAGTTCGTTCGGAGGTGTATTTTTTTGCGGAGGCAAAGGCAACAATGGTTTCGGCCGTATTATTTCAACCCCTATTGTCAAATTCATTTCCCTTGTAATCAATATATGAGGAGACCTTTTCCGGAGGTTGACTCAAGTCAGTTTGTCCATTCAGCCTCTCATATGGATGGACTGATGGCTGATGCAAAAAAATTGACCACCTATCTCTCAGTTTCTAAAGAACAGGCAAAAAAGATCCTTTCTGCCGCACAGGAATCCAACACCAAACTGGTAAAAAAGCTTTTGCTCGCTTCCGGCATAACAAATGAGGTAGAAACTGAGTTCAATCCTGACGGTGTCAAAATCATCCTTTCTTATAAAAATCCTGATTTGAATTGCTGCAGGCTAATATTGGTGCTGAAATGGTAAAAGAAAAAAGGATGACAAGTTTCGTCATCCTCCCGTTTTAAACCTTTTCACCAGTTCCTGAAGCTGTTTAGTGGCTTCGCTTAAATTTCCAGCTGAATCTGCAACTGATGCAAGAGCTCTGAGCTGCTCATCTGTTGAAGCATTTACTTCTTCTGCAGCTGCCGCAGATTGTTCTGTAATAGCCGATATATTAACAATTGATTCTATCACCTGTTCTTTTTGCAATGTCATTTCCTTAGTATCTTCAGTGATACTCGAAATGGATTGTGAAAGATCGCTCATCAACATAACAATTGTCTGAAAGGCATCACCCGAATTATGAACGGCTTTCTGCTGTTCATTATTCATTTCCTTTGTCCGATCCATTGCAGCAACTGCTTTAATCGATTCTTGCTGAATTCCTGAAATCGTTTCTGTAATTCTGCCGGTAGCTCTTGCTGACTGCTCTGCAAGTTTTCTTACCTCAGCTGCGACTACCGCAAATCCTTTCCCGCTCTCTCCTGCCCGTGCAGCTTCAATGCTTGCATTAAGAGCAAGCAAATTGGTTTGATCAGAAATGGACGAAATCACCGTAACTACCTCTTCAATTTGTTTAATCTTACCTGCAAGATCAGTTAAAACACCTTCCACAGAAGCAAGCTCTTTATTCGATTCTGTTGATTTAGCCTGAAGGACATTTAATTTTTCCAGACCATCATAGCTTGCATGCTCTGTCTTTGCAGACAATGTCTGAATATGTGAAATAGATTCATTTACTTCCGTAATCTTCGAAGATAGCTTAGTTGTGAGGCCGCTCATATTTTCAACATCCGAAGTTTGTTCAGAAGCCCCTCTTGCAACATCTTCCATTGCACCTGCAACTTGCTCACTGGCTGCCATTGTTTCTTCAGAAACCGCACTTAAATTCTCAGCAGAATCATTAATCGTTTTAACAGACAAGTTCACTTCCTCAATCATGCGTTTCATTTCAGAGACCATGGTGTTAAAGTTCTCTGCCAGGGTTCCTACTTCATCCTTATTTGAAACATTCACTCTGCGAGTTAAATCTCCCGCTGCAACTGCTTTAGCAGTTTCGCCTATACGAACAATAGGATTTGCAATGGATCTGGAGACAAAATATCCAATGACAACGGCAATTAGAAGAGCTGCAAGTGTAATAAGCAGATTTGTAAAGGAAACTGTATTTGCTGTTTCCATTAAATCGTCGTATTTATAGACAGCCCCAATTTTCCAATTTAACCCGTTAATTGTTTCAAAATACAGCATTCGTTCTTCTGATTCAAAAACGTATTCTACTAAACCATTTTTGTTTTCCATCACAGATTTCATAAAATCTAACTTAGATAAGTCTTTTCCCTGTTCAGTCGGATGCGACAAGGCTGCTCCATTTTGATCAATTAAGAAAGAATAGCCGCCATAACCAACTGTTACGCTGTTCACTATTTCATTGACTGCATCTAAAGATAAGTCAAAAGCAATAACACCTACTACTTTATTATTTTTCATAACTGCTTTTGCTCCGGTTACCGTAAAGGAACCCTTTGCAGCATCTTGATATGGTTCGGTCCACACTACTTTTTCAGGGGTTTCTTTAGCCAGGATATACCAGGGTCTTGTTGTAGGGTCAAAATCCTCTGGAAGTTCTACCGAAGGCTGAATGAACAGCGATTTTTTTTCGTTTCCTGCATAAATTAAGCTCACCCGCTGATTCGTCTCAAGAAAGGTTTGAAACTGCTGTGAAATAGCTGTTTCATTTCCTTCTTCACTTAACAAGCCGACAAGCTGATTATCTTCTCCAAATCTGATAAGGCTTTTCTCATAATCTCTCAAACTTAATTCAATGTTGCTTTTCAGCTGCTGAATAATGCCTGTACCATTTCTTTTTGCATCTTTGTGCATTTCAGATTGCAGATAAAAATGTGAAAAAAGCTGTACAGAAGCAAGAGCTGATATGATGATGACCGCCAAAAACAAAGTAATTTTAACTTGAAGCTTTTTAAACATTTTTATTACTCCCCCGCCATTTTCTTTGTATAGGGGTTATATCGTCAGTTCAGTTCAAAATATTAGTAAAAAACGAAAAAAGAAAGCCGGTTAGACTTCTGATAAGTGCTGGATCATAGCAGACACCGCTTCTGTTAAATCATCCTGCGAAAAGCTGGGGACATTCCCTATTTCCAGAGCCAGGTTATGTGAAGCCGGAACATGGATAAAACCTGCCGGGATGGTTTGATTTGATTGCTTAAAATAGTGGATGGCCTGATACATAATGTAATTGCACAAGTAAGTTCCGGCGGTGTTGGATATTTCCGCTGGAATGCCGCGTTCCTTTAGCACGTTCACAAACGTACGGATAGGAAGTGTGCTGAAATAGGCAGCCGGTCCCTCAGTCTGTATCAATTCATCCTGTTTTACAATTCCCTCATTATCTTTTTCTCCATCCGCACAATTGATGGCTATTCTTTCGGGAGTAATCTTGTATCTGCCGGCAGCAAGTCCAAGCATCAATACGGCATCAGGCTTTTCTTCCTCAATATGCAAAAGACATTGCTCCCACGTTTTTGAAAATTGAACAGGGAGTACTTTCCCGCAGATTTCATAGTCACCAATCATCTTTCCATGCAACTGCTCAGCAATTAAAGCTGTTGGATTTATTGTATAATGCAAAAATGGTTCAAACCCTGTTAACAATACTTTTTTCACTCTTCTCTCTCTCCTTATTTAGGAACTCGAATGAAATGATTATATCAGAAAATTCTATATTTTATTTAAAACGTTAGAAAATGGATTGGTTTTTATTTAGAGGAATCATAGTATATTTTTGATTCCTCTTTTCAGGCATTTTCAAGCTTTTGTGGAATCATAGACCTCCTTTGATTCCACTTACCAGGTTTTTTCAGTTTGTTATGGAATCATAGACATCCTTTGATTCCACTTTCCTGGCGTTTTCAGGTTTTTATGGAATCATAGACTTCCTTTGATTCCACTTTCCAAGCTATTTCAGGTTTTCGGGGAATCATAGACATCCTTTGATTCCACTTACCAAGCTGTTTCACGTTTTCGTGGAATCATTGACCTCCTTTGATTCCACTTTCCAAGCTTTTTCACTTTTTCGTAGAATCATAGACCTCCTTTGATTCCACTCATCAGGCATTCTCGGTTTGTTTGTGGAATCACAGCCTCACGCTGTTTCCCCTAAACAGGATCATCCAGGTTTTTTGGATGCCCATAGCCTTCCGTTTATTCCCCTAAACAACAGAAAACGGGTACTAAATTGCTAAACAATTTAGTACCCGTTTTCTTCTGAACCCTGCTTCTTATCTTAAAACGAGATCATGGGTTTAATGCTATGCAATTTCACGTCCCATTGCAACCTGCAGGATATCAAACCATTGGTCGCGTGTTAAGGTTAAATCAAGTGCGCGAATTGCGGACTCAATGCGGTTCATTTTGCCTGAGCCGACAATCGGCATAATGTTTGCCGGATGGCTGATCAGCCATGCGTACAGAACTTCATCCATTCCTTTTGCCCCGGCTTCGAGAGCGATTCTCTCAAGTGTATCACGCAGATTCTTGGCTCTCTCGTCATCAGCTGAGAAAATAGAACCCCCTGCAAGCGGAGACCATGCCATTGGCGCGATTCTTTCTTCCTGACATAAGTCAAGCGTGCCATCTTCAAAGTTCTCCAGGTTATAGGCAGAAAGCTCAATTTGATTCGTAATCAGCGGGAAGTCTAAATACGATTGCAGCATTTTGAACTGTGAGCGTTTAAAATTCGATACGCCAAAATGGCGGACTTTTCCTTCTTTTTTAAGTTGTGTGAACGCTTCTGCAACCAGTGCTGGATCCATAAACGGATCGGGACGGTGAATAAGCAGAACATCTATGTAATCTGTCTGAAAGTTTTCCAGTGATTTGCTGACTGAAGCCAAAATATGCTCTTTGCTTGTATCATAGGATTTGATGCTGTGTTCCGGGCGATTGTCTGAGACTAGTTTAATGCCGCATTTTGTGACAATCTCCATTTGCTCTCTAAGCTCTGGTTTGAGTGCAAGAGCATCCCCGAATTTTTTCTCGCAAGTGTAATTTCCATAAATATCAGCGTGATCAAAGGTTGTAATGCCTGCCTTTAAGCACTCCTCTATTAATTTAACCACTTCTTCATTTGACATGTTCCAGTCTGAAAGACGCCATAATCCATGTATGATCCTTGAAAATGATAGATCTTCTGTAAGTTGTATTCTCTGCATAATCATTCTCCTTTCCCTTTCATTGTATACTGAAAGCGTTCGATCACAAAATAATTGTGTCCCTGAATCTTCTCAGCTTGTTTGTGCAATTTCTTCACCGTTTAAAAGATGATTTGACCAAAGAATTGCCTCCATATAGCATTCTTGAATTTCTTCAGGGCTGAGCGGCAAGTCTTGTGTATGCCAATTTGATTTTTCTATTTCAATGGCCCATTTTAATACTTTGCGAATGTCATTTTCTACTCCGCTTAACGCTTCCCGAATTTCATCTGAAAGAGGCAGTTCATTTAAAACGTCATCCAAATTGCGGTGCAGGAGCGCATCAACAAGGGAAAACATGCCTGTCAGCATATATAGGGAAGGTTCTGTTCTGCCGATCTTAATGGAGAGCCTCTCACAAAGCTTAGCGCGCATAAGAGACAGGCGGATCACTTCCTCCTGAATCGGATCATTTTTGAAATTCAGATTTTTAATGGACAGGATATAAATCCATTTTTTAATTTCATTAAGTCCAAGGAGGACAATCGCCTGTTTGATCGACTTAATTTTGTTTTTTGGCCTGAAAGCAGGCGAATTCATTAATTTCAAAAGCTTATAGGAAAGGGAAAGATCCTGTTCAATCTGCTCTGAAATTTTATCAATGTCAGGCTCCGTTTTAGATAACTCATGGAGGATCTGCAGATAACCATGAATATAAACGGGAATATCATAGCTTGAGAGAACAACTGGTTTGCTGAAGAAATAGCCTTGATAATAATCATAGCCATCTCTTAATGCAAGCTGGTATTCCTCTTGTGTTTCTACCTTTTCGGCTAAAAAAGACACTCCATATTGCTTGTACCGATTCATAATTTGTTTTCTTTTCTGCACCTGTGTCTGCAGAAAATCCACCTTGATAATATCAATATACTTTAGTAATTTCGGCAGCAGAAAATAGTTTTGCTGCAAGTTAAAATCATCGAGCGCAATGGTATACCCGAGTTTTTTCAATTCAGCGCAAATCTCTATCAATTCTTCTGTAATGGGAACATCTTCGAGAATCTCCACTACAATGGAACCAGGATTAAAATAGCTTGGCAAGTTCATTTTCAGCAGGCTTTCTGTGAAATTAATAAAACATCTTTTTCCCTGTGCCAGCTCTTCAAGGCCAATATTGATAAAACTATTTATAATAACATCAGCTGTCGCTTCATCTCCATCTATATCAGGAAATGAATTACTGCTATTTCCGTTCCGGTAAAGAAGTTCATAGGCAACACTTTGTCCTTTTCTGTCAAATATCGGCTGCCTTGCTACAAATACCTTCATTTCTCCAACCCCTTTTGCCCTATCTCCAATCAGTACATTTGAACTATATCGATTGTACATGAAAGAGCGCATTGGTTGTGTCGAATTATGTAGTCTTTTGCTTTACATTTTCAAGTATTTTTCCACAACATAAAAAAGTGTTTTCTCATTTTTCGTCAAATAAGCGATTTCAGCTATTTTTTTCAGTACATCTTTTACGATTGAGGAATCCACAACCAGAACAGAATTATTCAAGATTTCATAATAGCACTTCAGAGCTTCTTCCTGATGACTGTTCCGACAATGCAAATCTCCTATTAAATGCAGAAATTTAAATTTCAAATCGCCGAATTCGCCTGAATAAACATCTCCGAACGCTTGATAAAGTCTTAATACATCCTTATCCTGTCCATCCTCATAATAGGTAACGGCCAGCTCAAAAAGCGTATTTAGTATTCCTTTTACATCATCCTCTTGTTTATAAATTTTATGAGCTGATTGCAGGTACGACATCGCACTCCCGGCATCCAGTAAATACCTGCTGAGAATACCTAAGTTCGTATAAGTGCCCGCCAAATTCAATTGATCATCTGTCCCTTCGAAAAACAGCAGCGCTTTTGCATAGGCGGCACTTGCATTTTCATACTCATTCATTCGTCTGTAGCATAGGCCCAGCACCATATATACAACACCTGTTTGATAGTATATGGATGTTTTGCTGCTGAACGAGAGCGCCTGTTTCAAAAAACGGATCGCCGAATAATATTCTCCTTTTTTAGCATGGGCGAGTCCAAGATTATTCAGCAAAGAGATTTTTTCAACTCCTGAAGCTTTGAAAGCAATCGAATCCTCATAAGCCTCATTTAAATAAGAAAATGCCTTTGAGAGCTGATCCTGGTTAATGAGCAAGGACGTCAGATAATTGCTGGTTCTGAGTCTTTGTTCAGAATATTGCAGGCTGCAGAATATTTCGTAGCTCTTTTCATAAGCCGCAATTGCTTCTTCAATTTCTAGCTTCATCCGCTGCAGAATTCGCCCCTGGCAAAAATAATAAAGGGCTAGGTCACTTTGGTTTAACGATTCCAGATTTTTTTCTAAATCGTTTAAGTGTTCAGCCGCATCTGCAAAATGATCATTGATGACAGCGTATTCCAAACTGGAAAGAGCTTTTTTTATATCAAAAGACAAAAGCGACTTATCCTCATCTTCGAAAAAATCATGAATATCACATTTCAGTCTTTCGCTGAATTTCAGCAGCAGTTTATAAGAAGGCTGTACCATTCCCTTTTCAAGCTGGCTGATATAGCTGCGGTTGACGATGCCGATTGCAAGCTCGCTTTGAGTCAATTTTTGCTTCTTTCTCAGCTGTCTTAATTTCATTCCAACGGTATTCATAAGGCGCCTCCTGAAAAAAATTGAATATGTATTGACAAGAAAATAAATTATTGTATATATTTGAATTGTCAGTTAATTACAACAAAATGTTTTTAATTTTTAAAATGTTAATATAAAAGAACTAACGGAGGTTTTGAGATGAAGAAAATGAGAAAGCATCTTTTTTTACTTGCACTTGGTATGGCTATCCTTTTATCTGGATGTTCAAAAGCAGAAAAAGATATCCAGACTGCTGACGAAGAATGGCCTAGAATTATTAAAGCCCACGAATATAGTTAACATCCGCTCTAAATGTGCTTCAGAAGATTCATGACTTCACTCTATATCTATCTATTAAACCATATTTTCATAGGATTGAACCAAATTTTGTAGGACGAAAAAGAAAAAGAGCTTATCCCATTTTAGTTTTGGGAAGCTCTTTTTCTTTTCTCTTATTATTGAACTCTTGCAAATCCAAACCCTGATGCGTGGTCATCTCCTGTTGCCGCGCCAATGCCGCCTTTAATATCATAAAGCTTTGCACGGCCCTGGAGCTCTGCACGAACTTGAACATTGCTTTGTCCTTTATTTGTGGACCAGATTTTTGCAGCAAGCCCTGATACATGAGGAGTTGCCATTGAAGTACCGCTGATTGTATTGTATCCATTGTTAATCCATGTAGATTCAATCGCAGCACCTGGAGCTGAGATTTCAACATCACGTTCTCCAATAATGAAGTCCCCATCTGTTGCAGAGTTGCCGCGGGATGAAAAATTTGCAACGCGGTAAGTTCCATTTTGCTGCACATTTTCAAGAGCCGCAACTGCCACAGCATTTACTAGTGCTCCGGGATATCCAATTGTATTGTTGCCAGATCCTGAGTTGCCGGCTGCCGCAATTACCAATGCACCTTTGCTGTATGCATAATCAACTGCACTTGCAATTAAACTATCTTTTGAGCTTGATCCAAGAGACATGGAGATAATGACTTTTGAACCTGTTCTTGTTCCTTCATCTGCAGCGTGTCTGATTGCAGCTGCAATATCATCTGAATAGCCAGAACCGCTGTCAGTGAGTACTTTGTATGCCCAAAGCTCTGCCTGAGGCGCTACGCCGTATATTCCCTGGCCGTCAGAACCGCCATTGGCAAGTGCAGATCCTGCAACATGCGTCCCATGTCCGTTGCGGTCCGTGCAGGAGTTATTCGTATAAGTAGATCCCACTGTAAAGTCTTTGCACTGCTCAGCATTTTGCGATAAATCGATATGGCTTGTCTGCACACCGGTATCAAGTACAGCAATTTTAATGCCGTCCCCTCCGCTTGTGGATGTCAGCGAGGCGTTATTATAAATGGCTTTAATGCCCCATGGGGTTCTTGTGCTTGGGTATGCCATTGTCTTTATTGGTTTCCCTGCGGCAATTTTAAAGGTTGAAACTTTTTCTACTTTGATTTTGCTGTTCTTTTGCAGCGCTTCTAATTGTTTCTGGGTAACCGTTGCAGTAAAACCATCTTTCCCAAAATCACGGCGAACCTGATGACTTCTTTTCACTTTTCCCTTTTCAGCGTCAGTCCCTTTGATCACAACTCGAATGGATTCCTGCTTCACATCTGTTTTTATCTCCTCATTTGCAAAAGCCGCTGTTCCAAACATTGAAAGACTCATTGATAAACTCAGTACTGCAGCTCCAAGTGCTTTAGTGATCTTCATTTCATTTCCCCTTCCAAAATGTTAGTGTTTTATAACTTTTACAACTTAGCAATTTAAATATAAATTAGATTAACTATTTTCACAATAATCTAAATTTACTAATATTTTCTTATTATCCAGCTTAAGTGCTTAAGCCATATCCCGCCCTTAGCCCTGCTTTTTCTTACTATCATTTGAAAATCGTTTTTACTGTAAGGACAAATAGCTATAAAATCAAAAAAACCACTTACATGAAGTGGTTCTTGAAACCTATTTCTTTTTCTGCTAAAAGCAGTACGATGATGGATTGATAATTTACAGTGCACGGAGATATATTAAAGATAAGACTGAAGTTGCGGGGGATATCATGAGGGAAGATCAATCATTTGCAAAAGGCTGTTTTTATGGAATATTCCTGTCAATTCCAATCTGGATTCTCCTTTATTTTCTTATAAGATAAAAAAACACAGGCTTTCCTGTGTTCATTTAAAAGATTGATCAAATATTTTATCTTTTACGTAAATTTCTTCTTGATCGACCGCATATTCAGAAGCAACGATTAACCCGATCTTTGTTTTGTTATGATCACTTACGATGGTAAAAGGGATTTTTTCTTTGTTGGCAGCTTTGATATATTTTGACATGGCCCCATAATCTATTGTGCCGTTCAATAGAAGTACTTTGTCCTTTCCCGTTCTAAGCGCCTTAATTACTTCATCGTATATTTTGCTTTGTCTCACCTGCCCTGCAGTGAGAGCTACATATATTCTTTCTCTCAATGTGCCGAGGTAAACATTCCTCTCCTCCGGCTTCGTTTCAAACGCTCCATATATTCCATTCTTCATATAGAGATCAAGCTGTTCGTCTGCCATGATGTCATTCTCCTTGTTTAAAAGTCCATTACAGGATTAGTCTATCAGAGAAAAAAGCTGACATAAAATCATATGTTTAACTACCATTTAGTATAAGATAAAATGATTTTCATCCACCCGAAGAAGGATACCCACAATGGAATACTAAGAACGGTCGCCCAAATCATACCTTTAAAAAAGTTAGCATCTTGCATGAGCAGCTCTCCCTCCGAATCTTCCTTACTATTCATTTTACCCTTCCCGCTGTTTTATATAACTGAATAAAACAGAAACCGCTTACAATATTATTCTTTTCATTCTTATAATATCCTCCATAATATGTTCTTCATTTTTTCTTTCCAAAGTCTGGATGTCTTTTCTTGTCAGGTCTCACCCGTACTCCCGCAGCAGCATATAGTGTTTAAATCAGAGGCTGTTTTCGGAAACTTGCGGTGCTTGTTTACATGACTGAGCTTATGCTTGGTCAGAAAAGAGTCAGAACAAAAGATCGCTAGGAGGAAAAAAATGCCGGCCATTTCAGGGAGAGAATATCTGCAGCGCATGGAAGCATTAAAACCTAACGTTTGGTTAAAAGGCCAGGCCATTACAGAAAATCTCATTTCACACCCTGTTTATAAAGGAGCTATTCAGACAAAAGCTTCTCTTTATGATTTACAGGTTGATAAGGATGCGATTGATTTTATGACATTCCAATCTCCGTTTACGCAAAATCGTGCTGGAATGTCGTATCTAGAGCCAAAAACAATAGAAGATTTGCAGAAAAGAAGAAAGATGATTGAATACTGGGCGAACGCAACATGCGGGATGATGGGGCGAAGTCCTGACTATATGAATACGGCATTAATGGCTATATCAGCGGCATCCGCTATTGTCGGCGCTCAGGATGAAGAATTTTCAAAAAACCTCCGTAATATGTATGAAACTGCGCTCGATCAAGACTTATCTTTTACCCACAGCTTTATAAATCCGCAGGTCAATCGTTCGTCCGCTTTTCTTGAAACATCCGGGCAGCCAATCGGAGCGAAAGTGATTAAAAAAACAGCAGAAGGTCTTATCATAAAAGGAGCGAGATTGCTTGCAACAGAAGGCGGAATGACCGATGAAGTCCTGATTTTCCCTTCAGGGGGCAATTATTTGGGTGATGAATATGCATTTGCATTCAGCATTCCTGCTAATACGAAAGGACTGAAATTCATTTGCCGGGAGCCGTTTCATACTGGTGAATCTGCTTTTAACTATCCGCTGTCCTCGCGTTTTGATGAAATGGATACGCTTCTCGTCTTTGATCATGTACTGGTTCCCTGGAATCGCGTGTTTTTTTACCATAGGCAGGATATTGCCTATAAATTATTTAACCATAGCGGGTTTATTTCTCATGCCCTTCATCAGGTTGTCACACGCCAGACAGTGAAACTGCAATTTTTAATCGGACTTTCACAGCTGCTGATCAATACTTTGGATGTATCTGAATATGAACATATCAAACTTAAGCTTTCTGAAATGATTATTGGTCATGAGAGCATGAAGGCACTCCTGCTTAAATCAGAAGCAGAAGCCAAAATCGATGCTTTTGGAACCATGACTCCGAGCGTACATCCGTTATATGCGGCAGTTACTTTATTTTCAAAGCTTTACCCTCACTTTATTAGTCTTCTGCAGCAGATAGGAGCAGGCGGGTTAATGGTTCTGCCATCAGAGGAAGACTTCACATCCCCGATCGGCAAAGACGTTGAGCACTATCTTCAGGGCTCTTCTGTTGATGCAAAAACAAAAACAAAACTGTTTCGGTTAGTATGGGAGCTGACAATGAGCTCTTTCGGCACAAGACAAACTCACTATGAGAGATATTTTTTTGGAGACCCCATACGCCTTGCAAAAAATTTATACAGCGGATATGAACGAGAACAATACGTTGAGAGAGTCACAGACTTTTTAAACCAAACGAAAGAGAGGCCTCACGAATGAGGTCTCTCTTTCGTTTTAACGCCAACTCTTCCTGAAAAAAAGGTTGCGCCGCCGCCCATATCTGACAGGCGGTCTGGCGTAAGTGTGTTCACGAGCTGTTTTGTTCCGGGTGTATCCATCCATAAACCCTGGCTTACAACTACTCCAGGCAGTACGTTCTCTCCAGCAGAAACTGCAAGCTCACATTCCCCCCGCGCATTCCAAATGACAGCTATATCTCCATTTTTCAAACCAAGCCTTTCAGCATCCTTCTCATTCATATGCAGTTTAGGAGCTTTTTCAAGGGATTTATGTTTTTCATTATTTGAAAAAGTGGAGTTTAAAAAGTTATGGTTCGGACCAGGAACAAATAGAAAAGGCAGATCACTTTCTTTGACGAGCGGTGTAAAAGTCGGCAAAGGCGGATATCCTGCTTTCTCCATCGCTCTTGAGTAAAGCTCTATTTTCCCGCTTGGCGTTTTAAGAATTCCCGGAAACAGCGGCTTTACTTTTGCTTTTAAGAATTTCTTCTTCTTCATTTCCTGAAACGTGATTTTATTAAAATATGGATTTTGAGGATTATTCAGCGCCTGATCAATCATCTCTTCCTCTGTATCTTTAAATGCCCGGTCTGTAAATCCCATGCCTTCCGCTAATAGCCTGAACACTTCCACGTTTGATTTTGACTCTCCATATGCTTCAATCACCGGTTCCTGCAAGTGGAGATAATGATGCCAGTATGACGTATAAAAATCTGTATTCTCAAAGGCCGATGATGCCGGAAGAACGAGATCCGCATAGGCGGCTGTTTCTGTTAAAAACAAATCATGGACCACGAGAAATAAATCTTCCCGCTCTAATCCCTTTTTCACTTTGTTGGCTTCGGGTGCCACAACTGCCGGATTACTGCCATATACGAACATGGACTTGATGGCTGGATCAGCATTTAGCAGCTCTTCGCCAATTAAGTTCATATTAATGATTCTTGTCTGTTTATTCTGAAGGAGATCCGGCCGCTGCAGAGCGTCTGTATTGTATGCCAAATAACCAGAGTTGCCTTTTATGGCGCCTCCTCCTTTTTTCAGCCACTGACCAGTCAGAGCCGGAAGACAGGCGATGGTCCGGATGCACATGCCTCCATTATCATGGTGCTGCAGACCATTGCCGATTCGAATACAGGAAGGGGATGTCCCGCCGTACATTCTTGCCAGTTTTAAAATGTCCTCGGCTGGAACTCCTGTTATTTCTGCTACAGTACGGGGATCATATTGAACAACATGTTCTCTTAATTCTTCGTGTCCGACTGTCCACTCCTCAAGAAATTCGCTGTCCACCAGGTTTTCCTTGAACAAAATATGCATAATCCCAAGAGCGAGAGCGCCATCTGTTCCCGGAAGAACAGGAATAAACCAGTCTGCAAGTCTTCCCGTCTGATTTTTATGAACATCAATAACGATGATTTTGGCTCCGTTTTTACGGGCTTTCTGAGCAAGAGTGATTTGGTGCATATTTGTACTCACTGCATTAATGCCCCACATAATAAACAGCTTTGTATGCACCGTATCCTCAGGATCGATCCCGAAGCTTCCGCCCATTGTATACTTATACCCAGTTGATCCCGCTATTTGGCAAATGGTCTGATCAAGTCTGCTTGCGCCAAGTTTATGAAAAAAGCGGCGATCCATCCCTTCTGCATTCAGATTGCCCATATTGCCATAGAAGCTGTATGGAAGAATGCTCTCCGGGCCATCCGTTTCAATAAGTGTTTTCCATTTTGAAGCAATGATGGAAAGAGCTTCATTCCAGCTGATCCGTTCAAATTGCTTTGATCCTTTTTTCCCTATTCTTTTCAAAGGATATTGCAGCCGCTTTTCATCATAAATACGTTCAGCCATGTTCCTCACTTTATTGCAAATGCTGCCTTTTGTTACCGGATGCTCCGGATCTCCTTCCACTTTTATGATTTTGCCGTTCTTTTTATGGACTAGAAGTCCGCATTGATCGGGACAATCCAGCGAACAAACAGATGGAAACACTCCATCTCTCTTTTCAATAAATGTATCCATATGGTTTCTCCTTTACCGTGAGAATCGTTTTATTCATGATAGAATAGTTTTAACATTCCATCAAGAACTCTCAAAAGAAAAGCTCAAGCTCCTTGGCCAAATCCTCAGAAAGGCGCCGGAGCTTGCCGGAGATATCCTTAATTCAATTTTATAATTTGCCAAACAGTAAAAAAACTGAAGAAGGAAACCTTTCTTCAGCTTTAATTGAACGATTTAGTTGATGTTGATTCTCTCATTTTGAGAGTGGATGGAACGAGTACTTTCAGGGGTGTATCTCTATGTTCAATGACTTGTTCATGCAATAGTTTTAAAGCGATTTTTGCAATTTCAGCTGGTGATACATGTATGGTCGTCAGAGAAGGTGCAAAGTAATGAGCTT
The DNA here is from genome assembly GCF_050483325.1 of Metabacillus idriensis. GTDB lineage: Bacteria > Bacillota > Bacilli > Bacillales > Bacillaceae > Bacillus_P > Bacillus_P idriensis_A. Next base: position 39,981 of record NZ_JBCMYF010000004.1, read on the forward strand.
CAGGCACATCATAAAAACTGACAATCGAGACATCCTCTGGAATCTTCACATTTTCCTCGCGCAATGCCATGATGGCTGCAAGAGACATCACGCTGCTTTGAATAATATAGGCATCAGCAAGCTGGCTGTTTGAAGCAGCTTCCTTTAGAATCCTGTATCCTTCCGTCCCATATGGTTCTGTCATATAAATATGTTCTTCTGACAGAAGGTTCGCTTTTTCCAGCTGCTCTTTCATTGTATGCCCCCAATTCGAAGCACCTATGTAGCCAATCCGTTCATGCCCCATTTCCTTCAAGTGAGAGATCACAAGCTCCGTCATTTGAACAAGGTCTATACTTACCAGGTCTGCAGAGGAGTCCGTATCCCAATCTGTAACAAACACGATATTTCCTGAAACTTTTTTAAGCTTTTCCATATCGCCGTCCTGTAATCGGCCAATGACAATAATACCATCCAGCGCTTCCATTTTATTGGTTCTATCAATATTTTCATACCGGATGATTTCTTTAATATGAACGCCGCCAATGAGACATGCCTGCTCAATATGTTTCCTTAGTGCCATATAAAAAGGATTTTCCAGTTCCCCATCAGCAGCATCTAAAATCGCAAGTGCTATATGGACACTGTTATTATTTGCTGAAGAAGGTTGCTTCTCTGCCAATCTATAATTTAATGTTTCTGCAGCTTGAAAGATTCTCGCTTTTGTATCATCTGAAGCTGTTGATTCAGCATTTTCATGAAGCACTTCATATGCTGCTGCAGCAGACACCTTCGCAAGCTTTGCTATATCTTTAATGGTTGTCATCCCTACACCTCTTCATTCATTGAATTCTTATGTTTAATACCCTTTTCCCGCCAAAAAGAAAACCCTCTCTCAGAAAAAAGAAAGGGTCCGGATTTTTATCCTCCCAGATCGTTTCCCGGGTTTGGAAGGTACGTTTCTTCCGTTTGCTTACCCTAGCCATTGAAGATAGTCGGCTGATCAATTATGTCTGCATCATATAAATTTGTGCTGTTTTTATCGTTTTTAACGACCATGCAGTCGCCAGTATTGAGAACTCCCGCACCTACAGAGAATTTACTTGTGCTTTTTGGCGAGAGTGCAAAGACATCCCCGGCACTGACTGCACCGGTGCTTGAATGAATTAAAATAGGACCAACAAAAGCCGGCATAGAATCTCCTCCTTTATTTCTTAAGCTCTATTCGCAGACATTGCTGCTTTAGCCATGCAGTGAAAAATAAGATTTGGATTTTTCACATTCCTGCCCCGAACTAAAATATCTATAAGAGCAAGCAGATGAATAGACGGAAAGCGGCAATCAATACGAACTCAGCCATTTCTTATTAGCCTATGCCAAAAAGAGCTTTTGGGTTTCATTTTAATAAAAGAAAAAGCCGCCATTCAAACCGGCGGCTTCCTGTCTTTTTCAACTGTGTTTCGATTCTCTGTCTCCTGCTTATATCTGTTTCTTAATTTCACAAGTCTTATGACATGTAATAAAACAGCTTTTAATACCGCATAAGCCGGCACAGCTAAAATCATCCCTAAGATCCCGCCAAAACTGCCTGCACCAATCAGAAGGAGGATGATAGTAAGCGGATGTGTATTTAGTCTCTTTCCAATAATTAATGGAGAAAGAACGTTTCCGTCAATCTGCTGAACAACGGTTACCACACCTGCAGCAAGCAAAGCTTTAGTAGGGGAATCAAGGAGAGCAATAACAACTGCCGGTGCAGCACCGATAAAAGGTCCTAAATAAGGAATGATGTTTGCAATAGCTACAACTATTCCGAGAATCAGGGCATAATCAAGTCCAATCAGTGTATACCCTATAAAGCAGCCTGTCCCCACAAAGAGAGAAACAAGCAGCTGTCCCTGTATATACGCTGCAAGCGTCTGATAAAGATCTTCAAAAATTTTAATGCCTTCCCGTCTATACGCAGCAGGCAGAATATTGACTGCTGTGATTGGAAACTTGTGCCCGTCCTTCAGCATGTAAAATAAAATGAATGGGACCGTGATAATGGTAAGGGTAATATTCGTCACAACCCCCAGTACCTTTGTTACAGATGAAGTAATACTCTCGGGGAGCGATGTCGTCAGGCTGCCCAATGCTTTCTCCATTTTATCAATCGTTTCCTCAATCGAAACATATTCCTGTGTCATTATCCATGTAAACCAGCGTGATTCAGACAGATCCATGATGAACTGCCTGAATTCCGTTATGTATCTTGGGAAGTTTTTAAACAGGTCAGTGATCTGCTGAGAAACAACCGGGCCGGCTGTTGATAACAGCAGCATGATCAATCCGATAAAGATGAGGTACAAAATGAGGATTGCAAGCGTTCTTGGAACTTTATTTTTTTCTAACAGCTTAACGACCGGGCTGAAAATAAAAAACAGGATGCCAGCAATCAAGATCGGGAAAAACAGCGTAGATGCAAAAACAATCAGCGGCTGAAATAAAAACGAAACCTTCGTGCTAACGTAAAAAATTAACAGCAGCAGCAAAATTTCAATCGTCCAAAAATGAACCTTTGACTTATTCAGATTACATCCTCCTCCTGCTTCAATATTCCTGTTTCAAACGTACTATGTGAAAGATAAGGTGTCAAATTAAGATTTAGTGAAGGTAAGAAATCCATATCCAAAGAAAAAGCTATGCCCGTAAGCATAGCTTTCAACAATTCCTATTAGTTTTCTTCTGCAACCAGCTCTTCTTCAGTATGAGCAAGCTTAAAGATTTCGATTACACGGATCAGGTGGCCTTCCATTTCTTTTGCAAAAAACTCATAGCCATCTAAAATGATGCTCTCGCCTTGCTGGATGTCGATATTCTCTGTCAGCATCCATCCGCCGATTGTATCGACATCCGTATCATCAATGTCAAGTCCCAGCAGATTATTCACTTCATAGATAAGGACCTTGCCGTCAAGCAAATAATGGCCCTCGCCTTTTTTCTGAACCTCAGGAACCTCATCCTGGTCAAATTCATCGCGGATTTCTCCAACAATTTCCTCGATAATATCTTCAACAGTTACAAGTCCTGCTGTTCCGCCGTATTCATCTACAAGGATAGCCATATGAACACGCTCTTTTTGCATTTTGATTAATAAATCATGAATTGGAATCGATTCTATGACTTGAATAACAGGACGGATATACTTATCAATCGTGCTCTTTTTTCGCTCTTCTTCGGATAATGAAAAAATGTCAGTGAAGATCTCCTTGAGATTGATCATACCAAGGACGTGATCTTTGTCTCCGTTTACAACCGGATAACGAGTATATTTTTCCATACTCATTGTCTCAAGGTTGTCTTGAAACGATTTTTCTACTGAAGCAGCTACGATTTCAGTTCGAGGCACCATAATTTCTTTTGCTACTCGATCATCAAATTCAAATATTTTGTTCATATATTTTAATTCAGATTGGTTGATTTCTCCGCTCTCATAACTTTCTGAAAGAATAATGCGAAGCTCTTCCTCAGTATGAGCAAGCTCATGCTCAGACGCAGGCTTTAGCCCAAAAAGACCTGTTATGACGCGGGCAGAACCGTTTAATACCCAGATGAACGGGAACATAATACGGTAGAACCAAATCAATGGAGTTGCAAATAAAAGTGTCACAGCCTCTGCTTTTTGGATTGCTACCGTTTTAGGTGCAAGCTCTCCAATTACAACGTGAAGAAACGTAACAGATGCGAATGCAATACCGAAAGTTAACACATGGGAAAGCGATTCGTTAATTTCAAAATTATCGAATACCGGTCTGAGAAGACGTTCGACTGTCGGCTCCCCCAACCACCCAAGACCTAAGGCTGTTACCGTTATTCCAAGCTGACACGCTGATAAATATTCATCTAAATGAGTTGTTACTTTTTTTGCAGCAACTGCCCCTTTTTTACCTTCTGCAATCAATTGATCCAATCGTGAACTGCGAATTTTGACAATCGCAAATTCTGATGCAACGAAAAAAGCTGTTAAAGCAATTAAAATCGCCACGAATAACAAGTTAACTATGTCCAAAACACCCTTATCCCCTAATAGAGAATAAGGAGTCACCTCCTAAAATAGTAAGTTATCAATTTTTTAATCCGTAAACTATAAAATTAATGCAGCAGTACCATTAATGATTGCATAAGCGCCATGCTCTGCGGAGAGATCCGGCTTGCAATGATTTCCTGGTTTTCCCCATTCATTTTATCAAAAATTGGTTTCAGCTCTTTTATTTCGTATTCAAGCTGTTTCATATGATTAGCCAGTATTTCGGCCTGTTTGATTAGCTTATCTTCTTCATTGGTTTGACTTCTCTTAAGTTCCAGTCTTTCTTTAATATCCTGCAGACACATATTGAATAACTTGCATTCCTCAATAAAATGAATGTCGTTAAGCGCCTGATCAGAATAGAGGCGATAGTTGGACTTAGATGTCTTATCTACATGGAGCAGCCCAATTTGAGTATAGTAATCAATTGTTCTCTTAGATACGTTTGCCACTTTTGCTAGTTCGCCAATTCGATACAATGCCCCATCTTATCACCCCAATAAAAAAAGATTACTCCTATCATACCTTTTTTTTAACTGTACAGTCAAACGTTACGGTTAAGAAGTGGCTTTGATATAAAAATTTTTAAATTCCAAAAGTTTTACCGGCTAACTGCAATGGAAATTCATGTCTCTATAACGTTTATAACCTCAACTGTAATGGATGATTCCATGAAGAAAGGCTGCTGGAAATTTATCTGGATCATGCTCTGCACTTCCATTCCTTTGCTTCTTGCATGTCCATTTGTTTTTTTAAATGTCTCTGCACTGCGGATTGAACAATAACATGAAAGATTTATTAGTAAGTGAGCACTTCAAAGTTTAAACTATAACTAGGCGGAAAGTACTTGAAAAAATTTATCTAATGATCAGACAGCGGTGAAAGAATGGAAGAGCAATTAATCGAATGGCTGAAAATCAGCGGCCCGTGGGCATTTATTATAAGTCTCGCTGCAAATACACTCATTAGTTTATTGGCATTTGTGCCGAGTGTTTTTGTTACAGCTGCCAATCTATCTTTTTTTGGCTTTGCAAAAGGGCTTCTCCTCTCTTTTTCTGGTGAAATCATTGGAGTTATGGTCAGCTTTTATGTATACCGGAAAGGGTTCTCCTTTCTGAAAAAAAAGAAAGTGCCCAAAAATAAGATGCTTCAAAACCTTTCAAAAACAAAAGGCAGAGACGCATTTTTGCTTATTCTTGCTTTAAGAATTTTTCCTTTTGCTCCATCAGGTGCTGTAACACTTGCAGCAGCATTCAGCGAAGTGGGCACAGGTATTTTTTTCACTGCAAGCTTGATTGGAAAAATCCCTGCTATTCTTATTGAAGGATTTGCCGTGCATCAAGTCCTGAAAGCTGACTGGCACATTCAGCTGATCATGGGAATTGGAGCTATCCTCATTTTGCTCATTTTCTGGAAGCTTAAAAGAAGGAGAAATAAAAATCTGCAGGAGTAACTGTTCTCCTGCAATAAAGCATTCCCTGTATTCTCCCTTATGGGAAAACAGTTTATTATGCTAATAAAATCTAAGGCATCACCTTTGGGATAACGCAGAAAGGAGTCTATCCTATAATGGCTGATAGTAGAGGGAAAACTTTAGAATGGAGAAGTCTCCTGAAAGAACAAGTATTCAATCAGTCTTCGCAGATTCTGCAGGAAAAATACATGTCAATGAAACAAATCAAATCCACCATTTCCTTGGGTGGATTTTTTTATTCAGACAGATTTTTTTAAGGTGGGGTTTTGGAGCTGATTGATTTTTTCATCCAGCTTTTGAATTTTCTTTAAGGCAGTTTTTTCATTAATAGTGCGGTAATGATGGCCTCCGCCTGGTTCCTCATCCATTTCATCAGCTAAGCGGACTACTTTTTGAAGGGAACTTTGATTAAATGAGCCTTCGGGCAGATAAGAATCTGTATGCAGAAGAATGGCTAAAGCGATCTGTTTGGCAGATTGGGGATCCTCACCAAGTCGTATCAAAAGTTTGTGGGCACGTTCAGCACCTTTTATTGCATGAATATCATTCTCTTTGTACTTTTCATAATCCCATTCCCCGTCTGTATACCACTCATAATGCCCAATATCATGAAGCAGGGCTGCTTTGGTGGCAAGATCGGGATCGACACCGTGCTGGATGGCTAATCTATATGCATGGCAGGTTACTGCAATTGCATGCGCTACGCCAGAACGCTGCAGATATTTTTGAGCAATAGGATGGGAATAAACCTCTGTCAATGTTACATTTCGCATGAAATCTCCTCCCTGTAAATAGTGTGAAACATGTAAAACCTATCTAATTAAGCTGAACATTCTTAAAAATATTTCTGTATACATTAACATAATACGGCATTTGCCGCAACAATCCTGTTATATTGTATGACGTGATGAACAAATCTATCTAACATCTTCTATATTTTCAAGCGGAATACTTGAGTTGCTTTCCATTTCATGTAGAATTACACTATACCAAGGTAAAGGAGCTCTTTTATGAAAAAGCATGAACTAACTGCCGCTCTATCTAAAAAAATGCTTCTGATCCGGACTGAATCCCGTTACACACAAGAAGAAATGGCTGAAGTACTCGGGCTCTCCAAAAAAACGCTCGTACAGATTGAAAAAGGCCGGCAGGAAGCCTCTTGGTCAACAATCGTCGCATTGTGTGCTCTTTTTAGACACAGCAGTGTTCTTCAGCAGACTACTGGCGGTGACCCATTGGATATTTTGCAGCTCCTCGCTCATCAAAAAATGGAGACCCGCAAGGAGAAGACGCTTGGAGGAAAAATATGGTGGAAAGACATCCATCAGGATGAAGGCTTTAAACTTCAGCAAAACCTAATCAGCTTCCATTTCCGGATCATTGATGAAGACGATTATCGCTGGTACTCTTCATTTGACAGAGCAGAGATGGAAAAAAAGCTGAATGAGCTGACAGACAGCAATAGCACGTAACGATTTAAGAGTTTGTCTTTTATTATATATATGTCATTTTAAATGTGTTGCCATAGGGAAATACCTCTAAAATTAATTAGTGTTTGTTATATACGAAAAGGGACGCCATTTTGGCCGTCCCCATTCTCCGTTCATCCTTGCTCTTCAATCAGTGTTTTCATCTTCTGATTATGTTCTTTCATATGCTGTAGCCTTGTATGAAGCAGTTCTTTAACTTTGGCTTTATCCTCGCTTTCAATCGCTTGCTTCCACTGCTCTCTCATTTCTTGTCTTCCTTGTCTGCGCTCCATTTTATGTTCTCTGAAAGCTTTCATCTTCTCTTCCATTTGTTCCTTGGTCATTTCACCTTTTTTTACTTTTTCTTTAAGCTCAGCGATTTCCTGTTTTTTCTTATCTCTAAGGGCATGATGCTTCTCTCTTATACCCGTTTTATCCATCTGCTTGATCAGCGCTTCTCTTTCCTTAAACACATTCTCCCACTCTTGCTTTGTTTCAGGTGAGTACTTGCTTACTAATTCAAGAATTTTTTGCTCTCTTTCAGCTTTTCTTTCATGCCAATCCTTCTTTATATCTTCATGGGCTGCAGGATGACTGACCTGTCCATTTCCTGTATTAGCCATTGCCGTTGTCGGAATGACAAGTGCCAGTGCTGTGAAAGCAATAAGCCATTTCCTATTTTTCATTGATCCATCACTCCTTATTTATTTTCCTCCTTATCTTGTCCATTTGAAGGCATAACATAATGAAAGAATTATGTGAAATGATGTGAAAATGATTTTAAGAGATTTCTAAAGGGAAAAGGAAAAGAAATGTGGAATTTCTCCCTAAAGGAGATGATAAAAATGAATACAAATGAAATTTTTAAAGAACAGCTGATGGCCTGCTTTTTTGAAGATAATTGGTTTGCATCCCTTGAAACCGCACTAAAGGGTTTAACTGAAGAACAAGCATCATGGAAAACAGAGGAAGACACTCATTCAATTTGGGAGATTGTCAATCATCTGGTTTTCTATAACACGAGACACCTTAAACTTTTTAATAAAGTGCCAATGTCAACTAACTACATTATGAATGAAGATACCTTTGTCATTAAAGAAGGCGAGAATTGGCATGACAAAAAAGAGCAGCTTTTTCTGGTCATAAAAGGATGGATCGAAGAACTGGAAAAATGGACGGAAGAAGAACTTCTATCATCCATTCGGGAAGATACTAACTCGCCGTGGATTTCCGTTTTATTAAACATGACCATTCACAATGCAAGCCACATCGGTCAAATCATTCTTATCCGCAAACTCCAGGGAAGCTGGAAAAAGGAGCTAAGTGTGTCTTGATAGGAAAAGCAAGACACTCGAAAAACAAAGCTTTCTGATACTAAAGATTTTTTGTAATGCCTGAAAACTTAACAAGCAGCTAAGCACGACAATCAAAAACGGAACATCCTCCCAAGGATGTTCCGTTTTTGTTATTTGATAAGTTCTTTTATATCATAGACTCTTCCATTTTCAAGCGGACTGTTTAATAACTTAAACAGTTCACTTGCCACAAATTCAGCAGATCTAAGCTTCCCTGACTCATGATATTCCTGAAAACGTGCAACTTCTGCAAAATCCTCAGGCTGTGTATTCCGTATACTGCCCTGCATATCTGTATCCATAATTCCCGGTGAGAATGAGAGGACTGTAACAGGATGCTCTTCTTGTTTCTGTTCAAGTCCAAAAGCTTTAGTGAACATATCAAGACCTGCCTTTGAGCTGCAGTATGCATTCCATCCGAAAATAGGATTATTGGCAGCTCCCGATGAGATATTAACCACCACTTTTTCAGCTTTTATATTCTTCGTTTCAGCTGCAAAGGCATTTGATAATACCATTGGGGCGATCAAATTCAGCTGGACATGCGCTTCAAGCTCAGCTGCTTCTGCTTTTCCAACCGGCTTCATGGGATCAACCGTGCCTGCATTATTGATCAGTGTGATTTTTTTTGCAGCACTCAGATCAATTTTTTCGAATATTTCTGGTATGGCCGCTTCAATATGAGGAGCATTTGATAAATCGCAAGCAACAAATTGAAGAATAGCGCCATTCTCAACGGCAAGGCGTCTTAGTTCTTTATTCTCAGATCTGGAGAGATAAATAATTTGATGTCCGGGTTTCATCAGCTGTTTAACAATAGCTTCACCGAGTCCGCGGGATGCACCAGTAATAATTGTCGTATTCATTAAATCGCTCCTTCCTTCTTACCTTATATTTTATCAAAGTTCCGATTGCTCTAATAGAAATTAGATTCAGGACATATTTTCGCAAAGAGTTTTTTTGAGTAAACGAGAAAGGCAGATTCTAAAAAACTGCCGGGAATCTCCCGGCAGCTTAATCTCTTTTCTATTACTTTTTCAATTGATTTACTACTTCTTCACTTACCGCATTTTCGCCGCCCAAAACATTAAATTCATTAGCTTTGATAGCATCTAGTGCTGTTAATGTCTCAGAAGGAATCTTTGTAGGCTGAACCAGCAGCATTGAAGCCTTTTCTTTAGCTGCAAGTACGGAACCTGCCAATGCATCAGCAAAGTTTTCCCCTGTTGCAATATACACATGGTTAGACGGGTTAAGCTTTGTTGCAATTTCAGCAGCTGTGCCATAGCGTGTCAGGCCGTAGTAGCGCTCAGGTTTAGATAACTCTTTGAATACTTTCGTATTCACTGCAGCTTCGCCGCCAACTACGATTGTGCTGTCAATATGATTTAAAGCTTTCTTCGAAGTATTTGGAAGCTTATCTGTTTTTGTTAATAGAATCGGGTATCCATTTTGCGCTGCATATGGAGCAATGGAAAGAGCATCTGGGAAATTCATTCCATTAGCAATGACAGCTTTTTCAGGTGAACCGCCAAGGATAGCCGCAATGTTTGCTGCTGTTTCAAAACGGTCCGCTCCGCCAATACGCTGTACTTTTAAGTCCATGCCTTTCAGCTGGTATTTTACATAATCGCTTACTGCACCTTTTCCGCCAAGAATAACTACTTTCTCGGCGCCAAGACGCTTGATTTCTTCTTTTGCTGATTTATTTAATGAACCTTTTTCTGTAAGAAGAATTGGTGCATCAAGCTTGTAAGCAAGCGGTCCGCCGGCAAGTGCGTCAGGGAAAGAATCCCCGCGTGCAAGGACAACTGTTTTCGCTGTTTCCCATCCAGATTTAGAGATTTCAACAGCTGTTTCATAGCGTGTTTCACCTTTAATGCGTTCTACAGGCTTCTCTGTCACTTCTTTTCCTTCAATAATTCTGCCTTCAACCTCAGGTGAAACTGGATTATTCTTTGCAAGATATGATGTGAACACTTCATAATCTACAACGAATAACTCTGTCATGCGGCCTTCATCTTTAGCTTTTTTAAACATTGTATAGCCGTCTCCGCCATCTGCTGTAAATGCATTGGTAGCGACTCTATATGTTTTCTTGACATCAATTGCTTCAAATCCATTGTCTGTTTTCGCTTCAGCAAACCAGACACGATCACCAACAGGCTTGCTTACGTCATACTTAAATTTAAGGCCTGATACTTGCAGGAAGCGGCCTTCTCCTGTTTCAACTCCGCTTACACTATGCTCTAGAGCATCCAGGATTTCCTGACCTGTTAAGTCAAGTGTGACTAAGTTGTTTCCAAACGGCAATACCGTCAGAACTTCACCTAAAGTAATTTCACCTGCATTAATCGATTCACGAATTCCTCCGCCGTTTTGCAGGGCGATATGCGTTTTAACAGATTCGTTTGCTTTTGCAGCCATGCCATCTGCAATCAAGTTTCCTAAGTTTGTTTCTTTAGTGCGGACATCAGCCCGGAGCCCATTAAGGCTAACCGCTGAATTACCGACTACTTCATTTTTAATTTCTTCTAAAGGCGCTTTGTATTCGAGAACCTTCTCTTCAGCAGCTGCATCTTTTTCATAGTTGGCTACTGCTTCTAAATGACCGGCATGACCAGTAACTTTTCCTTCTTTGTCAAACGTTACATCCAGTAATCCAAGGAAGTTTAAGTATTCACCAGCTTGTACAATAACTGTCGGTTCATCTTTATCAATTAAAACCGGTGCATCTAGTTTTGTGTGAGAATGTCCGCCGACAATGACGTCAATCCCATTCACTTCTTCAGCAAGCTTTAAGTCCGGAGAGTAGCCCAAGTGAGAAAGGACGATGATTTTGTTGACCCCTTCTGCTTTAAGCATATCTATTGTTTCATTTGATTTTTGAACGACATCTTCAAAAACAACATTTTCACCCGGGCTAGCAAGGAATGTTGTATCTGGGGTTGTTAATCCGTAAATACCTACTTTTTCTCCGTCTATTTCTTTGATGATGGCAGGATAGATGTTTCCGCCATTACCCGGAGTTCCAATTTCATTTTTGAAAAGAGGGCTTAAGTCTGCATCCTTTGTTACATTCACGTTTGAAGATACCATTGGAAACTTCATTTCTTTAACAAAGTTAGCAAGAGTCTTGGAATCTTTATCAAATTCATGGTTTCCGAAAGTCATAGCATCATAGTTCAGCTGATTCATAAAATGCAGATCTGCCAAACCAAGATATTGGCGGAAATATAGTGTTCCTGAGAAAACGTCTCCTGCATCAACAAGTAAACTGTTTTCTTTTTGTGTGCGCAATTCGTTTACAGCTGTAATTAATCGAGGATACTGTTCTACATGAGCATGTGTATCATTCGTGTGCATAATTGAAAGATTGAACTCATCATTATCTTCAGAAGACAAGTCGAACTGGCCAACATAAGCATCGTGGTCACTTGCGCGGCCATGCTCTTCCATATAAGGTGAGTTAAAGTTAACAATATCAAATGCAGCACCTGCAGCTAAACGATTTGAAACAAGCATGTGATCAAGAACCTGTGCATTTCCTTGGTATGAGTAAGTATAGCGCTCAGAAGGAGGAAGAGTTTCTACCAGATTCGTAAGCTCAGAGCCTTTAAGAGTCTGAAGAGGTGCCGAGAATTCAAAGTCGTTAAGGTCACCTGTTATGACGACATTCGCATTTTCGTTTTTCGCATGAATATCAGCTACAAAGGAATTGACGATTTCTGCGATTTCAAGACGCTGGGCTTCACTTCCAAGTACAGGAGGCTGTTTTTTGCCGAATAACGGTTCGTCTCCGCCTTTAGAGTTAAAATGGTTATTGATGACAATAACATCTTCGCCCTTAAAACTGAATTGTGCAGCTAAAGGCTTACGGCTTTCATTGAAAGCAGGATTTGTTGGATCAATCCGGCCGGGATTCAGCGTTAATGAACCATTTTCGTAAGCAACTGCCGTTGTGGCATCCCCTTTTGTTCCTTCAGTTAAAGTGACTCTTTCAGGATTGTATAGGTATCCTACACGGATATTCCCTCCGGGTACACCGCCATCCACTTTATCTTCCGGTGCTATTTCTGTCCATGCATAAGCCGGTCCGCCAAATCCGGCAATCGCATCACTTAATGCTTTGTAGTTTGCATCTGCTTTTACAACACCATTATCTGTTGTACCGCTTTCATCTAATACTTCTACTAAACCAATAATGTCGGGAGATTTTAAGTTTTCAACAATAGATTTAGAAAGCTTATCGCGCTTTTCCGCATCAGAAGCTGCGAAGTTTTCAATGTTATAGCCTGCAACCGTTAATTTGTCTTCTGCTTTTTCGATTGTGGTTACTTCCGGCGTAAATTCACGCTCATTTAATTGAGGAAGATCAGCTTCTTTTACAAGAATTTTAAAGTTGCTGAAACCGTAGCTGACAACACCTGTAACCGTTCCATCAAACTGATCTCCTGCTTTAGCAACGTAGTTGCGGTTATCTAATAATAGGAACATTCTTTCAGGATTTTGATTATCCTTCGTTAGAAGAGGTGCTCCTTCTTTCGTGTATGCTTTTCCTTCTGTTTTTCCAGTAATGACTGTCACTTCACCATATTTTTGCGGTCCAGTCACTGTTGGACTTTCCAGAGAAACACGCATTCCTTCTAAACTTTCATAAAAATCGATTCCGTCTTCCTTAGGATCGAATGTTCCCAATTGGTCATTGTCGATTACTCCAGTCGGAGGTATGGCATCTTTGCCGATGACAACAGCAGCCGGCAAAGCTAGGCCGCTTGACTTAACAGCAACATTTCCATATTGAGCATTGATTTCTGTCATCGCAAGGTCTGTTTCAAGCTTTTCTGCATAGCCGTCAAGAACCCATTCTTTCACTTGTCCATCAGCTGAAACAAGATCTCCAGCTTTTACACCGTGTGACGGTTTATAAACAAGAACAGCTTCAGATGTGTTTGCATTATCATCAGGCGCCGCATCCTGCATGTAGAAGTTGCTCGCATCCGCTACATGAGTGACGACTCCTTCAACTCCTTTTACATTTTTAGTGTCATAAGGTGATTTATGTCCTTCGCCCTGGATATCATGAATGCGAAGGCCTTCAATACCTTCAAACGGCTTAGGCTCTTCAGGAGTTTCACCGTCAAACACCATGGCTGTTGGATTTTTAAGGCCAGGTTTTGAAAAGTAAGACTCAAGTGTCCCTGTAACCAGCACTTTTTTGCCGACAATATCAGGGTTTGTCATCAATCCGAATTTGCTGCGGAAAGATGATGGAAGCTGTACGGGAAGAATTTTTGAAACATCTTTCTCATCTGCACTGTCAGCGATAGCTAAGTTAGTGTCAGCAGAAAACGGTGCTTCAAAATCTACTCCGGCAGCACTTAATGTGTATCCAACAATATAACCTTCTACTGTACCTGATCCGGAATTATTATCGATCGCTTCTTGAACAGTCATATTTCCTTCTGCTTGTGCCGGTGCACCAAACGGGACCATAAGCGTTACAAGCAGAGCAAAAATAGTTGTCAGTGCAATCAGCTGTTTTTTCATGATTTTCAACCTTTTTCCTCCTCTAATTAAGTAAGATGATGAAAATAAGCGTATGTAACATAATTCTGCTTATTTTAGACTGCGGCAAAATGTAAGCGTTTACTTACCTGGACACGTCTAATAAAAAATTAAATGTCTGCCCCTGGTTTTATCTCCGTAAAACACCTCCGGTCGAATCATGTAATTTAGCACCCTTCTAATATATCACTTTTTTGTCAATTATTAAGGATTTTACAGATAATTTGCAAAAAAACCACAATTCATTTACATATTGTAAATAATTTTCACCTTTTCAGGAGAGAAAAGTGAACAATTTGAACCAAAAAAAGAAAAACGCGAACATTGAGTCCGCGTTTCTTTCTTCCTAACTAGCTTTCTTATATTCTGTTATTTTATAGTGATTTTCGAAATAATCGTTTGTTTCATTCACAATGACTTTCCACAATAAGATTAAAGCAATTAAGTTCGGGATCATCATGAGCGCGTTTGCCATGTCTGCAAAGGCCCAAACAACTGTCAGCTGTGCAACCGCACCGTATCCGCAAGCAAAGATGTAAATAAGACGGTAGCCGAGAATTCCCTTAGAGCCAACAAGATATTCAAAGCATTTTTCACCGTAAACGTACCAGCCGACAATCGTTGAAAATCCGAAGAAGATAACTGAGAACGCAACGATGTATTCGCCAAGGACGCCAAGTGTTGATGCAAATGCAGCAGATGTCAGTGCACCGCCGTCAAGTGCCGCATTATGCTGGACACCTGAGATAAGTCCGCCTGACGGATCCCAGAAGCCTGTGATAATCAGGACAAGTCCTGTCATTGTACAAACAACGAGCGTGACAATAAATGTTCCAGTCATCGCAACAAGCGCCTGCTTTACAGGATGATCTGATTTAGCATTTCCTGCTATCAGTGCAGCTGTACCAAGACCCGCTTCGTTTGAGAAAATCCCTCTGGAAACACCGCTTCTGATTGCTTCAACAACAGCCACTCCAACAAAACCGCCGGCAGCTGCTACAGGATTAAACGCATAATGGAAAATCGTTCCAAATGCAGGGATAATTAAATCGTAATTAATGACAAGAATCATCAGTGCTCCGCCAATATAAAGAAAGGCCATTATCGGAACAAAGAAGCTTGCCACAGTACTGATTCGCTGAATTCCGCCAAAAATGATCAAACTTGTTAAGAGTGCAAGCACAATCCCTGTAACAAGGCCGCCGATGCCAAAGCTGTCGCCCATTACTTGTGCTATCGTATTAGACTGAACACTGTTTCCAATTCCAAGTGCCGCAAAGGCTCCAAATAGAGCAAACGCAATCGCAAGAAACTTCCACTTTTTCCCTAAACCTTTTTCAACATAGTACATTGGACCGCCCGAATATTCACCGTTCTCATTTTTCACACGGTATTTCATTGCCAGAAGCGCTTCTGAATATTTCGTTGCCATTCCAAGCAATCCGACAATCCACATCCAGAAAATCGCTCCAGGACCGCCGAGTGTGATGGCAGTTGCAACCCCTGCAATATTTCCGTTGCCTATTGTCGCTGCAAGAGCCGTCATTAACGCTTTAAAATTACTTACGTCTCCTTCAGCTCCGTCATCTTCCTGATGTTTTTTCGAAAATCCTAATTGAAATGCATACAGCAATCTTCTAAACTGTAATCCTTTGAGAACAAACGTCAGAAACAGGCCTGTCCCAAATAATAAGATTAAACTCGGTGTACCCCATAATATCCCATTAATCTTCGCCAATATATCCATCATGTGTCATCACCCCTGAGATGTTATTTCTTTGTTAGCGCTTTCATGCCATATTAATATAATAAAATTTTTCATACAGGTCTGTAATTGTTAAAAACCATAAAACAGATTCACCCTTTTTGTTGATTTTTACAAACGCTAGTTACATAATAGCCATAAGGGTGTACGTTGTCAAAGTTAAAAAAGTACCAATTTTTTTATTGAATTGTACTTTTTGAAGTAATATACGAAGATAAGAAATCAAATAATATATTTTTTTAGAAGAAGCAGGTGAAATACGATGAACAAACCGGCTAATGAAGCCTTTAATTATCATGCCGACCGCCTTGAAGATGTCGCTGACCGCATCAGCGAGGTTCTTCAATGTCCAATCACGATTGAAGATATCAATCATCGCCTTCTCGCTTACAGTACACATGATGACTGTACGGATCCGGCGAGAATATCAACAATCATCGGCAGACGTGTGCCGGAGAAAGTCATTAACAGCCTATGGCGAGACGGGACGATTCCAATGCTTCTGCAAACAGATGAGCCTATCCGCGTAAAAAATATTGATGAGGTCGGTCTTGGCAACCGCATTGCCATATCCATCTGGAAAAACAATGAAGTTCTCGGTTTTATCTGGGCTTTGGAAATAAATAAAAAGCTGACAGATGATGAGCTTGAGCTATTAAAAAAAGCAGCGCAGGTTGTGAAAAATAAACTGCTTAATCTCCATAACCGCAAATCGAAAAAAGAAGAGCGAAACCAGGAATTTTTCTGGAAATTGCTCACCGGCCATATTCACGAGGAAAATGACATCATAAATGGGTTTCATACTATCGGCATTACTCCTCCCGCTCAGCATTCCGTTGTCTTATTCCGTTTCAGCGATGAAATTAAAGAACCGACTGAAAAACAAATTAATTATCTGCTTCAAACAACGCAGCAGGTTCAAATTATCCTCTCCACACAAGATCAGAATGAACTGATCATCCTGCTTGCTCCTAAAAGCGGCGAGCCGCTTTCGGATATTAAACAATTTGTTGACTGGACCATCCTTCAGCTAAAAGAGCGGTTCATGATTGATGATGTGAAAGCCGGAATAGGGAGCATATATAAAGATGCTGAACAAATTGAACTCAGCTATAAAGAAGCCATTGCCGTTCAGAATATTAAAAAGCGGTTTGTGAATGAAACAAAAGGTTTGATCAGCTTTTCAGAGCTTGGCATTTATCAATATCTGGATTTGCTGAACGAAAAACGGAAGCAGGAGGGCTTTGTAAACTATCCTCTCAGAAAATTGAAAGAATATGATGAGATGCATCATACAAACCTTGTTGAAACGCTGGAAGTTTATTTAGACAAAGACAGCAATGTCAACGATGCTGCCAAAGCGCTGAATGTTCATGTCAATACTTTGAGCTACAGAATCAAGCGCATATCGCAGATTGCTGAGCTTGATTTAAGAGATCCAAATCAAAAAATAACTGTTTATCTTAACCTAAAGCTCGATAAAATGAGTTTGTGAAATTTCACAAAAGATCAGAAATCCTTTCTCTTTTTTAAACAAACAAATGTGTGAGAAAACGCTTTATACTAATCTCATATTCAAGAAATCATCACACATTTCAAGATAAGCGGCACAGTTTAAGCTGGCTGCTAAAGGAGGAAGGGTTTCAAATGATTATCGGTGTACCTAGAGAGATTAAAAATAATGAGAATCGTGTTGCATTAACGCCTGGCGGGGTTACACAATTTGTGGCAACTGGACATAAAGTACTTATCGAAAAAGACGCAGGAATTGGAAGCGGTTTCACGAATGAAGATTATCTTGCTGCCGGTGCAGTAATCGCTGAAGATATTAAGGATGTATGGGCCGCTGAAATGGTCATGAAAGTTAAAGAACCATTAGCATCTGAATATGAATACTTCCGCGAAGGGCTTATTCTTTTCACTTACTTGCATTTAGCTGCTGAACCAGCTCTTGCAGAAGCACTTAAAAACAAAGGTGTTACAGCTATTGCATACGAAACAGTAACAACTGGACGCACACTTCCATTGCTCACTCCAATGAGTGAAGTTGCTGGCCGCATGGCTGCACAAATCGGCGCGCAATTCCTTGAAAAACCAAAGGGAGGCAAAGGCATTCTGCTTGCAGGCGTTCCTGGCGTAAGCCGCGGCAAGGTAACAATCATCGGCGGCGGTGTAGTTGGAACAAACGCTGCGAAAATGGCAATCGGCTTAGGCGCAGACGTTACAATCATTGATTTAAGCGCAGATCGTCTTCGTGAATTAGATGACATTTTCGGCAATCAAATTAAGACATTAATGTCTAACCCAATCAATATTGCAAATGCAGCTGCAGAAGCTGATCTATTGATCTGTGCTGTTCTGATACCGGGTGCAAAAGCTCCGACTCTAGTATCTGAAGCAATGGTTCAATCAATGAAACCAGGCTCAGTTATTGTTGACGTTGCGATTGACCAAGGCGGAATTGTTGAGACAGTTGACCACATTACGACTCACGATAATCCAACTTATGAAAAGCATGGCGTTGTTCACTATGCTGTTGCAAACATGCCTGGCGCTGTTCCAAGAACATCAACACTTGCCCTTACGAACGTAACAGTGCCATACGCACTTCAAATTGCAAATAAAGGCGTCAACAAGGCTATTGCTGAGAACCTTGCACTTAAAGCCGGCGTCAACGTTGCAAAAGGCGATATCACGTATGAAGCAGTAGCGCGCGATCTTGGTTATACGTTCGTTCCTGTTGATGTAGCTCTTGATAAAGAAATCGCTGTAAACTAAGTGGATCAATTATAGAAATAGCCTGGAGGCTGCCTCCAGGCTATTTTTTACATATTAACTACTCTTTGTTATTCGGTGCAGCACAGCTTCCGTCTGCACAAAAAGCGTCATCACCGAGGCCACCAGTGAGATCCTGCAATTTAGGCGCAGGATTTTCCTCTTCCCAAACCTTCTTTAGTGCACTTGTAAAAGTTTCTGCCCGCTGCGCCCCTGAAATCGCATATTTTTGATTAATGACTAAATAAGGGACCCCGCCTATGCCGTATTGCTGTGCAATTTCTTCATCATTTCGCACCTCAGAAGCGTATGCCGTTTTATCACCAAGGACTTCTAAAGCTTCTTTGCGCTCAAGCCCTGATGCCTCTGCCAAATCTGCAAGTGTATCTTGATCTCCCAAATTTTTATTATCGGTAAAGTAGGCGTAAAGTAAGTTTTCTGTTAAATCCCCTTCTTTACCCTGAGTTTTAGCGAACTTAGCAAGACGGTGAGCGTCGAACGTATTAGTTGGCTTCATTTCGTCAAAGCGGAATTTCAGACCCGCGCTTTTCGCCTGCTGGGCGATTCCGGCATTCGCTTCCTTCGCCTGTTCAATCGTCATGCCGTATTTGGATGCCAATGCCTCATCAATCGTTTTCCCGCTGTTCAAAGGAGCATTTTGGTCCAGTTCAAAGCTTTTATATTCAACTTCCACTTGATCTTTATGCAGAAAACCGGCAAGCGCTTCTTCTAGTCTGCGTTTTCCTATATAGCAAAATGGACAGACAAAGTCAGACCATACTTCAATTTTCATAAGAACACCTCATTCATTCATAGAATGCTTCTATAGTAGCATAACCTGTCAAAAAAAAAGCAAACACTGCTCATGTATCACCTTGTAATTAGAAAAAATGAACTTGAACTGATCAAAACCACTAAAAAAGTGGTAAGGTGAACATAAGAATTCAGAAACGGGGAATGAAAGATGAAGAAAGAACAGGTGCTTCCTTACCTCGGCGCTGTATTAAATGCCTCAATAGTCGGACTTACCTTCTTATTTACAAAGCTCGCCCTTGAAGATGCTTCACCGGCTGATACCCTTTCATACCGGTTTACACTTGGCTTTCTAGTTCTGATGCTTCTGCAGTTTTTTGTGCCTGTAAAAATGCCGTCATTTAGGAATAACGGAAAATCTCTTGTATTTTTGCTTCTGCTTGCTTTATTTTATCCAACGATGTTTTTCAGCTTCCAGGCTTTCGGACTCCTTCATACAACATCTGCAGAAGGCGGCATCCTGATGGCTTTTGCGCCGATCTTAACTGCAATGCTTGCTTCTGTCTTTTTAAAAGAGAGAACAAGTTTGATTCAAGTTCTGTTTATATCCATGTCCATATTCGGTGTCGTTTTTATTTTCTTGATGAAAGGGTCAAGCATCGAATTTAACAGCATGCTTGGTTTTCTTTTCTTATTTATTGCCTGTTTGTCGATCGCAGGCTACACCGTGCTTGCAAGATTTCTGTCGGTTTCTTATTCACCCCTGCAGCTCAGCTTTATAATGGTAACTTTCGGGTTTATCTTTTTTAATCTATATGCCGTTATTCAGCATTTGGCTGCAGGTGATTTTGTTCAGTATGTTTCCCTGTGGACAAATGTGCCGTTTTTATTATTCACGTTCTATTTAGGAGTTTTTGCAACTCTATTGACTTCATTTCTGTCAAACTACATTCTTTCGAAAATTCCAGCTTCTCAGATGAGTGTGTTTGCTAATTTATCAACCGTTATTTCAATTGCTGCAGGAGCCGTTATTTTAAACGAAAACATTTATTTCTATCACTGGATAGGCGCTTTTTTCATTATAGCCGGGGTTATCGGAACAAATGCATTTAAACAAAAACAAGTTAAAACAGAAGATGCAAACTAGATGGATTCTGCGGGAAGGATGAGATGAACAGTCGTTCCCCGTCCTTCCTCGCTTTCAAATAGAATCTCTCCTGAGTGCTCTTCCCGGATAATTTTATAGCAAACCGTTAATCCAAGACCCGTCCCCTTATCCTTCGTCGTATAAAAAGGTTCTCCCAGTTTCTCCATTCGTTCTTGACTTAACCCGATTCCCTCATCAGAAATTGAGATGCGGATGCCGCCATCCTCTACATGCTCAATTGAGGTATGAACGGTTCCTCCCTCAGGCATGGATTCTATTGCATTTTTTATCAAATTAATAAAAACCTGTTTTAAGTGATTTTTATTCCCTTTGACTTTAAATACTCCGTTCGCTTCTGGTGTAAGCCTAAGACTGATGTTATTTTGAAGAGCGCTGCTTTTCATCAGCGTCATGACGTCCTCAATGACTGTCTTCAAGTCCACAGATAAGCTTGTTTGCACCTGCGGTTTTGCAATCAGGAGCAGTTCGCCCACTACCTCGTTGATTCTGTCAATTTCCTCTGACATGACTCTTAAATGTTCTCTGTTCTGCTTCAAATGCTCATCTTCCTGCAGTATTTGCACAAATCCCTTGATGGATGTCAGCGGATTTCGGATCTCATGCGCAATACTCGCAGCTAATTCTCCAATGACATTCATTTTTTCTGTTATTAATATAACTTCTGCATCCCGTTTCTTTTGTGTCACATCATTTCCGATGCAAAGAATGTACGTTTCCCCTTCTAATCTTACAGGGATCTTTGTCACTTCAATCCACCTTGTATTCCCGGCTGAATCAATTGCAAGCTCCGGCTCCGCCCACTTTTCTGTTTTCCAGGCAAGAATCCGAAGCTCTTCATCACGGATTTTCTTGATTTGATCCGGCTGATCATTAAAGTCAGAATCAATCTTTCCTATTAATTCATGTACTTCTTTGCCGTATAAAGCGGACATCGCCTTATTGGCCAGCACAAACTTTAGCTCATGGTTCTTCACATAAATATAACTTGGATTTAAATCCATCACTTTATGAAGAAAATCCTTCTGATCTCTTAAATCTCTGTTCATCAATTGAATTCTTTTTGAATGCATATTGAAATAGGCCATAAAGATAATCAAAGTCGAGAGAACCGACCCAAAGCTGGATAAAAAAAGAGGAATTACTTGATAGCCAGCGAGTACACCATTAAAAAAGACGAATAAAATCGATGTGCAGAAAAAAAGACTGAAAGAACGCAAGTCTTTATTTACTAGATTCTTAGACAAAATGATAAGCAGCATGATGTTAATAAATATAAAAAAAACATTTATGTAGTACGTCCAGTTTAAAGGTCCAAAAACCGGATAGTAATGATTCGGGAAAAAGCTGTCTTCTACCACAGTTAATCCTGATATTCCATAAGAAGCTAAATTAATGAAAAAAACAGCAAGGCTCCAAATGAAGATGATGATGAATGTTTTGATGTTAACAATCCGGAGCCACTTCTTTTTCCCAGCTCCGTTTTCCTGATTAATCATTAAGTACATAAAGTAAAATAAAATCGGCATGATCATAATTGATCCGAAGCGGCATATTTTAAACAGCATTTCTGCCGTTTCCTCAGAAAATAAATCCATTCCATATAAGAGAGCAACATCTATCTGCCAAATAAAAAGCATGATTAAGAAATAAACGATTGCTCTTGAAAGAATCGTTTTCTCATTCATATATATAATCATCCCAAGCAGCAGCGGGATAAGAGAAACCAGGCCAAGCACGGTAAAATACATGATAAGTCACTCCGAACATTCGTATGAAATTGCCAGCCCTCTCATTATAGACGATGAAAGGAAATTCCGCCTAATCGTTTTTTTATCTTTAAAAGGTGTTTTCGCATAAATGGTTGTTTTGTGATGATAAATGCTGTCCGTTGCTTTTTTACTACAATCCACTAAAAACTTCAACATGCGTCAAAGTGCCTCAAAATATAATAAAAAGACACCTGAATTGAACAGGCGCCTTTCGCTAATCCCATGTAAACCGTTCTTCCTTCCAAGGATTTCCTTTCATATGATATCCGTTTCTCTCCCAGAATCCTGGGTGATTATGTTCTGTAAATTGAATCGCGCGTATCCATTTTGCACTTTTCCAGAAGTACAAATGAGGAAAAACGGCTCTAAACGGAAACCCATGCTCAGGCGTCAGCGGTTCACCATTATGAGAGTGGGCTAGCAGACTTGTTTCCATAAGAAAGTCATCAAGGGGCAAATTTGTTGTCCAGCCTTCCTCTGCATGGAGAATGCAATAGTTTGCGTTCTCATGCAGCCCCAAATCGTGCACAAGTCCCCCTGTGCTGATTCCTCTCCATACATTATCAAGCTTTGTCCAGCCTGTTACACAATGAATATCATTTCCCTGATCGATTTGCGGCATGCTCATCAGATCTTCATATGTAAATCTCTTAGGATGATCCAGCAAGCCAAATACCTGCAGATCCCATTTGCCTATGTCCTCGTAATAAGGAACATTTCCTGCATGAAGAACCGGAAATGTTGTTGTGACATGCTGATTTGGCGGGACCCGATTTGGATCTCCCTTGCTTTTGACCTTACCGAAATACATGTTGACGCCTCCTCTTTGTCAACTGCGAAAAAAATAAAGTTGACATATATAGCGGGATTCAGTACTCTTTTTATAGAAAGATACATAGCATCTATGGGGGATGAGAGAATGAAAAACAAATTAAAAGCTTATGATTTAGCACTCGTTGGGATGTTTGCTGCTTTAATGGCAATTGGAGCAAACTTAACTTCGTTTTTAACGGTTGGAACGGTTCCTTTATCCATGCAGCCCTTTTTCTGTATTTTAGCAGGTTTGCTGCTTGGAAGCAGGTTAGGCGCTTTATCCATGATTGTTTATGCGCTGGCAGGAATAGCAGGAGCACCTGTCTTCGCGCAGTTCAGCGGCGGCATCGGCGTGATTTTCGGCAGCACCGGAGGGTTTATTTTATCCTATATCGCAGCTGCATATGCAGCAGGCAAAATTGTTGAAGCAAGCAAAAAACCAACACTGCAAGTTTTCTTCCTTTCTTCTTTTGCAGGAATTGCCCTTATCTATATCATTGGAACGACTTATATGTACGCAGCTCTTAATTATTGGCTGAACGTGGATATGAGCTATACAGGCGCATGGCTTGTCATGACGTGGTTTATGGTCAAAGATGTAATCTTTACTGCCATTGGCGCCGTAATTGCTCCGCGCATATATAAAGCTGTAAACAAAGCAACAGGTCTTAGAAAGCATCGCGTTGCTTAATCCTTGATTATCAATAATAAGAATATGTGGAAAAAAATTAACGGATTCTAAACCTGTAATCACACCGTATACAGCACCGGGAATAGCATTAGAATTAGCAGGCTAATTCTAATGCTATTCCCGTTTTTTTTGCATAATAAAACTCAGTTCATTATGAAACTGAGTTAATAGACTATTCTATTATAGTCCGATTGTTGAATAAGCTTATACCTGACACCCCAAAAATCAATATCCCTGAATCTCGATCGGCAGATTGTCTTCAACTGTAATCGTAATGGCAACGTCAATCGGACCACGAAAACTGGAATGTATAAAAAACTCAACTCCCCCAGGGTCATTTGTAAACTCATTTTTATGAGGTCCAATATTTGTGATCCAGACTGCAGCTTCCTCAAGGATGAAATGAAAGTTCTGCCTTGGTTCAGTTTGTATACTCTGTGTTGTACCAAATTTAACTTCACCTGCGCTAATATGTACAACTGATTTAGCTGTTATTACACCTGGCCAATTGAAATTCTGACGCCATTTGCCTTGTGTAATGCCACGTCGTACAAAACGTACAGATCTAGCCATATAATACTCCTTCCAAAAAATGATTAAAAATTCATCATTAAGCATTCTTTTTAGATTTATATTTAAATCATTAGATTTTTATACTACGAAATAGGCGGTAAACAGAAGAACTTCAGTATCCACTAATTCCGTTAAACTCCCCTTTAATGGAATATCCATTATTTATCCTTACAAATACCATCTATTTGTTTTTCTATTTGTTGTGTTCAATAATCCTATGGCAATAAAACCTGGAGCCAATTTGCACTATAATTTTATAATGGACACTGCCTATTTCTGCTCAGAAACGGTTGTAAACCCTATAATAACAACAAAAAAAGCAGGTGAAATTCATATGCGAATCAACCTGCTAGTTAATGTGCTATTTACGGTTTTTCCACCACAAACGGAACCCCTTAAGGAAAACTCATGTGTTATTTGATCTTACTCTTATTTTCTTCAAGGTATTTCAATTCTTCTTCTTTAGACAGCAATCCCGTTGCTTTCCCTATCGTTCCGCCCTGAAGGCTCCAGATTGCATTGTGGTCCCTGTCAGCTTCTGAATAATCATTTTCAAGCCATCTGCTGAGTATATCCAAATATAAATCTGATTGATCAAACGCTTTTTTGTCACTTTCAATTTGTTTAATTAAGTACAGAATTCTCTCTTCCGTAATTTCAAAGTGGACCCACTTATCTTCAGCCTGCACTTTTTGATGAGACATCCCGTGCAGGTATTTCTGCAATTGATCTTCTGTAATCGTAGCTCCTCCTGTTGGAAATGGATTGTTGCTCAAATCAATCTCAGCAAGCTTTCCTGAACTTTCGGTAATCGTTTTATTTACTTCTTCTGAACTTTGAACAGGTGTGTGAATCATTTCAGTGAAAATATAAAAAATAATGCCCCCACAGCATAGCAATAAAAAAATGGCACCTGTAAGAAACTTATGCCGCTTCATCCATTTCATGAGCTGCACCCCTATCATTTTTATACTAATTAGTTCTATTCGTCTATTTATATCTCCTTCTCCAGCAAATATCCTTGCATAACTAGACAAAATTCGATAAAATCTTACAGTGTCATAGATTTCATGTATAAAAGATTCCTAATTTGGAAAATACTTAGTATGAAATCTTATGAAAGAGGTGAGCTTTCATGACAGTATTGCAAATGAAGCGTTATTTTTTAAATGAAAAAGAGCGCGAAACATACGAGAATACTCTTTTAAAAAAACAGCCGGAACTTCGGGAGAGAATCCTTGAAATGGATGACGAAGAGTTAATGGAGAGATTGAAATAACAAAAGCAAATGCTGTCACCATAGAAAATCTCTGCTGTCTTATTATCAAGCAGAGAAATACATCAAAAAAGGCCGCCCTGCTATTTTTGCAGGAGGCCTTTTCTGTTTTTCTATTTTTCTATTAAAGGACAATTGCCGCAATCCATCCAAAAACCAGAAGCGGCAAGTTGTAATGCAGGAAGGTCGGGACAACTGTATCCCATATATGATTATGCTCTCCATCTGCATTTAAGCCTGAAGTTGGTCCTAATGTGCTGTCAGATGCAGGTGAGCCAGCATCACCCAGAGCTCCTGCAGTACCGACAAGGGCAATGGTTGCCATTGGACTGAATCCAAGCTCCAGGCAGAGCGGTACAAAAATCGTTGCTATGATTGGAACCGTTGAGAAGGATGATCCAATCCCCATGGTGACTAATAAACCGACAAGCAGCATTAAGATTGCTGCAAGAGATTGATTTCCTCCAACTAAATCAGCCGACGTTTTGACGAGAGTTTCAATGTGGCCAGTTTCTTGCATAACAGATGCAAAGCCTGCTGCAGCAAGCATGACAAATCCGATAAATGCCATCATTCGCATTCCCGACGTTAAAAGCTGATCTGCCTCGTTCCATTTCATTGAACCTGTAGCATAAAGCACTGTAATTCCTGCCAAAGCTCCAAAAATCATGCCTTCAACCTCAAGTTTCTGAGAAAGAAACAATTGAACACTTAATGAAACGATGATGGCAAGAACAGCAAATCCGACAGTTTTTTTCGTATAAACAGCAGGAGCCTGTCCGGCAATCTCTTTTGTTTCATATGTGCGCTTTTTTCTGTAAGTAACGAATGCAATGATTAAACCGACAACCATACCTGCTGATGGTATCAGCATCGCCTGCGGAATATCCTTAAGGCTTACATTCAATCCGCCTGCTGCCATGTTCTTTTGAAGAATATCGTGGAAGATCGCTCCAAATCCGACCGGCAGCAGCATATATGGTGTGATTAATCCAAATGCAATCACCGTGGCTATTAATCGGCGATCAACCTCCAGCTGATTAAACACCTTTAAAAGAGGCGGAATTAATACTGGTATAAATGCGATATGAACAGGCACCACATTTTGCGAGAAAATCGAAATGATCAAAATAACCATTAATATAAGGACTTTAGAAAGAGATTTCTTTCTCCCTTCCCCTTCTTTGCCAACAAGCTTAACAGCCCCTTCCACCATCGCATCAGGCAGACCCGTTTTGGAAAGGGCAACTGCAAATGCGCCAAGCAGGGCATAGCTTAATGCGACTGTGGCGTTTCCGCCAAGACCGCCAGTAAATGTTTCAATTGTTGTTTTCAAATCCAGTCCGCCTGTTAAACCGCCTGCGAGCGCGCCTGCAACTAATGCAAAAACGACATTTACCCGCAGCAAACTTAAAACAAGCATGACCAAAACAGCTAAAATAACTGCATTCATCTATAAAACCTCCGGAATCTTTTTACTTTAGTATGCTAATGTATTAGAGAGATAAAATTCAATAAAATTAAAATACCATACTTTCTTTTTTAGTGTCAATGTAAAATTTTATTATATTAGCAGACTAAAGGATAGTGAGAGAAATCAGGAGAATGATGAATAGAAACGAACCTCTACTGGGCTGAATTTGAATGGAAGACCAAATTCATTTTCCGGAGCTGAGACTACGACCGCGGTCAACAAAAAGAACAGCAAAAAAGACACTGATTGATCAGTGTCTTTCCCGTCATTAAACCTCAAATCGTTCCACGAAAGCTGCAAGCGTTCTGGCCATGACGCCAGTGCCTCCTGAAGGTCCAAGATCATCAGCATGATTAGATGTAGCTGTTCCTGCGATGTCTAAATGGACCCAAGGCGTTCCTTCTGTGAATTCACCAATAAACGTTCCTGCCATAATGGCATGACCTTCACGCCCCGGGGAATTATTCAGATCCGCCATTTTACTGCCGCGCACTTTTTCAATGTCTTTTTTAGTAATCGGCAGCCGCCAGATTGGCTCGCCGCATTCAAAGGATGCTTCCAGCACTTGCTCAAATAATGCTTCATCGTTCGTCATTGCACCTGTTGTATGTGTTCCGAGTGCAATGATGACTCCGCCTGTCAATGTCGCAACATCCACTAAGTAATTTGCGCCATGATGCTTGGCATATGTAATCCCGTCTGCAAGAACTAAACGGCCCTCTGCATCTGTATTCAGTACTTCAATTGTTTTTCCGCTAAGCGAGACAATGACATCATCCGGCTTGAAAGCATTGCCGCTGATCATGTTGTCAGTTGAAGGAATGACAGCCAGTACGTTTTGTTCAGGCTTCAGTTTTCCGATGATCTCCATTGCACCTAAAACAGCCGCGGCTCCGCCCATATCTGATTTCATGCCGACAATGCCGTCTTTAGGCTTAATTGAGTAGCCTCCAGTATCAAAGGTAATTCCTTTTCCAACGAGTCCAATGACATCTGTCCATTCCTCTTTGCCCTGGTATTTAAGGACGATCATTTTCGGCGGTTCATCAGAACCCTTATTAACGGCAAGAAGAGCTCCCATTCCAAGCTTCTCCATCTCTTCTTTCTCTAGCACTTCATATTCAAAGCCGTATTTTTGGGCAATATCCACCGAATATTTAGCAAGTTCGGTCGCCGTCAATATGTTGCCCGGCATGTTGACAAGGGTTCTTGCTGAATTTGTCCCTTCACCGAATGCTGAACCTACAGTCAGACTTGAACGTATTTCAGCTTCGTCCTCGCTTGAGATGATTGTCACTTGGTTGAGGTTTCGTTCAGGCTCATTTGATTTTTGCTTATAGTCTTGTATTTTATATGTAGAAAGCGGAAGAACTTCTGCTAATGCATGTGCAGCTTCGATTCCTTGAACATGTTCACTTGTGAATGAATCAAGAACGATTGAAAACGACTGAATTTTTGCCTTTTGAAGCGTTTTGAAAAGCTTCGCAAAAGTTTCTTTGGCAGCATCAAAATCGTATTCCTTTTCCTTGCCGAGGCCAGCAAAATAAATTCGTTTTGTTGCGATTTTGCCTAGAGTATGTACTTTTGATATTTCTTTCTTTCTGGACGAAATATCGCCGTCTTTTACAAGCGATGAAAGCTGTCCCTCTAGCTTCTGATCAAGTTCTGCTAAAGGACCTTCAAATGCGCTGTTTTTTTGAAACAATCCAAAGATGATTGTTTCTTCGTTCCATTTAATTGTTGACTGAATATGAAACATGAAAACACACCTCCATTAATAATTAGGTTTCCCCGGGTCTTCTTCAAGGTATAGAAATAAAGCAGGCAATTTAGGCAGCAGCGCAGCTTCCTTAAAAGAAACAGACTGAATGCCTGCAGGAATAATCTTTAGGCATTCCTCAATGAATGCATTTACGTTTTCAAGGTCCACTCCCCAATGGAATGGGCGGTAAGACTGTATGTATGAGTGTCCGGCTTGCATCATGAGCCTTGCACCTTTAATGTTGCCATATTCATAATGATAAATAGCAACGGTCATTTGCAGCAGGCCTTTTAAAAATAAATTATCCTTCTCCGTCAGCCAGATTAATTCAAGCAAATCATGGCAAGTATAATAATCGCCTTCATTAAAATGGATAAAAAACTGATAATATTCCATTGGGTAAAGAGTCACGTGGCATGCACTCCTCTCTGACCTTATTGTATCAAAGGATAAAAAGTTTTTATACTATTTGAACAAATGACAGAGGATAAGGGCATGAATGCATGGAACTATACCATACAGTCAATAACAGCACATTAATTTTTCGAACCGAAAGGATGTCCGACTTCATGGAGATACTGCTGAATTTCCCGCTATTAGCTTCTCTTGCAGCCATTTTCTTTGCGCAATTTGTAAAAGTCCCGATTACATATATTGCGACCCGTAAAATAGACTGGTCTCTTATTTTAAGCACAGGGGGGATGCCAAGCTCCCATTCTGCTGCTGTAACGGCACTTGCAACAGGAGTCGCTCTTGATAATGGGCTCGCTTCATCCCTCTTTGCGGTTTCAGCCGTTTTTGCCATCATCACAATGTTTGATGCTACAGGAGTAAGAAGACATGCCGGAGAGCAGGCAACAGTTCTTAATAAACTCGTAACTGACTTTAATACATTTGTAGGCGAGGCAAAATCATGGCCGCAGCAGGAAGAAGCAGAAAAGCAGAAGAAATTGAAAGAACTTCTCGGGCATCAGCCTATTGAGGTATTTTTCGGAGGCTTGACAGGAATCTTATTAGCACTGTTTCTGCACTACCTATTCATTTTGTAAAGGAGGAATTGCATTGCGGCTCATATCTATTTGTCCAAGCAACACAGAGCTTGCCGCCTATTTAAATCTCACTGGCGATCTAATTGCAGTTGACGATTACTCTGACTGGCCCGAGCAAGTGAATGAACTGCCGCGGCTTGGACCTGACCTGTCCATTAATATGGATCTGGTTGAACAATTGAAGCCTGACCTTGTACTCGCTTCATTGAGTGTGCCTGGTATGGAAAAAAACGTGGATGAACTTATAAAAAGAAAGATTCCTCACCTTGTTTTAAACCCTCAGTCTTTTGAGGATATAGGAAATGATTTAATGGCTGTAGGCATTGCTGCAGGCAAGGAAAAAGAAGCTGCCGCAGTTGTTTCTCGTTATCATCACATTTTAAATGACTATAAAGAAAAAGCCTCAAAGCTCGATCATTATCCTGATGTTTATTTTGAATGGTGGCCTAATCCCATTTTCACGCCTGGTCAAGTAAACTGGCTGACTGAAATGTGTGAACTGGCAGGCGGGCGCAACAGTTTCCGTGATGTGGAGCTTGCAAGTGTCCAAACCAGCTGGGATGACATTATCCGCCGAAATCCTGATCATATTTGTCTCGCTTGGGTCGGCGTTAAGCAAAGCAGGATGAAAGTCCAGCATGTTTTAAAGCGTGAATCAGCAGAAAAGCTTGCTGCTGTCAGAGAGAATCGCATTCACCTGCTTGAGGAACAGCTTTATTGCAGACCCTCGCCAAGGCTTTTAAATGGACTTGCGAAACTTGCATCCATCCTTCATCCTGATCATTTTCCGCAGCCTGAAGAAAAAGATTCTCTAACTTCTATTACATAGAAAAAGCTCAGGGTTAAAACCTGGGCTTTTTCCGTGACTGAAAATAACGCATTCCGGGAAAGTGGCTAATCCTGAAAATACACTCTAGTTATCCAGCAAGTATGTACCAGAGCAAAATTTACATGAAACCCTCCATCCATCATTAACTTTTTGTTTTGGGTTTCATGTATTTTTGGCGAAATGCCTGCATCGACTTATTTTCATTCAATTTCGTCAGTTCATTTTCGGTTAATCGTCCGTTGCCTTTTTGGACGATATAGATGTCTAGCGTTTTTTTGCCCCAAAACTGAAACACTTCTTCAACAGTATCGTAATAAAGATCCAGTTCATTCCCCTTTATCGCACCGCCCTTGTCGGCCACTACACCAAATCCGTAACCTGGAATAAACAGAATGGTCCCTACCGGAAACACACTTAAATCAGCTGCTATGGTTGAATACAAATCTCTTTTCACTTTCACTCCGGAATACGTAATGCCATATTCGGGATGTTCAGGTTTTTTGCCTGTTGATTCATAGCCTGCTGTATATCCTGTTGCTGTTACTTCCTGCTTAGGGTATTGAGACCAGTCAATTTCATTTTCAAGCGATAGTTGATCTATCGAGCTTCCGCTTGAAGAAATCGCGGCTGCGACCGTCTTTTCACTGTGCAGAGATTTAGGGATGAGTCCGGTCAGTTTATAAGGATGCCCTTCACTTTCCAATATGCCCTTGCTCCACCCATTAAAAACAGGCAGATCCTTTGCCTCTGCACCTGAAAAAGCTTTTAAAGTGGTACCGAGCGCCACTAGCAATAATAGTGTCATTAGTAGACGCCTTGACCAGGTTTTCGTCCTATCCATTTACGATGTGTTCACTCCTCTCACATCCATAATCGTCTCCAAATGAGAAACGAAATATTCAAGATAGGAACGAATCCATATATTACAAGTTTTCTTTTATCAAAAATAAAAAGACCTGCACACGATGTACAGATCACATTTTAAAACATTTGATATCCTCTTTTGCGGAGCATGTTAATCACAATTCCAGATACAACTGCTCCGATAAAACCGCACACAAGAATTAGAATATCTGCTAAAGCCAAAGACAGAATACGCTCTCCAAGGGATGAAAAAGAGGATCCAGGTGAGATGAAATACTCTGTGAATCTCACATTATCTACAATCAATATACAGACAATCGGATAGATAATAGCCATGATCCAAGACATGCGAAGCAGCATATTAAGCAAGAAACCGATTCCAAAAAATAAAACAAAGAATAAAAGCATCGAAATCATCAATACAGGTAAAAACAAGTTATCGCCTCCAGTACACCTATTTAAGTGTACTGAACAAGCGATATTCAGTCAATCGGAAAAACATTGAACGTTTTATGAAGACTTCTTTCCAGTTCCGTTGCAGCAATCGCACGTCTCTGAACCGCCAAGAAGCAATTGAAAATAACCTTTACCTGAACAATATGGACATTCTTTCTTATCGATAGCAGATGTATTCATCATCTATTCTCCCCTTTGTCAAGTATCTCTTTTTAGATATTGAAAATACTATAACAGGTTCTTTGTAAAGGATAAAGGGAGAAAATCTCACGGGATTCCTGATGTAAGCGAATACATCAAGCTCATCCTTCTTTTCTCTCAATTTTTCTTATTATTTTGAAAATTATAAAAATATACGATATGACGTGTATCCAAACTGATTTCCAGGGTTCAGACCTTCAATTTTATAAAGCATTTTCTCAAATGCTTCTTCTGCAAATGACTGAAGCAGAAGCGATGCATTCTCGTCCTCCTTAAGTATTTGCGGCGGAAAAAATGCTGCTTCAAACAGTTCATCTTCCTGTACAATAACGGCAGAAGAATTCGCCTTCAATTTAAAAATAACCATATTATCACTGATCGTATTTTGAATGACACCTGACCGAATGGCGATCACGCCCTGTACTTCTGCAGCAATTCCCGTTTCCTCAAGGATCTCCCTCACAATTGCTTCATCAAGCGTTTCCCCCTCATTCACAAAACCTGCAGGAAAAGACCACTTCCCTTTCAATCCGCCGTATTTCTTTTTTACGACAAGCCAGTCCCCGTTTTCGTTCTCTACTACACCTGAAACAGCAATCCATACATTCCCCCGTTTATTTGCCATACAAATCTCCCCCTTTTAACTTTTTATATCTTACTCCATTTTTTAACAATAAAAGCGCAACCTCCCTTTTAGCGCAGGCATGACAGGTAAAGATCCGACGGGAAAGTCCTGATCCCGCTTTTTTATGTGAAAAACAGGTGTTTAGGAATCTGGATGGTGAAAGATGATCGCTGCTCTGAAGCGGGAAAAGGGAGATATTTTCATTTTTGAGAGGCATCCTTGCATTCTTTCCCTCCAATACTATGTTTCGGTTTTGCGGGGTACGAATCCTGCACTTCCTTACCCTCCCAAACTGTTAGTCAGTTTTGCAGGGGACGATTCGAGCGCTTGATTACCCTCATATTGTAATTCGGTTTTGCAAGGTACGATTTACTCAATTCCCCACCCTCTAATACCTATACTTGGTTTTGCAGGGCGTTCCAAAATGCCATAAAGCATAACGCATATAAATTCTGACACTAAAAAAAGACAAAAGCACAAGGCTTCTGTCTTTTATTTTACTCTACTTCTTAGAAAAATTTGAATTTACCTTTTTTAACGACTAATCCAGCTCCGCCAACCATTAGAAGAGCACGATTATCAATCATTTTCTTCATGAATGAAGCTTTTGTTCCCATTACTTTCTTGCCAAATACCATACCTACAGCATCATCTTCGCCAAGTGAAGCAACTGTACCTTTGATGTCTGGCTTGAATTCTTCCATTTCACCTTGGTCGCGAACGGCAACTGCAATGTTTTTAGCAGCTGTAATACCTTGCTGCATCGCAATTTGAGCCGTTGGAGGATATGGACGGTTGATTTCTTCGTTGATTACTAGAGAACAGTCGCCAATGATGAAAACATCTTCATGGTGAGGAGCTCTTAGGTACGAATCAACTTTTACACGTCCGCGCATATTTTCAAAGCCAGCTTCTTCAACGATGCTGTTTCCGCGCACACCTGCTGCCCATACAACAGTATCAGCTTTGATTTCTTCCATTACGTCGTCTTTTGCAACAATAATGCCATCTTCTACACATTCTTTAATCGCCGTTCCGATCTTGAATTCTACACCTTTACGCTCTAAATGGTTAACAGCGTATTCTACAAGCTCTGGATCAAATCCAGGAAGAGCTGTTGGAGCAGCTTCTACACAGATAATGCGTACTTTCTTATGATCAATATCGTACTCGCGGCAAAGCTCAGGAACGCGGTTAGCAAGTTCTCCAAGGAACTCGATTCCAGTGAAGCCAGCCCCGCCCACAACGATAGCAAGACGCTGGTCGCGTTTTACTTCTTCTGTGTTGTAAGTAGCAAATTGATATTCGATATGCTCGCGCAATTGACGCGCAGCATTGATGTTCGTAATACCGAAAGCGTACTCTTTCAAGCCTTTGATTCCAAATGTTTCTGGATGAGATCCAAGAGAAATCACAAGGTAGTCATACTCAAGCTCGCCATTTGCAAGAACGATTTTCTTTTCATCTTTGTTAATCGAAACAACTGTTTCTTTCACAAATTTCACACGGCTGTTGTCAATAACATCTTTTACTTGGTATCTTGCTTTATCATGATGCAAAGTACCAGCTGATGCCTCATGCAGCCATGTTGTTTCATAGTGATAATCATTTTTGTTAACCAATGTAAGATCTGCTTCGTTCACACCGATCATTTTTTGAAGACGTGTAACTGCCATTAATCCGCCGTAACCTGCACCTAAAACTACTATTTTGGGCTTTCTCAACCGAATCACATCCACCTTTTTTTCTGAATTTGTTGTAAAGAATGAAATAAATTCTATACTGATTATCTTCCGCTGCTTCACAACATTTTATTTTGTTTTGCCTAAAAAAGTATGTGAAAATGTTCACTTAACTTTTCAAAATAATACCTTAAACTTCGTAAGTAGTAACATAGAATATAAATAATGCCTATATTACATAATAGCATCTGCGATTTATTTTTCAAGACCAAAATGAAGGATTACAAACGTTAAGAATTTTACAAAAATAAAAACATTCTCTATAATAATCATATTCTTATACAAGGCACATCTCTTTAATCAATCACCAGGTGAAATTGTTAAAGAGGTATGATATGTTATAATTAAGAATTATTATCAATTACAAGCGAGGGGATATTTGTGAAGGAAGACACAAAAGTATACGACATAACAATTATTGGCGGCGGACCTGTTGGTTTGTTCACAGCTTTTTACGGCGGCATGCGTCAGGCTTCAGTTAAAATTATCGAAAGCTTGCCTCAGCTGGGCGGACAGCTTTCTGCCTTATATCCTGAAAAATACATATATGATGTTGCAGGATTTCCTAAAGTGCGCGCACAGGAACTAGTTAACAATCTAAAAGAACAAATGGCTAAATTCGAGCCGACTGTCTGCTTAGAGCAAGCGGTAGATACAGTTGAAAAACAAGCTGACGGCGTCTTCAAATTAACAACAGATCAGGAAATCCATTATTCTAAAACGATTATTATCACTGCAGGAAATGGAGCGTTCCAGCCCCGTAAAATTGAACTTGAAGAAGCTGCTTCATTTGAAAAAGCAAACCTTCATTACTTCATTGATGATTTAAATCAGTTTGCCGGTCAGAGAGTTCTTATTTGCGGCGGGGGAGATTCTGCCGTTGACTGGGCGCTTATGCTTGAACCTATTGCCGAAAAAGTAACACTTGTGCACAGACGAGATAAGTTCCGTGCTCATGAGCATAGTGTTGAAAACTTAAATAACTCAAAAGTTCAAGTTCTTACACCATTTGTACCGAAAGAATTAACAGGAACAGAAAATATTGAGCAAGTTGTATTAGAAGAAGTGAAAGGCGATCGCAAAGAAGTCATTGATGTGGATTCTGTCATCGTGAACTTTGGATTCGTCTCATCTCTTGGCCCAATCAAGAACTGGGGTCTTGAAATTGAGAAAAATTCGATTGTCGTTAACAGCAAAATGGAAACAAACGTTGAAGGCATATATGCTGCAGGAGACATTTGTACGTATGAAGGAAAAGTAAAACTGATCGCAAGCGGATTTGGAGAAGCTCCAACAGCGGTTAACAACGCTAAAGCTTATATGGATCCAAAAGCAAGAGTTCAGCCGCTTCACAGCACAAGTTTGTTTGAAAAATAAAGAGATGATTCTCCTGAACAAAAGAGGAAAAGCGGTCTGCTTTTCCTCTTTTTGATGCCCTTTTAACTCTGCCAGTAATTACTGTAAGGGTTATAATACACCGGCTGATTCCATTGCTGATATCTCTGTCCGCCAAACGGCATGCCGCTTTGATCAATGCTTCCCGGCATTTGGCCAAACGGACTTCCCTGGCCGGACTGCATGCCTCCTCCTTGATCCATTCCAGGCATTTGGCCAAATGGATTTCCCTGGCCGGACTGCATGCCTCCTCCTTGATCCACTCCAGGCATTTGGCCAAACGGACTTCCCTGGCCGGACTGCATGCTTCCTCCTTGATCCATTCCAGGCATTTGGCCAAATGGACTTTCCTGGCCGGACTGCATGCCTCCTTCTTGATCCATTCCAGGCATTTGCGGAGTTTCCGGCTGCTCCTGCTCCTCTTCTTGCGGCTGCTCCTGCTCCTCTTCTTCAGTTTGTCCTTCCTCTTCTTGAGGAGCCTCTTCTTCTTCCATTTTTGGGGGTTTAGGCAGCACTTCTACGGATTTGATATTATTCACATTCACCTGACTTGTGGTAAGTGCGGGAAAAGACAAGATAAATACCGCTCCTGAAGGTTTATCTAAGTAGAATACAAATGCCTCTTTTTCCGTACCGTTTGTAAAGGTCAATTTCACCCATTTATACAAGCCCTCATTTAATTCATCTGTTGATGACAGACGAAATTGATTATACATCTGATATGGATATGGATAGTAATTCATCATTCAAGCTCCCTTCTCTATTCACACATCAATACTATATGCCCGGTATTTGTCCTTTGTTTTGATGGAAAATGTAACCTTTTATTCTTTCTTAACGACTATGCTCTTCAAAGGGGGAAAAGAGATGAAATGGAAAATCATTCTTTGCATGTTGATGATTTCAGGCATTTTTTTGGTAAATGAAGAAAAAGGGTATGCTTGCTCTTGTGCACAGCCGCCGTCTGTTCAATCTGAATTAGAAAACAAAACGGCTGTTTTTTCAGGAAAAGTATTAAAAACAACTGAAAACAGCAAGAAAAAAGCGTTAATAGAAGTCGATCAAATTTGGAAAGGCCCTTCTCAATCACAGCTAATAATAGAAACAGAAAGAGATTCAGCAGGCTGCGGTTTTGATTTTATTGAAGGCCAGTCTTACCTTATTTATGCATACGGAGAAAAGAATACCCTTGAGACAGGATTATGTGAGCGAACAGCTTTAGCTGCAGACGCTTTGGATGACATAAGGGTTCTCGGTGCAGGAAAAGAACCTGAAAAGCAAGTAAATTTAGAGCATCAGCTTGATTTCACTAATTTAGTGCGGGTTTTCGTTTTTGCTGTGTCTTTCTTCCTTATTTTCATAATAATTTATAAAAGAAAAAAATAAAAAAAGACACTTCACTAGCCTTTCAGGCTAATGAAATGTCTTTTTCAGTTATAATCAGCACTCTTCAGGAGTACCCGTATTCGTAGCCGTTCTAAAAGATGAACCGCATCCGCATGACGCAATGGCATTCGGATTATCAATCGTGAAGCCTCCGCCCATAAGGGACTCTTTAAAATCAATTTTTGTCCCTTTTAAGATAAGGGAGCTTTCCTTATCAACAAGCACTTTGATGCCATGCACTTCAAATTGAGTGTCGTCATCATTAGGTTCTTGTTCAAAACCCATGCCGTACGATAAACCGCTGCAGCCGCCGCCTTTTACGCCAACACGAAGAAAAGACTGCTCTTCTTCGTTTTCTTTCATCATATCTTTTAT
This sequence comes from Metabacillus idriensis, assembly GCF_050483325.1. Lineage (GTDB taxonomy): Bacteria > Bacillota > Bacilli > Bacillales > Bacillaceae > Bacillus_P > Bacillus_P idriensis_A. The sequence goes on from NZ_JBCMYF010000004.1 coordinate 77,636, forward strand.
CTGATAAGCTGCCGCTTCAGTAATTATTACAAATTCATTCATTTCTTGTTCCTCCTTTGCCAATCGTCCAAAGGCTATACAGTAAGTATACCCCTTCTAATTGGAACTCTCAAATGAAACACATTTCTATTTGTCATAGAAGTAAACACCTGAACAAATAACCTCTGCTGGACCTGTCATTAAAACATTCCCCTCTTCTGTCCAGTTGATCAGAAGATCTCCTCCAGCAAGGTGGACAGTTGTATCCAGCCCTCTTTTCGTATGCCCATTTAGAACAGAAGAGACAACGGCTGCACAAGCACCTGTCCCGCATGCTTGAGTAACTCCGGAACCTCTTTCCCACACTCTGAAATGAAGTTCATTTTCCGCTGCGACTTCCACAAACTCAACATTGATGCCTTCAGGAAAAAGGGGATCCTTCTCAACTCTTGGTCCAAGTGTTAACACTGGTGCTGATTCAATGCTGTCCACATAAAAAATGAGATGCGGATTGCCCATTGAAACAGCTGTAGCTTGATAGACACTGCCGTCAAATTCAAGCCGTTCGTTTATGACTTTTTCATCTGAAGTGCCAGCCATAGGAATATCAGCCCGATGAAGCATAGGCTGCCCCATATTGATTGTTACTCTGCTGACTTCGCCATCTTCCACTTCAAGCTTTGCATGGACCAGCCCTGAGAGTGTTTCGATTGAAAACTCTTTCTTTTCTATCAGTTTATTCTCAAATGCATATTTCGCAACGCAGCGAAGACCATTTCCGCAATTTTTCCCTTCTGATCCATCACTGTTGAAAATTCTCATCTTTACTGGCGCTTTCTCAGATGGACAAATCAAGATCATTCCGTCTGAACCGATGCCGGTAAATACATTTGATACTTCCTTTGCAAGCTGAGGAAGCATTGATTCTTCCAATTGTTCTTTAAACATATTTACATATATATAATTGTTTCCGAGTGCATGCATTTTCGTAAATTGGAATTGTTTCATACTGTTCTCCCTCTTTTTTCTTTTTATAAGTATAAAATGCTGGAAACAGGATAACAATAGAAATATCCCCCGTTTGTTATAGATAATAAAAGCTCCCTGCTTTGGTGCAGGGAGCTTTTATTTGTGATCCTATTATTATTAAAACATAAACATCCCTGCAATTGCCGCACTTAAAAGGTTGGCAAGTGTTCCTGCAGCTATTGCTTTAAATCCAAGCCGTGCAATATCCTGACGGCGGTTTGGTGCCATACCGCCAAGTCCTCCAAGCAAAATGGCAATAGATGACAGGTTGGCAAATCCGCAGAGTGCAAAGCTTATGATAGCTACTGTTTTATCTGACAGTGCATCAAGCTGAGGTGCAAAATTTGAATAGGCAACAAACTCATTCAACACCAGCTTTTGACCGATAAAGCTTCCTGCTTTCACAGCTTCTTCCCATGGAACTCCGATGATAAAGGCAAGAGGTGCAAAAACAAACCCAAGAATGTATTCAAGTGTTAAGTTAGAAGCTCCAAAAATCCCTCCGATAAAACCAAGGATTCCGTTTAATAGTGCGATCAGCGCGATAAAAGCTAAAAGCATCGCACCCACATTCAAGGCAAGCTGAAGTCCTACAGATGCTCCCTTTGCCGCAGCATCAATGACATTTGCCGTATCCTCATCGCTTTCCATCTTAACGCCTTCCATCGTTTCAGGCATTTCCGTTTCAGGAATAAGCATTTTTGCCATAATAAGCCCTGCAGGCGCAGCCATGAAACTTGCAGCAAGCAAGTATTCAAGAGGAACTCCAAGGGCAGCATAGCCGAACAGGACAGAGCCCGCAACAGAAGCAAGCCCCCCTGTCATGACAGCGAACAATTCTGATTTTGTCATTTTTGCTATGTAAGGTTTAATGACCAAAGGAGCTTCTGTTTGCCCTACAAAGATATTAGCAGCAGCAGAGAGCGATTCTGCTTTACTTGTCCCTAATAATTTCGATAAACCGCCGCCTAAAATTCTGATAATCCACTGCATAACCCCAATATGATATAAAACAGAAATTAACGAAGAAAAGAAAATAATGATTGTCAGAACATTAAATGCAAAGATGAAGCCTGTTGGCTGTGATGGATCTCCAAGTGAACCAAATAGAAATCCAATCCCTTCACTGGCATAACCTACCAGGTTCTGTACGGATTCAGTCAGCCCTTTAAAAGCTCTTGTTCCAGGCTCCCATTTTAATACCAGAAAAGCAAATAAAAGCTGAATGGCAAGGCCGCCGAGAATCGTGCGGACTTTAATATGGCTTTTTCGTTCTGATAGGAGAAAAGCGATGGCAAAAAGGACGGCAATTCCCATTAGTCCCCATAAAAAATTGATCATTTCTTCACCTCGGGCAATCGTTTTTGATGTGTCTAAAATAACAGGCGATAGCGGGTATGTCTATATCATTGAGACAAATAATGATATTTTCCGACAAATTAACTAGTTGCACAAACTTAGGTTGCATCTGAATGGATTCTGTTATTCAAAAAAGGCTATTTACCAATTTATAATACTTTGTACCTATATATGTGGTATGATTTCATTACAATTTACCCTGTTTTACTGATGGGAGGAGCACTATATGAATAAGCTTGATTTCCTATACGATAAAAATATAGATTGTCCGATTTGCAAACATACATATGCAACAAAAAAAGTAAAAAGAGGTTTCATCCGGGCCGTCAGTCATGACACTGACTTTTGTTCTTACTATAGTAAAAAGGAATTCAGCCCTCTTCTTTACTATGTAAATGTGTGTCCTGTCTGCGGTTTTTCAATGTCAGAAGAATTCTCTCCTGATTTTCCTTTTAGAACAGAGGAAATCATTAACGAGAAGATACGGTCAAACTGGGGGAGCATGAATTTCTGCAAAAAAAGAAGTATTAATGAGGCCATTCATACATATAAACTTGCTATTTATTCAGGAGTATTGAAAAAAGAGAAACACGTCTCAATGGGCGGACTTTATTTAAGGCTTGCCTGGATCTACCGCACAGAGCAGATGGAGCTTCAAGAGAATCGTTTTCTTAAATTAGCCCTTGAAGAATATATCGCTTCTTATATCAATGATGATTTCTATGGCACACACTTAACAGAAATGAAAGTACTCTATTTAATAGGTGAACTGAGCAGAAGATCAAATGATAAAGCGCAGGCCGCACTCTACTTTTCAAAAGTGATTGAAAAACAAAAAAACACAAAGGAAAAAGTGATTGTTGAAATGGCAAAAGACAGATGGCGCGAAATGAGGGAAATGAAGCAAAAGTGGACGATACAGTAAAAAAACGCGTACTTGAGTGTACGCGTTTTTTTAGAACATAGGATTCTCATCCAAGTAATCATATATGTTTTTAACTAACTCTTCAGATGATTCCCCAGTTACAACCTCACCGTTTACAAGGGCATAAAGAGAAGCATAGCATTTTCCGCAATATCCAAGACATCCGTATTCAATAATGTCCAGATTTGGATCCTTTTCTAACTTTTCCAAAGCAGCTTGTGAACCGTTCGCTAAATTGCTTATACAAAATTCTATTATTGGTTTCAACTTCATCACCTCATACCTGCAATCCTATGCTACCTCTTTCTATGTACTATCGTCAATAATTAACGTTTTATGTTATACTTTTTTCATAAATACCAACACATTTTTACGAAAGTGATTTACTAATGAGCGGGTTAACAGATTAATAGATGACTTTTTCATAATATATTGTGGTTTATCATCAAATTCGTTATACTTTTAGATGGCATATTGCAAAGGTTTTCTTAATTACTGAATTAACCTATAGATACGAATATTACTCACCTTAAGAGGAGAAAAAGGGGAATCTGCAATGAAGAACTTAGTTATTCTTGGCGGTGGATACGGCGGCATGCGCGTCCTTCACCGGCTTCTTCCAGGTCAGCTGCCTGAAGATGTGCAAATTACACTCATAGATAAAAATCCCTATCATTGTTTAAAAACGGAATATTACGCACTTGCTGCGGGAACGATTTCAGACCATCATATCCGCGTAGATTTTCCTGAGCATGAGCGTCTGCACTTAATATTCGGGGAAATCACTTCGGTCGATCTTGAAGAAAAAAAGGTTCATCTGAAGAATCAGGAACCGATTTCATATGATGATCTTATTATCGGGTTAGGCTGCGAGGACAAGTATCATAATGTTCCAGGTGCAAAAGAGTTTACCCACAGCATCCAGACAATCGATCAATCAAGAGAAACGTATCAGCTCCTTAATAACTTAAGCGGCGGTGCTTCTGTTGCAATCGTTGGCGCAGGACTCAGCGGAGTTGAGCTTGCGAGTGAACTCAGAGAAAGCCGCAAAGATCTTAAAATTACACTTTATGACCGGGGCAAAAACATTCTTTCCAGTTTTCCAGAACGTTTGAGCAAATATGTTCAAGGCTGGTTTGAAGATCATGGCGTAACCATTATCAACAGTGCCAACGTAACTAAAGTAGAACAAAACGTTCTATATAATCATGATGAGCCTGTTTCTTATGATGCCATCGTATGGACTGCAGGCATTCAGCCGAATAAAGTTGTCAGAGAACTTCCCGCTGACAAAGATCCACAGGGACGTGTCGTTCTGACAAAACAGCATCACCTTCCGCATCATGAAGATGCATTCGTTGTTGGAGACTGCGCAAGCCTTCCCCATGCACCAAGTGCCCAGCTTGCCGAAGCTCAAGCTGAACAAATTGTTCAAGTTCTGCTTAAAAAGTGGAATGGCGAAGAACTGCCTCAGGATTTCCCTGCCTTTAAGCTTAAAGGTGTACTTGGGTCACTTGGAAAGAAACATGGTTTCGGCCTTGTGAATGACCGGCCGCTAATTGGACGAGTTCCGCGTTTGCTTAAGTCAGGAATTCTATGGATGTATAAGTATCATAATGGATAAATCAAAAGGGACTCTCCAATAAGTTCCTAAAAAAAAGCAGGAAGGAAAAATAACCATTTTTCCTTCCTGCTTTTTTTATTGTTCTTTTTTGACTGAAAGCCGTCAGCGATTTGCCATACAGGCACTTCTTTCCGTTCCATGCGTAGGATAATGCATAAGCCTATTGCTGCGAGGTGCGGAAGGATGTATATGCCAAAACGGAAACCTTTTTACGATAAAGATCTTGCGGAATTTCTCCTCCATATGTGTGTATATTCATACCGCCAGTATTTAAACAACGGTCCGGTGGAACCCGTTCCTGGATTCAAGCTGGTAAAAGCTTTCAAATCCAGCGCGAACGGCGTCATGGAATGGTTCGGATTTATCCTCGAATCAGACGATGCGGTTGTGATTGCGTTCCGGGGTACGCAATCGGATGCAGACTGGGTCGCCGATGCCACCATCCGCCAGACTTCCTATCCCTATATCCAAAACGGCGGCCTCGTGCATCAGGGATTTCAGTCGATCTATTCCAAGTGCCGGGACGAAATCTTCCAAACGTATTCAGCCCTCTCAAAAAAGAAAAATCTCTTTATTACCGGGCATAGTCTTGGAGGAGCACTAGCTGTTCTTCACGCTGCCGATGCAGCGGTTAACGCCCGATTCCGGTCTATCGTCATGTATAACTATGGGGCTCCAAGAGTAGGAGACGGGCAGTTTGCGGAAATCTATGACCGGCTTGTTCCGAACAGCATCCGCTTCGTCAACACCACCGATCTGGTGCCGAAACTGCCTCCTGTATTTGTTTATAATCCTATGACGAAGCTGAAATACTTATACAAGCATGTTCAAACTCCGTATTCTTTTACAATTGAAGCAGGCTCCATAGCGGGCAATCATATGCCGGACACCTATTTTCTTGGAATCGAAGGATTATCCAGACTGGTCTACGTGTAAAGCAGGTTTAAAACATGACGAGTCATTAAAATGAACAATTATAGAAATATTACGCAGAAACATACCCATGCTTCTCCATTTCAGCATAAATGGTTTTCAGTTTCGGATTGCCTTCCCCTACTACTACTCCATCGATGACAACTAACGGATAAAAATACTCGTCATTTGCGATTTTCTCTGCAAAACCCTTTTTCTCTGGATTGTCTTGCGGCGCAAACACATCGACATATTCTATTTTGAACTGCTGCTGCGGGAATTTTCTTGAAATTGCTGCTTCGAGCCATTCATATGTTTCTATTGATGAGGGGAGATTCACACAGCTTGGACAAAGTACTTCAGCTCCATATACGCACACTTCCACTTGTTTTTTCATCGTATTCCCCCTTTTCTTATGTTTCATTGTAAGGGAGTAAGCGTTTTTTTTCCATGAAAACTTATCTGTTGAAAGTATCCGTTTTTATTCGGCGCGGAATATGTTAAAATAATGGCATTAACAGATATTACATCAATCATATGAATAGATTTTCAGCGGTTTTTTGAATATAATAGCAGGATAAGGAAGGAGTCGATTATAATGACCACAGAAACACAAATGGTAGAACAAGTACAGGAAGTATTAGATAAATTACGTCCATTCTTGCTTCGTGACGGCGGAGATTGTGAGCTTGTTGATATAGAAGACGGCATAGTAAAATTACGCCTTTTAGGAGCTTGCGGCAGCTGCCCAAGTTCAACTATTACACTTAAAGCTGGAATCGAACGCGCACTTCTTGAAGAAGTTCCGGGAGTTGTGGAAGTAGAACAAGTTTTCTGATAAGAAAAGCGCAAAACTTTATACGTTCTTATCTTAAAATGAAAAGATGGTGAGCCCGCTCACCATCTTTTTTTGTGCTTATAGATACTCGTCGAACCATCCTTTGATATGATTCAGCCTGTCAATCCGAAGCTTAGGATGCCCGCTTCTGGATAATTCATGGTTTGCTTCTGGAAAGCGCACAAATTTTGTTTCTTTTTTCAGGCGCTTTAATGCGATATAAAGCTGCTCAGCCTGCTCCACAGGACAGCGATAGTCTTTTTCACTATGAAGGATCAAAAGAGGCGTTTCTACGTTTGTGACATATTTTAACGGCGAATGGTGCCAGAGTTTATCAAAATCATTGATCAGATCTCCGCCGATTTCCCACTCTGTAAAGTAGTAGCCGATATCACTCACTCCGTAGAAGCTGATCCAGTTGCTGATTGAACGCTGCGTGACAGCAGCTTTAAACCTGTTTGTATGACCTACAATCCAGTTCGTCATAAAACCGCCATAGCTGCCTCCTGTTACACCTAGCCGATCTTTATCAATATAATCATAGGTTTCAAGTGCATAATCGACTGCACTCATTAAATCGGTATAGTCGCTTCCGCCATAATCACCGCGAACCTGATCTACAAAATGCTGTCCATATCCATGGCTTCCGCGGGGATTTGTATAAAGGACGGCTTTCCCGCTTGAAGCAAGCATTTGAAACTCATGGAAATAGGTATTGGCATACATGGCGTGGGGTCCGCCGTGAATTTCAAGAACGAGGGGGTATTTCTCGCCATCCTTAAATCCAGCCGGCTTCATGATCCAGCCATGCAGCTCAAGTCCGTCTTCCGCCTTCCACTTTATTGCCTCAGGAACAGCAAGTTCGATTTTTTGCAAGAATTCTTCATTCACATTTGTAAGCTGGCGATTTTCTCCTGTACTAAAATCAAAGAAATACAAATCACTTGGATGATCGGGACGGCTGATGCCAAGAACTGCGGTATGACTGCCAGTATGAACCGATAATCCGTAGACATGCTCCTGTTCAAACCTTACCGGAAGGGTTTGTCCTTCAAGTGAGCCATAATAGACACCCGTATTGCCCTGATCGGTTAAAATAAAATAAAATCCCTGGCTGTCCTCTGTCCAAATAAGGCCAGGATACACACTGCCTGAGATAAAATCGGCTACAACGGCATCACTGATGTGAACGTCCCAATCAGCTGAATAGCAAGTCAACTCTTCCGATTTCATGCCGTACAGCCAAATTTTCGAGAAAGTTGCACTTTGGAATTCTTTTTCATGACCCAGAAAAGATAAATAGCTTCCATCCGGCGACCATGATAGATTGCCAAAGTATCCGCTGCTGTTTGTCAGCTGCTGCTGCTCGTTCGTTTCTAAAGATAGAATAAAAACGTCTGATATTAACGTTTGATCGGGATCATCCGTCATATTCGAAGTAAACCCAATCGATTTCCCGTCCGGGGACCAGGCTCCGTCATTATAATCAAACTCCCTTGAGCCGATCAGCTCAAGCTCCCCTGTATTTACATCTATAATGGCAAGCTGCCTTTTACGGTTCTTTACAAAACCTGCTGCATCAGACTTATACCTCATATCTTCCACGACAAGCGGCTCCGGCTGCTTTTTCTCATCCTTATCCTCTTTGTCTAATTTGTCTGATGGCGCTAAAGAAATGGCTGCAAGGATTTTCGTCCCATCCGGACTCCAGGCAGGCTGAGAGACAGATAAATGTTCTTTTGTGAGGGCTTTAGCCTCGCCGCCTGCTGCGGACATGAGGAAAAGCTGATTTTTCCCATTGCGGTCTGATAGAAATGCCAGACTGCTTCCATCAGGAGACCATCTAGGGGAGGTGTTTTTACCTTCACCGTATGTCCATTGACTGGAAGTATTCTTTTCCAAATTGATTAAAAATAGATTCGATATGTATTGATGTTTTTCTTCATGAATGGATGTTTGAACGTAAACGGCTTTTGTGCCGCACGGTGAAACATGAGGATCATTGACGGATTTCAGCTTGTATAAGTCTTCGGCTGTCATCCCTCTTTTTTGCTTAATACTTTCCATTTTGATCAACACCAAACTTTCCCTGTGATTTTTTCCAGCATTCTATTTATTTCGACAAGCTAAATAAATTTCCTCCTAAAGCAGATGAAAATAGATCATGATCCCAAAACAAAAAGCATCCTCAAATGAGAATGCTCTATCCAATCGAATCCCGAACTTGTCCAGTGCTGGCTTCATAATAAACATTTGATCCCTCTAAGACTGGTGAAAGCTCATCAACTTCACATTTAGGAAATTGAGCTTTTAGCAGTTTAGCGAGTGTTTTCCCTTTCCCTTTAGCCGTAAATGCCAGGACAGTCGGCCCCGCACCGCTGAGTGCTGCGCCGTATGCACCTGCATCCACAGCCGCTTCCTGTACTTTTAAAAGCTCCTTAATCAAAGTTCCGCGGTAAGGCTGGTGAAATAAATCCTTTTTCATCATTTTTCCTGCAAGACGCCAGTTATTTGAAAGAACAGCTGCTACTAAAACATTGCTGACTGCACTTGCTTCTACTGCCCCGGTGTATTCCAAGTATCCGGGAAGCACGTCCCGGGCATCTTTAGTATACAGCTTGTATGGCGGGACAACCGCCACTAGATCAATGTCTACCTCATGAGCAGCCACCAATTCTGTTTCTTGCTCCTGATGGAGTCCCACAACTAATCCTCCGTATAAGGATGCTCCTGCATTATCCGGATGACCTTCAATAATACTGGCCAAATGCAGCTTTTCTTTCATGCTTAACTGCAAGCCGCATAATTCATTTGCAAGCTCCACACCGGCCACGATAGCAGCAGCACTGCTTCCAAGCCCCCTTGCCATCGGAATACCGCTCCAAACTTCAACTGAACAGGCGGGCAGTGCAGATTCATAAGAAGATGCCACTCTTTTCGCCACTTGATAAATGAGGTTTTCTTCATCTCTTGGAATATCGAGCATTTCCTCATTTAACGGAATAAATGACCATTTTGCAGCAGGAATGACGCTCAGTTCCAGATAACGATTAACAGCAAGACCGACGGAATCAAAGCCAGGTCCCAGGTTTGCCGTACTTCCGGGAACTTTTATCTTTAACATGTCGCCTTCTTTCACCATGCACCAACTCCTTTAAGCTGCTCCATAACGGCAAGTTCATCGTTTGGAAGCACGATTGGTTTAATTTCTGAGAGATCAACAGCCACGTTTGGATCTTTTAATCCATTTCCTGTTAAGACAGCAACTGCTTTAGCTCCCTTTTTATAAACGCCTTTCTTCGCACTCTTTATTAACCCTGCAATGGAAGCGCATGAAGCAGGTTCTGCAAAAATGCCTTCAGTCTTAGCCAAAAGCTGATAAGCCTCAATAATTTCCGCGTCTGTTACTTCATCAATAAATCCGCCTGATTGCTCAGCTGCATTGACCGCTTTGTCCCAGCTTGCCGGGTTGCCGATCCGAATGGCAGTCGCAATTGTTTCAGGGTTTTCAATCACTTGATTGCGCACAATCGCAGCAGCTCCTTCTGCTTCAAAGCCTTGCATTTGCGGGAGGCCGGTCTGATGAATGCTGTCATATTCCAAAAAGCCCTTCCAATAAGCAGAAATGTTGCCAGCATTGCCTACAGGGATTGCCAGAATATCAGGAGCTGCACCCAATGCGTCGCACAGCTCAAATGCAGCTGTTTTCTGCCCTTCAAGGCGGTAAGGGTTCACAGAGTTTACAAGAGTAATAGGAAGCTTCTCAGACATACTGCGGACCATTGTCAGCGCCTGATCAAAATTTCCCTTGATCGCAATGATTTCTGCTCCGTACATCACTGCCTGGGCAAGTTTTCCAAACGCAATTTTCCCGTCAGGAATGACAATAATGCATCGCATTTTCGCTCTGGCTGCATATGCGGCTGCTGCAGCGGATGTATTTCCAGTTGATGCACAGATTACTGTATCACTGCCTTCTTCTTTCGCTTTTGCAACAGCCATCACCATGCCCCTGTCTTTAAAAGAACCCGTTGGATTGGCGCCTTCTGTTTTCGCATATAGCTCAAGTCCAAGCTTCTCTGACAGTGTCGGAAGAAAAACGAGAGGGGTATTCCCCTCGTTCAGCGTAAGTAAAGGTGTTTGATCATTTACTGGCAAGTAATTCCGGTATTTATTTAAGAGACCTTTCCACATCATGAGTAACCGTTCCCTTCTACGCGATATGAGCTTTTTATGCCATGAACGACTTCGAAATCAAGCAGGTTTGCCAAAATCTCATCAAAGTCTTTGTTTGATGCCTGATGGGTAACAATCACAATTTCTGCCAGATTGCTGTTTTTAAGCGGAAGCTGCAGAATTTTCTCAAAGCTGACACCGCGTTCTGAGAATAAAGATGTGATTGTTGAAAACGCTCCGACTTGGTCTTTTACATGAATGCGGAGGAAATGCTGAGCATAGATTTCATCGCTCTGCTTCAATGCTTTTTCAAATTGAGGAAGTACAGCACTTCGTCCATTTACCCCAAGTCTCATATTTTTCATGACGCCTACTAAATCAGATACGACAGCTGTAGCAGTCGGCAAGCTTCCCGCGCCGGGACCGTAGAACATCGTCTCTCCTACAGCCTCCCCGTACACATAAACAGCGTTATATTCGTTATTAACCGATGCCAATGGATGATAATCAGGCAGCAGGGTCGGCTGTACACTTACTTCGACTTTATTGTGGTTGCGGTTGGCGATGCCGATCAGCTTCATTGTATATCCAAGTCTTTTGCTGTAGCTGATGTCCTCATCTGTTACTTCACTGATGCCTTTCACACTTACATCCTCTAAATCTACGTGCATTGAAAAGCCAAGACGGGCGAGAATTGCCATTTTACGGGCAGCATCCAGTCCTTCTACGTCAGCAGTAGGGTCTGATTCTGCGTACCCAAGATCCTGGGCCTCTTTCAGAACTTCTTCATATGGACTTCCATGTTTGCTCATTTTTGTTAAGATGAAATTTGTTGTCCCGTTCACAATTCCCATCATTTTGTTAATCCGGTCTGAAGCAAGTCCATCTACTAAACTTCTTAAAATCGGAATTCCCCCGGCAACACTTGCTTCATAGAATAAGTCACACCCATTTTCTGTTGCCGCATCTAATAGCTCTGTGCCATATACGGCCATTAGATCTTTATTTGCAGTGACTACATGTTTTTTCGCCTTAAGAGCCTGAAGAATATATTCCTTTGTATGCAGAACACCGCCCATTACTTCAATAATGACATCTATTTCAGGATCATGAATCACTTCATCAGCATTTCTTGTAAGAAGCTCTTTACCGAATTCAACCTGTCTTTTTTTATCAACATCCTGTACGAGGACCTTTTTCACTTTAACGGGACAGCCTACCTGGTGCATCAATTTATCCTGGTGATCGTTAATAATTTTCACTACACCGCTTCCGACTGTTCCCAGTCCCAATAAACCAACTTGAATTGCTTTCATGAATTTATCCACTCCCTTGATGTCCTTCTAAGAAATACATTTGTTTATGTATGATAGACATTTTCTATTATTGTCATTATAAACAGTGTGCTATTGCTAATCAATAGAGAATTTTCAGTATTTTGCATGTAATCGCTTTCTTTGGTGATTATACTAGGTTTATATTTTTTGGAAAATATAAAATAAAAAGGCGCGCGGGGCAATCGCACGCCTTTTTATTTATTCCCGGTCAAGCTGTATATCATTTTCGCTTTCAACGGTTACATCAAAATGACCTTTTCGTTCAAGCTTTTCTTTCTCAAGCATGGCTTCTTCCTCGGTTGGAAAGATAGGTCCGTCAAAGACCCTCTCCATCGTTTCTCTGTCCGTATATTGCACTAAAAAACTGTTCATCATCAAACCTCCCGTTTTAGATGACTATACCCTGATCTTTGCAGAAGTAATCTAAGTTAAGGGGGTGACTGGAGGTTTCCCTGATAAAACCGACAGGATGTTCTGAACACAGCAATCGATCATGCCGTATCGTGTTTCAGCCGTTGCACTGCCTATATGAGGGAGAGCTACTGCATTTGGCAGCTTTAACAGCGGGTGATCGGCGCTGATTGGTTCTTTCTCAAACACATCAAGCCCCGCTCCAGCAATTTCACCTGTTTCAAGTGCTTTTATCAAATCATTCTCCACAACTGTGCCGCCCCGTGAAGAATTAATAAAAAGAGCTGTAGATTTCATTTTTCTGAAGCTTTCAGCATTGAACATATGCTTCGTTTCATTCGTAAGCGGCGTCATGCAGACGACAAAATCCGACTGGGAGAGCAGTTCATCAAAACTTGTATAAGCCGCATCCAGGTTATTTTCAGCATCGTGATCTCTTGACCGATTATGGTAGAGGATTTTCATATCGAACCCTTTGGCGCGTTTTGCAACAGCCTGCCCTATTTTCCCCATGCCAACGATGCCGATTGTTTTATGATGAACATCTGCACCCGCAAGCAAAAGCGGGCTCCAGCTTGTCCATTTACCGTCCTTTACATAGTCTGCTGCTTCAATGACCCGCCTGGCTGCAGCAAGGATAAGGGCAAATGTGAGGTCTGCCGTTGTATCCGTTAAGACATCAGGCGTATTCGTAATGATGACCTTTTTTTCCTTGGCATATGGAAGATTAATATTGTCGTATCCAACGGCAAGGTTTGCAATCACTTTTACGTTCTCTGCTTTATTAAGAAGCTCCTCATCAACTTGATCAGAGAGCATCGTTAAAAGCGCATCTGCTTCTTTAGCTTTTTCAAGCAGCAGACCGCGGGGACATGGAACATCTTCCTTATCCCACATTTCCACTTCACCCAGTTCCTTAAGCGCTTTCAATCTTTCTTCAGGACATTTTCTTGTTATGAATATTTTTGGCGTTTTCATCCTCTCACCCTTTTTCATTTTCTTTTATCTTATCACATAAGGTGTGAGAGGAATGAACCGGACTCAAAGCCAATGTATAGCAGGCAAATAGATTTTTTTCGTCCGCATGGACAGTAATTGCGCATAGGATTTCAGGAATCCCTCATACTTGGAGGAATTCTTCAGCATTTCTGTAAGCTTCGCTTCATAATAGGGTTTATCCGTTTCAGATGATAAATAATAATCTTCAATGCATTCAAAATAATGAATCGGCAGCAGCAGTCGGCTGTAAATTAGTCTCCATGAAAAAGAAGAGAGCGGTGTTGTCCTGTCATAATCCTCTAAAAGTAAAAATCCGTCCTGACGCAGCGTATCAGGCTGATCAAAAAATTGGTTTCTTAAATATTCGGCAATATCCCTGCTGCAATGATCAAACACCCAATCTGTGGGGATTTTTACAAGTCCCGATGATCTCCAAGTATCCGAATAGAATCTGTGATGGCAGACTGTTGCTGAATCAATAGGCTGAGGCTCATCATCAAGTTCTGTGTCCACTAAGTATTGAATGGCATTTTCGGCAAGGCCCATATAATATGGAAAAGATTCAGCGAACATTTTTTCAAACGAATCAAGCGGCTGTGAACTGACTTTTCCGCGCCAAAACCCTTCAAGCTGATCTGTCCGCTTTTCCCACAGCACCTTCCATTGGCCGATTCTGCTTATTTTTGTAATCTGATAAGGATAGCTTCTTGCTTTTTGGTGAAACCGTGCAAGCTCTCTCCCTACCTGATACACACGCTCGCTTTGAACATATGAGGTTTTCAATATTCCATATTTCCTTTTTTCCCATTCTATATATAAATTCCCTTGCTTTGTTAACAAAAAAACCGCCACAAACGGGTCTCCGCGTTCAAGCAGAAATTGGCTCATATTATACAGTTCATAAAGCTCTTCATCGTCTATATGTGACAGCGGGACAATCAAGTAGACGTGCTGATGATATGAGAAAGCATCATAATTTCCTACTCTGAATGTCTCTGCCACTCTAAGTCCATATTGTTCCCGTATCAATTTTTCCACGAGTTTTTCCCCCATATATAGAAAAAAGTCCTTACCCTATCCTAATCGGAAGTTAACTCATTTATGTATATTTTGAATCGTAAGTTAAACACTTTTTAATGATTGACATTTTCATTACACATTCAGAAGACCGTTTGCGTAAAATAGTAAAAAGAAGATTGGGTGAAATGGATGAAAGAAAAAGAGAAGATGGACATTGTTGAAAAAACCGCAAGACAATGGATACAGGACCGCGGAGTAAAATTAGAAGATATCGCAGAACTCGTATACTTTCTGCAAGTCAAATATCATCCTTCATTAACGATCGATCAATGTTTGGAGAATATAGACCGGGTACTATCAAAAAGAGAAGTGCAAAACGCCGTATTAACCGGCATACAATTAGATATTCTGGCAGAGAAAAAAATGCTTGAGGAACCCCTTCAAGCCATCATTGAAAGTGATGAAAGCCTGTATGGGGTAGATGAAATCATCGCACTGTCCATCGTCAACATCTATGGATCAATCGGTTTTACCAACTACGGCTACATCGACAAAGAAAAACCCGGAATACTTAAATTCCTGAACGACAAATCAACCGGAATGGTCCACACCTATCTCGATGATATCATCGGAGCCATTGCTGCTGCAGCATCAAGCAGGCTGGCGCATCGCGCTAAAAATACGGAATAACACAGAAAAGCGGAATCGCCCGTTTAGCGCAGGCAGACAGATAAGGTTCCGGCTGAAAAGGCGCTTTTTGCCTTTACAGACGGAGCCGTTCTGGCCGAGGAGCTGGGCGATGGAGCTGGACAACACGAAATCGGAGCCGACTGGTCAAGCCGAGGAGTCATTACCGAATTGATGGGGTTTTCAATTTAATTGATGGGGTTTTCAATATAATTGGAGGGGTTTCCGATTTAATTCATGGGGTTTCACAATTAATTGGCGGAGCCATTCTCGCTGAGGGGCTGGGCGATGGAGCTGGACAACACGAAATCGGAGCCGACTGGTCAAGCCGAGGAGTCATTACCGAATTGATGGGGTTTTCAATTTAATTGATGGGGTATTCAATTTAATTGGAGGGGTTTCCGATTTAATTCATGGGGTTTCACAATTAATTGGCGGAGCCATTCTCGCTGAGGGGCTGGGCGATGGAGGTGGACAACACAAAATCGAGCCGACTAGTCAGACTTAGGCAGACAAAAAAAAATCCGAACTGAAACGAAATTCAAGCTGGAATTTCACATAACAGTTCGGATTTTACTTTGGCTGAAAACCTTTTGTCCCAGCCTCCGCTTCTTTATATCTTGTCAAACCACTCTTCTAATGAATCAACCGTATATGTCGGCTTTTCATCATAATTAAGCAAATGCTCGCGAAGAGTAACTCCAGTATGGACAAGCAAAGTATCCAAACCTGTATTCATGCCGGCTTTAATATCGGTGTCATAGTTATCCCCGACCATTAATGTATCCTCTGGATCTGTACCCAATACTTTTAAAGCCTGTTCCATAATGATGCTTTCCGGCTTGCCGATAAAAATTGGCTGGACCGCAGTTGATACGGCAATCACCGCTGTTAATGAACCGTTTCCCGGCAGCAACCCCCGTTCAGTAGGGATGGCAATATCCCCATTCGTTGAAATAAATGTTGCCCCATTGCGGACAGCGATACAGCCCAAAGCTAACTTTTCATAGTTAATGTCTCTGTCTATTCCCGTTACGACAAAATCAGGATTTTCATCAACAAGCTTAAATCCCCGTTCAATCAATGCCTGCTGGATGCCTTCTTCACCAATCACATAAACAGCTGCATCAGATTTTTTTTCATAAATGAAGTTTGCCGTTGCCTGGCTTGTAGTAAATACTTTATCCTCGTTCGCTGGGATGTCAAATAAATTCAATTTTTCCGCTACTTGCTCAGGAGTTCTTGATGAATTATTTGTCACAAATAAATACGGTATTTCTTTTTTTATTAATAATTTAACGAAATCGCTTGCTTCTTCAATACGTTCTTTGCCGCGATACATCGTTCCATCAAGGTCAATTAAATAGCCTTTGTACTTTTTCATCTATCTCACTCCTTGCTTTATGTAAAAAAATGAGACGCCTTCTTAAAAAGAAAGCGTCCATTCATTATAATACGTTTATTCTTTAATGTCTAAAAGCGGAAACCGGCCCAAGTTCATTTTCCAGATAAGCCCTTACGCGGGAAGGAAAACCGCGAAGCACGTCTGACTGTTTTTGCAGGCTTGCTGTAAGAGCAGTGTGATCAATGGACAGATACTCCTGAACGAGCTGTTTGCGGTAACCGATTACCTCTTTCAGTCCGTCTGCTTCATCCTGATCAACCACTTTTTCATCAAGCATAATATCGATAATATCCTCATAGCTCCCAGGGTCTCTCATAATAAATCCGTCAATAATGGCATTTCCGGTATCCAATATCGCTTCAATCATCATTTGCGCCAGACGTTCAAGCGCTTTCACTTCTATGTCTGTTTTCCATTCAGTGTGCTCACCAAATAAAGTTAAGTTCTTTTCAAAATAAACCAAGGTTTCTTCAATTTTCTCACGATCTACAAAATACATCTTTTGACAACTCCCAACATTCATACTCAATACTTGTATTTTATCACAATTTCAATGATATCAATATTTCCCTGCAGCTGGTTTCGGTAAAGAGGAACGTTTGCTATGATAGAGGAAAATGATATGGAATAAAGGGGAAATGATGATGTCTGAACGATTTTATTTATATGATGATACTGTCGAAACAAAAACACGCTTTGTCAGCTTTATGGGAGAAAACAGCCGCTTTGATCTAGCGATTGTTAAATCTGACCGCTATTATGGCAAACACCTTGTTTTGAATTTATTGAGCAGCCGTTTTGCCATTATCGGGGAAGATGACCTGAATGAACCGGGATATATTGAGCATGCCTTCAGTCTTGAGGAAGATGAAGCAAATGAGCTGAGAGAATTTTTGTATGAAATGGTGTAAGGATAATAAATAGTCATCGGTCGTACACTAAAAAAAAAAGCGGAATCGCCCGTTTAGCTCCGACAGACGGATCCGTTCTGGCCGAGGAGCCTGAGCGATGGAGCTGGACACCAAGAAAAGTGCCAAGGAGTGGGGCGATTCCGCTTGCCATCAATTCACTAAACTTTATACTTTCTTATCTCTCGAAAAAAGCAGGTGTGACAATGGATGATAAAGAAAAACGGGAGTACACGGATTTTTCAAATGTTGAAGATATGAGAAATCTGGTGCTGCCTGAAATTTTCCCTGAGGGGCCATACGGTGCGCCTCGCGGCAAGGATGAGCCTGTGGAAAACAAGAGTTCAGATTGGAAAGAAGGCATGCGTTATTACAGTGCTTTTAACTATGAATTCAAATCTCTGCATCAGAATTTGCCAAGGCAGTACCCAGGAGCACATCCTCCCCACGACGATCCTGAGAAAAACGAAGAATCTCCTTATACGTCAAAATAATAAGCCGCGGATCTCTTCCGCGGCTTATTTCTTTATTCTTTTTAAAACAAAATGGGCACAGCCGAAGTTGCAGTACTCAAATATGTACTCATCAAGTGTGCTGATTTTTGTGTCATAGGAAGCTTTTTGATTTTGATCGTCAAAAAAGCCCTTAAGTCTAAGCTGATTATAACCCCAGTCACCGACAATGTAATCATATTTATTCAGTATTTCTGAGTAACGCGCTTTAAAGGCCTCTTCATTAAAGCCATTTTTTTCGTCCTTAATGAGCTCAAAGCTATGATTTTGGACTGTTATCACTACTATCACCTCGCATGAAAGCTGTCTAAATACTATCATAATCGATTTCCCCATCAATTGCTAAGAAAGATTGTGTTTGTTTTGGTCAACCTAAGGTTACGGAGGTGTTTGCGATGAAGAAAATCGCGTTAACGGCATCCTTAATAGGTATGATCATCATGACCGGATGCCAGAATACTGCAAGTGAAAATGAATTATTTGAGGAAAACGGCAATACCGTAAATGTAAAAAACGAAAATGGCATTAAAAACGGAAAAGACACTAACTCCGGTTTTGGCTATGTTCGTCATGTAAAAAACAATTTAGCTCAGGAAAATGATTACGACAAGGTGCCTCAAGTTGATTACGAAAAGACGGCTAATGCCATTTCCAGCTTAATCGTTCAGCTCCCGAATATACAGGATGTGGCTACACTTGTTACCGATGAAGAAGTTCTGATCGCTTATCAGTCGGATACGAAAAATCGAAATGAAACAGCGGATCAAGTGAAAAAAACGGCGATTTCCGTCGTTCCCAGATACTACCACGTTTACCTGTCCGATGATCCCCAGATGATTAAACAAGTTGAAGGATACTCCGGCCTTGATCCAGAAAGCAGAGATATTGATCAAATTATCAATAACACAATAAAAGAAATGCTGAAATCACCTCAAGGCCGCAAACTGAACAAAGGTGAAAACGCAAATGGAGAAGGATACGGCGAAACAAACGAAAACCTTGACGAGGACATGAAGGATAAATAAAAAGCTTCTTCAGACACTGAAGGAGAAACGGGAGGTATTTTCATTTTTTGGAGAGGTTATCCGCGGCATTCCTGCTTCATTACCCTCCAATACCACTATAAAAAAGTACCCGCATCAAAGATGCGGGTACTTTTCATTATGCCTGTGCCTGTCTTGCTTTAGTTGCTGCATTAACCTGCTCATCTGCATGATAGGACGAACGAACGAGCGGGCCAGCTTCACAGTGGCTGAAGCCTTTGCTCATCGCAATTTCCCGAAGTTCTGCAAATTCTTCCGGTGTGTAATATTTCATAACTTTAAGATGCTTTTTCGAAGGCTGCAAATATTGGCCGATGGTCATAATGTCGACATTGTTTGAACGCAGATCATCCATTGTTTCGATGATTTCTTCTTTTGTTTCGCCAAGACCAATCATTAAGCTTGATTTGGTCGGAATTTCAGGCTGCATTTCTTTTGCGCGGCGCAGGAATTCAAGGGAACGGTCATATTTTGCACGTGCGCGAACTCTTGGAGTCAAACGTTTTACGGTTTCAATATTGTGGTTTAATATATCCGGTTTTGCATCCATCAGTGTCTTTAAGTTTTCTTCCACTCCGCCCATATCAGATGGCAGAACCTCAATTGAAGTAAATGGACTCTTGCGGCGTACGGCACGGACTGTCTCGGCAAATACGTTTGCTCCCCCGTCACGCAAATCATCCCTTGCAACCGCTGTAATAACAGCATGTTTTAAGTTCATCAATGCTACTGAATCTGCAACGCGTTCCGGCTCTTGTAAATCAAGTTCAGTCGGCAAACCTGTTTTCACCGCACAGAAACGGCATGCACGAGTGCACACTGCGCCAAGTATCATAAATGTTGCAGTACGTCTTACTGCCCAGCATTCATGAATATTGGGACATTTCGCTTCTTCACAAACGGTGTGAAGATTTTTTTCGCGCATCATTTTTTTTAACCCTGTGTAATTTTCATTGGTGTTTAATTTTATTTTTAGCCAATCCGGCTTTCTCAGGTATTCTTCTTTCTTAGCCATCTGAATCATCTCCAGTATGTATTGTAAGTATCCCTCTGATTATGCGAAGTTCAGCATAAAAGGAAATTGTAAAATGAAATAGGTACATTAGTCACTTTAACATAACAGAGCGAGATAGGACAAGGGAAAGAGAACGATGCAATTTCTAACATTTTCTACATATGAATTTTCTTTATTACACCAAACTAAGGTTATGAAATTGGTTTAAAGGAGACCGGTAATGTGAGAAAAATATGGATCCTGTTTATTCTTTGTTTTATCTGCACGTCCGTGCCTAATCAGGTGCTCGGTGCAGATAAAAGCATTGAACAAATTAATCAAGAACGAATGAATTTATTTAAAAAAGCTGAAACCATTACTCAAATTCCCTGGTACGTACTGGCCTCTGTTGATCAATATGAGCGTAATGTAAGAAGAACCAGGAATGATATTCCTAAAGCAAAAGGCGTTATTGGCATTTATATTAAACCGGAAATATGGACCGGGCTGCAAAACCCAGACCGGTCTGACACCAACCCGGCAAGCATCTCTTTATTTGGCGGGATTGGCATTGATGGAAATGGCGACGGCAAAGCGGAGCCTGACAATGACGAAGATGTGCTGTTTACGTTTGCAGCCTATTTGCTGTCTTATGGCATTGATTTTGAAAACATTAAAATTGGACTTTGGGATTACTATCAGCGTGATAAAACAATTGGATTGATTTCAGGACACATGAAGCTTTTTCAAAAATATGGAAGACTTGATCTTGATCAGCATTCTTTCCCAGTCCCTATCCGCTTCAATTACAGCTATAAAAATACTTGGGGAGATGCACGCGGCTGGGGAGGCCGAAGAATACATGAAGGCACAGACATCTTTGCCAATTACGGTGTTCCCGTTAGTTCTACTTGCTATGGAATTATTGAAATGAAAGGCTGGAACAGGTTTGGCGGGTGGAGGCTTGGAATTCGGGACAGTTCCAATACGTACCATTACTTTGCCCACCTAAATGGATTTGCAGATGGTCTTCAGGTAGGACAGATTGTAGAGCCTGGGCAGTTAATCGGCTCAGTCGGAAGCTCAGGATATGGACCTCCTGGAACCTCTGGAAAATTTCCTCCGCATCTTCATTATGGCATGTACAAAGATAATGGCAGAACAGAATGGTCATATGACCCTTATCCCCAGTTAAAAGTATGGGAACGTGCAGAATACAGGAAGAGAAAAAGAAAATAAATAAACGGGTCAGCAATATATGCTGACCCGCATTTTCATTATGATCTTTTAGCTTTAATAACTGCATTAGCTATACTTGCAGCCAAACCGCCCCAAATAACAACTATGCCGACAATCATCATTGTAATTGCTCCGCCGCTCATTAGCGTGATACCTCCTTATCAGCTGGAAGCTCAATTGTATCCTTTTTCCATGAAATGAATGAGAATAGAATACCTACAATTAGTGCTCCTGCTGCAACCAGCCAACCTGAATATAAAAGGAACTCACTTGAATAGGATCCTCCGCCATACGGCTCAGCTCTAAGCTTATCAATCATCATGTAGCCAAGAACGATTGGAGTAATGACTCCTAAGCATACTTTCCACCATGCTCCTAATTGAATATCTGAAATCTGGTTGGCATGTTTTTGAAGATCTGCTGCCTTTCTAAGAATCCAGATAACAACAATTACTTCAACAAAACCGGCAAGTGTAACACCAAAGCTGTTGATAAACTCATCTGCTACGTCCAAGAAGTTAATTCCGCCTCTTGTAGCAAATAAAAGAGAAATGATTGCTGATATTCCTCCGCCGATAAATACGGCTTTTGTTCTGGAAACTTTAAATTTATCTTGTACACCTGCTACAAACGTTTCAACAATTGAAATGAGGGATGTTAATCCTGCAAGTGTCAGCGATGCGAAGAACAAGAAACCAAAAAGACCATTAAATGCCGGGAATTCATTAATAATTTGCGGGAATACGATAAATGCTAAACCGATTCCTTTTGAAACAACTTCGTTAACAGGAACACCCTGCTGCATTGCCATAAAACCAAGTGCACTGAATACCCCAATCCCTGCAAGGAGTTCAAATGCCGAGTTGCCGAATCCTGTAATAAATGCATTATTCGTGATATCTGATTTTTTTGGAAGATAGCTTGAATAAGTAACCATAATGGCAAATGCAATGGATAAACTGAAGAAAATCTGTCCATATGCAGCGATCCATACTTTTCCGTTAAAAATCATATCCCAATTCGGTTTGAAAAATGCTTCAAGACCCTGTGCTGCACCTTCTAAAGTTAATGCACGGATAACAATAATTAAGAATAAGACCACTAAAGTAGGAATAAAAATTTTATTTGCAAGTTCGATTCCTTTTTTAACACCTGCAAATAACACACCTAGTGTAACGACCCAAACAATTAATAACGGCAAAAGCACGCCTGGTGCAAATCCGCCAAATTCTCCTGGTGCTGCAGCCTGAAGATAATCGCTGAAAAGGAATGTCTGTGTATCTTTCCCCCAGCTTAAATTTAATGAAAATCCGCTGTATGAAATTGCCCAAGCGATGATGACCGAGTAATACGTTGAAATGACAAATGCGATGCCGACCTGCCACCAGCCGAGCCACTCAAATTTTTTGCTTAGTCTTGCATACGTTAATGGTGCGGAACCGCGGTATTTATGACCCAGTGTAAATTCCATTACAAGCAGCGGAATCCCGGCAGTCAATAGTGCGAATAGATAAGGAATAAAGAAAGATCCCCCTCCATTTTCATAAGCAACTCCAGGAAAGCGCCAGATGTTTCCTAAACCGATTGCCGATCCAACAGCTGCTAAAATAAAGCCTGCCCTTGTTCCCCACTGTGGACGATTATCCATGTGTAAAGCCCCCTTTTGCTGTTTCTTCCCGAATTTGGAAGAATTATAATTTTTACTATTTTCTGATATTTCAGTATAACTATACATAGTATAATCGGACATTATGCCTAAGTCAAAATGATTTTTAAAAATAATTATTTTAAGATGATTTACCTGTCATATTTTCTTACAATAAAAGGCAGAGTCCCGGAGAACTCTGCCTTTTTAACCTATATCGAAGGAATCTCTTCCTTTTTTTTGAAGATAAGGATGAAAACAACTAAGAGGACAACTACTGCCAAAAGTCCCAGAAGCATACTTCCTGAAAATCCCAATACTAGATATCCGGCCGTCGCTATAATTCCTCCGGTAATAGCATAAGGCATCTGTGTGATAACATGATCGATATGATGGCTTCCTGCCCCTGTTGAGGATAAAATTGTTGTATCGGATATAGGAGAGCAGTGATCCCCAAGCACAGCCCCTGCAAGAACAGCTGCCATCGCAGGCAGAAGCATGGAAATATCTGTCGCTGCTGTAATTTCACCTGCGATCGGAAGCATTATTCCGAAAGTGCCCCATGAAGTTCCGGTTGCAAATGCCATAAAACCTGCAAGAAGAAAGAGAATTACAGGAAGGAGTGCTGTGTTCATATTCGATTGCTCCACAAGCCCTGCCAGATATTCACCGGTTTTCAGCTGACCGATTAAGTCTACAATCATCCATGCCAAGCTTAAGATATAGATTGCAGGCAGCATGGATTTGATGCCTTCAAGAAACCCCTTCGGCAAGTAAGAAGCACTGATTCCTTTACTGAAATAAAGAACAAGAGTTACGAGCAGACCGAATAATCCGCCTAAGACTAGTGATTTGGCTACATCGGTATATTCAAACATTGTCAAAAGGGTAAGAGAAACTCCTTCTTCCCCCTGTACACCCTGATATCCTGTCCACATCATGGCACTTACCGTTCCGATAATTAAGGCGATAATCGGCCATACAAGATTTGCAATCGTCCCTTTATCGCTTGCAGGCAAGTCTTCTTTAATATCTCCAAGCGGTTCTTTTTCCGGGTCAAAGACAACACCTGTTTCAATCGCACGTTCTTCGTGCTGCTTCATGCTTCCTAAATTAATATTAAAGTAAGCTGTTGCAAAAACTAAAGCCAAAGCTGCAAATACATAGTAATTCATCGGAACCATCGTCATGAATGCTGAAAGTGGTGTATATTCGCTGACGCCATGCGTCGCAAGAATCGTTCCGATCATAGCAATAATATAGGCTCCCCAGCTTGAGACCGGTGAAACGACACATACAGGGGCAGATGTTGAATCAATAATGTAAGCAAGCTTGGCGCGGGATACTCTTTGACGGTCGGTAATTGGACGGCTTACCTGGCCGACTGCAAGTGCGTTAAAATAATCATCAATAAAAATTAAGACACCTAAAAGGGCAGCTGTAAATTGAGCGCCTGCTCTTGTTTTGACACGTTTTTGAGCCCATTCTCCAAAGGCTCTGCTGCCTCCGGAAATCGAAATAAGCGCTGTTACAACACCTAAAATTAAAAGAAAAAGCAGAATAAAGACATTCCAGGTGTTTAATGCTCCATCTGAAATAAAGATAGCTTTAAATGCTTCATACACTTTCGCAAGTGTTTCTAAAACAGAGAAATTTGTAAGAATAAGTGCAGCGGAAAGAATTCCAACACCGAGTGAAAGCAGAACTCTCCTTGTTAAAATAACCATCAGAATCGCGATGATTGGGGGTAGAATCGAATAAATAGTGCCTGACATGGTATATTGCCTCCTAAACATATTTTTTAGGCTACCGGCACGAGGAAGGAATAAAAAAGTGCAAATAAAAAAGAGTAGCGATAGAAAATAACTATCATTACTCTTCCCGCATTACGGTGTAATGT
This sequence comes from Metabacillus idriensis, assembly GCF_050483325.1. Classification (GTDB taxonomy): domain Bacteria; phylum Bacillota; class Bacilli; order Bacillales; family Bacillaceae; genus Bacillus_P; species Bacillus_P idriensis_A. The sequence continues at coordinate 102,578 of NZ_JBCMYF010000004.1, forward strand.
TATGTTATCCTCCACGATAAGTAGCCCTCCATTATAGATATCATCCATAATGACAGTGTTACCCTTATTCAAGGTAACCCCAGCTATGCAACTGCTGACACGTTTGCATAACTTCGGCAAAAAAGCCTTTTGTATAGTGGTCTCAGTTGTCATCCTCACACTACCTACTCTTCTTTTTCGCGCCTCTACCTCATCATGAGACAAGGTGAAGTATTCAGTTTACAATTATGGATTATAACAATAAACTATGAAACTTTCAAGCTGCTGTTGTTATCTTCCAGACGATTCCGCCGGCACATCGATTGCGGGAGGAGAACCCGCCCCGCCGCCATTATAATAACTTGGAACCTGCCCCTGTACAGCTTTAATTGCAATTGGTATGGTGTTTCTGACTGTAGCTGTTTGAGTGGAAAAGGGAATGACCACTTCTACATTCACTTCAATTTCAACAGCAATCTCTATTAGAGCATTATTAATTCCATACTGCTGAATCGTTTCTTTTACGTCAGTCTGTACTTCGCCCACTACATAGAAGCGAACCGGCACTCTCGGTCCCAAGTTCCCGATGAGGGCATTATTTGTAGCTTGCCCCAATGGGATGGAATAAATAATTCCCTCTCCCTGTTCATCTTTTGATATGTGTTCTCCTTCAGGAAGCTCGAGTTCATCAATATTTCCTTTCGAAGCCTCTCTCAAGTTCGTTTGAATTTTATCTGTCGTTTTAGCAAGCACGGTTCTGACAAACTTCGCGTTGAAATCGATCGTCGTCACATTCCCCTTTTCATCTGTATCAACAACAAACATTTCTTCCACATCAACGTCTTCTTTTATATCTTTATTAATTGCATTTTGAATAACGAGTGTTGCAATCCGTTTTGTTTCCGTTTCTGCGACGGTCATTAATGTCGGTTCAATTCCTTTATTGACGATCCATAGTCCAGCGGATGTAGAAAAAATAAAAAAGACAAGCGACAGCAGGAATACATATCTGAAAGGAAGCGGTCCCTTTTTATGAGGGCGTTTGCGGAATTTGGCCAAAATAAATCCCCCCTTTACATGATATGTTTATGCAGGCAAGGGGGGATGTACGCATTCTTTTTCATCTATGATTTTGAAAAGATATTTAAATAGCGTTAACAATAATATGGCGCTTTTGTTTGTCTGACATTACAGCATTCTTAATAGTGCATCTCTGCCGCTCATACCGACGTGTATGCCGCGATTTTCAGCTTCAAATGTAATGGATTCAAGAGGTGCATCAAGCAGCTGTTCAATGGTACGGACGCCGACTGCACGCCCAGCAATAATTCCGCGGTCTTTTAATTTTTCATTGAGCAAAGCTACATCAAGCGCGCCGCACATAATGTATCCCTTCTCACTTGTAACAGCCATAAAATTGGTTTTGGGCAATGCTACCGTAATAGCTGTAAACTGATTGTTTTCAATAATAATTGGTGTCATTGATACCATCGTCATTTCACACTCCCTTCCTTCTACAATTTATGAAGAAAGCAGACATGAAGTGTGAAAATTAGGCATACTTGGACGTATGTCCCTGTTTGAGTTTCCAGGCCAGCAGATCCCTCAGCATTTCAGGCATATAATACGTTTTCTTTTCAGCGTGGCCAATAGATGGATACAGGACACCAAGTGTAAACATATCCACTGTAGCTACAGCATAAATTCGCTCTGGCTCTATAGGCGCCCCTAATACCAGAATTTCTTTTACATGGTGCAGACCGTCTTCTAATGGCTCTGTAAAAACCTCAATTCCGTCAAAAACCATTCGGCCCATAACATGGCCTCGGAAACCAAGACCCTTTAATTTCAGCTGCTCCATCCTTTCTGAGCGCGCTTCTAAAATAACTTCTTTTAGGACGTCTCCTTTTAAATAAACAGTGCATGGATTAATAGGATGCGGACAAATACGGTGTAAATCCTTTTTGGTGACAGGGCCTTTATTAAGAGGTTCAAGCAGTATTCCTGCATTCACCATGCTCACTTCTCCCTTGCACCATTCTTTAATTGCAGCTGCTAATAGATCAGGGAATTCTGATGGACCAAACCAGTCCAGCGATAAATCCTCTTCTAAAACGGTGACCGTTTCTGAGAGAATCTCATCACTTTTTTTCGCTTCATTTAGTAGAAACTGCTTTGTTTCTTCACAATCAGGCTCTGAAAGAATGTTAATAACTTCAGCTTCCTTTGCGATTAAGGTGCGGGAATTATCCACAGTGAGAGAAATATGTCCGACCAATCCACAGTTTTTACCTGCACCTGTTAATAAAGCTCCATGCAGCAGTTTCCCGTTTTCAAAGATATGATGCGTATGCGCTCCGAGTATGACATCAATTTCCGGAAACTCTTTTGCCACGATTTCATCATCATTTATTCCTAAATGTGAAAGCAAAATGATGATATCTGCTTCATCTTTTACCATCTCAATTGTTTCTGTCAGACTTTGAAACGGATCTTTTATTTTCCAGCCAAGCAAGTGATAAAATTTTTCGTAAAAAACACTTACTCCCAGTAATACTGCCTTAGTGCCATCAGAGAGAGTCATGATTTCATAAGGCTTCACCCAGCTAGGGCGTTCTCCGAGTTCTGTGTATAAGTTTGAAAGAATAACTGGAAAACGAGCTTGTGTGTATAAAGTGTCAAGTGCCTCATGGGGAAGAGTGATCCCCTCATTGTTGCCGATTGTAACAGCATCATAATCAAGAGCATTAAGAAGTTCGACATTTGCCTTCCCCTGTGTTGCTTCTGTTATGGGATGAACACGGTCGATATGATCGCCCACATCTACTAAAATCATTTCTTCCCCGTTTGCAGCATGCTCTTTTTTCTTTCTTTTTAAATAATGAGCAACTTTTGGCCAGTTTTCAAAATAACTGTGTAAATCGTTTGTGTGATATAGATGAATGGTCTCTGCCATTTACATTCTCCTCAATTAAAAAATACCTTCATAAATCAGTTTTAATCCGGCAGCGATCAGAACGAACCGCAGCAGGTTAATTACAGCTTTGCCAGAAAGCTTTGTCGCAATCATGGCACCTGCCTTTCCGCCAGCCCAGGCACCGGGTATTAAAGCTAAAGCAAAAAGCCAGTTCACATTTCCAAGAGCAATATGCATAACAGAGCTTGATATACCTGATAAAAAAATGATGAACATCGACGTAGCAACTGCAATATGCGGAGGAAATAAGAAAAGCAGCACCATTGCAGGCACCATTAAAGCTCCGCCGCCAATTCCGAGCAACCCTGAGATAAATCCAACTCCAAATGAAATGAAGACCGCAGGGACCGGCTTGTAAAAATAAGCAGTTTCTTTGCCGTTTTCAGAAGGATAATAGCGAATCACATCCCCCTGTCCCGGTTCTCTGTATTTAGGCTTCCATTTATCCCTCATCATAAGCAGCAATGAGACAAATATCATGAATAGCCCAAAATAAAGGGAGAAGGAATCCAAATTTAAATATTTATTAAGATAAGCGCCAATTATACCTCCAGGCCCGCTTCCGATAAAAAAAATCAAGCCGCTTTTATAATCCACTTTTTTAACCTTCATATAAGCAAGTGTTGAGGATAAACCAGTAAAAATGACGACAAGCAAAGAAGTTCCGACTGCCGTCTGAGGGGTTACATTTTCAAAAATCGTAAAATAGGCAGAGGAAAAAAGCATTGCAGGCACAACAATAATTCCTCCGCCAAGACCAACAAGGCTCCCGATCGTGCCGGCAATCAAACCGATCAGGACAAGAAAAGCCCATTCCATCTGCTCCAACTCATTTCCGTTTATTCTCCGCTGAATAAATCCAGCTGTCTGGGTGCTAAGTCTTCAAACTCTATATTTAAAAGCTTTTGCATCTGTTTTGCATTGTCTGCTGCATCTCCGCCTGAATTATTATTAAAGAGAAGATAAACATCTTTAGTTGAATCTTTCAATTGATCAATATTCTCACGCCAAGCCTGCAATTCCTGCTGATTGTACCGGTATAGATACCTGACCTCACGCCAGTCTTCACCATTTGCAGGCCTTGTCCAGCCATGCACATTTCTGCCGTGCATCCGGATTAACGTTTTATTTTCATCTGTCGCCCTCACTACAGCAGGAATGGACCCGCCACCAGCCTGAGGCTCGTCACAAATGCTGTGAATCCATTTTTCCTGTTCCATAAAAGCGAGGGTCTTTTCATATGTATCAGGTACAAACCATGATTGATGCCTGAATTCTAAGGCAGCAGGAACAGAGCCCATTTGCTCTTTGCACCACCTCAAATAACTGACATTCTCTTTTTTGCATTCAAACCATGGCGGGAATTGAAATAAAACCATCGCAAGTTTGCCTGCAGCCTGATATGGTTCGATAGAATGATGGAAAGCCCGGAACATCTCTTCTTTAGAATCAAAAGGAATATCTCCCCGCTGATGTCCTGTCATACCCTGATACGCTTTTACAATAAATTGAAAGCTGTCTGGCGTATCCTTCACCCATTTTTCTGCGTTGCGCTGAGGCTGAACAGCATAGAAGCTTGCATCCACTTCAACGATCGGAAAATGTCCAGAGTATTCCTTCAGTTTGTCTCCAGACGAAATCCCATTAGGATAAAGCGAATCATGATCTCCCCAGCCTGTAAGTCCAATGTATATCAATCTGCGTTCAGCCTCCTTACTCGAATTTGTCGGTTCTTTTATGATACTACATGGATGAGATATTTTCATTCTGCATGGCCTGTGCAGATAAGAAAAGCACAAACGTTTTGGGCAGGGGATCCCTCGGCTTACTGAGATTACCTGTAGTGTGTATTCAATCTTTTATTAGAGCACTTCACATATTTGGGTGCTGCTATAAAGTGGTGCAAACCGGGTTTTGGAGCACTTCACATTTGCGAGCGTTGCTACAAAGTGGTGCAAACCGGGTTTTGGAGCACTTCACATTTGCGAGCGTTGCTATAAAGTGCTCCATTCCGCTTTTTGGAGCACTTCACTGATTCGGATTTTGCTATTAAGTGCTCCATTCCGCTTTTTGGAGCACTTCACTGATTTGGATTTTGCTATTAAGTGCTCCAATCCGCTTTTTGGAGCACTTCACTGATTCGGATTTTGCTATTAAGTGCTCCATTCCGCTTTTTGGAGCACTTCACTGATTTGGACACTGCAATAAAGTGCTGCAACCCTCGGTTTAAAGCACTTCATATCTAAAGAAGGTCTCTAAAGTGTTCTTATCTGCTTTTTAAAAAACATCAAATGTGTTCCAACCCACATATTATCCCCTATACAAAAAAGCTCACCACGATGGTGAGCTTCTCCTCATTCTATTAACCGATAGAGCCTTCCATTTCGAACTTGATTAAACGGTTCATTTCAACCGCATATTCCATTGGAAGTTCTTTTGTAAATGGCTCAATGAATCCCATTACGATCATTTCAGTTGCTTCTTCTTCTGAAATACCGCGGCTCATGAGATAGAATAATTGTTCTTCAGATACTTTTGAAACCTTAGCTTCATGCTCTAAAGAGATGTTATCATTGAAGATTTCGTTATATGGAATTGTATCAGATGTAGACTGATTATCCATGATTAACGTATCGCACTCTATGTTTGAACGTGCTCCTTCAGCTTTGCGGCCAAAGTGAACGATTCCGCGGTATGTTACTTTACCGCCTTGTTTAGAGATTGATTTTGAAACGATTGTTGAAGACGTATTTGGTGCTAAGTGAATCATTTTCGCACCTGCGTCCTGATGCTGGCCTTTGCCTGCTAATGCAATGGATAATGTCATACCGCGAGCGCCTTCACCCTTAAGGATGACAGCAGGGTATTTCATTGTTAATTTAGATCCAATGTTTCCATCGATCCATTCCATTGTTGCGTTCTTTTCACAAACTGCACGTTTTGTAACAAGGTTGAATACGTTGTTCGCCCAGTTTTGAATAGTTGTGTAACGGCAGTAGCCGCCATCTTTAACGATAATTTCAACTACAGCACTGTGAAGTGAATTTGTCGTGTAAACCGGAGCTGTACAGCCTTCTACATAGTGCACATGTGCGCCTTCATCGACAATAATCAGCGTACGTTCGAACTGACCCATGTTCTCAGAGTTAATGCGGAAGTATGCCTGAAGCGGTGTATCCACTTTGATGCCTTTTGGCACATAGATGAATGATCCGCCAGACCATACAGCTGAGTTTAATGCTGAGAACTTGTTGTCTGTCGGAGGAATCACTTTACCGAAATGCTCTCTGAAAATATCTTCGTTTTCTTTAAGAGCTGTATCTGTATCTTTAAAGACGATGCCAAGATCTTCAAGATCTTCTTTCATATTGTGGTATACAACCTCAGATTCGTACTGAGCTGATACACCGGCCAAATACTTTTGTTCTGCTTCAGGAATTCCAAGTTTGTCAAACGTGCGTTTGATTTCCTCAGGTACTTCATCCCAAGAGCGCTCTGATTTTTCAGATGGTTTTACGTAGTACGTAATTTCATCAAAGTTAAGTGCAGCCATATCGCCGCCCCATTGAGGCATTGGCATGTTATAGAAATGCTCCAGTGATTTCAGACGGAAATCAAGCATCCATTGCGGCTCGCTTTTCATGCGAGAAATTTCTTCAACAATTTCTTTAGTTAATCCGCGCTTTGAACGGAAAATCGAAACGTCTTTATCAGCAAAACCATACTTGTAATCGCCGATTTCTGGCATTTTTTTAGCCATCCGTTTTCACTCCAATCATAGTGGAATGAGGTATGCCCTCATTCTTTTTCTTGAGAAGGTACGAAGGATAGAGATTCCGCATCTGTATCCAGCTGCAGCGCCTAACTCCTCGGTCAGTACAGATCTGCCAATGAAGTCAAAACCGGACTTCACTGTCAGATCCTTCACTGCCTGTCGGAGCTGAACAAGTCGCTTTCGCTTTTAGTTTTGGACCCCTTTTTCCATCGCCTTCCAAGCAAGTGTTGCACATTTGATTCGTGCAGGGAATTTAGCAACACCCTGCAATGCTTCAATATCCTCAAGCTCAACGTCATCATCGTAATCTTTTCCTTGCATCATGTCTGAAAAGATTTTAGAAAGCTTTAAAGCTGTTTCGACCGATTGACCTTTAATCGCCTGAGTCATCATTGATGCCGATGACATTGAAATCGAACAGCCTTCACCGTCAAACTTAGCATCTTTAATGCTGCCGTCTTCAATCTGCAGCGTTAAACGAATGCGGTCGCCGCATGTAGGGTTATTCATATCTATAGTTAAACTATCTTCGAGAACACCTTTGTTCCGCGGGTTTTTATAGTGATCCATGATGACCTGGCGGTACAGAGTGTCCAGATTATTAAAAGACATTCGTGAAGTACTCCTTTGTTTTTATGATTCCTGCAACAAGTTTATCAACTTCTTCTTCTGTGTTGTACAGGTAAAAACTTGCACGAGCTGTTGAGGAAACATTCAGCCATTTCATTAAAGGCTGTGCGCAGTGATGGCCGGCACGGACTGCTATGCCTTCAGCATCCAGTACTGTTGCAACATCATGCGGATGCACATCTTCAATATTGAATGTCACAAGACCTGCACGCTTTTTAGGACCGTAAATTGTGATGCCTTCAACTTCTGACAGTCTCTCAAGTGCGTAATCAGCAAGCTTATGCTCATATGCTTCAATATTATCAAGACCGATTTCGGAAAGAAAATCAATAGCAGCTCCAAGCCCGATTGCACCTGCAATAATAGGCGTTCCGGCTTCAAACTTCCATGGAAGCTCTTTCCATGTGGATTCGTATAATCCGACGAAGTCAATCATTTCGCCGCCAAACTCAACAGGCTCCATGTTTTCAAGAAGCGCTTTTTTGCCATAAAGTACACCGACACCGGTCGGACCGCACATTTTATGGGCTGAAAAAGCAAAGAAATCACAATTTAAATCTTGAACATCAATTTTCATATGCGGAGCACTTTGCGCACCGTCAACAACCATGATCGCACCTTTGCTGTGGGCTAACTCAGCAATTTCTTTTATAGGATTTATTGTTCCCAATACATTTGAAACTTGCATGACAGAAACAATTTTAGCCGAATCTGTAATCGTTTCACGGGCATCTTCAAGGGAAATCGTTCCATCCTCCTGCAAAGGAATATATTTAAGTGTCGCACCAGTCGCTTTGGCAAGCTGCTGCCAAGGTATGACGTTTGCATGGTGTTCCATATGTGTAATGACTATCTCATCACCAGCTTGAAGATTTGCACGTCCATAGCTTGCTGCTACTGTATTCAATGCAGTAGTAGCACCGCGTGTGAAAATGATTTCTTCTGCAGAATGAGCATTAATGAATTTTCTAACCTTTTCGCGTGCTCCTTCGTAGCCATCAGTAGCCTTTGTGCCCAATGTGTGAACACCGCGATGTACGTTGGAATTGTATTCTCTATAGTAGCGGTCAAGCGCTTCAATAACTGGCAGCGGCTTCTGAGAAGTCGCTGCACTGTCAAGATAAACAAGATTCTGTCCATTTACTTGCTGATCCAATATCGGGAAGAGTGAACGGATATCTTGGATATTCATTACTTAACTTTCCTTTCAATGACCTCAACAAGCTGTTTCTTTACGCCTTCAATTGGCAGAACCTTAACGACAGGCGCAAGGAAACCGTGAATGACAAGACGCTCAGCTTCAACTTTAGGAATTCCGCGGCTCATCAAGTAATACAATTGAAGCGGATCAACACGTCCAACAGAAGCAGCATGTCCGGCAGTTACATCGTCCTCATCAATTAATAGAATCGGATTTGCATCTCCGCGCGCTTTTTCACTGAGCATAAGAACTCTTGATTCCTGCTCTGCATTTGATTTAGAAGCACCATGTTCGATTTTGCCGATACCGTTGAAGACAGATGAAGCACTGTCTTTCATTACGCCGTGCTTTAAGATGTAGCCTTCGGAATTTTTGCCGAAGTGAATGACTTTTGTTGTGAAGTTTTGAATTTGACTTCCGCGTCCGACAACAACAGATTTAGTGTCTCCATAAGAGCCGTCACCCATCAGGTTTGTTGTGTTTTCAGAAATCGTGTTGCCGTCATTCATCAAACCAAGTGCCCATTCAATGCGTGCATCGCGTGCAGCAGTTCCGCGGCGGTTTACATACGAGGTAACACCTTTATTCAAATGATCAACAGCCCCGTATGTAACTTTTGCATTATTGTTTGCAAATACTTCCGTTACAATATTGAAAATCGATCCTTCCGTCTCAGTCGTTGAAATATAGTTTTCAACATACGTGACCGAACTGTTGTCGTCTGCTACAACAATAACATGGTTGAAAAGAGTTGTTTCCGGGTTTTCATGAACATACACAGCCTGAAGTGGTGCTGCTACCTCAACGTTTTTAGGAACATATACAAATACTCCGCCGTTCATAAGAGCTGCATGTAGTGCTGTTAAACGATGCTCATCTACTTTTACACCGTCAGTCATGAAATACTTTTGCACAAGCTCAGAATGCTCGCGTGCAGCGGTATGAATATCCGTGAAGATAACACCTTTGTCTTTCAATTCCTGAGACAGAGAAGTATAAGCAGGTGTTGTATCCAATTGGATATATAGATTTTTGTTCTCATCTTCAAGATCAATTAAAGCTTTTACTTCATCGCTTAAATCATTAAGGGACGCTAAAGGATTGCTTTTAACTGAATGTGTCTGAAATTGTGTGAAATTCCATTTATCAATTTTCGTTTTATCCGGTCTAGGCATCGAAAGGTCTTCAGCTTTTGCAAGAGCTTGTAAGCGCAGTTCTTTAAGCCATTCCGGTTCACCGAGTTCATTTGAGAAACCCGTGACATAGTCGTGGTTGAATTTCGTCTCTACTGTCATCTTAATCCCCCTAACGCTTACGCTTCTTGACCAACAGTTTCGTCTTCGATGCCAAGCTCTTGTTTAATCCAGTCATAGCCTTCTGATTCTAAACGCTGTGAAAGCTCAGGACCTCCTGATTTCACGATGCGGCCCTGCATCATTACGTGTACATGATCAGGTGTGATGTAGTTTAACAGGCGCTGATAGTGAGTGATGATCAGGCAGCCGAAATCTTCATTTCGCATTTGGTTAATGCCTTTTGAAACAACTTTTAATGCATCGATATCAAGACCTGAATCGATTTCATCCAGAATTGCAATTTTAGGTTCGATCATCATTAATTGAAGAATTTCATTGCGTTTTTTCTCTCCGCCTGAGAACCCTTCATTCAGGTAACGCTGTGCCATATCTGGATCCATTTCAAGGAATTCCATGTTAGAGTCCATTTTGCGGATGAATTTCATTAAAGAAATTTCCTGTCCTTCTTCTTTGCGTGCATTAATAGAAGAACGAAGGAAGTCAGCATTTGTTACTCCGCTGATTTCGCTTGGGTATTGCATCGCTAAAAACAGACCTGCACGTGCGCGCTCATCTACTTCCATCTCAAGAACATCTTCACCGTCAAGAGTGATGCTTCCTTTTGTCACTTCATATTTAGGATGCCCCATGATCGCAGATGATAGTGTAGATTTACCAGTACCATTTGGTCCCATGATTGCATGGAATTCTCCGCCTTTTATTTCAAGGTTAACACCTTTTAAAATTTCTTTTCCGTCGATTTCAACGTGTAAATCTTTAATAACTAAAGTAGAACCTGCCATAAATAACTATACCTCCAATAATCTATAAGATCTCAATTTAATCATTCTCATTTTATTCTCATTCTAATTTTATAACAAATGAAATGTGAATACAACTTTTTCGGACGCTTCTTAATAGGACCGGTTTATTTATAACTCAAAAGGAATCAGCCAGTGACTGATTCCTTAGGATTGGTATATTAATTCATTTTACGATCTAATTCTGCAAATAGCTGTTTGCTCTGCTGATAATCTTTTTCACGATTCTTTTCTACTTCCATACGCTTTTCATGGTTTCTGCTGTACACTGCATATCCCATTTTATGAGACTGCATTAAGGCTTTTTCCATTTCAGTTGTGTAATTCAAATCAAGCTTTTGCTGACTTGCGTAGATAATGAATCATCCTTTCAAGGTTTATCAATTAATACTATTACATGATAACACCTGAGCAAAACAGCCTCAAACATCATAAAGATGGATATGAAAGGATCATGGTCCCTCATAAAGGATTTCAGCATTCAAGAATCAGATCTTATAAAAATGCTCCGATATACTCGAGTATGCTATTGCTTAAGCTGATTTAATTCTGTGATGCATTCCTGGACCAAAGTGACCGATTGGCTCATGGCCGCACCGCCGCCAAAAGCTGCAGACACTCCGACCGTTTCTAAGATTTCCTGTTCGCTTGCTCCCTGATCTAAGCACCCTTTTGTATGATAAATAATGCAATATTCATCTTGTGAATAGATGCTGATGCCCAGCGCAATTAACTGCTTTTCTTTTTGAGAAAGTGTTCCTTCTTTAAAACATTCTTGAGTGAATTCATTATAGAGATGTGCAAGCTCAGGCATCTTCTCTGTAAATACACCGAGACCTTCTTTGTAATTATGCAAAGCGGCTTCACTGCTGTTTCTCGCTTCAAAATGCTGCATCTTTTTTCAGCTCCATTCCTGATAGTAATCATCGTTAGTATGTAAAAAATGATGGAGATGTATGCGTTAAAAGAGTTTTTCGGGAAGCTTTTATTCCTAATTTCTACTATATTATAATAACTTTTACAGACAAAAAAAGAGAGCACCATGTTCCGATGCTCTCTTGCCATTTATTTTCCGTCTACAGGTACAACTGCACCTTCATATTTTTCTTCAATGAATGATTGAATCTCTTTTGAATGAAGAACGTCTACTAAAGCTTTGATTTCTTCTTTGTTTTCGTCGCCTTTTCGGACAGTAATGATGTTAACGTATGGTGATTCTGAACCTTCAAGTGCAATCGCATCTTTTTGAGGATTGAGACCTGCGCCAATTGCATAGTTCGTATTAATTAAAACCGCATCGCCTTCGTCGTTGTTGTAAGCCTGAGGCAGGATACTTGCTTCTACATCTGCTTTGAATTTAAGATTTTTTTTGTTTTCACCGATATCATCAACTGTTGCAGTCGTTTTATCGACACCTTCTTTAATTGTGATTAAACCTTCGCTCTCAAGCAATGAAAGCATGCGGCCATGGTCAGCTACAGAATTACTCATGATAATTGTGCCGCCCTCTGGAATATCTTCTAACGATTTATGTTTTTTGGAATAAACTCCGATTGGCTCGATATGGATTCCGCCCGCATTAACAAAATCATAGTCTTTATTTTCTGCCATTTGAGACTCTAAATACGGAACGTGCTGGAAATAGTTCGCATCAATTTCTTCACTGGCAAGTGATTTATTTGGCAGGATGTAATCCTGAAATGGCACGATATCAAGTTCAATGCCCTTTTCCTCAAGCAATGGCTGAGCCTCTTCAAGGATTTCAGCGTGAGGTACGTTTGATGCACCAATTTTAAGCGTTTTTGTCTCTTCTCCTTCGCCGTTTCCGCCACCTGAACCACATGCTGCAAGAGCGAAAGCGGATGTTGCGAATACAGCACTTAACAATAATTTCTTCATTTGAATTTCCTCCCTAACGTTTATCTAATTTTGATGTAATAAAGTCTCCAATAAATTGGATGATAAATACAATGACTAATATCAGGATTGTGGCAATCATTGTTACAGCATTATTATTCCTCTGAAAGCCTTCAAGAAATGCAAGATTTCCTAGTCCCCCGGCTCCGACTACCCCTGCCATGGCTGTGTAGCCGACAAGAGCAATAGCTGTTACGGTAATACCTGAGATTAGTGCAGGGGATGATTCAGGTATTAACACCTTCCAGATGATCGTAGATGTTTTTGCCCCCATTGACCTTGCTGCCTCAATGACTCCCTTATCAATTTCACGCAGAGCAATTTCAACCATTCGTCCGTAAAACGGTGCGGCGCCAATGATCAAGGCCGGCAGTGCAGCCTTTGCCCCAAGAAACGTATCTAAAATGGCCTTTGTAAAAGGAATCAGCAGAATGATCAGAAGTATAAACGGAATGGACCTGAAAATATTCACGAATGCAGATATAATAATATTAACTGGTTTATTTTCCCAAATCCCGCCTTTAGAAGTTAAGAATAATAGCAGCCCGAGAACAATCCCCAAAATAAAGGTTGCAGCAACAGAGAATCCTGTCATAAACAAGGTTTCACTAGTTGCTTCCCATACATTTTCCCATCTAACGTTCTCAAACATTCGCAATCACCTCCGCTTCTACTTCCTGGTTGCGGATAAATGCCATCGCCTTATCCAGTTCTTCAGGTTCCCCGTCCATATGAATGAACAAGGTTCCATATGATCCGCTTTGAGTTTGAGATATTTTCCCCTGAAGGATATTTACTTCAATCGGATGATTTCGGATAAGATTCGTAATGAGCGGACTTTCTGTTGAATCTCCCACAAATGTTAATTGAATAACCATTCCATCCTTGTATTTCTCAAGAATTAATTCCATTGTTTCCTGCGTATCGTCCGGCTCTGTAATTTGTTTCACAAAGCGCTTCGTAATAGCCTGCTGAGGTTTTTTGAATACTTCAAGTACCTCACCCTGCTCAACAATCCGTCCGTTTTCCATCACCGCAACCCGGTGGCAGATTTTACGGATAACGTGCATTTCATGTGTAATCAGGACAATTGTCAAACCAAGCCTTTCGTTAATATCCACAAGCAGCTCGAGAATGGCATCTGTTGTTTGCGGGTCCAGTGCTGATGTCGCTTCATCACAAAGCAAAACCTTTGGATTATTCGCAAGAGCTCTCGCAATGCCGACACGCTGCTTTTGTCCTCCACTCAGCTGTGATGGATAGGCATCTTCCCTTCCTTCAAGTCCTACAAGCTTAATCAGCTCTTCTACACGGTTTATCCGCTGCTCTTTCTTTACTCCGGCAATTTCTAATGGAAACGAAATATTTTCCCGGACCGTTCTTGACCAAAGGAGATTAAAATGCTGAAAGATCATGCTGATTTCGTGTCTTGCTTTTCTCAATTCATCTCCGCGGATTTTATCGATCTTTCTCCCAGCTACTTGAATCGAACCGTCTGTGGGCTTTTCAAGTCCGTTAAGCAATCTGATCAATGAGCTTTTTCCAGCTCCGCTATAACCGATAATTCCGAAAATTTCTCCTTGATTTATGTCCAAGTCAACTGAATCAACCGCGGTAACATTTCCGCTTTTGGATTGAAAAACTTTTTTGACATCCTTTAACGTAATCACGACTTCACCTTCTTCCAAAATTCAACTCACTATCATTTTGCGCGAAATATGTCAGGTTCATGTTGAGAAAAGACAAGCGCAAGCGCCAGTTTAGCTCAGGCATGACAGATAAGATCCGACAGAAAAGACTTTTTGCCACTGCTTACGGACCGTTCTGGCTGAGGAGCCTGAGCGACTCCGCTCGCCATCGAGCGCAAAATTTTATCCTTTCTTATCTCTAAACAAAAATGCCTTTCTGCAAAAATGAGCAGAAAGGCATATCAATAGAAGAACCTTCCTCTCATCTTTCAAAGCTTAAACATCAGCTTTGAGTGAATTGGCACCTTTTCAATAAAATTGACGGTTGCCGGGCTTCGCAGGGCACTTTCCCTCCACCTCTCTGGATAAGAGACTTACAATTTATTAAATTAATTTACGTTTGATTTCAGTGAGTTTGTACTACGTTTGTGATTTTATCATGTGTCAAAAGAAGGTGTCAATCCTAAAGTGTTTTATTAATTTGAAAAGACGGATGATTCAATTAATGATTTCACACCTGTTGCTTGTTCAATCGCTTGTTCGAGGTCCTCTAAAAGATCATCAATATGTTCAATTCCAACTGACAATCGGATTAAGTCCTCTGTTACTCCTGATTTTTTCAATCCTTCTGCATCCAGCTGCTGATGAGTCGTGCTCGCGGGATGAATAATCAGGCTTTTGGCATCTCCGACATTTGCTACATGTGACCAAAGATTAACGGAATTAATTACCTTTGCACCTGCTGAACGGCCGCCATCAATGCCAAACACGACAACTGCTCCGGCTCCTTTAGCCAAATATTTATCCGCAAGGGCATTATCTGGGTGCTGTTCATCTTCCGGGTACAGGACCCATTTAACAGCAGGATGCTCATTCAAATATTGTACAACTTTCCTCGTATTAAAAATATGCTCTTTCATTCTTACATGAAGGGTTTCCAGCCCTAAACTAAATTGAAAAGCATTAAACGGACTAATTGCAGGGCCTAAATCCCTCAAAAGCTGAACCCGTGCTTTTACTATGAAAGCTGTTTCAGGCAATACCTCCGCATATACCAGATTGTGATAACTTGGGTCTTGTGCCGTAAATCCGGGGAACTTATCTGAATTCCAGTCAAACTTTCCTCCATCTACGATAATTCCGCCAAGTGTCGTGCCATTTCCAAGCAGCCATTTCGTTGCAGAGTGTATAACAATATCTGCTCCGTGTTCGATTGGCCTGCATAAGTAAGGAGTTGCAAAGGTATTATCAATAATTAAAGGGATTCCTGCTTCATGCGCAATTTTCGCAACTGCCTCAATGTCAAGAATCTGAAGACTCGGATTGCCGATGGTTTCTGCAAAAATCGCCTTAGTTTTCGGGGTAATCGCGTTCCGGAAGTTCTCTGGTTCATTCGCATTTACGAACTTAGTCTGAATCCCGTACTTTGGCAATGTCGTCTGAAAAAGATTATAGGTGCCCCCGTAAAGGCTTGAGGCAGAGACAATCTCATCTCCTGTTCCCGCAATATTTAATATGGAGAGTGTGATCGCTGCCATGCCGCTTGCTACAGCAAGGCTTCCTACTCCCCCTTCTAACTCTGCAACTCTTTCTTCAAAAACCGTGGATGTAGGATTATGTATACGGGTATAAATGTACCCCTGCTCCTTTAGGGCAAATAAATCGGATGCATGATCAGTATCATTAAAAACATAAGCGTTAGATTGATAGATCGGCACAGCCCGCGCTCCTGTCGCCGGATCTTTCTGCAGCCCCCCATGTACATTTACTGTTTCAAGACGATACTTATTTTGTCCCATTTTTCCCATCTCCCTTAAATAAAATCAAATAAAAAACCCCTTCAAAGAAGAGGTACAATTACCATTCTCTTCTTATCTGCCAGAGCTTTCTCTCCCCATGCTCTGCTGGAATTGGCACCGTGTTGCATCAACCGGTTGCCGGGCTTCATCGGGCCAAGTCCCTCCGCCTCTCTTGATAAGGTTATTCGCACTTAAATCTAAAAGCTGTTTTAGCAAAGATTGTTGTTTTTCAGGATAAATGTTGTCCGTTTCTTTCCGATGCATTCCAATTAGGGCCTTTAATATCCAGTTCTAAAGCAACAAAGTTTACGAAAATAGTCAATCTAAAAGAATTGTAACACTTCATTATTTCATTCGTCAATTAATAGTTTGAATTTTTAGATAATTATTTAGACAGCTGAATAATCGACTCAAGCCTCAAGACATTCCGAAAAGATCCCTTAACCTCCAGCGCTCCAAGCTTAGCAAGCTGCAGAAGTCTGATCGGTGTATGAAAACAGTCTGAAAGATGATTTTCATCACCAGATACCAGTACATGTGCTGAAAGAGGATCATTCCCGCTGCTCAAAAAACACGTGCCTTTTTTCAGCACTAGAAGAACTGACTTTTGTTTCGATCCGGAACTGGTTATCTGTATTCTCAATTCTTCAATAGGGAGAAGCGGCTGGATAAAATGAGACGCATTCATTTTTTCTACAAACGAAAATAAGTCCATTTTTTGTCTCTCCATTTCTTTCTTTTCTTTTCTGTCGTAAAGTATTAATTCGTTTTGATATGAATTAACACCTTTAAGAAAGGTTCGACACTTTATTGGACTTGGACAGACAAAATAATCGTTCTTTTCTATTTCCCAAGAAATATGTCAAATGCCGCCCTTATCAGGCGGCATATTCTTTCAATATTTGATAAATATGTTCTACAGAATGAAAGGCATATTTCTTATGCACAACTTCTCCATTTTCAAAAATAAGCATGCAGGGTACACTTTCTATTCCCCACTCGATTGCCTGCTTTGGAAGAAAATTCAGGTTTGCCGTATGGATGGTTAAATCCGGAAGCAATTCTTCAACAACAGTCAGCATTTTTTTTGCCAGCTGACACGTTCCGCAAAATGGAGTGTATAGATAAAGAATGCCAAATTCTATTTCAGCAAAACGATCTAATTGTTCTTCCTGAATTTCAATCATTGCTTTATCTGATACTCCCTTTTTTAAAAAAAATTATAAATATTTCGCCTGAACATCAATATTTGCGCTTAAAAGCACTGCAGCAACATGCTGATCAGGTGCAGTCGCAACTTCACGGTACATTCTATCTATAAATAAATGCGCAGCTTCGGGCAGTTCCCGCTTGAATTGTTTTCTGAGGCGATCCCCTGATTCATCTGAGTCGACGAGCACATATACATCTCGATAAAACAGCTCTTCAATCATTTCGTCTAAACGTGTAAGACTTATTGTGCCATTTGTACAGATGATTTCAACAGGTTCATTTACAACATTCAGAACCTTGCGTTTATCAGATGTTCCTTCAACGATTATGACCTTTTCAACCTCAATTGCAGACATCGCCATCACCTATTCAGTCAGTATGTGTTATATTATAACCTATTCGAATTGTATGAGGTTGTTTCTAAAATGATATGAAAAGAAAATAAATTGAACAAAA
The DNA here is from genome assembly GCF_050483325.1 of Metabacillus idriensis. Taxonomy (GTDB): domain Bacteria; phylum Bacillota; class Bacilli; order Bacillales; family Bacillaceae; genus Bacillus_P; species Bacillus_P idriensis_A. The sequence goes on from NZ_JBCMYF010000004.1 coordinate 120,328, forward strand.
ATGGCAGCGGAACATTTCATTCCACTGCCATTCGATTAGCACCAGCCGTTTTCTTCGTCACAATCTACATACTTTTCATCTTGTTTTGATAAAACGTCTGCATACTGGAAAAAGGAATGGTTTTCTTCTTCATATCCATTTTTCAATGAAACCTGATTTCCATTTTGACCAAAAGACATTGTGCCAATTTGCTCTTTTTCAAAAAACAAGTTCATTTGACCAGCCGAAAAACGTCCTGTAACCCGATCTGTAATATCTAAACGTTTCTTTTCAAAAGACATATTTGAACACCCTCCTTTTATACCTTAGGGTGTCCTTTTTCCGTGTCCTTTATCAGTCTTCGTTTGTCATTTCCACATATTGCTCAGCAGTCATTAAGCTGTCAACATCACTGACATTGCTAGGCTCGATTACGATCATCCAAGCTTTTTCGTAAGGTGACTCATTTACAAATTCCGGGCTGTCATCGAGATCTTCATTGATTTCGACAACTTTTCCGCTGATTGGCGCGTAAAGCTCAGAAACTGTTTTAACAGATTCAACGCTGCCAAAAGGCTCGTCTGCTTTAATTTCATCTCCAACTTCAGGAAGCTCAACAAATACAATATCCCCAAGTTCTGATTGAGCAAAATCGGTGATTCCGATACGTACTTTTTCGCCTTCCACTTTAACCCATTCGTGCTCTTCAGAATAACGAAGTTCTTTTGGTGTGTTCATTTTTATTACCTCCAAGTTTTATCATGTTTATTTGTAAAAAGACTGAAGTGAAAAGTCTTCTACTTCTTTCCCCATGTTTCTTCAAATTGATCTTCTTTAAAGCCGACGGTAACTTTCTTGCCGTCTGTTGTTAATGGCCTTTTGATGAGCATGCCGTCTGATGACAGAATCTCAAGCAGTTCATCTTCAGATAAAGAAGCAATCTTTTCTTTCATGCCTAATTCACGGTATTTTTGACCGCTGGTATTAAAAAACTTTTTTACTTCCAGCCCACTGTTATCAAGCATTGTTTTTAATTCTTCTTTTGTCGGTGGATTTTCGACAATATGTACATCTTCTGCCTGCAAATTGTGATCTTCAAACCACTTTTTTGCTTTTCGGCATGTACCGCATTTTGGATACCAGTAAAACGTAAGAGCCACTCTTTTCACCACCTGCAACCGTAATTGAACAACATTATTTTACCACAATCATTTGGACAATCATAATCACAAGTTTCGATCTTCTAAATTCCAGATTCCGCAAAGAAATAAGACCTTTTCCGTTGCTGGAAAAGGTCTATTTCTTATGGTCTGCTTAAGCACGGTAACCATTTTCTTCAATTAATGCAGCTGCAATTTCTCGTTTTTTAGCAATCACATTGATCGGAGTGTGACGCGTGAATTTTCTTAATGCTGAAATCATCATGCGGAGTGTATCCCCTTGCTCGATCGCAACTAAAGATTCTTTTGCATGTGCTTCGATTTCATTAAATGCTTCCTGGCAATATACTTGAGTGTAGAGAAGTTTTTGAGCACTCTTTGCTTCTCCTGCTTTGCTGATTGCTTTTTCAGTGCGTAGGATCGCTGATTCCATTGCATAAACATTGCTTACGATATCTGCAATATTCACTAATACTTCCTGCTCCTTCTGCAATGACTGGCCATACTTTTGTGCAGCAAGTCCAGCGATCATCAAGCCGATTTTTTTAGCATTTTTCAATAAGTGTTTTTCTTGCTCAAGAACGCCTTCGCCAACCTCATCAGGCATAAGCATCATTAGTTCTTCCTGCAGAGCTTGAGCCTTTTGCAGCAATGGCAATTCCCCTTTCATTGCTTTGCGCAAATATGTTCCCGGCACTAATAGGCGGTTAATTTCATTTGTTCCTTCAAAGATACGGTTAATACGGGAATCACGGTATGCTCTCTCCACTTCATATTCTGCCATAAAACCGTAACCGCCATGGATTTGAACACCTTCGTCTACTACATAATCGAGCGTTTCAGATCCCAATACTTTATTTAAAGAGCACTCGATCGCATATTCAGCGATGGAAGCAGCTACTTCTTTGCCGTCTTTTACTTCTTCAGGTGACAAGCGGCTCATGCGGTCTTCAAACAATCCTACTGTACGGTAGACCGAGCTCTCCATTGCATAGGTTTTAGAAGCCATATTAGCCAGCTTTTCCTGAATCAGCGAGAAGCTGCTGATTGCCGTTTTAAATTGCTGGCGCTGATTTGCATATTGAACAGAGACATCAATAATACGTTTTGATCCGCCGATTGTACCTACTGCTAATTTATATCTTCCGATGTTAAGAATATTAAAGGCGATAACATGGCCTTTCCCAAGGTCACCTAATAGATTTTCTTTTGGAACCATCGCATCTTCAAGAATGAGAGTTCTAGTTGATGAACCTTTGATTCCCATTTTCTTTTCTTCTGGACCTGTTGATACGCCAGGGTATTCTTTTTCTACAATGAAAGCTGAGAAATGCTCGCCGTCAACTTTTGCATAGACTACAAAAACATCAGCAAAGCCTGAGTTTGTAATCCATTGTTTTTCTCCATTCAGGACATAGTGAGTTCCTTCTGCATTCAGTCTTGCAGTTGCTCTTGCACCAAGTGCATCTGATCCAGAACCCGGCTCAGTCAATGCGTAAGCTGCAATTCGCTGGCCCGTTGCAAGGTCTGGCAGGTATTGCTGCTTTTGTTCTTCATTGCCGAAGAGCACTATTGGAAGAGATCCGATGCCTACATGTGCGCCGTAGGATAATGAGAAGCTGCCGGCACGCGCAAATTTTTCTGTGATCAAAGCTGAACTGATTTTATCGAGTCCAAGTCCGCCGTATTCTTCAGGAACATCAGCTCCAAGCAGACCAAGATCTCCTGCTTGCTTAAGCAGCTTCACGGATTTATCAAATTGATGATTCTCAATATCTTCTAATTGCGGCAAAACATCATTTACAACAAATTCCTCTGTCGTTTTGGCAATCATTTTATGCTCATCTGTGAAATCCTCAGGAGTAAATACACTTTCAAAAGTCACATCATCTAATAAAAAGCTGCCGCCTTTGATTACATTTTCAGTCGTTTTAGACATGTTTGGTTCCCCCGTTTACTCTATTTTTTTCATCTTCCTATTCATTAAACTAATTCAAATACGCCTGCTGCACCCATTCCGCCGCCGATGCACATTGTAACGATTCCGAATTGTTCATTTCGGCGCTTCATTTCATGAATAAGAGAAAGCGTTAATTTTGCTCCTGTACAGCCAAGCGGATGACCGAGTGCTATCGCACCGCCGTTCACATTTACTTTCTCTTCATCTAAGCCCAGTTCTCTGATTACCTGAATGGATTGAGACGCAAATGCTTCGTTCAGTTCAAAAAGTCCAATATCAGATAAGCTTAGTCCAGCTTGTTTTAACGCACGCGGAATCGCTTCAATTGGTCCAATTCCCATTACCTCTGGCGGTACTCCGCCCACAGCGAAGGATCTGAATTTCACCAGTGACTGAAGTCCGAGGGCATCTGCCTTTTCACGGTCCATTACCATCACTGCAGCAGCCCCGTCACTTGTCTGTGAAGAGTTCCCTGCAGTAACTGATCCCTTAATGGAAAATGCAGGTCTTAAATTCGCAAGAATCTGCATGCTCGTTCCAGGACGAACCCCTTCATCTCTCGAGAATTGGAACTGTTTTTCCTGAAGCTTATTGTCGCTGCCTACACTTCTTTGTGTAACATCTACTGCCACAATTTCATCATCAAATTTGCCTTCCTGGATGGCTCTTGCAGCGCGCTCATGACTGCGGACCGCGAATGCATCCTGATCTTCACGGCTGACGCCGTATTTTCTTGCTACCTGCTCAGCTGTATGCCCCATTCCCATGTAATATTCAGGAGCGGTTTCAGCCAGATTTGCATTTGGACGGACAACATGCCCCATCATCGGGACCATACTCATTGATTCTGCGCCGCCTGCAATCGCCGTATCTGAATGGCCAAGCATAATTTTTTCTGCTGCATATGCAATGCTCTGCAATCCTGATGAGCAGTAGCGGTTTACGGTAATGGCAGGAACTGTGTAAGGCAGTCCGGCCAGAGCACCGATGTTCCGCGCCAAGTTTAATCCCTGTTCTGCTTCAGGCATGGCACAGCCAATAATTAAATCATCTATATTTCCTTCATAGCCTCCTGCACGCTTCAGCGTTTCTTTTACAACAAGAGCCCCTAAATCATCTGGTCTGACAGTTGCAAGTGATCCTTTTTTCGCTCTTCCTACAGGTGTTCTCGCACCTGCTACAATGACCGCTTCTCTCATAACAGTGCCCCCTCCTAATTACGTAGTGGTTTCCCCTTAACAAGCATGTGCTGCATTCTTTGCTGCGATTTGCCCTCTTGAACCAGGCTCAGGAAAGCTTCTCTTTCTAAATCCAACAGGTATTGTTCATCCACTTCAGTTCCAAATGGAACCTTGCCGCCTGCAATGACATATGCAAGTTTTTTCGCAATTTTTAAATCATGCTCTGAAATATAGCCGGATTGAAGCATGGATTGTGCCCCAAGGAGCAATGCTGCGTAACCTGTTTCGCCTACAACCGGAACCTTTTTGCGGACAGGCGCTTTATATCCTTTATCAGACAGTTCAATGACTTTTAGCTTTGCATCATGCAGGAGATGGTCTCCATTAAAGCTGACTGAGTCCCTATCATTTAAGAAGAAATTGTTTCGTGCTTCAGCAGCTGAGGCTGATACCTTAGCCATAGCAATTGTTTCAAAGACTTTATTTGCGACATTCTGAAGATCGAAGTCTACGCCTTTAGGGATGCTGTTCAGAAGTTTCAAGTAAAGTTCTTTGTTGCCGCCTCCGCCGGGGATTAAACCAACACCTGCTTCTACTAATCCCATGTAGGTTTCACTTGAAGCCTGAATGTGTGCTGCCGGAAGACAAATTTCAGCTCCGCCGCCAAGCGTCATGCCAAACGGGGCAGCCACAACCGGTTTTGAACTGTATTTAATCTTCATCATGGCCTGCTGGAAGTGGCGGACAACCATGTCTACTTCAAAGTAGTTGTCATCCTGAGCTTCCATCAATATCATCGCAAGGTTTGCTCCGACACAGAAGTTCTTGCCCTGATTCCCGATGACAAGTCCTTTGTAATTTTTGCTGACTTCCTCGATTGCGAAATTGATCATTTGAATGATATCCATTCCGATTGCATTGTTTGGAGAATGAAATTCAAGTAGTGCAACATCATCTCCAAGATCGATTAAGCTAGCACCGCTGTTCTTTTTAATGACCCCTTTTTTCTCTTTAATATCTTTTAAATCAAGGACTTTCGCATTTTGCTGAATGCGTCTGTAATCACCATCATGATAAAAATATGAAATGCCCTCTTCTTTTTTATAGAAAGATGTAAACCCTCGTTCAAGCATATCTTTAATCCACGCCGGAACACTCTCTCCTTCTGCTTCCATTTTTGCAGCTGACTTAGAGAGTCCGATGGCATCCCACGTCTCAAATGGACCATATTGCCAGCCGAAGCCCCATTTCATTGCTTCATCTATCGCAACGATGTCATCTGCGATCTCACCTAATAATTCTGCTGAATAAAGGAGAGTCGGACTTGTAATATTCCAAAGCAATTGGCCTGCTCTGTCACCAGAATAGATAAGCGCTTTCATTTTTGCCGCTGCACCTTTAGCCTGTTTTGCCATTTCAATGCTTTGCGCCTTTAATTTTTTTCTTTCTCCGTATTCAAGCGTGTCTGGATTCAGTTCAAGAATCTCTTTTCCTTCTTTTTTGAAGAAACCCTGGCCAGATTTGCTTCCAAGCCAGCCATTTTCGAGCATTTTCTTCATAAATTCAGGGATTTCGAAAACCGCTTTTTCGCTGCCTTCAACTTGGTCATATACGTTCTTTGCTACATGTGCAAATGTGTCAAGTCCCACAACATCAAGTGTTCTGAACGTTGCGCTTTTCGGGCGTCCGATCAGCGGCCCTGTAACAGAATCCACTTCACCTACACTGTATTTTCCATTCAGCATTTCCTGAACAGTGACAAGCAGTCCGTATGTTCCAATTCGGTTTGCGATAAAGTTTGGAGTGTCTTTCGCTTCCACAACACCTTTGCCGAGCACATCTTCCCCGAATGTTTTAATAAAAGATAAAACCTCTGGAGATGTTGTTTTAGTCGGAATGACTTCGAGCAATTTTAAATAACGGGGCGGATTGAAGAAATGTGTCCCGAGGAAATGATTTTGAAAATCATCAGATCTTCCCTCAGCCATTGCCTCAACCGAGATTCCTGATGTATTAGAGCTGACAATGCTTCCTTGTTTTCTATATTGGTCGACTAATGTAAAGACTTTTTTCTTTATATCTAAGTTCTCAACGACTACCTCAATAATCCAATCAGCTTCAGACAATCTGTGCATGTCATCTTCGAAGTTACCCGCTTCGATCAATGAAAGATTTTCCTTCGCAGTCAGCGGAGCCGGCTTTTGTTTTAATAGCTTTTGGATGGCTTCACTCGAGATTCGGTTTCTGACAGAGCGATTTTCTAAAGAAAGTCCTTTCTTCTCTTCGATATCGTTAAGCGTGCGCGGTACGATATCTAGCAGTAAAACAGGGATTCCGATATTTGCCAAGTGTGCAGCAATTCCCGAACCCATAACACCAGACCCTAAAACTGCAGCTTTTTTAATTCGCTGGACCATGAATGCTCCCCCTTTTGGTAATTTGAATGAATGCTCATTCATTTTTTGATGAAAAAAATAGTCAGGAATCAATTCCTCTATATACTAATATAAAAGATTTAGAAAATTTGTTCAATACATTTACAAAAAATTCACATATTTATTGCACGCAGCATGAAAAAAAGCAGCTGCGGGAAGGATAAAAGCCAGGAGGTGACCAATTATGGCAAGATTAAAGAAACAGCCATCTAAAGCAGGAGTAAGTGCATCAAGCGTAAAAGGCAGCTCTGGTCCAACAAACGAGATGGACGGCGGGGGCAAACGCTCAAGTACAAATCAGCAATATGGAAAGAAAAACATGGGACATGAATAAGGCTGATGAAAGCTGATTCTAATGAGAATCGGCTTTTTTTATACAGCAAACTCTCCGTCTTTCTGTTTTGCGGTATTTGTAACAGGGTATATTTTCTTACATATGAAATTTTGAAGGAAAAGGGGATAAAACATGGGACACTTTATCGAAGTAGAAAAAGGCGTAAAACTATTTGCTGAAGATATTGGAGAAGGACAGCCAGTCGTATTCCTGCATGGATGGCCAGTGAATCATAAAATGTTTGAATATCAGCTGAATGAGCTTCCTGAAAAAGGCTACCGCTTTATCGGCATCGATCTCAGGGGATATGGAAAATCAGACCGCACAAAAGATGGTTATGACTATGACACAATGGCGGACGATGTTAAAGCGGTTATTGATGATTTGAAGCTTGATAATGTCGTGCTTGCCGGGTTTTCGATGGGTGGACCGATTGCCGTCAGATATATGGCAAGACATGAGGGGCATAAGGTTTCTAAGTTAATGCTGCTTGCGGCAGCTGCTCCTCTGTTCACACAAAGAGATGATTATCCTTATGGTTTATCCATGGAAGAAACAGACGATATTATCACGAACCTTCAAACAGACAGACCGGCTATGCTCGCAGAGTTCGGAAAAATGTTTTTTGAAAGCGAGCTTTCTGAAGAGTTTAAGGCATGGTTCCATGACCTCGGACTTGAGGCTTCCTCCTATGCAACAATTAAATCAGCAGAAGCATTGCGAGATGAAGACGGCCGCTCTGATTTAGCTAAAGTAAATGTTCCGACTGCCATTTTCCACGGGAAGAAAGATCAGATCTGTCCATTTGAATTCACTGAGGCAATGAGCGAAGGAATTCAATATTCATTTGTTATTCCTTTTGAGAACAGCGGACACGGCTTGTTTTTTGATGAAAAAGAGAAATTCAACAGTGAGCTTTTGAGGTTTTTAGAACAATAATCTCCATCATGAGACAAAAAACGCTCAGGAATCCTGAGCGTTTTTTCTTATTTTTTAAGCATCCCTTTCAGTACGAAAGCAACGTTTGCCGGCCGTTCAGCAAGACGGCGCATAAAGTAACCGTACCAGTCTGTGCCGTATGGGACATATACCCTCATCTTATATCCTTCTTTCACCAGTTCGAGCTGGCGTTCAGTCCTGATGCCATACAGCATTTGAAATTCGAACCTATCACTTGCAATGTTATTTTCTGCTACGAATCGTTTTGTAAATTCAATGATTGCATCATCATGAGTAGCAACTGCTGTATAATTTCCATTTAGCAAATGCATTTTGATGATTTTCTTGAAATTTTCGTCGACATCTTTTTTTTCAGGAAAAGCTGCACGCGGAGATTCTTTGTATGCTCCCTTAACTAGCCGCAAATTGGGGTGAAGGGGATTCAGATCTTCAATATCTTTAACCGTTCTGTACAGATATGCCTGAATGACTGTTCCAACGTTATCATACTCTTTCTTCAAGGTTTTAAAGATTTTAATGGTTTTCCCGCACCGCGAATAGTCTTCCATATCAATCGTGACAAAAACATTGTTTGTCTTTGCTGAATCCAGAATCCTCCGCATATTCCGCAACACTGTCTCTTCCGAGATATCAAGTCCCATGGAAGTCAGCTTTAAGGAAAGCTGTGACCGGAGATTTTCTCTGCCTATTGCTTCTAGTGCCTGAATGGTTTGATTCGCCATTTCATTCGCTTCCGCTTCGTTATCGACAAATTCACCCAAATAATCAATTGTGACGTCTAAATTTTTCTCATTCAGCTTTTTTATGGCAGCTGCAGCGAGTTCAATCGTTTCACCGGCAACAAAGCGTGCTGCACCAAATCTTAGACCATATCTTTTTGCAGCCTTTGTCATTCTTTTATTCTTTGATAAAAACAAGAAAAAACTTCGAAGTAATTGCTCCATTTGAAGTCCTCCACTCTATTTGGCGCATGAACCAAGAATTAACTGTTACTTTATCATATTTGAAATAGTTTGAATATTATCCATCTTTATTTGCACGAGACTTGCCGCCGAATTTCCGTATAGGATTTCACGGATGAGGAACGATAAGGAAGAAAATGTTTGAAGGAGGTTATACCCATGCAGCAACAGCAGAATACAGGCACGCAGCAAGGCATGATGCAGCAGCCGCCATCTGTCATTACGACAAAAGATCACCTTTATTTGACTGATATGCTTTCGTGGAATTTGCTTGCCATGAAAAAAGCACACTTCTTTGCAGGACAATGCAGTGATCAGCAATTAAAAAGCGAGCTCGAGAAGGTTGGAAAAATGCACGAACAGCATTATTCTAAAATTTTGACTCATTTAAATCCAAATCAGGAAGCATACAGGACTCAGCTTCAGTAGGAGAGATGCAGGATGAATAGTAATCAAAATCAGAGCAAAATCGGCAATCCTGAAACACAAGTACCTAAAACCCCTCAAATGAATGACCGGGACTTTATCAATGAACTGCTGGCTACTGAAAAATATATGACAGATTCTTATTGCACAGCCCTAAATGAGATGAGCCATGATTCTCTTTATCAGGATATTCAGGGGATCTTCAACGAAACTCAAAATTGCCAAAGGGAATTATATAATCTTATGTACAAAAACGGCTGGTACAAGCTTGAAGCGGCAGACAGCCAAAAACTGCAGCAATCCCACCAGCAGTTCGCTGATTACCTGCAGCAGCAATCACCTTATTTGCAATAACGAAAAGCGGAACCGACTG
>NZ_JBCMYF010000005.1:0-17593 GCF_050483325.1 Metabacillus idriensis
GGAGCTAGACACCACGAAAACCGGAATCGTCCGTTTGGCTCCGGCTGCCAGACCGCAAACTATGAAGCGCCCAAATAAAAAGAAAGCAGCACTATGCCGCTTTCTTTTTTATTTGCATTTATCCACAAATGTTTTAAACAGGTTATGCATCGCTTCATCTTCGGCTGCCATTTCTTCAGGGTGCCATTGAACAGCAAGTACATACCAGTCGTTATCCGTTCCTTCAAAGCCTTCTATGATCCCGTCTGACGCTTTAGCTGTTGCCGTTAGCCCATCTGCAAGCTTTCCGACTGCCTGATGGTGCATACTGTTTACTCGGACTTTATCCGTTCCAAAAATGCCATGCAGTTTGCTGCCTTTTTCAACCGTGATTTCATGAGTGGGATTCGGACGGTCTGCTGTTTGATAATGCTTGATTGGATTCTCGCAGGTACTCTCTATATCCTGTGTAACCGTACCGCCAAGAGCTGCGTTCAGCATCGCAATGCCCCGGCAAATTCCAAATACAGGTTTTTGGGTTTCTTTCGCATATTTTACAACGGCTATTTCCATTTCATCCCGAACACCGTTTGTTTTTCTCAGTTTTGGATCTGGGTCCTCCCCGTAAGAATGAGGGTCCACATCTTCCCCTCCGCTAAGAATAAAGCCGTCGCATTTAGATACGATAACTTTTGCCATTTCATCGTCTATTAGCGGAATCACAACCGGAATCCCTCCAGCCTCAATGACAGAACTAATATATTTTTGATGCACATGCACGCTCGGAATATCTCCGTGATCTACTACTGAGCTTGATATGCCGATAACTGGTCTTGATTGGTCCATTTTGTGTTCACTCTCCCTGGGAATTACTCTTCTTGTATCTATACCCTTCTCATCCCCTGGCCGAACCCGTTTTTTGTCATTTTAAAAATTTACCTTTTTTCAGCCCGTTCTTCCCACTCTTCCCGTAATAAACCGATTCTGATGGAATCATAGTGTTCACCATTTACCACTCTGCACTTTCTCATACGCCCCTCTACTGTCATGCCAAGCTTTTCTCCCACTTTAATCATCCTTATATTCCCAGACCATGTGGTGTACCCGACTCTTACAATAGGCAATGTCTCAAATAAGTGATCAATCCATAAACAGAAGGCTTTCGTTCCATATCCTTCGTTCCAATAAGAAGGATCATAAATGCCTATCCCCATTTCAAGCCATAGTGAAGGCTCATGTTCCCAATAATAGCTTACTGTGCCGATAACTTTGTCACCGGCAACGATGGCCCAGTAATCATCTTGATCTACGATACTGTCTTTTTGTGAAAGAAAGTCTGTCAGAGTAAGATTTTTATGTTCAAAATAAGGAGCATCCCACTTCTTCCACTCAGGGTGCTCATCTTTATACTTGATCTCCCATAAATGAATAAGATCCTTCGTTTCAATTGGACGGATAATTGCTACTGACTGACACATGATTGGTTAGTCCCCCATTTTTGCAAGAATTTATTCACTGATGAAAGATTTTTCCATTCTTTCACTCTTTCAAAATATACAGTATAATCACAATAAAGGAAAATGCTGGAGGTGATTTCAAATGAAATATTATGCGGTTTCTGTATTTCTATATCTCTTTTCAGTAAGTCTCTTATATCTGATTGGCTATACATTTGAAATCGTCTGGCTGAAATGGGAGCACACAGTCACCTACCAGGATGGTGCAATTAAAGCGGTTTCAGGTTCGGTCATACCTTTTTTCCTGTGTGTGCCTATTTACTATTTCTTTACGAAAAAAAAGGCAAAAGGCTATTCTGCCGAATAAAATAAAAAACCCCAGAGCTGTTCATTCGTTCTCTGAGATTAATTAGGATTCTTTATTATTCATCTGTGATTTTTCCCGATGCTGTTCATTCATCTGCTTAATTTCTGCAATAAGCTGTTTTACTTTTTCTTTTTCTGCAGGATACGTATCGTTCCAATGCTTTACAAGAGGCGGCATGGATTTTGCAATATGCGAATAGATCACCCAGTGTTTTACTTTTTCCTGAAGTTCTGGCGTCGCCTCACCAAGAAGCAGTTCTGTATATTTTTCAATCAGGCCATTCAGCGGTTCTTTAAGGTCTTCCTTCAACAAGATCTCCTCCTAATCATCCATTAAGTTAAACAATGCTTCGGACAAGTACTGCAGCGATCTCTTTTCTCTGAAGTCAGATAGTAAAGACAGCATGTTTGTCTAAGTTTCGGCGCTTCTGCTGCTTGTCCTGATTCCCTGTAGAAAGGCAAGAAAGGGTTTTTCATTCCTTCTCCGAAAAGTTCTCCGTCTGCTTCTTTCACTACATACAGATAATCCGCCTGTATTTGCTCTATCGTAACATACTCAGGTTTGTTTGCAAGCAGCGTGTCGTACATCCATACCACATAAAGGACGACATTCTCCCAAAGGATCAGCTTGGAAATTCTTGCTTCCTTTGCCACAATCGAGATGAGTTTACTAATATGGTCACGGAATAAATCGCTCAGCAGTTCGTCTCTCCAGGCACCTCTGTTTTTTGAAGCAGGAATACACTCTAGTGAATGGAAGTAAAAAGATGGCAGCCATAAGGGATCCTCATCATCCGTCACAAGTGAAAGATTTGCCGGGTCCGTATTCAGTTTTTTCCCGAAGACAGTCATAGAAAAAAGAGCCATCGCTGCCAGGAAGGCATACCGTTTTACAAGCATGGACCCTGTAACATTTAATCTGTCTGAATGAATTCTCGGCTGGATCTTCATCAAATACCGCGAAAGAAGATCAGAATTCAGCAAGTCTGCTGCATCCGCTGTTAAGACTGATTCATTTCGTTCCAAACTCAGCCTGAATCTCGATAAATAATCAAGCTCCTCTTTTGTAAAATCGTTCATGATTAAATGGCCGCCTCTTTAATGATGCACCGGCCCCTGCCATGCGGAATGCAAAGAGGTGTTCCAAATAGAGGATCCATTGTTACTTCGCAGTTCATTTGAAAAACATCCTTTACCAGATTGCAGTTAATGACATGTTCCGGTCTGCCTTCAGCATAGATTTGCTTATCCTTAAGGGCAACTATATGGTGTGCATATCGGCAGGCTAAATTCAGATCATGAAGCACCATTACAATCGTTCGCTGTTCTTTTTCATTCAGCTCAAATAAAAGATCCAGAATTTCAATTTGATGAGTCATATCTAAATAAGTTGTCGGTTCATCAAGCAAAATAATATCCGTATCCTGTGCAAGTGTCATGGCAATCCAGGCACGCTGGCGCTGTCCGCCAGACAATGAATCAACTGGTCTTTCTGCCAATTCCAGCATTCCCGTAGACTCTAACGCGCTCATGACTGCCTTCTCATCTTTTTCCGTCCATTGCTTAAGCCAGTTTTGATAAGGATATCGGCCTTGCTTGACAAGCTGAAGCACTGTCAGACCTTCAGGTGCAGCAGGACCTTGGGGCAAAATGGCAAGCTTCTTAGCCACTTCTTTAGTGGGAAGCTTTGCAATAGCTTCACCCTCTAAAAGAACGGCGCCTTTTTCAGGTTTTAAAAGCCGTGCTATTGAACGCAGAAGTGTTGATTTTCCGCAGCCGTTGCTGCCGATGAATACCGTTATTTCGCCTTTTGGGATCTCTAAATCGAGCTTATCTATAATGGTTGTTTCTCCATATGACAATGTTAGCGTCTTTGTTTTAATTGCTGTCATTGACAATCCAGCTCCTTTTCACATAAGGATTGATTATTGGCTGAGTGCTGAAAATCAGATTCTTCGGAAACAGCCTAGTTGTTTCTGCTTCTATAAAGCAAGTAGATGAAATAAGGTGCTCCAATTGCTGCAGTGAAAACACCTGCCGGGATTTCCAGCGGAGCGAAAAGGGTTCTTCCTATCAAATCTGCAGCCATAACGAGCACCGCCCCGATCAATGCCGACACAGGAAGCAAAGCACCAAAAGATGAACCTACAAGTCTTCTTGCGATATGCGGGGCAATAAGACCTACAAATCCGATTCCTCCGGCAAAAGCAACAGCACTGCCAGTTAATGCAGTGGCAATCAGCAGCAGAATAAAACGGTTGAGCTGAACAGCACTTCCCACACCAGCGGCAAGCTCATCCCCTAATTCCTGAATGTTCACGTTTCTTGCAAAAATAAAGCTGATGATGACCAATACAATTGTAACAGGCACCATAATCTTGACTTGATCCCAGGTTGCGGAATAGACCGTTCCTGTTATCCAGATATTTGCCTGTGCAGCACGGTAGATCGGTCCTTTTATCATCAGTAAAGTAGTAAGGGACTGAGCAAGCATGGAAAGTCCGATCCCGACCAGAACGAGTCTTATTGAAGAGGAGCCGCCTCTCCATGAGAGGATATAAACTAATAATGCAATAACTGTCGCCCCTATGAATGCAGCAACCGGCATCCACTGAATCGGAACAGTCAATGAGTTATTTTTATCGCTGAATATGGCAAGAAACATCACCACAGCAACGGAAGCTCCGCCTGTAATCCCGATAATATCCGGAGATGCAAGCGGATTGCGGATAATTCCCTGAAGAATGCCGCCCGCAACGGCAAGCGATATTCCAACCAATAGGGCAATCAGGATCCTCGGCAGACGGAAGGATTGAATGACAAGTTCATCCATCTCTGTCCCGTATCCAGCCAGTGTTTTAAGCACTTGAATCGGTCCGATTCTCAAGTCACCCATACCTGTACTGAAAAGAAAGGTAAACGCAGTGACCAGAAGCAAAACACCGAAGACCGTTAAGGCTTTTTTATCGATAAGGAAAGAAATCAATCCTTTCCCTATTCTAAATGATTGATAGCTTTTCATTATTTCTGGAACCCCCTGCGTGCGATGTAGATGAAAAATGGTGTTCCGACAAGAGCCGTCATCACTCCTACCGGCACCTCTTCAGGCATCGCTACGAACCTTGCTCCAATGTCAGCCGTCACTAACAGCACTCCGCCCAGTACCGCACAATAAGGAAGAACCCAGCGATGATCATTCCCGACAAAGAAACGCGCAATATGCGGAATGACAATCCCCACAAATCCAACAGGCCCTGCGATCGCGACGGCTCCTCCTGCAAGCAGAATAATAACAGCAGCTGTTATTAATTTAACAGTTCCTGTCTTCTGGCCGAGCCCTTTTGCAACATCTTCTCCCATCATCAGCAGATTAATCTTTGATGCAAGGAAGATGCAAATAACAAATGCGATGCCTATATAAGGAAGAATACTGTATAGCAGCTCAAGCTTCCTTCCCTGAACTGATCCGGCAAGCCAAAACAGGACTTGATCGAGAGCCGCTTCGTTGCTTACTAAAAATCCTTGAGTCAGCGAGGAAAACAGTGCAGCCATCGCCGCTCCGGCCAATGTAAGCTTCATAGGGGTCAGCCCTTCTCTCCCGAAAGAACCTGCAAAATAAACAGTGAAGGCAGCAACAGCTGCTCCTAAAAATGAAATCCAGGTAAATGCCTGCAAAGAGCTGACGCCAAAAATAGAAACGCCAATCACAACAAAGAATCCCGCTCCGGCATTGATTCCGAATACACCTGGAGATGCCAGCGGATTTTTTGTAAGGGCCTGCATCAGCGCCCCGGCAACAGCAAGACTTGCTCCGACAACAACAGCCACTGCTGCTCTAGGAATCCGAACTGTTTGTATAATAAGATGTTCATTCGATCCATTAAAGTTTAAAAACGCATTAATCGCTGTATTCCACGAGGTTTGTGTATAGCCAAGCACGACACTTGCGCAAATACTTATTAAAAGCAAAATAAAACCAGTGATAAGTCCAGCTGTTTTCACCAAATTAGTCTGTAATAACATATTTATACCTCTTGATGTGAAACCATCACTTCTTAATATTTTTCTAAAGCTATTGTAACAAAGTCAATTGAATTTGAAAATCATTTTCAATTAAATGTTGACAATCGAAATCAGAAAAATTAATATTTTAGTTGTAAATGAAAATCATTTTCAATTAAGTGTTGACAAGTGATAGTGAAAAAATTAATATTTAATTGTAATTGAAAATCATTATCAAAAGAAAATATGGGGGTAACATCAAATGCAAGCTACATATCAAAAAGCATGGCTGGCACTTATTGCAATCGTTTTATCGGCAGTACTTCTTGCAGCGTGCGGCAACGGCGGGAAAGAAGAGTCTGCAGACACCGGCAGCAAAGATAAAGAAAGTGAAGCATATACTGTTGAGCATGCAATGGGCACAACTGAAATTAAGAAAAAACCTGAAAAGGTTGTTATTTTAACAAATGAAGGAACTGAAGCTCTTTTAGCTTTGGGTGTTACACCAGTTGGGGCTGTTAAATCATGGTTAGGCGATCCGTGGTATGGCCACATCTCTGATGAAATGACAGATGTTGAGGTTGTTGGAGATGAGAGTGCACTTAATGTAGAAGCAATTGCTGCATTAAAGCCTGATTTAATTATCGGAAACAAAATGCGTCAGGAAGACCAATATGAAAAGTTAAGCAAAATTGCTCCTACTGTTTTCTCTGAAACACTTAGAGGTGACTGGAAAGAAAACTTTAGCTTCTATGCTAAAGCATTAGACCGTGAAGAAGAAGGCAAAAAAGTTCTAGCTGACTATGATGCCCGCATTGCGGAAATGAAAGCTAATGCAGGCGATAAACTGGATCAAGAAATTTCAGTTGTTCGTTTCATGGCTGGAACTACTCGCATTTATTATAAAGATACATTCTCTGGTGTCATCCTTGAAGAGTTAGGATTTGCACGTCCTGCAAACCTTGAAAAATTATTCTCAGATAACCCGGACGACTTATTCGTTCGCGAAGTAACAAAAGAATTAATTCCAGAGATGGATGGAGATTATTTGTTTTACTTCACCTATGCTCCTGCTGAAACAAAGGCAGATGCTGAAAAGCAAGCAGAAGAATTTACAAATGATCCGCTTTGGAAAAACCTTGATGCAGTAAAGGCAGGCAAAGTGTACCAAGTTGATGATGCGATTTGGAACACTGCAGGCGGTGTTAAAGCTGCAAACTTAATGCTTGATGAACTTGAGAAAATCGTTCTCGAGAAATAATTTAGTCTCCCAACCAATTCACATAAGCATAGCCCTTTTTAAACGAAAAAAGTCTTCCAGCCGGAAGACTTTTTTCGTTTACTTCTATATATAAGCGTTCATTGCTGATCCCTTAGATTCAACAATTAAATCATAGTATTTAACGGCCAGCATCTTTTCATCCTTATAGGTATTGTTCCAGCAGTCTTCAAGCCATACATCTGCTATTGCCTTTTTCCTCCGGTCCCCTGTATGGGCATCTTTAAGCGCAATGGCACTCAGGAGCAGATCGCACATTAACGCGGATACTTTTTTCGCATGAACATTCCACGCCTCTTCTTTTTGTGTTTCAAGAAAAGTGAGCAGCTCTTCAAGTTCCCTTATCCCGCTAATAACAGCTGAACTTCCGCCGGAGTTTTTTCTCATCCATGCGAGAAATACTAAATGAACATCATGTTTTTTAATAAGGCGCAAGACTTCAAGACCAAGTATATTTGCCGTCCCCTCCCATACGGTCAGGACTTGAGAATCACGCAATAGTCTTGGCGTTACAAAATCTTCAATGTATCCATTTCCGCCGTGCATTTCAATCGCCTCGTGCGAGAATTTAATGGCTTCTTCTGCCGTCTTCGCTTTTAATAAAGCGATGAAAAGACGGGTCAGCGCTTTTTCTTCGTCTGCAGAGCTCTTTTCTCTCATTACCTTTTCAAACAGCTGTATTAATTCAAAACAGGCGCTTGTCTGAATTTCCTGACGCACAGCCATTTTACAAAGTGTTTCCTGAATCATCGGAGATTGCGTCAGCTGTTTGCCAAAAGCAGTCCTCTGATCTGCATAGCCTTTAGCTTCGATGTAAGCTCTTCTCATAATTCCCGCTGATGCGATGGCATTGCAGATTCTTGAAAGATTAAGAGCCTCCATCATATAGTAAAATCCTCTGGAAGGATCCCCAATTAAGTACGCTTCCGCTCCGTTTAATTCAACTTCTGCCGAAGGAACGGCCCTTACCCCCAATTTATCTTTCAGACGCCTGATATAGATTTGATTTGAAGTTCCATCCTCTTTTTTCCAAGGAACCAAGAAAAGAGATAATCCTTTTGTTCCAGCGGGAGCTCCCTCTATTCTCGCAAGCACGGCCGCTACCTTGCATGCGCCTGCATTGCTTGCAAAATATTTTTCTCCATAAAGCTTGTAGCCTGATCCATTTCTCACAGCCTTCGTTTCATTTGATCCCACATCAGAACCACCCTGTCTTTCTGTTAAAAAAGTAGCTCCTTCATAAAGTTCAACGTCACCTGTAGAAGTGACATGCGGCAAAAATTTGGCTTTTAACTCCTCGTCTGCATATTCGTCAATTAAATAAGCGGTTGCCATGGTTAGAGTCACAGGACAATAAAAGCCGGATTCAACCTGTGACAAAAGATAGCCTAAAGCATACGAATAGTGATAGTTTGCCTTTCTGTTCAATTCAGGAATCCTCTTGTGCAAATAGCCGACAATTCCTGTTTTATAGGTGTCCTCTATCGTTTTTTTATATCCTTCGTTCAGCCATACTTTCGAAACATCATTTCCGAACTTATCATAGCGGATGAGTTTCGGCTGACCCTCTCTGTCCGTATGCGCCGCGCGCTGATCAAACTCTTCAAAACAAAGCTTTTGAAATTCTGACAGCCTTTGCACCGTATATTCATAAAGCTCGTCATCCATAAATTTTTTTAGATTAAACAGCAAATTAGCATCCTGCATGTTCAGCACCCCTTTTGTGTAATCGCTTACAATTTATTTTACAGAATACTCTCTTCATTCGATATGCCCTTTTTGCATTTTCTGTAAGATATTTGGTAAGCTAACATTAAATTATTCCGTAAGGAGGGAATCAGCCTTATGCTGCAGGCCGCACTCTGGGGAGCCTTTGCTGGTTCCTCTATACTGCTTGGAGCCTTGCTTGGCATCTATAAAGAGATACCTCGCAAATTTTTAGGATTCATTATGTCGTTTGGCACGGGAGTCCTGATTGGGGCAGCTTCATTTGAACTGCTTAGAGAATCAGTAGATGAAGGTGGACTGCTTGCAGCATCGGGCGGATTCATTTTCGGTTCTTTAACCTTTACAATCAGTGAATGGCTTATTAATAAAAATGGCGGAAGCGACAGAAAACGTTCAAAACAAAATCCTGAAAATCATTCAGGAGTCTCCATTTTCATAGGTACTGTCATTGATGCCATACCTGAGTCCGTCATTATCGGAGTCAGCCTTCTTCAGGAGAATACTGTCAGCTTCTTAATGGTGACAGCCGTTTTCATCAGTAATTTTCCGGAGGGGCTGTCAAGCTCTGTCGGTTTGAGAAAAGACGGCTATTCCAAGAAAAGGATCCTTACGATGTGGCTGATCGTTTTGCTTCTTTCTTCACTCAGCTCATTTCTCGGATTCTCGCTGCTGCAAAATGCAGACACATCAGTGATTGCCTTTATAGGCGCTTTTGCAGCTGGAGGCATCATTGCAATGGTAGCCTCGACAATGATGCCGGAAGCATTCGAAGAAGGCGGGCCGACCGTAGGATTGATTGCTTCTTTAGGCGTTCTTGCTTCGTTAATTCTCTCAAATCTATAACAAAAAGGCTTCTCGTCTCCGAAGCCTTTTTCTCATCCAGTTAAGATGTCTTCATTAGGATATTTAATTTTTTGCTTCTGCGGTTTAGCCAGTGTAAATAAAAGCGTAAGCGGCCCTACTTTTCCAATAAACATAATCACGATGATCACTTCTTTTCCAAGATCCGACAGGCTTCCTGTTATCCCCATCGACAGCCCAACAGTTCCAAAGGCTGAAACCGTTTCAAAAAGAATTTCAATGAAAGATGCTTTTTCAGAAATAGTTAAGATAAAGATCGCTGTTAAAACAAACATTAAACTGACCATTGCGATTGCCAGCGCTTTTAAAATATAGCGGGAATGAATGCTTCTTCTTCCAATCGTAATGTCTTCTTTTCCCCGCAAAAATGCAATCGTTGCAAACACGATAATAATCGCAGTAGTAAGCTTGATTCCTCCGGCTGTTGAGGCGCTGCCCCCGCCAATAAACATTAGAATAATCATGAGAAAAAGTGTGGCCTCATCAAGACTTGCCATATCCAATGTGTTAAAACCTGCTGTTCTTGGGGATACCGCCTGAAAATAGGAGGCAAGTAATTTCCCGCCAGATGAAAGATTGCCAAGGGTTTCTGGATTTGAGTATTCAACGAAAAAGATGAACATCATGGCAAAAACATTGATGACAAGGGTTCCGACTAACATAATTCGAGTATGCAGAGAAAATTTGCTGAACTTTCTTTTTTTCCATATATCAAGAAGAACTGTAAATCCGATGCCCCCGATTATGAATAGAGACGATATCACAATATTCACTAATGGATCATTCACATAACGGATTATGTTATCTGGCCATAAAGCAAACCCGGCATTGTTAAAAGCTGAAATGGCGTGGAAAAAGCTGTAGAAAAGCCCTCTCGACCAGCCGAATTCCGGAACCCATCTAAAAGATAAGAAAACCATGGCGATGAATTCAATCATGATAGAAAAAAGAAATAAGTATTTAACAAGATTAACAACTCCGCCAAGCGAGGTTTGATTGAGGGCATGTTGCATAACAAGCCGTTCTTTAATCCCGATTTTCTTTCCAAGAACCATATAAGTCAGAATGGCAAACGACATGATTCCAAGTCCGCCTAGCTGAATGAGAAGAGCAATAATAGTCTGCCCAAAGGTCGTAAATGTGCTCCCTGGGTCTACAGTAGCTAGGCCTGTTACGGTCATGGCCGAAGCTGAAATGAATAAGGCATCAAGCCATCTGATAGAACCATGAGTCGCGATAGGAAGCTTTAATAAAACCGCTCCAAGAATGATACCCGCTGCAAATACAATAACAAGCAGCTGAGAAGGATTGAAGCGAAGCATTTTTTGCAGTTTTTGTCCTGTTATCACTTACATCCCCTCCTCCTCAAAACGAATGATGTCTTTGTTCCGTCCGATGACAAGCAGAATGTCGCCGGATTTGATTGATTCATCGGCAGGGGGAGATACAATGACTTCTTCCTCTCGCTGTATGCCGACTATATTACAGCCATATCTTCCCCTAATATCCAGATCGATTAATGTTTTTGAATGAATTTTTGCTGAAGCAATGAGCTCTACCATGCTGAATTCCTTCGAAAGCTCAATATAATCAATCATTTTTTCTGAAATGATATGGTGGGCAATCCGCTTTGCCATGTCCCGTTCAGGATGAATGACTTTGTTTACTCCTATTTTGTCTAAAACTTTCTGATGATAGTCATTTTGAGCTTTTGCCCACACTTGCGGAATCTCCATTTCTTTCAGCAGAAGAGAGGTAAGGATGCTTGCTTCAATATCATCTCCGAAAGAAACAAATGCGTGGTCTACATTGCGGACGCCAAGCTGTTTCAGAGTCGCTTCATCAATTGCATTTGCTTTTACTGCAAGAGTCGCATATTGAGAGTAATATTGCACCTTCTCTTCGTCTTTATCAACGGCTAAAACTTCAATGCCCATTTCATGAAATTCCTTTACAAGACTTCCTCCAAAACGTCCAAGACCAAATACGGCAAATTGCTTTTTCAACAGGATTTCCTTCTTTCGATACCAATTTTTGCACACAAAAAGACACAGAGGTTCCATGAACCGCTGTGTCTTTTTTTTAGATCACATTAGTTTCATTATCCTCTCTCAAGAACGCTTGCGAAGTTAGCTGTCGGGTTCGGGCAATGAGAGTAGCCCTACCAGTAAAGGATTCACCCCAAGCTGCAAAAAAAGCAGCAAAATTGGGTCCCCCGCTCCATAATGGATTAAGCGAATTAAGAATATATGAAATGTATTTATGAAAGTATCTTACTCCTGTTGAATAGGACAGTAAAGAGCCAATTATTGCAGAATTTTACTATAAATGACCAAATACAGCCGTTTAAGCGCTTTCAAACCTTATTATCTCAGCCAATCTGTTTATTTTACTTTTTTCCGAGTTTAATGATGCGGGGAAATATTTTATCAGAATAACTCATTCAGATTTAATCAATCACAAAAGCACCGAGCCAAAAGGACTCGGTGCTACAGTTTATAGTTTCGCTCTTTGCAGTCTAAGAGCATTCAGCACCACGGATACGGAGCTGAATGCCATAGCAGCGCCCGCAAGCCACGGTGCAAGAAGTCCGGCTGCTGCTATTGGAATGCCGAGAGTATTATACCCAAAAGCCCAGAACAGATTCTGCTTAATGTTGCGGATGGTCAATTTGCTCATATAAATTGCATCTGCAATACTGCTTAAATCGCCTCTCATAAGTGTAATATCTGCAGCTTCCATTGCGATGTCGGTACCTGTTCCAATGGCCATCCCGATGTCTGCTGCAGCAAGTGCTGGCGCATCGTTAATGCCGTCGCCAACCATTGCTACTCGTTTACCCTGACGCTGAAGCTTAAGAACCTCTTCAGCTTTGCCTTCTGGAAGAACTTGCGCTATGACATGTTCTATGCCGGCTGCTTTTGCAATGGCATGCGCTGTTCTTTCATTATCGCCAGTTATCATGACAACGTGGAGGCCAAGGTGTTTCAACCTTTCAACTGCTGATTTTGACGTTTCTTTGATTGTATCTGCTACAGCAACAAGACCCATCAGTTCGCCATCAATAGCGGCAAGCATCGCTGTTTTTCCTTCTGACTCCAATTGCTGCATTTTTTCCAATACAGCTTCAACTCTTATGCTGTACATATCCATCAGCTTCTTCGTTCCCACAAGAACCAGGTGATTTGCAACCTTTGCTCTGATTCCATATCCAGGAATTGCTTCAAAGTCAGCCGCATCACTAAGTCCTATCCCTCTTTCTCTTACTCCATTTACAATCGCCTGAGCAAGAGGGTGCTCAGATTGCTTTTCAGCAGAAGCCACAGCCATTAAGAAGTTCTCTTCTTCTATTTCTCCAGCAAGAAGGACATCTGTTAGCTCTGGTGTCCCTTTTGTAATTGTCCCTGTTTTATCTAAAATGATGGTATCAACTAGATGAGCCGTTTCTAAATGCTCGCCGCCTTTGAACAAAATACCGGCTTCAGCTGCGCGGCCTGACCCTGCCATAATCGATGTCGGTGTTGCAAGACCTAGTGCACACGGACAAGCAATAACGAGTACGGCAATCGTTTTTTCCAATGCACCTGCGAAATTGCCCGGATCGATCCAGAGCATCCAAATAAGAAAAGTCACAGCTGCAATTCCGACTACGATCGGAACAAAAATGCCAGAAATCTGATCGGCCATTCTCTGAATCGGGGCCTTTGATGTTTGCGCCTGTTCTACAACCTTAATGATTTGGGCTAAAGCTGAATCACGCCCCACTTTTGTAGCTTTTATTTTCAAAAAACCATTTTTATTAATGGCAGCTCCAAATACTTGATCTCCAGCTGTTTTATCTACCGGTATACTTTCACCTGTCAGCATGGACTCATCAAGAGCGGATCTGCCTTCAAGAATCTCGCCATCAACGGGAACCTTTTCACCGGGTTTGACTAACACAATATCACCTGCAGCCACTTCTTCAAGCGGAACTTCCATTTCCATTCCATCTCTTTCAATTCTTGCTGTTTTAGCCTGCAGGCCCATTAATTTTTTAATGGCTTCAGATGATCTGCCCTTCGCTCTCACTTCAAATAACTTCCCGAGCAGAATAAGTGTAATCAGGACCGAACTCGTTTCAAAATAAAGCTCTGGCATATGCCCATTATGCCTCACCGACTCAATTGTCAGGTAAAGACTGTAAAAATAAGCAGCGGACGTTCCTAAGGCTACAAGCACATCCATATTCGCGCTTTTATTTTTCAGCGCTTTGTATGCACCTATATAAAACTGGCCGCCAATTAAAAATTGAACAGGAGTGGCCAATAGAAGCTGGAACCATGGATTCATGAAAAGCTCAGGCACATACATCCAGGACGTGAAGGAAAAGTGGCCGACCATTGACCAAAGGAGCGGAATAGAAAGAATGGCAGACACGATAAATTTCCTCTGCTGTTTTTGGATCTCTTTGGCTTTTTTATTGGCGGAATCTGTTTCATTTTCCGTTTTTAAGCTTGCTCCATACCCGAGCTTTTCAACGCGCTTGATCATCTCCTGCGACGTTACAATAGTCGGATTGTATTCTACGGTTCCTGTCTCAAGAGCGAGATTGATTACTGCTTCTGAGACCCCATCAAGCTTGCTGAGTCCTTTTTCAATTCTTGCAGAACAAGCCGCGCATGTCATCCCGGTGATGGTAAATTCGGCTTTTTCAGATACCACTCCATAGCCTAAATTTTCTATCTTCTGACGGATCATTTCAGGATCCGTCTTCTCTTTATCAAACGTAACTGTGGCCTTTTCGATTGCAAGGTTTACGTTTGCTTTCTCTATACCATCCATTTTGTTTAAACCTTTTTCAATTCTGTTTGAGCAGGCTGCACAAGTCATGCCTGTAATCTGAAATTGGGTTTCTTCTAGATTGCTCATTTCGAATCCCTCCATATACCATATAGGGGTATATTTTATTGAAAAGAAAGCGTGCCGATGATCAGCACGTTTCATTTTTTTTTAGAAATTTTTGTGCTTCAATGTCCAGCTCATCAGTTGAAACGAATCCGCTAGTATTGGGAAAAAGCGCCTTTTCTGTCATGCCTGCGCTAAACGGGCGATTTTGCTTTTCTACTTATTCTACCTCGTAGCCCTGATCATCAATCGCTTCTTTAATAACAGCTGCATTCACTTCATCCGGGTTGTAATGAACATCAACTGTTCCTTCGTTTAAATCAACCTTGACCGATTTGACGCCATTAAGTTCGCCAACACTGCCTTCAATTGCTTTCACACAATGATTGCAAGACATCCCCTGAACGTTTAAAGTAACATTTTCCATTTAAAACACTCCCCCTTACTATTATTTCATTAATCGTTTGACGGTAACTAAAACTTCATCAATAACTTCTAAATCGCCTTCTTGAATGCGTTCGACAAGACAGCTTTTCATGTGGCCTTCTAAAAGCAGCTTGCTGACGGAGTTCAAAGCAGATTGTATGGCTGATATTTGTGTCAGTACATCATCACAGTAAGTATCTTTATCAATTAATCCTTTTACTCCGCGGATCTGACCTTCAATTCTGTTTAAACGCGTGACAAGATTTTTCTTAACTGCGTCTGAATGATGGCTTTTTCGATCCGATCCTGGAACGTGACAGCTTTCTGGTTCGTTCATATTTTCAACCATGCCATGCACCTCCTTGTTTATAATTTACCATACCCCCCTACCCTATGTAAAGAGGAAAAACTCAGATTTTTTTATTTTTTTCATCCTTCCATTTGTATCCCGCGCCCCAAACGGTTTGCAGGTGATCATCAATTGGGAATCCGGTTTTCCTCAGTTTTTCTCTAAGATGACGGACGTGGGAATCAACCGTACGATCCTCCGTATCTGCATCATACCCCCAAATGGAATGAATTAAATGCTCTCGATTAAACACTATGTTTCTGTTGTTTAAAAAGATTCCGGTGAGCTGAAATTCTTTAGGTGTAAAAAAGATAGGCTGACCTTTATAGCTTGCCTCCTGACTTCGTTCATTCCATTTTAGTCCCTTATATTCCACTGCATGATTGTTTCTTGTTCTTCTTAATATTGCTTCTATTCTTGCCAATAATTCCATTTCATTAAAAGGCTTCGTTACATAATCATCGGCACCTGCCCGGAGTCCTTTTACAATGTCTTCTTGCTGATCTCTCGCCGTCACCATGATGATTGGAACATCTGAAAAGGTTCTAATTTCTTTGCACACTTCAAAACCATTCATCTCAGGCATCATCAAATCAAGAATAATAAGTGCCGGCTCTTCTTTTATAACATGATCTACTGCGTTTTTTCCTGATAGAGATTTTATGCACGAATATCCCGCCGGAGCAAGGTAAAGCGCAAGCAGATCCAGCATCAGTTTTTCATCATCTACTAGCAGAATCTTTTTCATCGTTTAATCCTTTCTAAAGCAAATGTATATAGATGTTCCTGAACCAAGCGTACTTTTCGCCCGGACGGTGCCGCCCTCGGCTTCCACTATTTCTTTTACAATGGCAAGGCCAAGACCTGTTCCTCCGCTGTTTCGTGATCTTGATTTATCCACGCGGTACAGTCTGTCAAATACATATGGGAGATCTTTCTCGGGAATTCCAATTCCTTGATCTGTAATAACGATTCCAATCTTTTCTTCATGGTCAAGAAGCTCGACTGTTATGGAGGTTTCTTTTTCAGAATAATGGATGGCATTGTCCATAATATTGAGAATCACTTGTTCAAATCTTGCCGGGTCCAGCAAATGTTGAACAGAATAATCCGGTAAAAGAAATTTCACGTTCCTGTTTTCATTTATTAAGATCGGATTCATCTTTTCAATCGTTTTTTTTATAAATGAGCAAAGATCCAGTTTCTCTTTTTCAATCTGAAAAGAATGATGATCAAGCTTTGCTAGTTCAAACAGCTCACTCACAAGCTTTGATAAATGCTCTGTCTGCTCCCTTATAATGGACAAGTATTTCACCTGGTCAGCACTTGATAATCCAGGTCTCTGCGCAACATCTGCATACCCTTTAATATACGTGAGGGGGGTACGCAATTCATGGGCAATGCTTGCTAAAAATTCATTTCTCTCCTTTTTTAAATGAGATAAATCATCAGCCAGTTTTTGAATGGAATATCCAAGCTCACCAAGCTCATCGTTCCTTTGCATATGAAGCTTGACGGAAAAGTCCCCCTCGCTCAGGCGTTCAGTCGCACCTTTCATAGTCAGCAGCGGTTTTGTCACGATTTTTGATAAAAACACTACCGCAATAATTGTTAAAATTACAGATACGGTTCCGATAAAGATGAAATGATCATTCAATCTCGCAATCATCGACTGCAGAGAATCTGTACCTTTAAACATATAAACAAAACCAGTTGTTTCACCATTCTTCTCTATAGGACTGACAGACCAGATAAAAGGATTGTCTTGCCAGTTGGAGTGAGCGCCCATTCCTTCAGCACCACGGGCATTGACAGCCTTCTGCATGAAAGGCTGAATCTCTTTAGAAGAATGAAG
Organism: Metabacillus idriensis; assembly: GCF_050483325.1. GTDB lineage: Bacteria > Bacillota > Bacilli > Bacillales > Bacillaceae > Bacillus_P > Bacillus_P idriensis_A. Next base: position 17,190 of record NZ_JBCMYF010000005.1, read on the forward strand.
AATTTCCCCGTCTTCATTTGTGAGAACAACATCTGTATCTGCTTCGGATTCCATCAAAACAACATGCTCCATTGTCGTTTCATCATAATGCTTGTTCAGGACATCCCTGTGGCTGTTGCCCCTTGTCTGCAGGGCGGCAACCTCCTCATTTACCCGTGTATTGACCAGGCTTCTGTATAAGAATAAAAAAAGGCATGTTTCTACTATTAGAATAATGGTAAAGAATAATAGTCCTATTTTTATGGCCAGTTTGTTCATTCCCGAAACTCCTTGAACGGACCAGCATCTATCCTGGTCCTTCATCATAATAAGTTAACAGTACCAAATACTTGTGCATTTTTGGTGCAAAAACAGAAAAATTACTGCAAAAAAAGCGGCCAATATTGAAGTGACCCCAAAAAGTT
>NZ_JBCMYF010000006.1:0-256428 GCF_050483325.1 Metabacillus idriensis
GAATCCCGTCTTCCGCTCTTACTTGCGCCGGGGTGGCGGAACTGGCAGACGCACAGGACTTAAAATCCTGCGGTAGGTGACTACCGTACCGGTTCGATTCCGGTCCTCGGCACCACTTATTTCATAAATGCGCCCGTAGCTCAATTGGATAGAGCGTTTGACTACGGATCAAAAGGTTATGGGTTCGACTCCTATCGGGCGCGCCATATACGGGAAGTAGCTCAGCTTGGTAGAGCACTTGGTTTGGGACCAAGGGGTCGCAGGTTCGAATCCTGTCTTCCCGACCATTTCCGTTTTTAATTGGGGCCTTAGCTCAGCTGGGAGAGCGCCTGCCTTGCACGCAGGAGGTCAGCGGTTCGATCCCGCTAGGCTCCACCAATTAAATAGAATTAATTGACTTTGTTCCTGGGGCGGTGTAGCTCAGCTGGCTAGAGCGTACGGTTCATACCCGTGAGGTCGTGGGTTCGACTCCCTCCGCCGCTACCAAAAAAGGACCTTTAGCTCAGTTGGTTAGAGCAGACGGCTCATAACCGTCCGGTCGTAGGTTCGAGTCCTACAAGGTCCACCATTCTATTTAGTCATTCGGAGGTATACCCAAGTCCGGCTGAAGGGATCGGTCTTGAAAACCGACAGGGGAGTCAAATCCCGCGGGGGTTCGAATCCCTCTACCTCCTCCATTTTTATTATTAAAAATGGAATAACTTACTTCAGCGTACCGATTGAGCTGCATCTTCGCTAAGCTTTCTGAAATCGGGACAGAGAACGTGAATAATGAGCATTAAATAAGATTTATTTTATTACTGTCGCGGGGTGGAGCAGTCTGGTAGCTCGTCGGGCTCATAACCCGAAGGTCGCAGGTTCAAATCCTGTCCCCGCAACCAAATGGTCCCGTGGTGTAGCGGTTAACATGCCTGCCTGTCACGCAGGAGATCGCCGGTTCGATCCCGGTCGGGACCGCCATTTTTAATTAACAAAGCATAAACATCAGCGCACAAATTGAGCTGGTCCTTGGCTAAGCTTACTGAAATTTGGGCGAAGGTTTTAAGAATGAATTATCATTGTACTTCAAATTATAAAATGGCTTGGTAGCTCAGTCGGTAGAGCACGATCGAATAAGCTTCGAAGCATTAGCATCAGCGCACAAATTGAGCTGCTCCTTGGCTAAGCTTACTGAAATTTGGGCGAAGGTTTCAAGAATGAATTATCATTGTACTTCAAATTATAAAATGGCTTGGTAGCTCAGTCGGTAGAGCAAAGGACTGAAAATCCTTGTGTCGGCGGTTCGATTCCGTCCCAAGCCACCATTTACTTTAATGATGTAAATGTTAAACAAATATAATAGTGGCGGTTGTGGCGAAGTGGTTAACGCACCAGATTGTGGCTCTGGCATTCGTGGGTTCGATTCCCATCAGTCGCCCCATTTTTATATTTATATTGCGGGTGTAGTTTAATGGTAAAACTCTAGCCTTCCAAGCTAATGTCGTGGGTTCGATTCCCATCACCCGCTCCATAATGGGCCTATAGCTCAGCTGGTTAGAGCGCACGCCTGATAAGCGTGAGGTCGATGGTTCGAGTCCATTTAGGCCCACCATTCCTATTTTGGAGAAATAAGGTTTCAATATTATTCCGCAGTAGCTCAGTGGTAGAGCTATCGGCTGTTAACCGATCGGTCGTAGGTTCGAGTCCTACCTGCGGAGCCATATCTGGGGAAGTACTCAAGTGGCTGAAGAGGCGCCCCTGCTAAGGGTGTAGGTCGTGTAAGCGGCGCGAGGGTTCAAATCCCTCCTTCTCCGCCAGAAAGCCTTGTTTTTGGCCCGTTGGTCAAGCGGTTAAGACACCGCCCTTTCACGGCGGTAACACGGGTTCGAATCCCGTACGGGTCATACTTGAAAAAGCGCTGCACATCGTGCAGTGCTTTTTTTGTTGTATCAGAATTTATTTGTCCTAAGCTCCAAATGCAAGTGGAAACGTCCCGCAAAGCCGAATAACGGTATTAGATGGTAAGATTTCCAAGGATAACCTCTTCAAAAAAGAAAATACCTCCCGTTTTCCACTCCAGTGCAGCGGTCATCTTTCACCATCCAGATTCCTAAACCTGTTTTCGCATAAAAAGGCGGGACCAGGACTTTTCTGCCTGATATATCCAAGGCGCTTGCGCTTTTCTTAATGAATTTCTTAGTCTATCATATGTATTGATATTCCTCTCAATCTATTTGATGCAAACAATCCGCCGCTTCTATCTAACTAGCTGATTGTCATGGAGTAGAGGTAACTGGCAATTTCCTGACTGCAAAGTTTCTAACTCCTTGAGGCGGTTTTCTAACTCTAGGGCTACCGTTCTACGACTCATTATTCCTTTACTAGTTTTCAATGGCCATTTTATGAAAAGCCAAGCCTTGAAGAAATTGCAAAGTTCATCGTAAAATGAGAAATCTACCTTACAGTTCGAATTAAGACTCCAGCTCTCTGACACGCCTTTTGCTGATCTTATAATCGGATTGTTTTTCTGCAAAGCATATTTATAACCCCGCGAGACCTCTTAAATGATTCTGTAAAAATCCAACTCTAAAAATTCCAGGGAGTTCCTCTGAAAAAATGATTCACTTTCCTTTTCAAATGCTTAAAATATATTTTCAACAAATAATATAAATCATTTCATAATTCATTATGAAAGCAGGTTTGAGATATCTTTAGAAGAGGTATAAGTAATGGTACTAAAGTAAAAACAAAAGTTAAGAATAAAAATATTTCGACAATTCTTACTCATTTTGTCGAATTAATTATTTTTGCGATATAACTTACTTAAAATACACATTTAGAATATCCTGTTAAAAATACCTGTATTTTCTTCCGTATATTGATTTTTTTAGTATATTTGACTGATGTTCATTTCGCCAAATTCTTCGATTATTCTTATTTCTTTGATTTCCTCATTCGACATCATTTTAAAAGAATAGTTTTTTGAAAAATGAATAATGATTCATGACATATCATGTCAATAAGTAGAAGCGCTTACAAAAAAGGTAATCCTTCCTTCTGATTGAAATTAGAATTAAGATAAATTTATAGAAAGGGTGATTAGGAATGAATCTTGCTACGCCAACTGATTTTGAGGTTCATCTTTTCCATGAGGGAAATTTGTTTAAAGCCCATGAATTATTTGGTGCTCACAGCAGCGTTCGGAACGGTGTTTGCGGTACTGTGTTTACTGTTTGGGCTCCTCATGCGCTTGAGGTGCGGGTTGCAGGTGATTTTAATCACTGGGACGGCTCGGATCACAAGCTTGAAAGAGTGAATAATCAAGGGATCTGGTCTGCTTTTATTCAGGATATAAAAGAGGGTGACCTGTATAAATACGAGATTATTACTCGGAAAAATGAGAAAATTCTTAAATCTGATCCATTTGCCTTTTATGCAGAGGTGAAACCGAATACTGCTTCGATTGTTTATGATCTGGCAAATTATGAGTGGGATGATCAGAAGTGGCAGAAGAAGAAGCGGCAGAAGGAAATTTATAATCGGCCGATGTATATTTACGAACTTAATATTTGTTCCTGGAAAAAGAAAGAGGACGGCAGCCTTTATACATATTTGGAGCTAGCTGATATTTTGATTCCGTATGTTCTCGATCATGGCTTTACTCACATAGAGCTTCTGCCTATTATCGAACATCCTTATGACCGTTCATGGGGATATCAGGGAACCGGATATTTTGCGGCTACAAGCCGGTACGGAACTCCACATGAATTAATGAAGTTCATCGATCTTTGTCATCAGAGTAATCTTGGCGTCATCATGGACTGGGTGCCGGGCCATTTCTGCAAAGATGCTCATGGTCTGTATTTTTTCGATGGGGAACCGACATTTGAATATGAGAGATATGAAGACAGGGAAAATGAGGTATGGGGTACGGCTAACTTTGATTTAGGCAAGCCTGAGGTTCAGAGTTTCTTAATCTCCAATGCTCTTTTCTGGCTTGAAAAATATCATATTGATGGATTCAGAGTAGATGCAGTAGCGAACATGCTCTACTGGCAGAATACTGAAGAACCTCACGAAAATCCGTATGCAGTGAATTTCTTGAGAAAGCTGAATGAAAATGTATTTGCCTATGATCCTGGTGTATTAATGATAGCAGAGGACTCGACCGACTTTCCTCTGGTAACCTCACCTACCTCTGATGGCGGGCTTGGGTTTAACTATAAATGGAATATGGGGTGGATGAACGATATCCTCAAGTATATGGAAGCACCTCCGGAACAGCGGAAGCACCTTCACCACAAGGTGTCTTTTTCCCTGATTTATGCTTTTACTGAGAACTTTATCCTTCCGCTTTCACATGATGAAGTGGTTCATGGAAAACGTTCACTTCTGAATAAAATGCCGGGGGATTATTGGCAGAAGTTTGCTCAGTATCGTCTGCTTCTCGGGTATATGATGACTCATCCAGGAAAAAAACTGTTGTTTATGGGCGGGGAATTTGCCCAGTTTGATGAGTGGAAGGATCTTGAGCAGCTTGATTGGGTGCTTGATGATTTTGACATGCATCAAAAGGCAAGAACCTATTTCAAGGAATTGCTGGCTGTTTATAAAAGACAGCGTCCTCTGCATGAGCAGGATCACTCACAGGAAGGCTTTGAATGGATTGATGTGAATAATTCCGACCAAAGCATCTTTTCCTTTATCAGAAGAGGCCAAAAGCCTAATGAGCAGCTGGTAGTTGTCTGCAACTTCACGCCTCAAACCTACCACGAGTATAAAGTGGGGGTGCCGGCTGATACAAAATATATTGAAATCATGAACAGCGATGACACTGTATTTGGAGGATCAGGCCAAGTTAATAAGAAAGATCTTAAAGCACAAGAAGGCATTCAGCATAATCAGCCTTATCACATATCCATGACCATTCCGCCTTATGGAATATCCATTTTACGCGCAGTTAAAAAACGAGAGGAGACAATCAACCATGGTGAAAAAAAAGTGCGTCGCAATGTTATTGGCAGGAGGAAAGGGTAGTCGTTTAAGTTCTTTAACGCAAAACCTTGCAAAACCAGCAGTCCCATTTGGCGGAAAGTACCGCATTATCGATTTTACATTAAGCAATTGCTGCAATTCAGGTGTAGATACAGTAGGGGTGCTTACACAGTATCAGCCGCTAGTACTGAATTCTTATATCGGAATTGGCAGTGCATGGGATCTTGACCGCAAAAATGGAGGAGTTACTGTACTTCCTCCATACGCCGAGTCCTCTGAGGTGAAATGGTATAAAGGAACAGCAAGTGCCATCTATCAAAACCTTAACTATTTAAAACAGTATGATCCAGAGTATGTACTGATTTTATCCGGAGATCACATTTATAAAATGGATTATTCGGAAATGCTGGATTACCATGTGGAAAAAGATGCAGACGTGTCTATTTCTGTTAAAGAAGTGCCATGGGACGAAGCAAGCCGTTTCGGTATTTTGAATACAGATGCAAACCTTGAAGTCATTGAATTTGACGAGAAACCTCAAAATCCTAAGAACAACCTGGCATCAATGGGCATCTATATTTTCAAATGGTCCATTTTAAAAGAGTTCTTGGAAATGGATGAGCGTAATCCTTACTCAAGCCATGACTTTGGCAAAGACGTATTGCCTTTGCTGCTTGATGAAAAGAAAAAACTTGTGGCTTATCCTTTTAAAGGCTATTGGAAAGATGTTGGTACGGTTAAAAGCCTATGGGAAGCTAATATGGATCTATTAAAAGAAGTGCCTGATCTGGATTTATTTGATAACAATTGGCGCATCTATTCTGTGAACCCGAATCAGCCTCCTCAATATTTATCAGAGGGTGCGGAAGTTACTGAGTCTCTAGTAAACGAGGGATGCGTGGTTTATGGAACCATTCACCATTCGGTCTTATTTCAGGGCGTAACAGTGGGGCAGCATTCATTCCTGAAAAATACAGTTGTCATGCCGGATGCGGTCATTGGCAATAATGTTTATATTGAAAATGCGATTGTACCATCAGGATTAGTTGTACCGGATGGCATGGTCATTCGTTCGGATAAAGATATTGAAGAAGTTATATTAGTGACAGAAGAATTAGTAGAGCAAACGGCAGGAGCATAACCGGTAAGTACGATGTGCAAACAGCAGAGAAATCCTATTTATTTCCGATGAAAATAAACGAATGCGAGAGGTGGAACAGCTATGAATCAAAGGATGCTGGGAATTATTGATGCAACAACGTATACAAATGCCATCGAGGACTTAACGGTAAATCGGTCGATGGCTGCTATTCCGTTTGCGGGACGTTACAGATTAATCGATTTTGTTTTATCAAATATGGTGAACTCGGATATTGACAGTGTAGCTATTTTTCCGAAATACCAATATCGTTCTCTGATGGATCATTTAGGGTCAGGCAAGCAATGGGATTTAAACAGAAAGCGGGATGGACTGTTCTTTTTCCCATCTCCGCATTTAAACGACCAGTATAATGAATTTGGATCGATCCGCCAGCTTTCAGATCACATTGACTATTTCCTGAGAAGCAAACAGGAATACGCGGTAATTACAAACAGCTATACTGTCTGCAACATTGATTTTAAAGATGTTCTTGCGAAACATGTGAAAATGGGCTGCGATATTACAGAAATCCGCAAAGACGGGGAATCTTTGCATATGTATGTGATGTCGACGAAATTATTGCTGAATCTTATCCATGATAATAATCAAACAGGTTATAAAACCATTGCTCAAGTGATTATGGACAATACTCATAAAATGATGATTTGTGATTATGAGTTTGATGGATATGTTGCCATTATCGACTCTATTGAAAGCTATTACCGCCACAGTCTGGAAATGCTTAAGCCTGAAGTCTGGCAGCAATTATTCCTTAAAAACCGTCCTATCTTAACTAAGGTGAAGGATGAGCCGCCGGCAAGACACGGACAGAATGCTGTTGTGAAAAATTCAATGATTGCCAACGGCAGCGTGATTGAAGGACATGTAGAAAACAGTATTATTTTCAGAGCTGTTCATATTGGAAAAGGAACGGTCATAAAAAATGGCATCATCATGCAAAAATCTCAGGTTGGGGAAAATTGCGTGCTTGAGAATGTCGTTCTTGATAAGGATGTAAAAGTAGGCAGCGGCATCGAATTAAAAGGATCTTCGGATTTGCCGATCGTTCTTAGAAAAGGAACAGTACAAGGAGCGCTGATGAAATCGTGAAGGTATTATTTGTTGTATCGGAATGTGTCCCGTTTGTGAAATCCGGAGGTCTGGCGGATGTTGCAGGGGCGCTGCCCAAGGAATTAAAGCGTCTTGGGACGGATATTCGAGTGATTTTGCCTAAATACGGTCAAATTCCAGAACGTTTCCGCTCAAAAATGAAAAAGATGAAGGATATTGTCGTTCCTGTCGGATGGAGACGCCAATATTGCGGAATCGAACAGCTGGAATTTGAGGGAATCACGTATTATTTCATTGATCATGAATATTACTTTAAGCGTGACTCTTTATATGGCCATTTTGATGATGGGGAGCGTTTCTCTTTTTTCTGCAGAGCAGTTCTGGATTCGATTAAAGCGGTTGATTTCCAGCCTGATGTGATTCATTGTCATGATTGGCATACTGGCATGGTGCCATTCCTATTAAAAGAAGAATACGCCACTCAATCGTTTTATGAAAATATGAAAGCGGTTTTTACAATCCATAACCTGCAGTTTCAGGGGATTTTCCCAAGAGATATCCTCCATGATTTACTTGGTCTAGATGACAGGTATTTTAATGCCGATCAGTTGGAATTCCATGGCTTTGTGAACTTCATGAAAGCCGCTCTAGTTGCTTCAGATTTAATTACAACGGTAAGCCCTACTTACAAGAATGAAATCCAAACCCCGTACTTTGGCGAGCGTCTTGACGGCCTGCTGCGGGTGAAGGAAGCTTCCCTTGTGGGCATATTAAATGGAATTGATGATGCAATTTATAATCCGGGAGACGATCCATACATAGCGTTTCCATATGATGAGCACTCTGTCAAAAACAAAGCAAAGAATAAAAAAGAGCTTCAGAAGATGTTTGGTCTTCCGGAAAAAGAAGATACACCTCTTCTTACAATGGTTACTCGATTAACACAGCAAAAGGGCCTTGACTTGGTCGAGCGCGTGCTGCATGAAATGCTTCAATCAGATATGCAGATTGTCATTCTTGGAACCGGAGAGAAAAAGTTCGAGGATTTCTTCAGGCACATGGAGTGGCTGTATCCTGATAAATGCAAAGCGTACATCGGCTTTGATGAGCCGCTTGCACACCGCATTTATGCAGGGTCGGATTTCTTTTTAATGCCTTCGCAGTTTGAGCCATGCGGTCTTGGCCAGCTGATTGCTCTAAGATACGGATCGATTCCGATTGTCAGAGAAACTGGCGGCCTTAATGATACCGTAAATTCTTACCGCGATGATACAGGCGAGGGGAACGGCTTTACGTTCACGAACTTCAATGCACATGATATGATGAACACCGTTAACCGGGCATGCACGATTTATAAGAATAAAACCATTTGGAACAGCCTTGTCAAAACAGCTATGAAAGAAGACTACAGTTGGGCGCAGTCTGCGTTTAAATACAACCAGCTTTATGCTGATTTAATGACTAGGAGTGGGAGTCATGTTCTCTAACAAAAATGAATTTAAAGACAGTTTTCTAAAGCGCTTGGAAATGAGTTATGGAAAAAAATTCGCTGAATCAACAAAACGTGATCAATACCAAACGCTTGGAAATATGGTGAGAGAACATATCAGCAGCAATTGGATCTCAACAAACGAATGGAACCGTGCAAGCAACAACAAGCAAGTGTATTACTTGTCAATTGAGTTTTTGCTTGGAAGGCTGCTCGGCCAAAATCTTTTGAATTTGGGCATTCGTGAAGTTGTGCTTGAAGGATTCGCTGATCTTGGAATCGATCTTGAGGAGATTGAAGAAAGCGAAGCAGATGCTGGGCTTGGCAATGGCGGTTTAGGCCGCCTTGCTGCTTGTTTTCTCGATTCGCTCGCCTCATTAAATTTACCTGGACATGGTCTCGGCATCAGGTATAAACATGGTCTATTTGACCAAAAAATTGTGGATGGCTATCAGGTAGAATTGCCTGAGCAATGGTTAAGGCACGGAAATGTGTGGGAAGTCCGTAAACCCGATCAGGCAATTGAGATTCCATTTTGGGGTAAGATTGAACATTCACACGAAGATGGAAAGCTTGAATTCCGCCATGTTCACTCTGAAAATATTATGGCTGTCCCTTATGATATGCCTGTCATTGGCTATGAAACAAGCACAGTTAATACATTAAGACTGTGGAACGCTGAGCCGGCTCCGCATCCGCCTCACCGTGATGTACTTGCTTATAAACGCGAAACAGAAGCAGTCTCAGAGTTTTTATATCCGGATGATACACATGATGAAGGAAAGATTCTCAGGCTTAAGCAGCAATATTTCCTGGTTTCTGCAAGCCTGCAGTCCATTGTCCGGTCATACCTTAAAAAGAATGATACCCTGCATGAATTCCACAAGCATGTTGCCATCCATGTAAACGATACTCATCCGGTTCTTGCCATCCCGGAGCTGATGAGAATTCTGCTTGATGAAGAGCATATGGAATGGGAAGAAGCATGGAATATTACATTTAATACAATATCTTATACAAATCATACAACTTTATCAGAAGCGCTTGAAAAATGGCCCCTGCATATCTTTAAACCGCTGCTTCCAAGAATCTATATGATTGTCGAGGAATTGAACGAGAGATTCTGCAAAGAATTATGGAATCGTTTCCCGGGAGACTGGAAACGGATTGAAAATATGGCGATTATCGCTCACGGCGTCGTAAAAATGGCCCATTTAGCAATTGTCGGAAGCCACAGCGTCAATGGAGTTGCAAAGATCCATTCAGACATTTTGAAAAACCGTGAAATGAAACTGTTTCATCAGATTTATCCTCAAAAGTTCAACAACAAAACAAATGGCATCACTCACCGCAGATGGCTGCTTAAAGCCAATCCAGAACTGACCAATCTCATTACCGAAACAATCGGAACCGACTGGATTAAAAACCCGCACCTCATGATTGAACTAAAACGACATATCTATAATCCACTTTTAAAAGAAGAATTTGCTGCAGTCAAACGGAAAAGAAAAGAGATTCTTGCAGATCTTATTGAAAAGAAAACAGGAATTTCCGTTGATAAACATTCCATTTTTGATGTTCAGGTTAAGCGTCTGCATGCTTATAAACGCCAGCTCTTAAACGTGCTGCACATCATGTATCTCTATAACAGACTGAAAGAGGATTCCAATTTTACGATTTATCCAAGAACGTTTATTTTTGGAGCAAAGGCATCGCCAGGCTATTATTATGCGAAGAAAATCATTAAGCTTATTAATTCGCTTGCAGATAAAGTAAACAGTGATCCGAAAGTTTCAAAGGTGATGAAAGTCATTTTTATGGAAAACTACAGGGTCTCACTTGCCGAGCATATTTTTCCTGCGACAGATGTCAGTGAACAAATCTCTACAGCCAGTAAAGAGGCATCCGGCACAGGCAATATGAAATTCATGATGAACGGTGCGCTCACAATGGGAACATTAGACGGGGCGAACATTGAAATCTTAGAAGAAGTAGGAAAAGAGAACATCTTCACATTTGGCTTAAAAGCTGATGAGGTTCTGAACTATTACGAAAATGGCGGATATCGCTCATCTGAATATTATCATCATGATCTGCGGATCAGACAAGTGGTTGATCAGCTCACAAACGGATTCTTTCCTGATACCGAAGATGAGTTTGAAGCAATCAAAGATTCTCTTCTTTATGAAAATGATCAATACTTTGTACTGCGTGATTTTGCATCCTATGTGGATGCTCAGGAGCAGCTTGAAAAATCTTACAAAAACCAGGATAAATGGCTTGAAAAAGCTCTTCTTAATATAGCGCACTCAGGTTATTTCTCAAGTGACCGGACGATCCATGAGTACGCAGATGGCATTTGGGACATTAAGCCAATCCCTGTTCTTCATTAAGTTATGGAAAAACCCGCTTATTGAGCGGGTTTTTCTGCTGTCTGACATTTGGGATTCCAGCTGACAAAAGAGAAGATAAAATAAGATAGACGCATGAATTACATGGGTCTATCTTAAGAGATAAGAAGGTATAAATTTGCGCTTCTATGGCGAGCGGAATCGCTCAGGCTCCTTGGCCAGAACGGTTCTGCAAGTATTGGAAAAAAAATCGCCTTATTTGCTTGCGCTTTTCTTATTAACGATTATCCCCATCAAGCAACCGTCCAAGTCCGCCAAGGATGCTGCCTTCTCCTGAAGAGTGTCCGCCGGCGCTTGGCGCATTTGCAAAAATGCGGTCGGCAAGGCGGCTGAACGGAAGCGACTGCACCCATACAGTCCCAGGTCCTTGTACAGTTGCAAAAAATAATCCTTCACCGCCGAAGAAGGCCGTTTTGACTTTTCCGACATACTCCACGTTATAGTTCACGTCTCTCGTCATCGCGACAAGACAGCCTGTGTCGACTTTAAGACGCTCCCCGTCTGCAAGCTGCCGTTTATGTATTGTACCTCCAGCATGCAAAAAGGCAAGACCGTCTCCTTCAAGTTTTTGCATAATGAATCCCTCGCCGCCGAAGAAGCCGGTTCCTAATTTTTTCTGAAAATCAATACCGACTGATACGCCTTTTGCTGCACAGAGAAACGCATCTTTTTGGCAAACGACCTTGCCCTGCATTTGTTTTAAGTCGACAGGGATGATTTTTCCCGGATACGGAGCAGCAAATGAAACCTGCTTTTTGCCCCCCGCTTTATTGGTAAAGACCGTCATAAATAAACTTTCTCCGGTAATGACACGCTTACCGGCACCTACTAAACGGCTCATTAAGCCTTTTTGCTCTGATCCATCTCCAAAAATGGTTTCCATATCAATGCCGTCATCCATCATCATCATTCCGCCGGCTTCGGCTACTACACTTTCACTTGGATCGAGTTCAATTTCAACAAACTGCATGTCATCTCCATAAATCTTGTAATCAATTTCGTGTGCGTTCAAAAAGGTCACCTCTTTTCTTTTTTTGTAACCATTCGTCATTAAGGAAGAAAACCCTTCTGATTTTAATTTATAATGAAAGGAGTTCTTCAAAAAGGAGATAAGCCTATGCCAGTCATTAAAAACACCATTCTCATTAATGCGCCAATCGAAGTCTGCTTCGACCTTGCAAGAAATGTAGAGGTTCATACGAAAACGACCGGGAAAACAAAAGAGAAAGCGGTTGGAGGTGTAACATCCGGGTTTCTTGAAGAAGGGGATACAGTTGTGTGGGAGGCCGTGCACTTCGGTATTAAGCAAAGGCTGGCTGCCAAAATAACTGAAATGAACAGGCCGTATCAATTTACTGATATTATGGTTAATGGAGCTTTTAAGTCTTTCACTCATACACATACTTTCGCATCTTCTGGAAATGAAACAGAAATGATTGATTACTTTGTCTACCGGTCACCATTAGGATTGTTAGGCAAAGCGGCAGATTATTTATTTTTAATAAAGTACATGGAAAAATTTCTCTCAGACCGGGCAGCAGAGCTGAAAAAAATCGCAGAAGCAAAATGAAACAGAGTCCCAAAGCGGGAACTCTGTTTTTTTAAGCTCCATTGCCTGACTCATCGGTCAGAAAGGATCCGCCTTTCGCAGCTGACAAGGACAATTCGCACTTATTCACTATAAGGTTCTTTCTCTGATGCAGGCAGGTCCCCAAAAGGAGTCATCAGTCCTTCTTCATCAAGTGTATGTTCATACTGTCTATGCTGTATGTTTGGATAGACGGTTACGTTTTTGCCCTCGATATCTGTAGCTGCAAAGTTCTCATAATCTTCAACATACCCTGTTGGGTCATCGTTTTCCATATAAACGTCATTGTAAGAATCAACAGGATACTCCATGTCAGACGGAGTTTCAGAGTTGCCGAAGCGCTCTACATCCTGATATGTGTCTTCTGCATCATAGGCTTCAGAGTCGCTTTCATCGTATTCGAATTGACCAAATGCCGGCTCGAGGATGCTTTCCTCAATCGGTCTTGAACGGGAAATGGCCTGCTCAGGTGAATGTTCCTTGCATGTTGTAGCTGTGGGAAGCACTTCAAGTCTTTCTTCCGGTATGTCAGTTCCGCATACTTCGCAAACCCCGTAAGTTCCCTTTTCAATGGCTGCAAGTGCCCGGTTGATATCGCTTAATTCTTCTTCAACATGCTCATTTAATGCAATATCTTTTTCACGTTCATAAAGTTCTGTGCCTTCATCACCAGGGTGATTGTCATAGCTTGAAAGCTCTCCTGTAGAATCGTGTCCGAAGCTTTGCTCTAGCCCGAAATGTTTGCTTTCCTGCAGGTGCTGCTCAATTTCTGCTTTTCTTGCGTCAAGCTGTGAGCGAAAGGAAGCCAGTTGCCCGTTGTTAAGCATTCCATTCACGCTCCTTCCTTAAGAAGTAATTTCTTCTTTTCTTAGAGATAAGAAAGTATAGAATTTTGCGCATTGATGTCCAGCTCCAGCGCCCAACTCCTCGGCCAGAACAAAATCCCCCAAAAAAGTCAAACCCGGACTTTTTCGGTGATTTCTTATCTGTCATGCCTGAGCTAAACAGGCGCTTACGCTTTTCTTAGTATGAACAGAAAGGGCCAAATCATAATTGTAAATAATGCACAAAAAAACACGGCCCATTAAAGGGCCGTGTAATGGTTAGATTGTACTTATGAATAAACCGAGTGCGAGCAAGAAGCCGAATTGAATATTTGTTTGAGCAGTTGCTTTCATTGCAGGCATCATTTCAAGCGGAAGTGATTTGCCGACGAATTTTTTTACGGCACTGTATGCTTTAGGTGTGCTGATTAAGACTAAAAGCGCCCAAAAAGACAAGTGTCCGAGTGCAATCATGATCAATATGACCGCATATGAGGCAGCGAACATGGAAGCGAGGAAAATAATCGCATTTTTGCGTCCAATCAGAATTGCCAGTGTTTTGCGCCCGTTTTCTTTATCGCCGTCGAGATCACGGATATTATTTGACAGCATGATGTTTCCAACCAGGAAAGCGATCGGAATGGAAATAATGATGCTGATCACTGATATCGCACCAGTTTGAATGTAATACGCAAGGAGGATAATTACCATGCCCATAAAGAAACCTGCAACAAGCTCCCCAAATGGAGTGTAGGCAATTGGCATAGGGCCGCCTGTATAAAAATAGCCTGTAGCCATGCAGATTAATCCAATAACAGCGATCCACCAAGTGGAAGTCATGCAAATATAAATACCTAATAGTGCGGCCACGGCGAAAAATGCAAAGGCAAGGTTTAATACAGTCTTTGGTTTCACACCATTCCTGACAATTGCTCCGCCGATTCCGACAGAGTTTTCATTATCAAGTCCGCGTTTAAAATCGAAATATTCATTAAACATATTGGTTGCAGCCTGAATTAAAATGGATGCAATCAGCATAGCTAGAAATAATAAGATATGAACCTGACCTTCATTTAAAGCAAGCACCGTACCGATCGTAACAGGAATAAAGGCTGCAGACAATGTGTGCGGACGCAGCAGCATCCACCATACTTTCCAGCTTTTATCCGGTTTGATGGAAGGCACGTTTTGTGTCGTGTGCGATTGTGTATGCATCAAAGATTTCTCCCCTTTTTGTAAACCAGATGGAGCACGTTTGCTTCCCAGAATTAAGTGTAGGAAATTTACAATATTGTGTCAATCCTTTTACAAAAGTTTGAACAATCATTTAATTCCCTGACAGGGAAATTTCTTCCCCGAGAGCTTTTGATTTTAATGTTGTCAGGGTAGTAATATAATAAGGATAATAGTCGTTATTTCTATTATACCATTTCTTTGTCCAAGTACTATTGACACCTCTTTCCTCTGAGGTGTATCTTAATATAAGCGATTTTTCGGTTTTGGAGGGATTTCCAATGATTACGGCATTAAAACATACATTTACGGAGATTATGAAGCGTGCTTTGGAGGAAGCAAGACAGTTTGATAAACCGGTCATATTAAGTCAGGTCAAGCCGTTGAATGATTCGATGAACCCCCTCCATTTTTATGCGGCCGGCGAGCGGCTTTTTTTAGGCGAGCGGTTTTATTGGGCAACTCCCGGTTCACGCTTTACGATTACAGGCTTGGGAAACGAATGCACAGTAGAGAATGATTCTGCTGAAAGCGATCGTTTCGGGCGGATTGAGTCTGATTGGAAACGCTTTAAAAAAATGGTGCATTACGAAGATGGTGCACAATCTCATATAGGTACAGGCGCTTTATTATTCGGAGGTTTTTCTTTTGATCCGCATAACCGCAGAAACGAGCGCTGGAATAACTACCCTGAGGCAAAATTCTTTTTGCCTGCGGTTATGCTAACCGTAAAAGACAGTGTCTCTTATCTGACAATCAATCGAGTGATAAAGCCGGATGATGATCTTGAATCATGTGCCAAGCATTTCACAACGATTGCTGAAGAAGTTCTGACTGGAAAGACTAGCATGGGGGATGTGTCTGTAAATAATTACACTCTAAAAGAGGCGGATACGGACACATGGCTTTCAGCAGTGCAGAAAGCTACAGAAATAATTAAAAGCGGTAAGCTGGATAAAGTCGTGCTGGCACGTGAAGTACAGCTTGAGTTTGATCACAAAATTAATATTTATTCAGCTTTAAGCAAACTGCAGACAGAGCAGCCTACAAGCTTTATCTTTTCTTTTGAAAATGACCGGCAATCGTTCATTGGAGCGACACCTGAACGACTGATCAAAAAGGAAAACAGCAGGCTGCTTTCAACATGTCTTGCTGGTTCCATTAAAAGAGGGAAGAACAAGCAAGACGATACGGAGCTTGGAACAGAGCTTTTAAATGATGAAAAAAACCTGATCGAGCATGCGATTGTTGTGAAAATGATTAAAGATTCGTTTGAGGAATGCTGCAGTGAAGTGGATGTTTCAGATCACCCGCAATTATTAAAAACAAAAAATATTCAGCATTTATATACACCGATTGAAGGATCAATGAAAGCAGGTTATTCTTTATTGAACTTAGTGGAGAAGCTTCATCCGACACCTGCCCTGGGCGGATATCCAAAAATGGCTGCTGTTGAAATGATCAGAGAAATTGAGCCTATGGACCGAGGCTGGTATGCAGGTCCAGTAGGCTGGCTTGATGCTGAAAATAACGGTGAGTTTGCAGTAGCCATCCGCTCAGGTTTAATTGAGGGTGAGCAGGCAACTCTGTTTGCCGGGTGCGGAATTGTAGCAGAATCCGATCCTCAAATGGAATATCAGGAAACACTGATTAAGCTGAAGCCGATGCTCTCTGCGCTGGGAGGAGTCAATCATGAGTGCAAATAAATCTTTAACCCTTTATGCAGCAAGTTTCGTTGATGAATTAACTAAAGCGGGTGTCCGGGATGCAGTTATCAGCCCTGGTTCTAGGTCAACGCCTATGGCCATGCTGATGGCTGAGCATCCTGATATCACTATTCATGTTCTGATTGACGAGCGATCAGCAGGTTTTTTTGCCCTTGGCATGGCTAAGATGCAGCAAAGACCTGTTGCATTGCTTTGTACATCTGGAACGGCGGCAGCTAATTATTATCCGGCAGTTGTTGAGGCATTCTATTCAAGAGTGCCTTTACTTGTTTTAACGGCAGACCGTCCGCACGAGCTTAGAGATGTGGGTGCCCCGCAGGCAATCGATCAGCTGCATCTGTTCGGCCGCTATGCAAAATGGTTTGCTGATATGGCGATTCCGGAGCATACTGCTGAGCTTCTTCATTATGGAAGAACAATGGCCGCGCGTGCAGCGGGCAAAGCCATATCTTCTCCAGCAGGACCGGTTCATCTTAATTTTCCGTTCAGAGAACCTCTCGTACCTGATTTAGAATCTGAGGATTTATGGACAAGTTTGAATAGCCGCCCTAAACAGGTTCAAGTAACAGCAGGTTCTGCAGTTATTGCTGTTTCCGAAGTGCAGCGCTTAGCTGATCTCATGTCAGAAGAAAAAAAGGGATTGATTATATGCGGAGAGCTTCGCGATCCTGATTTCGCTCAAGCGGCGGTAAACTTATCTTCCATCCTGAAGTATCCGATTCTTGCTGATCCTCTTTCTAATTTAAGAACAGGTTCTCATGATCAATCATCTGTCATTGAATGCTATGATGCATTTATGAAGGATGAATACATAACAGAGCAGCTAAAGCCAGAAGTCATTATCCGGTTCGGAGCAATGCCGGTTTCAAAGCCGCTGTTTTTATTCTTGAAGAAAACGGCTGACATCTGTCAAATTGTTGTGGATGGACAAGGAGGCTGGCGGGAGCCGACCTTAATGGCCGCGGAAATGATTGAATGCAGAGAAAGCTGGCTGTGCAACGAACTTACCAAACAGGTCAAAACGCGGGAAGATGCGGATTGGCTGCAGTCATGGCAGAAAATAAATCTCATTTCGCGTGAGTTAGCAGGCTCAGCTGAAGACAAAGGCGGCGACCTGTTTGAAGGAAATGTCTTCCGTGAATTGCAGCATGCACTTCCCCAGAAGTGTCAGCTGATTGCAGGAAACAGCATGCCAATTCGTGACTTGGATAATTACTTCCTGAACACCGAAAAGGACATTGAAGTTTTTGCGAACCGCGGTGCAAATGGAATAGATGGGATCGTATCGACAGCGCTTGGAATGAGTGCGGGTGCCGGCACAGATTATCCCACTTTTTTAGTCATCGGCGACTTATCTTTTTATCATGATATGAATGGTCTGCTTGCTGCGAAAATGCACAAGCTCAATTTGACCATCATTCTCGTTAATAACGATGGGGGAGGCATCTTTTCGTTTCTTCCGCAGTCAAAAGAAGAGAAGCATTTTGAAACTTTATTCGGCACGCCGTCAGGTCTTGATTTCAAACATGCTGCCGATTTATATGATGCTGCCTATACATTGCCTGCAACATGGGAAGAATTCCGGGCAGCAGTGTCAGAAGCTGTCATTAAAAAAGGCTTAAATATCATAGAGGTGCGCACAAATCGTCAAACCCGTGTCGGCATTCATCGTGAATTGATGAATCGTGTTTCCCAGGAAATAAGAGAGAAGATCTTAAAATGATGCTGACGATAAGAGGAGTATCCTATCATGTCGAAACATATGGAGAAGGAACACCACTAGTTCTTCTCCATGGATTTACAGGTTCAGCTGAAAACTGGCATCCCTTTCTGGGCACGTTCAGTCAATATAAAGTTATTTTAATTGATCTGATAGGACACGGACAGACAAATTCGCCTTCAGAATTTGAACGATTCAGCATGGAGCAATCGGTGAAGGATTTACATGCTGTATTTGCAGAGCTTCATCTTAATAAGTTCATACTTGCAGGCTATTCTATGGGAGGAAGGCTGGCATTAACCTATGCCGTTTTGCACCCTGGACAGATTGACAAGCTGATCCTTGAAAGTGCCTCTCCTGGTTTAAAAACAGAGGCTGAGAGGATGAATAGAAGAGAAAATGACCGAAAGCTCTCTCAATTTATTAAAGAAAAGGGAATGGAATCCTTTATAGAATTCTGGGAGAATATTCCGCTTTTTGACACTCAGAAAGCTCTCTCAGAGGACGGACAAAAAAAACAGCGGAGACAAAGGCTGAAAAATGATGAGACGGGGCTTGCAAACAGTCTTTTAGGGATGGGGACAGGATCTCAGAGGTCCTTATGGGACAGCCTCGATACTCTAAACATTCCAGTTCTGCTGCTAAGCGGAGAGCGGGATGAAAAGTTCTGCAGAATCGCAAAAGAGATGAAAAATTTGCTCCCGCTTTCGACATTTATTAAAATAATTGGTGCAGGTCATGCAGTTCATGTGGAACAACCGCAAATCTTTGGTAGAATAGTAAATGAGTTTATTAATTCGTAAACGTATTCATAAGGAGGCAGTACGCGAAATGACAGTAGAATGGATTGCTGAACGCAAGTACGAAGATATTTTATATGAAACGTATAATGGGATTGCCAAAATCTCGATTAATCGTCCAGAGGTACATAATGCATTCCGTCCGAAAACGGTAATGGAATTAATTGATGCTTTTGCTTATGCAAGAGATGACGCAAATGTTGGGGTAATTATATTAACTGGAACAGGCGGCAAAGCATTCTGTTCAGGCGGCGACCAAAAGGTGCGCGGTCATGGCGGTTATGTTGGCGAAGACCAAATTCCGCGTTTGAATGTTCTCGATCTTCAGCGCTTAATCCGCGTGATTCCAAAACCGGTTATTGCCATGGTAGCGGGGTATGCAATCGGCGGAGGCCACGTGCTTCATATTGTCTGCGATTTAACAATTGCAGCTGACAATGCTGTTTTCGGCCAGACGGGTCCAAAAGTGGGCAGCTTTGATGCTGGTTATGGTTCAGGATACCTTGCCCGTATTGTCGGACATAAGAAAGCACGCGAAATCTGGTTCCTATGCCGTCAATACAATGCACAGGAAGCACTTGACATGGGTCTTGTCAACACGGTTGTGCCTTTAGAAAAGCTTGAAGAAGAAACGGTTCAATGGTGCGAGGAGATACTAGAAAAGAGCCCGACTGCCATTCGTTTCCTTAAAGCTGCATTTAATGCAGATACAGACGGCCTTGCAGGTATTCAGCAATTTGCGGGAGACGCAACTCTGCTGTACTATACAACGGATGAAGCTAAAGAAGGAAGAGATGCTTTCAAAGAAAAACGCAATCCTGACTTCAAGCAGTTCCCAAGATTCCCTTAAACAACATGCAGCAGCTTGATGATTTCATCAAGCTGCTTTCTTATAGTTTTGAATTTTAGTCTCTTGCATCTTTGTCTGGCGCAAGGGACCAGATCCCGGGAGCAGACCTTTTAGCTTGCGCTTTTCTACAATTTAAGGCGGTGAACAAAAAAATGAATACAATGCCCAATTGGTTAGAGCAGCGTGCCTATTTAACCCCTGACCGAATGGCGATGATAACAGAAGAGAGAACAATAACGTTTCGTGAACTGCATGAACTGACAGAACAAATAGCCTTTACTTATTATCAGCATGGGATCAGAAAAGGACAGCATGCTGCCATCCTTATGAAAAACAGGATAGAAATGGCTGCTGCTATTCATGCGCTCACATACATTGGGGCCACAGCCGTGCTGTTAAATACAAGATTGACTGCCTCAGAGCTTGATTGGCAATTAAGGGATTCAGAAGCAGCATTCCTCATTTGCGATGCAGCCCTTAATCAAAATTGGGAAAACCCAGACTGGATAACAATCGATAGCGCAGAGCTTGTAACAGCAGAAACAGCTTCTGTTCAATATGAACATTCATTTAATTTAGATATGACGGCAACTATTATGTACACATCTGGAACAACCGGAAAACCGAAGGGTGTTCTTCAATCATTCGGAAATCATTATTGGAGCGCTGCCGGTTCCTCATTAAATCTTGGGCTTCATCATGATGACAGGTGGCTTTGCGCCGTTCCTCTTTTTCATATCAGCGGTCTGTCCATCTTAATGAGAGGTGTAATCTATGGAATGACCGTCATTCTTCATGAATCCTTTCATCCCTTAAGAGCAAACCGCGAAATCATGGAGAACGGTGCAACAATCGTTTCTGTTGTCCAAACCATGCTCTCCCAGATGATCGATAAACTTGGAGAAGGTGAATATCCGGAGACTTTCAGATGCACGCTGTTAGGCGGCGGTCCGGCACCTATGCCGTTATTGAAGGAATGTGAGAAGAAAAAAATTCCTGTCTATCAAACATACGGAATGACAGAAACCTCCTCGCAGATTGTCACGCTATCACCTGAGTACAGCCTGACAAAGCTTGGTTCAGCAGGTAAACCGCTTTTTCCGTGCATGATTAAAATTATGAAGAACGATCAAGTCTGCCGCCCTTTGACAGAGGGAGAAATTCATGTGCATGGACCGAATGTAACGAAAGGGTATTGGAAACGTGATGCTGTTATTCATGATGGATGGCTGCAAACAGGAGATATGGGATATCTGGATGAAGAAGGATTTTTATATATCCTTGACAGACGTTCGGATCTGATCGTATCAGGCGGCGAAAATATTTATCCGGCCGAAATTGAAGCTGCCCTGCTTTCTCATCCTTCTGTGATTGAAGCCGGTGTAACCGGAATGCCTGATGCAAAATGGGGGCAGGTTCCGCACGCATTCATTGCGGCTAAAGATGAAGTGAGTGAGGAAGAACTGATTGCCTATAGTTCAGCCCAGCTTGCAAAATATAAAATTCCAAAACGCATTCATTTTATCGACAAGCTGCCTAGAAATGCTTCAAATAAATTAGTGCGCAGAATGCTCGCAGAAATTATTGGTGGTACACATGATTGATGTACAGGAAGTGACCCTTCATCACCTTGATATGAAGCTCGTTGCCCCCTTTCAATCCAGTATTGAAACAGTTTCCAGCCGGGAGAGTGTTCTAATTGAAGTACGTGATCGCAGCGGAAGAATAGGATGGGGAGAAGTTGTTGCATTCTCTTCACCCTGGTACACAGAAGAAACAATTGGAACGTGTCATCACATGCTGAAATCATTTCTTATCCCTCAGCTGCTTGCAAAACCATTTCAAGATCCGGAAGCATTCATTGATTCTTTTTCCTATATCAGAAGAAATCAAATGGCTAAGGCAGCGATTGAAGGTGCAGTATGGGATCTTCATGCAAAGTGTAAGGAAAAGCCGCTTGCAGCCATTTTAGGCGGTACGGCAGAGCAAATTGATTCAGGTGTTGTCGTTGGCCTGTCTTCAATGGAACACATGCTTGAAACAATTGAGAAGCATGTCAGCGAGGGATATAAACGAATTAAAATAAAAATCAAGCCTGGATTAGATGCTGTCCTGCTTCATGAAATCAGAAACCATTTTCCGTATGTTCCCTTAATGGCAGATGCCAACTCTGCTTATACGCTCGATGATATCAGCCTTTTAAAGGAACTTGATCAGTATAATCTTTTAATGATTGAACAGCCGCTTGCTCACGATGACATTATTGATCATGCGGTTTTGCAGGCTCAAATAAAGACACCGATTTGTCTTGATGAGAGCATTATTACGCTAAATGATGCAAAAAAAGCGATTCAGCTGGGCAGCTGCGGCGTCATTAATATTAAGCCGGGGAGAGTCGGCGGTCTTTTTGAATCGTTGAAAATTCATGATTATTGCATGCAGCACAATGTTCCGGTCTGGGTAGGAGGAATGCTTGAAACAGGGGTTTCACGGGCACATAACATCGCCCTTGCATCACTTCCGAATTTCACAATACCCGGTGATATTTCTGCATCTTCACGATATTGGGAAGAAGATATCATTTCTCCGCCGGTTACCGTTAATAATGGGAAAATTAATATACCTGCAGGTCCTGGGATCGGATTTGAAGTAAATCGGAGTAAATTAGCAAAATACTGTACACATATTGAACGTTTTACTAAATAAATTCGATTTTTCTCTAGGAGAAAATCCGATTTTCGCTCTGCATAATTTGATTTTGCGGTTTTGTGAAATTTCGCATTCCATGTTAAAAATATATGGAATGATGCTAGAGACATCATTTCGACAATCAGCCCTCTCTGCTTCAATCTTTGGCCAGCTATGTATGTAGCTGGCTCTTTTTGTTTTATATAGCATAATTCCCGCCTATGTCTAGCTCCTTCGCCTGACTCCTCGGCCGGAACAAAAAAACCCTGAGGACTTTCAGAATGATTTTTTACCAGGCATGACTGTGCTGATCAGGCGATTTTGCATTTCTTTTGTCGAGAAAGAATGATTGACAGAAAGCTTAAAATGCTTTAAATTGTTGCGTATAGGCAAAATAATTACACTCATCAACAAAACATGAAACAAGCTAACTTATTAGCACATGACCTAACTTTCTTTCATAAAATGGTTTTTGCGAAGGAAAGTCCTTTTTTTAATCAAAAATTTGCACAAGGGAAACATTTGTTGACGAAGGAAAGAGGAGGATTAAGAATGAAAAAGAGAATATTTATGCTGATTTCAATCCTTGCCCTGTCCGTTATGATGACAGCGTGCAGCCAGGGCGCAAGCGGAGATGGAAACGGAAAAATAAAAGTAACCACAACAACTGCTCAAATAGCAGATGTCACAAAAAACGTTGCCGGTGACGCTGCGGAAGTGCAGTCGCTGATGGGTCCAGGAATTGACCCCCATTTATATCAGGCATCACAGGGAGATATTCAAAAGCTGAATAAGGCAGACATTATTTTTTATAACGGTCTGCATTTAGAAGGCAAGATGGGTGAAATATTTGAAAAAATGTCGAATGAAAAGCCTACAGTGCCAGTAGCAAGTGCCATTCCGGAAAATAAATTAATAAATGATAAAACGAACGCGAAGATACATGATCCCCATGTATGGTTTGATATCTCGTTATGGATTCATACGGTTGATATCGTAGAAGAAGAACTCACCAAGCTTTCACCTGAAAATAAAGATAAATTTGCTGAAAATGCCGCTGCATATAAGAAAAAGCTTCAGGAAATGGACCAATATGCAAAAGAACAGGTTCAGACGATTCCTGAAGAAAGCAGAGTCCTTGTAACAGCGCATGATGCATTTACTTACTTTGGAAACGCCTATGGGTTTGAAGTGATGGGTCTGCAGGGATTAAGCACAGATTCAGAATACGGTCTCCGTGATGTGCAAAATTTAGTCGATGTACTGGTAGAGCGTGAGATTAAAGCAGTATTTGTAGAGAGCAGTATATCAGAGAAATCGATTAACGCCGTTGTAGAAGGCTCTAAAAAGAGAGAGCATGAAGTCGTTATTGGCGGACAGCTTTATTCTGATGCCATGGGTGAAGAAGGAACAGAAGAAGGAACCTATTTAGGAATGTTTAAACACAATATCGATACTATTGTTTCATCATTGAAATAAGGCAGGTGTTTGACAATGAATCCAGTAACTGTTGAAAATTTGACAGTAGCCTATCATAGAAAACCGGTTTTACAAGAAGTTGGTTTTGAAATTCCGGAAGGAAAATTAATTGGAATCATCGGACCAAATGGAGCCGGGAAGTCTACATTAATTAAAGCCGTTTTAGGATTGATTCCAGTGGCATCGGGAGAAGTTGAAATCTATGGCGATCATTATAAAAAACAGCGTAAACGCGTCGGATACGTCCCTCAGCGCGGATCGGTGGATTGGGACTTTCCAACGAATGCACTTGATGTAGTGCTGATGGGAAGATACGGCCATATTGGCTGGCTCAAGCGTCCGGGGAAAAAAGATATCGAATTTGCCCGCGGATGTCTTGAAAAAGTAGGCATGCTCGATTTCGCTGACAGACAAATCAGCCAGCTTTCTGGCGGACAGCAGCAGCGTGTGTTCTTAGCAAGAGCACTTGCACAGGATGCAGATGTGTATTTTATGGATGAACCGTTTGTTGGTGTCGATGCAGCAACTGAAAAAGCGATCATTTCCCTTTTAAATGAACTGAAGGCAAGACAGAAAACAGTATTGGTTGTTCA
Organism: Metabacillus idriensis; assembly: GCF_050483325.1. Classification (GTDB taxonomy): domain Bacteria; phylum Bacillota; class Bacilli; order Bacillales; family Bacillaceae; genus Bacillus_P; species Bacillus_P idriensis_A. The sequence goes on from NZ_JBCMYF010000006.1 coordinate 24,589, forward strand.
TCATGATCTACAGACAGTCGAAGAATATTTTGACTGGGTTTTGCTTCTGAATTTAAGGAAGATTGCATTTGGTCCAACGAGTGAAGTCTTTACAATGGATAATCTTCAAAAAACATACGGAGGCAGGCTCACATTTTTACAGGAGAAAAGTGTGCTTGTGGATGAAACAAAACAGGAGTGAGTGGATATGATGGAAGAACTATTCTATCAATTGCAAAATCAGAATACTCAGTGGGTTCTGCTTGGAACGATGCTGCTTGGGCTTGCAAGCGGGGTTCTCGGAAGCTTTGCTCTCCTAAGAAAACAAAGTCTGATAGGAGATGCAATGGCACATGCTGCCTTGCCAGGCGTGTGTATGGCATTTCTGCTTTACGGGTCCAAATCATTAGTCTGGTTTCTTGTCGGAGCAGCCATTTCAGGGATGATTGCTGCTTGGCTGATCCAATTTATCATACAGAATTCGCGAATTAAAGAAGACTCAGCTCTAGGTCTGGTTTTATCCGTATTCTTTGGATTTGGAATCGTTCTGCTGACTTATATTCAGCACAACAGCGGCGGAAATCAAAGCGGCTTGAGCGATTTTATTTTCGGAAAAGCAGCATCAATGGTCGGTCAGGATGTTCAGATTATCACTCTGATTGCTGCCATTTTACTTCTTTTGACGGCTGTATTCTTTAAAGAATTTAAAATTTTGACGTTTGATCCCCAGTTTGCAAAAGGAATTGGACTTCCAACTTCTTTTCTGAATGGTTTGCTCATAGTTTTAATTGTTTGTGCAGTCGTAATCGGACTTCAAACCGTAGGGGTCATTTTAATGGCAGCCATGCTTATTACACCAGCTATCTCAGCAAGATATTGGACTGATAAGCTTGGGCATATGGTGATTATCGCTGGAATCATCGGAGGAATCTCAGGCGTTGCCGGAACCTTCCTGAGCACAACAGTAAAAGGAATGGCAACTGGTCCTTTAATAATCGTTGCAGCTACATTGCTCTTTCTGATTTCATTGATTTTTGCTCCAAAACGCGGGCTGGTTTCAAAAGCGTTAAAGCAAATCAAGCTGAGAAAAAGAACATCGGTTGAGCAGCTGCTTCTGTCTTTTTATGATCTAACAGAAAGTGCAGGGGGAAAATATTCTGCTGAATCCTTCTCGCTTGACGAAATTGTAAATAAAAGAAAAGCAGCCGGCAGTCTTGTCGGCAGATCATTAAAAGAGCTTTTGAAAAAGCGCCTGATCATGAAAGGCGAAGGGGATAGTTGGAGGCTTACAGAAAATGGCCTCCAGCTTGCCTATCATCTTGCTTTAAATCAGCGTCTTTATGAAATGTACCTTATGCATGAAATGGAGCTTGCCCAGCTTCAAATTACAAGCCGTGATGATGTTGATGTGGAAATGATGTCAAGCGATATGAAGGATCGGTTAATGAACCTGTTAAAAGATCATCATAGAGAGCCGATGCTGCTTCCTAAGACGAAGAATAGCCTGAGCAGGAAGGAGTGGCTGTATCAATGAGTTATGATGCTTGGATTTTACTGACAGGTTCTCTTGTCGGCATTACCTGTGCGATGATTGGCTGTTTCCTGATTTTAAGGAAAATGGCGATGCTTGCAGATGCAATCAGTCATTCTGTCTTGCTTGGCATCGTAGGTGCCTATTTTGTCAGCAGAAGCTTAGATGGGATTTCAATGTTTATCGGTGCCGCTGTTGTCGGATTGCTTACAGCGTTTCTAGTGCAAATATTAAATGCTAAAGGTGTTCAATCAGATGCTGCAATCGGAGTTGTTTTTACTTCTCTTTTTGCCATAGGTGTTATCCTCCTTTCGTTATTTGGAGGAAACATCCATCTTGATGTCAATCACGCCCTGATGGGGGAAATTACATTTGTGCCTTGGGATACGATCACCATAGCAGGTGCTGATATGGGACCGAAGGCCGTATGGATGCTTGGTTCCGTCTTCATCGTAAATCTAGTGCTGATCATTCTTTTTTACAAAGAATTTAAAATTTCTTCGTTTGATCCTCAGATGGCAGTTGCGATTGGGATACCAGTGCTTCTCATTCATTACCTGCAAATGGGGATGCTCTCGATTACAACGGTTGCATCATTTGACAGTGTTGGGGCGATTCTGGTTGTAGCCATGCTCATAGTTCCTGCATCAGCTGCCTATCTGCTGACGGATAAATTGCTTCATATGCTGATTATCAGTTCAATCATCGGAATTTTATCAGCAATATCAGGCTACTATGCAGCCACATGGATGAATGTCTCGATTGCAGGGGCAATGGCTACAGCTGCAGGTCTGATTTTTTTCCTGACATTTATCTTTTCACCTTCACACGGTCTGTTATCGAAGCTTCTTTCAAGAAGAAAATTTGCATCGGCCGAAGTTAGTGAATAAATTTTTATAAGCAGTGAATAAAAATGATTCTCATTATCAATAATAAAGAAAAAGGACAGCGAAATGCTGTCCTTTCTTTTACAGATCATGAGGCTTAAAGGTTTTGCAGTCTGTTTCCTCGCTGCGGGAAGCAGTATCTCCTTTATGGCTGACTACATAGATGGCATCAGCTGTACACTGATTGCCATTGCCCCAATACTCACAGTTATTGACTTCACACTTTACTTCTCTTGGCATTTATCAAAACCTCCTTCATTTAGGGTTCAACAGTTAGTTTTGCATGTTAAGCAGTTTTTCATACGCAGGATTTAAAAAGAGGCAGGGACAAAAGGTTTTCAGCCAAAGGAAAATCCGAACTATTATGTGAAATTCCAACTTGAATTTCGTTTTAGTTCGGATTTTTTCTTTGGCTCTTTTCATATGTCTGTTTGCGTATAGCTTGTTTCCACGATTTGATTTTTTTGCAACGGAAAGTGGAATCAACCGCATGCTATGATTCCGCGATTTAAGTTTTTGCACGGAACAGTGGAATCAACCAATCCCCTCTATTCTCCTGAAGAAGTCAAGGTCCTGCAGCGGAAAGGATTGGACATTATTTATCATGAAAAACATCAAATTATGTGGAAATATCCCTTTCTTTCAATGGTTTTCGCCCTATTCAATATTCGGTTTTAATTCAGGAGATTATCGTTACGTCCCAGGCATTTTTCATGATTCATTTTGCTTCAGATACCGTTTGTCCTTCATAAATAAACGCCAGAAGTAAAAGAACCCCGGAAAGAGAATTAAAAATCCAACGATGTAAGTAATAAACACGGCGTGGAAGGTGTTAGGGTGTGTAAAGCCATCCTGGATGGATACATCAGGGTACAGCATATAAGGCAGGTGTGCCCGCCCGTATGCATAGCTTGCAAGAAAATATTGAATGGTTACAGCTACAACCGCGATTCTAGGTCTGCCTAGTGTTCTTTTGTCTTTTTGGGACGGCAAAAACAGAGCACCACCTGCAATCATAAACATCGCAACAGATCCAATCAGGAAAGGCAAATACTTCATCATGTTCATATAGAGCCAGTTTGCCTCAGTTCGAAGGGTCAGCATAATTAAAAAACCCATTATGAGGGATAACGGACCTAATATCAGGGCATCACGCCGATACACCTTATATGCTTCCGGTTCATTGGCAACATTTGAGTAATCAGAAAGCAGCAGCGATGACAGGAAGAGCGTGCTTGTAATCGCGAACCCGCTGAAGGCATAGGCATTTGGGCTGGTAAATAATTTGTCGAGCTGAAGCTGATGCGAACCGTTTACTACTTCAATAAACCCGCCATGAGTGATGGGCAGAACCAGTAATAAAATAGCGGGAATAATGAAACCGGAAATCCCGGATACATAAGTAAGTGCTTTTTCATATCCCTTAGAGTAATGGGAGAATACGAGGAATCCGCTTCGAATCGCCAGAAGCAAGAGGATGATGCTTCCCGGTATGAGCAAGACGGTCCCCAGAATAAACGTAGCACCGGGGAAAAAGCTGAAAAGCGCTACGACTATGGCAACAATAAATACATTCGTAACCTCCCAGGTAGGGGATAAATAACGATTGGCAATATTGGTTGCGTTCGTCTTTTCTCTGTTAATGTAGATCATGGACCAAAAGCCTGCTCCGAAATCCATTGTCGCCATTACAGCGTAGATAAAAACAAAACCCCATACAACTGTAATGGCGAGCAGTGCATCTGTTGTAATCATCCAAATAACGCCTCCATTTCTTTAATAAACACTTACGCCATTACCATCACCTGAAGTCTTATCAAGTTCTTTTTCAACTGGATTCCGTTTGAAGTAATAGACCAGAACAAGTATGACAGCGAGTCCTAATATCGCATAAACAAGGGTGAAAAGAATAAAAAGGGTTCCGATTTGGCCGGAGGCTGTCACAACATCTTCTGTTTTCAGCAAACGATAAATAACCCAGGGCTGTCTTCCTGTGCAGGCAAAAATCCAGCCAAACTCAATCGCAAGCATGGAAAGAATTCCTGAAGGAACAAAAAGGACGAGCATCCATTTAGGAAAGTGCGGACGCTTCAATAGTTTGTACCAGAAGAATCCAAGAAGAGACAGGAAAATCAGCAGGCTGCCGATTCCAACCATTCCATTGAACAGCGTATGTACAAACAGCGGGGGCCAGTATTCCTCAGGAAAATCATTCAAGCCAATAACTTCGGTTTCAAAGCTGTTGTCAGCTAAAAAGCTCAGAGCCCAAGGGATTTCAATGCCCCATTTAACCTCCTGTGTTTCCCGGTCTGTAAAGCCTCCAATTGCAAGGGGGGCATATGTCTGAGTTTCAAATAAACCTTCAGCAGCTGCGAGCTTCTCAGGCTGATATTCATGGAGCATTTGCGCTGATTCATGCCCATTCAAAGCAGTAATAAATGAGAAAATCCCCCCTACAACAAGACCCATCATTAATGCTTTGCGGTGAAAACGGTAAAGGCGTTCATTTTTCATATTTCTCAGCATCTTATAAGCTGATATCGAAGCAATCACAAATGCACCTGTCATAAACGCTGAAACCACTACATGTCCAGCTGTAACGATAAAGCTTGGATTGAAAAAGGCAGCCCAAGGGTCAACATCAACAATTTCCCCGTTCTCAATTCTGAATCCGGCTGGCGTGCCTTCGAATGCATGAACATTTGTAATTAAGATGGCGGAGGCTGCAGCCCCGAGCAGGACAAGTGAAACACTGACAATTCTCATCCGGGGAGAAATTCTGTCAGCTGCGTAAACGTAAATTGACATAAACAAGGCTTCCACAAAAAAAGCATAGATTTCTATTTGAAACGGCAGTGCCATAACACGTCCGATAACCTCCATAAAACCGGGCCATAACAAAGCAAGCTGCACACCTGCGATTGTTCCTGTAGGAATCGCAACTCCGAGGAGCACGGCCTGTCCTTTTGTCCATCTTTTTGCCATGACTGCATAATCATGATCCTTTGTTTTTTGAAACAGCAGCTCTGCTATTAAAATCATAAGAGGGAGGCCTACACCGAGCGATGCAAAAATAATATGAAAGCCCATCGTCGTCCCGAACAAGGATCTGGCAAGTACGAGATCATCCATCTGTTTTCCGCCTTTCTTTACCATGGTTGTAACAATCTTTCCTTATTGTCCGCATTTTTCCAGAAAATATGCTATTAATGTTTCATTCTTTGCAGGCAGGCACGTTGACAAATTTCCTCAAAAAGAGTATAATATAAAACGTAATAATTACGATTAAAGGAGTGCTGAATATGAAACAGGGTATCCATCCGGATTATCATAAAGTAGTATATATGGACACAAACAGCGGCTTTAAATTCTTGAGCGGTTCCACACAGAAATCAAATGAAACAACAGAGTGGGAAGACGGCAATACGTACCCGCTGATCAAAATCGAAATCAGCTCAGACACACATCCGTTCTACACAGGTCGCCAGAAATTCGCAGACCGCGACGGACGCGCAGAACGCTTCAAGAAAAAATACAACATGTAATAAGACAGCCCGGGAGCAAATTGTTCCAGGGCATCTTTTTTATGTGATATTCTAAACGCAGGGAGGTTTTTGCATGAAGAAATTACCCGTTTATACGGTCAGCGGATTTTTAGGAAGCGGCAAAACAACGCTTCTTGTAAAAATGGCGCATGAGCTGAAAAATAGAGGACAAAAAGTAGGCATTATCTTAAATGAACTTGGTGATGAGAACGTTGAAAAGCATTTATTCAAAAATCAGCAGGTCCACGAGCTCTTAAATGGCTGCATTTGCTGCACCATTCAGGATGATCTTGTGAAGACACTAAAAGCTTTTAAATCAGAGCAATCTGTTGACGTTCTTCTTATAGAAGGAACAGGAGTGGCGAATCCGCTTGAAATCAAAGATGTGCTCCTTTCACCTTCACTGATTGATGATTTTGAGCTGATCTCGATGATCGGAATTGTTGATTCCAGTCATTACCTTGACTATCAAAGCATGTTCTCAAGCTCAAAGGAAATCCGGTCCCTGCTAAAGGAACAGATTATATCATCTGATTTTATCATCCTTAACAAAATCGATCTTGCAGGAGAAAAAGAGCTGGAAAAAGTAAAAAAGAAGATTCGCAGTACTGTTACCGATGATGTTGAAATCTATGATGCAGCTTATGGTGAGGTACCGTTTGAAAAACTGATGGAAAATCGTCATGCTGCCCTGACACTCAGTGAAGAGCAAGGCCACCATCACCATCATCACTCCATTGGCACGATCAAGATTGAGAATCCGCAGATCATGGATCTTTCAGAGCTTGAGTCTCTGCTTAGAGATATAGAGGGTCTCATTCGTGCAAAAGGACATCTTTTAGTCGAAGGTACAATGAGGGAAATGCAGTATGCTGCCGGGAAAGCTGTTTTATCAGAAGAAGTGATTGAGAGCGAAAAGACTGTTCTCATATTAATCGGGCAGAACCTGCCTGCAGATAAAATAAAGCAGATATTTGTAAAGAGTCATACATAAAAAATACCGGCCGAGTGGCCGGTATTTTTTTTATTGAAGTGCTGTTTTTAATGTTTCAAGATTGCGCTTCATGATGCTGAAATAATCTTCCTTGTTCTTCAAATCTTCTTCTGTAATGGTTTCAAGGTTTGAAAGTGTAAGACTTTCAGCGCCAATCTCATTTCTGACAATATCGGAAATTTTACTGTCTATGTTGTTTTCAAAGATGACGTAGCGGATATTATGCTCTTTTGCCGTTTCAACGATTGTTTGAAGCTGCTTTTGGGATGGCTCCTGTGTTGGAGAAAGACCCAGAACGCTGATCTGCTCAATGCCATAGCGTTCTTCCCAGTATCCGTATGCTGCATGTGAGACCAATAGTTCTTTCTTGTCAGCGGCAGCTATTGATTCTTTGAAATCAGCATCCAGTTTTTCAAGGTCTGCTTTAACTGTCTGGAAATTCTTCTCGAATTCTTCCTTTGATTCGGGCTGCAGCTCTGTTAGTCCATTTTTAATGTTTTCAGCCATTTCAACGGCAAGAAGAGGGTCAAGCCAGATGTGGGGATCTTTGTCGCCGTGATCGTGAGCATGTTCGTCATGCCCCTCTTCAGAGTGCTCTTCTTCGTGAGCATGTTCGTCATGTCCCTCTTCAGAGTGCTCTTCTTCGTGAGCATGTTCGTCATGTCCCTCTTCAGAGTGCTCTTCTTCGTGAGCATGGTCATCATGCCCCTCTTCAGAGTGTGAGGAATCAGCAAGCTCAATTCCTTCGCCGGCCTTGATGATTTTTACATCCTCAGATTTCAGGGTTTCAGTTGCTTTGTCTGCAAATCCTTCCAAACCAAATCCTGAGTAGATAAATGCACCTGCTTCAGCTATTGCCACCATATCTTTTGTAGACGGTTCATATGTGTGGGCGTCTGAATTTGCAGGGTAGACACTTTCAACTTCTATGACGTCTCCGCCAATCTTTTTGGCAAAATCCTGAATAGGAAAAATAGTTGCATAAACCTTCAGCTTGTCCCCGCCGTCTTCAGAAGAAGAATTTCCGCTGTCTGCACAACCAGCAAGTACAGATCCCATCATAAGGACCAGAGTCATAATTAAACCTGTTTTTTTCATTTTATACTCCTTATATATATAAAGATTTCGTTCCTTTTACCTAAATTATATCGTAACATTTACGATTTGAGAACCGTAAATTATCCAATGAAAAAAGAAAAATCATTCTCACAATTATGAAAAAGCAGGCAGCGGGTCTGGCATAGAAGTCCAGTCCTCTTTCATTTCACTGTCAATTAACAGACATTTATCAAGAGAAGTCTCCACCTGGCTGCGGTCAAGATCAATTCCGATAAAAACGAGTTCTGTCATCCGGTCTCCGAATTCCGCGTCCCAGCGTTCAAGCAGCTCAGGCTCTTCCTGCAGGGTTTGGATCCGCTCTTCCTCCGAATAAGCTGCCACCCACTCCCCTGCTCCCTGAATCATGATGGATGTGCCTGCCTGTGACAGAAGGCCGGATGTATCATTTCTTGATGCAAGCCAGAAAAATCCTTTTGCCCTTACAACGTCCTGAGGCCAATTTTCAAGCCAGCTCATGAACCTCTCCGGATGAAACGGCTTCCGTCTTCTGTAAACAAAGGAGGAAATGCCGTATTCCTCTGTCTCCGGCACATGTTCTTCGTTAAGTTCTTTGATCCAGCCTGCAGACTGGCTTACTTTGTCAAAGTCAAATCTGTTTGTGTTCAGGATCTCAGAAAGCGGAACGCGGCTGTAAGCTGTTTTCAAAATCTTTGCATCCGGGTTTAGTTTTCGCAGTACACCATATAATTCGTTCACATCTTCTTCTTCCAGCAAATCCGTTTTGTTCAGAAGAAGAACGTCTGCAAATTCAATCTGGTCAATCAGAAGGTCAATAACTTCTCTTGTATCGTTTTCATCTGTTCCCTGTTTCCGGTCCAGAAGATTTTCACCAGAAGAGAAATCCTCCCAGAATCGGTTTCCGTCCACAACCGTTACCATCGTATCCAAACGGCAGAATGAAGACAGATCAATGCCTATTTCCTCGTCAATGTAAGTAAATGTCTGAGCGACAGGCACCGGTTCGCTGATGCCGGATGATTCAATCACAATGTAGTCGATGTTCCCTTCTTTCACAAGACGCCCGACCTCAATCATCAGGTCTTCGCGCAGCGTGCAGCAAATACAGCCATTCTGCATTTCAACCAGTTTTTCTTCCGTCCGGCTGATGGTATTTTTAATCAGGCTTCCGTCAATGTTGATTTCGCTCATATCATTGACGATTACAGCGATTCGTCTGTTTTCTTTGTTCTCAAGAATATGCTTTAATAGTGTCGTTTTTCCGGCACCAAGATATCCGCTTAATACCGTAACGGGAATTTGTTTGCTCATCGTTATCCTCCAAAAAATAAATAGTAATCATTACGATTTACATCATATAGCAAAACGCGGCTAAAAAACAAGTGTTATGATATAGTAAATAAAAAGCTGCTCATTACGGGCAGCCCAACTATACCATTTTATAAGGAGAATAGCAGATGAGATTGTTAGAAGAAATGATTGAACACAATTCCCAGTTTGTAGAAAAGCGAGACTACGAAAAATACCAGACAACAAAATTCCCTGACAAAAAAATGGTCATTTTAACTTGCATGGATACAAGACTTGTCGAGCTTCTTCCGCAGGCAATGAACGTCAAGAACGGCGATGTTAAAATTGTCAAAAGTGCCGGTGCGATTGTTGCCCATCCGTTTGGGAGTATCATGAGAAGCATTCTTGTAGCAGTTATGGAGCTTGGAGCAGACGAAGTATGCGTCGTCGGACACCATGACTGCGGCATGAGTGCCCTAAATCCGGAGTCATTTCTTGAAAAAGCAAAAAACCGGGGGATTACCCAGGATAAAATCGATACGCTCCGTTATTCAGGTATTCAGCTTGACGATTGGCTGAAAGGGTTTAATAAAGTCGAAGACAGTGTAAAACACAGTGTAGACGTTATCCGCAATCACCCATTGCTTCCGGCTGATGTTCCTGTACACGGTCTTGTGATTGATCCGTCTACAGGAAAGCTTGATTTAGTAGTGGACGGCTACGGCGTCTGATCCTTCTTTTCCGGAACCGGATCAAACCCGCCGGGATGAAAAGGATGGCACTTCAGGATTCTCTTTACGGTCAGATAACCGCCTTTTAAAGCCCCAAACCGTTTGACTGATTCGAGCCCGTAGTGGGAGCATGTCGGATAAAAACGGCACGACGGGGGTTTCAGCGGCGACAGGAATTTCTGATAAAAGCGGATCAGTGCGATAAACAGCTGTTTCATTTTTGATCACCTCTCTGTATGCCTTTAGTATACTGCAAGAGAGAAAAAGTTAAAATTGGAAACACTTATTCAGACAAAAGTGATGAATTTTATCGGAATTAATTGTATGATAAAGAGAGACGTAATAAAGGAGTGGTACTATGCCATCAGTTGAAAGCTTTGACCTTGATCATAATGCAGTCGTTGCCCCGTATGTCAGACATTGCGGCGTTCATAAAGTAGGAACAGACGGACTGGTTAATAAATTTGATATCCGCTTCTGCCAACCGAATAAGCAGGCAATGAAGCCGGATGTGATCCACACACTTGAGCATTTGCTTGCATTCAACATCCGTACGCATGCAGAAAAGTACGATCACTTTGATATTATCGACATCTCGCCAATGGGCTGCCAGACCGGCTACTATCTGGTAGTGAGCGGTGAGCCGAAGGTGGAGGAAATTATTGATCTTCTTGAAGATACTCTAAAAGATGCCATCGAAATTACTGAAATCCCGGCAGCCAACGAAAAGCAGTGCGGCCAGGCTAAACTTCATGATTTAGAAGGAGCCAAGCGACTGATGCGTTTCTGGCTTGATCAGGATAAAAAGGAATTGGCGAAGGTATTTGGATAAGTACAGAAAGCAGTGCCCTGTGATGCAGGGCGCTGTTTTTTTTTGAGCCTTTTTACCTGATTGACGTGAGAAAGAAGAGAATGATACACTTCAAATCGTAATTATTACGTTTTGAGGAGAGGTAATTTGGAAGACAGATATACGTTTTTAGTGTCTATGAAAATTCTATTGCATGAAATAACAGAGTTATCGGCCTTTATTAAAAAAAGCAGCCCGTGCTGTGAAAGGCTGACAGAAAAACTGAACGAACTTTCTGCATTTGTCGTGGATGAAAAAAACGAAAAACAATGGCGTTTATGGGAAAGCGATCAGGAAATCAAAAAATATGCCAGTCTTCTGAGAGAAACATCTTCCGCTGCGGTAGCTGCCCTGGAAAAACATCAATCTGTTTGCACGACGAAAAGCAATGCAGATATGTCAGGTTATTTTTCATCTCTTTCCTCTGCTGTGAAAATGGATGCTGTCAGGTGCGAAATCTCAGGTACATCAGAGGTTTTCTTTATCGGGTCAGGGGCGTTTCCTCTTTCTGCGCTAACCATCGCAAAGGAAACAGGAGCACGATTAACATGTCTTGATATTGATGAGGAAGCTGTTGAAATGGGCAGGGAAATTGCCGGTCTGTCAGGTTTAAGAGATAATGTCCGGTTTACAAGCGCACCGGTTTCAGAGCTGCCTGCAATTAAAAGAGCCACGCATGTCGTAATTGCTTCCCTTGTGAAGGAGAAAACAGCCATTATTGAGCAGCTTTCATCTCTTCTTCCGCACCAAGCCAAAGTCATCCTGCGCTATGGAAATGGCCTTAAATCTATTTTTAACTATCCATATCATGATTCGCCAGAGTCCGTTTGGAAAACTGAACATGTTTACCAGGATAAACGTTTCTACGATACGCTGATTCTGACAAAAAAAGCGCAGGTATTGACAGGAAAGGAAGTCGAATATTCATGACCTTAAATTCGAAGGCTTTTGGGAACACGCTGATTGCGGGGGCGGGACCAGCAGCCTTTGCCGTTGCGGTCCAAGCTGCAAAAGGAGGGTACTCAAATAAATTGGGCATAGCCAACCGGGCTGGAGAACATTCCGAACAGCTTCAGGAATACTTTGAAATAAATGGATTTGAAGTGTCCTCCTTATTTGCTCCTCACTTAGATCAAAGCTTGAAAGGAAAGGCCTCCATTCATTATTTTCACCCATCTTTAGGTGAAGTGAACGATATATGGGAGACGATTATCCTATGCACGCCAAGCCATACATACATTGAAGTTTTAAAAGAAATAAACATAAAAAATCTGAAAAGAGCAAAACGAGTGGTACTTCTTTCTCCTGGAATTGGCTCCGCTTCAACGATCGTCGAGCAACTGGCAATAGATATAGAGGTTATCAGCCTGTCTGCTTATTATGCAGCGACAAAGCTTTCAGCAGAAGAACCGTTCACAGCTTACACAAAAGCTGTTAAGAAAAAAGTCTATGTGGGGTCCTCATACAAAAACTGCAGCTTTGCACATGTCCTGGCTGATTTCATAAGAAGTATCGGCCCGGAAGCAGAAATTCTTTCATCAGCAGTTGAAGCCGAGGCAAGAAGCATAACAACTTATGTTCATCCGCCATTATTTATGAACCCCGTTGCGATGAGAGAAATATTAAGAGAAGACAAGTCCGTAAAATCCATGTACAAGCTATATCCGGAAGGGCCGGTCAGCCAGCACGCGATAAAGGCTATGAATGGTCTTTGGAAAGAGCTGTCCGAAGTAGCTGCCTGTTTAGGAGCAAAGCCTATTAACCTGCTGGAATTTTTAAATGATGATAACTATCCAGTACACGAATACACTCTCTCAAGAAATGATATCTGCCAGTTCCCGACGTTTAGTCCGGAGAAGCAGGAATATTTGCTGTACATCAGATACACGTCTATTTTAATTGACCCTTTTTCGGTACCGGATGAGAATGGAACATACTTTGATTTTTCAAAGGTGCCTTTTGCCCAGGTGAAACGGTCCCGGTCAGGAAAGTGGGTGCTTCCAAGAGTTCCGCTTGAAGATTACCATAAGCTGAAACTGGTGACTGAACTTGCTTTTAAGGCTGGCATTTCTATGCCAGTGGCTCATTCATTGCTCAGGACATTTGAAGAGGAGACCGCACGGTTCAGCGAAACTCATCACGCTTCGTTTCAAAATTATATTCCTGCAGGGAGGGGAGGAACTTGCTGAAGAATGGAACCTTGCTTGCGGTTTTACCTCACTCGTTTTTAGTGTGATGGATGCCCCTGTTCGAGCGGCCAGCCCGAATGTTCATGCTTCAGAAATCTTGTTTTTCTGAAGCATAATCGGCACTGTCATCATTTTTGGAATGACGAGGCAGAGCAAAAACGTTGGAAGTCCCTTTGAGATCGATAAGACATTTCTAACAGATTAGTTTACTGGTGTTCTCTTAATTTATGTGATTTCCTTTCTAAAATGTATTGCTATTTTAATTGAAAAGAAATATCATGTAAAACGTAAGTGTTCCGTTTTATTATGCACTTTAAGGGCGGTAAAAATAAAAACCAATGAAAAAGGAGAAATTAAAGTGACACTGAAAAAGGCAAACAGTCTATCTATTATTCTGATTTTAATGCTTTTATTAACAGCTTGTTCTTCTACAGCCAGTGAAAAAGAAGCCAACAAAGCTGATAGTCATGCAAAAAAAGAAGTTACATTCCTCTCAAACTTCCCGTACGATACGCTTGATCCCCATTTGAACTGGACACCAATTAGAGCGGGTATCGTGGAAACACTAGTAAAAATAACAGAGGACTATAAATTAGAGCCTTGGCTTGCAACTGAATGGGAAACACAAGATAAGGGTAAAACATGGACTTTTCAGATAAAAGAAGATGTAACATTTCAAAATGGCAAACCTCTTGATGCCGAGGCAGTAAAGGCTTCTTTTGAAAGGAATATTAAAACCAGTGAAGCGATGAGTGCAGCATTGAAGATTGACGAAATGAAGGCAGATGGTCAAAAATTGACAATCATACTAAAAGAAGCACTTCCTGAGTTTCCTTCTGAATTAGTTCATCCGAACGCTGCCATCATTGATGTCAGCGAGGAAAATGTCGAAACTAAACCTATTGGGACAGGACCATTCAAAGTTGAAGCATTTGAATCCGCTGCTAAACTGGAACTAGTTAAATATGAGGATTACTGGGATGGAAAACCAAAGCTTGATAAAGTGATTTTTACATACAATGAAGATGCGAATGCACGCACATCTGCCCTTCAATCAGGAGATGCGGACATTGTTTACCGCCCGGCACTTGAAAGTCTTGAAACACTTGAAAAGGATTCATCCATTGTGACGGAAGTAGTTCCAAGTATGAGAACAACAATGCTGATGTATAATGGAAAGAAAGAAACGCTGCAGGATGAAAATCTTAGAAAAGCATTGGAAGCCTTAATTGATCGTGAAGAAGTGGTTGAAAATGTGATGGCTGGACAAGCTCAAATAGCAAGCGGCCCGTTTTTAGCCGATTCTCCAATTTCTCCTTCATATGAAGAAAAGAAATTTGGACTTGATGTTGCAAAAAAATACCTTGAAGAAGCTGGGTATACAATCGAAAACGGCAAGGCTGTGAAAGATGGGAAACCTTTAGAGTTAACGCTTGCTACGTACACATATCGTCCAGATCTTCCGTTGGTTGCCCAAATTCTTGAATCCAATGCGAAAGAGCTCGGAATTAGCATCAAAATCCAAATAGATGAAAATATTGATGAATACTTAATGTCAAAAGGTAATTGGGATTTAGCCATTTACAGTGCAAATACTGCACCAAGAGGTGATGCTGGCTATTTCTTAAACGCTGCATATACGGTAGATGGATCATTAAACTTCGGTAAAATACAAGATGATGAATTGACAGGCATGATACAGGAGTTTAACGGCACTGTCGAAGAAGAAAAGAGAAATGAACTAGCGAAAAAAGCTGTTAGCCTCATTGATAAAAAGAGATATAATTCGTTTATCGTTCACCCAAGCAACTATGCGGCCTATAAAGATTATGTGAAAAACTATCAAATTAGTAATAGCGAGTTTTATGTTATTACGAAAGACATCGATCTGGTTAAAAAATGAAACAGGTAGTAAGCCGGTTGTTGGAATTTGTTTTGTTTATTCTTATTCTCTCCATCATTAGTTTTGCTTTTATGAAGCTCGCCCCAGGCGACCCTGTCAGGTCTATGCTAAAAACAGATGATATTTCTGTCAGCGACGCCGAGGTGGAAGAGTTAAGAAACGAACTGGGCCTAAATGACCCGCTCGTTATGCAATATGGGAATTGGCTGAAAAGTTTCGTTGAATTTGACTTAGGCAATTCCTATATGACAAAGCAGCCAGTTATTCAAGAATTACTGAAAAGATTCCCTGCGACACTTGAACTGACATTAGCCTCGTTACTTATAATGATTGTTATTGCTGTTCCATTAGGGACGTTCTCAGCCATCTATAAAGACACGTGGGTGGACCATATAAGCAGAATATTTGCTTTAATTGGAGCTGCTATTCCAAGCTTTTGGCTGGGATTATTGTTTGTTCAATTATTTTCAGTGAAATTAGGAGTATTGCCATCCATGGGAAAGGGTGGCATTCTTCATTTAATTCTCCCTTCCGCGACACTGGGTATTGCTATGGCAGCTGTGTATGTAAGGCTGATCAGGGCCAGTCTTATCGAAAGTCTCGGCCAGGACTTTATTCGATCCGCCAAAGCAAGAGGTTTTACAAAAAGTAAAATCTTTTTCCTCCTGGCCTTTCGTCACTCTTTATTGCCGGTCATAACTGTTCTTGGTGTATCCATTGGCAGTTTATTGGGGGGAACTGTCATTATTGAAGTGATCTTCTCTTACCAGGGTCTGGGTAAATTTGTCATTGATGCTATTATGAAAAGAGACTATCCCGTTATTCAGGGATACATCCTCATTATGGGAATTCTTGTCGTCAGCATTAATCTTTTAGTCGATCTATCTTATCGCTATCTGGATCCAAAAATACGGATCAAAGGGAGGGAATAGAATTGGAGAGACTAAAAAAGACGTTTGGTAAAAAGCCATCAGTTGTTACAGCAATTGCCGTTTGTCTATTTTTTTGCCTGCTCATGCTGGCTGCACCTTTCTTAGCTCCACATGATCCATTAAAGGTAGAGATGGGCCAGCGATTGTTACCTGCAAGCTACACTAATTGGCTAGGAACAGACCACATGGGGCGGGATATTTTTTCAAGACTTTTAGTAGGAACAAAAACGACAGTAGGAGCTACATTCCTGATTTTAGCCTTATCCCTATTAATCGGTATACCAATCGGGCTCATATCAGGATACATAGGCGGATTGACGGACAGGATTTTAATGAGGGTAGTAGATGCCTTACTGGCCTTTCCTGATTATATCGTGGCTATTGTCATCTGCGGCTTGCTTGGTCCGGGTATGAGCAATTTAATTATTGCCGTAGTGATTGTAAAATGGGTTAAATATACAAGACTTGTCAGAGGAACAGTGCTATCTGAAAAACATTCTGATTATATAGCCATGGCGCGGGTCAATGGGTTGACCCCCTTGCATATCCTAAGAAGACATATACTACCGCACGTTATAGGAAATGTACTGGTGCTGGCCACTTTGGATGTAGGGAAAACGATCGTATTAATTGCTTCCCTATCCTATATTGGACTCGGCACTCAGCCGCCAAATCCAGAATGGGGTTCCATGCTTAATGAAGGGAATGCATTTTTTCACAGTGCACCTCAATTGATGATTATTCCAGGAATCACCATCGTCATCGTCGTCCTATTCTTCAATTTATTTGGAGATAAATTAAGAGATTATTTTGATGTAAAAAACAAACAAGGAGGTCTCTGATGAGCTTACTAATGATTGATAATCTGCAAATAATAAGTCAGGAACAGACCATTGTGGATGATGTGAGTTTTTCCATATCACAAGGTGAGTGGTTTGCGCTGGTTGGTGAGAGCGGAAGCGGGAAAAGTGTGACATCTGCGGCCATCGGAGGCATATTGCCTAAATCTCTAAAAGTAAGAGCGGGAAACATTTATTTTGAGCAAAGTAATATAATTTCCAACAGTGAAAGAGAATTTCAGAAGATTCGCGGGAAAGATGTTTCGTATATTTTTCAAGATTATGAAGG
This sequence comes from Metabacillus idriensis, assembly GCF_050483325.1. Classification (GTDB taxonomy): domain Bacteria; phylum Bacillota; class Bacilli; order Bacillales; family Bacillaceae; genus Bacillus_P; species Bacillus_P idriensis_A. The sequence goes on from NZ_JBCMYF010000006.1 coordinate 41,625, forward strand.
AGCATTTGCTCCTTTTTTAAGTATAGGCAGACAATTTGATGAGACATTGAAAATTCATACAGATCTATCCAAGAAAGAAAGAGTACGCCTTTCATTGCAAGCGATAAATGAGATGAACCTTCCTGAGAAAAAAATATATGACAGCTATCCCTTTCAATTAAGCGGAGGCCAGTTGCAGAGGGCAGCCATTGCTCTGGCCGTTCTGTTAAAACCTAAACTCCTTATTGCTGATGAACCCACTACAGCCCTTGATAGTGTGTCAGCCTCCGGTATTTTAGAACTAATTAAAAGGTTAAAAGAACAAATGAATTGTGCGGTTCTGTTTATTACTCATGATTTAAGACAAGTTAAGAGATATGCTGATACGATTGCTATTATGAGGCAGGGACGTATTGTTGAATCAGGAACGAAGAGGGAGGTTTTCGATCACCCAAAACATGAGTATACCAAAATGCTGTTTTCATCTGTGCCGCCTTTAAAGAATCCTCCTTCTAGACTGAAAACATTTTGAGTCATACCTTTGGGAAGGAGAGCGTGTTTTATGAAAAATAAACAACATAAAGTACTAGAAGCTCATGGAATTATTAAAAACTATAAAAATCATCGCGCCGTAAATGAGGTCTCTCTTACCATAAACAGAGGCGAATGTGTTGGTTTAGTAGGGGAAAGTGGAAGTGGCAAAAGCACACTGGCCAAGTGCTTGCTGCTGCTTGAAAAGATGAATCAAGGGGAACTATGGATAAATGGAACTCCAATGCACACAATTAAGGCGAGAGACTTACTTAAGAAGAGAATAGAAATTCAAGCTGTCTTTCAAAACCCGGCAGCTTCGTTAAACCCAAAACTGAAAATCATTGATTCCCTTATGGAGCCTTTAGATTTTCAAAAGGATAAAAAAGGCTATTTTCTAGATGATGTTCAATCGTACAATCGAAATGAGATCGCAGCTAAGTTGCTTACTATTGTTCATGTCCCCGATAGCTACTTGAATAAGTATCCTCATGAGCTGAGCGGGGGACAAAAACAAAGGGTTGTTATAGCCAAAGCAATAAGCACTGAACCCTCACTAATTATTTTAGATGAACCAACATCCAGCTTGGATGTTTCTGTTCAAGCAAAAATTTTAAACCTTTTAAAGGAACTGCAAGAGAGGTTTGCATTTTCTTATTTATTCATATCGCATGATTTAGCTGCGGTCAACTTTATGAGTGACCGTATTCTAGTTATGAAGGAAGGCTGTATCGTTGATCAGTGTGTAAAAGACAGCCTCTTTGACAAAGAGAGGCATGAATATACAAAACAGCTTATTCAAGTATATGAATCATAAATGAATCATAATTCTTATACAGCAGCCATACCATTCAGCTCTTATTTCTGCATCAATAAAGAATCCGTTTGATTAATCTGCAATCAAGACGGATTCTTTTATGTTTACGATCTATTTTGTTGTTTCTCTTACTTCCCTTTTGTCATGGTCTTTATAATCAAGCTCATTGAATTTACCCAGACCAGGGATAGAATGGTGACATTCTTCATCGAAGAAAATACGACTTTGAAAGGCTCGTTCCTGACCATTGTATTTTCCCGCATAAGCTGGGCCTGGCTGGTCAAGAGAGGCAAAAACAAGCTGGCATATTCGTCTCCCGGCTTGAAGCTCGATCGGTACCGAATTTGCATTATAAAGTTCCAGTGTGATGCGTCCCTCAAATCCAGGATCTACCCACCCCGCATTCTGGATAAACAATCCTAATCGTCCGATTGAACTTCTCCCTTCTACAAAAGCAGTTAAGTTGTTTGGAAGCTTAATCCACTCAAGGGTCGTGCCAAGGACAAATCCGTGCGGTGGAATCAGGAATTTTTCTTTCACGAATTCCGTGTATGTTGCATCCTTTTCTAGTGAAAGGTATGGAACGGATGTTTCATCAATAGCCAAAAAATGGTTTCCGAGACGTAAATCAATAGAGGCAGGCTGGAATTGAGCCTGAGTAATGGGATGAATGTCAAGTTTGTTTTCAAGTATCTTTTTCTGAATAGAAGCCTGGGAAAGAATCATTAATAATTACCTCCGATTGGAATGAGAGAGGAAATACCCTCTCTTGCAAAACGTAATGATTTCGATTTATACTAATAATCTAACAGTGTATGACAAGAAGAACAAGTTTTTTGTAATAGAAGCCCTTTGTTTCTTTACAGTTAGGGAGGCGTGAATAATGCTCGATCATTTATATCGGAGAGTCATTATGGATCATTATAAAAATAAGCGAAACTTTCATGAGCTTGAAGGAAAGCAGATCATTAAAACTCATTATAAGAACCCGACATGCGGAGATGTGATGACCCTGTTTTTAGAAATGAAAGGCTCCTCTGTGGAGAGGGCCTCTTTTCTTGGTGAAGGCTGCAGCATTAGTATGGCGTCGGCTTCCATGATGACTGAATTGATAACGAATAGACCATTAACTGAAATCCTTGTACAAAGAACAGCGATTGAAGAATTAATTCGAACCGGTGACACAAAAAACGAGACAATTCTCGGAGATAGCCTGTCACTTCAAGGGGTCAGTGCACTTAGAGCACGGCATAACTGTGCTTTGATGGCATGGCAGGCATTAGACAAAGCATTAAAAAATGAAGAGGGTTACCTCAAGATGGAGAAAGGAGAAAACAGATGATAGAAAAAAATGAAAACTGGCATATTCAGGTGGGATCCTTCAATCTTACAGTTTTATCCGACGGGGGATTTCCCGTAACCAAAGACTTTTTTTTCGCTGATACTCCCGAAGAAATCATTCAGCATATTCCGGATGAATTTAAAGCGCCTCTTAATTTTCTGCTTATTGATACAGGGAAGAATAAAATATTGATTGATGCAGGATTTGGAGAGGAGTATTTGCCGGAACGGGGGCAACTGTTAGAGCAGCTTCAAGAGGAGAAAATTTCTCCGGCAGATATACACGCAGTCATCATTACCCATGGTCATCTGGATCATATAGGCGGGATATCCCACGATGGAGCTCCTGTTTTTCCAAATGCTCAGCATTATATAAGAAAGGAAGAATGGGACTACTGGATGGGACGGCCAGAAACCTTGGAATATAAAAAATTGAGCCCTTTAAAAAATCAAGTGGTTTTTGTATCATCGGATGTCGATATTCACCCCGGTGTCCGGCTTCTGCATACACCTGGACACACAGAAGGCCATTTAGCAGTCTCCATTTCGTCAAAAGGTGTTCAGTTATTAGTGGCTTCAGATCTCCTCAATGATCCGGTTACTCTTGGTCATCTCTCGTCTCATATCGCAGCAGAGATCGATCCGGAAAAAGGCATGCAGACGCGGGTTTCATTTTTGAAGAAGGCTTATCTTGAATCGTCGCAGCTCTTTGTATGCCATTATCCTTTTCCTGGAATAGGTCATGTGAAGGAGGATAATGGGGTTTGGACGTGGCTCCCTGCCACAGTAATGGAAAGGGGATGATTGTCCTGCAGCTGCAACCATATGTAGATTATGTAAGAGAAAAGGGGTATAAATGTACGCCGCAGCGTATGGAAATCTTAGCATACTTCTTTTTACACAGAAACAGGCTGGTTTCTGCTAAAGAATTATATAAACAACTACACAGAACGCTTGGAAAAATAAGTTATGATTCGGATTATCGAAATCTTTCTTTGCTTACTAATATCGGCCTGTTAGAGTTCACTTATAAATGGGGTGAATGAAAACTTATATTACATAAGGAATGACAGGCATCATCATCTCTTTATCTGCAATAAATGCCTGTACACGAAAGAGTTATTAATTTGCCCTATGTCCCTCGTCGAAGATAACCTGGAAGGCTACACCATTCACCACCATAAGTTTGAAGTTTATGGTGTATGTTCTGCCTGTTTGTAAAGTACTAAAATGGCAGGCAGTTAGAATAGATTCATATTTTCAGGGTCTTTTTAACATGATGCCACTGCAAATGTACCGACAGCTAATTGAAGTAATGTCTGCCCAAAAAAGGATAATCCTTTTCACAAAATGAATCTTGTAGTATTATTAAATCGTAATGATTACGATTTAGGGAGGATAATAAATGAAGAAGATTCCCGTTACGGTTTTAAGCGGTTATTTAGGAGCAGGGAAAACCACCGTACTTAATCACATTTTAAATAACAGAGAAGGCTTAAAGGTTGCCGTAATTGTCAATGACATGAGCGAAGTGAATATTGATGCTGAAACCATTAAGCAGGGTGGAGGTTTAAAAAGAACGGAAGAAAAATTAGTGGAAATGTCGAACGGGTGCATTTGCTGCACGCTTCGAGAAGACCTGCTTATAGAGGTTGAAAAACTGGCGAAAGACGGGAACATCGATTACATTGTCATTGAGTCGACTGGAATCAGTGAGCCTGTCCCGGTAGCTCAAACCTTCTCTTATATAGACGAAGAACTAGGGATTGATCTAACGCGTTTTTGCACGCTTGATACCATGGTATCCGTAGTAGATGCCAATCGGTTTTGGCATGACTTTAGATCAGGAGACAGTCTGCTTGACCGGAAAGAGGCTTTAAGCGAAGAAGATGACCGTGAGATTGCGGACCTATTACTTGATCAAATTGAATTTTGTGATGTGCTGATTGTAAACAAGTGCGATCTTGTAGATGAAGAAGCCTTAATCCATTTAGAACAGGTTCTTCGCAAGCTTCAGCCGGAAGCGCGAATCATCCGAACGACGAGAGGAGAAATTCAAGCAAGTGACATTCTCAATACCGGCCTTTTTGATTTTGACAAAGCCAGTGAATCAGCTGGGTGGATTAAAGAGTTAACGGCTGGTCATCAGCAACATCAGCCGGAGACAGAAGAGTATGGCATCACTTCTTTTGTCTATAAAAGAAGACTCCCTTTTCACAGCCAGCGCTTCTATGAACTCATGCACTCTCTTTCTAAGAATATCGTAAGGGTAAAAGGTATTGCCTGGTGTGCGACAAGAAATGAATTCGCTCTTTCTGTGTCACAGGCAGGTCCGTCTATCTCAATTGAACCGGTTTCTTATTGGGTAGCGGCCATGCCTCGGCTTGAACAGGAGTCGATTTTACTTGAAAACCCCCAAATTAAACAAGAGTGGGATCCTGAATTCGGAGACCGAATGATTCAAATGGTATTCATTGGAACAAGTATGAATGAAAAAGAAGTAACGAAACAATTAGATGCCTGCTTGCTGACAAGTGATGAATTCGATTCAGATTGGAAAACATTAGAAGATCCTTTTGATTGGAATATACCCGCAAGAGCCTGATAAAAACCCTGCAAAGGGTTTTTATTATTAGGGATTTAATCAATGTAACACAAATTAATTTAAAAATGCAGAGGTGTCTGTCGATGCACTATAAGATTGCCATTGTTGGAGGAGGCCCATCAGGAATCGGGTTTGGGATCCTCTTAAAACAATTAGGAATTGAAGATTTTGTCATTCTTGAAAAAAATAAAGTCGGCTCCACATTCTTTAAATGGCCGAAAGAAATGAAGCTTATTACACCATCATTTACCGGACATGGATTTGGGCTGCTCGATTTGAATGCTATAACACCAGATACGTCCCCGGCCTATACGTATCAAAAAGAACATCTTGATGGAAAAGAGTATGGAGAATACTTGACGATGATGGCTGAGCACTTTGCATTGCCCATCATCGAAGGCAAGGAAGTATCTGATATCCAATTCATCAAGGATCACGTGTCCTTTAAAGCCGGGAAAGAACCCATGTCTGCCAATTGCCTTATATGGGCAACTGGAGAGTACCAGACTCCAAATGATCAACCTTTTGAGGGGGCTGATCACTGTCTTCATAACAGCAGGGTTGATTCGTGGGCAGACATAGAGGGAGATGATGTGGCCGTTATAGGAGGGTATGAGAGCGGCATGGATGCTGCCTATCACCTTATCCAAAATGGAAAGCGGGTTACCCTTATCTCGCGGAGTAAAGCATGGGAGTCAGAAGAAGCAGATCCAAGCCTCACTTTGTCTCCTTATACACAGGAACGATTTGAGCATGCCTGTCATTCCGGCCGGTTAACGCTTAGAGGGAAGAGTGAAGTCCTATTAGTGAAAGAAAAAGATGCCCAATACCACCTTTATCTTTCTGATGGAACGGTTCTGCGAACCAAAACAAAGCCCATCTTAGCGACTGGTTTTAAATCAGGAGCCAGTCAGCTAAACAACTTTTTTGATTGGGGAGAGGACGGGGTTCCCAATCTTACAGATAAAGATGAATCCACCAAACAGCCGAACTTGTTTTTGCTGGGTCCGAGTGTCCGTCATAAGAGTGTGATCTTCTGCTTTATATATAAATACAGGCAGCGTTTTGCGGTGGTAGCAAAGGAAATCATTGATCGATTGAATATGACTCACGATGAAATGGTTTTTGAAAAATACAAACGAAATCAGATGTATCTTGATGATCTCACTTGCTGTGAGGTTAAATGCGAATGCTAGCGAAAGCAGAAATCACTCATAGAATCGCAATCATAGGAATGGAGTCTTCCGGGAAAACGACCTTTTTTTCCAAACTGACCAATCAGGCATTAGGAGAGGAATCCAACGTTAAAGGGAGTACATACAGTGTGCGGACTCACCGTGTCAAACACATTGAATATGTGGACACTCCCGGGATTCATGCAAGTGAGACATTCTCAAATGAGATGGTAAAAAAGGAAGTGAACAAAGCGACCGGAGTTGCCCTCATTGTCAGGGGGACGCATTTAGAAGAAGAGATAGCCCAGCTGGCCCCATATTTCAAAGAGCTTAAGAGTCCAGTATTGATTGTTGCTACTTATGCAGATAAAATGACCGGCCGAAGCAAAAACCTGCTTAAAAAGCAGATTCTTTCTCTAAAACTTCCTTTGATCTTGTTGGATTCACGTAAGGTATCACAGGATCAAATGGAAAACTTTCACGCATGCATAGAGGAAGGACAATCCATCACAGAGCAAAAGATAAATCAACTATTAGATTTGCCGTTGGACCAGGTGGATCCTGATCCTCTTTGGCTGGATGACCCTTTTTGGGGGAAATGGGTTTCTGTTCTGCTCTTAATCTCTATGTTTCTTTTGCCCGTGATGGCGGCCTATTGGATCGGGGATGCCCTTTCTCCATTAGCAGATCAATATGTGATCACCCCTATGCAAAAAGAATTTTCATCTTTTCCATCCCTTCTTGAAAATGTGCTGATAGGGAATTACGGCCTGCTGTCACTGGGGATTTATTCATTCATTTGGGCTTTTCCAGTCGTTTTCCTCATCGGATGCTCAACTGCCATAGCGGATGAAACGGGAATCAAAGACCGGATCGTTGATTCACTCGACTCTCCTCTTCGCAAAATCGGGTTAAATGGAAAAGATCTTATTCCGGTTCTGTCTGGATTCGGGTGTAATGTCGTCGCGGTATTTCAGTCCAGAGGCTGCAGCCTGTGTACGCGAAAGTCATGTGTATCTTTGATATCTTTTGGTTCAGCCTGCAGCTACCAAATTGGTGCAACTTTATCCGTATTTAATTCTGCTCAAAAACCTTGGTTGTTCCTTCCGTATCTGCTGCTTCTAATCATTGGCGGCATTCTGCACATGAGGCTGTGGAACCATCAATCTGTAAACCTGGTAACCCCGGTATTGAGGAAGGCCTTTCTTCAAAAACCAACAAAGAATGGCTTTTTATATAGGCTGAAGTCAGACTTGAAAAAATTCTGCACACAAGCTTTACCCATTTTTTTCATAATTTGTATAGTGGCCTCTCTACTGTACGAGGCTAAACTTCTTCAATACCTATCTGTCATCTTCCATCCTGTCCTCAAACTGATGGGCCTGCCGGCTGAAGCTGCATACGGCCTGGTCTTTTCGATTATACGGAAGGATGGAATATTGGTCTTCAATGAAGGAAACGGTGCTCTATTGGCCCAGATAAATGACTTCCAGCTGATTATTCTCGTTTTTATGGCCTCGACTCTGACAGCTTGTGTTGTAACCATGATGACGGTTTGGAAAGAACTTGGGCGGGTAAATGCGCTGCAGCTAATAGGCAAGCAGATGGCCACTTCCATTCTTTGTACAGGAATTCTCTTTAGCACTAGCATATTTTTTTAATTGTTCTTAAGAGACCGGCAGGGAAAAAGTGAATCGAAATAAAAGCGAAAAGGCGGGAATCGATATGCAAAAAAAGGTTGAAATCTATATTTTGGCTGGCTTTCTAGGAAGCGGAAAGTCTACACTGCTGAAGAATTTACTAATAGAAGAGAAGGAAAAAGGCCGAAAAGTGGCTGTATTAATGAATGAGCTTGGTGAATATTCTGTCGACTCCGGTATCATTGGAACCGATATTGCCCTCAGGGAACTTCTGAATGGCTGCATCTGCTGTACAATGAAGGATGAAGTAGAGATTCAGCTGCTCATGCTCTATCAGCAGGAACAGCCGGATGTTATTTACATTGAAGCAACAGGTGTTGCTCATCCTGTCGAAATACTGGATGCGTGTTTTTCACCAGTCATTGCGCCTCATGTTGAAGTAAAATCCATTATAAGCCTCGTGGACTCAAAACGGTGGATGGATCGCAGCCGATTAAACAATCAGCTTCAAAAATTATTGGAAGAGCAAATCAGATTCGGGGATCAAATCCTATTAAATAAAGCTGATCTCCTATCTTTAGAGGAGCAGGATAGAATCCAGACAGAAATCGTGGAAATCAACCCAAGAGCCAGGCAATACATGACCACCTTCACAGATGTTCCATTGAAGGAACTGAGAATCAGCCGGGATGAGATCGAAATCTCAGGTCAGGAAAAACTGCATGTCCATCAGCACCTTCACATCCAAACCATGACTTATCAATTTCAAACAGAAATCTCTAAATCAGCATTCGAGAAGTGGCTGAATGCTCTTCCTCCTTCCATATTCAGGGTTAAAGGATTTGTTCGGTTTAAAGGGGACTCTATGACCCATTTAGTCCAATATTCGTATGGAGTACCGTACATGTATGGGCAACCGATTCATTTCCCTAAAAACTTAGTGATGATTGGAGGTGATTTGAATAAAGAAGAGATGAAGAAGGGATTGGCTAAACTCGAAGGAACAGCTGAGGGAATTCAAATCTTACAAAAGGTGTAAATAGTTCCATTAAAATCCAATACGCATACAGGAGGTTACAAATTATGTCTGCTAAGGATAAGGGTTTGTCTTTGGATGTTATTATTATAGGCGGCGGTGCTGCAGGATTAAATGCTGCACTGGTTCTCGGCAGGGCAAGGAGAAAAGTGCTGGTGATCGATGAGGAAATGCCAAGAAATAGAGTGACCCGGGAATCACACGGATTTTTGTCCCGGGATGGCATATCACCAAGTGAATTTCGCCGGATTTCACGGGAACAAATTTTGAATTATCCATCTGTTTCTTTTGAATCAGATGTTGTGAATGCTGTGACAGGAAGTGATGGAGACTTCCGTGTTGCTGTAAAATCAGGAAATATTTTCAGCAGCCGAAAAGTTTTGTTTGCTACGGGCATGAAGGATGTATTGCCTGCTGTCGACGGGCTTGTGGAAGTTTACGGCACAAGTGCCTTTGTCTGCCCGTTTTGTGACGGCTGGGAATTAAGGGACCGAAAAGTTTGCGTAATTGGAACAAACGAAATGGTTTTTCATTTAGTGAAAGTCCTCAGCGGGTGGACAAAGGATATAACGCTGCTTACCAATGGAATGGAAATTTTAACAGCTGGTGAATTGAATGAAGTAGAGCGTCACAATGTGAAGGTGAGCAAAGACATCATTAAACAAATTGAATCCGTTCATGGAGAGGTGAAAACGATCACCTTTAAAACAGATGCCGCCATTGAATGTGAAGGGATTTTCTTCACCCCAAATCTGGTTCAGGCTACTTCTATTCCAGCTTCGCTTGGCTGCAAAATGACTGATGACGGCCCTTTCACCACGATTGCAATAGATCAGATGGGGCGCACCAATGTAAAGGGTGTTTACTCTGCAGGGGATGCATCGACTAAATTCTACCAGTTGATATCTGCTGCCTCAAGTGGAGCAATGTCAGGCGCATCTATTCAACTTGATCTGCTTGAGGTAGAATGGGAAAGGATTTAGCAATGAAATGCAGCTAAGGCTGTGGAGATTTACTCTTCACTGCTTGTAGCGGAGGCAGGGAGCATCATAAAAAAAGGGAGGGATTGCAGTGGATGCCTTCACAGTAGAGGAACTCTTTAAGGACACTCGGCTTCAATATTCAAAACTGCTGACAGAAGCAGGGAGGGACAAAAGGGGATGAGTCATAAAAGCTATCTTATGCTTGCTCTTCCTCTGATTGCATCAACCATTACAACACCGCTGCTTGGAGCTGTCGATACTGCCGTAGTCGGTCAGCTTCCGGATTCCGCATATATCGGAGGAGTCGCAGTCGGGGCGGTTCTTTTCAGCACGCTGTACTGGCTTTTGGGTTTTTTGAGGGTCAGTACATCAGGCTTTACGGCTCAGGCACATGGAGCGATGGATGAGGAGGAAATAGCAGCATCATTTATAAGACCTTTCATTGCAGCATGTGTAATGGGGATCCTGTTTGTTCTGCTCCAGGAGCCGATTAGTAAGCTTGCAATGTCATTTATTGAACCTTCAAAGCAAGTGGAGGAACATGCCATAACCTATATCGGAATCAGAATCTGGGGCGCTCCATTTGCGCTGATGAATTATGTCATACTCGGCTGGCTGATGGGGCTTTCTAAAATTAAGCTCGCTTTTTACTTGCAAGTCGGGATGAATGTTTTGAATATCTCGCTGGACTTCCTTTTTGTTTTCGGATTTTCCTGGAATGTGGCTGGTGTTGCGGCCGCGACACTGATTGCTGAAGCAGCAGCAGCGCTGGCAGGGCTTCTCTATATTATAAAACGTCACAGAAGACTGCTTAGGCTTTCAGGTTTGAAGGTGACGGCAGATCTCCCTTCTTTAATGAAAATGATGGCAGTGAACCGTGACTTGCTTCTTCGCACTGTCTGCCTTTTGATCATGATCAATCTGTTTACTAAATTCGGAGCATCTTTTGGGACAGATGTGCTTGCTGCAAATGCCATATTAATTCAAATTCACTACATCATGGCCTATTTTTTTGACGGATTTGCCAATGCTTCTAGTATTCTGTCAGGAAGGGCAATCGGAGCAAAAGACAAAAAGGGATTTGAACGGGTTCTTACGTTGTCCTTTCAATGGTCCGTTCTGGCTGCTTGTCTGATTACGGCCGTTTATTTCTTCGTTAAAGACCTGGCAATCGGGCTGTTTACCATTCTCCCTGATCTTGCAGACCATTCTTCTTATTATGGAAACTGGCTCCTGTTGTACCCTCTTTCGGCTTGTGCAGGTTTAGTCATCTATGGTGTGTTCACAGGGGCGACTTCAGTCGTGTATGTCAGAAATTCGATGATTCAGTCTTTAGCGGTGTATCTCATTATGCTCTGGGTCTTGCTGCCTGTATACGGAAACCATGGGTTGTGGATGGCCTTTATCGGGTTCAGCTTTTGCAGAACATTTTTTTTAGTTCTGTATGTGCCGCGTTTGAGAGAAAGTGTGTTTCCTGCAAGACAGGTTGGCTGACATAATCCATTCCTCTATACTGTTTTCAATGGTTGTACATATGTACGTGCACAGAAAACATATCCTGATTTAGGAGGAGTCAGAGTGATAGGAAGATTATTGATTTCATGTGAGGACCGGCCGGGAATTGTCTCTGCTGTGTCTCGTTTCTTAGCCATTGAAGGGGCTAACATTATTCAGTCAGATCAGCATTCGACTGACCCGGTCGGCGGTCTTTTTTTATGAGAATTGAATTTCAGCTCCACGGTATTGAATACCGTGTGAAGGAGCTTAGAACACAATTTTAACAAACAGCTGCTTCTTTTCAGATGAAATGGCGAATGACCTGTGCAAGTGACAAAAAGAAAATGGCTATTTTTGTCTCTAAAGAAGATCACTGTCTTCAGGATCTTCTGCAGCGCTACCGTCTTTGCGCGCTTTCAGCTGACATTTCCATGATTGTCAGCAATCATGAAGATATGCGTGAGGTTGTTGAATGTACGGCATTCCGTATCACCGTGTCCAGGCAACGAAGGAAACAAGAGAAGAAGCGGCAAAAACACATCTTGAACTTTTGGAAAAAGCGGGTGTGGATACCATCGTTCTTGCAAGATATATGCAGATTATCCCTCCTGTCTTGATTGAACGCTATTAAAATCAGATTATCAACATTCATCACTCGTTTCTGCCTGCCTTTGTAGGCGGCAAGCCATATAACCAGGCGTATGAACGCGGTGTTAAAATCATAGGGGCAACCGCTCACTATGTTACAGAAGAGCTTGATCAGGAACCGATTATCGAACAGGATGTGGAGCGGGTAAGCCACAGGCATCAAATAAAAGATTTAAAACGGGTTGGAAGAGATGTTGAGAAACTTGTGCTTTCAAGAGCAGTTGGCTGGCACTTGGATGATAAAGTGCTAGTTTATGCCAATAAAACGGTTGTATTCCCATAATCAGAAAATAGTGTTCGTAAAACAGCAGGGAATGTTCCCCTTCTGTTTTTATGGATGCTGTTAATTATTCAAGACAGATCATGTAAATTAAGGGTTGTCATAACCAAGTAAAAAGTATATCTTTTAAATAGTAAAGATTACGATTTACAGATTGTCAGGCATCTGATTAAAGAAAACTGATGTCAAAAGAAAAATCGAGAGGGAGAGAAAGTCTGTGATTCAAAAAAAAATAAAAGCTGCAGCACTGCTTATTCTAATAGCAACCCTATTGGTAGCATGCTCGGAAAATGAAAAAACCTCTTCATCAAATAAGGAAAATGAACTGATCTATGCTATAACGAAAGATATTGATGATATGAACCCTCATTTATATGCAGGAGCAATGTCTGCACAGGGAGTGGTGTACGAATCCCTGGTTGAGAATACGAAAGAGGGAATAAAGCCTCTGCTTGCGGAATCATGGGAAGTTTCAAAGGATGGGAAAGTTTATACATTTCATTTAAGGGAAGATGTGACTTTTCATGATGGAGAACCCTTCAATGCAGAAGCTGTAAAGAAAAACATAGACGCGGTCCAGCAGAATAAAGAAAAACATTCATGGATTAAGCTTTCTCAAAAAATTGCAGATATCAGGGTTGTTGACGAGTATACAGTAGAGTTGGTACTTACAGAGCCGTATTACCCGGCGCTGGACGAGTTGTCCATGACAAGACCATACGTATTTATCTCTCCGAAAGATTTTAAAAACGGCGGAACGAAAGACGGAATTAATGGATACAACGGAACAGGACCTTATGTTCTTACTGACCACAAGAGAGATAAAAATGCTTCATTTGAAGCCAATAAAAACTACTGGAACGGAAAACCTGAAATAAATAAAATGACGGCTAAAGTTCTTCCATCTGGAGAGACAACCTTTCTAGCCCTTCAAAAGCAGGAAGTGAACTTTTTATTTACAGATGACAGAGGAGCAAACAGCATCGATGATGAAGCAATGGGTCAATTAGAGGAAACTGGATACCAGGTCGTTAAAAGCGACCCGATGAACACGAAATTAATTGTCGCCAACAGCAGTAAAAAAGATAATCCTGTGAGTGAGACTGCGGTCAGGGAAGCCATTTGGCATGCGGTAGACAGGGAGACCATCAGTAAAGATTTGCTGAATGGAAGTGAAAAGCCAGCGGAAGCACTTTTCTCCTCCAATGTAAAATATGCAGACGTTGAATTGGAAAAACGGGACTTTGATCGGAAAAAAGCTGCTGAAATACTGGATGGCGCAGGCTGGCAAATGGAACAAGGCTCAGATGTACGGACGAAGGACGGAAAGAAACTGGCTATGGATTTTTTCTATGACAGTAATTCTCCTGCACAGAAGTCACAGGCGGAGTTCCTTCAGGCTTCGATGTATGAAATTGGAATTGAATTGAGCATTAAAGGGGAAGAGTCATCATCAATAGCAAATCGAAGAAAAACAGGGGATTATGATCTGTTGTACAGCCAAACGTGGGGTCTTGCTTACGATCCGCAAAGCACAATCTCTGCTTTCACAGATATTTCGTACAACCTTCATTCGACAAAAGGAATCAAGCAGGCAGATGAATTGTACAAAAAAATCGATCAAGTCATGGTCTCGACAGACGAAGAGGCAAGAAAATCTTTATATGCCGACATCTTGACGATTGTCCACGATGAAGCTGTATTTATCCCTATTACTCATGGCGGGGTCACTGTCGTTGCTCCGGATGATTTACAGGGCATTTCGTTCAAACAGACACAGTATGAACTCCCATTTGAAAAATTGAATGTCAAATAAATGAAATAAAGGGGGAAGTTTCTTTCCTCTTTTTATTTTTCGACACATGAGTGATGAGAGAACGGATAGGTCCTCTCTCATGAATGAAAGAAAGGAGTATGTCATGGGAAGGTACATAGTTAAGAGACTTTTGGCCATGATCCCGTTGCTGGTTGTTATTTCCTTTTTGACGTTTGTTTTTATTAATTTGTCTCCTCTGGATCCTGCAGAAACCGTTTTAAAAGCACAGGGAGTTCCTTCCATAACCGATGAATTACTAGCTCAGACGAAAGAAGAACTGGGATTAAATAAGCCGTTCATCTTGCAATATGCTGATTGGCTCGGTTCAAGCATGCGCTTTGATTTCGGTCAGTCCTATGTCACTGGGCAGCCTGTCTCAGAATTAATTGGACCTGCGTTTGTCAACACATTCAAACTGACTGTCATTTCTTCAATCGTAATTGTAGCATTGTCTATTTTTCTTGGTGTGGTGTGTGCTCTGAACGAAGGCAAGGTTTTGGACAAAGCCACAAGGAGCTTTTCGTTTTTGCTGATTGGAATGCCATCCTACTGGCTTGCTGCTTTAATGATCTGGTATTTTTCTGTCAAACTTGATTTAGTACCGACGAGCGGTATGGACAGTTTTAAAAGTTATATACTCCCGGTTGCCGCAATAACAGTCGGCTATACCGGCATTTACTTTAGGACGGTAAGAAGTTCTATGTTAAGCAATTTAAATGAGGGCTATGTTTTATATGGCAGGGCGAGCGGTTTACCCGAGAAAAAAATAACGCTCCATATTCTCCGCAATTCGATGCAGGTGGCCATATCCATCTTTTGCATGGGGATTCCTACCATATTGGGCGGGGCAGTTGTGATCGAGAATGTATTTGCCTGGCCGGGGCTTGGCAGTTTAAGTGTGAAATCTATATTGAACAGAGATTTTCCGGTCATTCAAGCGTACGTATTGATTCTGGCGGTTGCTTTTGTCCTGTTCAATACATTGTCTGATGTACTCAATATGGTGTTAAACCCGAAGTTAAGGAAGGGCATGTAAATGAGAATCATTCAGAATTTATTTCAGAATAAAATCGGCGCTGCATCATTTATCATCATCATGTTCACCATCATTGCGGGCATATTTGCTCCACTATTCGCACCTAACGATCCGTTGAAAATTCATATGGATTTAAAGTATGCCGGTCCATCCTGGGAGTATTTGCTTGGAAATGATCATTTGGGCAGATGTGTTTTATCCAGACTGATATATGGCATTCGCCCCAGTGTGTTATGGGTAATGGCTGCTCTGATTATTTCTGTTTCTATCGGTGCCGTTATGGGTTTTATTGCTGGGTATTTCAGAGGGAAAATCGATGCTGTAATCATGCGGATATGTGACGTTATGCTGTCCTTCCCGGGATATGTCATGCCGCTTGCTTTTGTGGGTATTTTCGGGGTTGGTCTGGAAAATATTATGATTGCGTTTATTCTGATAAAATGGGCCTGGTTTGCCAGGGTCATCAGGACCTCTGTCATGCAATATGCAGAGCTTGAATACGTGAAGTTTGCCAAAGCATCGGGGGCAAGCCATGCAAGGATTATTTGCAGACATATTGTTCCGGTCACATTTGCAGACATAGCGGTTATTTCAAGCAGTTCAATATGCTCCATGATCCTGCAAATATCAGGTTTTTCATTTTTAGGATTAGGAATTCAGGCACCGAATCCGGAATGGGGAATGATGCTGAGCGAAGCAAGAAAAGTAATGTTTACAAGGCCTGAGCTTATGCTTGCCCCCGGATTTGCTATCATAGCGGTTGTAACGGCCTTTAACTTTTTGGCTGATGCCCTTCAGGTTGCCGCTGATCCTAAGCTTGGAAAAGCCAAGAAGAAATTAAATGATTATCATTCGATTTCAACAGACAAAACTCAAAGGCTGGCAGTAAAATGACTAAATTACTAGAGGTTAAAGATCTTACAATCCGTGATAGCGGAGATGACCGTACGATTGTTGAGTGCAGCACGTTTGCCTTAGAAAAAGGCAGGTGCCTTGCCATTGTCGGTGAAAGCGGGAGCGGGAAGTCAGTGACATGCAGAGCGCTTATGAGGCTGAATAAACCGCACCTGCATCAATCAGGGGAAATACGATTAAATGGAGAAGACCTGATGAGTCTGACTAACAGGGAAATGCGGAAAAAGAGGGGGAAAAACCTATGCATGATTCTACAAAACGGGATGAGTGCATTTGATCCTACTTGTGTAATTGGGGTCCATTTATATGAAACACTTCATGAACATTACGGCTGGAGTAAAAGAGTAATTGAAGACAAAGTGAAATATGCAATGGAACGTGTAAACCTTAAAAATCCGGGAGAATTATTGAAAAAATATCCCCATCAATTGTCAGGGGGGATGCTGCAGCGGATGATGATTGCGCTGGCACTCGTATTGGAACCGGATATTATCATCGCAGATGAACCTACCACAGCTCTTGATACCATTTCCCAATATGAAGTGATTGAACAATTCAGCAGATTAAGAGAAAGAATGGGCTGTTCGCTTATTTTTGTTTCACACGATTTGGGAGCTGTGAGAAAAATTGCGGATGATGTCATGATTATGAAGGATGGAAAAATCGTCGAAATGGGAGAAAAAGAAATCATCTTTTCCAGCCCCCAGCACCCGTATACAAAATATTTAGTATCAACCAGGTATTCTTTAAGTAACCACTTTAAAAAACTGATGGGGGAGGAGCTTTAATTGCTTAAGGTTGAGGGAGTTGAGAAGAGCTATAAACAAGGCGGTCTTTTCTCAAATGAAAGTCAGAAAATAATCAAAAACGTCAGCTTTGAGTGCAGGAACGGAGAATGTCTGGGGATTATAGGAGAAAGCGGCAGCGGTAAATCGACTTTGGGGAGAATGCTAATTGGAATTGAAAAACCGGATTGCGGAAATGTTTTGTTTGAGGGAAAGGATGTAAGCAGCAGAAGAGTCAGATCGGGAAAAATCAGTGCTGTTTTTCAGGATTATACATCTTCTATTAATCCGTTTTTCACAGTAGAAGCAGCGATCCTGGAGCCTATGAAAAGCCAAATATCAGAACGTGAGCAGAGCAGCAGAAAAGTAGATCAGCTGCTGAACCGTGTAGGATTGGACCCATCCTACCGGAAAAAATATCCCCATGAACTTTCAGGAGGTGAAGTTCAGAGGGTGTGTATTGCACGGGCTATTTCTACAAACCCGAAGTGCATATTGCTGGATGAAGCTGTCAGCTCATTGGATGTCTCCATACAGGTTCAAATTCTGGATTTGCTTAAGGATCTGAAAGAAAGTGAGAATATGAGCTATATTTTTATTACTCATGATGTCCAGGCAGCTGCTTATTTATGTGACAGAGTCATCTTTTTTAAAGATGGCCGGATCGAAGAGCTGCTTGAAATCAGCCAGCTGAAAAATGTGAAGTCTGAATATGCCAAAAAGCTGTTAAACAGTCTTTTGATGTTTTAATCGTGTTTTCGAAAATAATAAGCGGTTTTTTTGAGGAGTGAAACAAAAGTGAGCGGAGCTTTATCCTGGCCTTTTTTGCGATTATACCTGCTGGTGCTTCTTTATTTCAGTGCCAACTCCATATTGAATGTGCTGATACCTCTTCAGGGGAATGCATTAGGGGCCACTAACACGACTATAGGCATCATAATGGGAGCCTATTTGTTTACAACGATGTTTTTCAGGCCATGGGCCGGCCGTGTCATTCAGCAGTACGGGCCTATAAAAGTCTTAAGAGTTATCCTTATTATAAATGGTTTTGCATTAATTCTGTACACGTTTATCGGTCTTGGGGGATACTTTGCTGCGCGTATGCTGCAGGGAGTATCGACGGCATTCTTTTCAATGGCGCTGCAGATTGGCATTATTGATGCCCTGCCGGAGAAAGACAGATCACAGGGCATATCTCTCTATTCCTTATTTTCCTACATTCCGGGAATTATTGGTCCGCTGCTTGCTTTAAGTATATGGCAGGGGGAGATGACTTATTTTGCAGCTGTGATGATTGTGATTGCCGTTTCCACTGGTTTATTTGGATACAGTGCAAGAATAGAGGGAAAAAAGGAAGAAGTGACGGATGTTCCGGCTGGAAAAGAGGAAGTTCATACATTTAAGGTATTTGGCCAGCTGTTTAAAAATCCTTTCCTGTTCAAATGCAGCATATTAATGCTGATTTCATCCATTGTTTTTGGAGCCATTACAGCGTTTATACCATTGTATGCCCTGGAGCTAAAGGGCGTCAGCGCAGGAATTTACCTGATGATTCAGGCATTGACCATTGTTGTAGCACGATTTACATTGAGGAAAAAAATCCCTTCTGATGGAAAATGGCATTCCTCATTCGTAATGGGGACGATGCTTCTTTTGGCCGCGGCCGCTTTATGTGTAAGTGCTGCACCTTTTGGAGGACCTGTTATATTTTACTCCGGTGCGGTATTAATGGGATTCGCCCAGGCAATGGTTTATCCGACTCTGACGACTTATTTAAGCTTCGTGTTACCAAAGGTAAACCGTAATGTTCTGCTTGGTCTGTTTATTGCCATGGCGGATCTTGGCGTTTCCATGGGCGGTGTTATTATGGGGCCGGTTGCTGATTTATTCTCATATTCAGTTATGTATACAATATGTGCGTGTCTTGGTGCATGTCTGATTTTATTTGCGTATGACAGACGGAAGATGTTTGTTGAGGGAGTTTCTTTATAGGTGATTATCCTTTAATGATGATTGTCTGACTAAGTATATTTTTTAATTCCTCCTGAAATACTAAATGTAAGATTGAAAATCGGGAGTGATAAGAGAAATGCAGCATTCAGTTCATAAAGGAGATCATCCGCATCAGCACGGTATGGCTTGCGGACATACAAAAATTAATCATGACGGCCATATTGATTATGTGCACAACGGGCATCTGCATCACGAACATGAGGGACACTGGGATGAATGTAAAATACCAGTGAGTGAAACAAATCCTGAAGAATGCAAACCTATACCTTGTGAATGCCATCATGATGAAGACTGCGGACATGAAATGGTCCCTCATGGAGATCATATGGACTATCTTGTAAATGGAAGACTCCACCATGTGCACAATGGACACTGTGATGACCACGGGCCTGTAGAGATCATTGGAAACTAATAATCTCATTTACACATTGAAAAGAGAGGAAAACCTCTCTTTTTTTGTGGTCTCTAAGTCAGTACCTCAGCTTGAAGGCCTTCTTATTTCTTCACCATGAAAAGGAAGCTCCAACATCTAGGTCTGCATATTTTAATCGATGGTGATATGAAAGCAGACTGGTTCTAATATTCCTGTGAGCAGAAAAAATTTCAAACAGCATTTACATACAAAACCCTTTCGTTTTTAAGACTGTGCGTGTATAATATATAAACAAATCGTAATTATTACGATTTGTTTATACTCTCATCGAAACCGGGGTGCTGAGATTGAATGAAAAAGGGATGAATGTTCTGGCAAAGGGAATTATTGCAGGTCTATCTGAGACAAAAAGAAACGTTTATCGATATATAGAGAGCAGAGAAGATGAACTTGCGTCCCAATGCGAAACAAAAGAACAATTTCTAACTATGCTCGTTCAAGTGTCGCCTTATCATGAAGCAGCAAACAGGTTCAGTATAAGTGTTGAAGAAATTTACCGGCTGATGAAGGAAACAGAAGCTGAAATCAATAAAAAGCTCGAACAACAACTGAGCACTTATAAATGGATCGACTGTACAGAACGAATAGAAAATGGTTCGGCAAGCAACAAAAAGCATTTTCTCTTTCTAACATAATGGACCGGAAACAGTTTGCATTTTAAATCGTAATGATTACGGAAAGGAAGGATGAATGAACTATGGCAAAAAAATCCAAAGTAGCAAAAGAAAAAAAGCGTCAGGAGCTTGTTGAAAAATACCGTGAACTGCGTGCAGAATTAAAAGAAAACGGAGATATTGAGGCATTGCGCAGACTGCCGCGCGATTCTTCTCCAACACGATTAAAAAACCGCTGCGAGGTAACAGGCAGACCTAGAGGGTATCTGCGTAAATTTAAGCTGTCAAGAATTGCATTCCGTGAGCTTGCCCACAAAGGCCAGCTTCCCGGTGTGAAAAAATCAAGCTGGTAAGGAAAAAGAAGGAAAACATACTCTGCCAAGATGTGACTGAAGCATGCCATTTGCCGTGGTATGCTTTTTTCATTTGTATATAAGTATCTATTTTCAATAAATAAACATCTTCTTCCAAGGTATGACTGGCTGCTTTTGATATGTCTTCTCATGCAGTGGCTGATGCTGAAATCAGGCCTTGAAACGAAGGATGAACTTAAAGTCATTACACTGTTCCATATCATCGGGCTTGCCCTTGAACTTTTCAAGGTGCATATGGGCTCCTGGTCATATCCGGAGGAAGGGTATTCCAAGGTTTTTGGAATTCTGCTATACAGCGGCTTTATGTACGCAAGTGTAGCGAGCTACTTATGCCAGGCTTGGATGCGTCTCGGGGTCGAGCTGATAAAATGGCCCTCTCTCTGGGCAGTCGTGCCGCTTGCTGCTGCCATCTATTTAAACTTTTTTACACACCACTTCTGGATTGACATTCGCTGGTTGCTTTTCGGACTGGCCATCCTTATTTTCTGGCAGTGCTGGGTTTTCTGATGAGGTGAACGGAACCAGGTACCGCATGCCTCTTGCTCTATCTTTTGTTCTGATCGGCTTTTTCATATGGATTGCCGAGAATATTGCCACCTATTTTGGAGCCTGGAAGTATCCGAATCAAACAGACGCCTTGAGCCTCGTCCATGTGGGGAAAGTCAGTTCATGGCTGCTGCTTGTGATTGTCTACATTATATTTAAAAGATGTTTAAAAATAGAAATTAAAAAAGAGGTTTTAAAGGGCCATATTGATACGTTACTTTTGTCACTGCTTAAAAACCGGATTATGTACGGCTATGAGCTGGCAAAAATGGTGCGGGAAATAAGCAATAATCAATTTGAATTAAAGGAAGCTACTCTCTATTTATCCTTAAAGCGGCTGAAAAAAACAAGTGGATTTCATCTTACTGGGGTGAAGAACAGGGTCCGGGAGAAAGGCGCAGATATTATAAAGTGACACAATTGTTGATTTTTATAAGTGTCTTATGGAGCCCCGATACCTTGCCTTCTTTATGTGATTGCGTCTGCTGGTGTAGTCAGCGTCCATTCTGAAGGTACGCTGGTTTTTCGGTCCGAGCCAGCCGGGATCGCTGTCGAAAAGTTTTACCCTGAAGGGGTGGCGCTTTAGCATCGTTACTTCTCCCGGATAAAGATCTGCAAGCTTATTCGAAAGGTGAGCTGCCGTCATTCCGCCGCCAATGACGGCTACCTGACCGGGAAGCTTATCAAGCTCCAGGTCTTTGTCAAAAACATGATAGATTTGTTCAAAATCTTTTTTCGCTGCTTCAGCCCACTCTGGCCAATAAGGCTGTTCCCCGATGCCAATGGCAAGGACAATATTTTCAGAGATCAGCGTTTCCCCGTTTGAAATGGTAACCTTCCAATGTTCACCTGCTTTTTCCAGCGATTTCATACGGCCCTGAATCCAGCAGTTTTCAAGATTAAGTTCCCGGTATATGTGATCACAGTGGTTTTTAAATAACTCCAGTGAAGGTCTTTTAAACCTGCCATAGAAATCATGATATCCCATCTGTTTTGAAAAGCGCTCAAGTCCAAAGGGATTCATCTCAATATGGTGAACAGATGGAGACCGCAAAAATGGCATAGATATTGCTTCTGTACAGTTTCTCCAGTTTTCAAGAGGCTCGGAATGTGGATCAATCACTCTCAATTTTTCCGCCTCCGTTTTTTTGCTTTGCAGAAGAAAAGCGGCCATTGTCATTCCCTGAACTCCGCCTCCGATAATGATCCATTCGTACATAATCCCACTCCTAAAACGTAATTGTTACGATTTAATTAGTTTACCTAATCCCTATGAATTTTACAATAGGAGGGATTTGTCATGAAATTGCATAATTTAAGAACCGGCCCCGTATGATATAATGCTAGGAGAAATAATAGGATTGGAGTTTTAAGATGAAAAAACCGGCGTTTTCTATTGTGAAAGAGTCTCTGGCTCTTGCATTAATAGGGTTGTTTATTTATCTTTTTATATTTATAGATTTCGGGGACTTCCAGGTTGAAGCTCCTAAATCGTTCTTAAACTTAAATACGATTTTCCTGAGCATTGTGCTTGAAGCCATTCCCTTCATCCTGCTCGGGGTATTTGTTTCCGCTTTGATTCAGTCATTTGTATCGGAAGAGATGATTCAAAAATACCTTCCTAAAAATGCTGTTATTGCCCTGTTTCCTGCAGCACTGCTCGGCATTATTTTTCCTGTCTGCGAGTGTGCCATTGTTCCGATTGTGAGACGATTGATAAAAAAAGGCATGCCGCTTCACGTTGGAATCGTGTTCCTGGTTTCTGCTCCGATATTAAATCCAGTCGTGTTCGCATCTACATTCTATGCGTTTCAGTCCTCTAAAGAAATCGTATACGGCCGCATGGGGCTTGCCTTCATCGTTGCGGTTCTGGTTGGTCTTGCGGTGTATCTGATTTTTAAAAATCGCGATCAGCTGAAATGGACAAGAGAGGAGCTTGTTGGAAGAACGGTTCCTTTAGAGCCTGTAAAAGGTGTAAGCAAGTGGAAAGAAACACTTTTCCATGCAAGCGATGAGTTTTTTGAAATGGGGAAATACCTCATTCTTGGAGCGTTCATTGCAAGTGTCTTCCAGACGTTCCTTGACCGCACCCTGCTGACGGATCTTGGATCGAGCGAATTCCTGTCTCCGGCCATCATGATGGCATTTGCCTACATTCTTTCGCTCTGTTCAGAGGCTGATGCGTTTGTGGCTGCCTCATTCGGCGGGACGTTTTCGGCAGGTTCTCTGCTCGCCTTCCTGGTTTATGGACCAATGATCGATTTGAAAAATACAATCATGCTGTTCGCCTTTTTTAGAGCGAAATTTGTTTTTGCTTTTATTGCGATTGTAACAGCAGCTGTTTATCTATCCGTGCTGGTTTATCAGCAGGTAATCCTGTAAGGAGGAAAACCGATGGAAAATAAAAGAGATTACCGTTTTCACTTATATTTGCGCGGCATTATCCTCATGGGCTTTACGATGCTTCTTTTTAAACTCATCGTCACAGGAGACATCCGGAATTTTATTGCACCCCGGATGCTTCCGTTTATCTATTTTGCCGTTATCACGTTTTTAATTCTAGGTGTCGTTCAAATCTGGAGGAGCGGCAGTAAAAATGCTGAAGAGCTCTATTGTAACTGCGGTTTTGATCATTCAGGAAAAAGTTCGCCGATTCAGTCGCTTGTTATCTACTCGTTCTTTATCTTTCCTGTCATTACAGGTTTTGTTTTCCCTGACACGGTCCTTGACAGCTCAATTGCTGCTAAGCGCGGCTTTAAAAACGGTCTGGCCCAGTCTCAGGAACAGCAGGCCGAATCAGAAGAAGACGCTCAGATGGATGAAGAGCTCGCTGATCTGTACTTGCAGGATCCAGATGAGTATATGAAGCAGCTTGAGGAAAGAGTAGAGGAGAAATCGCAGTCGCCTGAATCAAGTCCAGACGTACCTCTTGAACATCCGGACGGATTCCAGATCCAAGCTCCGCCAGATGGTTATTATGAAGAGCTGGAAGCTAACATGCTGAAAATGGACAAAATTGTTCTGAATGAGAAAAACTATATCGCAATGACCAATATATTAGATAAAAACCCTCAGAAATTTGAAGGCAAAGAAGTGGAAATGCACGGATTTGTTTACAGAGAAGAGGGTTTTGAAGAGGATCAGTTTGTTGTCGCCAGATTTGGCCTATCGTGCTGTGTAGCGGATGCTTCAGTGTATGGAACTCTGGCTTCTATTGAAGACGGGGAGACATACGAACAGGATGAGTGGGTAAAAGTAAGCGGCAAAATAAAGAGTGTGAAATTTAAGGACTGGACGCTGCCGAGTGTGGAGATTCAGTCTATCAAGAAAATCGGGCAGCCGAAAGAACCTTATGTTTATGAAGAATATTAAAACGAAGCGCGGATTAAGTATCCGCGCTTTTGTGTTCGAACTCTAACGGGTGAAAGTCCCGAGTACGACCAGGTAGCGGTAAGTACATAGCCAAAAGCAGCAGGGGAGAGCGGAAGCGGGAAGAGTATGACAGCAGCGGCTGTACTTGGACTTCTTCCTCCTAATATCGGGATTTCAGAAGGCAGTATTCTTTTTTCAGGAAACGAAATGACAGCCATGCATGAAAAAGATAAAAGAAAAATACGGGGCAAAGAGATTGCCTATATTTTTCAAAATTATCAGGGAAGCTTTACTCCATTCATTAAAATAGGAAAGCAGCCCGTTGAAGCGATAGTATCTCACAGAAAAATAGGAAAAGAAAATGCGAAAGAGGAAGCACTCCTAACATCTTTCCATGGCAATCATCGATCCGTCGGAGCAAGTTCAGGAACACGCAAAAACCTATATTACGATTAGAATATGGGGAGCGCCATTTGCTTTAATGAATTATGTGATCCTTGGCTGGCTTATGGGACTGTCAAAAATTAAGTTCGCGTTTTATCTGCAAGTCGGAATGAATGTGCTGAATATTCTTCTTGACCTGCTTTTTGTTTTTGGATTTTCCTGGAATGTGGCAGGTGTAGCTGCAGCAACACTGATTGCTGAAGCAGCCGCGGCTGCGCTGGTTTAACGTATATCCTTAAAAGTCAGCGCAACCTGCTGAGGCTTCCGAATCTAAAGAAAACGGCAGATATTACTTCCTTAATGAAAATGATGACAGTGAACAGGGATTTATTCCTTCGCACCGTCTGTTTACTGATCATGTTCAATATATTTACAAAGTACGGAGCTTCCTTTGGAACAGACGCACTTGCAGCAAATGCCATCTTAATTCAAATTCATTACATCATGGCTTACTTCTTTGACGGATTTGCCAATGCCTCCAGTATTTTAACCGGAAGTGCGATAGGGGCAAAAGATCGAAACGGGTTTGATAAAATTCTTTCCCTGTCCTATCAATGGTCTGTATATGCCGCTTTGCTGATTACATTGGTGTACTGTTTTGTGAAGGACAGCGCAATCGAGCTTTTTACGCAAATTCCAGCCGTTGCAGAGCTAGCTTCTCATTATGGAGACTGGCTGCTGCTGTATCCTCTGTCTGCCTGTGCCGGATTGATTATCTATGGCGTGTTCACGGGTGCAACATCTGTCGTTCATGTAAGAAATTCAATGATCTTTTCTCTAATTGTCTACCTTCTATTTCTCTGGGCGTTTTTGCCCGTATACGACAATCATGGCTTATGGGCAGCATTTCTTGCATTCAGCTTCTGCAGATCTGTCTTTTTAATGATGTATGTACCGCGGTTAAGAAAAAATTTGTTTAGCCGTTAAGAGCTGCGTCGGTAAAAATACGGTTGCTTAACAAAAATCAATTCGATATACTGTTCTCATTGCTTATACAGTTGTCCGTACAGGAAATACATACGGACTTAGGAGGAATCAGGATGATAGGAAGACTATTGATTTCATGTGAGGACCGTCCGGGAATTGTCGCCGCGGTTTCAAGGTTTCTGGCAGATGAGGGGGCTAATATAATTCACTCGGATCAGCACTCCACCGATCCGGTCGGCGGGCTTTTTTTTATGAGGATTGAATTTCAGCTTCATGGCATAGAAGATCATATAAATGAACTCAGAACCAGATTTGAACAAACAGCAGCACCCTTTCAAATGAAATGGCGCATGTCCTGTGCCAGCGAGAAAAAGAAGATAGCCATTTTTGTTTCTAAAGAAGATCATTGTCTGCAGGATCTTCTTCAGCGTTTCCGGCTTGGAGAGCTGTCTGCGGACATCTCAATGGTCGTCAGCAATCATGATGACATGAGAGAAATTGTGAAACCATACGGCATTCCGTATCATCATGTTCCGGCAACAAAGGATACAAGGGAGGAAGCAGCAGAACGCCATCTATCATTGCTTGAAGAAGCCAATGTTGGTACTGTTGTGCTTGCGCGTTATATGCAAATCATTCCGCCAGTTATGATTGAGCAATATAAAAACCAAATCATCAATATTCATCATTCGTTTCTTCCCGCATTCGTCGGGGGTAAACCGTACAATCAGGCATATGACCGCGGTGTGAAAATCATTGGTGCTACAGCCCACTATGTGACAGAAGAGCTTGATCAAGGCCCGATTATCGAACAGGATGTTGAGCGGGTGAATCACCGCTATCAAATTAAGGATTTAAAAAGAATTGGAAGAGATGTCGAGAAGCTTGTTCTGTCAAGAGCAGTAGGCTGGCACTTAGATGATAAAGTCCTTGTTTATGAAAACAAGACGGTTGTGTTTCCATAAGAAATTAAATCATGCAAAAAAGCCGCTATTTGCGGCTTTTTTCATGTGACGTCGAATAGACTATTTCTTTACACTCTGCTTTGAATCAATTTTCTCATACACTTTATCAAGCAGAATTTTATCATTCAAGATGGTTTGTTTATTTTCTTCGACCAGTTCTTTAAATGATTTCTTTTTAATTCTCATCAGGTTATCTCCTTCCCCTGCATTCTTTCGCTGAATTCCTTCTCAAGCTTGGTTTCGCAAAGCTCGTAAAGCTGACCTTCTGCGGTTCTATATATCCCCATATCAAGCAACCGTTCAATTAATTCATTTTTTCTTGAGTCAGCAGCTCCATGAATTGTTGGTTTCATTGTGAAAAACTCACCTCGTTATAAATGATTACGATAATCATTCTCAATTAAAGTATACATGCAATGAATCATTCTTGCAAATATTTTCTGAATTTTCAAAGGGCAAAAATGTATCCCATTATATATATCACCAAATGAAGAAAACAAAACTAGAAAATTTGTTTTTTGAGGAAAGATGGTTTATTATACAAATAATAATAATTACGATTTGGTGCATCGAAAGAATTAATCCGTCAGAAAATGGTTGAAAAATATAGAGAACTAAGACTTCATCTAAAAGCGGAAGGAGATTTAGAGGCTTTAAGAAACCTGCCGCGTGATTCCTCGCCGGCACGTTTGAAGAATCGCTGTGCAATCACCGGCAGACCAAGGGGGTACATGCGCAAGTTTAACCTTTCAAGAATTGCATTTCGAGAATATGCCCACAAAGGACAGCTGCCGGGAGTGAAAAAAGCAAGCTGGTAGAGATAAAAAAGCGGGGGATATTGGCGTCCCCCGCTTTTTTAAAGTATCAGAATTTATATGTTTTTCTATGGTGTCTAGCTCCACCGCTCAGGCTCCTCGGCCAGAACGGCTCCGTCTGTAAAGGCAAAAAGCGCCTTTTCAGCCGGATCCTTATCTGTCTGTCGGAGCTAAACGGGCGTTTCCGCTTTTCGTGCTGTCTAGCTTCACCGCTCAGGCTCCTCGGCCAGAACGGCTCCGTCTGTAAAGGCAAAAAGCGCCTTTTCAGCCGGATCCTTATCTGTCTGTCGGAGCTAAACGGGCGTTTCCGCTTTTCGTGCTGTCTAGCTCCACCGCTCAGGCTCCTCGGCCAGAACGGCTCCGTCTGTAAAGGCAAAAAGCGCCTTTTCAGCCGGATCCTTATCTGTCATGCCTTTGCTAAAAGGGCGGTTGCGCTTTTCTCATTTTCGGTAAGAAAGCTCTGCAACAGCATCATGAAGATGAATGGATTCTTCATTTCGGCATTCGACATGAAAAGCTGCCACAAAATCCAGCTCGTAAAGATCTGCTGCGACCAGCCGCACCATATCTTCGACAAAACGAGGATTTTCATAGGCTGTTTCGGTTACCATTTTTTCATCAGGACGTTTTAGGACGGGGTGGATCATCGCACTTGCATTTGTTTCTGCAGCAGCAAGCAGTGCTTCTTTCCAGTCCTGCTCCTCACGGTAGTCATCTGTAAATTCAACATCCATAGTGATAAATCCGCGCTGATTATGCGCGCTGTATTCACTGATTTCTTTTGAGCACGGACAAAGGGTTGTGACAGCACAAGTAAGCTTAGCACTGGAAGTGAACCCTTTATTTTCTTCATATTTAATTTTTAAGCCTGCCGTTGCATGATTTAAGCCTGCAAGCTCAGAACTCGGTCCTTTTCGCTCATAAAACCATGGGAAAGTGACTTCAATTTCGGCATCCTTTTGTTTAAGGCGCTCTGCAAGTTCTTTAGTGAAATCATAAAGCTCGTTTAATGAAAGTGTGAATCCTCCATTTAAGCGGTATTTCTCAAGCTGTTCTGTAAAGCGGCTCATGTTTGTGCCTTTCGCTTCATAAGAAATGGATGAGGTCATTTTAAAAGAAGCAACAGTGGTCTGCTCCATTGGACTTAATGAAGACAGGATCTGAACAGGGTATTTAACGTTGCTGATTCCAACTGCATTTATATGAAAAAGAAAATCTTTTTTAGAATTTTGCAGATCAGGCATTTTGTCTTTTTCGGTTGGTTTTGTTTTTAAACCAGGTTCAACAGAGCCGAAGAGTCTGTGTCTCTCTTTTTTCGGCGGTAATGTAATCTCTCTAATCATGGATGATCTCCTCTCAAGTGCCTCAATAATAGAGAGTATACTGTACAAAGATAGATAACGGCAATTAAAAATGCTTTACAAAGGAAGATAAACTCAGGTTTTTTGGGCGAATTTTTAAATTCGAAAGGCTGTTTTCTCATAGAATGTTGTTTTTTATTAAAAATGTTGTTCGTTCCTTTCCGCTTTAGGAACTTGCTTTCCGCGGGGAGCATGGGAGCCTCCTAGGCTTTGCCTGCGGGGTCTCCCATTTTGCTCTATCTCCCGCAGGAGTCAAGTTCCTTCCGCTGCAATCCACTAAAGGTTACCAACATTTAGTCTAATAGCAACAAAATTAAAGAATTTGACGCCGCATTGCATAATTTATGACAGCCATCAGTATGATATATTGCTAGAAGAAAAAATAGGATTGGAGTTTTAAGATGAAAAAACCAGCCTCTTCTATTGTGAAAGAGTCGTTAGCTCTTGCCTTAATAGGATTGTTTATTTATCTTTTTGTTTTCATAGACTTCGGGGATTTTCAAATTGATGCCCCAAAAGCATTTCTTAACTTAAATACTATTTTCTTAAGTATCGTGCTTGAGGCAATCCCGTTTATTTTGCTTGGCGTTTTTGTTTCGGCACTCATTCAATCGTTTGTATCTGAGGAAATGATTCAGCGGTTTTTGCCAAAGAACGCAATTATTGCTCTATTTCCGGCGGCTCTGCTCGGCATTATTTTTCCAGTTTGCGAGTGTGCGATTGTCCCGATTGTCAGACGATTAATCAAAAAGGGCATGCCTCTGCATGTAGGAATTGTCTTTTTAGTTGCCGCTCCAATAGTAAATCCAGTCGTCTTTGCGTCTACATACTATGCATTTCAGTCCTCAAAAGAAATTGTATATGGAAGGATGGGACTTGCGTTCATCGTTTCTATATTAGTTGGATTCGCGGTGTATTTGTTATTTAAAAACCGCGATCAGCTGAAGTGGACAAGAGAAGAATTAGTTGGAAGAAGCACAGGGGCAGAGCCTGTCAAAGGTGTGAATAAATTTAAGGAAACACTCTTCCATGCCAGTGATGAATTTTTCGAAATGGGGAAATATTTGATTTTGGGTGCATTTATCGCCAGTGTTTTTCAAACCTTCTTAGACAGAGCTCTATTAGCTGAACTGGGTTCCAGTGACTTTTTGTCACCGGCAATTATGATGGCATTCGCCTATATTCTCTCGCTTTGTTCAGAAGCCGATGCGTTTGTTGCCGCTTCATTCGGGGGAACGTTCACTGCTGGCTCGCTGCTGGCATTCCTGGTTTATGGTCCGATGGTAGATTTAAAGAATACGATTATGCTGTTTGCTTTTTTCAGAGTGAAATTCGTGGCCGCGTTTATTGGAATCGTGACGGCGGCCGTTTATGTCTCTGTTATAGTTTATCAGCAGTTAATTTTATAAAAGAAGGAGTCCTGAAGAAATGGAAAAGCAAAGAGATTACCGTTTTCACCTCTACCTGCGCGGAATTATCTTAATTGGTTTTACCATGCTTCTCTTTAAACTGATCATAACGGGAGATATTCAAAATTTTATAGCTCCCCGCATGCTGCCGTTTATCTATTTCGCAGTGATGACTTTTTTGCTGCTGGGAGTAGTCCAGATTTGGAGAAGCGGCAGTAAAAATGAAGAAGAATTATACTGCAATTGCGGTTTTGATCATTCAGGAAAAAGCACGCCGATTCAATCATTAATTATTTACGCCATGTTTATCTTCCCGGTAGTCACCGGTTTTGTTTTCCCGGATGTCGTTTTAGACAGTTCGATTGCTGCAAAGCGCGGTTTTAAAACCGGCTTAAGCGCTTCTCAAGAAACGGCAAAAACGGAAGAGGAAGAACCAATGGATGAAGACTTAGCCGATCTTTACCTGCAGGACCCTGATGAATATATGCAGCAGCTTGAAGAAAGGGTGCAGGAAAAATCTCAATCCCCGGAATCGAGTCCAGATGTTCCGCTTGAACATCCGGATGGATTCCAAATCCAGGCTCCGCCGGAAGAATTCTACAAGGAGCTCGAAGCAAAAATGCTGAAAAAGAAAAAAATTGTTCTAACAGAAGAGAATTACATTGCCATGACAAACATAATGGATGAAAATCCTGAGAAGTTTGCTGGGAAAGAAGTAGAAATGCTCGGTTTTGTTTATCGTGAAGATGATTTTAAGGAAAATCAATTCGTGGTAGCAAGATTCGGATTATCGTGCTGTGTTGCCGATGCATCTGTCTATGGAACACTTGCATCGATTGAGGATGGAGAAAAATATCAGCAGGATGAATGGGTAAAAGTCACCGGGATTATAAGGAGCGTTAAGTACCAGGACTGGGTTCTCCCAAGTGTGGATATTCAATCTATTGAAAAAATCGAACAGCCGAAGGAACCATATGTTTATGAAGAATATTAAAAGAAACCGGCTTCCCTGAGTGGATGCCGGTTTATTTTTGGTCTTTTTCGTTTTCATTCGATTCATCTTTTTTCAGAGGATCAATTTTATGCTCGTATTTATACGCTTTTGAAGTAGTCAGAACACTGAGCAGAAGCACGATAATAATGATGAGAATACAAATCGCAAAGATAAAAAACATATTAAATCTCCTCCTGTGTATCATTAATTGTATCAGAAATCTGCTCAGAAATTGTTTTATTTTCTCTTAAAAGGGGTAATTTATAAGTACAATAAGGAGGAGACTTGAATATGTCAGAAAAATTAGTGCAAACCGTCAATAAACAAGTAGCTAACTGGACAGTTTTATATGAGAAACTACATAATTACCATTGGTATGTAAAAGGACAGAATTTCTTTACTCTGCATGAAAAATTCGAAGAGCTTTACAATGAAGCGCACGTTCATATCGATGAACTTGCAGAACGTCTGTTGGCACTTGAGGGAGCTCCTGTTGCAACGCTGAAAGAATGCCTGGAACTCTCAACAGTAAGTGAAGCAGAAGGAAAAGAAACAGCAGAGCAAATGGTGCAAACCGTGTATAACGACTTTTCAAAAGTTGCCGATGAACTAAAAGAAGGCATGGACCTTGCAGATGAGGTCGGTGATGAAACAACGGGTGACATGCTCC
Source organism: Metabacillus idriensis (assembly GCF_050483325.1). Lineage (GTDB taxonomy): Bacteria > Bacillota > Bacilli > Bacillales > Bacillaceae > Bacillus_P > Bacillus_P idriensis_A. The sequence goes on from NZ_JBCMYF010000006.1 coordinate 73,646, forward strand.
TTGCTATTCACCAAAGTCTAGAGAAGCATAACTGGATGCTGAAATCATTCTTAGGGAAATAAGGCTGCCGCAGGGCAGTCTTTTTCGTTGATTAATCTCTTCTGGAAAAAACGTAAAATGGAGGTTTGCTCAATGATTTTTATCGGCATCCGAACCGGTCTTTTGGCTGCTTGTAGATTAGCACATTTTTTTAGGGATGAGATACCTGCTAGAGCAAGGTGAGAAACGAAAACATAAAATAGATGGAATGTATTCTTATAGAAAGGATGGCAAGAACATGTCTCGTCTGGAAATGGGCTTGCTTATGCTTACCTCTATCTATTTCTCCGTACTCACCTTCATAATCGGCGAACTTCATGAAATCTTTTTAATTCTGTTATCATTAATGTTAATCGAGTTTTTAACGTTTATTTTGGCTGACGCTCTTACTGACACTGCGAATTTGCTGAAAAATTCGGCATCAAGGCTTGTTGCAAAAGTTATCATCATTTCGGTTGTGGCCGTTGCGAATTTACTTGATCTTGTATTAAATACAAATTACATTCTGCGCGATGGAACGATTTGTTTCTATATTGTTTTTGAAGCTCTGCGAATATTGAGAAACGCCCATAATGTCAAGCTGCCTGTCCCTAAGTTTTTAATCAGGATTTTAGAGTATATTGAGCAATTGTTTAAAAAATGAGTGCCGAATAATTTGTTCATGAATAGGAAAAAAATAAACAATGGACAAGTAAAGGGGTGCTTAAAGAAATGTCAGATACGAAGCAAACTTATTATGTAACGGTTGCGAACGGTGAAATATCACAGCTGAGCACGGAAGCTCCGTGGGATTATAAGATTGAAGCGACAGAAGAGGAAATTACATCTCTCAGAGAGTATTTTGATCAGGTGTATTCATCTGACTGGCAGGGATTTTTCAGAGCCCATGTTCCGTACTTGGAATATCATTACGACAGGCAGAATGATGCGGTAGATCAAACAAATTATAAAATTTATGAAATGATTTATCAGCTTGGAGACGAAGAAGCAAGGAACCATATTCGCTCACAGGGAATTTTAAAAAAGATTGAAGAACAACAATAGGTCTTATACAAACTCTTTCATTGTGATAAGATTTTTATGGACACATAGAAATTGAGGGATAGGAAAATGTTTCGATTTAAAGATTATTATCACAATGAAGTTCATCTGTCTTTTGAGGAAAATGCATTCTCAAAAGATCCTAAGCATGTTTGGGTCATTTGCCGTTACGGAGATCAGTGGCTGCTTACGATTCATCGCGATCGGGGATATGAATTTCCGGGAGGCAAGGTCGAAGAATCTGAAAGTCCTGATGATGCTGCTGTCAGAGAAGTCAAAGAAGAAACAGGGGCGTCTGTGTCGAAGTTAACGTATATCGGACAATACAAGGTGCTTGGAAAAGAAAAAACAATCGTCAAGAATATTTATTACGCAGAAATTGGGGAGATCATCCCCCAAACAGATTATCTTGAGACAAAAGGGCCTATCTTATTTGACTCCCTGCCTTCGGATATTGGGAGAAATCGAAAGTTTAGTTTTATCATGAAAGATGAAGTATTGGTTAAGAGCTTGATGAAAGTAACAGCAGAGTATATTTAGTGAATCCCGGCAAATGAATGCCGGGATTTTTTTATAGAATCATAAAAAAACAATGGAAAATATAGTAATATGAAGAAGAGCAGATGAAATTAGGGGGGAATACAATGTCTCACAGTGAACCAAGGTACGTATGGATTGCTGTTTCTTTGTTATTGGCAGTCTCAAGTTTTTTTGTCATTCTGATTGTTCCGTATACCATACATAACATTTTATATCACACAATGAATACCGCTACGATCCAAACGCCTAAGCTTGTCCTGTATATGTACGGAGTCTCTATTGGAATACTTGCTCTTTCCAGTTTTTTGATGTATTTAAATCAGAAAAAACTGTGGAAAGCGGCATTGCCTCTGGCGATTATCGGGTTTATCGGAATTGCACTTGGCACAGATCACTATAAAGTAGTGACCTATGATGAAATTAAGTTCAGTAACCCATGGTCCTTTTCTGAAACAAGCTACAAGTGGAAGGATGTTAAAGAAATTATCACCGAAGAGTCTGATGATGAGGCGGTTAACTGGCAAGTAAAGTTTTTATTCAAAGATGGGGAAGAACTTGTCTTTCTGCGCGACAGAAGATTTAACAGTGATCATGCGAATTTTTATTCTGCTGCAAAAATGAACGGTGTTCCTTACAAAGGAATAAATGATAAATAATAAAACAGGCTTTCGGATATCCGAAAGCCTGTTTAAATGGATCATACTCCAATAGATGAAGCAATATTTTCTTTTTTAAGAAAATCAGCCAGCAGGTCTGGAGCCGTCAAGTAGATTAAGCCGTTTCCTTCAAGACTCTTAGGAAAGCCAAGCGGAATCGTTCGTTTCATCAGCTGGGCATAGATTTCCGGTTCTGAAAGTTTTCTTTCGAATTCACTCTCAGCAAGCTTCTTGACTAATGCAAGAGCCCCTGAAACATGCGGTGCGGACATGGATGTTCCGCTGAATACGGCATATTTTCCGCCGGGAATGGTAGAAATGATTTTCTCCCCAGGTGCGACGGCGTCTATTTCATTATTTGAATTGGTAAAGTAAGAAGATTTTCTTTGGAGACTGATCGCTCCGACTGAAATGACTTCATTGTAGCAGCCGGGGTATGAGAATTCCGATGTTTTGCTGTTGCCGTCTCCTTCGTTGCCTGCTGAACACACAACGAGAATTTGGTTTTGTACAGCTTTTTGTATCACTTCATGAAGCTCAGGCACATCAGATGGCCCCCCGAGAGACATTGAGATAATATCAGCCTTTTCTGAAATGGCATATTCAATGGCATTGATAATCCACTCATAGGCACCTGAACCTTCTTCTCCCGCAAGTGCTTTTAAAATAAGGAGCTTAGCTTCAGGTGCAACACCAATCACACCTGATGCCGCATTTACGGCAGCAATCGTACCGGCTACGTGAGTTCCGTGGCCGCTGTAATCTGTAAATACATCAGGATCTCCATTATCATCATCGGTAAAGTTGCGGCCGCCGATTACTCTGCCCTCTAAATCAGGATGCTGTGCGTCACATCCAGTATCAATTACTGCAATCAATACATCTTTGCCTTTAAATCCTTTGCTCCATAATGCGGGGGCTTGAATCATATCCACGCCTTCCGGGATTTGCTGAGCCTCTGCAAGATGATTGTCAACTTTGTACGGGATCAATTTAATAGACTTTTCCATTACAACCCCTCCTATCATTTCTTCAGAAACAAATGTAAGGCCAGAGACAGAGGTATAATAATCAGAACTTTCTGTTAAATTTTATCATTTTCCATCAATTCTAGCAAATGCCAAATAGACTAGAGATGAATAATGAAAATGGCACAGACGACTTAGACTGATAAAACAAAAATACGGCCCAATTAAGACCGTATTTTTTATTCATCATCCTTAACCAGCTTTCTCTCCAGCAGTTCAACGGCCTGATACATAATGGTTGCAAAGCAGGCAATGATGATAAGCGAGAGGAGGACAAGCGTAAAGTTGAAGACCTGAAAACCGTAAATGATCATGTACCCCAATCCTTTTGCGGATACCAGGAATTCTCCTACAATGACTCCAACCCATGAGAGTCCTACATTGACTTTAAGGGTTGATATAATCGTTGGAAATGATGCAGGCAGTACGGCTTCTTTGAACATCTGCCATTTCGACGCCCCAAAAGTTTGAAGCACCTTCAGATAGTTGGAATCCATTTCCCGGAATGCCGTATAAACTACGATTGTTGTTATTATGATAGAGATGATGGCACCCATTGCAATGATAGAGAAATAACCAGGTCCAAGCGCCACAATTAAAATAGGTCCTAGCGCTACCTTTGGCATAGCATTTAAAATGACCAAGTAAGGATCAAGAATATTTGACAGCCGTTTAGACCACCAAAGAACAGCTGCAAGCACAGTTCCGGACAGTGTGCCGATGATAAAGCCAAGCACGGTTTCAAATAAGGTGACGCTCAAATTTGAAAGAAGAGATCCGTCCGCAATCTTTACTAAAAATAAGTTCCATATTTTTGAAGGGTAACTGAACAGCAGAGGATCAATCCATTCTCTTTTTCCTGCTATTTCCCAAAGGGAGAAAAACGTGATAAAGATAAGAAGCTGATAAAACCTTACCCAGTTTTTCTCTTTTTTCAAGCCTTTTAAATAAGATTGATGCAGTCTGTTTAATTCACTCTTTTCCATCAAGCTGATCCAGCTCCTTCCAAATATGCTGAAACAGGTCTGTAAAGGAGGGGTGCTGTCTCGCTGTAAATGGTGTCATGATTTTTAATTCTTCTGGAACTTGAAAGATTTTAGCGATTCTTCCAGGTTTTGAGGAAAGAAGAAAGATGCGGTCGCTCATAGCGATGGCTTCACCGATATCATGTGTGACAAGCAGCGCCGTTTTCCTGAAATCCTTCAATGTGCTCCAAACGAGGTCTTCAAGCTTAAGCTTTGTTTGATAATCCAGCGCAGAAAAAGGTTCATCAAGCATGAGAAGCTTAGGATTCGTAGAGAGTGTTCTGACCAGAGCTGCACGCTGTCTCATCCCGCCTGACAGCTGGCGCGGATAGTTCTTCTCGACATTCTCAAGTCCCATATCTTTCAGCAGAGTAAGACTTTTCTTTATTGCATCAGCTGACATGCTGCCCCCGATTTTTAATCCGAGCAGAATGTTTTCTTCAATTGTTTTCCACGGGAAAAGGTAATCCTGCTGCAGCATGTATCCAATGGCAGATGTGTCATGTTTGACCGGTCTGCCTTCCATTAAAATGCTGCCTTTTGTAGGTGAGATCAGACCCGCGATAATGGACAGCAAGGTAGTTTTGCCGCATCCGCTCGGGCCAAGAAAGGAGATGAATTCTCCTTCCTCCACTTGTAAATCAATATCCTCTAATGCAAGAGTTGCTGATTCTTTTGTAAAATACATATGGTGGATATGCTGGACCGTCAAGAAAGACATGCTGAAACCTCCTTACTTTGCAGCGTCTTCTGCGAACTTCGTATTAACCAGTGTTTCGTGCTCAATTCGCTCAGGCAATTCGTTCGCTTCTTCCATGATGTTTTGAAGATTCGTCCATTCTGCCTCATCAAGGATTGGATCATTTGCAAAAGATCCCTGCTCTTTATAGCGCTCTACTACTGTTGTGATAAGCTCAAGTTCTGTATCTTTAAATTGCGGGGCAATTGCCTTTGCAATGGTTTCAGCACTATTTTCCTCTACCCATTGCTGGGCTTTATAAATGGCTTTTGTGAATTTTTCTGCTGCTTCTGAATCTTCTTTTAAGAAGCTTTCTTTTGCCATAAATGTTGTATAAGGAACTTTTCCGGATTCATTCCCGAATGATGCCACAATGTGCCCGGTGCCTTCTTTTTCAAAAATGCTTGCTGTAGGCTCAAAAAGCTGGACAAAATCGCCGGTTCCTGAAGCAAAAGCGCTTGGAATATTGGCAAAATCAATATTTTGAATCAGATTTAAATCATTTTGCGGATCAATACCATGCTCCTTTAAGACGAATTCTCCAACCATCTGCGGCATTCCGCCTTTCCGCTGGCCAAGGAACGTGCTGCCTTTCAGCTGATCCCAGCTGAAATTCTCGATTTTTTCTCGTGACACTAAAAAGGTGCCGTCCGTTTGTGTAAGCTGGGCAAAATTGATTACGGGATCTTTAGAGCCTTGAGCAGAAACGTAAATCGACGTTTCAGAGCCGACAAGTGCAATATCCGCACCATCTGAGAGAAGAGCTGTCATTGTTTTATCTCCGCCCCATGTTGTTGTAAGCTCAACATCAAGACCCTCTTCTTCAAAGAAACCTTCAGACATTGCAGCATACAATGGTGCGTAAAAAATGGAATGGGTAACTTCAGCCAACCTGATTTTTTCCGGCTTGTTTTGATTGCACGCACTTAGTGTAAAGATAAGAAGAGCGAGTACCGCAAAGCCGATGAGACTTTTTTTCATATAAAATCCTCCTTGGTGACAGACACCATCAAAAAATATTAAAATGAGTATCCAAATTTGTAACGCCTAGAATAATGTATGAGAGCGAAAAAAATGTGTGAATGCCTATAAATGATTTTGCGAGGTGCAAGAAAAAATGGAGAATGGTTCAATTATCGAGCGTCAGCTGCTGCCGTCGCCTAATCCTAAAATCAGACTGCAGCTCATCACCTATTTATCCGAAGGGCTTAAAGTAAAGGGACTCCTGGCTGAACCTCAGAAAGAAGGAAAATATGACGGTTTTCTTTATTTAAGAGGCGGAATTAAAAATGTTGGCAAGGTCAGAGCGGGACGAATTGTGCAATTTGCTTCAGAAGGATTTGTCGTGATGGCTCCGTTTTACCGGGGGAATCAAGGGGGAGAAGGAAACGAGGATTTCGCGGGAGATGACAGATATGATGCGCTGCATGCGCTCACTTTATTAAAAAACCATCCTAAAGCTGATCAGGAACGAATCCATGTCTTCGGATTTTCAAGGGGAGGAGTAATGGCGCTTTTTGCTGGAATTTTAGACCATGACGTCCGTTCAGTCGTTACATGGGGAGGCGTTTCTGATATGTCCCTTACATATGAGGAGCGGGAAGATCTGCGGAGAATGATGAAGCGGGTGATAGGAGGGACTCCTTCAAAATATCCTGAAAGATATAAGTGGAGAACGCCTCTGTATAATCTGGATTCATTGAAGGCTCCAATTCTTATTATTCATGGCGCACATGATCAAAATGTATCTGTGGAACATGCTTACCTGCTTGAAAAAAGACTTGGTGAACTTGGAAAAAGCGCAGATACGATGTATTTTGAGGAGTATACACATTACTTTCCGCCTGCCGTTAACCGAAAAGTAGTAAGAGAGCTGACTTCCTGGATGAAAAAGCAATAAATACGGGGATCCTGAGCTGAATGAATATGTTAAAATAATGATATATGAAAAGGAGTGATTGAGATGGGGATGCCTTTAGAATTGAACACGATGATCGTGACAAAAGGGAGAGAAAACCGATTAGAAGAGAATCTATTTTCTCTCGAGAAAGAGGGCTATCGCATTTATCCGCTGGAGATTCCCGTTGAAGTCAGGAAAACAAAAGAAGGGGACGTCAGCGGACAGGCTCTGATCAAAAAACTTGAGCTTTCTGATTCTAAGACCATTCTGACGTATCAGCTGATTGCGCTGAAATCAACAAATTAATTTTTAACGTAAGAAAAGCTGCCTGCGGGCAGCTTTTTTCATGGGGAGCATATCAATTCAATCTGAACATGTTCTATTTATCCGGCAAGCTGTGATTCTTTCATCTTTTGGGGCTTTTTTGTGCTGAATTTATTGACGAGCATTGTCAGAGCTCCGTCACCTGTAACATTTGTTGCTGTGCCAAGGCTGTCCTGAGCGAGGTATAAAGCAATCATAAGGGAAACCATTGTCGGATCAAAGCCGAGCATTGTTTCAAGCAGGCCGATTGCAGCCATTACTGCTCCACCTGGTACTCCAGGTGCGGCAACCATTGTAACACCGAGCATTAGAATAAATGGAATCATCATTTCAAATGATGGAGTTGTGCCGTTCATAAACAGAACACCCATTGCGCAGCAAACAAGTGTAATTGTACTTCCTGACAAGTGAACAGTTGCCAGAAGAGGTACACTGAAGTCTGCTATCTTTGACTGAACGCCGGTTTTTTTAACTTGTCCAAGCGTTACGGGAATTGTAGCTGCGGAAGATTGTGTCCCGAGTGCTGTAAAGTATGCCGGAGACATAATCTTTAAAAGCTTTATTGGGTTGTTTTTAGTCAGCAAACCGCTAGTGCAATATTGAATCAAAAGCATTGTGATATGAAGCAGGATAATAAGGACAAAAACTTTTGCAAAAACAGATAAAATCGACTGAACTTGTCCTCCGTAAGTCATATTTGCGAAAATACCAAAAATGTGGAACGGAAGCAGCGGGATAATCGCTGTTTTGATCAATTTCTCAACAATCTTTTGAAAGTCTTCAAATGCATTTTGCAGTGTATTTCCTTTGATGGATGCAAGCCCAATTCCAATGATAAAAGAGAATATGAGGGCGCTCATGACTTCCATAACAGGCGGCATTCCAATTTCAAAGTATGGTGATAATAAAAATTCCTCAGGATTATCAGTCTTTACAAGCTGATTTCCAGAAATGAAATTTGGCAGAATAGATAAGCTTGCTGCGAACGCAAGCAGTCCTGCAAAAATCGTAGAGATATAGGCAAGTCCTGTTGTAATTCCAAGCAATTTGCCAGCACCTTTACCAAGCTGGCCGATGCCAGGTGCAATAAATCCAATAATAATAAATGGAATCACAAAGCCTATAAAGTTGCCGAATATCCCATTAAATGTTGCAAATCCTTTTACGAGCCATTCTGGTGAGATACTGCCGATTACGACACCGAGAAGAATAGCAAGTATGATTTGCGGCAAAAGTCCGAGCTTTAATTTCATGATGTTGTCCTCCCGAAAAATACATGTGTACATGTGTTATAGAACTACTTTAGCACAGGAATGAAGGGTTTTGTATAAAAATGTTCATTTTTATTTTATTAATATATGGAAAAGAAAATAAAAAGCTATGCCGGAACATATGGCATAGCTTTTGAAAGGTTTATACAGCTGGTCCGCCAAGGGTCTCGATCTCAGCTGAAACATTATTGAACTTCTTGAAGTTTTGCTTGAATTTTCCAGCAAGCTCTCTTGCTTTTTCATTATAAGCATCCATGCTGTCCCAAGTTTTAACCGGCTGCAGCACTTCATCAGGTACACCAGGCACATGAATTGGAATTTGAAGTCCGAAGTTTTCATCCTTGACAGTTTCCACATTGTCTAACTCACCTTCAAGAGCGGATTGAACCATTGCGCGCGTATATTTCAGTTTCATGCGCTGGCCCGTTCCGTATTCTCCGCCAGTCCAGCCTGTATTCACTAAGAATACATTAGCTTGATGCTCATCGATTTTCCGGCCGAGCATCTCTGCATAAACAGTGGCTGGAAGGGGGAGGAAAGGTGAACCAAAGCATGTTGAGAATGTAGCCTGAGGCGATGTAATGCCGCGTTCAGTTCCAGCAAGCTTGCTTGTGTATCCGCTTAAAAAGTGGTACATGGCCTGTTCTTTTGTTAACTTGCTGATAGGAGGCAGAACGCCAAATGCATCAGCTGTTAAAAAGACAATTGTATGTGGGTGGCCGGCAATACTAGGCTTCACAATATTATCCATTGCTTCAAGCGGATAGGCTGCTCTTGTATTTTCAGTAAAGAAAGTATCATCGTAGTCAGCGATTCGTGTATCATCGTCAAGGACTACATTTTCAAGCACTGATCCAAATCTTATTGCATCAAAAATTTGAGGCTCTTTTTCACGTGAGAGGTTGATGCACTTGGCATAACAGCCTCCTTCGATATTAAAAACACCAGCATTGGACCAGCCGTGCTCATCATCGCCGATTAATTTGCGCTTTGGATCAGCGGAAAGGGTTGTTTTTCCTGTGCCTGACAGACCGAAGAAAAGGGCAACATCGCCTTCCTGGCCAACATTTGCAGAGCAGTGCATTGGCAGGATACCGCTTTCAGGAAGCAGATAGTTCATGACAGAGAAAATGGACTTTTTCATCTCTCCTGCATATTCAGTGCCGCCGATAAGAATGGTTCTTTTCTCAAATGAAATGATGATAAATGTTTCAGAATTTGTTCCATCCACTGCAGGATCTGCTTTAAAGTTAGGAGCTGAAACGATTGTGAAAGGATTGTCATGCTGAATCAGCTCATCCGTGCTCTCTGGCTGAATAAATAATTGCTGAGCGAACAGGTTGTGCCATGCGAATTCATTTACAACCTGGATCGGCAGGCGGTATTTTGCATCAGCGCCGGCAAAGCCTTTAAAAACAAAGAGCTCATTGCGGTCTTTTAAGTATGAAAGAACTTTTAAGTACAATTTTTCAAATGCTGTTTCTGAGAAAGGCTGATTAACAGTTCCCCACTCAATTTTGTCATTTGTTGCTTTTTCATTTACAATAAATTTATCTTCAGGTGAACGTCCTGTGTAAGTACCCGTTGTTGCACGGACTGCTCCCGTCGAAGTTAATGTTCCTTCACCGCGTTCTAAAACTTTTTCAACAAGAACAGGAACTGATAAGTTATGAAATGCATTTTCCCCTTTAAGCAACACATCAAGCTCATTTGTAATTTCGATTGAATTCATCCCATACCCATCCTTTACCTATATTTCTATTATTATTTTTAACTATATGTTAAGTGACTCTTCTTAATTAGTATAACACATTATAATAAATAGTCTATACTATTTAACTCATTCTACGTACAAAATCATGAAATGGAACCGTTTAAAGGACGATTTTGATGAAAATGATACATATATAATAGGAAGTGTTTTTATTTCGGCATTTTGTGGAAACATACTAGAAGGGACCAAAAAAATCGAATCCGAAAACCTTGTCATTTTTTGTTGACACCTGGAGGAAATATACGATATTATATGTCCTTGAACGGATTCTCTTATCCCGAGCTGGTGGAGGGACAGGCCCAATGAAACCCAGCAACCTGCTTTATTTTTAAAATTCATTCATGAATTTTTGCAAGCAAAGGTGCTAACCTGATGCAAGGCGAAAGCCCTTGATCGATAAGAGCGAAAGGCTACGATTTTAGTAAATAACCTTTCCTCGCGGGAAAGGATTTTTTATTTCGAATAAATATTTTTTGCCTGAAAGTACTCGTGGATTCTCCTAAAACATGCCAACTGAAATATTTTGCCGAATGGTCAAAATATGAAAGGGAATGAGTTCCGTATCATCTAACCTTTTGAGGAGGAAAACTTTAATGACTAAACAACGTCGTCTGTTTACTTCAGAGTCTGTAACTGAAGGTCATCCTGATAAAATTTGTGACCAGATTTCTGACTCGATTTTAGATGCAATCCTAGAAAAAGATGCAAATGCCCGTGTAGCTTGTGAAACATCTGTTACAACAGGTCTTGTTCTGGTTGCTGGTGAAATTACAACTTCTACTTATGTAGACATTCCAAAAATCGTTCGTGAAACGGTGAAAGAAATTGGCTACACTCGTGCAAAATATGGTTTTGATGCAGAAACTTGTGCAGTACTTACTTCAATTGATGAGCAGTCAGCAGACATCGCAATGGGTGTTGACCAGGCGCTTGAAGCACGTGAAGGAAAAATGACTGATGAGCAGATTGAAGCGATTGGTGCAGGTGACCAAGGATTAATGTTCGGTTTTGCCAATAACGAAACGAAAGAATTAATGCCGCTTCCGATCTCTCTTGCTCACAAACTTGCACGCCGTTTAACAGAAGTACGCAAAGAAGAAATTCTTCCATACCTTCGTCCGGACGGCAAAACTCAAGTAACAGTTGAGTATGATGAAAATGACAAGCCAGTTCGCATTGATACAATTGTTATTTCAACTCAGCACCACCCTGAAATTTCATTGGAGCAAATTCAGCGCAACGTAAAAGAGCATGTTATTAACCCGGTTGTACCTAAAGAATTAATTGATGAAGATACTAAATACTTCATCAACCCGACTGGCCGTTTCGTTATCGGCGGACCACAGGGTGATGCAGGCTTAACAGGCCGTAAAATCATCGTTGATACTTACGGAGGCTATGCCCGTCACGGCGGAGGCGCATTCTCAGGTAAAGATCCAACAAAAGTTGACCGTTCTGCAGCATATGCGGCTCGCTATGTAGCTAAGAACATTGTAGCAGCAGGCCTTGCTGATAAATGTGAAGTTCAGCTTGCTTACGCAATTGGCGTTGCTCAGCCAGTATCGATTGCAATCGATACTTTCGAAACAGGCAAAGTGAAGGAAGATGTGCTGGTTGACGTTGTTCGTGCTAACTTCGACCTTCGTCCGGCAGGAATCATCAACATGCTGAATCTTCGCCGTCCGATTTACAAACAAACAGCTGCTTACGGACACTTCGGCCGTAATGATCTTGACCTTCCATGGGAAAGAACGGATAAAGCAGAAGCTCTTAAAGAGCAAGCGTTAAACCAATAATTAAATGAAGGATGAAACCGGCTTTGAGCCTGGTTTCATCCTTTTTTTATGCTAAATTGCTGAACCTGAAGATCTGTGATTGGCATGTTGGCGGTATATGTAAAGAAACTGAATGTACTCCTGCCATCTAAATGCTTAATCTCGATCCAAAGGTATCATTCTTGTCTTTTTTTGTAAAAACCTGCAACATTCTCTCAAAATCTGTCGTTTAATAAGCAATCAGTATTTTGGAGGGAAATAAATGTGCGGTTTTGCAGGAGTAATTGATTTTGAAAAAGGGCATTCAAAAAGGTACCGCGAGTATATAGAGGCAGCAAGCAGACAAATTGTGCATAGAGGACCTGACGACAGCGGAATGTTTGAGGATGATCATGCTATCCTTGCTTTTAGGCGGCTCAGCATCATTGATGCAGATGGCGGACATCAGCCTATGCCATATGGAGATGATGACCGCTATCAGATTGTTTTTAACGGGGAAATCTATAATTATGTGGAACTTAGAGAACTCTTAATTCAAAAAGGAGAAAGGTTAAGAACAGAAACAGATACTGAAGTAATCGTTGCGCTGTTTCATCTATATGGTAAGGATGTTCTTTGCTATTTAAGGGGGATGTTTTCCTTCCTGATCTGGGATAGGCGGGAGCAGCATCTTTTTGCTGCCAGAGATCATTTTGGAATAAAGCCGCTGTACTACATAGAGGATGGATCAGCTGTCCTTTTTGCTTCTGAAATGAAATCCTTGAAAGAATACAAAAGAATATCTCGTGTTAATGATGTGTCTTTACAGCATTATCTTTCATTTCAATATGTTCCTGATCCTGATACCATCGAGAAAGAGATTCACAAAGTTCCGCCAGGATATTGTGTGACAAAAGAGGCAGGCGACCGGATGGTATTAGAGAAGTATTGGGAACCAAAGATGAAGCCTGTCAAGTCAAGTGATAAGAGCAGGATGATTGATGCCATTCAAACTGTGATCGTCGATTCGGTGAAAATGCATATGCGAAGCGATGTTCCGGTTGGCTCTTTTTTGTCTGGGGGTGTTGATTCGAGTATCATTGCTTCCATTGCAAGACAGTTTCACCCAGGCTTAAAAACATTTTCTGTTGGATTTAAGCAGGATGGCTACAGTGAAATCGATGTAGCAAAAGAAACAGCAGCTGTCATTGGAGTAGAAAACTTCGCATATTATGCAGATCATACCGAGTTTATGAGAGAGCTTCCAAAGATCATCTGGCATATGGATGATCCGGTAGCAGATCCTGCTTCTATCCCGCTGTATTTTCTTGCCCGGGAAGCCCGCAAGCATGTAAAGGTTGTATTATCAGGTGAAGGGGCAGACGAACTGTTTGCAGGCTATAACATTTATAAAGAGCCTTATGATCTGTCTGTCTTTAGTCATCTTCCAACTGGCATCAGGCAGGCATTAAAACAGCTTGCATCCGTCTTTCCTGAAGGAATGAAAGGCAAAAGCTTCATTGAAAGGGGAACAACTCTTCTAGAAGACCGCTACATAGGAAATGCCAACATTTTCTCTGCAGATGAAAAAAAACGGCTCCTCACAGGAAGAGATCAATATGTGAAACCAACGGAAATCACAGGAACTCTTTTTGAAAATGTCCGTCATCTCGACAGTGTTTCAAAAATGCAGTATATCGATCTTATGACGTGGCTGAAAGGAGATATTCTAGTTAAAGCAGATAAAATGACAATGGCTCATTCTCTGGAATTAAGAGTTCCCTTTCTGGATAAAGAGGTCTTTCAGGCAGCGGCAGCTATTCCTTTTGAATGGAAAGTGAAAAATGGCGAGACCAAATATCTGCTTCGCCAGGCTGTCCGTGATCTAGTTCCATCACACGTCCTCAACAGAAGAAAGCTTGGGTTCCCAGTGCCAATCCGTAATTGGCTGAAACATGAGATGTATGGGTGGGCGAGTGCCCTCATTTCAGAAAGTGAATTAGATGATTTGATTAATAAGGGATATGCCCATGAACTTCTTCTGAAACATAGAAAAGGGGAAGGAGATTACAGCAGAAAAATATGGACGATTTTAACATTTATTCTCTGGCATCAGGTTTTTATAGAGAATGTATACAGCTTTAACAGGGACAAGCTTGCTGCAGCAAAATAAAAAAAGCCTCTTCATATGAAGGGGCTTTAAGCATAACGGATAAACTCATGCTGATGAAGGACTTCACTGTATTCATTAAGGAGTCCTTCAAATATGCTGTCCCATGTTTGACTGAGGGCGTAAGCACGCGCACTCATTCCCATCTGATACCGCAAAGCATCATTTTGCAAAAGTGTTTCAATGGCGCTTATGAACTCTGAAACCGATCCTGTGGTGCATAAATACCCTGTTTTTCCCTGCTGAATAATGTTTTTTACTCCGCCTGAGTTTGCCCCGACAACAGGAGTTCCTGCAGCGAATGATTCAAGAACAACGTTTCCGAAAGTTTCAGTAGGTGAGGGAAAGACAAAAAGATCAGAGCCGGAATAGATCTTTGCAAGCTTTTCGCCGCTTGCGTATCCGGCAAATGTCATATTGTCCGGTGCATCTTTTAACATTTCTTCTTTAGACGGTCCATCCCCGACAATTAAAAAGTGCACTTTGCATTTTAGGTGCTCTGGAAGCTGGTGGGAGATCTTCATCAATGTCTCAACATCTTTTTCGGGTGCAAGCCTTCCCACATAAGTTAAGATGAATTTCTCTTTTATTTGATATTCAAGCGTGACTTCTTTCCGCAAATAGTTGGGGTGAAATAATTGGCAGTCCACACCCCTCGACCATATATGGACATTTTCAAATCCCTGATGCAGCACTTGCTGCTTTGTTTCTTCAGAAGGCACAAAGATTTTCTCCAAGGGCCTGTGAAACCAATGCATATACTTCCATAAAATCTTTGAGAATATCTGCAGATCATAAAATTCCAGATATTGATCAAAATCAGTATGATAGGAACCGACAATGGGAATATTTAATTTCTTGGCATAATGCAGTCCGCATAAACCAATGTTAAAAGGAGTGGCTACATGAATAATGTCAGGCTTGAATCTGATGAGCTCCGACTTTACTTGCAGCATGTTCGGCCAGGCAAGCCTGCATTCCGGGTATAAAAAAAAGGAAGAACTCGCAAACCTGTGGATATGGCTTGAAAAAAGAGATTCCTTTGTGCTTTCGGGAGCAAAAACTTTATATTCATGACCTTTGCTTTCTAAATAATCGGTAAGACGTTTTAACGTTCTCGCAACACCATTTACATCCGGTGCAAATGTGTCTGTGAATATCGCAATTTTCATCTTATCCCTCCATAAATCAGTTACAGTAGCCTGAGTTTGTTACAAATTCAGCTGGAACTTAGAGAATCAGAGAAGCCCCGAAATATTTATTAATAAGAAGAAAACAAGTAATGCCTGCTGTAGTGCCGAGTAAACATCCTGCAAGTACATCAGAAGGGTAGTGCAAGCCAAGATACATTCTTGAGACGCCGATGATGACACCGAGCGGCAGAAGCAGGATGGCTGCCTGTGGAAGAATAAAAAGAAAAGGAATAATAACTGAGAAAACAGCTGTTGTATGTCCTGATGGAAAAGAATGATCTTCTAACGGATTTGCTGTTACTTTAATTTCTAATAAAGCGAGATAGGGACGTTTCCGGGGATAGCGTTTTTTGACAAATGCTACAGGCAGATGACTAATGAGCAGAGCTGCTGCACTTGAAATGGCCGCCATGCGTGTTGCGCCGTCCGTCATGAATATAAGCAGCAGACAAATGGAAATCGTGAAGGTAGCTCCGCCAATGTGTGTAATATTTCGGAAAAAGCAATTCATAAATTTCCGGTCAAAATGTCTGTTAACACTGCGGAACAATCTGCATTCGAAATCGTACATGTTTTCCATTAGTTTGGTCATCAATCGGATGCTCCTTTTCACTGTTTAACCACATTGTAAAACACAAATATTTAGCAAATAATAAGGAAATGTAAAATTTACAAGTAAATTATTTACAAAACAGCACCAGAATCGTTTGATCAGCCTGAAGCTATTTTCACAAAATAAAAGGAGGAGCACACAATTAACAGCTAATGAAAAAAATCCGTGAAACCGCAGACAAGGGCAATTTCACGGAAATACAGGATGATGAAAACACCCATTACTCGGTGTTAACATATATGAGGAGAGAGCATAAATTATTCTTGGTTCTCCTGGATCTTCTTATAATATTGACCTTTTTCAGCATACTCTCGGCGAATGCGTTCCATGTCTTTCCGGTCTTCCTCAGTTAATTCGCGGACTGCCTTTGCAGGTCTTCCGAAAGCAAGTGTGTTTGGCGGAATCTTCTTGCCCTGGGGGACCAAGCTTCCAGCTCCAATGAAAGCACCTTCGCCTATTTCTGCCCCATCGAGTATAATGGAACCCATCCCGATCAATGATTGCTTTCTGATAATCGAGCTATGTAAGATGACTTGATGGCCCACAGTTACCTCATCTTCAATGATAAGGGGAGCATCCGGGCTTTGATGAAGACAGCACTGATCCTGAATGTTGACCCTGCTGCCAATAACTGTAGGTGAAACATCGCCTCTTATCACCGTATGAAACCAAATGCTTGATTCAGCGCCAATTTTGACGTCACCGGTAATCACAGCGGAGTCTGCGATAAATGCCGATTCGGAAATTTGCGGAAAGCTGTCTTTATAAGGGTATATCATAAATTTATATCTCCTTTATATATGTAAAATGTACACATCGTTATTATAGCAAACTAAACCTTATTTTCTTAAAAGAAAGGTGTGAACAAGATCATGTGGAAATGGGAATGTGAAGACTCTGATCCTAAGGGTGTCATCGTAATTGTGCACGGAGCTGCAGAACATCACGGACGTTACCGGTGGCTCGTTGAAATGTGGAAGTGCTCCGGGTATCATGTCATTATGGGAGATCTCCCGGGTCAGGGCACATCAACGAGAAGACGGGGGCATATTCTGTCATTTGACGAGTATATCACCGAATTTAACGTATGGGTAGAAGAAGCGCGGAAGCTTGGATTGCCCCTTTTTTTACTTGGTCACAGTATGGGCGGGCTGATCGTCATCCGGGCCATGCAGGAAAAACACCAGCATATTAACGGTGTTATTTTATCTTCGCCATGCCTTGGGCTCGTATATAAGCCAAGTAAAGCGATGGAACTGATCTCTAAGCCATTAAACATTATTGCTCCAGCGTTAAGAGTTGATTCCGGCTTATCTGTAAGTATAGCAACAAGAAATAAAGAAGTGAGAGACGCCGATGAGAATGATACACTTTATGTGACAAAGGTGTCCATCAGGTGGTATCGTGAATTAATTAAGGCAATTGAGCAGGCGCATATAAACGTGAAGAAGTTTCCTGATTTACCGCTGCTTGTCATGCAGGGCGGGGATGATAAAGTGGTGGACAGTTCTGCTGTTAAGACATGGTTCAACCGTGCTGCATTGTCTGAAAAAGCGTTTAAAGAATGGAAGGGCTTCTATCATGAAATTTTTAATGAGCCTGAGCGGGATCAAGTATTTAATTATGCTCAGTCATTTGTTGACGCACATTTAGAGAGCAGATAATAAAGAGGTGATCTTATTGACGGCAATACCGCAGCACCCTCTGCGATTAATGGCAAAAATTTATAAAGATATTTTTCCGATTGTGCACACCCATCTCAATCGATGGAGAGAAAAAGCAAGTCAGATTCAAAACGCGGAACTTAGAAATCAGGCGCTCTCAAGTATAAATGATAAATCCTTCCACTGTGAGGGCGGAGGGATTTTTGGTCTTTTATCAGAAACACACAAGCATGTATGCATTGAATTTATTGTAGCTTATCAGACGATAAGTGATTATCTTGATAATTTATGCGACCGGAGTACATCGCTTGATCCACTGGACTTTGCCATGCTGCATCAATCAATGAATGATGCACTGACTGTAGGTTCACCCCTGAAGAATTATTATGCTTACCGGACCGATCAAAATGACGGCGGATACTTGCAATCACTCGTATCCACTTGCCAGAATATATTAAGTAAACTTGGCAACTACTCTCTAATTGCAGAACATCTGCTCGAATTATCTTGTTATTACTGCGATTTACAAGTACATAAACATGTAACTATGGATGAGCGCATTCCAAGGCTTGAAACATGGTTTGAAAAAAATAAACCGGCATTCCCGGACATGCAGTGGTATGAATTTTCTGCATGTGCAGGATCAACTTTAGGCATTTTTTGTCTCGTCTCTTACGCTTTCCGAGATGATTTCAGCGAGAAGGAAGCTTTCCGAATCCGTGAAAGTTATTTCCCGTATGTTCAAGGACTGCATATTCTGCTCGACTATTTAATTGATCAGGAAGAAGACCGGATCGGCGGAGATCTGAATTTCTGCAATTACTATGAGACTGAGAATGAAATGATGATGAGGCTTGAGCATTTCGTCCTTAAGGCTGATTCAAATCTCAGCGGAATTCCTCATGAAAACTTTCATAAACTTATTCACAGAGGGCTGCTTGGCGTTTATTTATCCGACGAAAAAGTAACTTCAAGAAAAGACCTCGGGAAGCTTGCCAGAAAGTTAATTAAACTTGGCGGAAAAACGTCTTCGTTTTTTTATTGGAATGGACGGGCCTACCGTGCTATTCAGAAAATGGCTGCGAGAACCTCTTAAGCAAAAGAGACCGGAATTTTTTCCCGGTCTCTTGCTATGCCTGCATTTTTTCAATTGCTAGAACAAATGGAGCACTGTTCTTCTGATTAAGAAATTGATACTGCAGAACGTGCGCCTTTTTTTGATCCAGCTGTCCTGCATATTCTATTAGGGCATCACGTTCCATTTTCCCGCCGTGGTGACCGTGATAAACAACAAGAATGATGACTCCTCCCTGCTTCATCATGGAGAAGAGCTGTTCAATCGCCCTGATTGTTGACTCAGGCTTCGTGACGATTTCTTTGTCGCCGCCAGGCAAATAACCTAAGTTGAAGATAGCTGATGCTATATTTCCTGAGACAGCGGCCGGCAGACAGTCAGCTGCCTTTTCATGGCTTTCTTTGAATAATGTTACACGGTCTGTTAATGCGTGTTCTGACAGTCTTGCTGAAGTAGTCAAAATGGCATCATCCTGAATATCAAACCCAAAAACATGCCCGGTTTCACCGACAAGATCTGCGAGGAAAACCGTATCATGTCCATTTCCGATTGTCGCGTCTATTGCAATGTCTCCTTGAGTCACTGTCTTGGATAAGAGGGATTTTGCAAAAGGAAGCACCCGTTCTAATTTCATTCTGCGATTACCTTTTCTTTCTGAAAATATTTTCCCTGATAGCTGCCCCGTGCTTTTAATTCTGCATCAATGGAGTTCAGAACATCCCACTTGTTCACACTCCACATCGGGCCAATCATTAAATCAATAGGTCCATCCCCTGTAATCCTGTGAACAATCATTTCCGGAGGCAGAATTTCAAGCTGGTCGCATACAAGGCTCACATAGTCTTCTTTTGTTAAAAATTCCAGTTTGCCCTTTTCATATTGCTTTACCATTGGCGTCCCTTTTAAAAGATGAAGAAGATGGATTTTAATGCCCTGAACATCAAGTTTTGAAACAGAACGGGCTGTTTCCATCATCATCTCATTTGATTCAAGGGGAAGACCGTTAATAATATGGGAACAAACACGAATGTTATGTTTGCGCAGCTTTTCAACGCCTTCTTTATAGCATTCATAATCGTGGGCACGATTTATAAGCAGTGCTGTCCGTTCATGAACAGTCTGCAGCCCAAGTTCGACCCAAAGGTACGTTCTTTTGTTTAATTCGGCAAGATACAGAACAACGTCCTCGGGAAGGCAATCCGGCCGTGTTGCAATCGATAATCCGACAACGCCGTCTAATTCAAGAACAGATTCAAATTTCTCACGCAGGACCTCTACAGGTGCATGGGTATTTGTATACGCTTGAAAATAGGCCATATATTTCCCGTTTTTCCATTTTTCGTGCATTTTATCTTTGATTTGATTGAATTGAGCAACAAGATCTTCTGCGCGGTTTCCTGCAAAATCGCCTGAACCGGCTGCACTGCAAAATGTGCAGCCTCCGTATGCTGCTGTGCCGTCACGATTGGGGCAGTCAAATCCCCCGTCTAATGCTACTTTAAAAACTTTATGTCCAAAGTGATTTCTTAAATGATAATTCCATGTATGATACCGTTTTTCATCTGCTGCATATGGAAAAGGGTTTATCTGCTTCAAACTAGAAAAACCTCCTTACTTCGTAAATAGCCATCAGAGCATTTTATCATGGTGTCTGTCTCTATGACAAACACCTGTACCATCATTTCCAATTGTTTATCCGTAATTTGAATGCTTAGATTGAGCAAACTATCCGTAATGAAGTGAAATGCTTCATTTACTTATAGGGGGTTTGCAAAATGGCAACAAGACAATCTGTAACTGAATGTCTCGACCGATGCACAAATACGTATGACTATGCCAGAAGTCAATATGCTGAGGGATCAAAGCAGGAGCATTACAATGACACAGAATATTCACAAGCTCAGCAAATGCTTGAGGATGCGGTAAATGAGTGCAATTCTTTAACATTAAGCGCCAACGATCAGCAAAAAGAACAGCTATACAGAATGCGTCTTCAGCTTCAGCAGCTTCAAAATGAAATGATTCTACTGAACCATTAGGAGGACTGTGTCAAAATGAAAAAACGTTCAAAACAAAATAATCCTGAACAAAAGACAAGAAACGGCGCTAATAATCAAGATGTTGAATTTGGGAAAGACTTCGATCCTGTTAAGCAATCCAAGAAAAAGTACGAACAGCAGGGACAGCCTGTAAAATCGAAACAGCATTCAGAATAAGTTTGAAAACTGCTTCCATTATGGAGGCAGTTTTCATTTTTTTAGGCTCTTTTCTTAAAGATTGCTGTTTTTAGTGAGGGAATTGGTTGATTCCCTTTTACAGTGCAAAAATTAAAATGGTGGAAACAAAGCGTGTGGCTGATTGCACCTTACAGTGCAAAAACCAAAATGGTGGAAACATAGCGTGTGGTTGATTCCACTTTTCAGTGCAAAAACCAAGCTGATGGAAACAAAGCATGTGGTTGATTCCGCTTTACAGTGCAAAAACCATAATGGTGGAAACAAAGCATGCGGTTGATTCCCCCTTACAGGGCAAAACCAAAATGGTGGAAACAAGCATGCGTTTGATTCCACTTTTCCGTGCAAAAACCAAAATGGTGGAAACAAGCATGCGTTTGATTCCACTTTTCCGTGCAAAAACCAAGCTGATGGAAACAAAGCATGTGTTTGATTCCGCTTTACAGTGCAAAAACCAAAATGGTGGAATCAAAGCATGCGGTTAATTCCCCCTTACAGGGCAAAAACCAAAATGGTGGAAACAAAGCGTTTGGCTGATTCCACTATACAGTGCAAAAACCAAAATGGTGGAAACAAGCATGCGTTTGATTCCACTTTTCCGTGCAAAAACCAAAATGGTGGAAACAAAACATGCGTTTGATTCCATTTTTTAGTGCAAAAACCAAAATAGTGGAATCATAACATGCGGTTGATTCCACCTTACAATGCAAAAACCAAAATGGAGGAATCATAGCGTGCATTTGATTCTGCACAATAACCAAATTTATAGTGGGTAATCAAAAATAATTATCTATGCGAAAACAGCCTTTTTAAAAAACATTGACAATGTATGTAAAAAAATATATTGTATTAGGTGTACTATATAAACTAGTACACCTAATACAATACGAATAGTTAATATCCCGGTTAAAGAAAGAAGGGAGACCGATGATTCAGATTGATCCGCGAAGTTCAACAGCAATCTATGAGCAAATCATACAGCAGATGAAAGAGCTTTGTTTAAAGGGAGTATTAAAGCCTGGTGAAAAACTGCCGTCTGTAAGGGAGCTCTCAACAATGATTATTGCAAATCCAAATACAGTGAGCAAAGCTTATAAAGAATTAGAACGGGAAGGCATCATTGAAACTTTAAGAGGCAGAGGAACCTTTGTATCTGAGAATGCCCAAATTACATTGGATCAGGGGAAGATGGAGATGATTAAAGAACAGTTGAAACCGCTTATTGTTGATGCGGTATATGCAGGTGTGGAAATTGAAATCCTCCATAAATGGATTGAGGAAATCAGCATGGAAATGAGGGGCGGAAAAGATGATTGAACTAAAGAATCTTTCGAAAACGCTTGATGGAGAAAAAGTTCTTGATTCCATCTCCCTGAAGCTCGGCAAAGGAGAAATATTTGGATTACTTGGACGAAATGGTTCGGGGAAAACAACGATTTTACGATTAATTCAGCAGATCATTCTGCCAGATGATGGAGAGGTTTTGTTTGATGGCGTCTCAATGAAAGAAAATCCTCTTGTTAAACGGAAAGTGGTTTTAGTGTCTGTTCAAAATCCATTTTATGACAGATACACGTACAGAGAACTAGTACGTATTCTTAAGCCGCTCTATCCGGATTTTGATGTAACGTACTCAAATGAACTGATTAACAGATACGCTATTCCGGAAACGAAAAAATACCGTGAGCTTTCAACGGGTTTAAAAAAACAGCTTGCCCTGATTCTTGCATTTGCGACCCGTCCAGCAGTGATTCTGCTTGATGAACCGACAGACGGCATTGACGCTGTAACACGTCATGATCTCCTGCAGCTGATGATAGATGAAGTTGCAGAAAGGGAAACGGCTATTCTCATAACATCCCATCGGTTAGAAGATATTGAACGAATTAGCAGCCGCATTGGTTTTTTGGAAGGGACATCTCTTACAAATGTGATGGAAATGGACGCAGTAAAAGAAGATTACATGAAAATTCAGGCGGTCTTTGAGGAGGATGTTCATCTGAAAATCAGAGAACGGAACATCTCAATTCTAGATTATACAGGTGTCTTTTATACCCTTCTTCTAAAAAGAGATGATGAAGAGAGTCAGAATTGGCTGAGATCATTGCAACCTAAAGTGTGGAATCAGCTTCCGGTCAATTTAGAAGAAGTATTTATCGCTAAGTTTGGAGGGAAGCGGAGATGGTAGGAGGAGGTCTTTTTGAAAAAGAATTTAAGCAAGTGAGAACCCTTTTTCTCTTCTTGTTTATATTTAATTCGTTCGCATTGCCATTTGCCATTTGGTCACAGTATTCAAGTTATATGGAATTTTTGAAAAAGCATCCAACCTATACTCTGGAACCCTTTGTCATTCGATTTGGGGAAGATCCGATTCTTTTCATCAGCACATTGTTTCTCTTTTTTATTGCTATTAATCAAATGGGAACAGAACGGGCAAAGGGAATAATGGATTTTACTTTAGCACTGCCGTATAAGAGATCGAAAATATTCTTTGTGAAATGGATTTTAGCTATTGGAATAATCGTATTTTCTACACTCATTTCGCTGATTTTATCAGGAAGCTATATCGAATGGCACGATATCGCTGTTTCAGAGCCTCTGCTCAATTATTATTTTATCTACTTTTCTTCCCTTACTATGTTTTATACTTTGACCTTGTCGGCAGGAGCACTTACCGGAACGCCATTTGCGCAGGGACTGACAGCAATTAGTGCTTCTGTTCTGCCGCTGCTGTTTACATTTGTTGTTGGGATGAATGTCGAGGCATTCAAAGTTGTTTCCTATCCAGAGATGGAAAAGTTGTATGAAGCAGGGTATTTACTTACTCCGGCTCTTCAATTTTTCGGGGGGACGTTCTTTCGGGAGATCGCATCCGCTTACAGGTTCTATTTCGCCATTCCAGGCAGTATGGCCATCATTTTCTATCTTATCGGCTATTTTTCGTTCATAAAGCATCCAAATGAGCGAAACGGCAATTTCTTTTTGTGGAAACAGCTGAATTTTCCAGTTCAATTAATTGTTATTCTGCTCGGTGTGCTTGGTTTCAGTTCATTTGGATACGGTATCGCTAATGAAAGTTTTACCGGATATATCTTAGGAGCCATAATTGGTGCAGCAGTCAGTGTCATACTTGGCTATTACTTGATTTATAAAAAAACAAAGCAGTCATAGGAGAGAGAAGCATGATTAAAGTTGACCATTTAAGCCACTCCTTTAAGGTTGGAAAAAAAGGAAATGAAAAAGAAATTCCGGTTCTGAAAGATGTAACACTTGAAGTGAAAAAAGGGGAAATTGCATCGATTGTCGGCAGAAGCGGTTCCGGAAAATCGACTTTGCTGAATCTTGTATCAGGTTTTATCCCGCCGACAGCCGGAAAGATTCTGGTAGACGGTACACTTGTTACAGATTTCAATGAGAAAGAGTGGGCAGAGTTCCGGTTAAACACATTCGGGTTTATTTTTCAAAGCTTTCAGCTGATTCCAAGCTTGACGACATTTGAAAATATTGAACTTCCTTTGACATTAAAGGGCATACCTTCGTCTGAACGCAAAACAATCGTGACAGAGATGCTTTTTCGGATTGGGCTTGAAAACCATTCATCCCATTATCCGAATGAACTTTCTGGAGGTCAGCAGCAGCGTGTTGGAATTGGCCGAGCTTTAATTACGAATCCTGAAATCATCCTGGCCGATGAGCCTACAGGAAGCCTTGACAGTGAAACAGAAAAAGAGATTCTTCAGCTGATCAAAGAATTAAACGCTGAAAAAGGCATTACTTTTTTCATCATCACGCATGACGAGGAAGTAGCTGCATACAGTGACCGCAGATTTGAACTTCAAGATGGTGTGCTAAAGGAAGGGGGAGTTCCGGTTGAAATTTAAAGATCAGCTAAACTTAGTGAAACGCAATATGAAAAAAAACCGGATGCGGGTATTTATGACCATCCTTGCGACAACGATTGGCTGCGCCTTTTTAATAGTTCTTGCGTCTGTTGGATTCGGCATGCAAAAAAGTATGCAGGAGGAGCTGTTAAGCGCACAAAAGCTGAATGAAATTCAAATCAGCGGTAAAGAAACAGACGGCAAATATGAAGAAACTCGGGCGGCTCAGATAAATGAGCTTGAGAACATGAAGAATGTTGCAGCGGTAGTGAGAAGATCAGGTGTTTCTCAAACTGCTGAAAAAGTCGTAAAGCTTTCAGACAGAACAGCTTATTCTGCGAGTCCCATTCTCACAAATATGGAACAGGAGCTCAAAGGGAATTTAGAACTTGAAACCGGAAGTATTCCACAAAAAGACAATGAAGTCATTGTGGGCTATCACTTCGGGAAAGCCTTGCTTACTGAAGAAGAAAGAAAAACACAGAATGAAATCGATCAAAATTCGGACTCAGCTCTAACGCCGCCAGAAGGATACAACGGGGAACTGATTGGGAAAGAAATTGTGTTTTCAATGATCGAGCAAGTAGACGGGAAGCCTGCAGAGAAAAGCTGGAAATTTAAAATTACGGGGATTGCAAAAGAGCCTGCAAGGGATTACATGGAGGATGCATCTGTCTTTATCAGTGAAAAATGGAAACCTGAAATAACAGCTTTTGCTGAGACGGCAGATGGAGCTTCAGAATTTGAAATGGCTGAGTATGATCAAGTCCTTGTTTATACAGCAAGTATTGATCAGGTAGAAGGGGTCACTCAAGCATTAAAAGAAAAGGACTATCTTGTGTATTCAATTACCGAAGAACTGGATAATTTGAATTTATTCTTTAATGCATTTAAAGCAGGACTGATTTTCATTGGAACGGTAGCAGTACTTATAGCATCAATCGGAATTTTTAATACGATGACAATGGCTGTGACAGAACGCACACAGGAAATTGGCATCATGAAAGCAATTGGTGCGCAGCCTGGAATCATAAGAAGAATATTCCTATTGGAAAGTGCATTTATTGGCATACTTGGCGCTTTGCTTGGAGTCGCGCTTTCTTATGTCATTAGTTTGGCTGCTAATTTCGCTATCCCACTCATCTTAGAGTCGGTCTCAGAGGGAAGTATGGATGGAGTAAATTTTACCTTTTCTTCTATCCCGCTCAGCCTTGTCCTGATTGCAAGCGGGATCAGCGTGGGAGTAGCAATTGTCTCTGGTTTGAGACCTGCTGTGAAAGCTACTAACATCAATGTCCTTTCTGCACTGAGACGTGAACTATAATAAGAAGCAGGCCTAATTTGTCTGCTGAGAGGAGGGTTCAGATGAAGAGAGGAATTCTAAATCTGCTGATTGCGTTTATCTTCATGCTCTTATTCTTCCTGCCTGTTAAACATTTTCTCAGCAGCGGAATGAATATATCCGTACAGAATTCAACTGGGCACGAGATCAGCGGTCTTGAAATTACGTATTATTACAATGATGAAAAAATACTCATTCCTTCACTGAAACCGAATGAGGAGTTTGAGATTAAGATTGTGCCGGATGAGGATTTCAGTGAGAGCTTCATGCAGCTTGTTTACACAGATCAAACCGGTAAGCTGAGACAGGAAATGATATTCGGCTACTTTGAAAAAGGGTATAAGGGCACTGCGAAAATAACGGCAAGTTCAGTGAACAGCAAGGGAGTTATTACATTCAAGGTGATTGAAGATTTGAATGTATATTGAGATTGGCAAGGTTGTATCCTACCTAATCAAAAAGTGCCTGAAATGTACTAAAAGTAGATTATTCATGAAAGATTTCATTTACTTGCTGAATCGAGTGAAATACTTGCCAGAATGCTGCTTTTACTTGCCCAATATGGATAATACTAGCCGAAATAGAGGAAATCCTATCTTTTTTCCAGGATCCTCCTAATTAGTGCGCCGCAGAGCAAGTATTTTGCGTTGTCCTAAATCATGAGAAAAAACGATTCGACAACTATGAATACTAGTCTGTTTCTGGGATGTGAACATCCGCTCAAGTATTTCTTTATTGCATTCTCCGCCAAAAAGGACTACAATCTTCAATGGATTAAAAAAGACGCGAAGGCCGGATGCTTTCGTGCTTTTTTGTGAGTTTTTTTAAAGGAGGTTTTATCATGCCGCGTTCTTTATGGCTATTGATTATTGGCATGCTGATCAATGTAACGGGATCATCGTTTCTATGGCCTTTAAATACGATTTATATTCATGATCATCTCGGCAAATCGTTAACCGTTGCCGGAGTTGTTCTGATGTTAAACTCTGCTGCGAGTGTGGCAGGTAATCTGATTGGGGGTGTGTTATTTGACCGCTTTGGAGGATACCGCTCCATCTTAAGCGGAATCATCCTGACGTTTGCGGCTATTTTAGGTCTGGTGTTTTTTCATGGCTGGCCTTCATATATCTTCTTTTTGACACTTGTAGGGTTTGGATCCGGAATTGTGTTTCCTTCTATGTATGCACTTGCTGGAACCGTTTGGCCTGAGGGCGGCAGGAAGGCATTTAATGCCATTTATGTCTCTCAAAATGCAGGAGTCGCTGTCGGAGCAGCACTTGGAGGATTAATTGCAGGTTATTCTTTTCAATATATTTTCATCGCAAATGCAGCCTTGTATGCTGTTTTTTTCTTGCTTGCATGTTTCGGATATCGAAATATAGCTGCACGTCCAGCAGCACAAACATCGATCCTTCAGCAGTCATCTAAAGTGAAAAAGAATGATAAATTTTCTGCCCTTATTATTCTTTGCGCAGGATATGCACTTTGCTGGGTGGCCTATGTACAGTGGCAATCCACAATCGCTGCACATACTCAGGAGCTTGGCATTCCGCTTACCCAATACAGCTTAATATGGACTGTCAACGGGGCATTAATTGTTTTTGCCCAGCCTCTAATGAATACCTTTGTTAAGTATTTTGCTGAATCCATTAAAAAACAGATGATGATAGGGTTTGTTATTTTTATCATTTCGTTTGCAGTGGTTTCGTTTGCAGATGCGTTCAGCGGATTTATGGCAGCGATGATTATTTTGACAGTTGGAGAAATGCTTGTGTGGCCGGCTGTCCCAACGATAGCAAACGACCTTGCACCTAAGGGGAAAGAAGGTTTTTATCAGGGATTCGTCAACAGTACAGCGACAGGCGGAAGGATGATTGGTCCTCTCCTCGGCGGGGTCCTGGTGGATATGTACGGAATGAACATGCTGTTCCTCGTTTTGATTGGCTTGCTTTTTCTTGCAATGTTCACAACCTCGATCTACGATAAAAAAATGAAAGAACAATCTATTAGTGAACCAGCAGTGAGTTCATAAGGAGAGAGGCGCAAACAGGCGCTTCTCTTTTTTTAATCTTAGGAAGGCAACCGTTTTCACAGCATTTGTGATACGATGATAAAAATGGGTTAATGGGTGGGAGAAACAATGTTCAATCAAAGCTTTCCATATGCAAAAGAGATTTTTGAAACCGTTATTGAAAATGCATTTGCCTGGATAGTGATTGTAGATGATAAAGGGAAAGTCATTTATATGAACGAAGACTATTGCAGATTTCTTGAGGTAGACCGCAATACCGTACAAGGACAGCATGTAACGGATGTGATCGAAAATACAAGAATGCATCTGGTCGTTCAGACTGAAAAAGAAGAAATTGCAGATCTTCAATACATTAGAGGCAACTACATGATTGCCAACCGAATTCCGATTTTTGCAAACGGGAAGATTGTCGGAGCGTTTGGGACCGTTATGTTCAGAGATACAAAAGAGTGGAATGAAATGAACAGCCAGGTGAGGCATCATTTATCATCTATTCAAAAATACCTTGATCAGCAGGAGCAGACGGGTGCGAAGTATACGTTAAATGATATTAAATCAAATTCAAGAAAAATTTTAGAATTAAAAGAGAAAGTGAAGGCCATTGCTGCAAGTGACAGCTCTGTTCTTTTAAGGGGCGAAAGCGGGACAGGAAAAGAATTATTTGCTCATAGTATTCACCAGCTGAGCCACCGCAATGATCAGCCGTTTATTAAAGTGAACTGCGGGGCTATTCCTGAGCATCTGCTTGAATCTGAACTCTTCGGCTACGAGGAAGGAGCGTTTACTGGAGCAAAAAAAGGCGGAAAGAAGGGGAAATTCCAGCTCGCAAATGGAGGAACCATTTTTCTTGATGAAATTGGAGATATGTCATTGCATATGCAGGTTAAGCTGCTACGCGTGCTGCAGGAAAAAGAACTGGAGCCTGTAGGCTCGATAAAAAGCATTTCGCTTGATGTCCGGGTAATTGCGGCAACCAATCGTCCGCTTGAATTGATGATGAAAGAAAATCGCTTTCGGGAAGATCTTTATTACCGCATAAGTGTCATTCCATTTAATATTCCATCGCTCAGAGAACGGATTGAAGATATAGAGACTCTGGTTAATCACTTCATGCAGAAAATATCCCTGCGCACAGGCAAACGGATTATCGGCATTCATGAAGATGTGATGAATACCTTCTATCAATATCATTGGCAGGGCAACATCCGTGAGCTTGAAAATGTCATAGAAGCCGCCATTCACCTGACTGATGATGTCATTATAGGCATTGATGCCATTCCTGAGTACATCCGGAACATTCATTCCTTCGAAACGGAAGATATTACGTTAAAAGAGATGATTGAAGAAACGGAAAAAAGGGTCATTATTGCTGCGTTAAAAAAATGGAGCGGCGATAAACAGAAAGCCGCTAAATCTTTAGGCATCAGCAAATCAAGCATGTATGAGAAAATACAAAAATATGAGCTTGCGATATAGTCCAGAATTTCGGAATGGAGTCCGGAATTCTGGACTTTTCCTTTTTCTTATACAGGCCATATCGCCTAGTTCTAATAAAACTTGTCCAAGGTTAGTTTATTTTCCGAAAAATCGGAATATAAACTAAATCTGTGAACGATTTTTTACTCTTTATCCCCTTTTTTAAAGTTGGCACGGCTCTTGCATATATAATAGCGAGAACAAAGAAGGGAGGATCTTTATGAAAACACTTCATCAATCATTCACCGATGCCGTTAAAGATATAAAAGACGGATCGACGCTTATGGTCGGCGGATTTGGTCTTTGCGGCATTCCAGAAAATCTGCTGCTTGCTCTAGTAGAAACAGAAGTAAAGAATTTGACTGTGATCTCCAACAATTGCGGTGTAGATGATTGGGGTCTTGGACTGCTTTTGAAAAATCGTCAAATAAAAAAAATGGTGGCATCTTATGTTGGCGAAAATAAGGAATTTGAACGTCAGGTTTTATCAGGCGAGCTTGAGGTCGAGCTTTTGCCCCAAGGCACTTTAGCTGAAAAGATCCGTGCCGGAGGAGCAGGTATACCAGCTTTCTTCACACCCGCTGGAGTAGGCACACAAATCGCAAAAGGGAAAGAAATCCGCGTTTTTGATGGAAAGGAATATTTACTTGAGACTGCACTTACGGCCGACTTCAGTCTGGTCAGGGCTGCCAAGGCAGATAAGTGGGGAAATTTAATTTACAATAAGACAGCTCAAAATTTCAATCCGATGATGGCAGCTGCCGGAAAAATAACGATTGCGGAGGCAGAGGAAATTGTCGAGGCGGGAGACTTAAATCCAGAGCATATCCATACACCAAGCATTTATGTTCAGGGCCTGATTCAGGGTGTACAGCAAAAGAAGATTGAGAGATTGACCGTTCAAAAAGTGTAATGGAGGTGAAAAGGATGACAGGAGAGAAGTATTCACAGAGGGAAAAAATCGCAATAAGAGCCGAACAGGAAATTGAAAGCGGTTACTATGTAAATTTGGGAATAGGTATGCCAACCCTTGTCGCAAATTTTATTTCGGAAAATAAGCAGGTGGTGCTGCAATCTGAAAACGGTCTTCTCGGAATTGGGCCATTTCCGTCAGAAGATCAGGTGGATCCGGATTTAATCAATGCGGGGAAAGAGACCGTTACCGCGATTAAGGGGGCAAGTTATTTCAGCAGTGCAGAATCTTTCGGAATGATTCGCGGGGGACATATTGATCTCGCCATCCTCGGAGGAATGGAGGTATCGGCTGCAGGCGATCTTGCAAACTGGATGATTCCCGGAAAAATGATAAAAGGCATGGGCGGCGCTATGGATCTTGTGCATGGTGCGAAAAAAATTGTGGTGATCATGGAGCATGTCTCTAAAAATGGAGCTCCTAAGATTGTAAAGGAATGTTCGCTTCCCCTTACCGGGAAAGGCGTAGTAAACAGGATAATAACAGACCGGGCTGTTATAGACGTGACTGGGGATGGTCTGAAGCTTATTGAGGTTTATGACGGGTATACTGTGGAAGAAATTCAGGCGATTACAGAGCCTGAACTGATTGTCAGTGAACAGCTTTTAAAACAGAGACAGTTGGATTAGGGGGAATGTAAATGTTGAGTATGATCGGGTTAATCGGCGGTCTGGCATTATTAATTTTTTTAACAATGAAAGGAATGAACCTGCTTGTTGCAGGTCCATTATGCGCATTATTTGTAGCGGTTCTGAGCGGAATGCCGCTGTTTCCTCAGCTTGTCGGCGAAGGGGAAGCCAATTTTGTAGGAAATTATATGACAGGGTTCTCAAGTTTTGTTACCTCATGGTACTTAATGTTCTTGCTTGGAGCCATATTCGGAAAGGTTATGGAGGACAGCGGTGCAGCAGACAGCGTTTCGCAGTGGATCGTATCCAAAATTGGGATGAAGCGCGCTGTTTTGGCAATTGTTATTGCCTGTGCTGTACTGACATACGGAGGCGTAAGCTTATTCGTTGTAGCGTTCTCTGTGTACCCGATGGCTATCAGCTTATTCAGACAGGCTGACCTGCCGCGCCGTTTTATTCCGGCGGCACTTGCATTTGGTTCTGTTACGTTTACGATGACTTCAGCCGGTTCTCCTGAAATTCAAAACTGGATCCCAATTGAGTTTTTAGGTACAACTCCGTATGCAGGCTGGGAAGTCAGCTTGATCGTTGCCATCTTCATGATGATTTTCGGCTACTGGTGGCTGAAACGAATGATCAGCAAAGCAGTCGGCAAAGGGGAAAGATTTGAAGCGAGGGATAATGATCCTAAAAATGAAAACCGTGATTTGCCGAATCCGTTCCTTGGACTGGTTCCGCTCCTGGTCGTTCTAATCATCTCATTTATTTTCCATGATTCATTAAAGCAGTCTGCTTTAATTATCGCTCTCCTTGGCGGTGTAATTGCGACTTATTTATTAAACAGAAAATATTTCAAATCGTTCTGGAACGCTGTCTCCGAAGGAACGATGGGTGCTCTAATAGCAATCGGAAACACAGCAGCTGTAGTAGGATTTGGCGGCGTTGCAAAAGCAGTGCCTGCATTTGAAACCGCTGTTAATGCAATGACGAGCATTCCTGGAAGCCCGCTGATCGGCGGAGCCATCGCGGTCAGTGTTATTGCCGGTATGACAGGTTCATCATCTGGCGGCCAGGCGATTGCCCTTCCATTACTTGCGCCACACTATTTGGATATGGGAGTCAATGCGGAAGCACTTCACCGCACAATTTCGATTTCTTCCGGAGCGCTTGATTCATTGCCGCACAATGGTTATGTAGTTACTACGGTTCGCGCGATTTGCGGAGAGTCTCACCAGGCAGCATACGGAGCAGTAGGAGCCGTAACTGTTATTGTTCCTCTTTTAGGCACAATACTTGCTATCATCTTGTTCTCTCTTGGACTGGGAATCTAATACTGGAGGTTTACGATTTTGGTAAAAGATCAGGTTGTTTTTATAACAGGAGCTGCGCAGGGCATTGGCTTTGAACTGGCAAAGGCTTTTGCCGAAAACGGTGCTAAAGTGGCCCTTACAGATTTAAACGAAGAAAAAGTAGCCGAGAGTGCCGAATCCTTGAAAGCATCAGGATATGAGGCAATTGGTATTAGATGCAATGTCACAAATGAAGAAGATATTGCGGCAGCCATTTCGCAGACTGTGGAAAAATTTGGTGCTATTCATATCTTAATGAACAATGCAGGACTGCAGCATGTCTCAATGATTGAAGATTTCCCGACAGAAAAATTTGAGCTTCTTATCAATGTGATGCTTGTTGCACCATTTATAGCCACGAAACATGTTTTTCCAATCATGAAGAAGCAAAAATTCGGCAGAATCATCAATCTGTCATCAATAAACGGTCTTGTCGGATTTGCCGGAAAATCCGCCTATAACAGTGCCAAACATGGTGTGATAGGATTAACAAAAGTTGCAGCGCTTGAGGGTGCTGAAGACGGCATCACGGTTAATGCCATTTGTCCCGGTTACGTCGACACGCCGCTTGTCAGAAATCAGCTGAGTGATCTTGCAAAGACAAGAAATGTTCCTCTAGAAAGTGTTCTTGAGGAAGTCATCTATCCGCTTGTCCCGCAAAAAAGATTGCTTCAGGTGTCTGAAATTGCTGACTATGCATTATTTTTGGCAAGTGAAAAAGCAAAAGGAATCACGGGTCAGGCAGCTGTCATTGATGGAGGCTACACAGTGCAGTGACGACTGGTACTTATCGCTTATTCTAAAAACCGAAAAAACGTTCGGTCTAGTGAAAAAGTATGACAAATAGTTTCCTGAAAATTCCTTCTATTTAATCAAGCTTGTTTTACCTCCATTCACATATAATGGAAGTAAAACAAGCTTCTGTTTTTTCATAAATCTGTACAAGCAAAGAGAAGCTTAACTATCTTGTACCTGAAGTCGCGTGCCGAAATTATTACGGCTTTAGGAAGGTGATCTTATGCTGCAGACAGTAGTTGTGGCGTCATTGATTGGGGGGTTAATGGGTTTACTCGGTCATATTAAAAAGAAAGGAAGGATAGAAAAACCAAGAATGACCAAACGGTTTATCTACTTAGGATTCTGGGAAGATATCGCAATGGGAATAACAGCTTCGATCCTGCTTGTTTTATCTACAGAACCCTCATCCTCATTTCAGCTTGTCGTGCTTTCTATTATCGCTGGGTACAGCGGGGAAGCGGTATTAAGGAGTTTTGACTTTGTCAGACAGCAGCAGGACAGCGCCGTGCAGCCAGAAAAAGACAATGAGCGTCAAGCAAAATAATCTCCTGATGACAGCAAACTCACTTCTTTATCTCTCAACATCTTACACTTCTCATTTCGCAGAAATTAAAATATCTCTGCCGCCCATCATCCGATTTCATCTTTTTCTTCATTTAACAACTTGCATCACGGTAACAAATTCTATAAAATACAATATATAAAGGTATACGATATGAACGGTGATAAGGAATAGTAGCAGACTATAGTTGTTCAGAGAATTGACGGCAGGTGCGAGTCAATCATCTATTGTCTGTGAACTCGCCTTTGAGTTACAGACGTCAACTGCAGTGCAGACTGCACAGTAATGTCTGTCGTGATCCACGTTACGGATGCTTAAGTGAGTGCCTACTGCTGGCGCTAAATTGGGTGGTACCGCGGGAAATCAAACCTCTCGTCCCTTATTGGGATGAGAGGTTTTTTTCTGTTGTACGGTTTAATCCGGGGGACAGCCGTTCAGACTGAATACTAAAAGCGAAGAGCAACGCATCAATTTGAGGAGGATTTAGTATGAGTTTTAAGCACGAAAAAGTTGAGAAAAAATGGCAGGATTACTGGCTTGATAATAAAACATTTAAAACAACAGAAGACAAAGGCAAACCGAAATTCTACGCGCTGGATATGTTTCCGTATCCATCAGGAGCAGGTTTGCATGTAGGGCACCCTGAAGGCTTTACGGCAACAGACATTCTGTCACGGGTGAAACGGATGCAGGGGTTCAATGTGCTTCATCCGATGGGCTGGGATGCATTTGGTCTTCCGGCTGAGCAGTACGCGCTTGACACAGGAAATGACCCTGCTGAATTTACGGCAAAAAATATTGATACGTTCCGCCGTCAAATTCAGAGCCTGGGCTTTTCATATGACTGGGATCGTGAAATCAATACAACAGACCCTGAATATTACAAATGGACGCAATGGATCTTCCTTCAATTATATAAAAAAGGATTAGCATACGTAGATGAAGTAGCTGTAAACTGGTGTCCTGCTCTTGGAACAGTTTTGGCAAACGAAGAAATCATTGACGGCAAAAGTGAGCGCGGCGGACACCCTGTTGAGCGCCGTCCGATGAAACAATGGATGCTTAAAATTACTGCTTATGCGGACAGATTAATTGAAGACTTGGAAGAAGTGGATTGGCCTGAGAGCATTAAAGAAATGCAGCGCAATTGGATTGGCCGCTCAGAAGGTGCTCACGTTCATTTCGGCATTGACGGTCATGAACAATCGTTCACTGTCTTCACTACCCGCCCTGATACTCTTTTTGGAGCAACTTATGCCGTGCTTGCACCTGAGCATGCGCTTGTAAAAGAGATTACAACGGAAGATCAGCAAGAAGCGGTTGCCGCTTATATCGATAAAGTGAAAAGCAAAAGTGATCTTGAACGAACAGATTTAGCCAAAGAAAAAACGGGTGTATTCACAGGCGCCTATGCATTAAATCCTGCAAATGGCGAGAGAATGCCAATCTGGATTGCCGATTATGTGTTAGTCAGCTATGGAACGGGAGCTATTATGGCGGTTCCGGCTCATGATGAAAGAGACTATGAGTTTGCAAAAACATTCGATCTTCCTATTAAAGAAGTAGTTGAAGGCGGAAACGTTGAGAATGAAGCTTACACAGGCGATGGACTTCATGTAAACTCTGACTTTCTTAATGGCTTAAATAAGCAAGACGGCATTGAAAATATGATTAACTGGCTTGAAACAAATAAAAAAGGCGAAAAGAAAATCACATATCGTCTCCGCGACTGGCTTTTCTCCCGTCAGCGCTACTGGGGCGAGCCGATTCCGATCATTCATTGGGAAGACGGTACAATGTCTGCTGTACCTGAAGATCAGCTTCCGTTAACATTGCCTAAAACAACAGAAATCCGTCCATCAGGTACAGGCGAATCACCGCTTGCCGTGATTGAAGAATGGGTGAATGTGACAGATCCTGAAACAGGCAAAAAAGGCAGACGTGAAACAAATACAATGCCTCAATGGGCAGGCAGCTGCTGGTACTACCTGCGCTATATTGATCCTAAAAATACCGAGCATCTTGCTGATCCTGAAAAAATTAAAGAGTGGCTTCCTGTTGATACGTATATCGGCGGAGCAGAGCATGCAGTTCTGCACTTGCTGTACGCGAGATTTTGGCATAAGGTTTTATATGACCTTGGAATTGTGCCGACAAAAGAGCCATTCCAAAAATTGTTCAACCAGGGTATGATTCTTGGCGAAAACAATGAAAAAATGAGTAAATCTAAAGGCAACGTTGTAAATCCGGATGACATTGTAGCAAGTCACGGAGCAGATACTTTACGTTTATACGAAATGTTCATGGGGCCGCTTGAAGCTTCAATCGCATGGTCTGAAAAAGGATTAGACGGAGCACGCCGTTTCTTGGATCGTGTATGGCGTTTATTTATTGAAGATAACGGGGCATTAAGTCCAAAAGTGACAGATAACATGTCTGACAGCTTAGAGCGTGTCTACCATCAAACAGTTAAAAAAGTAACGGAAGATTACGAGGGCTTGAGATTTAATACAGCCATTTCACAATTGATGGTCTTCATCAACGAAGCATACAAAGCAACTGTACTTCCAAAAGCTTATATGGAAGGGTTTGTGAAATTATTGTCTCCGGTTGCTCCGCATCTTGCTGAAGAATTATGGGAAAAGCTTGGACACGAAGGAACGATTTCCTATGAAACATGGCCAGCTTATGACGAAGGCAAATTAGTTGAAGATGAAGTTGAAATAGTCGTTCAGGTTAACGGCAAATTAAAAGCAAAACTGCACGTTCCAAAAGATGCAACACGCGAGGAAATGCAGGAAATTGCCCTATCTGATGCTGCAGTTAAAGAACAAGTAGACGGGAAGACCGTCCGTAAAATCATTGCGGTGCCAGGAAAGCTTGTAAACATCGTAGCAAACTAAGAAAAGCGGAACCGACTGTTCAGCTCCGACAGGCAGATAAGGATTCGGCAGAAAAGGCGCTTTTTGCCTTTACTGCCGAATCCGTTCTGACCGAGGAGTTAGGAGGTGGAGCTGGACAATAAGAAAAGCGGAACCGACTGTTCTGGCCGAGGGGCTAGGAGGTGAAGCTGGACAATGAGAAAAGCAGAACCGACTGTTCAGACCCGACAGACAGATAAGGCTCCGCCAGTAAAGGCGCTTTTTGCCTTTGCTGGCGGAGCCGTTCTGGCCGAGGGGCTAGGAGGTGGAGCTGGACAATGAGAAAAGCGGAACCGGCTGTTCAGCTCTGGCAGGCAAATAAGGATTATGCAGAAAAGGCGCTTTTTGCCTTTGCTGGCGGAACCGTTCTGGCCGAGGGGCTATGAGGTGGAGCTGGACAATAAGAATGGCGGAACCGACCGCTTAGCTCAGTCGAATTTGTTCTGACCGAGCAGTTTGACAGCGGATCTGGACAATTAGAAAAACAAAAGCAGGCGCTGATGGGCAGTGCCTGCTTTTTTCTGTTAACGCGGCATAGATGTCTTAAACTGGTATGACCTCAGGCTGCTTTGGTATAATATACACATCTGTTAGTGAAAGGGAGTAATCTAAATGAAAGAAATTTCGACAGAAGCATTACATAAGAAACTTAAAAGCGGCGAAACATTGAATCTTGTAGATGTGCGCGAGGATGACGAAGTAGAAGAAGGCATGATTCCAGAAGCGAAACACATTCGAATGGGAGAAATTCCGGAAAAGCTCGATGCATTTGATAAAGAAAAAGAATATATCATCATCTGCCGCTCAGGCGGACGCAGCGGAAATGTCTGCGCATACCTTGAGGACCAAGGCTATAAGGTTACAAATATGGCCGGCGGCATGCTTGACTGGAAGGGCGATGTAAAACGCAAAAGTGAATTAGGATAAAGATAAAGAAGGTCCCTGTTTAGAACAGGGATTTTTTTTGTCATTTGTTGAGCGAAAGATTGTTAGAACCCGTTTCTGGATAGTGAGCCGCCAATTTTTAGCGTAATCTTATAGGTTACTTGCCAGATTCGTATTTTTACTTGCCGGAATAGCTTCTTTACTGGCGAAAACCGGAGAAATACTTTCCGGACTGGAGAAAATACTTTCTTTTTTCCATAATACTCCCAGTAGACGGATAAGTTTGTTCATCACTCCATAAATGAAAACGCTATCATAAACTTAGCTCCGCCAAAATACAATAAAATAAGGAGGGATGTGATATGTCTGAATATCACAAGCTTGATGTAACGGACCGGGTGCTTGCAAGGCTCC
Source organism: Metabacillus idriensis (assembly GCF_050483325.1). Lineage (GTDB taxonomy): Bacteria > Bacillota > Bacilli > Bacillales > Bacillaceae > Bacillus_P > Bacillus_P idriensis_A. The sequence continues at coordinate 111,948 of NZ_JBCMYF010000006.1, forward strand.
ATGGGGATTTCATGGAATTGTACATTGGAAAGGAGTATATCGGGAAGCTTGTCATAACTTCTGAGGGACGGGAATATGAATTAGAAAGCGGATTTGTAGTGGAAGAGGACAGGTTTTACCGGATTTATGAACGAAATTGCGAGCTTCAGCAGCAATATGCAGAGGGGTATGATATGGGATGGTGTTAAATGTACAAGGTAGCCGTTTTTGATAAGGAGCATGAAAAAGATCTTGAACGTGAAATTAACCACTTTTTAAAATCAATCTCAGACGAACAGCTTGTGGATATAAAGTATAACGTGGCAGCTGCCTGCAATGAAGATGGCGAGCAGCTTTATTGTTTTTCAGCGTTAGTTTTATACAGAACTTAAAAAAAGGAAGCAGCTACAGGATAGCCGCTTCCTTTACATATTCTGCGGCATTTTTGCCGGCGAGCCTGCCTGTAACGAGCGCAGATGTAATGTTGTATCCTCCTGTATATCCATGGATATCAAGGATTTCTCCGCAAAAATAGAGGCCATTCATCAATTTTGAAGCCATTTGTTTTGGGTGTATTTCTTTTACAGATACACCTCCGCCAGTCACGAAAGCTTTATCAATGGACAAGGTTCCATGTACGTTAAACTCGAACTGCTTGCAGTCTTGGGTAAAGCCGCGCAATTTCTCCATAGATAAGTTCGCAAACGTCACTTGCTGATCAATTCCGTTCCGCTCCAATAAAAAATGAAGATAACGTTCAGACAGAAAACCTTTTAATCCATTTTTAACGGCCTTTTTAGGTTCTGCTTTTAACAGCTTGACTGTTTGCTGGAACAATTCCTCTGCATGTACATCTGGAAAAGAATCAATGCTCATTGGAATGGAAGTTGTATTAAACTTTTTCATTGCTTTTACCACATACTGACTGCAGCGCAGGACAGCAGGGCCTGAGATGCCAAAGTGGGTGAAGATCATGTCCATTTGGTGGGTCTTGATAACTTTGCCTTTAGGGTTCTGAACACTTAATGCAACATTTCTGAGCGACAGACCCTGCAATGTTTTTTCCTGAATGAATGGTTCATTAGAAGTAATCGGCACTTCTGTAGGAAAAAGCTCTGTAATGGTATGACCGGCTTTTTCAGCCCATGCATAGCCATCCCCGGTGCTTCCTGTGTGGGGTACACTTTTGCCGCCAACTGCAATGACCACAGCGTTTGTGCTGATGTATTCTCCATTCTTTAAAAGAACTCCCGCAGTTTTTCCTTCTTTGTAATCCACTGTTTCAACAGGTTCATTTGTCCGGATCGTCACATGAAGTTTTTTCAGCTGATTAAGCAGCGCATCTACAACAGATTGGGCCTTATCTGTTACAGGAAACATCCTGCCGTGATCTTCTTCTTTAAGCTGTATGCCAAGCTTTTCAAAAAAACGAATGATATCTTCATTGCTGAATTCTGAAAAAGCACTATATAAAAAACGTCCATTTCCAGGGATATGCTTGACAATTTCATCGATTGGCAGCCGGTTCGTTACATTGCAGCGTCCGCCGCCTGAAATTGCGAGCTTTCTTCCAAGCTTATTTCCTTTATCCAGAAGGAGTACATCAGCACCTTGTTCTCCGGCAGCAATTGCCGCCATCAAACCAGAAGGTCCGCCTCCGATAATGACAACATCATATTTCATTTGCTCACAACCTTTTTCTTTCTATAAACCTTATTTCCTATCTTATTATAGCTGAATCAGGAAGAAATCAAAATACGGCCGGATGAGCCGTGCACAAACATTATTGTTATGGGAGTTTATTGTGTTAAAATAGAAAAGTTGAATCTTCAGAGAGAAATTGGTGATTTCATAAATGTCGAATAAATTATTAAGAGGGACGTTAGTTTTAACGCTCGGCACATATATTTCGAGAATATTAGGGATGATTTACATTATCCCGTTTTACGCGCTTGTCGGAAAAGACGGCGGTGCATTATATCAAATAGGATATGCACAGTATGCCGTATTCCTTGGAATTGCGACAATGGGTTTTCCCCAGGCGGTATCAAAATTTGTCTCCAAATATAATTCCATCGGAGATTACGCGACCAGCAGGAAAATGTTCAGAGTCGGCATTTCCGTTATGTTTGGAACGGGAGTTTTAGCTTTTGCCATTCTTTACTTTATGGCTCCTTTTTTAGCTGAAAGCTCGCTTGGTCAGAGAGAACTTGGAAATACCACGATAGATGATGCCGTTCTGGTTATTCGAATGGTCAGTCTTGCACTGATTGTTGTTCCAATCATGAGCTTAATCAGGGGATTCTTCCAAGGTCATCAGTCTATGGGACCGACTGCTGTATCTCAAGTCATTGAACAAATTGTAAGGATTGCTTTTTTGCTCGCATCAACCTACCTTGTGTTAAAAGTATTTAACGGAACACTTGTCACTGCTGTCGGGTATTCTACCTTTGCTGCATTTGTGGGAGCAATAGGCGGACTGCTGATTTTGTTTATTTATTGGCAAAAACGAAAACATACACTTGAGGCATTGAGGGAAAATGCTGTACCGTCTGCTGACATGCCGGCCGGCCGGATGTTTAAGGAGCTTTTCTCCTATGCAGGCCCATTTGTTTTTGTAGGACTTGCTATCCCTTTATATACGTACATCGATACAAATACCTTTAATAAGGCAATGGTTGCAGGCGGATTTGAAGAAATTTCAACGGACATTTTTTCAATTGTCACTTTATACTTGCCTAAACTTGTAATGATTCCTGTTTCACTTGCAACAGCTTTTGGGCTTACACTTGTTCCAACCATTACCAAGTCATTCACGAATAATAACATGACGCTTGTAAACCGGCAGATTGACCAGGCATTTCAGATTATCATTTTTCTGACACTGCCAGCGATTGTCGGCCTGATGATCCTTGCTGAGCCTGCATATATGGTGTTTTATGAAAATGACCCGGATGGGCCTGGTCTTCTCAGATGGTTTGCTCCCGTAGCCCTTCTTTTTTCATTTTTCACTGTTACTGCGGCTGTACTTCAAGGAATTAATAAGCAGAAGCTTGCAGTCATTTCACTTGCATTCGGTTTGATCATTAAGATTGCTGTAAATGCACCGATGATTGAAGCTTTTCAGGGCCTCGGTTCGATATTGGCGACTGCATTCGGATTTGGTGCATCTATCATATACAGCTTTGCCATGATTCACCGTCACGCTGGATATTCCTTTAAACTTCTATTTAAACGGACCGTTTTTATAGCGATACTCACAGCCTTTATGGCGCTTGTAGTTTCTGTATCTCAATCTATTTTGTCCATTTTTATAGATTATGCTGATGGCAAGCTGCAATCGGTTATGATTCTGCTGATTTCAATAGGTCTGGGAGCGGCAGCCTATTTGTATGCTGCCCACCGTTCACACTTGCTTGAAAAACTTCTTGGAAATCGTTTTTCATTTTTAAATCGAAAGAAGAAGGCTGCTGAATAAACAGCCTTCTTTTTTAAAGGCTCTTTTCTTAAGGATTGTTGCTTTGGCTAGAAGGTATAATCATAAGTGGTGCAGCGGAAGGAGCTTGACTTGCGGTTGATTCCACTTTTCAGTGCAAAAACTAAAATGGTGGAAACATAGCATGCGGTTGATTCCACTTTTCTGCGCAAAAACTAAAATGGTGGAAACATAGCATGCGGTTGATTCCACTTTTCTGCGCAAAAACTAAAATCGTGGAAACATAGCGTGCATTTGATTCTACTTTACTTCACAATAAACAAATTTATAAAGGGTAATCAATAATAACAATCTATACGAAATCAGTCTTTTTAAAAGATAACAAAGTATTAAATTTTGCGCTTCGATGGCGAGCGGAAACGCAGGCTTCTCGGCCAGAGCTAAACGGGCGCTTGCGCTTTTCTTAGTAGGAGGATCTTAATGAGAATAGATAAACTTTTATCAAATATCGGCTACGGCAGCCGAAAAGAAGTCAAACAGCTGTTAAAAACAGGTGCAGTAAAAGCTGATGGAGTCAGTATTAAAGATGCTAAGACGCATGTCGATCCTGCAGCGCAATTGATTACTGTACATGGAGAGACAGTAGAGTATAAGGAGCATGTTTATTTGATGCTGAATAAGCCGGGCGGCTATCTCTCGGCTACAGAGGATTCTGTTCAGGAAACCGTTATTGACCTGCTGGAAATGGAAGACGCGGTTTACAAGCCGTTTCCGGTAGGGCGCCTTGATAAAGATACGGAGGGGCTTCTGCTGCTTACGAATGATGGCCAGCTGTCACATCAGCTGCTGTCTCCCAAAAAACATGTACCCAAAACGTATTATGCAAAAATTCTCGGCAATGTGACTGAAGAGGATGCAGCAGCGTTTAAACAAGGTGTAGAGCTTGATGATGGATATGTAACAAAACCTGCATCCCTTGTCATTCTTTCAGCAGATGAGAAGTCGGAAATAAACATAACCATCACAGAGGGCAAATTTCATCAGGTAAAACGAATGTTTGAAGCTGTCGGAAAAAAAGTAACCTACTTAAAAAGAATCAGCATGGGACCGCTTTTGCTTGATGAAAATTTGGCATTAGGCGAGTACCGCGAGCTTACAGATGAAGAAGTGGAAGCCCTGCAAAATGCTAAAGCAGTTGAATTATAAACATAACCAGTTAAACAATCAGAAAAAAACCAGCCTTCTTGGCTGGTTTTTTATGTATACAAAACGTTTCGGTTTTCCATTGTTCAGTCTCTTCATTAAGAAGACATTTTTCTAACCTTCTTCTGTGTAATTGTCCATTTGCCTCGGCTTGGGCTCCGAACCAGGTCATTATACGCTAACACATTTAAATCTCTTTGAATGGTTCGTGGTGTAATACCAAATTCGTCGACAAGCTGCTGAGTTGTCACAGTACCTCTATCATGGATAAACATGTAGACAGATTTGATACGAGTTAGCATACGGTTTGTTGAAGGTTTCAAAAAACCACTCCTTATCATTTGATCGTACGGCATAGCCTACTACAACCTACGATGTCCCCTACTGCAGATGTTACTGTACTTATTTACATTATGAACGCTACAACAATATTTTACACGATTTCGACAGCTTCATACTAGTGAAATGCTCGAATTAACAAAATTTTTACATAGTTTTAATCTAATGACATAAAGTTAAAACGTATATATCATATTTTACTATATGTAGTTAATTCTGAATAGTATGACATTTTTATGTTTGGATAGAAAAAGCACCCATATTTTAGTATGGATGCTTTTTCTCAATATTATTAATGTCCCCCAAGGAAAACAAGCTGTATAAAGAATAAAACAGCAAAAATATAGACAAACAGATGAACTTCTTTCCATTTTCCCTTTGCTATTTTCATAAGGGGGTATGAAATGAATCCAAGTGCAATACCTGTTGCAATGCTTGATGTAAGCGGCATGCTGATGATAACGAGAAACGCCGGGAATGCTTCATCAATTTCATTCCAGTTAATCTTTGCAATATTGCCCATCATTAAGCTTCCAACAATAATTAAGGCTGGAGCGGTGATTGCGGCAATTCCGGATACGGCGCCGACAAGAGGGCTGAAGAACGCTGTTAATCCGAAGAGCACAGCAACTGTTAATGTAGTAAGCCCTGTTCGGCCGCCGGCTGCTACTCCTGCAGAGGATTCAATATAGGCTGTCGTAGGACTTGTTCCAAACATGGCTCCTACAGTAGTTGCTGCAGAATCGGCTAAAAGAGCTTTGCGAGCATTCGGCAGTTCATTGCCCTTCATTAACCCGGCCTGCTGTGCAACACCAATCATCGTGCCCGTTGTATCAAAGATTGTAACAAGCAGAAAAGAAAATACCACGGCATAAAGTCCATGCTGAATCACTTGTCCTATTGCTTCCGCAGGATTCAGGATAATAAATCCTTCCGGCAGGCTCGGCATAGAAACAAATCCTTCTTTAAAAGAAAGTTCACCAGTAAAGAAAGCGATAATGCCAGTAATGATCATCCCGAAAAAGAGGGCGCCATGTACATTCAAACTCATTAATACGAGTGTAACAGCAAGACCGGCAAGTGCCAGCATGACAGGCGGAGAAGTTAAATCTCCAAGCGTTACAAGGTTTTCCGGATGATCTGTTACAATTCCGGTTAAACGCAAACCGATAAAGGCGATAAAAAGACCGATTCCGGCGGTAATTCCATATTTTAAGTTAGCTGGAATAGCCTCAATCAATTTTTTCCGGAACGGAGTTAAAGATAAAATTAGAAATAGAATACCGGCTACAAATACGGAAGCAAATGCAATCTGGTAACTGACCTGGTGGCCACCGACAACGGAATAAGCAAAATATGCATTCAGTCCCATGCCTGGGGCGATGGCAATCGGATAATTCGCTGCAAGTGCCATCCATAACGTACCGACGACAGCAGCGATAATCGTTGCTGTAAACACCTGGTCAAAAGGGACACCAGCGTCTGCAAGGATAATAGGATTAACGACGACAATGTAAACCATAGTTAAAAACGTTGTAAGACCTGCCAACGTTTCTGTGCGCACTGTCGTTTGATTTTCTTTTAATTTAAACATGAGAGCCTCCAATTAACGAACGTTTTTACAAAACATTTATAATAATATTCGTTTTTAAGGTGAATTGCAAGAGTTATTCTTTTTATGCTTCTTTTAGTTTCTCCTATTGAAGCTTTCTTATGTCCGTATCCTTTGGTATCTTACTAGGTAAGGACCTATTGAAATAAATATGAAAAGGGGTTTTGAATATGGATTGGATGCAGGAAGTTTTAAGCAGAAAAGAAGATTTTATTAAAGACACACAAGAATTTTTGCGCATTAAAAGTTTGCTTGATAAAAAAACAGTCAAAGAAGGAGCTCCATTTGGAAAAGGAATTAATGAAGCTTTGACTCATATGCTTGAAAAAGGAGAAAAAGACGGATTTATTTCCAAGAATCTTGATGGCTATGCTGGGCACCTGGAAATGGGCCAAGGGGATGAGATCGTCGGCATTCTGTGTCACGTCGATGTTGTGCCAGAAGGTGACGGATGGAGCAGCGACCCTTTTGGTGCGGAGATAAGAGACGGGAAAATCTTTGCCCGCGGAGCTATTGATGATAAGGGACCGACGATGGCCGCTTATTATGCGATGAAGATTGTAAAAGACCTTGGACTGCCAATGAACAAAAGAGTCCGCATGATTCTTGGAACAGATGAAGAAAGTGACTGGGGATGTGTAGATCACTATTTTAAACATGAGGAAATGCCTGCACTAGGCTTTGCACCTGATGCAGATTTTCCGATTATTAATGCCGAAAAGGGAATTATCGATGCAAAGCTTACATACTACTTTGATAAAACACTAAGCGGCAAAGCCGGAACAAAACTTCTTTCTTTTCAATCAGGAAGGCGCTTTAATATGGTTCCGGATCATGCAGAAGCTCTGATTCAGTCTGAAGATGCAGAGGGGCTTAAAGAAAAATATAACAAGTACTTAAATCAATATGAAATTACAGGCAGCGCTTCTGAAGAAAATGGAGTGCTTACCCTTAAAGCTGAGGGTGTTTCAGCGCATGGGAGCTTGCCGCACACCGGCAAGAATGCGGGACTTCTGCTTTCCCTCTTCCTTGCAGATGAAGAATTGGATCATAACGGAAAAGGATTTATCAGACAAATTGTTGCCTTCTTCAGCAATGACACAAGCGGTGAGAAGCTTGGCATTCAATGTGAGGATGAAGTGAGCGGTCCGCTGACTGTTAATCTTGGCATCATTTCGTACGACAGTGAAAAATCAGGTGAGCTGGGTGTGAATATCCGCTATCCTGTAACAGGTGATCTTGAAAGGATTTCTGAAGGACTAAAATCAATCACCGAGTTTCAGCTGGCATCTTTTAGTGATTCAAAGCCTCATTATGTTGATGCTGAACATGAATTGATTCAAACTCTGAAAAAGGTATATGAGGATCAGACAGGTGACCGTGCTGAACTGATTGCAATTGGAGGCGGAACATATGCCCGTTCTCTGAAGGCTGGTGTGGCATTTGGACCGATGTTCCCGGGCAGACCTGATGTTGCTCATCAAAAAGATGAATATGTCATCATTGATGATTTGCTTAAAGCTACTGCCATATATGCACAAGCTATTTATGAATTGGCAAAATAATGTTAACGAATTCATCCTGTTGTGGTAGGATGGTTGAAGAAGCTTTTTGGCCGCTCTCTGTTACCAGAGGGCGGTTTTTCGGGGAGTTCTCTTTTAGGAACTCCTGCTTTATCAATAATTTGTTAGATAAGGTTATGTGTTCTAAATCCTGTTTTATAGTTGGACCTGAAGAAGGAACATGAAAGAAAGAAGGCTGCTGTTTTGGACTATTCATTGCAAAGAGAGCATCGTACAACGAGAGTTCATTTTTATTCATTTTATTTTTTAGTGTTTTTTGCTTTCGGTTCGCTGTTTCCGCTGCTTCCGGTTTATCTTAAAGACAGTGCAGGGCTTTCTGGAAGCCAGATTGGCATGATCATGAGCATCAGTCCTGTTGTCATGATTTTAATCCAGCCTTTATGGGGAATTTTAAGTGATATAACGCAAAAACCAACTGTTTTATTAACAATTTCACTTGCGATTGCAGGGATATTTGGACTTGTTTTTTCAATGATTGATACATATTTTTGGATGATTGCCATCGCTTTGCTCCTTGCGATTGTACAAAGTGCGCTGATTCCTTTATCAGACAGCATTTCAATGAATTACGTTCAAAAAACGAAAACGGAGTACGGTTCGATCCGGCTTTGGGGAGCGGTTGGATTTGCGGTTGCTGTTATGGCTGTCGGACAGCTTGCCGAGCTTTTTTCATTAAGCATGATCTTCTATGCGTTTGCCCTTATTTTATTTATTGCGGTGTTTTTCGCCTATCAGCTTCCTAATGAAAATAAAACAATGCAAATCAGCATCAGGGAAGGAATAAAAGAGCTTGCGAATGTGCCAAGGTATTTCATGTTTTTATTCGTTGCTTTTCTGGTGCTCGGACCAATCTTAGCGAACAATATATATTTTGGAATTTTTGTGGCGGAGCTTGGAGGGGGACTGACTGGAATTGGCATAGCCTTTCTTCTTGCTGCAGGCAGTGAAGCACCTTTTATGAAGTTCGCAAGCAGCTGGATCAATAGACTTGGGATGATGAACATTCTCATGATGGCAACTTTTATTTCTTGCATCAGATGGTTTTTGTACTTTTTTGAGCCACCGCTTGGAGTCGTTTATGTGACGACAATCGCTCAAGGATTTTCTGTCGGCTTGTTTATTCCGGCAGCCCTTCAGTATGTGAGAGATCTTGCGCCGATTTCTGTTGGGGCGACAGCCATTTCCCTTTATTCATCTGTTGGAAATGGTCTCGGAAACTGGTTTTGCACTTTTTTCGGAGGATTGATCTTAGAAGGTTTTTCGATTCTTTATGTGTATTTGTTTTTTGGAATCCTCTCATCCATCGCATTCCTTGTTTTAGCTATCATGAATATAAGAATGAGAAAAGCTGCTCCGGTTTAAGTGCCGGGCAGCTCTTTCTATTGCTTAGGAAATGATAAAAGTGAATTGGGCAGGATTGTGATTTCTTATCTGTCTGTCGGACTTAAACGGGCGATTCCGCTTTTCGGATTGTCTAGCTCCATCGCCCAGGTCCTCGGCCAGAACAAAATCCCCCAAAAAGTCAAACCCGGACTTTTCGGGTGATTTCTTATCTGTCTGTCGGACCTAACCGGGCGATTCCGCTTTTCGTTATTCCTGAAGAAATAAATCACTTGATAAGTAGCGCTCACCGGTGTCGCAGGCGATGCATATGACGACATCATCAGGAGTGAGGCGTTTTGCTACTTCGAGCGCAGCAAAACAGGCAGCGCCTGATGAAGGGCCGACCAATATGCCCTCTTCTGCGGCAAGGCGGCGAGTAATGTTGTATGCCTCGTCATCTTTAATTTTGAAAATTTCATCATAAACGCTTTGATTCAGAATTTCAGGGATGAATCCCGGACTGGTTCCTACAAGCTTATGCTTGCCGGGTTTCCCGCCCGACAGGACAGGAGATCCTGCTGGTTCAACAACGTGAACTGTAAGGTCAGGATAATGCTCTTTCAGCCTTTCGCCAGTTCCTGTAATGGTTCCGCCTGTACCGGCAGTCGCCACAAATGCGGACAGTTTTTTGCCAAGCTTGTCCATTGCACCAATGATTTCAGGCGCTGTGGATTTGCGGTGTGCATCTGAATTAGCTTCATTATCAAACTGCATTGGAACAAAGCTGTCCGGGATTTCTTTTGCCAGTTCGTTCGCTTTATTGATGGCACCCGGCATTTTCTCATCGCCTGGCGTCAATACGACTTTAGCGCCGTAGGCTTTTAATAGATTAATTCGTTCCTGTGTCATTGTATCGGGCATAACGAGAATGGCTTTATAGCCTCTCGCTGCGGCGTTCATTGCAAGCCCGATGCCGGTATTGCCTGAAGTCGGCTCAATAATCGTGGAGTTCTTATTTAAAAGACCTTGTTTTTCAGCCTCAATGATCATATTTAATGCGGCTCTGTCTTTTACACTTCCGCTCGGATTGAAAAACTCAAGCTTCAAATAGACGTCCGCTCCGTTTTCAGGGTTCAGCCGATTTAATTTTAATAAGGGAGTGCTGCCAATTAAATCTGCTATATTTTCAACTACACGCATTTCTCTCAGCTCCTTTATTTGATATGATAGCATATATTTTTTCAGCAGCCATCCAAAGCGCTTGATTATATTCTTGCCTGTATTTTTGATAAAATGAAAACTTAAGTAACTTTTGCGCTCTTGGCTAATTTCTGAAACCAATTAAGAACAGGAGTCTGAAAAATGACAATGACACATTTTTTTATAGGGATTTCACTTGAGGAAGCAATTGCGGAATCTATTTATAATCAAACGTCCCTTTTGAGGGAAGAAAAACAGTTTAAATCTTGGGTCCACCCCCTGGATTATCACCTTACACTGGCTTTTTTAGGGCATCCATCATCTGAAAATCAATTAAATCAGGTGAAGCAGGAGCTTGTGAATAACCTTGCAGGCTATCATTCCTTCAATCTGCAGATAACTGAATTTCAGACATTCGGGAGACCGCAGTCTCCAAGGATTTTATGGCTGGGAATAGAGGAATCAAAAAAACTTGCAGAGCTTCGCAGGGAGGTTTATCAGGTATGTCAGACTGCTGGTTTTAAACTGGACGAGCGTCCGTTTGCTCCTCATATTACAGTTGCAAGGAAATGGATCTCAGAAAAAGATTTCTTAAAACAGCTCATTCCTTCACCTGAAAAGCTGAGCTTTAAAGTGAGGGCTGTTGACCTTTTCGAGACAAAGCTTGCTGAAGTGCCTAAATATCATTCTATACACAACGTGACGCTGCGCTGAAATAAGGTTTGCCTGTCATCCTGTGTATCAACAAACGTAAAGCAGGGATAACGATGAAATGGATGAAAATAGTAATTCAAATTGCTTGTTTGTATTTTTTTTACCTGGCTGGAGTCTTTATACAGCAGAGTTTGCAGCTGTCTATGCCCGGGAGCATCATCGGCATGTTTCTTCTGTTTTTCTGCCTTTCTTTAAAGATCATCAGGCTGCCGCTTTTAAAAGCAGGAAGTTCTATGCTGTTAAGTCATTTATCACTGCTTTTTATACCGGCTACAGTCGGATTAATCGATCATTTTGATTTGTTCAGCGGGAAAGGAATCATCAGTGCGCTTGTCGCACTGTTCAGTACAGCGCTGGTTATGATTTCGTCCGCTGCCATCGGTCAGAGGCTTATGAATTCGGACGTGTCAGAAAAAAGAGGAGAAGTCTAATGTTTTTAGCAGTATTGTTCATAACTTTAACGATTGTTGTTTATGCAGCCATGAGGGAGCTCTATAAGAAGTATCCGCATCCTTTTCTTGTACCTATAGCTACGTGCACTTTTTTTATCATTCTTCTTTTGTTGGGTAGCGGAACGGATTACGCAGAATACATGAAAGGCGGCAAATGGATTGACGGGCTGCTTGGTCCTGCGGTTGTGGCTTTGGCTTATCCTTTATATGAAAGCCGGAGGATTCTGAAAAAATATGCTCTTGCGATTCTTGGAAGTGTTTTTGCAGGAAGCATCATTGGCATAGGCAGCGGAACGCTTCTTGCAGGAATTTTTCATGTGGATGAAGAGCTGATTTTATCTCTTGCGCCAAAATCAGTGACAAATCCGGTTGCAATGGATATTGCAGACATAATCGGAGGCATACCGGCGATTGCTGTCGTATATGTAGTCATCGCAGGGGTCTCAGGTGCCATGTTTGGGCCCTCTTTGCTGCAGCTTTTTGGCATTCATCATTCAGTAGCAAAAGGAATTGGACTTGGTGCGGCCTCACATGGAACCGGGACGGCCAGAGCACTGGAGCTTGGTGAGCTTGAAGGTGCCATCAGCTCGATTTCAATGACTTTATGCGCCATTTTTACAGCGATTATTTGCCCGCTGCTCGCACCATTTATATTAAATTTGCTTTGAGGAGTTGAAAAAAGTTGGCTCAATTAATCAAGATCCATTCCTGCATATCTCGTTATGAAATGGATATATACCGCTACCAAAGCCAATTTCTGCGCTTAAAAAAACAGCAATGGCAAATGATCAAGCTGGCATATGAAAATAACGAGTTTCAGCGCTTTATAAGCCGGCAAACGGAGACAATAGATGAGGCAGAAGGAATAGAGGAAAAAGAGAATTTCTTAAGTAAAGTGAGAAATAAATTCGGGAAGAAAGAAGAAACCGTGTCTTACGATTTGACCATCCCGGCTTCAGATCAGCCATCAGATACAATAGAATTGATTTTCAACTCTGTTCCCCGTTCAATGGAAGAGCTGAAAGTCAAATTTATGAATCACATCTTTATGTTCCAAATGAAATGGGCAACGTCTACTATCCGTGAAAAATCTTATGCAGATACATCATTCTACGAAGATGATAGGCTGCATGAACTTCTTCAGAAATTGCCTGATCAGCATCTTATCATGTATTATCCTGTCTTCAAAATGAAAAATACATCCATTTCGCTTGACCCACTATTAATTAGCCCGAGAGAAATCGTTTGTATACATTATCTGGAAGGGGAACAGCACGATGTTTTTGAAGGTTCATCTGAACGCTTCTGGATAGTGAATCCGGGAGATGATGAAAAAAAACAGCTATCTCCATTAATCAGTCTGAATCGGACTGGAACAATCGTAAAGCAATTACTCAAAGAAAGAAATATCAAACTTGATATAAAAAAGGTGCTGGTGTGCAAAAACGGATTCATTGAGTTCCCCCAGGCGCCATTCGACATAACAATTGCAGACAAGCGGAATTTCAGCCAATGGTTTCAAACTTACAGAGATTCTTCAACTCCGATTAAGCATGATCAGCTGAAAGCTGCTGAAATTCTTTTGTCACAATGCTTGATTGATTCTTTCCGCAGAAACGATTAATGCGCCTTTAGGCGTATTTTTTTGCGTTTCATACATACAGTCTCCTTAAAAAAAGCTATAATTTTACTTGACTGGGAATATCTCCAGAGATATTCAAGGAATTAAAGAAGATAATGGAGCTAAGAATGAAAAACAGCATATACTTTATCATTAACCCTCTTGCAGGGAATGGCAGATCATTACGTGTTTGGAAAAAGGTAAAAGCTGAACTTGAACGCAATCATGCAGACTATCGTTCTTTTTTAACTGAATATTCAGGTCATGCTGAAATACTGGCCAGGCAAATCGCGACGATACAGGATTATCACCTGAAGACAGTTATTGGAATAGGCGGGGACGGGACAATCCATGAAATTGTAAATGGGCTGAGTGACTTCCATTCTGTGCAAATCGGATTTATTCCAGCCGGATCCGGCAATGACTTTAAGAGAGGATACAACCTTTCGTCAAAAGACCACGCCTCGATTTTTCGCAGGCTTCAAAGGCAAGTAAACAGCTTTGATCTCGGCCAATATCATACGGGGCAGATGAACCGTTTCTTTGTAAACAGCATGGGCGCAGGATTTGATGCTTATGTTGCAAAGCTTTCAAATGAAATGGAATTAAAGAAATGGCTGAATAAATTCCGGGCAGGTTCTTTTATTTATATAGCTGCCCTGCTGAAAGGGCTTTTTAATTACAAGCCGGGCACCGTAGCTTTGACTGTTGATGACACGGAATATGTATTTGAAAATGTCTGGCTTGCAGCAGTCAGCAATCACCCTTTTTATGGGGGAGGAATGAAAATTTCACCAGCTGCAAAACCAGATGACGGTGTACTAGATCTCATCGTTGTGCATAATTTATCAAGATTAAAGCTGCTGTTGCTCTTTGGTCTCGTTTTTGCAGGACAGCACACACGTTTAAAAGAAGTTCATATGTTTACGGCAAGGAAAATAAAAATTGCCGGAGCTGCTCCGCTTATGATACATGCTGACGGAGAATACATAGGCGAAACACCGGTTACAGTCACATTGAGCCCTAAAAGCATAAAGTATTATACGTAACTCTAATATCAAGTTGTGTCACTATGGGTATACTGATGTGATGAAACAACTTTTGCAGGCAGGTGACTAAAATGTTATCGGTACAACGTTTATATCATGCATACCTTGATGAAATGAATTTAATTACAATCCTTATCCCAAAAGAGATGCAGGACACTGACAATAAGACATTTTTTCTTCTTGACGGCGAAACCAGGCTGAAGCTTCAATGCGAGCGAAAGCAGGATATAGAAAACAGAGTGAAATATCAATGCAGACTGGATTCTTCTATAAAACCTTTTGGAAAATTGTATGAAGTATGTGATGAACAGGGTACGAAAACAGATCTGCAAATAGGAGCAGTTATTCGGACAAAAGCTTTTGATGAACATTTTTATTATAACGGCGATGACCTGGGCGTGCGTTTCAGCAAAGATTCTGTCACATTGAAACTTTGGGCTCCTACAGCGACGGATGTTCAGGTGAAATTGCTGTTTCCAAGCGAACAGCGTGAGGAAACACTCCTGCTGAAGCGCGAGGACAGCGGGGTTTGGTCGATCACATTGAATGGTAATTTTGACAGCGTTTTCTACACTTATCTTGTGTGTGTGAATTTAATCTGGAATGAAGCAGTAGATCCCTATGCAAAAGCGGTATCTATGAATGGCGTTTACGGAGTCATTGCAGATTTTGACCGGACAGCGGTTGAGAAATATGCTCCTGCTCCCCTTGCGCAATTAACAGACGCAATTATTTATGAAGCGCATATACGTGATTTTACCATCCATCCAAACAGCGGAAACAGCCAAAAAGGAAAATATGCAGCATTCACAGAAGCTGATACAAAAACTCGAATGGGCATGTCTTCAGGCATTTCTTATTTGAAGGAACTTGGGATAACCCATTTGGAACTGCTCCCTTTCAATGATTTCGAAGGCGTTAATGAGCAGAATGTTTTGGAGCATTACAATTGGGGCTATAACCCCATCCATTTTAATGCGCCTGAAGGCAGCTACTCATCTGATCCGGAAGATCCTTACTCAAGAATAAGGGAGTTAAAGGCGGCCATTCAATCTATTCATGCACAAGGTATTAGAGTCATTATGGATGTGGTTTACAACCATGTTTACATCAGGGAAAACTCATCATTTGAGAAGATTGTTCCGGGATATTATTTTCGGCATGACCATAATGGACTTCCTTCAAATGGAACGGGAGTAGGCAATGATTTTGCATCAGAAATGAAAATGGCCGGAAAATTCATTGTGGATTCAATCATTTTTTGGCTGAAGGAATACGATATAGATGGTTTTCGCTTTGATTTAATGGGGATTTTGGATATTCATACTATGAACATGGTGAATGAAGTTTGTAAGCGGTTAAAGCCTGATATTCTTATTTTAGGTGAAGGATGGGATTTGCTTACCCCGCTTGCATTTGAAAAAAAAGCAATTATTGCTAATGCCGCAAAAATGCCGGGTATCGCATTTTTTAATGATCAGTTCAGAGACAACATTAAAGGAAGCACTTTTGAAGTACAGGACAGGGGATTCATTCTAGGTGATTCCGGAAATCCGGAAATGCTGGCAAAAATCATGAGCGGTTCAATTGCCCATTTTAAGAGTCCCGCACAATCAATCAATTATGTAGAATCACATGATAACCATACACTATGGGATAAAATGAATTTGTGTCTTCCGAATGATCCGATTGAAGATAGACGGCTGAGGCAGAAGCTTGCTTGCAGCATGGTCATTCTTGCACAGGGAATTCCATTTCTTCATAGCGGCCAAGAGTTCTACCGCACAAAGCAGGGTGTGGAGAACAGCTATAACTCGCCTGATGAGATCAATCAGCTGGACTGGGATGAAAGAGAACATCACTCAGAAGATATCAAATACATTCAGCACCTTATTTCTCTGCGGAAATCTCATGGTGCGTTCAGACTTAACACCACAGAGGAAATAAGCGGGCATTATCAGATTTTTATGAATGAGGGCGGCATTTACGCATACTGCTTAAACGATGTAGGTTCATATGGTCCATGGAGCAGAATAGCGGTTATTCATTGCTCCCATAAAAACGGAAAGAGGATTACGCTGCCGGGAGAAGGTCAATGGGTGCTTGCTTCAGGTCCATATATCAAAGAAATTGAAGGCAACCAAGCCAAGCTTATAAGTGAATCATTTGAGGTGAAAGAGATAGGGACTTTTGTCTTATTCCAAAAGTAGGTTTTCGGTTTTTCTTGACTAAAATTGCTAAGAAACGATAAAATTTAAAAGGATAGCTATCGGTACCTGATTTTTAATCTTTGAATAGCTGTCTTTTTTAATTGACTTAATGAAAAAATAAAGGGTGAAGCAAACAGGCTGAGACTGCCTTTTGCTTTCCCTATTCCAAACTTATAAATGAAATGTTGGGTTGAAATTGAAGGTGAACTGGTTGGAACAACTACTAGGAAGCGAGTGGGAGCTATCTCCTGCTGGCGGAGCAACAGGCGATGCATATTATGCACAGCGAGAAGGGCAAAAATTGTTCTTAAAACGAAATAGTTCTCCATTCTTGGCCGTTCTGTCTGCTGAAGGAATTGTTCCTAAGCTGGTATGGACAAAGAGGCTCGAAAATGGCGATGTGATAACAGCACAGCACTGGCTAAGCGGCCGTGAACTGAAGCCAAACGATATGAATGGCGAAAATGTTGCGGAACTGCTGCATAAAATCCATCATTCTAAAGAGCTGCTGGATATGCTGAAACGTCTGGGAAAGCAACCGCTTACTCCTTCAATTATTTTAGAGGATTTAAAGCAAACGGTTGAGTTTGAAAACTTTTATCTCCCAGAAGTGATCCAGGCGCTTCATTATCTGGAGTCCAATCTGCCTTATGTGGACTGCGAAGATAAAGTGGTCTGCCATTGTGATGTGAATCATAATAATTGGCTGCTGTCCAAGGATGAACAGCTATATTTGATTGACTGGGACGGAGCTTTGATTGCTGACCCTGCGATCGATATCGGGATGCTTTTATACTGGTATATAGACGAAAAAGACTGGGAAAGCTGGCTGTCCACGTATGGCCTGAAAATGACCGATCAGCTGCGTGCAAGAATGTACTGGTATGTGCTTGCGCAAACGATTACCTACACCCTTTGGTATCGGGCGAAACACAACGAAAAGGAAACGAATGAGTGGCATAACTACCTTCGGCAAATGATCTCGAAGTTAAATTAAGAAAATGTATCAATATCATCAATCCATTGTGTAAGAACATTTTGCTGAGATGTTATATAGGAATTCAGCTCTGGAGAATTTTTTCCGTCCTGACTGTATGAATAAATATTTTGCAGGACGTTTTTTAAATCCTGATGAATGTTTGAGTTTACCATCAGAGATTTGATGACGCGCTCCAGCTGTTCACATTCTGCAACTGTTCCGCAGCAGTCGCTTTGATGTTCAGTCAATATATCCTTTAATAATTCAACTTGATGCTGATATTCTAGCGGCACGGCAAACACTCCTTTACAGATTCTTGTCTTAATTTGTGCAGGAAGCAGCCATTTCATTCTGAATAAAAAATGACCAGTTCCCGCCGGGCCTGGTCATTTTTTCGCGAAGTGAAATCCGCTTAAATCAGCCGTTAGGAAAAGAGAGCCACAGCGATTTATACTTATATAAACTTCATTTTCTTCGGCAGAACTTTGATTTGTGCCGATAAACCCTTGATCTGCTATTATAGACCTGCATTAAAATACACATTTTTACATGGAATTCCTCTTGCACACCCTTCTATTTCATGATATCTTTTATGGCGACATTAAATCGATAGAGGTGTGCTTCATGCGATTGCGTAATAAGCCCTGGGCCAATGATTTCATTGCCGGGCATTCAAATATTGTGATACAAAATCCTAAAGAGTTTAAAGGAAAATGGAATGAAGTCTTTGGGAATACTAACCCGATTCATATTGAGGTCGGGACAGGGAAAGGGCAATTTGTGGTTGGAATGGCAGGCGCTAATCCTAACATAAATTACATTGGCATAGAATTATCTGAAAGTGTCATTGTCGGGGCTCTTCAAAGAGCGGTGGATGCAGAACGGACAAATATTCTTCTGCTCAATGAGAATGCAGAAGATCTGACTGACATTTTTGCCAAAGGCGAAATTGACAGAGTTTATTTGAATTTCTCTGATCCATGGCCGAAAACGAGACATGAAAAACGCAGATTAACCTTTAAAACATTTCTTAAAAGGTATGAAGATATCTTGGTTGATGAAGGTGAAATTCACTTTAAAACAGATAATCAGGGGCTGTTTGAGTATTCGCTTCAAAGTTTCTCATCTTATGGACTGCTTTTAACTTACGTAAGTCTGGACTTGCATAAAAGCGCCTATGAAGGCAACATCATGACTGAATATGAAGAGAAATTTTCACAAAAAGGGCAAAGAATCTATCGCTCTGAAGTGAAATTTTTAAAAAAGTAACCCATGTCCACGGACGCGGGTTTTTTTGTTATGATTGAATGGGAGGGGATAATATGGAAACTTTAAAAATAGGTCAAACAACGTTGACATGGCTTGACGGAGGGGTAACTTATCTTGATGGAGGCGCAATGTTTGGGGTCGTTCCCAAACCGCTATGGTCAAAAAAATATCCTGTTAATGAACTCAATCAGATTGAGCTTCGCACGGATCCAATCCTTGTTCAAAAAGAGGGCATCAATTTGATGATTGACAGCGGTATTGGTTCAGGAAGACTTACCGATAAGCAAAAGCGGAATTTTGGGGTGACGGCTGAATCAAATGTAACCGCTTCATTAAATGAGATGGGATTGAAAGCGGAAGATATCGATTATGTTCTTATGACCCATCTGCATTTCGATCACGTTTCCGGTCTGACCAAGCTTGTAAATGATGAACTTGTTTCAGTATTTCCGCATGCAAAAATTATCACGTCGTCTACCGAATGGAATGAAATGAGAGAACCTAATATCAGGTCCGCAAATACATACTGGAAGGAAAATTGGCTTTCTATCGAAAAACAGGTCGTTCCTTTTGAGGAGAAAACAGCGCCGGTGCCTGGCATAGAAATGATTCATACGGGCGGCCACAGTGATGGTCACAGCATAATCAAAATAGAAGATAATGGAGATATCCTTCTCCATATGGCAGACCTCATGCCTACACATGCCCACTCCAATCCTTTATGGGTGCTTGCATACGATGATTATCCTATGAATTCGATTTTGCAGAAGCAAAAATGGCTCGGGTATGCGGGCGAAAAACAGACTTGGCTGTCTTTTTATCATGACGCCTTTTACCGCGCAGTCAAATTTAATGAAAAAAGAGAAATGATCGATAAAGTTGAAAGAATTCGACCAGAATAAAAAAATGGCATGGAGAGCGGTGTCTCCATGCCATTTGCATTTTAAAACAGGCTTTTTCCTTTATCTTTAAGCAATTTGTTCTACGTGAAGGATATTCCCGCTTTTTGCATCCACAAAAGCTTCGTATTGTTCGAGCTCCGAGTCGGCCGTTCTGGTAATGCCTGCTTTATAAATACTGTACGTCTCACCAGAATCAGTATAGGTCTCGCGGACTGTATAGATCCATGATCCATTGATTGGACCCTTTTCCTTAAAGGCATTTTTCACAACTGAAAGAGCTTTTTCAGAAGAAATAAATGCGGGCTTTAATTGATCCTTGAAAATGTAGGCAGCAGCAAGGCCAATTCCAATACCAATGAATGCTTTTCTGCAATTCATTACGATCTCCTCCATCCTTAACACATTGATTTAAGTATACAGAAGATCTGCACGGTTGTTAAGTGAATTGAGCTGCAGGCAAAATCAAAAGATGCGGGTTGAATAAAGCTGCAATTCAGCTTGAAAAATAGAAAATTTTTAGAAAGATACAATTTTCCGCTATCTTCCTTCATTTTTTGATCCGCTGCTGTGTTTTTCTTTAGTAGCACGAAACGATAACTTTCTGTAAAATAAAAGAATACATACGTAAAGGGGATATGATGGATGAACCAAGAGACGTTAGAGCTTTTTAAAACATTGACGGAACTTCCGGGCGCACCGGGAAATGAGCATGCGGTTCGTAAATTCATGCGTTCTGAGCTCACCAAGTACTCAGATGAGATTGTTCAAGACCGTTTAGGAAGTATTTTCGGGGTGAAGCGCGGTCAATCGGAAGGTCCAAAAATTATGGTTGCAGGCCACATGGATGAAGTTGGGTTCATGGTAACGGGTGTAACGAAGAACGGAATGGTAAGATTCCAGACGCTCGGCGGCTGGTGGAGTCAAGTCCTGCTTGCACAGCGCGTTGAGGTCATAACAAGTCATGGATCAATTCCCGGCGTCATCGGATCGATTCCCCCCCATTTATTAAGTGAGGATCAGCGCAGCAAACCGATGCAGATAAAAAATATGCTGATTGATATTGGAGCAGATTCAGAAGAAAATGCAGCAGAGCTTGGAATTAGGCCTGGTCAGCAAATTCTTCCTGTTTGTCCGTTTACTCCAATGGCAAACCCAAAAAAGATTATGGCTAAGGCCTGGGATAACCGCTATGGCTGCGGATTGTCCATTGAGCTGTTAAAAGAGCTGAAGAATGAAACACTTCCAAACACTCTTTATTCCGGAGCAACTGTACAGGAAGAGGTAGGGCTTAGAGGAGCTCAAACTGCTGCCAATATGATTCAGCCTGACTTGTTCTTTGCTCTTGATGCGAGCCCTGCGAATGATATGAGCGGAGCAAAGCATGAATTTGGCCAGCTCGGAAAAGGCGCGCTGCTCCGCATTTTAGACCGGACAATGGTGACACACAGAGGAATGAGGGAATTTGTGTTAGACACAGCAGAATCGGGCAATATTCCGTATCAGTATTTCGTGTCGCAAGGCGGTACAGATGCAGGACGTGTTCATACTTCAAATGACGGTGTTCCTTCAGCAGTTATTGGCATCTGCTCTCGTTATATTCATACGGCAGCTTCAATTGTCCATATTGACGATTATGCTGCAGCAAAAGAATTAATCGTCACTCTTGTAAAAGCATGTGATCAAACGACATTAAATACAATTAAGCAAAATTCATAGAAGGAAGAAGAGGAAATCACTGTTGTGGTTTCCCTTTTTCAAAGATAAGCAGTATATAATTTATGTCTATAGATGTTTTAGGAGAGAAAAGAATGAAAATAGCCATTGGCACCTTAAACCCGGCAAAAGTGAATGCGGTAAAAGCATCTCTATTTAATTATGAGCAAATGACATTCCAAAGCTTAAAAGTTCCATCGGGAGTTTCAGACCAGCCGTTCTCAGATGAGGAAACGATACAGGGAGCCGTTAACAGGGCGGAAAACGCGAGAGAGATGGAGCTTGCTGCTCTTGGCATAGGCCTTGAAGGAGGCTTAATTGAAACCATCCAAGGTTTTTATTTATGCAACTGGGGTGCGTTAACAGGGACTGGATTTGTCCCAATAATTGCAGGCGGCGCCAGGATCTTACTCCCGGAGGATGTTGGCAGAAAGGTAAAATCAGGTGTAGAGCTAGGCATCGTTATGGATGAATATGCGAATCAGTTTCATGTAAGTCAGAATGAAGGAGCCATTGGCATTTTTACAAATGGGTTAGTGAACAGGACAGAAATGTTTACTCACATTTCAAAACTTTTATTCGGACAATATTTTTATATGCAAAATAAGAGCAGCGGCAAATAAAGCCGCTACTCTTGTGCAAACAGATAGGATAGGACTGCAATTGCCTGATCAACCGTCTCTACCGTGACATCAGCTTTAGAAGAAAGCTCTTTGAGCGGATGGTGCAGATTTTCAGGCCTGATGATAATTAATGGCTTGTTGTTCGACAATGCACTGCTTGCATCCATTGCAGTATTCCACTGCTTATATTTTTCTCCAAATAATGCAATCACAATATCTGATTTTGCCATTAAAACTTTTGATCTGAAATTATTAATTCTTGATGCAGCTTCGTCTCTGTATATAGCATTTGGCTGTGTGCCCAGTATTTCTTCTCCAATCAGATCAGATCTGTCATGGTTTTCCATTGGTCCTGTAAACAGGATTGGAAGATTCCCGGTCTTATCTTTAACTTCATTTCTCCAATTACTATGTATTTCTCCAGCTAAATAAACTTGCAGTTTCATTCCAAAAGTACACCTCTTTTTTAAACGTTTTATACCCTTTTTTTCTTTTCATAAAACCTAGCTCTCTTGTCAATTCTAAAATGAAAGGGTTATTATAGAAAAGGGTCCTATTTTCCTATTGAATAAGGAGGGTTTCTCTTGAAAAAAATTCTAGCAGGCATCATCTTTGCTTCTCTTTTTTCCTTATTAGCCTGTTCAATGAATGAAGAAGAAATGCAAACTGCAACGATCGATCAGACAAAAAAGACGTTTACAAGCAAACCGGCTGCTGACAATGAAGAAAGCGGCACTTTTAATTATCATTTGCCTGAAGGCTATAAAGTCGAATCTGCAAAAAATAATAACTTGATTTTCAAACGTGATGATGAACAATATATTTTATTTGTTAATGATAAAGAAAAAGAGGACAGCACCGTTTTTTATCAATCGCTGCTTGAGCAATACAAAGATCCAATAGTAGAAGAAACCTTTAAGGATAATGGAAGATTCGGATACGTTCTCGTCGATAAACTAGAAGACGATGAGTATGAGGTTTCTGCCGGAATAGGCGGAGTCAAAATGACAACGCAAACAAACGGACGCAATGTTGCAGATGCAGCTGAACAAATGATGGGAATTGTGTCTTCTGTTACCTATTAAAATAAGAGAATTCTCCTTTGGCCTCAAAGGGGTTTTTTCTTTTATGCAGGCTAAACTATTGGTAACAGAGTGCTTCTTTTGGTATGATGCGAATGGATGATTGCACGAATTGGAAACGATATTATTGGAGGGTTTAACATGGAAAAATTACAAACAATGGCACAATATAACGAAGTAATTCAAAAAGAAAATGTGATTCTTATGTTTTCAGCTGACTGGTGCCCGGATTGCCGTTTTATAGATCCGTTTTTGCCGGAACTTCAGGCTGAAAATGACAAATTCACTTTTTATTATGTAGACAGGGATCAATTTATTGATCTTTGCGCTGAATTAAATGTATTTGGCATTCCGAGTTTTGTAGGATTCAGCAAAGGACAGGAAACAGGACGTTATGTGAACAAGGACCGTAAAACGAAAGAGCAGATTCAGGAATTTATAGCGGGATTATCTTCATAAAACAGTTTCGGCAGGGAGCGGAATGAACCATGAAAATGACTTCAAGAAAAATGGCAGAGACAATCAAAGAGCGCTTAAAACATAAAGATTGGACAAGCCATTATGATAGAGAAAAGGATCAATTGCGTGTCGAAGATGATTCGACTAAAAAGGGAATGACAATATCTCTTCCCGGCATTATTGCTAAATGGGAAGAGAAAAAAGACGCGGCTGTTGATGAACTGATTTATTACATCGAAGAAGCATTGACAGTTATGAATGCTGAACAGGAGCTGACAGGTAAAGAAAAAGGAATTTTCCCTGTTATCAGATCAACATCGTTTCCTGTAGAATCCTCTGACGGGGTTTTGCTGATACATGAAGAACATACAGCTGAGACAAGAATCTATTATGCGCTTGATCTTGGAAATTCCTATCGTTTAATTGATGTGAAAATGATGGAAAGAGAGAACTGGACGTTCAGCAAAATCAAAGAAATGGCAAGGTTCAATCTCAGGTCGCTGCAGACAAGTGTAAAAGAAGATCATGCAGCAGGAAATGTCTTCTACTTTTTAAATGCAAATGATGGCTATGATGCAAGCCGTCTGCTTAATGACACCATCCTTGATTCGTTTCATGAAAAAATGGAGGGGACTATGGCCATTGCAGTGCCGCATCAGGATGTGCTGATTATTGCGGACATCAGAAATGATACAGGCTATGATATTTTAGGCCAGATGGCAATGAGCTTTTTTGCAAGCGGAAGGGTGCCCATTACTGCACTGTCTTTTCTGTATGAAAACCGCGAGCTGGAGCCGATTTTTATCCTTGCAAAGAACCGGGCAAAAAAGGAAGAGGAAGGTAAACAATAATGCGCGTATTTTATAACAAAGAAGGTGTAGGGGATACCCTGCTGATTTCAATCACGGAAGTTTCAGAAGAAAATAGAGCATTTGAAAAGAAGGGAGATGCAGTCCGGATATTCAACAATGTTTCAGGGGAAACAGCGGGATACAATCTCTTCAATGCATCTTCTTATTTTGAAACCGAAAGCAGCGGAGGAGCTGTTGAATTGACAGAAACGCTCCTAAATAATTTGAATGCCAGCATTCATCAAAATGGTTTTGAGGAACAGCTGCATGCTGATCTTTCCCCGAAATTTGTAGTTGGTTTGGTAGAATCAAAAGAAAAACATCCGAACGCCGATAAATTGAGCGTATGCCAAGTGAACACCGGCAGTGAAAAACTTCAAATTGTGTGCGGTGCACCTAATGTCGACAGCGGACAAATGGTTGTTGTGGCTAAAGTTGGAGCAATTATGCCAAGCGGCCTCGTGATAAAGGATGCTGAGCTCAGAGGCGTTCCTTCAAGCGGAATGATCTGCTCTGCAAAAGAATTAGATCTGCCGGATGCCCCGCAGGAAAAAGGGATTTTAGTTTTAGACGGTCATTATGAAATCGGAGCCGATTTTTTTAAAAAATAATGGACTCCCATAAACGTATTTTCTAAAGCGAATACTCTATTTAAAAGTTAAAAAGTCACTAGGGAATTTTCTAGTGGCTTTTTTCATCTTTAAAAGATAGGATTAACTGTTACAATAGTAAATAAGACGAAACCTTTGAAAGAGTGGTTTTTATGAGTTGGTTTTCAAAAATGATCAATTATTTTGCCGGTGATACAGAGACAGACAAACACCTAGAAAAAACATCAGCTGAAAAAAGGCAAATTCCAGAACAACAGCAGCCTGTACATAGAGCACCTGTACCGCCAAAAACGCAGCCTTCAAATGTGAGAAATGTAGAAACAAAAATAGCCTATCAATATCCTAAAGGCAATTTTAAATTTCCGATGATTCCTGATCATCAAAAGAACCGTCCAGAACCGAGAAGGAAAAGTCCGGAAAGTACAAAGACTGAAAGGACGAAGCCTCAGAAAGTAAGCAGCACAGGGCGTGTACCTGGTAAACCAGCCAGAATGAAGACAAATTCTGATTCAAAGAGGCCATTTCACCCAACTGAAATTCCTTCTCCAATTTACGGCTTCAGGCCAAGAGATAACCAAGAACCCCTGGAGTATCGGATCAGTCCAAGAAATGAAGCCAGTCAAAGCGGGGGCGAGCCGGTATCAAGTTTATTTAAAAGCTTTCAAGAAGCAGCGCAATCTACAGAATCCGTTATGTCAAAATTAAATGAACATAAACGGGCCGAGCTTTTGAAAAGAGAAGCTGCGAGAATGAGAGAACGTGAAGCAGCGGAAATTCCTGTATCACCCGTACGTGAAATTCCTAGAAAAGATGAGCAGGTGATTTTAAGGACAGAAGAAGCGGAACCGGTACGTGAAATGATTCCAGAAATCACCGTTCCAAATGAAGGATTGAATAAAAATTCAGAGCTTCTTTCCTTTGCATCTGATGACGAACAAGAAGAGGCAAGCATTCTTTCTTCCAGTCAAGCTTATAACAAAGAAGTACAGCCCATGCCATATGAAAATAGAGAAATAGCGGCAGCTTCAGATGAAACAGAATTGGTCCTGACAGAACAAGTACAGCCGCCTATTGAGGCAGAAGAGGAACCCTTCGACATTGATGTACACGAAGAAAAGCAAACGAAGTCCGAATGGATGACAGTGGAAGAGCCGGAAGATACTTCAGAATCTGCCGTTATAACGTCAATTAATTATGAGCCGGATGCACGTGAAGAGATTTCCCTTGATAAAGAAGAGGAAACAAGGTTAAAGGATGAATCAGAAAATACTGCACATGAAATAACGAATGAACAGCCTTCAGAAGAAAGAGAAGAAAATCGTTCTGGCAGATCAGCCGTTCCATTTAATGTCATGATGTTTGGAAGAGATAAACAAAAAATTCAAAAGTCCGGGGGATCTTCACCTTCTGGATCATCATCTTATCTTTTCCCCTCATTGCAGCTATTGAACATTCCGCCTAAGGAATATGTTGATGATGTGGATTGGCTGAGGGAACAAACAGAATTGCTGAATGTGACCCTTGAAAATTTCAATGTGAAAGCAAGAGTTGTTCATGTCACACAGGGTCCTGCGGTTACCCGTCTTGAAGTGCAGCCGGAACCTGGAGTGAAAGTAAATAAGATTACCAATTTAACAGATGATATCAAACTTAGCTTATCAGCTAAAGATATCCGCATTGAAGCCCCGATTCCGGGTAAAAACAGAATCGGAATAGAAGTGCCGAACAGGCACAGCAAGATGGTCTATTTGCGCGAAATTCTAAGAAGCGCGGAGTTCAGAAATAATCCGTCTCCGCTGACAGCTGCCCTTGGCCTTGATATTTCCGGACAGGCTGTTGTGACAGATCTGAAAAAAATGCCGCACGGATTAATTGCGGGAGCAACGGGTTCAGGAAAAAGCGTGTGTATTAATACCATCTTAGTAAGTTTGCTTTACAAAGCTTCGCCTCATGAAGTGAAGCTGCTTCTGATTGACCCTAAAATGGTCGAGCTTGCCCCGTATCACAATGTTCCCCATCTTGTCAGTCCGGTCATTACGGATGTAAAAGCGGCAACTGGAGCATTGAAATGGGCTGTAGAAGAAATGGAAAGACGGTACGAGCTATTTGCCCATGCAGGAGCAAGGGACATCTCCCGCTATAATGAACTTGCTGCCAAACATAACAGCGGTGAGCACATGCCGTATCTGGTCATTGTCATTGATGAGCTTGCTGATTTAATGATGGCAGCTCCTGCTGACGTTGAAGAAGCAATCTGCCGCATTGCTCAAAAGGCAAGAGCGTGCGGAATCCATTTAATTGTTGCTACTCAAAGACCATCTGTAGATGTTATTACTGGATTAATCAAGTCGAATATTCCGACTAGAATTGCTTTTTCTGTTTCATCTCAAGTTGACTCCCGGACAATTATCGATTCGGCCGGAGCAGAAAAATTGCTTGGTAAAGGGGATATGCTCTTTTTAGAAAATGGCACATCCAAAGCTGTCCGCATTCAGGGGAACTTTGTATCTGATGAAGAAATTGAGCGTGTCGTCAGCCATGCAAAAAAACAGATGAAGCCGGTCTTTTTATTTGAACAGGAAGAGCTGATGAAGAAGTCCAGCATTGGAAATGAAGAAGATGAACTGCTGCTTGAAGCATGTGAATATGTGGTAGATCAGGGAGGGGCCTCAACCTCCAGCCTGCAGAGAAGATTCAGAATCGGATACAACCGTGCTGCAAGGCTTATGGATATGATGGAAAAGCAGGGAATTATTTCAGAAGCGAGAGGAAGTAAACCCCGTGAAGTTCTGATTTCAGAGCAGGACCTCGAAACCATTCAAGAAAGCGGAATGTAACCCGAGAACAGGGTTTTCCATTATCATAGAAATAAAAAAGTGTTTTTTATGGTAAATCTTTATCGAAATAGAAATTTTTATCTGAAGAAGTAATTATCGCGGGGAATTGGGAAAACTGTTTTTTAAACAGTTCCCCTATTTTTCCGCGCAAATTAAGACATATTTTGAAGCAGTTGTCCGTAATGTTTAAATGAACAGGGAAACATTCCCTTTTTGTTCCGCACTTGCCAAGTTCATGGATATCGTTTAATATGCATTGGGCAGGATAAACCGGCCCGTTTCACTCACTTAAAAAATATAAAGACAAAATGCCTGGTTTGTTTGTCAGTTATGCTGGACGCTTTTCTTATAGTTATCTAAATAGCGTTCTGCTATAATGTAAAATCGTAAGCTATACTACATATCCGCTATCTTATGCATTCTAATTAAACCTGGGTTGCAATTTGGGATAAGAATCATATAATGTCAAACAGATAGACGTTTGTTGGAGGTTCTATTTATGACTGTTTACCATTTCGTTGGAATAAAAGGGACTGGAATGAGCGCCCTTGCACAGATTCTGCATGATATGAACTACGAAGTTCAGGGATCTGATATTGAAAAAACCATTTTTACTCAAAAAGCTTTAGAACAGCGCGGTATTCCGCTTTTTCCATTTTCAAAAGATAATATCAAAGAAGGATTAACCATCATAGCCGGAAATGCCTTTCCTGATTCCCATCCGGAAATTGAGGAAGCACACAGCCTTGGACTTAAGGTTATTCGCTATCATACGTTTTTGGGCGAGTTCATGGAGAAGTTTACAAGTGTCGGCATTACAGGCGCCCATGGCAAAACTTCAACCACAGGCTTGCTTGCTCACGTTATTCAGGGAGCGAAGCCAACTTCATTTTTAATTGGAGATGGAACTGGCAGAGGAATGGAGCAAAGCGAATACTTTGTTTTTGAAGCATGTGAATATCGCAGACACTTTTTGTCCTATTATCCTGATTATGCCATCATGACGAATATCGATTTTGATCATCCAGATTACTTCAGCAGCATTGATGATGTGTTTAAAGCCTTTCAAGAGATGGCTATGCAAGTCAAAAAAGGCATTATTGCCTGCGGTGATGATGAGCATCTTCAGCATATCCAGGCAAACGTGCCTGTTGTTTATTACGGTTTCAGTGAAGAAAATGACTTTCAGGCCCGCAATGTCGTCAAAGCAACTGATGGAACAAGTTTTGATGTATTTGTCAGAAACACTTTTTATGCATCCTTTAAAATTCCGACATTCGGCGATCACAGTGTACTGAACGCACTTTCTGTTATTGCACTTTGTCATTACGAAGAGATTGATGCAGAAGTGATTCAGGCGCAGCTTCAAACATTTGAAGGGGTAAAGCGCCGTTTTAATGAAAAGAAAATCGGCAGCCAAGTTCTAATTGATGACTATGCGCATCATCCTACTGAAATCACAGCAACGATTGACGCTGCTAGACAGAAATATCCGGACCGTGAAATCGTTGCGGTATTCCAGCCGCATACCTTTACACGCACACAATCGTTTTTAGAGGAATTTGCGGACAGTCTGAAGAAAGCTGATACGGTCTACCTTTGCGACATATTCGGTTCTGCACGTGAAAACATCGGAAAACTTTCGATTCAGGATCTGCAAAATAAAATCGAACGCGCTTCATTGATTGATGAAGAAGAAACCGCCGTCTTAAAGCAGCATGAAAATGGAGTTCTCGTTTTCATGGGAGCTGGAGACATTCAGAAATACCAGCAGGCTTACGAAAAGGCTCTGGCATAATATACAAAAAAGCATGGGCGAGAACGCCTCATGCTTTTTTTGTGCTTATTTCAGGTTTTCAGGATTCAGGCATTCTAGTGCATCGATGACAAAACGGCCGTCTTTTCGGATGAGCACACCGTCAAAATACATTTCTCCGCCTCCGTATTCAGGACGCTGAATGTTGACCATATCCCAATGAATGTTAGAGTGGTTATCATTGAATGCATCATCATAGCACTGACCTGGAGTGAAGTGGAAGCTGCCGTCGATTTTTTCATCAAATAGAATGTCCTGCATCGGATGCTGAATGTAAGGGTTAACACCAATTGCAAATTCGCCGATATATCTTGCTCCTTCATCCGTATCGAAAATGCTGTTGATGCGTTCTGTATCATTAGCAGAGGCTTCAATAATTTTTCCGTCTTTAAATGTAAGCTTCACATTTTCAAATGTAAAGCCGTTATATGGAGACGGAGTATTGTATGTAATCGTTCCATTAACAGAATCACGAACAGGGGCAGTATAAACCTCACCGTCAGGAATATTCATTTCCCCTGCACATTTAACAGCAGGAATGTCTTTAATAGAGAAAACCAAATCCGTTCCCGGTCCTGTAATTCTTACTTCATCTGTTTGATTCATTAAATCGGCTAGCGCGTCCATAGCTTTGTCCATTTTTCCGTAATCCAGGTTGCACACATCAAAATAAAAATCTTCAAATGCTTCGGTGCTCATCTTTGCGAGCTGAGCCATTGAAGAGTTCGGATAACGTAAAACAACCCATCTTGTTTTAGGAACACGGATATCGCGGTGAACTTTTTGCCCGATTGTTCTGCCATGCAGCTTCATCTGAGCGTCAGGCACGTCAGCCTGTTCGTTGATGTTGTCTCCTGAACGAAGGCCAATATAGGCATCCATTTTGCTCATGACATTTGCTTCAAACTCAGCCATCATTCCAAACTGTTCTTCCTGTCCTCCGAGCAAAAGAGCGCGGTCCACCTGCTGATCTTTAAGAGAAACAAACGGATATCCGCCTGCAGCATATGCTTCATGAACAAGCGCTGTAACTAATTCTCTTTGCAGGCCAAAGTTTTCAATCAGAACTTTTTCTCCTTTTTGAAGTTTGACTGAATAATTGATCAAGTTTTTTGCGAGCTTTTGAATTCTTGGGTCTTTCACTTTTTTTCCTCCCGGTATGCGACTAAGTAATACATGTCTATTGTAACCGATGTCAGAAAAAAATTTAAAATATTTATTGAAAATTTAAAAACACGGCCATAATAGGAAGGGAATCCAAATTTTTTTGTAGAATACTAGCAATAAGAAAATCTTTATGTTTATATTTGAATACTAGCGGGAAACAGTTACTATCGCTTATTGGAGGTGCTGAAGTTGGAAATTATTTTATACTTAGCTGTTGCACTAATTGCAATTGCATTCACTGTACTAGTCGTTTTCCTGTCTAAAACGTTAAAATCCCTCTCTTCTACATTAAATAATGTAGCTGGAACACTGGCAGGACTTGAGAATCAAATCCAGGGGATAACGCTTGAAACGACTCAGCTGCTACATAAGACCAATGCTTTGGCAGAGGACATTCAGGAAAAATCAGAAAAGCTGAACACGGTTGTTTACGCGGTTCAGGGTGTTGGTTCATCTCTTCAGAATTTTAATGATTCTGTTCAGAAAGTATCAGCATCAGTAAGTACAAATCTTGAGAAAAACCAGGATAAAATCAATCAGGTAGTACAATGGAGCAACGTTGCAATGGATGTTTGGGGAAAATGGAAGCTGAAGAAGCAGAAACATGAGCGTCAGCAGAAACAGCCAAGTATATGAATTCGTTTTAAAAAAATATAAAATAAGAATCGCAATAGGGAGGAATTTATCATGAGTAAAGATTCAATCAACAGTAAAGATTTTATTATCGGAACACTAATTGGAGGAATTGTAGGAGCAACTACTGCATTATTCCTTGCACCTAAATCTGGTAAAGAACTTCGTGATAATATTGGTGAGCAGGCAGTCCTTGTTAAAGAAAAAACAGGGAAAATCACAAATGATGCCCGTGAGAAAAGCACTGAATTTGCAGCTCTTGCAAAAGAAAAGTCAGCTAATCTATCTCAGGCAGTATCAGAGCAATCCAGTCAAATTATGAATAAAGTCCGTGATTTGAAAAACTCTAAAGACCAAAACGGAGAGCAATCTGAAAACAATCCTGAAGATGTAAAGCTTAACTTGGCGCCTGAAGCAGCAAGTGATGATCCTCAGCTGAATTCTTCCATTCAAAGCCCTGTTAGCGAAACGGTACAGCCGGCTTCTGGATCTACACAGCATGCTGAAGAATTAAAAAAGCAAGTGAACAAAGAAATTGAAGAATCTAAAGAAGCATTTTCAGAAAAAAAATAAGACAGTGAATCGGCAAAGTTAACCGCTTTGCCGATTGTTTTTATATTTGAAGGAAATCATGTACAATAAACGGACCAACCTGAATTTAGGAGTGAATGGAACAAGATGGCCAAAATAAAGATTGATACAGTTGATGAATTCCAGCAAATCGCTGACAGCGGAAAATCCTTTTTATTTTTCAAAAATAGCTTAACTTGTCCGATTGCTCAGGCAGCCTACGAGCAATTCGAAGTTTTTGCAGAGGAAAATGATTCGATTAATGCCTATTACTTGAATGTCCAGGAAGCAAGACCTCTTTCAAATTATATAGCAGAAACTTACGGTGTGAAGCACGAATCACCGCAGGCTCTGCTTTTCAAAGACAAACAGGTTGCATGGAATGAGTCACATTGGAAAATTACAAAAGACTCATTAACTAAAAACATATTATAAAGCAGAGGATGGGACAGAGGCTCTAAAGCTCTGTTCCTTTTTTATGTGCATGATAGGAGAAAGTGTAAAATGAACGAACGTTCTTTTGATCAGTTGTTAAATATAAAAACGGAAGGCGGCCAAAAAGAATTTGGCAAGTCAGTGCATTATCACAGATATGAACCGACTCCGTATGCGGCACTGGAGAAATTGTTTCATGAATATGAGCTGAACAGCAGTGATCAAGTAGTTGACTTTGGCTCTGGAAAAGGCAGAACAATTTTCTATATTCATTATTTAAGCAATGCTGCTGTCAAAGGTATCGAAATGAACGAGGAATTCCACCAGGAAGCCATCAAAAATCTTGATCTTTATGTGAAAAAACCTAAGAGCCGAAAAGGGCAAATCCAGTTTTACTGCTGCTTGGCCGAAGAGTACAAAATCGATCCTGCAGATAATCGTTTTTATTTCTTTAATCCTTTTTCAAAAGAAATTTTTATGAATGTCATAAACAATATCCTTCAGTCGGTTGAAGAAGCAAGGCGGGAAATCGAGCTGATTTTGTACTATTGTTCAGAAGAGTACATTTATTTCTTAGAAAACCAGACCGCTTTTGAATATAAAAAAGAAGTCATTCTGCCAGGATTTCATGACCGTAATCCGTTAGAACAATTTTTGATTTATAGGCTCGATTATTAAGGGTGGAATTGAGTATGAAATGGAACAATCATTTTTTACGATGATTCCAAAAATGCCTCGACCAGGCGGGGTTGAGGAATCAAAGGAGTGCTGTAATTCCACAATTGGGGATGTCAGGTGCGATGGAGGAATCAAAGAGTGCTGTGATTCCGCAATGGCCGAGGTCCGACGAGATAGTGGAATCAAAAGGGTGCTATGATTCCATAATTGGGGATATCAGGCGGGATGGAGGAATCAACGAGTGTTATGATTCCATAATTGGGGATGTCAGGTGCGATGGAGGAATCAAAGAGTGCTGTGATTCCGCAATGGCCGAGGTCCGACGAGATAGTGGAATCAAAAGGGTGCTATGATTCCATAATTGGGGATATCAGGCAGGATGGAGGAATCAACGAGTGTTATGCTTCCACAATAGCCGAGCCCCGACGAGATAGTGGAATCAAAGGTGTGCTATGCTTCCACAATAGCCGAGCTCCGCCAAAATAATGGAATCAAAGGGTAGCTAAAATACCACAATAGCCGAGCTCAACCAAGCAGATTTTTTAAAATCACTATGCCTATCAAAGCCGTACAGCCGGATCAGCTTTTCCTATAACCATTCAATACTTATCTTGTCTCCAGGCAGCAATTCTTCATGAAAGGCTGTTTCTTTTTCATTTTTCAACAGAAGAAATTTTCTGCTTCCCTCAGTAGGGATATTTATGTCGACAGCCGTGAAGACATCCTGAAAAATAAAGGAGACTGGAGGCTGCTTCTTAATGGTTAATTGGTCGCCATTGTTTATTTTATCCTCTAAGGATAGAAGCTTTTCGTCTCTATAGACTTCAGCCGTCATCTTCCTGAGTGTCAGGGGCTCTTTGTTATAGAAAACTTGCAGGGAATCATATGCTGTTAGATTAAGCTCAGACAGGACTTGGCTTAGAGATGGTGATTTTGCCCGAACAGCTGTTATTTGATCCCATTCCTCAAATGAGGAGGATGGCAAAGCAGGAACGTGATTAATCAGAATTTTTCCAGAGAATGCATCAAACTGCACACTGCTGCCGTCTACTAAAAGATGAAATGGAGCAAAAGAGGCTCCGCCCGGCAAAATCTCTTTTATCTGTTCAGGAAACGAATAAGTGATGGAATCCCTGTCAGCTACCAGATCCGTTAAAGAGGCAGGCTGCCCATTTAAGGAAAGTTTTGCCTCAACTTCTACCCGTACTCCATTTAACAGGATGTGTTTGGCTGGAACTGGATCAATTAAATCAGAAAGGGCGACACTGAGTGATTGGCCGTCTTTCCCTTTTTCAATGAAGATTTCATCCCCATTGTTAATTTCATCTTCAACTGAACACAGTTTCCCATTTTTATAAAGCAAAGGTGCTTCTCCATAAGTGCCGGGGATTGTTATTGATTGTCCGTTTAAAGCGGCAATAAATGCGAGTCCTGGTTTTCCGTAATATTTGCTCAGCTGAATTCCGGAAGAGAGAAGACTGTCTGAAACGGTCAGTTTTCTCATATGCAGCAGCCGGACTGAGCGGTCATTAACTTTAACGCTGACATACTGAATTGGATTCTGATTGGAGGAAATTGCGATTCCAATGGGGGTAACCAGTTCGGGCCCTTTTTTTAAATGAGCGGCAAACTTGAGCTGCTTGATGGCATCAATGCCTCTTATTGCAACCCTGTTTACTGGCAAGTTAAGTTTTTCGGCAATCAATTCAGGGAGCTTAGGTGTTAAGCTGCCGCCTCCAATCAGCATGACCGCCTTTGGAGAAGCATTCTTATTTAAAGAATAGATTTCTTCTTTTATCGCACTTGCGAGTTTGTCGATTGACTCGTGAATCAGCGCGACCGCATCTTCTTTTAAAACTTCATTTTCAAATCCTAAAATATCTTTCACAAGGATGCTCTCAGATGTATTCAGCTCTCTTTTTGCCTGTTCCGCATCATGGAAATCCAGCAAGAACTGATCAGAAATGGCTTCTGTTATTTCATCTCCTGCGATTGGAACCATCCCGTATGCAGTAACCGTTCCCTCATTTGTGATTGCGATATCGGACGTTCCGGCCCCTATATCTACCAGCGCTACATTCAATCTTCTCATCGATGGAGGAATTAACACGTTTATTGCCGCTATTGGCTCAAGTGTCAAAGCCTTCATTTCCAGATTTGCTCTATTTAAGGCAGCGATGAGTGATTCTACAACAACTTTCGGCAAAAAGGTTGCAATGATTTCAGCAGAGGCCATCTTGCCCTGCTGATCTACTAAACTGCCAATCTCTTGATGATCAAGGTTGTAATGGAGCACAGAATAGCCTACACAATCATACTCCTGCATAGCTTTTTCTTTTAAGGCGAGCTGCTTCTGAGCTTCTTGAACGGCCATAAGCTCGAGGTGAAAGATGGTTTCTGTCTCAATAATGGGTTTGCCTTCTATTTCGATATGAGCTTCTGCCCGTACCGTTTTTAAAGCTCTCCCTGCAGCAGCCACACAGACTTCGCGAAGAGTTCCATGTTTTTCTTCAAGCTTTCCTTTAACAGAAGCAATCACTTTCGAAACAGAGATCACATCATGAATCTGCCCATCGAGCATTGAGCGCTCACCATGTTCCTCTATGACCGTATCAATGATTTCATAGGCACCGTCTTTTTCCGATAACAGCAAACCAACGACTGACCGGGTGCCAATATCTAATGCAAATGTATAAGTTTCTTTTAACAAAATGAGCACCTCGTTTATTAATCTCCATAACTTGAAAAAACAAATAAAAAAGCAATGTTAGCGCTTAAAAACGCTTTATCACTTAAAAGCGTTTAAATGTTAAAGAAAAATGCGTGACAACGGGAAGGATTTTGTATATAATAATCACTAATTACTAAAGAAAATGTATCATATTTTCTTTCTTTAAGAAAGCTGATGCAGGCTGCATCACGCTTGAACACTAGTTTTGAAGGGATGCATGTACAAGCCGGATGACGGCTTTTCATAAGAGTTTCTTCAATATTAAAAAACGCGAAAGGATGAGTGAGATGAGTAACGCCGAGTTAGAAGCATTGCGAGAGAGAGCAGAAGAGATTAATCTGCAGATTTTACAGCTGATTAATGAGCGAGGAAAGTTAGTACAGGATATAGGTAAAGCCAAGGAAGCGCAGGGCGTTAATCGATATGATCCCGTCCGTGAGCGAAGAATGCTAAATAAAATTAAAGAGAACAATGATGGACCTTTTGAAGACTCCACATTGCAGCATATTTTTAAAGAAATCTTTAAAGCAAGTTTAGAGCTTCAGGAAGACGATCACCGCAAAGCGCTTCTTGTGTCACGCAAAAAGAAGCCTGAAGATACAATTGTTGATGTTAAAGGCGTCAAAATTGGCGACGGAAACCAAGTATTGATTGTTGGGCCATGTGCAGTTGAAAGCTATGAGCAGGTAGCTGCTGTTGCAGAAGAGGCTAAAAAACAGGGAATCCGCTTATTGCGCGGAGGAGCATTCAAGCCGCGCACAAGCCCTTATGATTTCCAGGGTCTTGGACTTGAAGGCTTAAAAATCTTAAAACGCGTTGCGGATGAATATGATATGGCTGTTATCAGTGAAATTGTAAATCCGGCTGATATTGAAACAGCGATTCAATACATTGATGTGATCCAAATCGGTGCCCGCAATATGCAGAATTTCGAATTACTTAAAGCTGCTGGTGCAGTTAAAAAGCCTGTATTATTAAAACGCGGCCTTGCAGCTACACTTGATGAGTTCGTAAATGCAGCTGAGTACATTATTTCTCAAGGAAACGATCAAATCATCCTTTGTGAACGCGGAATCCGCACATACGAAACAGCTACTCGAAATACACTTGATATTTCAGCAGTTCCGATTCTAAAACAAGAAACGCACTTGCCTGTCATGGTTGATGTTACACATTCAACTGGCCGCCGCGACTTGCTTATTCCTTGTGCTAAAGCAGCGCTAGCGATTGGTGCAGACGGTGTTATGGCTGAAGTTCATCCTGACCCTGCGGTCGCGCTGTCGGATTCAGCTCAGCAAATGGATTTCGATCAGTTCGCAGAGTTCATGAATGAGATTAGACCGTTGACTAGAGTAAAGGCATAACTAATTAATTTAAATAATTTCTATAAATCGTCATCGAAAACCTTAAATAATAGGTTTTTGATGACGATTTTTTTTTGATTAATACGCCTGAATTTCGGAAAACTGTTTGTTTTTGCCTATCTCAAATGCAGCCCAATCTTCTTCAATTTTCCGCAATAGCCTGTTCTCTATAAGACAACTTCCCATTTAATCTCGGTAGAATAAGGTATTAAAGGAATTTCATCATACAGTCTATTTGAATTTGTCTTTAGAAATGCCGAGGTCCTGGGAGGTGATCAAATTGAAGCGGTTATTTGACTTTTCGCTTTCTTTATTTCTTCTATTTATGCTTGCTCCACTCTTATTAGCGGTAGCGCTGATGACAAGGGTTAAACTGGGACCTCCAGTTATTTTTAAACAGCTGCGCCCAGGGCTGCATGGTAAAGCGTTTACTATTTATAAGTTTCGAACAATGACAAATTCAAAGACTCATAAGATAGGTGATGATGACTTAAGGCTGACCGCATTTGGGAGATTTCTTAGAAGATACAGCCTGGATGAACTTCCACAATTATTTAATGTTCTTAAAGGTGATATGAGTTTTGTAGGACCCAGACCACTTTTGATGGAATACTTGGATTTGTACAGTCCAGCACAATTTCGGCGTCATGAAGTGAAACCTGGAATGACAGGATGGTCTCAGGTTAATGGGAGAAATGCGATAAGCTGGGAAAAAAAATTTGAACTTGATGCATGGTATGTCGATCATCAATCTTTCTTTCTTGATATAAAAATAGTTTTCCTGACTATATTAAAGGTCTTTCAAGGCAGAGATATAAACCAGGAAGGTCAGGCTACAGCGGAAGTGTTTAAAGGTAATTATAAGAACAGTCAGGAAGATTGAGAATGATTTGCCTCATTATTTCGTTCATGCCCTGTATATAAGCACGGAACTTTGTATCACAGCATAAAGTATTTCAGAAATTGAATAAATACTAACGCAAGTAAGAGAGGAAGAAGAAAATGAAAGAGGAAACACTTGATTTTGGGAGTTTCTTTCAAATTATTTGGAAGCGGTTTTGGATTATTATTCTAATTACTTCTATGGCTGTATTAACAAGTGCATATGTTTCATTCCACTTGCTTCAGCCGGTGTATCAGGCAAAAGTAAATTTCCTGATCAGTAATCACCAAGATCCTAAAAATCCTGTTTTAACAAGCAGTATAGATGATTCATTAAAGCTTGTCACAACCTACCAGGATATTGTTCAAAGTCCGCTGATCTTAAAATCGGCACAATCAGCTTTGGCTGAAGAGGGTCATAACATCACAATAAAAGAAAAAAATATAAGTGTTAACAATAAAGAAGAATCTCAAATGTTTGAATTACTAGTAGATTATCCTGAGAGAGAAGAAGCATTGCTGATTGGAAATGCAATTGCTGATGCATTTGAGGAACGGGTTCAGGATCTTATGAATCTTAAAGTTAATAATGTGAAGGTTATGAATAAAGCGACAGTCAATCCTGATCCTGTCAGCCCTAAGCCTTTAATGATTATGGGGATAACTTTTGTCATATCGTTTATGGTTTCTATATGGATAGCTTTATTGATGAACAGTATAGCAAAACATCCGAATGCCCGAAAGTAAATAATCTGTAAATCTCATGAGACGATCATCTGGTTGATATAAAATTGAGATTTACATTGGCAAGGTAAGGGGTCATCAATCTTATGCGACTCATTAAAGATACCTATATTCTTTTTTCTGTCACAGCTATAGCTGCATTAGTCTCGTTTATTACAGGTATTTGGATAAGGAATATTCTGGGTCCTGAAGAGTATGGAATTTGGCTGGTCTTTTCTTTGATTTTGACATATGGGTACCGGATGCATCTTGGAATATTAGATGGCTTTAACCGTGATTTCCCGATAATGTTAGGGCAAAGAAATTACAAAAAGGCCAACAAGGTTCGGAATGCTGTATTTACCTGGATGATTGGTTCGTCTGTTTTGGCTTTTGCAGCGATTGTAGTTGTTTTAATATTGCCATTGTCAACTTTTGAAACAGTATTAAGTATTATTACTATTTTATTAATACCGCTTCAGAATCTGGCGCTGTTTTATAACACCATATTTTTAACCATACAGCAATTCAATACAGTCGCGATTATTCAATTAATCATTGGATCGCTGCAATATGTTCTTATGGGTGTTTTTGCATTAATGTTTGGAATTTATGGGCTGCTTATTGGGGTGTTGGCCGGCAATTCCCTGGCTATCTTTTTCGGTCATTCAAAACTGAGAATTAAACTGAAGATTGATTGGAATTGGGAAATTTTAAGAGGGATGTTTTTGTACGGAATACCTATCACATTAATAGGTATTTTGTTTAACTTGCTTATCACTTTAGATAGGCTCATCATTTTCTATTTCTTTGGTTCTGCTGCAGTCGGGCATTATGGCATCACCGCTTTTGTATATCAGGGAATCATGGTTCTGCCAGGTGTATTTCATCAGGTCATGTATCCTAAGATCAGTTATAAATATGGAGCATTCGGAAAGAAGAAAGCATTAAAAAATATTGTCTTTGAACCAGCTATTCTGCTTTCCTATTTAAGTCCCATTATCCTTGGAACGCTATATTTCATATTTCCAGCTTTTATATACCATGTTTTGCCACAGTATACGGATGGTATTGATTCTGCAAAATTTATGATAATTGGGATGTTTTCATTAATCTGGGTTACCTTATACGGACATTATCTTACAGTAGTAAATAAGCAATGGACCTATTTTAATATTCTTCTATTCTCCGTATTCCTTAATGCCATATTAAATGTTTCCTTCGTCAAATTCGGGTTAGATATTGAGGGAGTCGCATTAGGAACGGCTATAACCTATTTCATTTATCCGATTATTATGATGTGGTTTTGCTGTAAAGATATGGGAGACCGCACAATTGACTTCCTTAAACAAGCTGCTTTAGCAATAAATCCATTTATTGTGATGGTATTACTGATCATTGCTGCTGAATTTCTTAAGTTCCACTATATAATCAATTTCCTTTTCTTTATCGGATCCTATCTGCTGTTCATAATTATTTGTTCGAGCCGTATATCGATCCTTATCGCCTATCGGAAAAAAATGATCGAAATTATCAAATCCCGAATAAATACCAGGTCACTGAAATGAGATTGTTTTTTTAGAGCTTCATGGAGAAAAAGCAATGACTGACTAATAAGCCATTGCTTATTATGAAAAGTTTTTTTGAAAAAGTCTTTTATTGATGAAAGTATTTCTCAAATATTATTTATTTGAAGATACAATGTGTGAAAGTTAGGTGATTAAATGCTTTTTCAACACCATCTATTTCAAAAAATAAATTGGTTTATCCTGATGATATGTGCAGCTGTTCCTCTTGGTCTATTCATATCATTAAATAATTTTCATGTGAATATCTATTTAATTGTCGTGCTGTTAACCTTTTTTTTAGCAGTGTTTCTGTCCGTATTATTCAAGCAGCCAAGTTTTGTTATTCAAATCATTTTACTTGCTCTGTCTATCAGGATAGTCATTATGATTGTCTTAAAAATATATTCATTTCAGACAGGGCTTGAAGGATTTTTTCCAGGTGATGTTGATGCTTATGCCTATCATGGAGATGCTTTAGAGGCAATAAGATCCCACTCGTGGATCGAAGCTCTCGAAGGAAACCTTTCATACACTTATTTTGTCGCATTTTTTTATGATCTTTTTGGTCCGGATATGAACATACCCCAGCTTATTAATTTAGGAGCTTCCGTTTTAATTGTTCCACTGGTTTATGAGTTGGGAAACAGAGTTGGCGGTAAGAAATTTGCGATAACTTCCTCATTACTGTGGAGCTTATTTCCAAGTGCCATTTTTTGGTCAGTCTCTTTATTAAAAGATGCATTTGTAACACTTGGAATGGTCTTGTCAGGATTTTTAATCTTAGGCATTACGGAAAAGAAAATGAGAATAACAGATTTAACGCTTGGCATTTGCGGAATATTGCTAGTCAGCTCCATGCGTTCGCAGTTTTTGCTTGCAATCGCACTTCCAATCTTAATCATGATCTTCTTTCAATTTTTTAAAGGAAACACCAATTTTCTTAGAAACTCGGTATTCATGATAGTTGGCATCGCTCTCTTCAGCATGACATTGGCAGGAGAAAATGCATTTACTGCATTGACAAACTCCACCTCTCAAGAAGAAACGGAGCGGATCAATGAAATTGCTTTAGATGGAGGATCAGGAATAGCGCTTGTAACCATGTTCCCGCCGGA
This sequence comes from Metabacillus idriensis, assembly GCF_050483325.1. Lineage (GTDB taxonomy): Bacteria > Bacillota > Bacilli > Bacillales > Bacillaceae > Bacillus_P > Bacillus_P idriensis_A. The sequence continues at coordinate 153,677 of NZ_JBCMYF010000006.1, forward strand.
AATAAGGTGGCTGGTGCAACTTCCATTCTCAATTTTCGCCCCTTTTCCATGGCAATGGCTGACTGTTGGGCAGGGAATATACAGGGTCTCAGGTCTTGAGATGATCGTGTGGTATATATTGTATTATTTCATCTGGAGAAATCGCCGGATTATTATTGCACAAAATGCTGGAAAGGTTATTATGATTTACGCATTTTCTGTATTTATCGCTGTTTCGTTCAGTTTGCCGAATATTGGTTCGATTTATCGCTATCGTTTAGCTGCACTGGCATTGCTGCTTCCATTAGTATTTTACAAATTCGCAAGAAAAGATGGGAAAGGTTCACTTGATGAATAAAAGTGTATTATTTGTAACAACGATAAGCAGGACTGTTGAGGCATTTTTAATTCCTCACATCCTGTATTTTCTGGAAAAAGGCTACAAAGTAGGCGTTGCATCAAATACTCAGGATAACAAGCTTGAGGAATTAGCAGAATTAGGTGTATCTATCCATCACGTACCATTCAGCAGGGAAATAACAGATAAACGGAATGCGGGTTCCTATAGGATCATTAATAAAATTATCCAGCAATATCACATTCTCCATCTGCATACTCCCATTTCCTCATTTGTTACCCGGATGGCTGCCTCTAAAGAACATTCCATCATTTATACAGCACATGGATTTCATTTTAACGAAAATGGCACTTGGGTCACTAATTTTTTATTTTCAGCAGCTGAAAAATTAGCTGGTTTTAAAACGAATAAGCTTATTGTGACAAACCAGGATGATCTGACTGCTGCACATAAAGTCATTTCAAAACACAAAATTCAATTTGTAGGCGGAGTTGGTGTAGATACAAGTGTTTACAATATTGATAATTATTCTGATTCCGAGAAAAAGAATTTAAAAGATGAATTAAATCTGGACCCTAATAAAAGAGTCATTACTCATATAGCTGAATTTAATCAAAATAAAAGGCAAATCGATGTTGTAGAGGCATGTGAGATTTTAAAACAAAAAACGGATAATTTTATCATCTTGCTTGTTGGGGAAGGTGATGATTTCAGGGACATTCAAAAGCAGATCTATGACCGTAAATTAGATGAGTATATTAAATGTCTTGGTTTTAGGGGAGATATTCCAAGAATATTAAGTATAACGGACATTGGATTATTAGTTTCGATAAGAGAGGGTCTCTCACGTTCAGTCATGGAAATGATGGCAATGAATATACCGGTCATTGCCACCAATATTAGAGGAAATAGAGATCTGATCACAAATGAAGAAAACGGTTATTTAGTACCGATTAAAAATCCCTCTCTGCTTGCTTTGCGGTGCTGTCAGTTAATAAATAATAGAACTCTTTGTAAACAGTATGGCGAGGCAGGGAAGAGCAAAATAGAGCATCAGCATTCTATCAATCACGTTTTAGAACAAATGGAAATGGTTTATAGGGAACTTGGGCTTTTGGGAAATTCATAAATCAGCTGTCTGCTTTAGACTAAAGAGATTCAATATGAAGGACGTGCGTTTTTTTTGAAGAAAATTCTTATCTTTGGATCAGGCGGGCACGCGAAAGTTGTTATTGATATTGTTGAAAAATCGAATGAATATCAAATCTTAGGTTTAATTGACAGCTACCGTCCCCCTAATCAGTCTGCGTGCGGCTACCAAGTAATTGGTGATGAATCAATTCTTCTCAATATCCGGAACGAAATACACGGGGGGATTGTTGCAATTGGAGATAACTGGGTCAGGAAAAAAGTAGTTGAAAAGATCTTGGCCATTATGCCTGAATTTAAATTTGTTCATGCTGTACATCCATCAGCTATTATCGGAAGCAGCGTGACAATAGGTGATGGAACGGTTGTTATGGGAGGAACTGTGATTAATAGCAATACCTCTGTCAGCGAACACTGTGTCATTAATACTCATTCTTCAGTCGATCATGATTGCAGGATCGGACGGTTTGTTAGTATCGCCCCGGGTTCGACTCTTGGCGGAAATGTAACGGTGGGAGATTACACAGCTATATCTTTAGGATCAAAGGTAATTCATTCCTTAATGATTGGGAGTCATACTGTTATTGGGGCAGGTTCAACGGTTGTTCGGGATATCGGCTCTAATGCAGTGGCGTACGGCACACCTGCAAAGATCATCAGGTCAAGAACAATTGGCGAAAAATATTTGTAATTGTCCATGAAGTTGAAGGTGATTTTTTCCACATATAATCATTCTATTATGAATAGAGATAAGTGAAGTATTAACTAGCATTGAGTAAGGCTATAAATATGGTGATATTTATTTCCTTACTTCAATTGCAGTATACCTTGGCCTGTTAAATAAACTGTTTAGCTTTAAGGGGAAATACAATGAAAAAAATATTGTTAGAAAGATCTAATAAAGCATACTTGCCAGTAATTGACGCTTATATGAAATATTTTAATGGAAATGGTTATGACTTTCAAATGTATGATTCATCTAAACTAAGAGATTTTCATATAAATGATTTTGATGTTTTATGGAAGTTTATGGGTTTCGAAGCTTTTCCAAAAAATGATATCAAAATCATACATGAGTATCCTTCTCTCTCAACCGGATTGCTTCCAAAATGGAAAAATGAAGTAAAGAGCAGATTGAATACAAAACCGGATTTAAGAATATTTTTAAACGTATTTGTAAAAGAAGGCATGAATTTTAAAGATAATATTGAGTACATTTATCGTGATATGGGTGTAGATAATATATTTTTTAACTTTCAAAATTCCAGCAAGAATTATGATTGTGTCTATGTTGGATCCATTTCAAAAGAAAGAAGTATCCATATTTTACTTGATTATTTTAAATATCATTGCAAAAACAAAAATCTTCTATTAATTGGCGCAGTCCAGGATGATATTTATAAAAATTACTCGTCTTGTGAAAATATTATTTTTACTGGAAAACTCAGTTATGAAGATGTTCCTAAATATGCCTCTCAAGCGGTTTACGGAGTCAATTATATGCCGGATAAATATCCTTTTAATATTCAGACGTCCACTAAATTGCTTGAGTATTTATCAATGGGGCTGAAGGTAATTACTACAGACTATTTCTGGGTTAATAACTTTATGATAGAAAATGATGTTGAATTTATAAAAGTTGATGAAAAATTGGAAGGATTAGAGAATTTGCTTAAATATGATGAAAGGACTTCCGGCACATTCATAAATATGGAGAAATATAAATGGTCTAATATCATTAAACAGTCATTGCTTGAAGAGAAACTAAAAAACTCAATCCTTCATTGATCTAATTTTTTCTAGTATATAAACAAAAGGAGCTGGACTAAGACCATTTTTGGTTTTTGGATCAGCTCCATTTTTTAAATAATTTAAAAAGGAAGAGATGTGAAACAAATGAAGTTTCAATCAAAACGCATCTATCTTTCACCGCCTCATATGGGAGAGAAAGAACAGCTTTTTATAAAAGAAGCATTTGAAAAGAACTGGATTGCTCCGGTTGGACCGAATATTAATCTTTTTGAAAAAGAACTTGCTGATTATGTAGGCTCAAAAGGCGCTGTTGCTTTGAGTTCCGGGACAGCTGCGCTTCATTTAGCTTTGCGGTATCTTGGAGTTGGAAGAGGAGATACTGTTTTTTGCTCCACTTTTACATTTGTTGCCAGTGCGAATCCTATTATCTATCAGGGTGCAGAACCTATTTTTATAGACTCTGAACCAGACAGCTGGAATATCAGCCCTGCAGCCTTAAAAAATGCTCTGATTGAAGCGGAGAAAAACGGTAAACTTCCAAAGGCTGTAATCGTTGTAAACTTATATGGTCAAAGTGCCGATATGGATCAGCTTATAGAAGTATGCGATCAGTATGACGTTCCGATTATTGAAGATGCAGCTGAATCATTAGGTGCCACATATAAAGGAAAAGCAAGCGGAACAATTGGAGAGTTTGGGATTTATTCATTTAATGGAAATAAAATTATTACTACCTCAAATGGAGGCATGCTCGTTTCAGATAATCTTGAAGCGCTGGAAAAAGCCCGTTTTTGGTCTACCCAGGCAAAAGAAAACACAAAGCATTATCAGCATAATGAAATAGGATATAACTACCGGTTAAGCAACATCCTTGCCGGAATAGGCCGAGGCCAGTTAATGGTTTTAAATGAAAGAATAAATTCTCGCAGAAAAATATTCCAGAATTATGTATCAGAGCTTTCAAATATTGACGGGATTGCATTTATGAAAGAGGCTGAATTTGGCAGATCCACTCATTGGCTTACAGCTTTAACCATAGATCCTGGCATTACTGGCACAACGGGAGAAAATATTATTGATGCTCTCGAAGCCCATAATATTGAGGCTCGGCGTTTATGGAAGCCTATGCATTTACAGCCGCTCTACAAAATGAATAAATATTATCCTCATGAAGAAGAAAGAAGCATTTCTGATGAGTTATTTGATAAGGGTATTTGTCTTCCTTCTGGCTCAAATTTAACGGAAAATGAACAAAACAGAATTATTGAACTAATAAAAAGAGAAATAAATTAATGATTTTTTTTATAATCAATAACTTTAGAATCTAAGTCTACTTTTAGCAAAACGGCGTTTAAAACAATATGCTTGTAAAGTAGGAGTGATTAGATGGACATCAAAGAAAAAATACAAAAAGAAATGAACAGCTTCAGTTGTGATTTTCATTTTAGAGTAGCCACCATTGGCACGACCGTCAGAGAATCCCAGCCATTTGCCGTATTGCCCCGCCGAAAGTCATTAGGGTTTGAAGCAATCAATTTTTTAGTTATAGATCCAGCCTATGCAGAAGAATGCTTTAAATTGTTAGATGGAAACGTTCAATATATTCTTGTGGATATTGAATCAAAAAAAACGATTGATCTAATGGAGATTGCTGGTAAAACGGTAAAAAAAACAAAAATAGTATCTTATAAACCAAATGATACAACTTTAGAAGCTGCTGATATGTTTTTAAGAAATTATTTCAGTGATAATCTAAAGGATAAAAATGTTTTAATATACGGCGCAGGCAATTTAGGTTCGAAACTTTCCCTAAGGTTAGCCGAGAGAAAAGCAAGAGTCTACTTGGACTCACGGAATAAAGAAAAAACGGCAGAAATCGTGAATGCCTTAAATCATTTGATTCCTAAATATTCAAAAAATCATATAACAGCGATTAAAAATTATGATGATTTAATTAATAAAGTTGATATTCTAATTGCCTTTACATCAGCTTCCCATGTTATTTCTCCTGTCTATTTAAATTATTTGAAAAAACACGGTTTAGCATTAGATGGAGGAATTAATAATTTCATGTCCGATTTTATTATTGAAGCTAAAAAAAATTCAGTTGCTTGTTATAGATTGGATGTTAGAACGGCATTTCCCCATTCCGTGTTATATCTGAGCAGCTATACAAGAGATTTTTATCAAAATATACAAGGTGAGTCATCAATTGAAAATGTGAGATTAGTTGCAGGCGGTATAATTGGAGACGAGGGGGACATCGTAGTAGACCGCATCAAAGACCCAAAGCAGATCGTAGGAATTGCAAATGGAATAGGCGGATTAAAACTTGAGAGTGAATATTCAGATAAGGAATGGAGAAATATTGAACTAATAAAAAATAAAGTCTTGCAGAGCTGAAGAGAATGATGTTTCCGTGAAGAAATAGTAAGTATCCACCCAAAAAAACTGATTTCTCAAGATGACTTTTGAGAAATCAGTTTTATTGAGTGGAATGCCTCTTAATGAAGAAAGCATCATTCTTTCATTTGATAGGTTGGAACAATTTGTTTAAGACACGTTTTAATGTGATTCTCCATCTGATCTGTCTCATTTAAAAGAAGGAGTTGTCTTAGCTTATCAAGGGACAAAGATAAGTCCGTCTGAGAAATAGTACTGGGTTTTGCAACAAAGATTAGATGATGCTTTGAAGACATATTCCCTTCTTCGGATGTTAGTAATTCCTCGTATAATTTTTCCCCAGGCCGCATTCCAGTGTACTCGATTTTTATATCTTTATCTGGGATGAGCCCGGATAAGGTAATTAAATCTCTGGCCAGATCACTGATTTTTACTGGAGTACCCATATCAAGGATAAAGATTTCGCCGCCTTTAGCAAACGCACCAGCTTGAATCACAAGCTTTACAGCCTCAGGTATTGTCATAAAGTAGCGGGTCATATCAGGATGGGTAACAGTTACCCTGTGTTCTTCCTGAATCTGCTGTTTAAACAGCGGGATCACACTGCCTCTGCTCCCTAAGACATTTCCAAAACGAACGGCTGCAAATTTTGTATTGCTCTGTGTATCTAAGTTTTGAATAATCATTTCAGCTATTCGCTTGGTTACACCCATGATGCTGGTCGGATTAACTGCCTTATCGGTAGAAATCAGCACAAATTGTTCTGCGCCGTAAAGATGTGAACATTCAGCTGTATTTAACGTGCCAAATACATTATTTTTTATTGCCTCTGTTGGATTATATTCCATTAATGGAACATGCTTATGTGCTGCTGCATGAAATACTACATTAGGGTGATGAAATGCAAAGATATTTTCCATTCTTTTTCGATCTTGAATATCAGCAATGATTGCTTCACAATCGATAGTTGGATAAACGCGTTTTATTTCATGTTCAATTGTATAGATGCTGTTTTCTCCATGACCTAAAATCAGTAATTTCTGAGGGTGAAAATTTGAAACTTGCCGGCATATTTCAGATCCAATTGAGCCTCCTGCCCCTGTCACTAAAACAACTTTATCCGTTACGTATTCTGCAATGCCATCTAAATTTAATTCAATCGGAGGTCTGCCAAGCAGCTCTTCTACCTTAACATCTTTTATCATATTTAAAGTGATCTTCCCGTCTAGGATATCGCTGATTTTAGGGAATATCGTTACTTGTACAGCATTACGTTTACACATATTTACAATATCGGAAATTTGTGTCCTGGGAGCTGAAGGTATTGCGATGATAACAAGGTCTATGTCTAACTTTTTTACAATTGTCATTAAATCTTTGCTGGCTCCAACTACGGGAAGACCCATCAGCAAAAGATTTAATTTAGCAGGATCATCATCTAAAAAGGCAATTGGATTTAAAGAAGTGCTATTTCCATAGTTTAATTCCTTAACAACTAATGCTCCTGCACTGCCTGCTCCGACAATTAATACTTTCTTATCTTTTGATTTCGTATTCTGCTTTCGTTCTTTGAGGAGTCTATAAGAAAATCTTGAAATAAATAGAGCAAACATGATTATGATCCAGGTTATCAGCAAGATTGAATGATGGATTGTCATTTTAATCATGAATGCGTTTATTAGGTAATGAACGATATGAACCAGCAGCAGTGATTGGACCAGGCCTGCTGCTGTTACCGCAAGTTCCCGGACACTTACATACTTCCACATCAGATCGTAATAATTAAATAGATGAAATACACCTATGATTGATATCCAAAAGAGGATGGATATATATACGCTATTGGCAATATCTATTTCAGAATTTATTCCGTATAGTAGAATAGTAGAAGTTAACACCGATGCTAGAATGAGAAGGGCATCAAAAAAAATGAGTAATATATATCTTTTATTCTTGTGCACATCTAAACCTCCATTAAAACTTTTCATCTCTATTATTGTGATGTTTTAAAAGATACTTATTTATCAAAGACTTTGGAACGAGGTTATTTGTTAGCTGGACTATTACAATCTCCACAGCTTAACACCTTCAGGACAAGTTGATGGATCCAGTACACTCTTTATATCCAGAACAAATCCTTTTCCATTAACCAATAAGGACTGAATGCGTTCCCAGCCTATTTCTTGATATTGCTGATGCGGTACAGCGACAATTACTGCATTCCCCGGCAGCAAATCATTCAATGGATAGAGGGGTAATCCATATTCTTCCCTGACTTTCTCTGAATCTGCGAGAGGATCAGAAACCTGGACTTCAACTCCAGCCTGTTTCAGCTGATGGATCATATCTAAAACCTTCGAATTTCGAATGTCTGATATATTTTCTTTAAAAGTAAATCCTAATATGGTCACTCTGGAATTTTCCAAACTGATATCGGCTTGAGTCAAAAGCTTTAGAAGAGAGGAGGTAATAAATTGACTCAATCCTTCATTCACTTTTCTCCCCGTCAATATCATTTCAGGATGAAAACCTATATTCTCTGCTTTAGACGCAAGGTAATAGGGATCAACCCCAATGCAGTGACCGCCTACCAGACCAGGGGAAAATCGAAGGAAATTCCATTTTGTATTCGCTGTTTTTAATACTTCGGCTGTATCGATTTCAAGTTCATGAAAAAGCATGGCAAGCTCATTCATTAAGGCAATATTGACGTCACGCTGAATATTCTCAATGATTTTGGATGCCTCTGCTACTTTGATAGACGGAGCGATATGCACTTTATCAACAACAGTTCTGTAAATCTTTGCGATGGTATCAAGTGCTTCCTTGTTTTGTGCTGAAACCACTTTTGTGATGCTTTTAAACGTATGCTCCTTGTCTCCTGGATTGATTCGCTCAGGAGAATACCCTACAAAAAAGTCTTCTTCTGCCTTTAATCCTGAATATTTTTCTAAAATGGGAATACATACTTCTTCAGTAGCACCTGGATAAACCGTTGATTCATAAACAACGATGGTTCCTTTTTGCATCTGACTGCCGATCATTTCAGATGCGGAAATCAAACAGCTCAGGTCTGGAATCTTTAAATCGTCTATGGGGGTGGGAACCGTCACAATAATAAAGCTGCACGCTCTGAGCATGCCTGGGTCTTCAGTAAAAAGGATATTTGCGTTATTCAAATCTTGTTTAGAAACTTCACCTGTTGTATCTACCTGCTGTTTCAAGGAATTGATTCTCTTCGAATTAATATCAAAGCCAATAACAGGAAATTTTTTTGAAATAGCTAATGCTGCGGGAAGGCCGACGTATCCAAGCCCTACAACGCCAATCTTATTTGGCATATGATTGAATCCATAATACTCTTTATACCAATCAACAAACTTTCCAATGCCTTCTTCAACAGATGTTGCGGGTTTAAAGTCAACGTCACGCATTAACGCATCTACATTGGCGTAGGTTTCGGGAACATCACCCGGCTGAAGCGGAAGCAGCTGTTTTTCCGCTTTCCTTCCTAATTTATCTTCTAGTACTGAAATAAAATGCATAAGATCGACCGGCTGATTGTTTCCGATATTATATACCTTATACGGGATCTGTTCTGGATGATCTGTTTGAGCGGGTTTTCTTTCAATCAACCTGACAATGCCTTCAACAATGTCATCGATGTAGGTGAAGTCACGTTTCATTTCGCCATTATTAAATACACTGATGGGGTCTCCTGTTAAAATGGCTTTTGTGAATTTAAACAGGGCCATATCAGGTCTTCCCCATGGACCATAAACTGTAAAGAAGCGCAAACCTGTCGTTTTAAGCCCATATAAATGACTATAAGTATGAGCCATCAGTTCATTTGCCTTTTTAGTAGCCGCATACAGGCTAATGGGAGTATCCACAAAATCATTTACAGAAAAAGGCATTTTTTCATTCGATCCATAAACAGAGCTTGATGAAGCATAGAGGAGATGGTCAATTTTGTGATGACGGCAAGCTTCAAGAATATTCATATATCCTACAATATTCGATTGTATATATGCATGGGGATTTTCAATGCTGTAACGAACACCCGCCTGGGCTGCAAGATTGACAACGATAGAAGGAGAATGTTCGGAAAATGTGCTTTCTATCAAATCTTTGTCTTCGAGCGATCCATAAATAAATGTGAATTTTTCGTGATTTTTTAATAAATTCAGCCGTGAATATTTGAGTTCGATATCGTAATAATCGTTTAAATTATCAATTCCAACTATTGAATAGCCGTCCAGCAATAAACGATTCGATAGATGAAAACCTATGAAACCTGCGCATCCGGTAATGAGAATCTTATTAGAGTTTTTAGACATAAAACCGCTCAGATCCCTTCAAAGAAGTGTTAACACTACTTGTATATGAAGGAAATGGATTATGGTTCTTATATCTATAAAAATTGGGGTGTAACCTATAGAAGCTTGCAATACAGCGGTTTTTTCAGCAGGGAAAAGACATTTGCCTTAATAAATAGAAATAACAGGAATAGCAAGTAGAGGAAAAAGAATTCGGCACATAAAGGCTGAACATGATTATCCTTGCACTTTTCATCAATCTTCTTTAAGATAAAATACAGTCAATCTGTCTATGTATTGATTGCTCAGTTATGAACAAAAATGAAACAACTTATGAAAACATATGTAAATAGCCTGTAAATTGATTGCTTACGTTTTCATAGTATCGTATCATTATGTACATACAAGTTTAGTTTTTGTTATAGTTTGCTGCCCGTAATTACGGGATAAATTAAAAATTGGTGACATTTTACTTTGAAAATTGTAAATGCTAATTATACATAGATATGGAATTAGAAGGAGTGTAATAAAATGAATAATATTACCATTTATGATGTAGCCCGTGAAGCAAATGTTTCAATGGCTACTGTTTCCCGGGTTGTAAACGGCAATCCGAATGTAAAACCGACAACACGGAAAAAAGTATCAGAAGCGATTGACCGCCTCGGATATCGCCCGAATGCAGTTGCCCGCGGACTTGCAAGTAAAAAAACGACAACAGTAGGCGTTATTATCCCTGATATTTCAAGTACGTTTTATGCTGAGCTTGCACGGGGTATTGAAGACATTGCAACAATGTACAAGTACAACATTATTTTAAGCAACTCTGACCAGAACCGTGATAAAGAATTGCACTTGCTGAATACAATGCTCGGCAAACAAGTAGACGGCATTGTTTTCATGGGCGGAAATATTACTGATGAGCATGTAGAAGAATTTAAACGTTCTCCTGTACCGATTGTGCTTGCAGCTTCAGTTGATGTGAATGAGGTCACTCCATCTGTCAACATTAATTATGAACAGGCAACGTTTGATGCCGTTTCCATGCTGATTGAAAAAGGGCATAAACGGATCGGCTATGTGACTGGGCCAATGGAAGAGCCAATCAATAAAGAAATGAAGATGAACGGATACCGCCGTGCACTTACAGAAGCAGGCATTGCCGTTGATGAAGATTTAATTACTGAAGGTGACTACACCTATGATTCAGGGCTTGAAGCATTCGAAAAGATTAACGAGTTATCGGATAAGCCAACAGCTATTTTTGCAGGCACAGATGAAATGGCATTGGGAGTCGTTCACGCAGCGCAGGATAATGGCTATGTGATTCCGAATGATATTGAGATCATCGGCTTTGATAATACTAAATTAGCAACGATGGTACGTCCGCAATTAACAACTGTTGTTCAGCCGACTTACGATATCGGTGCTGTAGCCATGCGTCTTCTGACTAAGCTGATGAACAAAGAAGAAGTGGAAAATCATATCGTTGAGCTTCCGCATCGCATAGAAATCAGACAATCAACTAAAGCATAATACCAAAAAGAGCATTGGCCGGCCAATGCTCTTTTTATTATGTTTCAAATAACCCTGTATAAATAGTGATTGTTGGATGTTTTCGGTTCATCATACTCTTTATGATAGGGTTTTTCTGTCTTTTCCCTGATTTTGCCTGAGAGGAAAAAGTGCTTTCGCAACAGTTTGAGCGTTTTTTTCCTCGATTTCAAGTTTCCTTGGAATGGCTTTATATTGATCCTTGCTGTCTTCCCATACAGAGGGGAGGGTAACGGGTGCTTCCGGCTGCCAGCGTTTGATCCATTCCTCAGGAAGGGGGCCGTTTACAGCATGCTGTTTCATCTGCAGCCAGATCATCGCCCAGGCCCTCGGGACGACTCTCCAGATATCATAGCCTCCGCCTCCAACAGCAATCCATTTCCCGCCGCAGTACTGATCTGCAATTTCCTGAGCGATTTTAGGAATTTCCTTAAAAATCGCTGTCGTCGTTGCAAAATGGGTCAGTGGATCATAGAAATGCGCATCTGCTCCATTTTGAGTAATAATGACATCAGGCTTGAAAAACGCTGCAATTTCTCTAATAGACTGTCTGTAGGCATCAATCCATGATTCATCTTCTGTAAAAGCATCAAGCGGAATGTTAAAAGAGTAGCCGTATCCCTGGCCGGCACCCCGTTCAGTCACATTGCCTGTCCCAGGAAATAAATAGCGGCCCGTTTCATGTATCGACAGTGTACAGACACTTGGGTCATCATAAAACGTCCATTGCACGCCGTCCCCATGATGAGCGTCTGTATCAATGTACAAAACTTTTGCATGATATTTTTCCTGAATAAACTTGATGGCGACAGAGCTGTCATTGTAAATGCAAAAGCCTGAAGCTTTTCCGCGGAAGCCGTGGTGAAGACCTCCACCGAGATTAAGAGCCCGTTTAGCTTTGCCTTCCATTACTTGTTCGACTGCAGTAAGAGTGCCTCCAACTAGCAGGGCACTTGCTTCATGCATGTTTTTAAAAATAGGAGTATCCTCGGTGCCGATGCCGTAATTAAGCGCTTCTTTTGGATCCAGTTCTCCAGAGCCTGCTTTTTTGACAGCACTTATGTACTTTTTATCATGAACAAGAGCCAGTTCTTCATCGGTCGCCATTCTTGGTGCAGCCAGTTCTTCATCTGACAATGCGTCCATCTTTTTCAGAAGGTCATATGTTAATTCCACCCGCAGCTGATTGAACGGGTGATCCTGGCTGAATTTATATTGCTGAAAAAGAGGGGAATAGATGAAAATATTTTCTTTCATGATGAAATCCCCGGGATGTTTGGCCATAAAACCGTATATCCTTCTTTATTAAGCTCCTCGATCAGTGCCATAGGATTCATTGTCTGCACTCTGAATACAAGGACTTTGAACCGCTCGTCTTTGTCAGGATAAACGAGAACACTTGCAATGTTTACTTTGCATTTTCTGAAAACATCAGAAACCTCAGACAGCATGCCGGCAACATTCGGTACCTTGACCTCGATTTGTGAACCTGGCTGATTCGCTCCTGTCAATTGAACAAAGGTATGAAGCAAATCTGTTTCGGTGACGATCCCAACTAGTTTCCCGTGCTTAATAATAGGCAGGCAGCCAATTTTATGCTCATAAAAAATAGAGGAAATCTCTTCAACAAAATCAAGAGGATGACCAGTAATAGCATCTGTTTTCATGATTGATTTTAATGGTGTATTCAACGTTTCTTTATTTTCACTAAGCTGAAAGATCGAAGGACTTGCATCTTTAATGTCACGGTCGGTCACAATCCCGGCCAGCATGTCATTTTCAGCTACTATCAGGATATGGCGGATTCGGTGTTCAGCCATTTTTTTTATTGCTTCTGCAATAGTTGCATCAGGTGTCAGTGTCACAATATCTTTTTTCATGATTTGTTCAACTATCATACATAAAACCCCTTTGTTTTAAAACGTGAACGAAAGAAAATCAGTACATAAACCGGTTTTTAAATCTGAGCTGATCAAACTGCTGAATTGAATCCTGATCTACTCTTTTTCCGATTTTAGCCATAAGGCAATTTGCGGGGTGGGAGCTGATTTCGGGTTCATCTGTTGCATACCACTCCAAGCCGCCGGCATTCATCATTTTCTCCATCACTTTCCGGTATTCCCACACATTAAGGCCTGTGCCTTTTAAATCCCAGTGCCAATAATATTCTGTTGTGATCGTAATATAGTCTTCCATTGCGTCATCCATCATGGAGACTCTAAGAAGGCTTTTTCCGACAGAATAGCCCCTGTATTCAGGGATAACCTCGATTGCGCCAAGTTCAATCAGATTTTCCATCTTGCCTTCTGACCATCTCTCCAGTGGATCTGGATATAAATATGTAACATACCCGACAATGGTATGGCGATTTCTTGCTATAATAATCCGTCCTTCGGGAAGAGCAGCTATTTCAATCAAAGCTTTGTGCTGCTGCTCAGGCTGCCTGAAAGCTACGAGATCATGATGAAATTCAAGACCTGCCAGTTTCTCGGCTTTTATTGGACCTTCAATAATGAGCGAACCATACGGAGTTTTAATCTCTTTTGCGTTATAGGTTTTAAGATGTTCCATTCATTCACCGCCTTCTATTGATGCTGGACTTAAATCTATTATACTAGAAAATTAGATAAATGAAGCGGTTACATTAAAAAACTGCGATTTTTTTAAAAATTGAGAAAAGATAGAATCTGTTCTATAATAGAGAATGTATATACTGAATAAGGGGGAGTTAAGGATGAAGTTGGAAGCGCTGCCAGCAGCAAAGGGGAACCACAATCTTGAAGACTATGCAAAAGCCTATGAAAATTTTGACTGGGCAGAAGCAGAAAAGCATTTATCGTGGTCTGAAACAGGAAGAATTAATGCTGCATACGAAGCAATTGACAAACATGCAGAATCTTTTCGGAAAAACAAGGTTGCCTTGTATTACCGTGACCCTGAAAGAGAAGAAAAATATACGTTTAAAGAAATGAAAGATTTCTCAAATAAAGCAGGAAACATTCTTCGTCAATGTGCAGATGTAGAAAAAGGCGACCGTGTTTTCGTCTTTATGCCGAGAACTCCGGAATTGTACTTTACAGTGCTTGGTGCGATAAAGCTCGGGGCCATTGTCGGTCCTTTATTCGAAGCCTTTATGGAGGGAGCAGTGAGCGACCGCCTTCAGGACAGCGACGCTAAAGTTATTGTAACAACTCCGGAGCTTCTTGAAAGAGTTCCGTTTAATGATCTTCCGGCTCTAAAGCATGTTGTCCTTGTAGGAGAGAATGTTCATGAAGATGGTCCATACATAGATTTGTTGACAAGAATGAAGACAGCAAGCAATAAGCTTGAAATAGAATGGGTCGAAAAAACAGACGGCCTGCTGCTCCATTATACATCCGGTTCAACCGGCAAGCCGAAAGGGGTTCTGCATGTCCATCAGGCGATGATTCAGCATTATCAGACCGGCAGCTGGGTTCTTGATTTAAAAGAAGATGATGTTTATTGGTGCACAGCCGATCCAGGATGGGTCACAGGGACCGTTTACGGGATCTTTGGACCTTGGCTTCATGGAGCGTCAAACGTCATCGTAGGGGGCAGATTTAAGCCTGAACAGTGGTATGAAACAATCCAGAATTATGGTGTAACGGTCTGGTACAGTGCACCAACAGCTTTCAGGATGCTTATGGGTGCCGGCGATCAGCTTGTGAAACAGTTTGACTTAAGTTCACTAAGACACATCTTGAGCGTTGGGGAACCGTTAAATCCTGAAGTTGTCAGATGGGGCGTAAAAGTCTTTGACAACCGTATTCATGATACATGGTGGATGACAGAAACGGGTGCACAGGTAATCTGCAATTATCCGTCCATGGAAATTAAGCCAGGATCAATGGGTAAACCAATTCCGGGCGTCCAGGCCGCAATAGTTGATGACCAGGGCAATGAAGTTCCGCCATACCGCATGGGAAATCTGGCGATTAAAAAAGGCTGGCCATCCATGATGCATGCCATCTGGAACAACAAAGAAAAGTACGAGTCTTATTTTATGCCGGGAGATTGGTATGTTTCCGGAGACTCGGCCTATAAGGATGAGGACGGCTATTTTTGGTTCCAGGGCAGAATTGATGATGTCATCATGACATCAGGCGAGCGCGTCGGTCCATTTGAGGTTGAAAGCAAGCTTGTTGAGCATCCAGCCATTGCTGAAGCTGGAGTAATCGGAAAGCCGGATCCAGTGCGCGGTGAAATTATTAAAGCGTTTGTTGCGCTTCGTGACGGGTACGAAGCGACAGATGAACTTAAAGAGGAAATCCGCAATTTTGTTAAAAAGGGACTTGCTGCTCACGCAGCACCGCGTGAAATTGAATTCCGCGATAAACTGCCAAAAACACGAAGCGGAAAAATTATGCGCCGCGTCTTAAAAGCGTGGGAGCTCGATTTGCCGACTGGCGATTTGTCGACAATGGAAGATTAATAGAATCAGATGAAAAAAGCTTGCAGATATTCTGCAAGCTTTTTTTCGTATAGTCTACATTCGTTCTTAATCTGGTTCAGGATGCATTTGCAGGTCAGCCATTTGGTTTTTCCTCTTTTGGAGGCGGCTGTCCCTCATTGTCCGCCGGCTTCTCCGGAGGTTTAGGTTCCGGCTTAGGGTCCGCTGGTTTTGGATCAGCGGGCTTAGGGTCAGCGGGCTTCGGTTCTGCAGGTTTCGGATCTTTAGGTTTAGAATCAGCAGGACGCGCTTCCGGTTTTTGAGCTTGATAGGATCCGCTTGTTACGGTAGCAGAAGCAGGTGATTCTTTTCCTGCTACATCAACTGCGACTACATAATAGGCTGCAGGTGAACCTCCTATTGATGCAGATAGACTTTTTGAAGCAGGGATGCTCGCTACTTTTTTGAAGTTTTTAGAGAAGTTGCCGGCTGCATAAACGCGGTAGCCTACAACATCGGAATCAACGCTTGTATTCCAGTTCAGGCGGCCGCTGCCGATTCTTACTCCGGATACTTGTGATGGAGCAGTTCCGTTATCCCGAATTTCATTTCCATCTGTTACAACAATATTGCCCCAGTTTGTTTTATTTGGCAGCAATTCTTTTAAATCGCTGAAGCTGCTTAAATGATGCCTTTGCAGAATTTCCTTTTTCAGCATCACACCTTGCTGAACGAATTCAGAAGGAGCAGAAGGGGGTACCTTATAAGCTCTGTCTTTAACAAATACGTATTTTCCGGATGTTAAACTGTCATCTGTTTTTGTTGGAACGAACTTCGCATTAAAAAGGTCTGTTGCAACAAGTCCCGCCTGCTGGCACATACTAGACGGCAAGTCCCCGGAGAGAGCGCAGTATGATTTTTGAACGATTCCGCCGGGCATTTTAAAGGTTTCTTTCGGTGCGATGAGCCCCGGATTCACGTCATGGGCTGCATTCATCAGCTTAGACCATAATAGGATGTTCCGGCGGCTGTAGGACATGCCCTTATAATCTTTTTGAACAGATTTAGGAGTATCGTATCCGATCCAAGTTCCAAATGAAACATTCGGATTTGTGCCTACAAACCATATATCCTTATAATCTTGGCTCGTTCCTGTTTTTCCTGCCCAGTCCGCGCTGAATGACAAGTAGCTCTTTGCGGATGAACCCGTTCCTTGTTTGATAACATCGCGCATCATGTCGATTGTTAAATAGGATGTCTGAGGTGTGAATACATCTACTGCATTTGATTTATGCTGATAAATGACTTCACCTGATTTTGTCTCAATTTTTTCAATGAGATAAGCATCGATAAACTTTCCGCCATTTGCAAATGTTGCATAAGCGTTTACGTTTTCTTCAACGGTAATGCCATTAGTCAGCCCCCCGATTGAAGTAGCTGGACCGCCATCAGCTTTAGAGATCGTTGTGACTCCCATTTTCTTTAAATAGTTAAGAGGATTCTGATCAATCACTTTTAAATAGGACTTAATCGCAGGTATATTATATGACTTTTCAAGTGCATAGCGTGCGCTTGTAAATCCGTGAAAGCGGCCATCGAAATTTTTAGGGCTCCATTCGCCGATTTGCATCGGTACATCGGCAAGAACCGATCCAGGCTGGATGGCGCCGGTTTCCATCGCCGGAGCATAGGCGAGCAGCGGCTTCATCGTTGATCCATTTGATCTCGGCGTATCCATCGCATGATTAACCTGTTCTCTTTTATGATTTCTGCCCCCGACGAAACTGATGATTTTTCCTGTTTTATTCTCAATTAAAACAGCACCGACCTCAACGGGCTCCTGAACTTGTATCTTCTTCCCGGTATCTTTGTCTATTTTCACTTCAGGTTTATCGTTTCCGTAGTATTCATACGATTCAGCGATGGTTTTCATTTTGTCATAAATATCTTTTTGAATTGTTGTATGGATTTTATAGCCGTTTTGCCTTAAGTTACGGTCAGCAAGTGCTTTGTATTCAGCGTATAATTCTTTATTTTTTTTCAGTTCATCCATTTTATGGCCGTCTTTTACAGCAAGCTGCGTTAAAATAATATCAGTAGCGCGCTCTTCGATTTCATAAGTCAGCCAAGGGTATTGTTCGATGGAAGAAGGCTTGGCCTTGGCCAGGCTTTTTCTTAAATCAAATTTGCTTGCTTCATCGTATTCTGCTTGCGTGATGAAGCCTTTTGCGTGCATGCGTCTAAGAACCGTCCTCATTCTTGATGTGCCGGCATCGAGGTTTTCCTTTATTTCACCCCTGTTTGTAAATGGGGTATAGCCAAATGGACTCTGAGGAAGTCCTGCAATAAAAGCGGATTGGGGAAGGGATAAATCCTTCGCATCCACACCAAAAATCCCTTGCGCAGCAGCCTGTACACCGGCTATATTTCTGCCGGAAGCGTTTCTGCCCAAGTCTGCTACATTCAGATAGGCCTCCAAAATTTCCTCTTTTTCAAAGAAGCGCTCAAGTCTGAGAGCAAGCAGGATTTCTTTGGCTTTGCGGTCGAAAGAGACTTCATCTGTAAGAATTTGATTTTTTATCAGCTGCTGAGTGAGTGTGCTTCCCCCAGAACGGTTGGAGGAGTTTGTGACTTCTTGAAAAAGAGCACGCATGATCGCTTTAGGGACAACCCCGTCATGTTCGTAGAAAAACTCGTCCTCTGTAGCGATGACAGCATTTTTTACGTGTTTTGAAATCTCATCAATCTTTACTTCCTGCCGTTCAATATCCGCACGGAGCTTTCCTAAATACACAGAATCAGAAAAATAGATCTGCGAGGTTTCTTCGTAATTATAAATATCTTTTTTCATGGAACTATAAGTGCGGAGAGGTTCATCTTTAACAAGCGATGCAAAATAACCTGCACCGATTCCGCCGCCAAATGATGCGGCAATTAAACCGATGACAAAAAAGATCAGCATCAGGTTCCAGACGACACCGTAAGTAATATTAAACCCTTTAACTGTTCTATGTTTGTAAGGCATAAATTTGCTGTACCAAGTTTTGAATTTATCCATTTATGTATCATCCCCCTATACAATCCTCTCAATTATATCATATAAAAACAGTACTTTTGTATGATTATGTCAGATGTTGAAGAATCGTTTGACAAGTGAAATTCTATATGGTAAAAAAGATTTATTAGAATTTAAAAATGCTTTGAATGGAATAAGTAGTGAACATCTCCCTGTTTTAGAAAGCTGATGTTTGATGCAAATCAGTACACAGATGAATCATGAATTACCTCCAGGAGCTTCTTTTGTGAACGGCTTATCCGCCAAATAGCAGAAGACGGTTAAAGTCCGTTATCTTTTCGAGACGGGAAGCATGCTTCCCAAAGCAGGGTGGTACCGCGTATTCCACGCCCCTTCATTTTTTGAAGGGGCGTTTTTTGTATTTTATGAAAAAGGAGAGAGTCAAAATGAGTGAATTGCTCAATGATCTTCAGTTCAGAGGATTAATTAATCAAATGACAGACGAAGAAGGCCTGAAAAAGGTGCTTGAAGAGGAGTCTGTTAAATTATATACAGGATTTGACCCGACAGCAGACAGCCTGCATATCGGCCACCTGCTTCCAATCTTAACTCTTCGCCGTTTTCAGCAGGCAGGACACCGTCCGATTGCCTTAGTAGGGGGAGCAACAGGGATGATTGGAGATCCATCCGGCAAAAAAGCAGAACGTACGCTGAATACATCTGATATCGTCAAAGAATGGTCAGATAAAATTAAAAACCAGCTGTCACGTTTCCTTGATTTTGATCCTTCAGGCAAAAATCCTGCCATTCTTGCAAACAACTTCGATTGGATCGGTTCCATGGATCTGATTACGTTCCTCCGAGATGTGGGCAAAAATTTCGGCATTAACTACATGCTCGCCAAAGATACGGTCTCATCAAGAATTGAATCCGGCATCTCGTACACTGAATTCAGCTACATGATTCTGCAGTCATACGACTTTTTGAACCTGTACAGAACAGAAGGATGCAGACTTCAGGTTGGAGGAAGCGATCAGTGGGGAAACATCACAGCAGGTCTTGAGCTGATCCGCAAATCAGAGGAAAATGCAAAAGCGTTTGGTTTAACGGTACCGCTTGTAACAAAATCAGACGGCACGAAATTCGGCAAAACAGAAGGCGGTGCCATTTGGCTTGATAAGGAAAAAACAACTCCTTATGAATTCTACCAGTTCTGGATTAACACAGATGACCGCGATGTCATAAAATACATCAAGTTTTTCACGTTCCTTTCTCATGAAGAAATTGCTTCACTAGAAAGGGAACTGACAGATGCTCCGGAAAAGCGTGCAGCTCAAAAAGCACTCGCTGAAGAAATGACAAAGCTTGTGCACGGAGAGAAATCACTAGATCAAGCCATTAAAATTTCACAGGCTTTGTTCAGCGGCAATATTAAAGAGCTGACTGGAGATGAAATCGAGCAGGGCTTTAAAGATGTGCCTGCATTTACAGTAGAAGAAGCTGAAATCAGCTTAATCGATTTGCTTGTTAATGCTAAGATCTCGCCTTCAAAACGCCAGGCAAGAGAAGATGTTTCAAATGGAGCAGTATACATCAATGGCGAGCGCATTCAGGACACGAACAAAATTCTTGGAGCGGAAGACCGCATTGATGCTAAATTCACGGTTATCCGCAGAGGGAAGAAGAAGTACACGTTAATTCAATACAAGGACTAACGAAAGTGGTTGTCCGATGAGTCTTTAAAATGAAGCAGGCAGGAAAACAAATGTTTTCCTGCCTGCTTTTTTCTGTAGTTTTTTTAATAAACTTTGTTGTTTAATAGTCTGAATATTGAAGATCCTAAGTGACTGGGGCGGAAAGGAATATTTATCATCAAAATCAACAATTTATGAGAAGACTTTCTGAACAGCCCTTTTTGTTGTAAAGAAATAATCTCGCCTAAGAATGTAATGGTTAAGTCAGTCAAAAGGTTTTTTTAAATACATTCTTCTATAACAGTATTTCTTCCAAAAATTACACAAAATGAATTTATTCTTATCCGTTGTAATAGAACGTTTGTTTGCATATGATGAAAGTAGAAAAAGGGGCTGATACGATGAAGGTTTTATTGGAGAAATCAAAAAATCAGCAGATGCCGATTGAAATGATTTATCTTTCTGAAAAAGGATTGCTTACGCAAAGAATGATTTTAGTGAATGAAATAAATGAACATTACATTAAGGCCTACTGTTTCTCTAAACAGCAGATAAGGATCTTCAAAAAAGGCAATATTCTTTCAGCTGCGATTCAAAAGAGAAAAAGAAACTTTGCTTAGTAGTTTATAAGGCAGAAGATTATGATTCGGCGTGAGGAATGCAGAAGTTTTTATATAAAAAGAAAAACCCTGGAAATCGTTTCATCAACGTTTCCAGGGTCTTTACAAAATTAACGTGAGTAGAACTCAACGATAAGAGCTTCGTTAATTTCAGCAGGCAATTCAGAACGCTCAGGTAAGCGAGTGAAAGTACCTTCTAATTTGTCAGCATCGAAAGTTAAGAATTCAGGAACGAAGTTGCTTACTTCGATTGATTCTTTAACGATGTCAAGGTTGCGTGATTTTTCACGTAAAGTGATTGTTTGACCTGGTTTCACTTGGAATGATGGAATGTCTACGCGGCTTCCATCAACCATGATGTGGCCATGGTTAACGATTTGACGTGCCTGACGGCGAGTGCGTGCTAAACCAAGACGATAAACAACGTTGTCTAAACGAGACTCAAGAAGAATCATGAAGTTTTCACCGTGTTTACCAGTCATTTTAGCAGCTTTGTCAAATGTGTTGCGGAATTGACGCTCGTTCACACCGAACATGTGGCGAAGCTTTTGTTTTTCTTGTAATTGTAAGCCGTACTCAGATAATTTTTTGCGTTGAGTCGGGCCGTGCTGACCTGGCGCGAATGGACGCTTTTCTAATTCTTTACCTGTTCCGCTTAATGAAATTCCCAAACGACGGGAAAGTTTCCAACTTGGACCTGTATAACGAGACATATATGTCTCCTCCTTACATGTTTTTATTTGGCATAAAATAAAAACAGACTGACCCTGAACTGACATGCACATTTTGTTTTCATATATCCTCGCTCCAGCAGCAGAGAGTTACACGATACACCTCACAATGGAGGAACAAAATGAAATCACAGCAGTGGTATCAATAGGCTGCGAATATTTATTTTACACAACGAATATTATATGATTTTAATAATATAAAGTCAAGCAAACATTCGAATAAAAGTGGAGAGCGGAAGATTAGAAAAACACATGAAATAGATAAATTGGAAAATATTCTATGTTATACTGAAATAAATAATGCAGGATTTGACAGTACGGGGGATTTTTGTGATACATCTATCAGAGTATACGTTAATGTCTATTAAGAGTCTTTTCTTTGATTATATCAGCAGCGAATGCCTGCAGAACAGCAAAAGGCATGAAGAATATTTTGTCTGCACTCTGCAAAAAGCAATGGAATCAGAGGATGCGGCTCTTTTTAAATATGAAAATCATCAATATGTTCTGCTTGCTTCAACAGCTGGCTTCTATCAATGCGATCGATTTATAAAACAGCAGGAACAGATTGAAGTGCATGATCTCAGGGCGGAGCTATTGATCCCTGGTGAATATCTTATAGTAATAAAGAATAAGAATGCTTTCAGCAAAGAATTTTACGAAAAGCTTCATAGTGAATGCGAAAAATTCCTTTCCTATTTTATTAGAAAGTCCAATAAAATGGAGAGTGATGCTAAATATAAATCACTGTATAAGCTGACTGAAAAACTTCATTCGACAATGAATAAGGACGAGGTATTGGATCAGCTGATCGATTCCCTTCAAACGATGTTTCCGGCCTATCTTTTTTATCTTTTTCTCTCACAGGATAATGATAACAAACAAAATTTGCCGATCAAGAGCTTGGATTACGAAGGGAATTACGGAAATGAAAAAGCGATGCAGGCGTATTTGTCGGGTGATGTGCAGTGGGAGCTGTATAAACAATCAAATCATCTTGTTGTTTATGCTCCGCTTAGAGGAAAACAGGGGGTTTACGGAGTTTTAGAAGCCACCAAGCAAAATCAGTCTCACTTAGACAAAGAAGTGATGGTGATTATTGAATCTCTTGCAAAGGCTGCGGGTCATGCACTTGAGAATGCAAAGCTTTATGAACAATCAAAAAAACTTGTTTCAGATCTGCAGCTTATTAATGAAACATCTCACCGTCTGAATAAAAACTTGAGGCTGGTTGAAACGATGACTTTCATGTCAGACCGAATCATCCGTTCATTTTCTGCTGAAGAGGTTGGCTTTTATTATATGAATAAGGATGGTCAGCCTTGTATATTGCCGGGCAGTACGCCTTTTTTTCACGAAGGAGAATCAGAGCCTTATTTGGATTTGGTTCACAGCAAATTCAGCCGGCACCTTGAAGGATTGTTTATCGGAGAAGCAAGTGGAGGAGATAAATCAGTATTTTCCTCTCTGATTGCCATACCGATGATTCAAAGCGAGCAGCTGAAAGGATTTGTTATTGTTCTTCATTCTGACTCGTATCATTTTACCTTTGAAATGTTTAAGCTGATGCAATCACTGATTCATCATTCTACACTGGCACTTATGAATTCCATGCTTCGGGAAGAGCTTGAGATGCTTGTGAAAACCGATCATTTAACTACTTTACATTCCCGCAGCTTCTTGGATGAGTTTGTACAGAGTTCTCTTGGAAAAGACAGCCAAGGAACGTTCATCCTTATGGACATAGATGATTTTAAGCTGGTGAATGATACATATGGACATCAGGTTGGTGATGAAGTTCTCATTCAAGTCGCAAAGATTATTAAAAACAATATCCGTGAACATGATGTGGGTGCAAGGTGGGGCGGAGAAGAACTTGCAGTTTACCTGCCGCAGACGGATCTTGCAACAGGTATCTCAGTAGCAAACCGCCTTGTTGGGTCCGTGCTCAAAGGAACAGAACCGACAGTCACTGTTTCTTGCGGAGTCGCTCATTGGAAGGATGACCGGAATGATACGCTGAAAAGAATTATCAGACGTGCAGACAAAGCTTTATACAGTGCAAAAGAAAGCGGGAAAAACCGTGTCATTTTTCAGCAGGATATAGAGGTCGGGTAAAAACGGTGTCACCTTACAGAGGTGATATCTTTTTTTATCGTTAAGAAAGCGCTTTCAAAATCTGTGGAACTATCATATGATAATGAATGTAAACAGAGAAGGGGGAGAGAACACTGGGGAAGGAATTCAGCTTTGAAACAAAAGTCATTCACGGTCAAAAACAATTGAAGGACCCATATAACAGTTTGACGCCTCCGCTTTATCAGACAGCGACGTTTGTATTTGACAGGGCGGAAACAGGAGAAAAGCGTTTTGCGGGAGAAGAAGAAGGTCATATTTATTCCCGGCTGGGAAATCCGACAGTACAATTGGCAGAACAGAAAATCGCGGCAATTGAAGAGGCGGAAGCGGCTCTTGCTTTCGGTTCCGGTATGGGTGCTGTATCAGCGGTTCTCATGTCTATGGTCAAAACAGGTTCCCATATTCTATGTTCTAAAGGAATCTATGGATGTACGTTTGGATTGCTGAAAATGCTTGAAGAAAAATTCGGGATCACTTATTCATTTTCAGAATTGAACAGTATAGAAGTAATAGAAGCAGCTATTAAGCCGGAGACTGCATGCATCTATATTGAGACACCCATTAATCCTACTATGCAGCTGATTGATTTAGCAACCGTGACTGCTGCTGCAAAAGCCCGCGGTTTAAAAGTAATCGTTGATAATACTTTTTGTTCGCCATATCTGCAGCAGCCGCTTTTGCTGGGGTGTGATATTGTTCTGCACAGTGCAACAAAATATATCAGCGGTCATGGAGATGTGATCGGCGGTTTTGTTGCAGGCAAGAAAGAATACATTCACAAACTTGCCATGACGGAAAGAAAAGATATCGGAGCCATTATGTCTCCTTTCGATGCCTGGCTGCTGCTTAGAGGATTAAAAACACTGCCTGTACGAATGGACCGGCACTGTGAAAATGCAGAGGAAATTGCAAAGAGGCTGCTTGTTCATCCATCTATTGACCGTGTTGTCTATCCATTCTTGGGAAATCCGGAACAGGTTGCTCTTGCTAAAAAGCAAATGAAAAAAGGCGGAGGACTCATTACCTTTACTCTTAAAAACCATGATAAAGCAGAAACACAGGCATTTATCAACGCGCTTGGGCTGATAAAGATTGCTGTTAGCCTTGGAGATGCAGAGTCATTAATTCAGCACCCGGCAACAATGACGCATTCCGTAGTGCCAGAGTTTGAAAGAATACAAATGGGAATCGAAGATAATCTCGTCCGGCTGTCTGTAGGTCTTGAAAGCGTTGAAGATATTTGGGGAGATCTAGAACAGGCTTTAGAGCGGAAATAAAATAAAACCGGAACTTTAAGGGTTCCGGTTTGTTCATGTTTACAAATAATCTTTCAGGGCTTCAGTAAATTGCTCTAAGTATTCTTGATCGAGTTCACTGAAGCGGTTTTTTACAGGGCTGTCGATATCAAGCACGCCTAACAGCTCTCCTTCTTTTACAATAGGAATAACGATTTCCGACTGTGATGCTGCATCACATGCAATATGGCCGGGGAAAGAATGAACATCAGCGATCCGGGCTGTTTCTTGTGTGGCTGCAGCTGTTCCGCATACTCCTCTTCCCATAGGGATTCTTACACATGCCGGAAGACCCTGGAAAGGCCCCAATACAAGTTCGCTGTCTTTATATAAATAGAATCCAACCCAGTTTACTTCTTGCAAAAACTGATTCAATAGAGCAGAAGCGTTCGATAAATTAGCGATTTGGTCGCTTTCACCGTCTAATAATGCTTTAAGCTGTTTAATGAGCAGCTGATAATTTTCTTCTTGTTTGCCACTGTATTTTTCGACATGAAACATGATGATTCCCCACCTTTGTGTATTTTTCCCCATTATTAAAATGAGCCGGACAAACTTTGTCGAGAAAACATTAAAGGATAAACCTCCTGCTTCCTTGAAATAACATAGTAATGATGAAAGGGGTGAGAATTATGCCAATCCAGCCGAACGTCCCCAATCAAACGAAAGAAAAGATTATCGACGCCGCTGTAGCATTATTTAACACACAAGGCTTTAATGGGACTTCTGTCAGGGAAATCGCCAAAAAAGCAAATGTAAATGTTGCTCACATCTCCTACTATTTTAATGGAAAGGGAGGCCTCTTGGAGTACCTGGTCTCCAAGTATTATGAAGGATACCTTTCTGTCATTGAAGAAGGCTATATTCGCCTTAGTCATGAAACACCGAAAAATTGTCTTTTGCTATTAATTCAGGATATTTTAAACTACCAGCATCAAAATCGTCAACTTGCAAGGTTTGTTCTAAGAGAAGTTACCTTAGATTCTACCTTAATCAGAGAAGTAATGACGACCTATCTGACTAAGGAGAAATACTTTTTTAAAGCCATTCTTGAAGAGGGCATTAAAACCGGTAATTTCCGCAAGGCGCCAATGGTGCACATTTTAGTGCAATTAAAGAGCCTGCTGAATATGCCCTATCTTCAGCCTCAGTATATGAGTGAAGTTCTCTATATACAGACACACGAATCTTATTTCGTAAAACAATACTTCCATGAAATTGAAATATGGATCGATCATCTTCTTTGTGATCCTGCACAAAAAGAAGCTATTGTTTAAGAGATATATGTAAGCTCTTAAGAAAGAGCCTCCTCATAAAGGGAAAAGTGTGCACCAACATCCTTTGCACTATGGGCGTCAGACCCGTATACGAGAGGGATGTTTTGTTTTTTTGCCTCGTTTATCATCCACGGATCAAGATAAATGGCTCCGCATAAATCTTTCCTTAAACCCGCCACATTAAAATCAAGCTCCATGTACTGTTCTTTAACGGCATGCAGCAGGTCTTGCTGCATGTCTTTTATATTGAAATCTGCCGGAAAACGTTTTTGGAATTTATTGATCAGAGTGAGATGACCGAGCCGTTTAGGTTTATGGGGACCTAGATTGGCTTTGACTGCCGCAAGCATTGTTTCATAATAGGTAATATGAAGAGATTTCAAACTTCCGGCTGCCTCCATCATTTGCAAGAACGTACTCTCATGAAAATCCGCGCAATAATATTCACCATTTAGTTTTAAAAAGTGAACTGACAGCACAGCATCGTCAATATAGTGGCCGTACCGAGACAGAAACGATTCTGTTTCACGTTCAAATCCTTCAATATAATCAATTTCAAATCCGAGATTAATTTTTATGTCATTTGAGTATTTTTCTTTTACTTTTAACACTTGTAAGATATAGTCATTTAAAAGTCTCATATTCATTGCACTGTCTTTATCAGGAACGGGATCGGAAAAACCCTCCGGCAGGGGAGCGTGCTCAGTAAATGTCAGCTCTTCTAATCCCATTTTCAGAGCTTTTTCGATATACATTTCAAAACTGTCTGCTGAACCATGGGGGCAAAATGGCGTATGGACATGTCCGTCTTTTTTTCTCAAGCTTTGTCACACCTCTCAAAAGCCGCGAAATATGGCGATAAATTATGTAAAAAAATTTAAATTATCGGTCAAAAATTGTCGTTTACATGGTATCATAAATACAACGAAATAACATCATTCACAAATAAATACACTTTACATAAGAATTCGACAATCGTTACTTACATTCATATAAAAATATTATACCTTGTTATGACGATTTGCTGGAACACAACGAGGGGGCTCATTATGGAAGTCGTTATTGGACTTATTGTCATTTTGCTGGTTTTATTTAGTGTCGGCTACGTTATCAGAAGGAACATATACAAAGAAGTTGACCGTTTAGAAGCATTGAAGATTGAGATTATGAACCGGTCAATTGTAGATGAGCTTTCAAAAGTCAAAGACTTGAAAATGACAGGACAAGCCGAAGAATTATTTGAACGGTGGAGGAAGGAATGGGATGAGATTATTACAGCCCAGCTTCCTGAAGTAGAGGAGCTTCTGTTTGATGCAGAGGACTATGCGGACAAATACCGTTTTACCAAATCCAAAAAGGTTTTGGAGCATATCGAAAAAACACTTAAGCTTGTTGATGAATCTATTGAAATCATTATATCGGAGATTAATGAGCTCATATCGAGTGAAGAAAAGAACAGCACAGAAATAGAGGACGTTAGGGCAAATGTGAAAAAAGCAAAAAAGACGCTTCTTGCACACAGCCATACGTTTGGAAAATCCCATGCAAAGCTTGATGCGATGCTTGGGGAGATAGTTGAAGCATTAAAACAATTTGAAACAGAAACCGAGGCAGGCAACTATTTGGCTGCAAGAGAGATTCTGCTCGTTCAAAAAGAAGAAATCCTGATTCTGCTGTCTAAAATCGATGACATACCAAAGCTTTTGGCAGAGTGCCACACGGTTATCCCGAATCAGCTTGCAGAGCTTTCGGAAGGCTATCAGGAAATGCTTGATAATGGCTTCCATTTGAAGCATATTCAGCTTGAAACAGAGCTTCACAAAATGACTAAACAGCTAGATTCACATATGGAGCTGCTTGCGGAAGCAAATACAGCTGAAGTAAAAGACAGCCTAGAAGAAATTCAGGAAGCAATTGACACATTCTATGATCTTTTGGAAAAAGAAGTACTGGCACATCATTATGTGCAATCTGCCACAAGCAAGATAGATCAGCAGCTTGCAGACCTTCTCGCTAAGCGAAAAGAAACACAGGAAGAAGCAGAACTTGTAAGACAGAGCTATCAAATTTCTGAAGCTGATTTAGATAAACAGAGGAAACTGGAAAAGCAAATTAACTCTCTTTATAAGCAATTCTCTCATATTCAAAACAACCTGCAGACAGAACAGCTTGCACATTCGATTTTAAAAGAAGAGCTTGAAGAACTTGAGAAGCATATAGCTTCTGTTAAAACCGAGCATCATGATTTCAGCGAATTGCTTCAGGCACTCCGCAAAGAAGAGCGTGAAGCAAGAAAAGCATTGTCTGATGCGAGAAAACAGCTGCACGACTCCAGCAGAAAAATCCAGAAAAGCAATGTGCCTGGACTGCCAGGAAGTCTTGCTCAGCTGCTTCAGGACGCCAGGCAATCGGTTTCTCAGGTGTCACGCAGGCTTGAAGAGATTCCATTGAATATGGTTGAAGTTAATGCACTGCTGGATGAGGCTGTTAAGAACATAGAGACGTTCTCCAAGCAGGCTGAGGAAATGATTGAACAAGTCTATTTAGCTGAAAAAGTAATTCAATATGGAAACAAATACAGAAGACGAAATGGAACGGTCGCTGATCAATTAAAAGAGGCGGAAGTGCATTTCCGAAAATATGAATACAGCCAGTCGCTGGAAAAAGCAGCAGCTGCTCTTGAACAAGTTGAGCCAGGCTCACTCTCGAAGCTTCAAATTATTTTGGATGAAGAGACTAAACCATCTTCATGAAAAAAACTCCCGTACCAAGAGGTACGGGAGTTTTTTTATCAATTTCTATCTTCTTCGCGGGCTTGCCATGGCAGCCCCGTTTTTCTGATTAGTCCTGACAATGGAGATGATATACCCGATTATTCCGCCAATGACAGCAGGAACTAAGAATCCAATGCCGTAGTCGAATAACGGAACAATGGATGTAAGCCACTCGTCAGCTTCGCCTGGGAGCAAGCCTCCAGCTTTTAATCCATCCGCGATGCTAATAACGGTCGTCAAGATTAAACTGCAAATGTATACTTCAGGTGCACCTTTAAAATAATGGTGAAGAAAAGATAGTACAATCAGAACGATTGCAAGCGGATATAAAGCAATTAAAACTGGGACAGAAAAGGCGATCAGCTTTGTTAATCCAGCGTTCGCGACAATTAAACTGAATAAACAAATAATAGTGATGATCAGTTTATACGAAATACTCGGAAAAACCTTTGAGAAATACTTGCCGCAGGCTGAAACCAGGCCAATGCTTGTTGTCAAACAAGCAAATGTAATAGCCGTGCTCAAAATCACATTTCCTAATGAACCAAATAGGATATTCACTGATTCCGATAAAACAGCTCCGCCATTATCGAGATAACCAATTTGAGTTACGCTTGTAGCTCCTAAGTACGCAAGGGAAATATAAACGGCTGCAAGGCCTGCAGCAGCGATTAACCCGCATCTGATGCAGATTTTTGCAATGGCAGAACGGTCTGTAATGCCTCTTTCTTTAACTGCATTGATTACAACGATGCTGAATACTAAAGCAGCAAGGGTATCCATTGTCAAATATCCTTCCAAAAAGCCTTTGAAAAAGGAACCCTCTGCATACTCTCCTTTTGGAGCCTGCAATTCTCCCATAGGTGTTACAAACATCTTAATCGAGATAAGCGCAAGTACAATCAGCAGGATTGGGGTTAAAAGCTTTCCAACTGTATCAACAATCTTCGTTGGATTAAGTGACAGCCAAAACGTAATGCCGAAAAAGATAATGGTGAATATAAACAAAGGCAAACTGCTGTCTGCAGCTGCAGCTGGCAAGAATGGCAATAAGCCAACTTCATATGTGACTGTGCCTGTTCTTGGAATGGCAAAGACAGGTCCTATGGCTAGATATAATATGAATGTAAATACTAATCCGAAAACTGGATGTACCCTGCCTGCAAGAGACTGGACATCACTGCCTGATACTCCTATTGCGACTACACCAAGGAGCGGAAGTCCGACACCTGTTATCAGGAATCCGATCATCGCCTCCCACATGTTTACACCAGCTTGCTGGCCTAATCCAGGCGGAAAGATTAAATTACCTGCTCCGAAAAATAAAGCGAAGAGCATAAGTCCTATAGTTAAAGTTTCTTTTAATGGCAATGATTTTGACATGAAAATCCTCCTGAAGACTGAGTGTTAGAAAATGTATCCGTTTTCATCCTACCACATTATCTAAAAAATTTGTCGAAAAATAAGATTAAATCAGTTTTTATTATATTCAAAAAATTTAATATGTCAAATAGTTAAATATTTATTTCTTATTTTCTGATTTTATGTTATTATGATGGTTTGTTTCGGACACATTACTCTTTTCTTTAACTATACAGATTCAAAACTCCCTTTTTTCAATGTATTGGAGGATCGAATATCTTGATTTATCTTGATAACAGTGCAACCACGAAACCATATGATGAAGTATTGCATGCTTTTGCACATGTTGCAACTCGTTTTTTTGCCAATCCATCCTCGCTGCACAGTCTGGGTGCGGAAGCAGAAAACCTTTTAGCGCAGGCAAGAAAACAAATGGCTGGCCTTTTAGGAGCAGATGAAAAAGAAATCATCTTCACATCAGGGGGAACTGAAGGAAATAATCTAGCCATTAAAGGCACTGCCTTTACCCTTAAAAAGAGAGGGAATCATATTATTACTACCCAAATTGAACATCCTTCTGTTATTGAAAGCTGCAGACAGCTTCAAGATCTTTTTGACTTTGACGTAACGTATCTGCCTGTAAATGAAGAAGGAATTGTTGAGGTTGAAGATATTAAAAAAAACATCAGAAAAGAAACCATTTTGGTATCCGTTATGCATGTGAATAATGAAACAGGATCGATTCAGCCCATAGAAAAAATCAGCAGTCTGCTTAAGGATTTTCCGGGAATTTATTTTCACGTTGACCATGTACAGGGGGCGGCTAAAGTTCCTCTTTCCCTTAATGGCATTGATTTATGTACACTATCAGGCCACAAATTCCATGCATTAAATGGCTGCGGAGTTTTATTTGCCCGAAAAGGAATCAAAATCGAGCCTCTTTTATCAGGGGGCGCACAGGAGATGCGGGCACGCTCAGGCACGGAGAGCGTCGCACTTGCGGTATCAATGGCAAAGGCGTTAAGATTATCCGCTGAAAAATACGAAGCCTGTAAAAATAATTTGCAGAAGATGAAAAGTATGCTGATCAGAGAACTGAATAAAATAGATGGTATTGTCGTAAATACACCTGAAATTATATCAGCACCACATATTATTAATTTTTCAGCACCCGGCATTCAGGCAGAAGTGCTATTACATATGCTTGAACAATCAGGAATCTTTGTTTCAACAACATCTGCCTGTTCGTCAAAAAGAAAAAAGAGCAGCAAGATACTGCTTGCTATGGGAAAAGGCGAAGCTGTGGCATCAAGCTCAATCCGCATAAGCCTTTCATATGAAAATACAATGGAAGAGCTGGAAGAATTTATGGCTGTATTAAAGAAATCTCTTGGAAAATTAACGAAATTAACGAGGTAGTAAGATGAATTATGATCATATTTTAATTCGATATGGAGAAATTTCTACAAAAGGAAAAAATCGAAAACGGTTTGTTGATCAGTTGAAAGAAAATATTAAACTGGTGCTGCATGAGTTTCCGGCCTTAGTCTACAGCAGCAACAGAGACCGTATGTATATAAGGCTTCAAGGAGAAAATCACGTACCTATTCTTGAAAAGCTGGAAAATGTCTTCGGCATCCATTCTTTTAGCTTAGCATTAAAAACAAAGAATGAGCTTGAGTCTATTAAAAGTGGAGCACTTGAGCTGATGTCTGGGCAATATAAACCGGGGGATACCTTTAAAATATCCGCCAAAAGAGCGGATAAAACGTTTCCTCTCCTTACAAATGAAATCAATCATGAAATCGGCAGCCACATTCTGCAAAATACGGCGGAGTTAACAGTAGATGTGCACAAACCTGACATTGATTTAAGAGTTGAAGTCCGTGAAGAAGCAGCCTATTTGACCTGTAAGGATTATCAGGGAGCTGGCGGTCTTCCTGCAGGGGCGAGCGGAAAAGCTGTCTTAATGCTCTCGGGCGGAATTGACAGCCCAGTAGCCGGCTTCTTTGCGATGAAGCGCGGCATCGAAGTGGAAGCCATTCACTTCTTCAGTCCGCCGTATACTAGTGAGCGCGCCAAGCAAAAAGTAATGGACCTGGCAAAAAAACTTACTTCTTTCAGCGGACAAATCAAGCTGCATATCGTACCGTTTACGGAAATACAGGAAACGATTCAAAAACAGGTGCCCGAAAGCTATAACATGACATCTACACGGAGAATGATGCTGAAAATAGCTGACAGAATCCGTGAGAAACAGGGCGGTTTGGCGATAATCACCGGAGAAAGCCTTGGACAAGTTGCGAGCCAGACACTTGAGAGCATGTTTGCTATCAATGATGTCACAAGCACTCCTATTATCCGTCCGCTGATCACTTATGATAAAACGGATATCATCTCTATAGCCAAGCAAATTGGAACCCATGATACCTCCATTTTGCCATACGAAGATTGCTGCACCATTTTTACACCAGCATCTCCAGCTACAAAACCAAAACTTGAAAAAGCGCAAAGGTTCGAAAGTTTTCTCGACTTTGAAATGCTGATTAATAGAGCCGTTGAAAATACGGAAGTAATCGCCATATCACCATCTGAAGATAAGAAGTTAAAAAGTTTATTTTAAACATTTGAATTGTGAACAATTACCAAAATTAGTTTGAATGAAGCCATGTGTTTTTACACAATCTATACTCACAAGGAGGTGAAAACACATGGCAAACAACAGCTCAAACCAATTAGTAGTACCAGGTGCACAACAAGCAATCGATCAAATGAAATACGAAATCGCTTCTGAGTTCGGAGTGAACTTAGGACCTGAAACAACTGCTCGTGCTAACGGTTCTGTAGGCGGTGAGATCACTAAACGTTTAGTATCTTACGCTCAACAAAACATGGGTGGATTTTCAAAATAACTTGAACTAAATAGATATGGCTACGAAGGGTGGGGACCATACCCCACTCTTTTCTATTCGGATTTTTTATGCTTGCGGAGCATTTTAAATAGAGGAGGGTTTATCAGGATGACAAAGAATAATCGTCCAAATACTGAATTTGAAGGCGGACAGGAACAGGATCAAAAACAGCAGAAGTCTAAAAAGCAAGGCAGAAAAAGAAGCAGTGAACCTAAAAATGCAGTAGAATCGAACGAGCAAAGCTGAGCGTTAGTGCGGATGATCATATCCGCGCTTTTTTTTATGGATAGAAACGAAGGAATAAACAGGTAAGATATTTCGCAATAATATTCAAAAATGTTAAAATATTATGTATAATTTACTATGAGATAACAAGGAGGGGTCACAATGCTGAGAGATGAGCTAATTGCGCCAGAAAACTATAACCTAGTAGAAGAAGTAGAAAAGCATGCAAAAGATGCAGACCGGATCGCATTGAAGTGGGAGAATGAAAAAGGTGATAAAGAAGAACTTACATACGGACAGCTTCTTGACAAAGCAAACAGAATTGGAAGCGCTTTATTAAGTAAAGGACTTACACAGGGAGATAAAATTCTTGTCATCATTCCGCGGTTTCCAGAAGCTTATGCAGTATACTTGGGAGCATTAAAAGCTGGCTTTGTTGTGATACCAAGCTCAGAGATGCTGCGCACAAAAGATCTTCAATATCGTGTGACCCACGGGGATGTGAAAGCAATCATCTCTTATACCGATTTCACAGGTGAGTGTAAAGAAATAAATGAATTTGATTCTCTTCACAAATTTTCAATCGGCGGAAACGCTGAAGGCTGGTATTCGCTTGAGGAGGAAGCTGCAAAGGAATCAGGTGAACTTAATCTTGCGGAAACTAAAAGAGACAGTCATGCCTTTTTATCCTATACATCAGGCACCACGGGCAACCCAAAAGGGGTCGTGCATACTCACGGCTGGGCTTTTGCTCATTTAAAAACAGCAGCTGCAAATTGGCTGAGCATTGAAGAGAATGATGTTGTCTGGGCAACAGCAGGACCGGGCTGGCAAAAATGGATCTGGAGTCCATTCCTCTCTGTCCTTGGGTCAGGTGCAACGGGACTTGTCTACAATGGGCGATTTGAGCCAAAGAAATATCTCCAGCTCCTTCAGGATTACAAAGTTAATGTCTTATGCTGCACACCGACTGAATATCGTCTGATGGCTAAGGTAGACAATTTAAAGGAGTATTCTCTTCCTGCCCTGCACAGCGCCGTTTCAGCTGGCGAACCTTTAAACAGGGAAGTTATTGATACATTCAGAAATTACTTTAATATCGAAGTTCGGGATGGATACGGACAGACTGAAAATACCCTTCTTGTCGGAGTGATGAAAGGCATGGAAGTCAAACCGGGTTCAATGGGCAAGCCTACACCAGGAAATAAAGTTGAAATCATTGATGATGAAGGTAATATCTGCAAAGCTGGAGAAGTAGGAGATATTGCAGTCCATGTTGATACACCTGCTTTATTTAAAGAATATTATAAAGACGCTGAGCGTACAGCTATGCAGTTCAGAGGCAGCTATTATATTACCGGGGACCGGGCAAGAAAAGATGAAGACGGGTATTTCTGGTTTGAGGGAAGACGGGATGATATCATCATCAGTTCAGGATATACAATTGGGCCTTTTGAGGTTGAAGATGCACTCGTTAAACATCCTTTTGTAAAAGAGTGCGCCGTCGTGGCAAGTCCGGATGAACTGCGCGGGAGCATCGTCAAAGCGTATGTCGTCTTGCAGGATGATGTGGATGAAAACTCACCAGAACTTATTCCTGTCTTGCAGGATCATGTGAAAGAGCTGACAGCTCCATATAAATACCCCCGGAAAATTGAATTTGTTGCTGAGCTGCCTAAAACAACGTCAGGCAAAATCAGAAGAATTGAATTAAGACAGCAGGAACTTGCAAAATCGTAACTGGCAAACGAACCAGGCGGATGACTCTGCCTGGTTTTTCCATGCGCCGAGTGATAACATGGACTAAAAAAAGATAGCTGGAGGAATGTCACCGTGGGCACGCTTTGGTTTGGCGGAACAATTTATACTTTAATAGAAGAAAACGATACGGTTGAAGCGGTCTATGTTGAAAATGGCCTTGTTGTGGATGCTGGCTCAGAAGAAAAGCTGCGGGCAGAATACCCTTGCACGAAAGAAGTTAATCTTGAAGGCGGTGTGATGATTCCGGGATTTACTGACAGTCATATGCATTTAATGGGTCATGGTGAAAAACTTCTCCGTTTAGACTTTACGGAGATGACCTCATCAGATCAGGTCATTCAAAGTCTTCGCGAGCGGGCAGAAGGGCTTGAGCCGGGAACGTGGATTGTTGGTGAAGGATGGAACGAAAATCAGTTTAAAGATAAGAAGATTATTCATCGCAGTGAACTTGATGAAGTGACTGCCGTTCACCCTGTGATGCTGAAACGAATTTGCCATCATGCGGTCATAGCGAATACAAAAGCAATGGAACTTGCAGGAATAACTGCTGCTACTCCTGACCCTGAAGGCGGAGTTATTGTAAAAGATCATGAAGGCAATCCGACTGGATACTTGCTTGATCAGGCACAGGAACTCGTCTATCAGGCGCAGCCTCAAGTCTCTGAAGCATACTTAAGAAAAGCATTGATGAAATCGATAGAGGATTGTCACGAAAAAGGTCTTGTAGGCGGACATACTGAAGATTTGGCCTATTATGGCAGCCTTGAAAATACTTTGCAGGCTTATGATGAAGTGATTAATCATGAGAAAATGAAATTCAGAGCTCATTTGCTTGTCCATCATTTAGTGACAGATGAATTTCAGCGAAAAGAACGGGATTTAGGCCCATTTATTGAATTCGGGGCAATGAAGCTCTTTGCGGATGGGGCGCTTGGCGGCAGAACAGCTCTATTAAGCGGTCCTTACCAGGATGATCGTGAAACCAACGGAGTAAGTATTCATTCAGATGAAAATTTGAACAATCTGATTCAAACAGCAAGAAACTACGGGATGGAAGTTGCCATCCATACAATTGGTGATTTAGCATTTGAAAAAGCGCTTGATGCGATTGAAGCACATCCGCCTGTGAAACAGAATCAGCACGACCGGCTTATTCATGCACAAATCTTAAGAAGAGATTTAATCGAAAGAGCTAAAAAACTGCCGATCATATTGGATATTCAGCCTCGATTTGTCTCCAGTGACTTTCCATGGGTAATTGACAGAATTGGCAAAGATAAAATGGAGGCTTGTTATGCTTGGAAAACGCTGATATCAGAGGGTTTGAATTGTGCAGGAGGATCAGATGCCCCTATTGAGCCAATCGATCCGCTCCAAGGTATTTTTTCGGCAGTGAAAAGAGAAAGCATATACGACCATCAAGTATATATGCCCAAAGAGAGACTTTCTGTCTATGAAGCTGTGGAATTATACACAAAAGGCAGCGCGTATGCGGTCCATCACGAACATGACCGAGGATGCATAGCAAAGGGATATTCAGCTGATTTCACCGTGCTGAGCGTGGATATTTTTAAAGACGATGCCCTGCTTGAAACAAAAGTGGTAATGACAGTGGTAGATAATACAATTGTCTATAAAAGAGAAAGACATGCAGAATGAGCTGCATGTCTTTCTCTTTTAGTGCTCTGCCCCCGCTCCGCTTTTTTATTTATAAAAACGTGCGTTTTACTTTTTCCCAGAACGAATTGTCTTTTAGTTTTACCGTCTTGATAATAGATTGGCTTAGTGAAAGTTCTATTTTTTCGACGTGGCGGATGCTGAGTGCGTCGTTATCCATGCCGATCACGGGATGATCATTTCCATCCTGGACAATTTTAAGGGTTAATTTTCTGTCTCCGCTTAAGATGAATGGAGATCCAAGTGTACGGTATTTATTATTATTAAGTGACGCAAGCTCGCTTACTTGAAGACACGGAAGAAGCGGATCGACAACAGCACCCTGTACGGATTTATTGTAGGCAGTGCTTCCTGTCGGAGTAGAAATAATCATGCCGTCTCCTCTGAATGTTTCAAAATGCAGGTCGTCAATAAATACATCGATAACAAATGTTTTAATAATGCCGGAGCGAATGGAACATTCATTCAGGCACTGAAACGTCGTGTGGCCGTCGATTGTAACATCGAGAATCGGATAGCGTCTTACTTCAATTTGTGCTTCTTTCATTGCTTCAATGATTTTTTCTGTTTCTTCAATTTTAAAGTCGCAATACAGGCTGACCGTTCCTTTAACGGAAATACCTACATACAGACAGTCATTTCTGAACTTCGTTTTTCTGACGGCCTGAAGGAACGTGCCGTCTCCGCCTATGCTTACAATAATATTTGCCTGCTGTGAATCAGGAACAACTTTAAATCCCTGTTCTTCAGCCAGAGAGGTAAGCCCTTTCACTTTTTGTACTAGTTCATCCTCTTTTTTGTAATAAAAATAAACGTTGCGGCGATTATCCGTCATGATAGTCCTCCTTAATGTTGGAAAAGTTACACAATCTTAGCAAATGGTGTTACAATACTTTATGGTGTTTAGTTTACCATTTTCAGCATAAAGATTAAAAGAATTGCACGTTTTTAATGCCTTTTTTATGAAGTTTGTCTTTTTTATAAGCTATTTTCATACATATTGTTGCCAATGTCTTAAATGTTAAATGCCTTTAGTGGATTGCAGCGGATAAACTTGACTCATGCGGGAAATAGAGCAAAGTTGGAGACCCCACAGGCAAAGCTTGGGAGACTCCCAGGCGGACCGCGGAAAGCAACGGACAACATTTATAATTGAAAACAACACTCTATGCGAAAACTGCCATTAATAAAGAGAACCTGCTTCATACATAATTAAATAAGGGAATAGATTTTTTATTACGTCCCGCAAAAATCAGGGAGGAATCATCATGAATGGAAAACGATGGGGGGCACTTGTCATTGCCGCTGTCCTGTTTGGTATTTCAGTAGTCGTCAGTTTAACCAATATGGCTTTGGCAAACAGCAATGCTTTTACAAATGCCCTCACTGCCGATGAAGAATTTACAGAAACGGTTTTGGAACCTGGAAATGAATCTAAAAAAATTGTTGTGCTTGAAGTAAATGGAGTTATTCAGGATACAGGGGAAAATGTTACCTCCTTTTTTGAAACAGCAGGCTATCAGCATCAGCAATTTTTAGATATGATTGATGCTGCTGCGAAAGATAAAAGTGTCCGCGGCATAATGCTGAAAGTGAATTCTCCGGGCGGGGGAGTCGTTGAAAGTGCGGAAATACATAAGCATTTAATTGAAGCAAAAGAAAAACATAAGAAAAAAATCTATGTTTCTATGGGCACAACCGCTGCCTCCGGAGGATATTATATCTCAGCTCCAGCTGATAAGATCTATGCGGCTCCCGATACTTTGACTGGATCATTAGGTGTTATTATGCAGGGGATTAACTACAGCGGTCTTGCAGAGAAGTACGGCGTGAAATTTGAAACAGTTAAAAGCGGAGAATTTAAAGACATCATGTCTCC
Organism: Metabacillus idriensis; assembly: GCF_050483325.1. Lineage (GTDB taxonomy): Bacteria > Bacillota > Bacilli > Bacillales > Bacillaceae > Bacillus_P > Bacillus_P idriensis_A. The sequence continues at coordinate 192,964 of NZ_JBCMYF010000006.1, forward strand.
TGCGCGCGAAATGACGCCTGAAGACAGAGAAATTCTGCAGACTATGGTTAATAATGCATATCAGGGCTTTGTTGATGTGATTGCAGATGGACGAGGATTGTCTGACGGTGAAGTCCGGAAACTTGCTGATGGCCGGATTTATGATGGCCGCCAGGCAAAGGATTTAAACTTAATTGATGAACTGGGCTACTCAGATGATGCTTTAAAAGGAATGAAAAAAGATTTGAAAATAGAAGGTGCTCACGTTGTTGAATATGAAACAAGTGCAGGGCTCGATTCGCTGCTTGCTCTCGGTGCCAATAAAGTGTTCAGCGAAGAGTTTGAGCTGATGGGATTATACCGCTTTTTCTCACAATCGAATTCACCCCGTATGATGTACTTGTATTCAGAATAAGAGGAGGTTTTGCAAATGGATGCTACGTATGAAGATGGACATAACCACGAGCAGCCTCTTCAGAGAATAGAAGAAAGCCAACAAGTAATGAATGTTCATTACGCAGGCTTCTGGCTCCGGTTTTGGGCTTATTTAATTGATTTAATTGTGATTGGAAGCGTAAATCGCATCGTCTTTCATCCTATATTCACATGGCTTGAGATTCCGACATCAGACAATTTCATTTTCTCCCCTATCCAAATTTGTACAGCAGTCTCTTTCTATCTGTACTTCGTCTTCATGACGAAGTACCTGGGGCAGACATTGGGAAAAATGGTATTCGGGCTTAAGGTCATATCCCTTAAGAACGAAAAGCTGTCGTGGAGCACTGTGTTATTCAGAGAGCTGATTGGACGTTTCATTTCTAAATTCACTTGGATTGGCTATGCTGTTACTGCTTTTACGCCTAAAAAGCAAGGAGTCCATGACCTCTTTGCAGATACATCTGTCATAACGGAATATTTGAAAAAAAATGAACCTGCTGCCGAATAATGGCCGCAGGTTTATTTTTTTTTTTGAGGGTGATAATGAAAGATTGAAAGGTTGTGAAGAAAGGTGTTATGGATCTGGATTAGTGCATGTGCCCTTTTTTTGTTCTTTCTTTTCCTTATTTTCATGAAAATAACGGTGATTTTTGATTTGAAACATATCGGAGACGATGATGAAATAAAAATCAAGCTGAAAGCTGTGTTCGGGCTGCTGAAGTATACCATCAAGATCCCTCTCGTAAAAGTAGATCCGAATGGGCCGAATCTTATTTTAAAAGAAGAGAAAAAAATGGGTGAGACAAGTAAGCCTGAAGAAAAAAATGAAAAAATTTCACCTGATGATTTTTTAACCAGTATAAAAGATGTCAAAGAGCTGACGGAGCATATTGTTCATTTACACGCCATCATTCGAAAATTTTTAAAAAAAGTGCAAGTTGTTAAATTTGAATGGCGTTCTCAAATCGGAACAGGAGATGCTGCAGCAACAGGCATGCTTATTGGTCCGGGCTGGACAATAAAAGGTGCCGCGATAGCGATTATAAGCACCTACATGAAGCTTAAAATCCGGCCAATCTTATCAATAGAGCCGAATTTTTATCAAAAGAGTTCTAAAACAATCCTTACATGTATGCTTCACTTTCGAACAGGGCATGCTATTGTAGCGGGATTACGCTTGCTCAAATATTGGAGAGGCGGACGTCCAACCTTTATTAATCAGCAACTTTCTTTTCTTTCTAAAGAAGAGAAAAATAAACCAGCATAGAGGAGGCTACGTGTCATGAGTGATCATCCGATTCAAGGACTTATGAAAACAGCTATGGAAAACCTGAAACAAATGATTGATGTAAACACAATCATTGGTGATCCTGTAGAAACACCAGATGGCAGCGTCATTTTAACAGTTTCAAAAGTTGGTTTTGGATTTGCAGCTGGCGGAAGTGAATTTAATGCCTCAGGCCATGAGGAAAAAACTCATACCGGAACAGGTGCAGGAGGATCATCGGGAGGCCAGAAGCTGCCTTTTGGCGGCGGAAGCGGCGGCGGTGTCTCCATTACTCCAATCGCTTTTTTAATTGTCGGAACAAATGGCATCAAAATGCTGCATTTAGATGAAAGCACGCATTTATATGAAAAGATTCTTGATACTGCTCCCCAGGCGGTAGAAAAAATTCAGGGGATTTTCAAGAAAAATCGGAGTAACAGCAATCATCAGCAGCAAAATCATCAGCAAAAAGAAGATTTTGATATTTAATAACAGGCGCCTGTCATTCATTGACTGGCGTTTTTAATAGGCAATCAATTCTGGAACATTTATTTCCCTGATAATAATTTAAATATTTTGTAAATGAACAGGCGTAAACATTGCAAACGCGGTCGAATCAAGCTATATTTACACTGTACATACTTATTAGGGAGGAGTTTTTTTTATGGCATCTATTACATTTAAACAAAATCCGGTTACTCTTATCGGCAACGAGGTAAAAGTTGGAGATGCGGCACCGGATTTCACAGTGCTTGCAAATGATATGTCTGAAGTTTCATTATCTGACTCTAAAGGACAGGTCCGAATCCTATCTGTCGTTCCTTCTATTGATACAGGGGTATGCGATGCGCAAACACGCCGTTTCAATGAAGAAGCAGCTAAATTGGATAACTTAAAAGTATTAACTGTCAGTGCAGACCTTCCTTTTGCACAAAAGCGCTGGTGTGCAGCTAACGGCATTGAAAATGTCCAAACCGTTTCTGATCACCGTGATTTATCTTTTGGAGAAGCGTACGGTGTGCATATCCAGGAATTAAGATTATTGGCTCGTGCTGTATTTGTAGTTGACAGCAATGACAAAGTGACATACGTGGAATACGTAAGTGAAGCAACAGATCACCCGAATTACGATGCTGCAATTGAGGCTGCTAAAGCAGCAAATTGATGATTGCCAAAAAGAACCTCATGGCCCCAGGGCTGTGAGGTTCTTTTTTTCGAGAAGAACGGATTTGTGACCGGAACCGGACTCTTTGATTCCACTTCTCATTATATCGAACGATTTGGGTCCTCACATGAACCCTTAGTTTTCATTTTGTTTGCGAAATAAACAGGACTCGGGGTTTGTGTCTTGAAATATATACTGCTGATCAGTAGAATGAGGAATACGAACATTGAAGGAGGAAACGACCATGCAAGCCGTTTCGAAAGTAGAGAAGCTGTTTAGTTTGATGAACGAATCAGCTGAATTGATTTCAAAAGAATTAAATTGTACATATATAGAGGCAGTCGCTGAAACTGGAGAAAATTTATTTCAAGGTGAAGTTCTTCAAGAGGATATGAGCGAAATCGCCAAAAAGAATCTTGCAAAAAAATATGAACAATCTAATATTCGTTCATATGAAAAAGAAGAAATCCGCAAAGCCTTCCAGCTCGTTATCTTAAAAGGGCTTAAAGAAGGCGCCCATGCAAATCATCAAATGACACCTGATACAGTGGGCTTGTTCACTGGATATCTTGTGAATAAATTCGCTTCAAATCAAAAGGAAATCTCCATTCTTGATCCTGCAGTAGGGACAGGGAATTTATTAACTGCCGTTTTAAATCATTTGAAACAAGAGCATACCGAAAGCTTCGGTGTGGAAGTGGATGATCTTCTTATTAAGCTTGCTTTTTTAAATGCAAACCTGGGAGAGCACTCCGTTCAGTTTTACAATCAGGATTCACTCGAACCCCTGTACATTGATCCAGTCGATTATGTCATTTGTGATTTGCCGATCGGCTATTATCCAAATGATGTTGGAGCAGACAAATTCAAACTTAAGGCAGACAGCGGACATTCATACTCCCACCATCTCTTTATTGAGCAGAGCATTAATTACACAAAAGCAGGCGGCTATCTTTTCTTTATTGTCCCAAATCATTTATTTGAATCAAAAGAAGCTCCAAAGCTGAAGGAATACTTGAAAGAACAGGTCATTGTCCAAGGACTTCTGCAGCTGCCGGAATCTCTGTTTAAAGACAAACAGCATGCTAAAAGCATTTTTATTCTGCAGAAAAAGGGAGAAGGCGCCGCAGCTCCTAAACAGGCAATGCTTGCCGAACTTCCAAAGTTCTCAGATAAAGCAGGCATGCAGTCGATAATGAAACAGCTGGACAGCTGGTTTACAGAGAATAAAAAGTAAAATTCATAAAGGAAAGGCCGATGGCGGTCTTTCCTTTTTCCTGCTGAAAAATCAGAATTAAATGAATATACCCTGTAAACGATTGCATGCCGCAAATGTACTTGAAATGTCTGACATGCAATGTTTAAATGAGAAAGTCAGATAATATTCGGGTTCATTTGTAAAGAATAAGGAAGAGAACGATTTCTTATTTTTTAAATAGGCAAAGTGCTTTATATAAAAAGGAGCGGTAAACATAATGGCAAAAGTAATTGCAATTAATGCAGGGAGCTCTTCTTTGAAGTTCCAATTATTCGAAATGCCGGCTGAGGACGTATTAACAGCTGGGCTTGTAGAACGCATCGGTTTAGATCAAGCAGTATTCACAATCTCAGTAAATGGAGAAAAAATTACAGAAACGACTGATATTCCAGATCATGCAGTTGCTGTTAAAATTCTTCTTTCAAAATTAACTGAGCTTGGAATTATCAAATCCTTGGATGAAATCGAAGGGATTGGCCACCGTGTTGTTCACGGCGGCGAAAAATTCGATGATTCTGTTCTGATTACATCAGAAACACTGAAAGAAATTGAAGAGCTTTCAGAACTTGCGCCTCTTCATAACCCGGCAAATGTTGTCGGCATCAAGGCTTTTAAAGAGGTTCTTCCAAACGTGCCTGCAGTAGCTGTGTTTGATACAGCTTTTCATCAGACAATGCCGGATCAATCTTTCTTATACAGTCTTCCTTACGAGTACTATGAGAAATTCGGCATCCGTAAATACGGCTTCCACGGAACATCTCACAAGTATGTTTCAGAAAGAGCGGCTGAATTATTAGGCCGTCCAATTGAACAGCTTCGCCTTATTTCCTGCCATTTAGGAAACGGTGCAAGTATTGCTGCTATTGAAGGCGGTAAATCCATTGATACGTCTATGGGTTTTACACCACTTGCTGGCGTGGCAATGGGTACACGTTCAGGAAATATTGACCCAGCTTTAATTCCATTCATCATGGAAAAAACAGGTCATTCGGCAATTGAAGTATTGGACATTTTAAACAAAAAATCCGGTCTGCTTGGAATTTCAGGGTTATCATCAGACCTTCGCGACATCACAAAAGCTGCAGAAGAAGGCAACGATCGTGCAAGAACTTCATTAGAAGTATTCGCAAGCAGAATCCATAAATATATCGGATCTTATGCAGCGCGCATGTCCGGTGTAGATGCGATTATCTTCACTGCCGGAATCGGTGAAAACAGTATCGACATTCGTGAACGTGTCCTTCGCGGTTTAGAATTTATGGGTGTATACTGGGATCCTGCTCTTAATCAGGTCCGCGGCGAAGAGGCGTTCGTAAGCTATCCTCACTCACCTGTAAAAGTCATCATTATTCCTACAAATGAGGAAGTTATGATTGCCCGCGATGTTGAGCGTATTGCTAAATAAAAATTTATTAACAAAAAGACAGTCATCGTTGATGACTGTCTTTTTGTTGTCTTCCTTTCTTAAAGCTGCATTAGTGGAATGTCATATTTTTGGCACAATATATAGAAAAGCGAACCGACTGGCCAGACCCGAAAGACAGATAAGGATTCGGAAGAAAGGTTGCCTTTACTGACGAATCTGTTCTGGCTGAGGGGGTAGGAGGTGGAGCTAGACAATAAGAAAAGCGGAACCGGCCGTTCAGACCCGAATCTGTTCAAGAGGCTGGGATGGGGAGTTAAACCCATTCCGCAAATTATGATTTCTTTAATAATTGCTTGAAAGGAAGGAGCAATCTGTTTGGATAACGCCTGGCTTTCACTTGTTCCATTTATTATCGTTATTGCCTTGTCAATATGGCTTAAAGAAATATTGCCCGGACTCGTACTCGGTCTGCTTGCAGGCTCATTTATTGTAAATCCTGATCTCCTGGGAGGACTTGAGGAAGTCCTGAATTATGTCTTGAAAACGCTGTCAGATGATACAAATATGAAAATTATCGGTTTTCTGTATTTGTTTGGCGGGTTAGTCGGAATGATGAAAATATCCGGAGGAATTAAAGGGTTCTCCGAGTGGGTCGGGAAGAAAGTAAAGTCAGAAAGGGGACTGCTCAGCATTATTTGGCTGTCTTTGCCTTTCACCTTCATGATGCCGATGTTCAGAATTATGATGATTGGTCCTGTAATCAAATCATTGATGGAAAAAAGCGAGCTGTCGAAACAAAAAGTTGGGTTTACGATGGATGTATCAACTGCATCAACGATCGTACTTTTGCCTGCAGGTACAGCATTTACTGGTTTTATGCTTTCACTGGTAGAGGGCGGAATTGAAAGAAATCAGCTGGACCTCGCTCCATATGGGATTTTCCTCTCAAGCATACCTTTTAATTTCTTTGCGATTGTCATGCTTGTGCTTGGATTGATCAGCACCTTCAGAATACCCAAAAAACAAAGCCGTGCTAAAAATGAAAAGGCAGCGGAAGAAGAACATCCCTATCATGGAATTGGTCTTAAGCAGGAGCTTGAAGAAGTTAAAGCCGAGCCTTGGCATTTAATTGTTCCTTTATTTTTTCTTCTAGGACTGTCTATGTTTCTTCTTTGGCAGGATGGTACAGAAAAGGGCGGAAATACAGTATTTCAGGCTTTTGCAAAAGCAGATGCGACCTTTGTTATGCTGCTTGCGGTTTTCTTGACACTGGTGATTACTTTCCTGTTTTACGGCATTCGCCGTGTCCCGCTGAAAGAAACTCTTTACCATTTTTATGATGGAGGCAATCAGATGATGCAGGCAATCATCCTCCTCATTCTAGTATGGGCCCTTTCTCTTTCAGCCGAGGATATTGGTTTTTCTGATTTCATCAGTTCGACGCTCGGAAATGTTCTGCCTGCTTCCTTCGTACCGGCCATTATCTTTTTGCTTGGATCTGCTGTCGGTTACTTTATTGGGTCCTCCTGGGGGACATGGGGGATATTTATGCCGCTTGGAATAACACTTGCTGCAGCTTCAGGAGCTTCCATTCCGCTTACAGTGGGTGCAGTATTTGCAAGCGGGGCATTTGGCGCCATGACCTCACCGCTTGGAGACACTACCATTACTACAGCTTCTATCCTCGGTATGCCTGTAGTAGAGTATGCCCGTTATAAATTGAAATTTACCGCAATCGGCTGTGCCGCCGCTGCTGTATTATATGTGGCAGCTGGTTTTTTACTGAACTAATCAGCTGATAAACACTTAATAAGACAAATGAACGTGCACGATTGAATGTGATATAATTGAAGGAATAATGGAGATGTCTGGAAACAGGAGGAAGGAATATGACGCTTTCAAATCGGGAAAGTCAGCTTCTTGCAGAAATACAAGAGTGGGAACAGCGATTAGGGGAGGACTTTCGATCAGATTTCGGCCGTACATATGATAAATGGCTAAATCGAAAGCTTAACGGGATTCCTGAGCCAATTAAACGGAAATTTTTTGATAAGCTTGACGATATTCTCTTTCATTTGCATTCTTTCATTCAGAATTCGCATGTGCAGCATGATGCAAGACAGCAGCTGCTCATGACGGCAAAAACGTTTGATGAAGACATTCATCAAATATATGACCTGAAAAAACTAAGTGTGGATCAGCTGCACTACATTTCAGACTTGCAATTGTCCAAGCATCGGCTTTATTCATTCGTTCAAGGCGGCTTAGCGGGAACAGGCGGATTTCTATTAATGGGAATTGATCTGCCGGCTCAAATGCTGCTGAATCTGCGTGCTGTTCAAATGACGGCTCTAAGCTATGGATATGAAGTGAATTCTCCTTTTGAAATGATGACATCTTTAAAAGTTTACCATGCGGCGCTGCTGCCCAAGCATCTGCGCTATAAGCAATGGGCGGCGCTGTCAGAGGATCTTAGAAATCAAGATGAAAATCCGTTTTTTTATGATGGAGAAGACAAGCTTGCCAATCAGGCGAGCATTGATCACTTAATAAAACAGCTTGTTAAAGTCTCGGTTATTTCCATGCTGCGCAAAAAGATGATTGGCGGTATTCCCTTGATCGGCATGGCCATAGGTGCCGGAATCAATTACCAGCTGACAAGACAAATAACTGACTTTGCCCATCAATATTACCGCTACAGGCTGCTGCTTGAAAAAAAGGATGCCGATTATGAGTTCTATTGAACATAAATTGCATGCGCCTGGGAAGGTATTCTGCAAAATTATTACTGTCAGCGATACTAGAACACCCGATACAGATAAAAGCGGCCGCCTCATATCAGAACTTATGCAAAATGCAGGCCATGAAATTGTGCAGTATGAAATCATACCTGATGAAGAAACGTTAATTAAAAGCGCTATTGTGAGCGGATGCAAATCCAGTGAAATTGATGTGATCCTTCTAAGCGGCGGCACTGGAATCGCAAAAAGAGACGTCACCATTGAAGCAGTTCAAAGTTTGCTTGGAAAAGAGATCCCGGGCTTTGGAGAGCTGTTCAGAATGCTCAGCTATCAGGAGGATATCGGATCATCAGCCATCCTGAGCAGAGCCATTGCAGGCGTTGCTGATGATACTGTCATCTTCTCGATGCCCGGTTCAGCGGGTGCGGTTGGTCTGGCAATGGAAAAGCTGATTATACCTGAACTTGGGCACGTAGTCAGAGAGGTTAAAAAAGATTTAAAATAATGCGCAAAAAACATCACCGCCTCTGGTGATGTTTTTTTATGCATTTCTATTCATTAACCATGCATGCGTTCTGACACGTTCTGATGAAGCCTGAACCAGAGCCATAAATCATTAATAATGGATGCATGCTCAGATATCTCTGCGTTAAGTCTGCATGACCTTGAAAAATCCTCTTCATTATTCAATTCATTCTGCTTAGCATTAATCCGATCTTCTATTTCTGCAATTTGATCGGGTATGCTCCCGCGGATTTTTTCCCATTGCATCAGGATCGCTTCCTGTTCATCGGGATGAATCTTTTCCCACTCCACTTCGAGGTTTGGACAGTAGATTCCAAGCCTCTCGCTATAACGAAAATGTTTCATTGCCATTCCCCCGTGCGTAAGCTTTCCTTCATTTTACATGACACTTGTATAAAATTCACGATTATTTCATAAAAAGTTTTGCAAAATCTATTGAAAAACCATGAATAACTTGTTAAAGTGGTATTTATCAAATGAATAGTTATGAATCTAAATTAATATTTATACATCCGAGAGGGGAAATTAAGATGACTTTAAATAAAAAAGTAGTGTTGGCATATTCAGGCGGTTTAGATACTTCAGTAGCAATCAAGTGGCTTCAGGATCAAGGATACGAAGTGATTGCATGCTGTTTAGATGTTGGTGAAGGGAAAGATCTTGCATTTATTCAAAGCAAAGCGCTGCAGGTTGGAGCCTCTAAATCATACGTAATTGATGCAAAAAAAGAATTTGCCGATGAATTTGCATTGGTGGCACTTCAGTCACATGCTTTATATGAAGGGAAATACCCGCTTGTATCTGCGCTGTCACGTCCTTTAATTGCTAAAAAGCTAGTAGAGGTTGCAGAGCAGGAGAATGCCATTGCAGTCGCGCATGGCTGTACAGGAAAAGGCAATGATCAGGTTCGTTTTGAAGTATCTATTAAAGCTTTAAACCCTGACCTTGAAGTGCTTGCTCCAGTCCGTGAGTGGAGCTGGTCGCGTGAGGAAGAGATTCAATATGCACAGGACAACAATATTCCGATTCCAATTAATCTTGGCAGCCCATTTTCAATTGATCAGAACTTATGGGGCAGAAGCAATGAATGCGGAGTTCTTGAAGACCCATGGGCAGCTCCTCCTGAAGAAGCATATGACCTGACAAATTCAATTGAAAATACACCGGATACACCTGAAATGGTGGAAATAGAATTTGAACAAGGCGTACCGGTTTCATTAAATGGTGCAGCTTACCCGCTGGCAGAGTTAATACTCCATTTAAATGCACTTGCAGGCAAGCATGGGGTCGGAAGAATTGATCATGTAGAAAATCGCCTTGTGGGCATCAAATCCCGTGAAGTATATGAATGCCCGGCTGCGGTTACGCTGCTTAAAGCTCACAAAGAATTAGAAGATCTGACTCTTGTAAAAGAAGTGGCACACTTTAAACCCGTTATTGAAATGAAGCTGACAGAACTCATTTATAATGGCTTATGGTTTTCACCGCTGAAAGATGCCCTGCTTGGATTCCTGAAAGAGACACAAGCGTATGTTACAGGAACAGTACGGGTGAAACTTTTTAAAGGTCATGCCATTGTTGAAGGCAGAAAATCTGCTTACTCTCTTTATGATGAAAAGCTTGCAACATATACAACTGAGGATTCATTTGACCATCAGGCAGCAGTTGGATTCATTTCGCTTTATGGACTTCCTACTAAGGTCAGCAGCATGGTGCAGGGAAAAAAGAAGGTGAACGTATGAAAAAACTGTGGGGTGGACGGTTTCAAAAAACACCTGAAAAATGGGTGGATGAATTTGGAGCATCCATTTCATTTGATAAAGAACTCGTTCTAGAAGATCTAGAGGGAAGTCTTGCACATGTTCATATGCTCGGACAATGCGGAATCATCGAACCTGCTGAAGCCGAGCAAATTAAAACAGGCCTTCTTCTTTTAAAAGAAAAGGCTGAAAATGGCAAGCTTGTGTTTTCCGTTGATTACGAGGACATCCATTTGAACCTCGAAAAGCTGCTTATTGATGAAATCGGACCCGTCGGAGGGAAACTTCATACAGGAAGAAGCAGAAACGATCAAGTTGCGACAGATATGCACCTTTATTTGAAAAATCATGTGAAGGAAATTATTCAGCTGATTACATCTTTTCAGCAGACGCTTTTAGAAAAAGCAAAAGCGAATGTAGAAACGATTCTGCCTGGCTATACTCATCTTCAGCGTGCACAGCCCATTTCGTTCGCACATCACCTCCTTGCCTATTTCTGGATGCTTGAGCGGGATAAACAGCGCTTTGATGAATCATTAAAGCGCATCAACATTTCTCCGCTCGGCTGCGGAGCGCTTGCAGGGACCACGTTTCCGATTGATCGTCACTTAACGGCTGAACTGCTTCAGTTTGAAGGGATTTATGAAAACAGCCTTGACGGAGTCAGCGATCGTGATTTTATCGTGGAATTTCTGAGCAACAGCTCTCTGATGATGATGCATTTATCACGCTTATGCGAAGAACTGATTTTATGGTGCAGCCAGGAATTTCAGTTTGTAGAGCTTGATGATACTTACGCAACAGGCAGCTCCATGATGCCTCAGAAGAAAAACCCGGATATGGCCGAATTAATCCGTGGCAAAACGGGACGGGTCTATGGCCATTTATTTGCTTTGCTGACGACCTTGAAAGGATTGCCTCTCGCTTATAACAAGGATATGCAGGAGGATAAAGAGGGAATGTTTGACACAGTCCGCACAGTGGAAGGAAGTCTGCAAATTTTTATCGGCATGATCGGAACGCTGAAAGTAAAAAAAGAGAAAATGAAGAAAGCGACAACAGAAGATTTTTCAAATGCAACGGAGCTTGCAGATTATCTTGCTAAAAAAGGCATGCCTTTTAGAGAAGCACACGAGGTAGTGGGAAAACTTGTTTATACTTGCATTGAAAAAGGCATTTATTTAAAAGATCTTTCACTCGAAGAATACCAGGATGCGTCTTCTTTATTTACTTCAGATATCTTTGAAACAATCGATCCATATACGGCGGTTGCCAAAAGAATAAGCGATGGCGGCACGGGTTTTTCAAAAGTAAAAGAAGCGATAGCTAAGGCTGACAAAGCATTACTGTAAAATTTGAAGGTATTACCATCGTAAACAGCTCCATTTTCACAAACGATAGTAAAGATACACTATCTGAACAAAAGGAGCTGTTACCGATGGGAAAAGAAAAAGATCCAAAAAATCAATCTGCTTATTATGATTATGAAGGAGAAAATGAAACATCTCAGCTAATTACAGATGCTTATTCAAGCGGAGTAGTTGAGCAGCAGTACGAGCAAAATTTCCTTCAGGAAAATCTTCAGCCGCGGGACGAAGATAAAGAATAGATTTCATTTTAAGACAAGAAAAAGTCATCAATCGTGATGACTTTTTTCTGTTTTAATGAGGATCAAGCAGAGCAGGCCTGAAAAGATAAATGTAAAAAAACCGGGGGGAAAACGATCAGGAATAATGAAATAAATACATATCCCGCAAATAATGGCGATTGCGGCTCTTCCGTTTAGTTGCTTTAAGGAGACTTGTGCTGCTTTAATGTGATTCACGACAAACTCCACAACAATTACAGCAGATAGTGGAATAATGGCCGACCCCATCAAAGAAATGAAATAAGAAGCTTCTGTGACAAACTCAGGAATTGTACTCAAACAGATGGCCGCGATGCCAAAAACAGCTGCACTTTTCAGTCTTCCAAGTGCCGGGAAAATATTCAGCAGGCTGAAGGCTCCTGTATAAGCATTGTTCAGATTGATTGAAAACATGGATAAAATCGAACAAAGTAAAATGACCATCACGACTGGAATGGAATCAGTTAACGTACTTGCTGATATGAATGGATTCAGCTGGTTATAATAAAAGGCACTATAAGCCCCAAAGCAGGCTGTCAGGAAAAACCCAAAAAGATTGCCGGTATATAAGCCGAAAAATCCATGCTTCGGAGATTTCGCATATCTGGCCATATCCGCTGAAGCGCTGACACCGGAAATATACTGGACAAACACAAGGCTTGCATAGAGAACCATTGTCAAAAAGGCAGAATTTGAGTCTATGGGCACATCAGTTGCTGAAGGCGCGGCTGGGCTTGCAGTAAAATATAAATAGAAAATAACTCCTTGCCCGGCAAGCAAAAAAGGCAGGAAATATTTTGTGATTTTTTTTACAGCATCAAAGCCTGCAGCTGCAATTGCAGCCATGCCTGTTCCAAGCAGCATAGCGAGGGGAGCGAATTCAAGTTCAAGTTGCAAATAGCGTCTGCAAATCTCAATGATCATCAGTGTTCCGCCGATTGTTTGAACGCAGAACCAATACAGTGATGTAAGCGTGCGAAGCGGTGAAGAGAAAAAGCGAGCTCCTTTTGTTCCAATAAAAGATCTTATCGCATATTGTGCAGGAATTCCGTGAACTGAGCCAGGAAGCGATAAAAGGGAAACAAAAAAGAAGGCAAGAGAAGCTCCAATCACTGTGCACATTACTGCCTGAAAAAAAGAAAGTCCCCCTTCCATAACGGCCAGCGCAGGAAGAAGAAAATTGCCTGCATTAACAGAAAACGATAATTGAATGATAAAATAGTCAAACCAGGAAGTGCTGCGAAGTTCCTTGGGGACAGCCTCTAATCCGAATTGTTCAAGTTTTGATGCGATCGCAGATTGCGCCATGACTTTTCCGCCTTTGTTAAGTATTCATTTTATGTATCTTGATTAGCTCGTACGTCAGCAGAATTCTTATCTATCTGCCTGAGTCTGAACAGTCGGTTCCGCTTTTCGTATTGTCTAGCTCCACCGCCCAACTCTTCGGCCAGAACGGCTCCGTCTGTAAAGGCAAAAAGCGCCTTTTCAGCCGGATCCTTAGCTGTCTGTCAGAGCTAACCGGGCGGTTCCGCTTTTCGTTATTGTAAGTTTGTTTTCATTTCAATACAATGATAAAGATAAATAATATACTATATCCCGGTGCACCGAGGAGGATTTAAACGTTGAGACATGCCATCATAACAGCTGGTTCAAAAGGTTTAGGAAGAAAAGTGACGGAGCTGTTCCTCTCTGAAGGCTACTCTGTCACAATTAATTACCGCAGTGATGAATCTGCCGTTGAGCAGCTAAAGAAACAATATGCACATTTTGAAGACCGCATGCTTTTTATTAAAGGGGACGTAACAAAAAAAGAAGACCTGCTTTATTTAGTTGATGAGGGATTCAAAAAGTTTGGCCGCATCGACTGTTTAATTAATAACGCAGGCCCTTACATATTCGAAAGAAAAAAATTGGCTGATTATCTTGACGAGGAATGGCATGAAATGATAGACGGCAATTTGACTTCTGTTTTTTATCTGCTGAAAAAAGTGATTCCCATCATGCGAAAACAGCAATACGGACGTATTATCACTTACGGTTTTCAAGGAGCTGATTCATCATCGGGCTGGCTGCACCGTTCTGCATTCAGCGCAGCTAAAACCGGTCTTGCATCTCTTACAAAAACGATTGCGATTGAGGAAGCAGAATACGGTATAACAGCAAATATGATTTGCCCCGGCAATATCACAGGAGAGATGAAGGAAGCAAGCATTTCTCAGGCAAGAGAGATTCACGACCCGGATACTCCGATTGGCAGATCAGGAACGGGAGAAGATATCGGAAGACTGATTGCGTTTTTATGCGGAGAAAATTCAGATATGATTACCGGGGCTGTCATCGAAGCTACCGGTGCTGTAAATGTATTGAACCGCAGACCGTAAAGTGCACCTCAACTCATGTTGGGGTGTTTTTTAGAGAGAAAATAACCTTCGGCGAGAACGTCTCTGTCTGTCTGAGCTAAACGGGCGGTTCCGCTTTTCGTGGCAAAAGCACATTTCCTAGAATACATTTCCAATTTAGGTGAGTTTCCATATGATAAATTAAGGAAATACTTAAAATAGAACCGGATTGAAATGGAATGATACAGGAGGAAAAACGATGAAAATCGGCATACCTAAAGAAATTAAAAATAATGAAAACCGCGTGGCCATGACCCCTGCTGGTGTTATTCCCCTTGTTCAGGCGGGACATGAGGTGTATATTGAGCAAAATGCAGGGGAAGGATCGGGTTTTCCGGATCATCAGTACATGGAAGCGGGTGCGAAAATCGTTGCTTCACCAGAAGAAGCTTGGGCGCTTGATATGGTCATGAAGGTAAAGGAGCCCCTCCCATCTGAATACCAATACTTTCGTGAAGGGTTGATTTTATTTACCTATCTGCATCTTGCTGCTGAATCAGAGCTTACCCGTGCACTGATTGACCGGAAAGTAGTTGGGATTGCTTATGAAACGGTTCAGCTTCCAAACCGCTCATTGCCTCTTTTAACACCGATGAGTGAAGTGGCTGGAAGAATGGCTTCACAAATTGGTGCGCAATTTTTAGAAAAGCCAAAAGGCGGAATGGGTATTTTACTATCAGGTGTACCCGGTGTGAAGCGTGGAAAAGTGGCCATTATCGGAGGCGGGGTAGCCGGAACGAACGCTGCCAAAATTGCCGTCGGGCTTGGGGCAGATGTTACCATGCTCGATGTAAACCCGGACCGTCTGCGCCAGCTGGACGATATTTTTGGAAAAGAAATCACAACGCTTATGTCAAACCCTTATAACATTGCCTATGCTGTCAGTCAGTCAGATCTTGTGATTGGAGCTGTGCTGATACCGGGGGCAAGAGCTCCAAAGCTTGTCTCCGAGGAAATGGTCCAAAGCATGACTCCGGGATCAGTCATTGTCGATATTGCAATCGATCAAGGAGGTATTTTTGCAACTACAGACAGAATTACAACTCATGATAATCCAACATATGAAAAGCATGGCGTTCTTCACTATGCTGTGGCAAATATGCCAGGTGCTGTGCCAAGAACATCAACGATTGCTCTGACGAATGTAACGGTACCTTATGCCGTGCAAATTGCAAATAAGGGTTACAAAAAAGCCTGCCTGGAAAATGAACCGTTATTAAAAGGACTCAATACATTAAACGGTTTTGTAACTTATGAAGCAGTGGCTGAATCTCATGGATTAGCCTACTCAGATGCAAAGGCATTGCTCGGTGAATAATCGAGGACAGCGGACATTGAAAGGAATGTCCGCTTTTTCGTGTCTGTTTGAAGGTTATAATGTGACATCAATGGTGATTTTTAGTACGATAAAATTATCAATGGATTGGGAGTGAGATAATGAAGGTTTCATACCATGGACATTCAGTTGTGAAAATTCAAACGGATAAACATACGATTGTCATTGATCCATTTATTAATGGGAATGGACAGACAGATTTGAAGGTTGAAGATTTGAAAGTTGATGTTATATTGCTCACCCACGGTCATAATGACCATGTCGGAGACACCATACAGCTTGCGAAACAAAACAATGCTCTGGTTGTTGCTCCTTTTGAACTTGCTACATATTTAGGATGGAAAGGATTAAATGTTCATCCAATGCATATAGGCGGATCGCACACATTTGAATTTGGAACAGTTAAATTTACTCAGGCATTTCATGGTTCAAGCTATGAAGAGGAAGAGGAGCAAAAAATCGTTTATACGGGCATGCCAGCCGGGATTCTCTTTAAAAAGGAAGGGAAAACGGTTTATCATGCAGGGGATACGGCGCTCTTCTCAGATATGAAGCTTCTTGGAGAATTTGAAGATCTTGATCTGGCCTTTTTGCCGATCGGGGATAATTTCACTATGGGACCAGAGGATGCTGCGATTGCTGCAAAATGGATCAAAGCAAAAACGGTAGTTCCTATGCATTACAATACATTCCCTGTTATTGAACAGGATCCAAAAGAATTTGTCAGCAGACTCTCCGGCAATACCGGAAAAGTAATGGAAGCTGGAGAATCTATTAAACTATAAAACGCAGGCGGGGGTCGTACCTCCGCTTTTTCTATGTGAATTTTTCTCCTCTCAAATCCATGGTGTTTCGCATGAATGAGAGGATCAGAGCATAAAATGAAACAAGCTGTAAAAAGGAGTTGGACTATCATGCGTATTCTTTATATCTTATTAGCCGGTGCCATTGTCTATTTTGCATTGCCCCGTTTGGATTTTTCAAGCAGCAGTTCTTTGGAAAGTTTCTTTTCACTGGTTTGGCTGATTTTTGCTTTATGTGTGATTGGCGGCAATATGACGGGGCTGATTTATGCTCCTAAAAAACGTTCCTCAAAACGTGCAGCTGTGCGCAAGTACCAGGCAAAAACAAAGCAGCGTGCAGCAGCTCGTTGATATAAAGCGTTCACACCCTTATAATGAAATTGGAAGATAAGAATGGCTGATGAAAAAGGGTGAAGAAGCTTGGCAACAAAGCATGAACAAATACTGCAGCATATTGATTCCCTCCCGATTGGGGAAAAGATCTCGGTCCGGCAGATTGCAAAAGATATGAGTGTGAGCGAAGGTACAGCATATCGTGCAATAAAGGAAGCTGAAAATAAAGGATACGTCAGCACAATAGAGCGTGTTGGAACAATACGGATTGAAAAAAAGAAAAAAGAAAACATCGAAAAACTCACTTATGCCGAGGTTGTAAATATTGTTGATGGACAAGTTCTCGGAGGCCGTGCCGGACTTCATAAAACACTGAATAAATTTGTTATCGGCGCAATGAAACTAGAAGCAATGATGCGTTATACAGGCGCTGGCAACCTGCTGATTGTAGGGAACAGGACGAATGCTCATCAGCTTGCAATAGAAGCGGGTGCTGCCGTTCTGATAACAGGCGGCTTTGACACGGACGACCATGTCAAAAAAATTGCTGATGAGGCAGAGCTTCCGATTATTTCAACGAGCTATGACACCTTTACTGTTGCAACTATGATCAACAGGGCCATTTACGATCAGCTGATAAAAAAAGAAATTGTTCTTGTAGAAGATATTTTAACATCTCTTGATAAGACGGTATGCCTCAAAACGACTGATCCTATTGAAGAATGGTATCAGCATAACTATAAAACAGGCCACGGCCGTTTTCCTGTTATCGATCATAATTTAAAAGTTCAGGGAATGGTTACATCAAAAGATGTGATAGGATACGAGCGCAATGTTTCTGTAGAAAAAGTAATGACCAAAAACCCGATTACCGTTATCGGCAAAACCTCGGTGGCATCTGCCGCACAAATGATGGTCTGGGAAGGCATCGAGGTCTTGCCTGTCGTTGATCAGAACAATCGGCTTGAGGGAATGATCAGCCGTCAGGATGTGCTTCAGGCGCTGCAGATGATTCAAAGGCAGCCTCAAATCGGTGAAAAACTGGATGATATTGTCACAAACCAGTTTGTCGTGATTGCAGAAGATGCTAAAAAGGCGAATGTATATCGCTTTCAGGTCAGTCCGCAAATGACCAATCATCTTGGAACAATCTCTTATGGAGTGTTTACAACGGTCGTCACAGAAGCAACAAATCGCTTTTTGCGTACACAGAAAAAAGGCGAAATCGTTGTTGAGAATATAACCATTTATTTTATGAAGCCAGTTCAGATGGACAGTATGCTTGAGGTTCATCCGAAAATACTTGAAGTCGGACGCAAATTCGGAAAAATAGATGTCGAAGTGTTCAGCAATGGAGTCGTTGTCGGGAAAGCGATGATGATGGTTCAGCTTATAGAGAGAAGCTGAAACAAAAAAAGGACGGTCATCCGTCCTTTTTCTTTTTTAAAAGATAAGAAAGTATAAAATTTTGTGCTTGGATGGCGAGCGGAACCGCCCCGCGGCCAGAACGGATCCGAAAGTATTGGCAAAAAGCGCCTTTGCGGGCGGATCCTTATCTGCCATGCCAAAGCTAAACGGGCGCTTCCGCTTTTCTTATCAGCCTTGCTTGGATTCCTTAAGAGCAAACGGCAAATAATGCTTATATGCTTTATATCCTGCCCAGCTGCTTGCGAGTCCGACGATCATAAAAATGATGCCAACGACTAATGATACAGTTGAATGAAAAAGAAATAATTGATTGAGTCCAAAGAAAAAGACGAAAATTCCAAGGGCAATGCTTGACTTTGCTGAGAGCCATTGCTTCTCCATAGGTTTTTTTGTTCTGTAGAATTTGACTTTATAGAAGAGATAAAAGGAAAAGGCAAAGATGATCAGAATTACGAATACAGGCATTAAGTAAAACCTCCATATTAAACTTACATCCTCTATTTTAATCATTCTTGCAGTGAATTGCCATAACCAAAAGAGAAGATTCGCTTTTCTGCACGATGGTTTTTATGATTTAATTAGTCTATAAGCAGGTACGCAAAGGAGATTACATATGAAAAGTGAAATACTGTCAGCCATAAAAGAATATCAAACGGTCATCATCCATCGGCATGTGCGTCCTGATCCGGACGCATACGGATCTCAGTGCGGGTTAGCTGAAATCATAAAAGCATCATTTCCTGCAAAAAAAGTATTGCTCGCAGGACTTGGGGAGCCGACTCTTGAATTTTTGTATAAAATGGACAATGTTGCAGACCGGGATTATGAGGGAGCGCTGGTGATTGTCTGTGATACAGCCAATCAAGAGCGTGTTTGTGACCAGCGTTACCGTACAGGTGCAAAGTTAATTAAAATTGACCATCATCCAAATGAGGATCCATATGGAGATCTGTTGTGGGTAGATACGACAGCAAGTTCTGTCAGTGAAATGATTTATGAATTTTACCTTTCAGGGAAAGAAGATGGACTTGTTTTGCCTGATAAAGCGGCTCAGCTGATTTATGCAGGCATTGTTGGAGATACAGGCCGTTTTCTTTTTCCGAGCACAACGAAAAAAACGCTTAGGTACGCAAGTGAGCTCGTTGAGTACAACTTTGCTTTCACAGAAATTTACGATGAGTTATATAAGACAAAGGTGAATGCAGCAAAACTCAGCGGATATGTTCTTCAAAATTTTAAACTTTCATCTTCCGGTGCAGCATCGATGATTCTGACAAAAGAAATACTTGAAAAATTTGAAGTAAGTGCTTCTGAGGCTTCTCAACTGGTTGGAATGCTTGGCAATATAGAAGGTCTTCGGGCTTGGGTCTTCTTTGTAGAGGAATCCGATCAAATACGGGTGCGTTTAAGATCTAAAGGGCCGATTATCAATGAGTTAGCCAAGAAATATCGCGGCGGAGGGCACCCGCTTGCTTCGGGGGCATCAATCTATAATTGGGAAGAAGCAGAGCAGGTTCTTGCAGATCTTGAAAAAGTGTGTCAGTCATAATCAATCACTTAACTGGGATAAACCAATATCCGAATTCGGTTGAATCTTCGTGGAAGGTCAGTCCTTGTGCAAGCAGTTCCTTTTTAATTAATGATGCCAGTTCTGCAGACTCTGCATAAGCGGAAAAGCCTTCTTTCAGCCGATCAGCTTTTTCACGGGCCATCTTTTTGTGATTTAATACATACATCACATTCCCTCCTTCTATAAAATGGGTGATTGGGTCTGATGCTATTACCATTTTACCCCATAGATGCGAGGGAGTGCGATGTAATTAATTGAAATTTCTAAAAATAATCCCAATTATTTAGTTGATTCCCTTTTTAACCTGTTTATTCGGTTCGGAAGTCCCGGCTCCTACTTTGCAAATGCTACTTTAAGCTCGATAAAAAGGGTCGTGTATATGAACATTTCCTCAATTTCCACTTTATATTGTTTATCGTCAATTTTATAGACTTTATTTTCAATTGCTTTTTGCATCAGCTTCCGGCTTTTAAAGACACTTTCTAAATCCTTTGCCATCACATCAGAAATATCCTCTTTTACATGGTCTTGAATCATATAGGTCATAAGCGAAGTGAATTGATACCTTTCCCCGTTCACAAGAGTTACATGAATGTTTTGGACCCTCAGTTTTTCCTGATTTATTTTATTGAGCGTCTCAATTTCTTCTTTATAGCTTAGATTGGCTTTTTTCAAATCCGAAATGGTATATTCCTGATCTTCAATTTTAGTTATTAGTTTCTCCTGCCATTCACCGTAAATGTAGAGAAAAATACACCAGCTTACGACAGCGCCGAGAACCATTCCCGCGAAAAGCCGCTGCCAGGAAGGTCTTTTATATAGAGGCGGAATTCTCATTGCGGCTGCTCCTGTGTCAGCCAAGAAATAAGGAGCCAGCCTGTCTGGGCCCCGCCCATAGCTGAAATAATAAGCAGAATCTGTTTGATGACATCCCGTGTTTCACCTTCAAAGAATCCTCTTTCAAAGCTGTAAAACGTATCAAACGTACCGCCGATTGCAGCAACAAGCGCCCAAATTTTCAATCTGTTAGCTAGGCTGTAAATAGTTGACAGCGGAGGCTCCCCGGCTAAGTATGCTCCCACTCCGCCGATTATTGAACCGCCAAGGATCACTCCAAGCGCAATAAAATAACTATTTATAAAGGCTGGTATAAAAGCTTCTTTAACCTCCATTTTTATCATCATCCCCTTATTGATATGTATATGGACAAACACAGGGAAGTATGTGATGAGAAAGCTTCTATTTGTGTCACTTTTCAAACAGGAATATAATAAAACTATGAGAATGCCAGAAAGGATGGGAACATAGATTGCCATTTGTCCATCTTCAAGTTCAAAGCGCCTACAGTCTGCTGAACAGCTCAGCAAGAATAGATAAGTTAATCGAAAAAGCTAAATCATATCAATTCAAGGCTCTCGCTATTACAGATTTTCATACGATGTATGGAGCGGTTGCTTTTTATAAACAGTGCAAAAAACATGGCATCAAGCCAATTATCGGACTGACAGCTTCAATTATTTTAGAAGAGTCCGGTGAGGATGCCGGGTATCCTCTTATACTGCTTGCTAAAAATAATGATGGATACAAGAATCTTTTGAAGATCAGCAGTGTTCTGCAAACAAAATCTCCTCAGGGAATTAAGAGCAGATGGCTGAAATCATACAGCAACGGTTTAGCGGCTATTACCCCTGGCAGAACAGGCCTTGCTGAAAAGTATATTAGCGAGGGGAAAAGTGAAGAAGCAATAAAGCTTCTCGAGTTGTACAAGACCTTTTTTAATGAGGGAGACTTCTATTTATCTGTTCAAAAGCACTCACTTCAAGATGAATTCAAAATGACGGAGGAAATCCTCAAGATAAGCCATCAAACAGGTCTTCCGCTTGCAGCAGCAAATGATGTTCATTACGTGGAACAAGAGGATGCCTTTGCCCATAATTGTTTGCTTTCAATTAAAAATGGATCAAAAATGGAAGATGACAGCGATTATGCACTGCCTTCGAATCAGTATTACTTTAAATCTCCTTCTGAGATGGCTGAACTTTTTCAAGATTGTCCCGAAGCTCTGGAGAATACGCTGAAAATTGCTGAAGAATGCAACGTATCTCTTGAACTCGGAAAAACGCAGCTTCCGAAATACCCGGCACCTGCCGGCCAATCAGCTGATGAGTATTTGGAAAGACTTTGTCTGCAGGGATTAAAACATCGTTTCAGAGAACCTGCAGATACATATTTTAGAAGGCTTGAGTATGAACTGGATGTAATCAAACAAATGAAGTTCAGTGATTATTTCTTAATCGTCTGGGATTTCATGAAGTATGCACATGACCATCATATTTTGACGGGGCCAGGAAGGGGATCTGCAGCGGGATCCCTGGTAGCGTATGTGTTGAAAATTACAGATGTAGATCCAATTGAACATCGCCTTTTATTTGAGCGTTTTTTAAATCCTGAGCGCATCAATATGCCTGATATAGACATTGATTTTCCTGATACAAGACGGGATGAAATGATTGCCTATGTTGCAGAAAAATACGGCTCTATGCACGTAGCCCAGATTGTGACATTCGGAACGCTTGCAGCAAAAGCCTCGCTTCGTGATGTCGGAAGAGTCATGGGGGCATCAGCAAAAGAGGCGGATGTACTGGCAAAGCTCATCCCTTCTAAACCCGGTACAACGTTAAAGCAGACTTATTCAGAGTCTAAAGATCTGCGAAATCTTTTAACAGAGTCAGATTTATATAAAAAAATTTATGAAACGGCCCTGAAGATTGAGGGTCTGCCGCGCCATACATCCACACATGCTGCCGGTGTAGTGTTCAGCAGCGAACCGCTGACGGACATCATTCCCATTCAGGATGGGCACAACGGGATCTATTTGACTCAATTTTCGATGGATTACCTTGAAGACCTTGGATTGCTGAAAATGGATTTTTTAGGCCTTAGAAACTTAACGCTTATCGAAAGAATAACAAGTCATATTGAACGGAATGAGAAGAAAAAAATCGATTTCTCCCAAATTTCCTATAAAGATGAAAAGACATTTGAACTGCTCGGCAAAGGGGATACAACGGGAGTTTTCCAGCTGGAGTCTGAAGGCATGCGGAGCGTTCTTAGAAGGCTGAAACCAACAGATCTTGAGGATATTGTGGCTGTAAATGCCCTTTTTCGTCCGGGACCAATGGAAAACATTCCTCTCTTTATCAGCCGGAAGCATCACAGAGAGAAAATCGAATACCCGCATCCTGCACTTGAGCCTATTTTAAAAACAACCAATGGGGTAATCGTGTATCAGGAGCAGATCATGGAAATAGCCTCAAAAATGGCTGGGTTTTCTTTAGGTGAAGCTGATTTATTAAGAAGGGCAGTCGGAAAAAAAATTAAGGATATACTTGATCAGGAAAGAGAGCATTTTGTATCAGGATGCATGAAAAATGGCTATGATAAAACATCAGCAAACAGCATTTATGATTTAATCGTTAAATTTGCAAACTATGGATTTAATAGAAGCCATGCCGTAGCCTACAGCATGATTTCCTTTCAGCTTGCTTTTCTGAAAGCCCATTACCCTGTATATTTCATGGCGGCACTTTTAACCAGTGTGATCGGCAATGATGAAAAAGTCGCGCAATATATTAGAGAGGCCAAGCAGAATGGCGTTGCTGTTCTGCCGCCATCTATTAATAGAAGTGAATATCCTTTTACTGTAGAAAAGGGAAGCATTCGATTCAGTCTTAATGCCATAAAAAATGTTGGAACAAATGCTGTTAAAGAAATTTATCAGGCAAGAAAGAAAAGGGAATTTGCCGATCTTTTTGATTTTTGCGTAAGGGTATCGATGAAAATCGTCAACCGAAAGGTGGTGGAATCCCTCATTTTTTCCGGAGCAATGGATGAGTTTGAGATGGAAAGATCGACGCTGCTTGCAAGTCTTGATTTAGCAATCGAGCATGCGGCACTTTTTTCTTCAGATGATGAAAATCAATATGATTTGTTTTTGGAAGAGGAAGAATTCAGTATTAAGCCGAAATATATAGAAGTTGAACCATTCAAAACGGAAGAATTGCTTAAATTTGAAAAGGAAGCATTGGGATTTTACTTTTCAAGTCATCCAGCATCAGCGCACTCGTTCTTATTTAATCGTTTTGGGGTTGTGAAAATCAGCGATGCGCGGCAATTGCTGCATCAGAAGGTGAAGGTCGGAGTATTTATTACAGCCATCCGCACGATCCGGACAAAAAAAGGCGAGGTTATGGCTTTTCTTGCATTAAGCGATGAGAGCGGGGAACTTGAAGCAGTTGCCTTTCCGGCTGTTTATACAAAAGCCGGGGATATTTTTTCTCAAGGAAATGTTGCAGTCCTGAGCGGAAAGATTGAGAATCGAAATGACCGGCCACAGCTGATTTTATCAGATGCAGAAACCATTCAAGATCTTGAGAAGAGAACGAAAACACTGTTCCTTAAAATTGAAGAGTCCCATCTGGCTGAGGGGAAACTGCAGATTGTACAAGATACCCTCAAGCAGCACCGGGGCGGCACTCCGGTTTTTCTTTATTACGAGAAGGACAAAAGAACCGTTCAGCTTCCAAAAGATTATTTTGTGGATGCAACTGACCGGTGTTTGTCTGTGCTGAGAGAACTTTTAGGCAATCAGAATGTGGCAGTGAAAGATTAAAAGCAAAAATACAAGTCTTTACAATACCTAAAATTATGTTATGATTTATTATTGGCTGGAGTGGTCAGACCACCTCCAATATGACCCTAAGGAGTGAGAAGATGTCATTGCGAGAAGAAGCATTACATATGCATCTAATTCATAAAGGAAAGCTAGAATCAAAATCAAAAGTACCAGTCAGAAATGCTAAAGACTTAAGCTTAGCTTATTCTCCAGGGGTCGCTGAACCTTGTAAGGCAATTTATGACGATAAAAATAAAGTGTACGACTATACAATGAAAGGCAACATGGTGGCAGTAGTATCAGACGGCACTGCCGTGCTTGGCCTCGGAAATATCGGACCGGAAGCAGCACTCCCGGTAATGGAAGGAAAAGCAGTCCTTTTTAAAAGCTTTGCGGGAGTTGATGCATTTCCGATTTGTTTGAATACAACAGATGTGGATAAAATTGTAGAGACGGTCAAATTGCTTGAGCCTACATTCGGAGGCATCAATCTTGAAGATATTGCTGCGCCGAATTGTTTTGTTATTGAGGAAAGATTGAAAAAGGAAACGAATATTCCTGTTTTTCATGATGATCAGCACGGAACGGCCATTGTTACTGTTGCAGGACTTGTGAATGCATTGAAGCTTGCCGGCAAACAAATGTCCAGCATCAAAGTGGTGGCAAATGGAGCAGGTGCAGCAGGAATAGCCATTATCAAGCTTCTATACCGTTATGGCGTGCGCGATATTATCATGTGCGATTCAAAAGGTGCCATTTTTGAAGGACGTTCGTTTGGGATGAATAACGTAAAAGCGGAAGTCGCTAAGTTTACGAACCGTGACCGTGCGGAAGGCTCATTGGCAGATGTCATCAAAGATGCCGACGTATTTATCGGTGTTTCAGTTGAGGGTGCATTGACAAAAGACATGATTGCTACTATGAAAAAGGATCCAATCATATTCGCGATGGCGAATCCAGTGCCTGAGATCATGCCGAGTGAAGCTAAAGAAGCAGGAGCGATGGTTATAGGCACAGGACGTTCAGATTTCCCGAATCAAGTCAACAATGTTCTTGCATTCCCGGGTATTTTCAGGGGCGCTCTGGATGTGCGCGCTACACATATTAACGAACAAATGAAAATTGCGGCTGTTGAAGCGATTGCTTCATTAATTAGTGCTGAAGAATTATCCGCTGACTACGTTATTCCGGCTCCATTTGATGCACGTGTTGCTCCTGCGGTTGCTGCAGCGGTTGCAAAAGCAGCGATGGAAACCGGGGTGGCTAGACTAAAGGCTGATCCAAATGAAATCGCTGAAAAAACTAAACAGTTAGCGATCATCGAGACAAAGTGAGTGGTGGACTGTGACTGCACCGAAGCCGAAGGTATATATTGAGATACTTCGTCAAATCAGGTCCATCATCCACGAAGATGCTCTTTTGGCAGGGGATAAAATTCCATCTGAAAGAGAACTCGCTGAACGGTTAAATGCAGGGAGATCATCCGTCAGAGAAGCTCTCCGGGCGCTCGAGCTCCTCGGAATGATTGAAACTAGACGCGGCGAAGGAACATATATCAAGGATTTTCGAGAACATGGTCTTGTTGAAATTCTCGGCACGTTTATTTTGCAGGATAAAAATGCGATCGCTGATTTGATTGAAATGAACGGGCTCCTTGAAGCAAGTGCGTTAACATTATTGCTTGCAAAAGATAATCAAGCTGAAGAATTAAAGAATATTGGCTTCTCTATTCAGGATCAGAATCTGAGACATGCGGAGATTATGGCCAAGTTTATGAAGCTGTCGGACAACTACCTTTTATTCCGGATATGGACGGTCCTGAATGAGTATTTAAAGGTAATCCAGCCGGAGCAGAAGACCGGCAGATCAAGCGAATATGAAAAAATAATTGATGGACTCATTTCAAATGATGAAAAGAAGGTTTTTGATTCTTATAAAACCCTGACAAAGAAAGAAAATGTCGAATAGGACATGACACCTTTTTACAAAAAAATTGAAAATAATCCGGTAAAGTAGATAGATATGGCTAAGAGACAGGAATGAATCATTAATTCAATCAGGCGATCTGTCTAGAGACACCGAATGAAGTTCATAGAAAAGGAGGCAACGTTTTGTTAAAGGATTTATTTTCTAAGAAGAACCCAAAAAAGAAGAAATATGCATCCATTCCTTCTGAGCAGGCAAAGCATGATGTGCCTGAAGGAATCATGACAAAGTGTCCTAGCTGTAAAAAGATTATGTACTCTAAAGAATTGAATAAAAATCTGCGCGTGTGTATGAATTGCGGCCATCATCACACCATGACTGCCAGAGAAAGAATTAAAAGCTTATTTGATGAACATTCATTTACTGAGTTTGATAAGGAAATGGTCTCTGAAAATCCGCTTAATTTCCCTGGATATATGGAAAAAGTAGAAAAAGACCGCAAAAAAACAAATCTAAACGAAGCAGTTGTAACCGGAGAAGGCACGATAAACGGCAATAAAACGGTCATTGCCATTATGGATGCAAGCTTCAGAATGGGCAGCATGGGATCAGTTGTCGGCGAAAAGATTACTAGAGCGATAGAGCGTGCAAATGACCGCGAGCTGCCGTTTATTATTTTTACAGCTTCCGGCGGTGCAAGGATGCAGGAAGGTGTACTCAGCTTAATGCAAATGGCCAAGACCAGCTCTGCACTGAAAATGTTCAGTGATAACGGAGGACTGATCATTTCTGTCATGACTCATCCTACAACAGGAGGGGTTTCTGCAAGCTTTGCTTCACTTGGTGATTATAATTTTGCAGAACCGCGTGCACTTATTGGATTTGCGGGAAGACGCATCATTGAACAGACAATCCGGGAAGACCTGCCTGAGGATTTTCAGACAGCAGAATTTCTTTTGAAACACGGCCAGCTCGATGCTGTTATTAATCGATTGGATATGAAGGATACTCTTTCTAACATCCTGGAACTTCATACGTCAGGAGGTGGATCTGCATGGTAGGAGAACTTGAATTTGAAAAACCGGTAACAGATCTAAGGCAGAAAATTTCAGAGCTTAAAGAATTCACAAAAAATACCGATGTAGATCTGACGGCTGAGATTGTGAAGCTTGAAGGACGTCTTGAAAAGCTTGAAAAAGATATCTATACCAATTTACAGCCTTGGGATCGAGTGCAAATTGCAAGACACCCTAACCGTCCCACAACATTGGATTATATTGATAAACTTTTCACAAACTTCTTTGAAATACATGGCGACCGCTACTATGGTGACGATGAAGCTATTGTCGGAGGCATCGCAAAATACGGCGGACTTCCTGTAACGGTCATTGGCCATCAGCGCGGCAAGGATACAAAAGAAAATATCCGCCGGAACTTTGGCATGCCTCATCCGGAAGGCTACCGCAAAGCACTGCGCTTAATGCATCAGGCTGAAAAATTCAACCGTCCGATTATTTGCTTTATCGATACTAAAGGAGCTTATCCCGGCAAGGCTGCAGAAGAACGGGGCCAAAGCGAAGCAATCGCCAAAAACTTATTTGAAATGGCTGGATTAACTGTTCCGGTTATCTGTATTGTGATTGGAGAAGGCGGCAGCGGAGGCGCGCTTGCGCTCGGTGTTGGAAATCATATTCATATGCTTGAGAACTCAACTTACTCTGTTATCTCGCCTGAAGGGGCAGCTGCTCTTTTATGGAAGGATGCAGGGCTTGCAAAAAAAGCTGCGGAAACAATGAAAATAACAGCGCCTGATCTGAAGAAGCTTGGCATCATTGATCAGATTATCAATGAAGTTAAAGGCGGCGCACACAGAGATGTTTCTGAACAGGCAAAAAATATGGATAAAGTCATTCATGCTTCCCTGAAAGAATTATTGAAGCTTGATGGATCTCAACTGGTCCAGCATCGCTATGAAAAGTTTAAAAGAATCGGTCAAGTTTCGTTTGCAGAAGAAATACTTGGGGTAAAATAGATTAACGTGTAGCCTCCGGACAGGAAGGCAGCACGTTTCTTTTTTTAAGGGTATATATTTAGTAATTGATGGTAAACACCTATCCCCTGAGCTGGTAAGATTATTCGACAAAATGAAAAGGAAGCGTTTACTTTATTTAATTTTCAAAGATTCGCTGAAAACCCCTCAAAACAAGAGGTTTTATTGTATAATGAGAAAGGTTTAAATGTAACGTGAAAATTCGACATTTGTCGTTTCTTGTCTATTGTGTTGCCCATTTCTTCATGTTATTTTAATATCACATACTACTTTGGGGTGAGAAAAATGAAAAAAATCGGCGTATTAACTAGTGGAGGAGATTCACCTGGTATGAACGCAGCTGTACGCGCTGTTGTACGTAAAGCGATCTATCATGATGTAGAAGTGTACGGAATTTATCACGGTTATTCTGGATTAATTGCTGGACATATCGAAAAGCTTGAGCTTGGATCTGTAGGAGATATTATCCACCGGGGGGGTACAAAGCTCTATACAGCCCGCTGTCCTGAATTTAAAACAGTTGAGGGACAACTAAAAGGAATCGAGCAATTAAAGAAGCATGGAATAGAAGGCTTAGTTGTCATCGGCGGAGATGGTTCTTATATGGGAGCCAAAAAGCTGACTGAACATGGTTTTCCATGTGTAGGCGTTCCGGGAACCATTGATAATGACATTCCAGGCACTGATTTTACAATTGGATTTGATACTGCACTGAATACAGTCATTGATGCTATAGATAAAATTCGGGATACTGCAACATCACATGAACGTACATACGTGATTGAAGTCATGGGAAGACATGCTGGAGATCTTGCATTATGGTCAGGTCTTGCAGGCGGAGCAGAAACGATTCTGATTCCGGAAGTGGACTATGATATGGAAGATATTCTTGCCCGGTTAAAGCATGGGACAGACAGGGGCAAAAAACACAGTATTATCATCGTGGCAGAAGGCGTAGGAAGCGGAGTCGAATTCGGCAGAAGAATTGAAGAGGCTACTAAGCTTGAAACACGCGTATCTGTACTAGGGCACATTCAGCGCGGAGGATCTCCTACGGCGTTTGACCGTGTGCTTGCCAGCCGTCTTGGTGCTTATGCTGTAGAATTATTGCTTGAAGGAAAAGGCGGACGCGCAGTCGGCATTCAAAGCAATGAATTAACAAACAATGATATCCTTGAAATTTTAGATACACCGCATACAGTTGATAAGAACATGTATCAGCTTTCAAAAGAATTATCGATCTAAATGATATCTGTTTGGTATCGTTTTCATACCTATTAACAGGAGGAATATAACGAATGAGAAAAACGAAAATAGTCTGTACGATCGGCCCTGCAAGTGAAAGTGTTGAAAAGCTTACGCAATTAATGGAAGCGGGAATGAACGTTTCACGCTTAAACTTCTCTCATGGAGATTTTGAAGAGCACGGAGCACGCATCAAAAACATTCGCGAGGCATCAGGTAAACTTAATAAGGATATTGCCATCCTATTGGATACAAAAGGACCTGAAATCCGCACGCATTCTATGCAGGACGGTGCAATCGAGCTTGTTGCAGGGTCAGAAGTGACCGTGTCAATGACAGAGGTGCTTGGAACAGCTGATAAATTCTCAATTTCATATGAAGGTTTAATTGATGATGTACATGCTGGATCAATCATTTTGCTTGATGATGGCCTGATTGGACTTGAAGTTCTTGAAATGAACAAACAAGCGAAAGAAATCAGAACAAAGGTTTTAAACACAGGCACATTAAAGAACAAAAAAGGTGTCAATGTTCCAGGCGTAAGCGTTAAGCTTCCGGGAATCACGGAGAAAGATGCAAATGATATCGTTTTTGGAATTGAGCAGGGAGTGGACTTCATCGCTGCGTCATTCGTACGACGTGCAGCAGATGTTCTTGAAATTCGCGAATTGCTTGAAAAACACGATGCAGGCCATATTCAAATCATCCCTAAAATCGAAAACCAGGAAGGCGTCGATAACATCGATGAGATTCTTGAGGTTTCAGATGGTTTAATGGTTGCACGCGGTGACTTGGGTGTGGAAATTCCAGCTGAAGAAGTGCCATTGGTTCAAAAAGACCTTATTAAAAAGTGCAACGCTTTAGGCAAACCGGTTATTACAGCTACACAAATGCTTGACAGCATGCAGCGCAATCCACGCCCTACACGCGCAGAAGCAAGTGATGTTGCAAACGCCATTTTTGACGGTACTGATGCAATCATGCTATCTGGTGAGACGGCTGCAGGATCATACCCTGTTGAAGCGGTTCAAACTATGAATAACATTGCTTCACGTGCTGAACAAGCTCTTGATTACAAGCAAATCCTTGCAAAGCGCAGCGAACAGGCTGACATGACAATTACGGATGCTATCGGACAATCGGTTGCGCATACAGGACTTAACTTGAAAGCTGCTGCAATTGTAGCAACGACTGAAAGCGGGCATACAGCGAGAATGATTTCAAAGTACCGTCCTAAAGCTCCGATCGTGGCTGTTACTTCATGTGAGTCAGTTTCACGTAAGCTTGCTCTTGTTTGGGGCGTATACTCACGCAATGGTCAAAAAGCGGCATCAACAGATGAAATGCTTGATCAGGCAGTACAAGAATCACTTCAGTCAGGAATTGTTAAGCATGGTGATTTAGTTGTCATTACTGCAGGCGTGCCAATCGGCGAAACTGGCACAACGAACTTAATGAAAGTTCACGTTGTCGGCGATGTGATTGCTAAAGGACAGGGAATCGGGCGCAAAACAGCGTTTGGAAAAGTTGTCGTGGCAAGCTCAGCATCTGAAGCTGAATCAAAAATGACTCAGGGTGCCATTTTAGTTTCTCAAAGTACAGATCGTGACATGATGGGCGCTTTAGAGCAAGCATCAGCATTAATTACAGAAGAAGGCGGATTAACAAGCCATGCTGCTGTAGTTGGCTTAAGTCTTGGAATTCCTGTAATCGTAGGAGTGGAAGATGCAACTTCTATCCTGAAAGATGGTCAGGAAATCACAGTTGATGGATCTCGCGGTGCCATCTATCAAGGACATGCAAGTGTTCTATAAGTAAATAAAGACAAAAAGAGAAGGGCTTTTCCTTCTCTTTTTTGCATGCATTCCATATACTCTTTATATACGACAAAATGAGGTGCATTAGATGAGATATTTGCTGCCATTTTTAATTATCATCCCAGCATGTGAAATTGGCATCTTGCTTTTCTCAGGCAAAACGATCGGAATCATTCCAACTATCTTAATGATTATTGCAACTGGAATAGCTGGAGCGTGGCTTTCAAAGAAGCAGGGAATGGAAGCAATCCGAAAAGTTCAGCGTGAAATCAGCTTTGGAAATATACCGGGTGATGCCATAATTGACGGGCTGTGTGTTCTCGTTGGGGGCTTGCTTCTTTTAACACCTGGTTTTATAACAGATTTAACAGGGTTTGTTTTATTAATCCCCGCAACAAGAAAATTTGTAAAACCGCTGCTGCAAAAGTGGATCAGCAGAATGATCGATCAAAATCGATTTACGATTATACGATAGAACCGTCTGAGCTTTTCGCATCAGCGGTTTTTTTCCTGTTTGCCAATACAGAAAAGCGGAGCATTATCTGACATGTCTGAGCTAAATGCGATTCCGCTTTTCTGTTGGCCCTTACGATTTTTTAGTGATAAATGACCAGATATCTTCAAATATTCCTGCATTGTGAAGGGCATTGAATATAACTAAAGCAACTGGCCCGGCAATTAATCCTAGAAACCCGAATAATTTAAAACCTGCAAATAACGAAATCAGTGTTGCAAGAGGATCAAGTCCAATTGTTGAAGATAAAATCTTCGGTTCCATCATTTGACGCTGAATCAAGATGATCAGGTATAAAACACCTAAACCAATGGCAAACGGCAGATCGCCGCTGAATGCTGAGTAAATGATCCACGGGACGAAGACCAGGCCTGTTCCGAGATAAGGAAGCAAATCAACGATTCCAATCAGCAAAGCAATTGTAATTGCATAGTCCACCCGCAGGAAGAGTAACCCTAGTAATACGATAATAGTTGTGATGCTGATTAAAATCAGTTGAGCTTTAATGAAACCAAGCAAAGCTTTTTTTAAATCATCAACAACCGTTCTGCCGCTTTTTCTCGCTTTTAAGGGAAGGTATTTGCGGAGCAGCTTCTGAAATTTGTACCAGTCTTTGCTGATGAAAAAAGCTGCCAGCAAGGAGAAAATCGTCACTGTAGCAGCGTTCGGGAGCCAGCTGATCAACAGCGGAATGTTCTCTAGCAGCCCTTTTAAAAAGCCGGCTGCATTTGATCCGATTTTTTCGCCTGCATTTTGAATGTTGGCAAGGATTGTTGCCTGCTGACTGGAATCAAGCGTATTAAATAAAGCTGCAATATCTTCATAGACGGGAAGCACACGGTCCCCAATGAATGTCTCAATATAAACGACAAGGGCTTTGAAATGCTCAGGCACGGACGATGCAAGATACGTGGTGCCCGTTACGAGTTCAGTGACCAGCAAGGTAATAATGCCTGCAATAACGACAAATAGAAAGGCGATAGATAGTAAAACGGCAGCACTTCGAACCATTTTTTTTTCAAGCAGATTGACCATAGGATTTATGAACATCGCTAGGATGAGTCCGATTATAAACGGATAAGTGAGCGCCGAGATATAATAGACAGAGGCGAGCGCAGCGGCAATAATGCCTGCAACGGCAAGCGTTCTGACAGTAACTTGTACTACGTAAGCATTCACATGATCCCCTCCTGTTCATTATTCAGATTTTTTAAAGATCGTTAATAATTTTCTGTATTTGTTTCAGGCACGCGGTCCGAGACTCTTTGCCGAAAAGAAATCTGTATCTGCCGCTGTGCTGAAAAAGACTTTTGAAAGGAAGTAAGAAAATGAATCAACCTGTCCTATTCTTAATCATATTATTGATCGTTGGATTTCTTGCCAAAAATCAATCATTAATGTTCGCAGTCGGTTTTTTACTAGTTGTGAAATTGACCGGCCTTGATACGAAATTGTTTCCTCATATCCAGGCAAAGGGGATAAATTGGGGTGTCACTGTAATTACGATCGCCGTACTGGTGCCGATTGCTACCGGTGATATTGGATTTAAGCAGCTGACAGAGGCAATGAGATCGTCCTATGCATGGATTGCTCTTGGAGCCGGGATTGCAGTAGCACTAATTGCTAAGAATGGTTTGACGCTGCTTGCAGAAGACCCCCATATCACTACAGCTCTTGTGTTTGGAACCATTTTAGCAGTGTCTTTATTTGGGGGAGTTGCCGTCGGACCGCTGATTGGAGCAGGAATTGCGTATTTGGTCATGCAAACGGTTAAATTTTTTGGTTAATATAATAAATTCTGATACAATAAATGAGAAGGCGCCTTTAAAACTCATTATTCTTCTTAAATATCATTTTTCTGACAAATTTTTTGGTTCTGGAAATTCTTTTCGTTCACAAAAATCAGATAATTGTTTATAATGGGTATAGGCAGTTTCATTCCGCCTTCTTATTAATGAAAGTCACAATTGAAGATAACATTCGATGTGGCTATTATATTAGCTGTAAATGTAAGCATTTTCTTTTTATAAAATGCTTGAGTATTGAGCAAGCGCTCGGTCGTTTAAACGATTGAAAGATTGGGCAAATAAAAAGAAAAAGACCAGTTTGTCGAATGCTATCTTTTATTGTTGACGAGAAGAGCGGATCAATGGGGATATTTTTGCAAAGGAGAGATTTACATGACAACAACACGGGGTCTAGAAGGAGTAGTTGCTACTACTTCATCTGTAAGTTCTATTATTGATGATACTCTTACATATGCGGGGTATAATATCGATGATTTAGCAGAGAATGCTAGTTTCGAAGAGGTCGTTTATTTATTGTGGCATAGAAAGCTTCCAACGAAAGACCAGCTTGCCGAAATCAAAAAAGAACTTGCTGAGAATGCTGAAATACCGCAGGAGGTTGTCGATCACTTTAAATCATACGATTTAAAAGCTGTACATCCGATGGCTGCTCTGCGCACAGCTGTATCTCTTCTTGGCTTGTTTGACAGTGAAGCAGATGTAATGGATCCGGAAGCTAACTACCGCAAAGCGATCCGCCTTCAGGCTAAACTGCCGACAATTGTTTCAGCATTCGCCCGCATCCGAAAGGGACTTGAGCCTATTAAACCAAAATCAGATGCTAGTTTAGCAGCGAACTTCCTGTATACTTTAACTGGTGAAGAGCCGAGCGATGTAGCAGTTGAAGCATTCAACAAAGCGCTGGTTCTTCATGCAGATCATGAGCTCAATGCATCTACATTTACAGCACGGGTATGTGTAGCAACATTATCTGATGTATATTCAGGGGTGACTGCAGCAATCGGAGCACTTAAAGGTCCTCTTCATGGCGGTGCTAATGAAGCTGTAATGAAAATGCTCAAGGAAATCGGCGATGTTGATAACGCTGAGTCATATGTGCATGAAAAGTTCGCACGCAAAGAAAAAATTATGGGCTTTGGACACCGTGTGTACCGCCAGGGTGATCCTAGAGCGAAACATCTGAAGGAAATGTCTGAAAAATTGACGAACCTCACTGGTGAGCCAAAATGGTTTAAAATTTCTACAAAAATTGAAGAAGTCGTAACAAGTGAAAAATCCATTCCGCCAAACGTAGATTTTTATTCAGCATCTATGTACCACAGCTTAGGAATCGATCATGATTTGTTCACGCCTATCTTTGCTGTCAGCCGTGTATCCGGATGGCTCGCTCATATTCTTGAGCAATATGAGAACAACCGTCTGATCCGCCCTCGTGCAGATTATACAGGACCTGACATGCAGAAATATGTTCCAATCGAACAGCGCGGCTAATCTTATTTAAAGATTAGAGGCCTATTATAGTGAAAGCTGGACCGGCCTCTTATTGATAAATCAGCAGCCAGGCGGTTCCGCTACTCTAAGCTGTCTAGCTCCATCGCCTAACTCCTCGGCCAGAACGGCTCCGCCAGTAAAGGCAAAAAGCGCCTTTCCTGTCGGATCCTTATCTGTCTGTCGGAGCTAACCAGTCGGTTCCGCTTTTCTAGCTGTCTAGCTCCATCGCCTAACTCCTCGGCCAGAACAAAATCCCCCAAAAAGTCAAAACCGGACTTTTCGGGTGATTTCTTATCTGTCTGTCGGAGCTGACCAGGCGATTCCGCTTTTCTAAATATAATACATAACTGGAGGTAATTATTTTGACACAAGCACAAAAAATTACAGTAACAGATGGAGTATTAAACGTACCTAACAATCCAATCATTCCATTTATCGAAGGGGACGGAATTGGTCCTGATATCTGGGCGGCAGCTTCACGCGTTTTAGAAGCGGCAGTTGATAAAGCGTATAATGGCGAAAAGAAAATTGAGTGGAAAGAAGTTTTAGCAGGAGAAAAAGCATTTAACAAGACTGGAGAATGGCTCCCTGAAGAAACACTTGATGTGATCCGCGAATATTTCATCGCGATTAAAGGACCTCTAACGACTCCAGTAGGCGGAGGAATCCGCTCATTGAATGTTGCTCTTCGTCAAGAGCTTGATTTGTTCACTTGCCTTCGTCCTGTACGCTACTTTAATGGAGTTCCTTCTCCAATTAAGCGTCCTGAAGATACAGACATGGTCATTTTCCGCGAAAATACGGAAGATATCTATGCAGGAATTGAGTATGCTAAAGGATCTGAGGAAGTAGAAAAATTGATTTCATTCCTTAAAAATGAGTTAGGCGTTAATAAAATCCGCTTCCCTGAAACTTCAGGCATCGGCATTAAGCCTGTTTCTGAAGAAGGAACTCAGCGTCTAGTGCGTGCTGCAATTAATTATGCGATTAAAGAAGGCCGCAAATCAGTTACTCTTGTTCACAAAGGAAACATCATGAAGTATACTGAAGGTGCCTTCAAGAACTGGGGCTATGAATTGGCTGAAAAAGAATTCGGAGATCAAGTGTTTACTTGGGCTGAATATGACCGCATCGTTGAAAAAGACGGCAAGGATGCTGCAAACAAAGCACAGCAGGATGCAGAAGCAGCCGGCAAAATCATTGTAAAAGATTCTATCGCAGATATCTTCCTTCAGCAGATCTTAACTCGTCCGCGTGAATTTGACGTAGTTGCTACAATGAATTTAAATGGAGACTACATTTCTGATGCTCTTGCTGCTCAAGTAGGCGGAATCGGGATTGCTCCAGGAGCAAATATCAATTATGAAACTGGACATGCTATCTTTGAAGCTACGCACGGTACAGCTCCTAAATACGCAGGACTTGATAAAGTAAATCCATCATCTGTCATTCTTTCCGGTGTATTAATGCTTGAGCACTTAGGGTGGAATGAAGCAGCTAAATTAGTTGTTGATGCAATGGAACAATCAATCTCAGACAAAGTAGTTACGTATGACTTTGCGCGTTTAATGGACGGCGCTAAAGAAGTAAAATGCTCTGAGTTCGCTGATGCGTTAATCAGCAAAATGTAAGGAAACCAGTAAGGCTATTTTTCATCATTGAAAAATAGCCTTATCATACATAGTAAAGGGGATGTTTTGAATGGGAATGAAACGCAAAAAGGTTTCAGTGATCGGTGCTGGCTTTACTGGTGCGACAACTGCTTTCTTATTAGCTCAAAAAGAACTTTCAGATGTCGTATTAGTAGATATCCCTCAGCTGGAGAATCCTACTAAAGGTAAAGCTTTAGATATGCTGGAAGCAAGCCCTGTTCAAGGATTTGATGCTAATATTATTGGAACAAGTGATTATGCAGATACAGCTGATTCTGATATTGTCATCATTACAGCAGGCATCGCCCGCAAACCTGGCATGAGCCGGGATGACTTAGTTCAAACAAACCAAAAAATTATGAAAAGCGTTACAAAAGAAATTGTGAAATACTCTCCAAATACAATCATCATTGTTTTAACAAATCCTGTCGATGCGATGACATACACTGTGTATAAAGAATCAGGATTCCCGAAAAGCCGTGTAATCGGACAATCAGGAGTACTTGATACAGCCCGTTTCCGTACATTCGTAGCACAAGAGCTGAATCTTTCAGTGAAAGATGTAACAGGTTTTGTACTGGGCGGACACGGAGACGATATGGTGCCGCTCGTACGCTACTCATATGCAGGCGGTATTCCCCTTGAAACATTAATCCCGAAAGACCGTTTAGAAGCAATCGTTGAGAGAACACGCAAAGGCGGCGGAGAGATTGTTAACTTATTAGGCAATGGCAGCGCGTATTATGCTCCAGCCGCTTCATTAGTTGAAATGTCAGAAGCGATCCTTAAAGATCAGCGCCGTGTAATCCCTGCAATTGTTTACCTCGAAGGTGAATATGGCTATAAAGGAATTTACTTAGGCGTTCCAACGATCCTTGGAGGAAACGGCCTTGAGCAAATTATTGAGCTTGAATTAACCACTGACGAAAGTGAAGCTTTAACAAAGTCCGCAGAATCTGTAAAAAGCGTCATGAAAGTTCTTACGTAATAACTCTGAAGGTGGAGAGAGATCTCTCCAGCTTCTTTGCAAAAGAAATTGTAAACGTTTTCACTTTTGGGGGGTGACCGAAAATGCTGCTTGGCAAAAAAAGAAAACTTGGGAGACAAATAGATGAAATTACTACAGGGGAAAAATTAACTCTTACAGAGAAGATTGAAGATAAAGATCTGCTCCTGTATCTTGGTCTGACAAATGATGCAAACCCGCTGTACATTCAGCATGACTATGCCTCGTTAACACCTTATGAAAAACCGATTGTACCAAGCATCATGCTAACAGGAATTATTACTTCTGCTGTTTCAAAATATTTACCGGGACCGGGAAGTCACATTCTGCAGCAGAATCTTTCGTTTCCTGTGCCGGTCTTTCATTACAGCATGATTCAATTTTTCTTTGAAGTTACAGATGTTAATAAAGCAGAGAATCAGATTACCTTGAGTGTAGAAGCTCAAAATGAAAAAGATGTGACTGTTATCGAAGGATCGATCATCGTTGTACCGCCTGTTCAGCTTTCTTCAATGGACGGCCATGCTCTTGAAAATTTTTAAATCGGTGATACCAGCGGCCTAAAACGGCTGCTGGTATTTTTTTAGAATCATTTTCCTTTCCTTCTGCTAAAAATACAATAGGAATTTGTCTGCTTTTATTGGTCAATCTAAAGAATAGTAACCTTCATGTTTTGAGCAGGATCAGTATGATCTGAAAGAAAACATTTGTTCAATTGCATCTATCCTCTATAATGGAGATATAAAAAGAGATAAGCAATTTGGATTGTTTGGGGTAAAACTATTTGGTGGAGGCTTATATGAGTAAGAAAATTCTGGTCGTAGACGACGAACAATCAATTTTAACCTTGCTTCAATACAATCTTATTCAAGCGGGTTTTGAAGTAATTACAGCAATCGATGGAGAAGAAGGTCTTGAAAAGGGACTGAATGAATCACCAGATTTAATGGTTCTTGATCTCATGCTTCCAAAAATGGACGGCATCGAGGTATGCAAACAGCTCAGACAAAAGAAAATCATGGTGCCGATTTTGATGCTGACAGCAAAAGATGATGAATTTGATAAAGTTCTTGGCTTAGAGCTTGGCGCAGATGATTATATGACAAAGCCTTTTAGTCCACGGGAAGTTGTTGCGAGGGTTAAAGCCATTTTAAGAAGAACACAGACATCATCTGATACAGAAATTAAAGAGCTTGATACTTCTGAAAGAATGATGATTGGAGACCTTAAAATCCTTCCGGAACATTACGAAGCATATTACGGGGATGAACGTCTTGAGCTGACTCCTAAAGAATTTGAGCTTCTTGTTTATTTAGCCAGACATAAGGGGCGCGTGCTGACGCGGGATCAGCTGCTGAGTGCTGTCTGGAACTATGATTTTGCCGGAGATACGCGAATAGTTGACGTGCATATCAGCCACTTGCGTGAAAAAATAGAGCGGAATACCAAAAAGCCGCTTTACATAAAAACGATAAGGGGACTGGGATACAAGCTCGAGGAGCCTAGAATGGATGAATAGGTTTCGTTCACGCCTGATTTTTGCTCTGATCACGCTGATCATTGCGGTTTTAATTGGCCTTGGGCTGCTTCTTGGACAAATTTTCGGCAGTTATTATATGAATTCCTTTCAAGAGCGGATAAAAGAAGAAGCAAAAATAACGGACCTTTTGATCAAGGAAAAGGGATTTACATCACCTGATTTCGATTCGTTTCTTAAAAACTACAGCGAAACAATCAAATCTCATATTACCATTTATGATCGAAACGGAAATGTATTAAAGGATGCGGGGCCTTTTCAGCAGGATCATGAGGCAATTGCAAAAGAAATTCTTATAAAACACCGCAATTCAAGCAAAGGATTCAAACTCAATATCGAGGAAGAAAATCTTTATTTCTATGGTTTGCCTTACATTGAAAATGATGTGAAGCAGGGCTATATTATTCTTAGCTCAACAGAAAATTCCTTAAAGAAAATCAATCAGCAAATATGGGGTCTTCTTATTGCGAGCCTTGGTTTGGCTCTTCTCGTTATTCTCCTGCTTGCTGTAAGGATTACTTCCCGTTATACAAAACCGATTGAATCCGCCACAAAAGTGGCTATGGAGCTTGCAAAAGGAAATTATAAAGCGAGAACGTATGAAGACCATCTTGATGAAACCGGCATGCTCAGTCAATCCATCAATGTTCTGGCAAGAAATCTCCAGGATATGAACCGTGCTCAGGAAATGCAGCAGGACCGTCTCCAGACATTAATAGAAAACATGGGCAGCGGCTTGATTTTGATTGATGGAAGAGGATACATCAATCTAGTCAATCGCGCCTATAAAGAATTATTCAATATAGAGTCCACCGACTTTTTATATAAGCTTTATTATGAAGCCTTTCAGCATAAAGAAATTGTTGATCTGGTAGAGCACATCTTTATGACCGAAATCAAGGCGAGAAAACAGCTGCATCTTCCTCTTAAAATAGAACGCAGACATTTTGAAGTATACGGTGCGCCGATTATTGGCACCAATGATGAATGGAAAGGCATCGTTCTTGTTTTTCATGATATTACGGAACTGAAAAAGCTTGAGCAAATGAGAAAAGACTTCGTTGCGAATGTATCACATGAGCTGAAAACGCCAATTACATCCATTAAGGGCTTTACCGAAACGCTGCTTGACGGAGCACTCGAGGACAGGCAGACCCTGGAGTATTTTCTATCCATTATTCTTAAAGAGAGTGACAGACTGCAAACCTTGATTCAGGACTTGCTTGACTTATCAAAAATAGAACAGCAGGGCTTTAAGCTCAACCTTCAAAACTGCAATGCAAAGGAAATTCTTGAAGAAGTCATTATCATTCTTAGGAGCAAAGCAGATGAGAAAGAAATAGAGTTATCACTTCACGTGAATTCTGATGAACTGTTTGTGTTTGGGGATGTGTACCGTCTAAAGCAAATCTTTATTAATCTGATTAGCAATGCCTTGAACTATACACCTAAAGGCGGCAAAGTCCAGGTGTTTTTAAAAGACGGGGAAAGTCACGCAGCATTTATTGTCAGTGATACAGGAATTGGAATTGAAAAAGAAGAAATTCCAAGGATTTTTGAACGTTTTTACAGAGTAGATAAAGCGAGAAGCCGAAATTCGGGCGGAACAGGGCTTGGACTTGCTATTGTTAAGCATTTGGTTGAAGCGCATAAGGGGCAGATTTTTGTGAACAGCACGGTAGGTGAAGGAACTACTTTCACAGTAAAACTGAAAAAAAATCATCATTTGGAGTAGGTTTACATTATTTTTACATCACATTTAATTTTTCTTAATAAAGTGCTGATAATATAATAAGTGAAAACCCCTTCATCCAAGGAGCCAATCTTTTGGACGAGAACATTCCCTGTTCTCGTCCCTTTTTTTGTTCTAATAGTTAAAATACTTCCAAAAAAATGAAACCTTTTCACCTGACCTGCGTAAATATTTGTGAAGGTGAAAAGGGGGCAAAGAAATGATCAGCATCAAGCGCATTTATACAATAATCGGAGCTGTCTTATTAGTTATTATTCTAGCTATTTTGGCATTTACTACCTGGTATACGGTGGATGAATCGGATCAGGCTGTAATTATCACATTTGGCGAAGTGGAAGAGGGCATCAGTGAACCCGGTCTTCACTTTAAAATGCCGTGGCCGATTCAATCTGTAGAAAAACTGTCAAAAGAAACATTCAGTCTTCAGTTTGGCTATACAGAAAAGGATGGAGATGTAAAATCATTTCCAAAAGACACAAAAATGATTACAGGTGATGAAAATATTGTTTTGGCTGATATGGTTGTGCAATGGAAAATAACCAGTCCTGAAAAATATTTATTTAACTCTGAGGATCCTCAGGAAATATTATATG
Organism: Metabacillus idriensis; assembly: GCF_050483325.1. Taxonomy (GTDB): domain Bacteria; phylum Bacillota; class Bacilli; order Bacillales; family Bacillaceae; genus Bacillus_P; species Bacillus_P idriensis_A. Next base: position 235,026 of record NZ_JBCMYF010000006.1, read on the forward strand.
ATGCAACATCTGCATCTTTAAGAAGTATTATCGGAAGTTCAATTATTGATGATGCACTAACATCCGGAAAGGTAGAAATTGAGGAAGATGTACAGGAACTGTTGATCTCCCTTGTGGAAAAATACGATATCGGGATCTCTATTCTTGCAGTTAAGCTTCAGGATGTGGATCTGCCGAATGATGAGGTGCGCAAAGCCTTTACAGATGTAACAAGTGCACGTGAAACAATGAACACAAAAATAAACGAAGCAAAAAAATATTCAAATCAGCGGACTCAAGAAGCAGAGGGAGAAAAAAATGCATTAATCTCAAAAGCTGAAGGGGATAAAACGGCAAGAATTGAGAAAGCACGCGGTGAGGTAGCTACATTCAATGCCGTTCTGGGTGAATACCAGAATGCTGAAGGGATTACAGAGAAACGTTTGATTCTTGAAACCATCGATCAAGTACTGCCGGAAGCAACTATTTATTTCATGAAAGATGACGGCAGCACAATGAAGTATTTCCCAATCGGCGAAATGCAAAAGCAAGCAGAGACAAAGCCAAAAGCATCAGGTGAAGAAGGAAGTGAAAAAAATGGCCAATGATAATCTAGTCAATATGAAAGATCAGCGCAGAGATTTCAGCGGATACCGAAAATATATCCGTACGGGAATCTGGCTGATTTTAACGCTCATCCTTGCCATTGTCCTGCTTACAAATCTGTTTGTCGTGAAAGAAAATGAGTACAAAGTAATCCGTCAGTTTGGAGAAGTTGTGAAAATTATTGAAAAACCTGGTCTGCACATAAAAGTACCATTTGTCCAAACGGTATCTTCCATTCCCAAATACCAAATGACTTTTGATGTAGAAGAGGCGGAAATAAACACAAAAGATAAAAAACGGATCTTGATCGACAACTATGCTGTGTGGAAGGTCGATGACCCGAAAAAATTGATTGCCAATGCAAGAACGCTTGTAAACGCTGAAACAAAGATGGCAGAATTTACGTTCTCAACTGTTCGTTCTGAGCTTGGGAAATTAAACTATGATGAGATCATTAACGATGAAAAATCATCCAGGGGAAGCATTAACGATAAAGTAACAGAGATTGTGAACTCTCTTCTTGAAAAAGACGGTTACGGCATCAGTGTAACGGATGTGAGGATTAAACGGACAGATCTGCCGGAAGATAATGAGGAATCGGTTTACACCAGAATGATTTCAGAGCGGCAGTCAACAGCACAGGAGTATTTATCCATGGGAGATGCGCGGAAAAATACGATCATTGCAGACACAGACCGGACTGTAAAAGAAATGCTTGCTAAAGCAGCTGCAGATGCAGACGTCATCCGAAGCCAGGGTGAAAAGGAAGCAGGTAAGGTTTACAATAGCTCTTATTCAAAAGACCCGGCCTTCTATGAACTGTATCGAACACTCGAATCCTATAAGAAAACAATCGGCAATGAAACAGTCATCATCATGCCGTTTGACTCCGGATATGCCAAAACATTGATGGGTGAGACGGAATAAACCTAACTTGCTGAACAGAAATAATGAGCCCTTGATTTTCTTTCTTTCTGCCTCTCATGGTAGAATAGAGGAAGATAAATCAAGGGTTTTTTTTATGGAAAATGAATGAATAAGGTGTATTTCTTACCTACAGGAGGTTCGGTTGAATGACAAAAAAACTCGTTCTCATTGACGGGAACAGCATTGCCTATCGCGCTTTTTTTGCCTTGCCATTGCTGAATAACGATAAAGGTGTACATACGAATGCAATATATGGATTTACTATGATACTTATGAAAATTCTTGAGGATGAAAAACCTTCACACCTTCTGGTTGCATTTGATGCCGGGAAAACAACTTTCAGACATGAAACATATAAAGAATATAAAGGCGGAAGACAGAAGACTCCGCCTGAGCTCTCTGAGCAGTTTCCATTTATACGAGAGCTGCTGGATGCCTACAGCATTTCACGCTATGAACTTCCTAATTTTGAAGCGGATGACATTATCGGAACTCTATCAAAGCAAGCTGAGAGAGATGGATATGAAGTGAAAGTCATCTCGGGTGATAAAGATCTAACCCAGCTTGTTTCAGAGCATATCACGGTTGATATTACGAGAAAAGGAATTACAGACGTTGATTCCTATACACCTGAGTTTGTTCAAGAAAAATATGGACTTGTTCCCGCTCAGATTGTGGACATGAAAGGATTAATGGGAGATAGCTCTGATAATATCCCCGGAGTTCCCGGAGTTGGAGAGAAGACGGCAATTAAGCTGCTTAAGGAGTACGAAACGCTTGAACGGCTCCTCGAATCGCTTGATCATGTGACAGGGAAGAAGTTAAAAGAGAAGCTTGAAGAAAACAAGGATCTGGCCATCATGAGCAAGGAGCTTGCAACAATCAACTGTGCTGCACCTGTAGAAATAACATTAGCCGATGTGCAGTACGGGGGCTACAATGTAAAGAACGTTGTAGGAATCTACAAAGAACTTGGATTCAATTCATTGCTTGATAAGCTTGGAGCGGAAGCAGAGATTGAGGAACAGCCAATTGAGGATGTCCAATATGAAATTGCAGAAGACATAACAGATGATCTGCTTACAGATGAAGCTGTTTTAATCGTTGAAGTATTGGAAGAAAATTATCATAACAGCGACATTATCGGTCTTGCGATTATAAATGAGAACGGAAATTTTTATGTTCCGACTGAACTGGCTTTAACCTCTGAAAAGTTTTCAAAGTGGGCATCAGATCATACAAAGCGCAAAACTGTGTATGATGCTAAACAATCGATTGTGGCTCTTCACTGGCAGGGGATTGATCTGAATGCGGTTGAATTTGATGTTTTGCTTGCGGCATACATCCTCGACCCTTCACAAACGTTTGATGATGCTGCAAGTGTTGCCCGCCATAAAGGGATACATATTGTTCAGTCAAATGAGGCGGTATTTGGAAAAGGAGCCAAGAGAGGCATTCCTGACACAGAAAAACTTGCGGAACACTTAGTGCGCAAAGGCATTGCTCTGCAAACAGTCAGAGAAAAACTGCAGCTTGAGCTTGAAGAGAATGAACAGCTTGAGCTTTACCGTGATCTAGAAATGCCGCTTTCAATCATTTTGGCTGAGATGGAAGCAACAGGAATAACAGTGGATGTGAACCGTTTAAACGATATGGGGCAGCAGCTGACGGAACGGTTAAAAACGCTTGAAGAGAATATCCATAACCTGGCGGGTGAAGCGTTCAATATTAATTCTCCGAAGCAGCTTGGAGTCATTTTATTTGATAAGCTTCAGCTTCCGGCAGTTAAAAAGACGAAAACGGGCTATTCTACTTCGGCTGATGTCCTGGAAAAACTTGCGGATAAGCATGAAATCGTTCAGGAAATTCTTCACTACCGCCAGCTTGGGAAACTGCAGTCAACCTATATTGAGGGACTTCTTAAAGTTGTTCACCGCGACACAAATAAAGTTCATACAAGATACGTTCAGACTTTAACGCAGACTGGACGGTTAAGCTCAACAGATCCGAACCTGCAGAACATTCCGATCCGGCTAGAAGAAGGCCGTAAAATTCGTCAGGCCTTCGTCCCTTCTGAGTCAGACTGGGTCATGTTCGCTGCTGACTATTCTCAAATTGAGCTCAGAGTTCTTGCCCATATTGCAGGAGACAGCAATTTGATTGAAGCCTTTCAGAATGATCTGGACATCCATACAAAAACAGCAATGGATGTCTTCCATGTTGAAGCTGACGCCGTGACTTCCAATATGAGAAGACAGGCAAAAGCCGTAAACTTCGGAATCGTCTACGGAATCAGTGATTACGGTTTATCTCAAAGCTTAAATATTACCCGTAAAGAAGCGGGGGAATTTATTAAGCGTTACCTGGAAAGCTTTGAAGGTGTTAAAGAGTACATGGAGGAAATCGTTCAGGAAGCAAAGCAAAATGGCTATGTAAAAACGCTGCTTCAGCGCCGCCGTTATATTCCCGAGATTACAAGCAGGAATTTTAATGTGCGCAGCTTTGCCGAAAGAACGGCTATGAATACCCCAATACAGGGAAGCGCCGCTGACATCATTAAAAAAGCGATGATTGATATGTCTGCACAGCTGAAAGAGAAAAAACTGAAAACGCGATTATTGCTGCAGGTGCACGATGAATTGATCTTTGAAGCTCCTAAAGATGAAATTGAGATTCTCGAAAAACTTGTTCCGCAAGTAATGGAGCATGCAGTTGAACTGAAGGTGCCGCTTAAAGTTGATTATTCATTCGGATCATCTTGGTATGACGCAAAATAAGGAAGTGATAAGATGCCTGAATTGCCAGAGGTTGAAACCGTCAGACGGACACTTATTGAACTTGTAAAAGGAAAAACAATCGCAGCGGTTTATATCCATTGGCCAAAAATGATTAAAAGACCTGAAGTGACCGAGCAGTTTCAGGATGCTGTAATTGGCCAGACAATCAATGATGTAGGGAGACGGGGAAAGTTTCTTAAATTTTTCCTGGATGATTATGTGCTCGTTTCACATCTGAGAATGGAAGGAAGGTACGGCCTTTACAGGGACTCTGACCCAATTGATAAGCATACACATGTTGTATTTGTGATGACAGACGGCACAGAACTGAGGTATAAAGATGTACGCAAGTTTGGAACAATGCATCTTTTCAAAAAGGGAGAGGAAGAACTCGATCTTCCTTTATCTCATTTAGGACCTGAGCCTTTTTCTGAGTATTTTACAGTAAGTTATCTAAGCGAAAAGCTCAATAAAACAAATCGTAAAATAAAAGTTGTCCTGCTGGATCAAAAAGTGATGGTCGGACTTGGGAATATATATGTTGATGAGGCATTATTCCGTGCAGGCATTCACCCTGAACGCCCTTCAAACGAATTGTCGGCAGAAGAAATAATAAAACTGCACCATGAGATTATTCTTACTTTAAGCGAAGCGGTTGAAAAAGGCGGAAGCACCATAAGATCTTACGTCAACACACAAGGACAGATTGGTATGTTCCAGCTTGAATTGTTTGTTTACGGAAGAACGAATGAACCGTGTAAAGTTTGCGGAAAAACACTAGTCAAAACAGCTGTAGGGGGCAGAGGGACACACTACTGCGAAAACTGCCAGCGATAAGACTTTAACAACTCATAGGCCATTGTCATATACTACCGTAGCTTTTGCGGAAGGGGCATGGTTTATGGTTGCAGCTGCATCACTCTTTATATTAGCATTTGCTGTAAGTTTGGATAGTTTTTCAGTCGGGTTTACCTATGGATTAAGAAAAATGAGCATGCCGTTGAAGTCAATTATTATTATTGCCTGCTGTTCAGCAGTGACGTTGCTTTTAGCGATGGGAGTTGGGCATCTGCTCACATCCTTTCTTCCTCATAGTCTGACTGCAAAACTTGGAGGCATCATCTTAATGGCTATTGGAGCCTGGGTTCTTTATCAGTTTTTTCGTCCGGTAAAGGAAATGACTCAGGAAGAATCGGAGAAAACTCTGCTCAACTTAGAGATTAAATCGTTTGGCATCGTGATAAATATATTGAGCAGGCCAACTGCGGCAGATATAGATAAATCCGGAACCATTACAGGAGTAGAGGCACTGCTGCTTGGTTTTGCGTTATCACTGGATGCATTTGGAGCGGGCATCGGCGCTGCTCTATTAGGTTATTCTCCAATAATGACCAGTTTGCTGGCAGCTGTTATGAGCTCATTGTTTGTGGCGTTTGGAATCAAATCGGGCCATCTGTTTTCACGGTTTGCCTGGATGGATAAACTCACTTTTTTACCAGGTGTCCTGCTCATTATTATAGGCATCTGGAAGCTTTAGGCAAGGGGGAATCAAAGTGACATTGGCGATTGGATTAACAGGAGGCATAGCAAGCGGCAAAAGCACAGTCTCAAACATGTTTAAGGAAGCGAATATCCCGGTCATTGATGCAGATGTAATCGCCAAACAAGTAGTGGAAGCTGGAGAACCTGCTTATCATTTAGTGGTGGAAACATTTGGTCCGGTCATCTTAAAAGATGATGGCTCAATTGACCGTGAAAAGTTAGGCAGCATCGTTTTTCAAAATGAAACAGAGAGAAAAAAACTGAACGGCATCGTTCATCCTGCAGTCCGCAGGGAAATGCTGCAGCAGAAAGAGGATGCTGTAAAACGAAATGAGCCTGCCGTAGTGCTGGATATTCCTCTCTTATTTGAAAGCAATTTATCACATATGGCAGACCTTACGCTTGTTGTTTATGTTGACCCAGATAGACAGCTTGAGCGGCTGATGAACCGGAATCAATTGACAAAGCAGGAAGCTGAATGGCGGATTCAGTCTCAGCTGCCTCTAAAAGACAAAAAAGAGAAAGCAGACGAAGTAATTGATAACAACGGCTCGCTTCAGTCAACAAAAAACCAATTCGAAGATCTGATGAAAAAATGGAATCTTGCTTCTGAATGAAGCTTGATTCTTTTTTTTTGAAAAAAAACGAATTTAATCATCCTAATAGTGGTTAAATGTGATATACTATTTATGAAATTAAGCATATATTAGTATATCACATAATCCGGAAGGGGTAATGGTATGAAAGCGAAGATTGCCATTAACGGTTTTGGTCGCATTGGGAGAATGGTTTTTAGAAAAGCAATCTTTGAAGAGAATTTATCGATTGTAGCGATTAACGCAAGCTATCCTGCTGAGACGTTGGCGCACATGATAAAATATGATACGAATCATGGGAAATTCGATGGAGAAGTTATTCCATTCGATGATTATTTACTTGTAAATGGTCAAAAAATTCAGCTGCTGAATTTCAGAGATCCAAGGGATCTGCCTTGGGGATTGATGGATATCGATATCGTCATTGAAGCAACGGGTAAGTTCAATGACGGCGAAAAAGCCATGTACCATGTTCAGGCAGGGGCCAAAAAAGTGATCTTGACGGCACCTGGCAAAAACGAAGACGTAACAATTGTGATGGGCGTAAATGAAGGGGCTTACAATAATGAGCAGCACGTTATTATTTCAAATGCTTCCTGCACAACGAACTGTCTCGCTCCAGTTGTGAAAGTTCTCGATGAGCAATTCGGAATTGAAAACGGATTAATGACGACAGTGCATGCCTATACAAATGATCAAAAAAACATAGATAATCCACATAAAGACCTTCGCAGAGCAAGAGCCTGCGGACAGTCCATTATTCCTACTACTACAGGAGCCGCAAAGGCGCTGTCGCTTGTATTGCCGCATCTTCAAGGGAAACTGCATGGCATGGCGCTCAGAGTGCCGACACCAAATGTTTCACTGGTAGATCTTGTAGTGGATGTGAAAAGGGATGTAACGGTTGAGGAAGTAAGTTCGGCATTTATGACTGCTGCAAGCGGACCTTTACAAGGAGTGCTTGACTTCACGACAGAACCGCTTGTTTCCATAGATTTCAACACAAACCCTCATTCTGCAATTATTGATGGTTTATCAACAATGGTGATGGCGGGCCGCAAAATAAAAGTGCTTGCCTGGTATGACAATGAATGGGGATATTCTTGCAGAGTCGTTGACTTAGTCCAGTTTGTTGCTTCAAAAATGAAGAAGCTGTCTGCAGTTTAATAGGATGATAAAATGAAAACAGGCTGCGCTTGCAGCCTGTTTTTTGCTGTTTAATGGGCTGTCCGTAATGATTTGCCAAGCGCATAGCTTCGGTGAGCAGGAATCGGTTTAACCAAAGCGCTTGCATTTTTCACTTAAAAGGAGTGTTAGCTGCCCAAGGATTATGTAAATGTATGGATATTGCCAGTCAATCAGCTTTAACAGGCAATCGCCATTTGAGTATCTTAATCAAAAAATAGGCTGCTTAAAAAATGAGTTTTGACGGGCTCTGCGGTTCATGTGAGAAAAGGTGCTCTATTTTTTCGAAAAAAGTTTGTTGCAAAAACAAACTAAAGGAAGTATACTATTTTTCGTGAACTTCTTACTAAGCGCGGCCTTGTGGCTACTTAAAGGGTTAGGACCTCTTTGGACTAACTTTCCCCCGTGGTAGTTGAACAATCCATTTGCGAAGAATTCATGTAAACTAATTTTGCTAAAGGGGGATCCATTAAAAATGGAAACAATGGGAAGACACGTTATCTCAGAATTATGGGGATGCGACTTTGATAAGCTGAACGATATGGAATACATTGAAAAGACGTTTGTAAATGCTGCTTTAAAATCAGGTGCCGAAGTACGCGAGGTTGCCTTTCATAAATTTGCTCCACAAGGTGTAAGCGGAGTTGTTATCATCTCTGAATCACATTTAACCATCCACAGCTTTCCTGAACACGGATATGCAAGCATCGATGTATACACATGCGGTGATTTAAATCCGAATATTGCTGCAGACTATATTGCAGAAGCTCTTGGAGCACAAACTCGCGAGAATATCGAAATTCCGCGCGGCATGGGTCCTGTACAAGTTAAACAAGCTCAAGTAAAAGCTCTTTAATGATGAATGATTTTAATGTAAAATAAAAGAGGTGCGAACTGCACCTCTTTTTCTTATGCTTCCTATATATTTTTTGAACTCAGTGCTGCCTGCACAATTGTTCAAGAATGACAAATTTACATACAGAAAACAATAAAAGGAGCTTTACTTCGACTATGAGCATGCTGCGAAAAATGAAGGTTTTTCTTTCTACAGGCCAGGAAACATCCGAAAATCATTATGACGACGCTTTAAAGAGCCATTATTATAAAACAACTGCGAAAAAGGCAATGGAAGCAGTTGAACAATCATTCAGCAAACAGCCGGGAGCGACGGTAACATCTGTATCAGAAGACCGCGGAGAAATCGGCGTAGTGATCGATAAGCCGAAAAAAGCACTGATGATTATCACGATTGTTTCGGTAAGACCTTATGAAACAGCTATTGATTTTAATGTATCAACAGATACTAAATTGGCAAGTGATTTCGGATTCAGCCGCAAGCTGATTATTGATTCCTATGAAAGGCTGAACAAAGCACTGCCGTTTATAGGTACAGGACTGCATTCAAAGTGATTCTTGCTGCATGTCATTTATTTTCATAAAATAAGGATACAACCCTGATGCTTTTGGATTGGAGCTGGTAGTATGAAATGTCCAACATGTCAGCATAATGGAACAAGAGTGCTTGACTCTCGGCCTGTTGATGAAGGGAAATCAATTAGAAGACGACGTGAATGCGAGGAATGCCAATTCCGATTCACAACCTTTGAAAAAGTGGAGGAAATTCCGCTGATTGTTGTGAAAAAAGAAGGCGTCAGAGAAGAGTTCAGCAAGGATAAAATCCTGCGGGGCTTGATTAAAGCATGTGAAAAACGTCCTGTGCCACTTCCGAAATTAGAGGAAATCGTTCAGGATATTGAAAAAGAATTAAGAAATCAAGGAATTTCAGAAGTGAACAGTGAAGATATCGGCGAGATGGTCATGGACAGGCTTGCGCATGTTGATGAAGTTGCATACGTCCGTTTTGCTTCTGTTTACCGTCAATTTAAAGATATCAATGTTTTCATTCAAGAGTTATCAGAACTGATTAAAAAGGTGAAATAAAGAGCTCGTGAAGGAATCGCTTCAGGCTCTTTTTTTAACTTATGAAATAGAGGGAAAGTAATGGACAAGCATTGGAATCAGTTATTGCCTGTGGATCGGTATTTGGTCAAAATGAATGGTGTCCTGCAGGATTTTGACAGGAAAGTTTTGACGCTGCTCTATCAGCCGCTATTAGGTGCAAAATGCTATGGTCTTTATATGACACTTTGGGCGGAGCTTGAACAGGACCGGATGTGGAGTGAGGAAACGACTCATCATGGGCTGATGTCCCTCATGCAGAGCAACCTTAGAGAAATCTATGAAGAGCGGATTAAGCTTGAGGGAATCGGATTATTAAAGACGTTTCAAAAAGAACAAAGTGACACCAAGCTGTATATCTACGAATTGATGCCTCCCCTTAAGCCTGCTGATTTTTTTCAGGATGGGGTTTTGAACATCTATTTATATAATCGTGTAGGGAAAAATAAATACAATCAGCTGAAGAAGTTTTTTGCAGACAGCAGCCTGTCTTCTGATCTCATTCAAATTACGCGCCCGTTTAATGAGGTATTTAAATCTCTGCAGCCGAGTGAACTGATTTCGAGACTCACAAATGAAGTTCAAGAAGACCTTGAACCTGAAAAAGGAACAGAATTTTATCATTCTGGTGAAGCAGCATCGCCTTTAATGACAGATGATGTGTTTGATTTTGATTTATTTTTTGCAGGTTTGTCAGAAGCGGTCATTCCCAGAAAATCCATAACGAAGAAAGTGAAAGAAACCATTAAAAAGCTTTCATACTTATATGGGATTAATGCCATGGAAATGAAAAATGTCGTGATGAATGCCATTGACGCAAATGAAACCATCCAAATTGACAGCTTGAGAAAAGCTGCAAGAGACTGGTATCAATTTGAACACGGCGAAAAGCTGCCTGCACTTGCCGATAAAACCCAGCCTGCTTTTCTAAGGTCTGAAATTTCACCTGAAAAAGAACCATCTCAGGAGGAAATGCTGATCAGACAGCTTGATTCAATTTCGCCAAAACAGTTTTTAATGGATCTTGCAGATGGAATTGAACCAACTCCAGCCGATTTGCAGATTGTTGAAGAAGTCATGTTTAAGCAGAAGCTTCATCCTGGCGTTGTTAATGTTTTAATTTACTATGTTATGTTAAAAACAGATATGAAGCTATCGAAATCGTATGTGCAGAAAATTGCAAGTCATTGGGCAAGGAAACAAATAGCCACTGTCAGATCCGCAATGGAGCTCGCAAAGCAGGAGCATAGGCAATACCAGGAGTGGGCAGAAAAGAAAACTGTTACTAAAACCGGCAGAAAGCTGATTAGAAAAGAGAAGCTGCCTCAGTGGCTTAAAGAAGATCTGGAAAAACCTGAAACTAAAGAAGAAATCAATCAAACAGAAGTGGATATCGAGCGCAAAAGGCTTGAAGAAAAAATAAAACAATACAGACAGCAGCAGTCAGAATAACCTGTGGAGGTGAATTTAATTGGAATCGATTAATAAAACGTTAAGCGGACTTGCTAACCGTGAAGATTTTCAAAAACGGATGAGTGCGATGAAAGCGCAAATTATGAAGAATCCGGACATTCAAAAATTTCTGAGTGAACATCGTTTGGAAATTGATGATGCAATGATTAACAGAAGTCTAATCAAGCTGTATGAATACATCGGCCAAAGCAAGCGGTGTGCAGATTGTCCGAGCCTTTCAGAGTGTAAGAACCTGGTTGAAGGATATCACCCGCAGCTTATTCTTCAGGGGAAAACGATCGATTTAAAATATGAGGTTTGCCCAATGAAGGAAGCAGAGGATGAGCGCAAGAAACATCAGGCTTTAATTAAATCGATGTTTATTCCCCGTGATATTTTAAATGCTAAGCTTGAAGATATTGATTTAAAAGAAGACAGCAGAATAAGAGTTGTCAATACAGTTCTCAGCTTCAGCGAAGAATATGAAGCAGGGAAGAATGTGAAGGGAATGTATCTGTACGGTTCGTTTGGAGTGGGCAAGACCTATATCCTTGGAGCCATTGCAAATGAGCTCGCCAAGAAAAAAATCCCTTCGATGCTCGTCTATGTTCCCGAATTTATGAGAGAACTGAAGAGCTCACTCCATGACAATTCACTTGAAAACAAGATTGATGCCGTTAAAAAAGTGAAAGTGCTTATGCTCGATGACATTGGTGCAGAAGCGATGTCCAGCTGGATTCGGGATGATATTTTAGGGTCTATCCTCCAATACCGCATGCTTGAAAATCTGCCGACATTTTTCACATCAAACTTCAGCATGAAAGATCTGCAGAGTCATTTAAGTGTTACACAGCGAGGGGAAGAAGAACCTGTCAAATCCGCACGAATCATGGAGAGAATTAAATATCTTGCCGATCCTTATGAATTAAAAGGCCGAAATTGGCGGGAGAGATAGCTGAGCAAGGCACAGTTCTAAAAGGACTGTGTTTTTTATTTTCCCTAAAAAACGATTCTATTTCACAGTTCCCCGCCATATACATGAAATCAGGTATTGGCTAAAAAGGGGGGACAACCATGATTGAAATATTTTTCAATTCTCCGCATGAAGCAGAAACAGTCCATAATATGCTTGATCATGAACGCGATAAATGGAAAGCTGAGATTGTTAGAATAAAGGAACATGGCATTCAGATTATGAGCAATGATCCAGTTGAGATGATTAACGTCCTTCTGATTCCGGTGATCGTCCGCTACATCCTGAAGTACAAAGAATCTCACTTGATGCTGTCCATTATTAAAGACAGATTCTATTTTCATGAGCCTGAGGAACAGCAGCAAATCATACATATTGCCGAGGCGATTATTGAAGGAGAACGCAGCGAGATTCCGAAAGTTGATCAGCTTCCATTAAGGGAAACTCCGATCTATGAAGCTCTGGCTGATTTTATCAGGCCTAATCTGTCTTTTGCGCTTCCATCCTTTATAAAATTCCGTCTTCACCAGTATGTGGAGCGTTTAAATAAATATATTGAGATTGCCATTGAAGAGTACAAGCTCGAGCAGGAATACCAGACATTTATTCAGAGTTTAAGAGATTATGCCATGAACAGAGAAACGAAAGTGAACGTGCTTCATATCGTGCATGAAAAAGAGCTGACAGTTTACAATGAACAGTTTGCAAAACTGAGCCAGGATGAGCTGATGAAGTATATTGACAGATCATTTATTCATCAGCATCCTATGTACATTGACGCTTCGCTATTGGCGCCGCTTGTGTCAATTGCTCCTGACAAAATTCATTTATATACCGATTCTCCAGACTTTGGCATGGTTAGAACCATACAAAATATATTCTTAGAGAGAGTAAATATTTATCCGAGAAAAATGGCGGGTATTTAAAAAAAAGCTGAATAATCTTGATTTCCCCTGGAAATGATTTTATAATACGTAATAAATACATGATAAGTTATGATGAGGACATGAGGGTGTTATCACGGCGCAAAGAGAGGGAAGTCACGGCTGAGAGCTTCCTGGCATGAATAACCCGCTTACCACCTCTAAACTTCAGCTGTGAAAGGCATGATGCCGAGTAATCGCTGACGGGTATTCCCGTTACAGATTTTTTTGAGCCATTTACTTTAAATCGTGAATGGAAACAAGGGTGGAACCACGGCGAATAATCACTCGTCCCTTACTTTAGGGACGAGTTTTTTATTTTTCAATATTAATTAAGGAGTGACAAGGATGTCAGACGCTGTAAAAATTTCATTTCCGGACGGAGCTGTAAAGGAATATCAGACAGGCACAACAACTGAAGATATTGCGGCATCCATCAGCCCGGGGCTTAGAAAAAAATCATTAGCAGGAAAATTCAATGGGGAATTGATTGATTTGAAAACTCCAATCGATCAGGATGGAAGCATTGAAATTGTCACACTTGACAGTCCTGAAGCATTAGAGATTATCCGGCACAGTTCTGCACACGTGCTCGCACAGGCTATAAAAAGGATTTACAAAGATGTGAAGCTTGGAATTGGACCAGTCATCGAAAATGGATTCTATTATGACATTGATATGGAACAATCGATTTCTGTTGAAGATCTTCCGGCCATTGAAAAAGAAATGAAAAAAATCATCAATGAAAACATCGAAGTAGTCCGCAAGATCGTGACAAGGGAAGAAGCAAAAGCCATCTATGAAGAGGTTGGCGATAATCTGAAACTTGAACTTCTTGATGCTATTCCTGAAGGCGAAAAAGTAACAATTTATGAGCAGGGTGAATTTTTCGACCTTTGCCGCGGCATACATGTTCCTTCCACTGGGAAATTAAAAGAATTTAAACTTTTAAGTGTAGCAGGTGCATATTGGCGCGGGGACAGCAACAATAAAATGCTGCAGCGCATTTACGGCACAGCTTTTATTAAAAAAGCAGACTTAGATGAGCATCTTCGTTTATTAGAAGAAGCGAAAGAGCGGGATCACCGCAAGCTGGGCAAAGAGCTGAGCTTATTCACTACGTCCCAGAAAGTAGGTCAGGGTCTGCCAATCTGGCTTCCAAAAGGAGCGACAATCCGCCGTATCGTTGAGCGCTACATTGTCGATAAAGAAGAGCGCCTGGGCTACCAGCATGTCTACACTCCTGTTCTCGGAAGTGTGGAGCTCTATAAAACATCAGGTCACTGGGATCATTACCAGGATGACATGTTCCCTGCTATGTCTATGGACAATGAGGATTTAGTTCTTCGTCCAATGAACTGCCCGCATCACATGATGGTTTACAAACACGATATTCACAGTTACCGCGAGCTCCCTATTCGTGTAGCTGAGCTTGGAACGATGCACCGCTATGAAATGTCCGGTGCACTGAGCGGTCTTCAGCGTGTGCGTGCAATGACACTTAATGATGCACATATTTTTGTCCGCCCTGATCAAATTAAAGATGAATTTATCCGAGTGGTGAGATTGATTGAAGAAGTATATAAAGATTTTGGAATCAATGATTATTCATTCCGTCTTTCTTACCGCGATCCAGAGGATAAGGAAAAATACTTTGATGATGATGCAATGTGGGAAAAAGCTCAAAGTATGCTGAAGTCAGCAATGGATGAGCTCGAGCTTGATTATTTTGAAGCAGATGGCGAAGCAGCTTTCTACGGTCCAAAGCTTGATGTGCAGGTCCGCACAGCACTTGGAAAAGATGAGACACTGTCCACAGTTCAGCTTGACTTCTTATTGCCGGAGCGTTTTGATTTAAATTATGTCGGCGAGGACGGCAAACAGCACCGCCCGGTTGTTATTCACCGCGGAGTCGTATCTACAATGGAACGCTTTGTAGCCTTCTTGATTGAAGAATACAAAGGAGCTTTCCCGACTTGGCTCGCTCCGACTCAAGTACAGGTTATTCCGGTTTCGCCTTCAGTACATCTTGACTATGCGAAAAAAGTTCAAGAACAGCTCCAAGCTGAAGGAATCCGCGTAGAGCTTGATGCACGCGATGAGAAAATCGGCTATAAAATCCGCGAGGCGCAAATACAGAAAACTCCTTATATGCTTGTTGTCGGTGACAATGAAGCGGCAGAGTCTGCAGTTAATGTCCGCAAATACGGAGAACAAAAATCAGAGACAATTGCGCTTAAAGAATTTATCGATGGGATTGTTAAAGAAGTGAAGAGGTAAAATCTTCTCAAAAAAAAACTATTGCACATCCAGTAAATGTTTGATACAATTCATTTTGTTGCAATAAAACCAGCATGACTTGACAGCGGAAATTTTTTCGTGATATAATTTGCAGGGTAATTGAATAGAAGTTTGTCTTGCAAGCAGAAGCACCCGCTTCTCACCTGATCGACGCATCATTGCAGTCTGCAGGTTTACGACTATATATACTTAGTATACTAAATCGTAGTGTGGGTGTTTTGTGCGCCCACACTTTTTTGTTTTTCAAGAAAGTGTAGCACAAACAATTCATCTGTTCAGTTAAAAATCCTTGGAGGTGGCTAATTATTAGCAAAGACATGATGGTAAACGATGGAATTCGCGCTCGTGAGGTTCGTCTGATTGGTGCAAATGGCGACCAGCTTGGAATTAAATCTCGCCAAGAGGCGCTTGAGATTGCTGCCAGATCGAATCTTGATTTAGTTTTAGTTGCTGCAAATGCGAAACCACCTGTATGTCGCATAATGGACTACGGCAAATTCCGTTTTGAGCAGCAAAAGAAAGAAAAAGAAGCACGTAAAAATCAAAAGATCATCAGTATTAAAGAGGTTCGCTTCAGCCCGACAATTGATGAGCATGATTTTAACACAAAACTTAAGAATGCACGCAAGTTCCTTGAAAAAGGCGATAAAGTGAAAGCTTCTATCCGTTTTAAAGGCCGTGCAATCACTCATAAAGAAATTGGTCAACGTGTTTTAGACCGTTTTTCTAAAGCTTGTGAAGATTTAAGTACAATTGAGTCGCATCCAAAGATGGATGGACGAAGCATGTTCTTGGTTCTAGCACCTAAAGTAGAAAAGTAAAGATACGAGGAGGAATACCTTATGCCAAAAATGAAAACTCATCGCGGCGCTGCAAAGCGTTTCAAAAAGACTGGATCAGGTAAATTAAAACGTTCACATGCTTACACTAGCCATTTATTTGCTAACAAATCTACAAAAGCAAAACGCAAACTTCGCAAAGGCACTTTAGTAAGCAAAGGCGACTTCAAACGCATCCGTCATTTATTAGATAATATTAAATAATTCGTTTTCACATAGGAGGGAATTGACATGCCAAGAGTAAAAGGCGGTACTGTCTCACGTCAAAGACGTAAAAAAGTTATTAAATTAGCTAAAGGTTATTACGGTTCAAAACATACATTATACAAAGTTGCCAACCAGCAAGTAATGAAATCATTAATGTATGCTTACCGCGATCGCCGTCAGAAAAAACGCGATTTCCGTCAGCTTTGGATTACTCGTATCAACGCAGCTGCTCGCTTGAATGGTCTTTCTTACAGCCGTTTAATGCATGGCTTAAAGCTTGCTGGCATCGAAGTAAACCGCAAAATGCTTGCTGAGCTTGCTGTAACAGATGCTCAAGCATTTGCTCAATTAGCAGACGCTGCTAAAGCTAAATTAAACAGCTAATCATTGCTGAAAAGGCCATTCTCACCGACCCGAGAATGGCCTTTTTTCACATATATACATAGAAAGGGTGCGAATTGATGGTGCTGCTCATTGGATATTACATAATATTGAATATTTACGGCTTTTACTTAATGGGAGCAGATAAAAATAAAGCGAAAAAGGGACAATGGAGAATTAAAGAAAGCACCCTTTGGCTGATTGGATTCATTGGGGGTGCAATCGGGCTCACAATTGGAATGAATGCATTCAGGCATAAAACGAAGCATCAATCGTTTGTTGTCGGTTTGCCTGTGTTGATGGTGATCCATCTCGTTCTGTTCAGCTATTTTTTATATAAGATGTCATAATGCCGCTGTAAAAGAGATACAATTTAGTACACACGTTACTCACAAAAAGTCATCTTATGAACTGCATGAAAGAGGTGAGGACAATCGATCTTGCAACTTCAGCAGTCGTTTCAACAGTTCAGTCAACAGGCTTTCTGGCCCCGCTCTTTTTTATCTTTATGCACATCTTAAGACAGTTTTTATTCATTCCTGTGGTTGTCATCTGTATCATTGGAGGAATTCTATTCGGGACTCAATTTGGAACTTTTTATTCGATTATCGGTCTGACTGTCGCAAGCATAAGCTTTTATATCCTATCAAAACAATTTCCTTCTTTTTTAGAGCGGTTTTCAGGATTAAGGAAAAAATGGCTTGGTAAATACACGAGACTTTCGGTAGGACAAATCGTTGTTCTCAGAATGATCCCGTTCGTTAACTTTTCCATTTTATCCTTGTGCATTCTTGACCGGTCGACATCATTTAAAGATTACGCAAAGCTTTCTTTTTGGACTCACATCCCTGCAGCCTTTTGTTTTACTTCCTTTGGGGCATACTTTGGAAAATTCTCGCTTATTACAACGATTGTTTTAATTGGAACGCTGGTTTTATTTGTTTATTTGCTGAGGGAAAAAAGAGTGGTCATAAAGTGGAATGATTTCTTTCTAAAATCAATGCAAAAGCCGTGAACTCTGTCACGGCTTTTTGCTTTTTAATAACAATTCTTTTACTGGACTTTTCCAGTCGAGTGCCGCATACGGATATTGTTCCCTGACTTTTTTTTCAACAAATTCAAAATCAGCGAGAGAAAGTCCCTGGAGGTTACTTGGGCTGCCGGTCCACATAAAGATGGAGACAACCTCAAACGACTGATCTGTTGTTCCAAGGTATTTCTCGCCTTCGAACAAAACACCCTTGTAGGTTAACAAAAAGTTTTTGCGTACGTTGTTACGGTCATCAAGCAGGAAATACTCTTTTTGTTCCTGTGCAAGCTCAAGCTTTCGCTTGGGATTCAGCACATATTTCACAAGAGAATAAAGGACAAAGACAATAAGAGCAAGCAAAAGTAATCGTAACAGGATTACTATCATGGTAGTGCCTCCCAAACGTATTTTGTTACAATACGTTTGAAGCATTTATAAAGTTTCAGTTTTTTTATGTAAGTTCAGATTTTTTTGAAGTAAAAAGGTGCAAGTGTTAAAATTGGCGAGGATAGGAGTGATTAACAATGAATTTTTTGAAGCTGTTTGAAATGCAGAATGATCTAGATTCAAAAATTGAAAAACAGCACGGTTTAGAAGAAGAACCGCTGCTTGAAAAGAAAATTTTAGCCTTGCTTGTTGAAGTAGGCGAACTTGCCAATGAAACAAGATGCTTTAAATTTTGGAGTTTAAAGCCCCCGGCTGAAGCAGGCGTTATTCTTGAGGAGTATGTGGATGGCATACATTTCATTCTATCGCTTGGAATTGAGATCGGTATGACAGATGGGGTTGAATTTGACCTTGCCGCTGATGAGAATTCCTTAACAACCCATTTTGTACTAGTCTATGAAAAAATTGCGCAGTTTGAAAAAAGCCGTTCAGAAGAACACTACCTGGAACTGTTTCGACAGTATCTTCTGCTTGGAAAAGCTTTGGGATTTTCACCTGCAGAGATTGAGGCTGCTTATGTTAAAAAAAATGAAGTCAACCACGATCGTCAAAAACAGGGATATTGAGAATTTTTGAATTACTTTCCAGTGTCCAGTATAATAGTAATTATTAAAAGAGGGGGGTAAACTGATGGTGAAATTAGACGAAACACTGCAGATGCTGAAAGATTTAACTGATGCAAAAGGGATTCCCGGCAACGAAAGAGAGCCGAGAGAAGTCATGAAGAAATACATAGCGGCATATGCCGATGAGGTAACAACAGACGGTCTTGGGAGCTTAATAGCCAAGAAAACAGGCAAAGAGGGCGGCCCGAAAATTATGGTTGCGGGTCATTTAGATGAAGTAGGCTTTATGGTTACCAAAATAGATGATAAAGGTTTTCTCCGTTTTCAGCCGGTAGGCGGATGGTGGTCGCAAGTTATGCTCGCACAGCGTGTGACGATCAGCACCAAAAAAGGGGACGTGACAGGTGTGATCGGATCTAAACCGCCGCACATTCTTCCTCCTGAAGCAAGAAAAAAACCGGTCGATATTAAAGATATGTTTATTGATATCGGTGCATCAAGCCGTGAGGAAGCGATGGAGTTCGGGGTCTTGCCTGGAGATCAGATCGTTCCTTATTTTGAATTCACAGTTATGAACAATGATAAGATGCTCCTCGCGAAAGCATGGGATAACCGCATCGGCTGTGCAATAGCAATTGATGTTCTTAAAGGGCTGAAAGACGCCGACCATCCAAATGTTGTTTATGGTGTCGGAACGATTCAGGAGGAAGTAGGCCTACGCGGAGCGCGTACTTCAGCACACGTGATCCAGCCTGATATCGGTTTTGGTGTCGATGTCGGGATTGCAGGCGATACACCTGGAATTACAGAGAAAGAAGCTTCAAGTAAAATGGGGGAAGGCCCGCAGATTATTCTTTATGATGCATCCATGGTATCTCATAAAGGACTGCGTGACTTTGTTGTGGGGGTTGCCGATGAACTCAGCATTCCATACCAATTTGACGCGATTGCAGGCGGCGGAACAGATTCAGGCGCCATTCATATGACAGCAAACGGTGTACCTGCACTTTCCATTACAATTGCAACGAGATACATTCACTCTCATGCAGCTATGCTTCATCGCGATGATTATGAAAATGCAGTAAAACTGATTACAGAGGTTATTAAACGTCTGGACGAAGAAACCGTTAAGACCATTACCTTTGATTAATCATAAAAAATGCTGGGCAGACTGCCCAGCATTTATTTCTTCTTTAAACCTTCTTCAAGAATCGTCAGCATTTCATTTTTCTCATCCTCGCTTGAATTCTGCCAGATTACCTCGAACAGAACGCCTAAGCCGGGAAGCATTTTTTCTTCTCCGTTTTGAATGGCATCTACAATTGTATCCTCCAGCTGACCTTGATCATTGCCTGATACATTTGAGATAATGGCATTTCTTAAATTTAAATCCATCATTATCACTCCACATCTTATAATATTTACCTATCCATATCCTGTGTTATTTTGTATTTTTTATGTATGTTTTATAAGATATAATATAGAAAAGCAGGACATGTAAAAAAGTGATTTCAGAATCACCTAATTATATAGAAGAAATGCAGCAGCAAAGGAGCAGTATACTCGTGAAACGAATTGAATCTGTGCAAAATCAGAAGGTTAAGCAGTGGCGTAAATTACTTACAAAAAAAGAACGTGACACTACCAATACATTTTTAATTGAAGGCTTGCATTTAGTAGAAGAAGCTTTAAAGGATAAATCTGTGATTAAAGAATTGATCATTTCAGAAGAAGCGGCCATTCCATCCCACTGGAATGCAGATGACCTGTCAATTACATATGTCACAAAAGAAATCATGAAAGCTATCTCTGAAACAGAATCGCCTCAGGGTGCAGCGGCAGTCTGTGTTCAATCAGAAAAGTACGAGATCAGTGCCTGGAAAAAGGTCGTGCTCATAGATGCCATACAGGACCCTGGCAATTTAGGGA
The DNA here is from genome assembly GCF_050483325.1 of Metabacillus idriensis. GTDB lineage: Bacteria > Bacillota > Bacilli > Bacillales > Bacillaceae > Bacillus_P > Bacillus_P idriensis_A. Next base: position 255,645 of record NZ_JBCMYF010000006.1, read on the forward strand.
CAATCATCCGGACTGCAGATGCTGCAGGAATGGATGGAGTCATTCTTGGTGACGGGACCGTTGATGCATACAATTCTAAAGTTGTCCGTTCCAGTCAGGGATCAATCTTTCACATTCCAATCGTAAAAATGAAATTGAATGAGGCAATCTCGGAACTTAAACAGCAAAATGTCTCTATATACGGAACCTCGCTCCAAAATGGTGTCGATTACCGCAAAACGGCAGCAGCAGCTTCGTTTGGTCTTCTCATTGGCAATGAGGGAAGCGGAGTAAATAAAGAATATTTACAGCTCACAGATCAAAATCTGTACATTCCAATCCTTGGTAAAGCAGAATCCCTTAATGCGGGGATTGCAGCGGGAATTCTTATGTATCACTGTATTGGTGATCAATAAGAGCGGAGTTTTCTCAGCTCCATTGCTCAGGCTCCTCGGTTAGAACGGATCCGACAGTATTGGCAAAAAACGCCTTTCTGTCGGATCCTTATCTGTCTGTCTGCGCTAAACGGGGCGATTCCGCTTTTCGGTGTTGTCTAGCTTCGCCTCCTAGTCCCTCGGCCAGAACAAAATCCCCGAAAAAGGCAAAACCGGCCTTTTCCGGGGATTTCTTATCTGTCTGTCGGGCCTAAACAGTCGGCTCCGCTTTTCGGTGTTGTCTAGCTCCATCGCCCAGCTCCTCGGCCAGAACGGATCCGCCAGTAAAGTCAAAAAGCGCCTTTTCTGGCGGATCCTTATCTGTCTGTCGGAGCTAACCGGGCGATTCCGCTTTTCGGTGTTGTCTAGCT
>NZ_JBCMYF010000007.1:0-79809 GCF_050483325.1 Metabacillus idriensis
CACTTGACTAATCGTAAGAAAAGAGGCTGTGACGTAACTTTCATCTCCTGAATGAAAGCCGAACATTGAATCGCGCGAAAACCTTTAATAGAAAGGTTATTTCCGCATAAATTGTTGTTTTCGTGATAACTAATGTCGTTCCTTGCAGCGAGGGGAACTTGCATTCCGCGGGGAGCATGGGAGCCTCCTCGGCGTTTCGCCTGTGGGGTCTCCCAATTTGCTCTATTTCCCGCAGGAGTCAAGTTCCCTCCGCTGCAATCCACTAAAGTTTCTACCATTTAGTCTGGAAGCAGTAATATTTATGAAAAGAGCCAAAGAAAAAAATCCGAACTAAAACGAAATTCAAGTTGGAATTTCACATAATAGTTCGGATATTTCTTTGGCTGATAACCTTTTGTCCCTGCCTCTTCCAGAACCACTCACTTACAGGAGCGAGCTTCTTAAATCAAGGCGTGTAATCTACGCCTTTTGTATAGTTATTTCCGGCATTCCAAAGAAGGTACTCTTCTATCCCCTGATCATTCAATGCCTTGATTTGTGCTTCCACATCTTCTTTTCCGTACTTTTTGTAATTCCCGCTCCCGAGCCATGAGGCTGTGAAGTCTTGAAGCCATGGCCGTGAAACAGGTCTTGTTTTCAGCTCATCAAGTTTTTTATTTTCCAGTTTGGCATATTCAGTAATGAGTTCGTAAGGTTTTAAGTCTGGCTTCTCAATTCCAAAATAGGCCGTCCAGTGACTTGGGTAAATCATGGATGAGATGACATCAACATGGTCTGAGATTTTCGTGAAGTTTTGGCCGATTCCTGGTGCTTCAGGCAATGTTGCAGTATATCCAAAGATATCAACGGACGTTTTAACACCATAAGGCTTCAATTCTTCTCTTGCGTATTCAACAAAATCCGTTACAGCTGTTACGCGTTTTTGAATATTATCTTGATTTGTATCTGTATAATCGCCGTGGCTGTATTTTAGCGTGGCATCCTTATTTTCAAATCCTTCAGGGAAACGGACGTAATCAAATTGAATTTCCTGAAAACCGAGCTTTGCTGCTTCAATCGCAATCTTAACGTTGTAATCCCAAACGTCTTTTACAAATGGGTTTACAAATGATTCTCCGCGCCCGTTCTTCCAGACACTGTTTCCGTCTTTATATGACCATTCCGGTTTTTTATTTGCAAGAACTGTATCTTTAAAAACAACAACTCTCGCAATCGGATAGATTTTCTTTTTCTCAAGCTCTTTCAGCATGGCCCGCGGATCTTTTATGTATTGTTTACTAATATCGTAATAAGGCGACTCGGGGTCAGGGCGATACGTCAAATTCCCGTGATCATCTTTCACATCAATGACCATTGCGTTTAAATCCGTTGTATCCATCAGCTTTGTCAGCTGTTCAAATTTGCTTCCTCCGGCAGAATGACCTGTTACATAGATTCCTCTGATGGCATCTGGATATTCAAACTTCAATCCTGAATCAAATACGAAACGGGGCATCGACTCCGGCAATTCTTTCTTTTGATATACAAGTTCTTTGCTATCGTGTGCAGCAGCAACCAATCCTGTGTCTGCCTGAACCTGATTGCCTCCAGCTGCTGCAATAGACCCTGCTATCAGGAATGCAGGTACAATCTTTTGAAAAAAAGCCACGTTTAACACCCTCCATTTGCTGATTTCCCCTCATTATAAATGAAAAATCAGGATGTTCATACATGTATTGGGACTTATTTTGACAATTTTCTACAGCTTTCTGCTTTCATTTCTCATTCTTTTTACACATAAAAAAGTGATCTCAGTCAATGAGATCACTTTGAATTACTTCGCATATAAAGTTTTGTACTGCTTGTATTCAGCTTCTGAACACATTACGAAATGGCCTGGTTTTACTTCACGGAACTGCGGCTCATCTCCTTCTGTATACTGATGCTGAGCAGGGTCGTATTTCTTTCTGATACGAGTGCGCTCATAATCAGGATCTGGAAGAGGAATAGCAGAAAGCAAAGCTTGTGTATATGGGTGAATTGGATTGTTGTACAATTCTTCTGCATCTGCAAGTTCAACCAGCTTGCCGAAAAACATAACACCGATGCGGTCGCTGATGTATTTTACCATTGAAAGGTCATGGGCAATAAATAGATACGTAAGACCTTTTTCTTTTTGCAGTTTCTTCATTAAGTTTACTACCTGTGCCTGAATCGACACATCAAGTGCAGAGATTGGCTCATCTGCAATAATGAAGTCAGGATCTACTGCAAGTGCACGCGCGATTCCGATACGCTGGCGCTGTCCGCCGCTGAATTCATGCGGAAAACGGTTTGCATGCTCACGGTTCAGACCTACTGTTTCAAGGAGTTCATACACTCTTTCCATCCGCTCTTTATCTGATTTTGCCAAACCATGAATATCAATTCCTTCGGCAATAACGTCAGATACTTTCATACGCGGGTTTAAGGAAGCATATGGATCCTGGAAAATCATCTGCATCTTGCGGTTAAAGCTTTTCAACTCGCTTTTTGATTTCTTGCCGTGAACATTCACGCCATTAAATTTCACTTCACCGTCTGTAGCGTCGTATAAACGGATAATTGAACGGCCGGTTGTAGACTTCCCGCAGCCTGACTCACCAACAAGTCCAAGAGTTTCACCTTTATAGATATCAAATGAAATATTATCAACTGCTTTTACTTCATTTGCTTTTCCTACATTAAAATGCTGCTTTAAATTTTTGACCTCAAGTAGTTTTTCTCTTTCCATCTCTTACTTTCCCTCCTTCATTTCAGGGAACTTGCGCTGACGAAGCTTAACCGCTGCAGGCGGTTCAACTTTTGGTGCATCAGGATGAAGCAGCCATGTAGCAGCATAATGTGTATCCGAAACTTTAAACATCGGCGGCTGCTGTTCTAAATCAATTTGCATGGCATATTCGTTACGCGGTGCAAAAGCATCGCCTTTTGGAGGATGCAGCAGATTCGGAGGCGTTCCAGGTATTGCATACAGCTCCTGATCTTGCGAATCAAGGCTAGGCATCGAACTGATAAGGCCCCAGGTATACGGATGCTGCGGATTGTAGAAAATTTCATCTACCGTTCCAATCTCAATGATTTTTCCTCCGTACATAACCGCCACACGATCAGCAACATTTGCTACTACTCCAAGATCATGTGTAATGAAAATGATTGACGTATCAATTTTCTTTTGCAGATCCTTCATCAGTTCAAGAATCTGTGCTTGAATCGTAACATCAAGAGCGGTAGTAGGCTCGTCCGCGATTAACACTTTCGGATTGCAAGCGAGCGCGATGGCAATAACAACCCTTTGTCTCATACCGCCTGAGAACTGGTGGGGATATTGTTTGAAGCGCAGCTCAGGTTTTGGAATTCCAACAAGACGCAAAAGGTCAATCGCTCTTTCTTTCGCCTGTGCTTTGCTCATATTCTGGTGCTTTACGATCGGCTCCATAATTTGCTTGCCGACAATCATTGTCGGATTTAAAGAAGTCATCGGATCCTGAAAAATCATCGAGATATCTTTACCGCGGATTTTCTGCATTTGTTTATCAGACAGTTCCGCCAAGTTCTTTCCATTAAAGAGAATTTCACCTTGTTTGATTTCAGAGTTGCTCTCAGGCAATAATCTCATGATGGATTTTGTTGTAACAGATTTACCGGAACCAGATTCTCCTACAATTGCCAGTGTTTCCCCTTTTTTTAAGTCAAAGTCCACACCGCGGATAGCTTGTACTTCTCCTGCAAACGTGTGGAACGAAATATGCAAATCTTTTACTTCTAATATTTTTTCCATCTTAGGTCACCTGCCTTTTTCTAGTCTCTCATCTTAGGATCCAGCGCATCGCGCAGTCCGTCTGCAATCATGTTAAATGCAATCATAATGACACTGATTACGATCGCCGGATAAATCATTTGATAAGGGAATGCTCTCATTGATTTAAACCCTTCATCAATTAATGTTCCCAGAGAGGCAAGAGGATCCTGTAGTCCAAGTCCGATGAAGCTTAAGAACGCCTCGAAGAAAATAGCATTTGGGATGGTAAACATTGTATTAATGATAATAACCCCAACTAAGTTAGGAATCATATGTTTAAAAATAATTTTCGCATGACTTGCACCAAGTGTTCTCGATGCCAAAACAAATTCCTGATTCTTCATTTTAAGCACTTGAGCGCGGACAACCCTTGCCATTCCAACCCAGCCAGTGATTGTTAACGCAACTGTAATTGAAATAATACCAGGCTTTAATATCAGAATCATTAAGATAACGACAACTAAGTTTGGTATCCCCATCAGCACTTCAATGATACGCTGCATGACATTGTCAAGACGTCCGCCGAAATATCCGGAAATAGCACCGTAAGCAACACCGATAACCATGTCGATGAATGCTGCTAAAAATGCGATGTATAGCGAGATTTGTGTCCCTTTCCAGATGCGGGTAAACTGATCACGGCCCAGATTATCTGTTCCAAGCCAGTAGTATTCTTTAATTTGTTTTTGCTCATAAACCTTTACTTCTTCTCCATTATTAAGAGTTCTTGTTCCATCAAAAGGAAGCCATTCGATGTTTTCAAGTCCTTGAATACGCGGAGGCAAGTTTGCGTGTGTTGCTTTTTGGCGGGCTGAATCGTATCCGCTGACAGCAGGCCCGATAAAAGCTAATAGTGCAAGCAGAATAATAACAACCATGCTGAACACGGCAGCCTTATTTTTCTTAACCCGAAGCCAGGCATCCTGCCAATAATTCAGACTCGGCTTATTGATTTCCTCACTTTTTGCTGAATCAACCTTAGCGGGTTCGAATAATTCTTTGCTGATTTCTTTTTGTGCCATTATTTTTTACCTCCCGCTAAACGAATTCGTGGGTCAATGATGCCGTATAAAATATCGACAACAAGAATAATTAAAATAAATAGGAAAGCAAATAAAAGGGTTGTACCCATGATGACCGGGTAGTCATTTACTGTAATCGATTTAACGAACTGCTCACCAATTCCAGGAACGGAGAAAATTTTCTCGATAACAAGGGAACCGGTCATAAGTCCAACAGCAAGCGGTCCTAAAACCGTTACAACTGGAATTAACGCATTTCGCAATGCATGTTTAAAAGCGATTTCAAAATAGCTAGCACCTTTGGCTTTTGCAAGTGTAATGTAATCTGAATTTAAAACATCAATCATTTCTGTTCTCATAAAACGTGCAGCAATCGCGATTGGGAACATAGCAAGTGCTATTGTAGGCAAAATGCTGTATTCTGGTCCGCGCCAGAAGGCAACCGGAAGCCATCCGAGCTTTACACCGATGTAATATTGCATTAATCCGGCAAAAACAAACGATGGAATAGATTTACCGATTACAGCAAAGAATGTTGCACCGTAATCCACCCATGTATTCTGACGCAGTGCTCCGAGAATACCAAGAATTATTCCTAATATCGTTCCTACAAACATTGCCTGAAATCCGAGGATGGCAGATGGGGCTATACGTGCAGCAAGCAGCTCAGTTACCGGAGTGTTATTAAATTGGAAAGATACTCCCAAATCACCTTTTGCAAGGTTTGTCATATAAGTAAAGTACTGAACAGGTACAGGGTCATCTAATCCGTATTTTTCTTTCATGATCTCTACCTGTGCATCTGACAGCTTGTTGTTTTTAAATGGAGTACCGGGGATCACTTTCATTAGGAAAAATGTAAATGAAGCAATTAATATTAATGTGATAAGCATGTAAATCATACGTTGGCCTAAATATTTAACCATGTGTGCACCTCCTAGAACTATATGAAAAATTCAGAATCATCTACATAATTCGACAATTCTTTAGCAGGTAAAAAGAGAGTATATAGCATATACTCTCTTTTTATTCTTTTTGATTATAATCATTCGACTTGCATTCGTAAATAAGTATTACTCAGCGTCAGTGATTTTAATCCACTTGTAGCTGTATTCAGGACCAACAAGGTGATATGTGAATCCTTCAACTTTTTTGTTGATTAATAGGTTAGATGCACGTTGGTAAATTGGTGCGATACCAGCATCTTCTTCTAATACAACTTTCTCAGCTTGCTGAAGAGCTTCGAAACGTTTAGCAGGATCGTTAGCTAAAGTTGTTTGAGCGTCTTTTAATAATTTGTCATACTTTTCATTTGAGTATGCCATTTTATTGTTTCCGCCATCTGTAATCCATAGATCAGAGAAAGAAATCGGATCTAGGTAGTCAGGACCCCAGCCAGCAGCCTGGATGTCATAATCCATTGTTTTATCGCGGTCTAAACGAACACTGAAAGGAACACTTTGTACATCGATTGTTAAACCTTCAAGATTGTTTTGAAGCTGATCTTTCATGTAAGAATCGATTGTTTTTGACGTCTCAGTGTCTCCGCCAAGGTATACTAATTTCACTTCTTTTTGGCCGATTTCTTCTAAGCCTTTAGCCCAAAGTTTTTTAGCTTCTTCTACGTTGTAAGTTAACAGATCTCCATTAGCTTCGCGGAAGTCTTCACCAGTATCTGGGTTTGTAACGAATTCTTTCGGTACAGCATAGTTAGCTGGAATAGATCCATTGTTTAAGATCTCGTTTGTTAAATCTTCTTTATTAAATGCCATAGCGATTGCTTTACGGATGTTTACGTTAGCAAGAGCTTCGTTCTTCTGGTTTAATTTAAGCCAGAAAATTGTAGGCTCTAACCATCTTAATAAACGGTCGTCGCTTTCATATTGAGCGATAACAGCCGGTGTTGAAAGTTTAGGAGTAACATCAGCTTCTCCAGCTTCAAATGCATTTGCTGCAGCTTGAGGATCTTTTGAAACGTTGAATGTGATTTTCTCAAGGCTTACATTTTTTGCATCCCAGTATTCTGCATTTTTCTCTAAAGTCCACTCAGTATCAGCTGGTCCTTCCCATCCTTGGATCGTGAAAGGTCCGTTGAACACTAAATTTTCTGATTTTTTACCGAAGTTTGCAGCTTGTTCTTCAACAAACTTTTGGTTTTGAGGATAGAAAGTCGGGAAAGCCATTAATGATTTAAAGAACGCAATTGGTTTATCAAGTGTAACAACCAAAGTCTTTTCATCTTGAGCTTTAACACCTAATTCTTCTGGTTTCACTTCACCATTGAAAAGTGCTTCAGCATTTTTGATTTTACCCATCATCATGTATGGACCATATTCAGATCCTGTATCAGGGTTAAGAGCGCGCTGCCAAGCAAAAACGAAGTCGTTTGCAGTAACAGGCTCACCGTTAGACCATTTTGCATCTTCTTTTAATTTAATCGTATATTCTGTGCCGTCTTCATTAGCTTCTGGCTCGCCTTCAGCCATAGCAGGCACTGGCTCTTGGTTTTCATCAATACGGTATAAACCTTCATTCGTATTGTTTAATTGAGTTAAGCTGATTGTATCAGTAGCTAATACAGAGTCCATTGAAGGAATCTCAGATGATTCTAAAACTTTAAGCTCCTGTGCCACATTTGTTTCTTCTTTAGAGTCTTTCTCTTTGTCTCCTCCGTCAGAAGAACCTGAATTGCCTCCGCCGTAGCAAGCCGTTAAGAAAACGCTTAATACAAGCGAAAGAACTAAAAGCAATGAAAATTTTGACTTTTTCATTAATAACCCTCCCTTTTATTTTTAAAAAATTCTTACAAACACTATTATACAAGCTTTCGAATTTTTGTACATTCATTTTTTTAATAAAATTTACACAAATGCAATAAAATTAAGACTATTTTCAACTTAAAATAGTTCCTTATACCTATAAATTACACTGTATTCTGTCCTGATATTTCAGTTAATTTACACATGAAATACTAAATGCTTAGTCTTTGTAAAGAATTTAAACAGTGTGTAAAATATAAAATGTATACAATATACAACAATAGTTAATAAACTATTTTGCGGGCATAATGAAAAGATTCTGACTAGTTTTACTATTCGTGCTATAATATCTTTCGTATATTTCAATAAAAATTTGTTATTTAAACGTCTTTCATTTTAGTATAATTAATTAAAAAAAGAGGGTTTTTATGAAACGAAAATTATTTTTATCCGCTTTTTCCGTGTCGTTTGTTCTAGTCTTTTTGCTTTCCCTTCTATTCTATGGTGAAATCACGCTGCTTCACTATATCAATATTTCTTTTTACATATCTGGAATTCTGCTCTTCATTTCGCTGTTCCTGCTTGTAGCGGAAGGCGGATTTTTTGATGCAATTACGCTAGGCTTCAGAAGAACCTTTCAGTCAAAAGGCAGAGATTTAGAAAAGGAAGAAGCAGAGGAAATGAGGCTGTTTTCTGAACTGCTCAGCATTGAATACATGCCATTTTTATCAGCAGGCATGCTCCTTGCCGCCACAATGCTTGCCGGGTTAATGATCTATTACCTCTAAAGCAGTTGATTATCTGCTCATAAGCTTTTATAATGTAAAAAAATACTTATTTATGAAGCGATGATAAAGAGTAGTACATAGTGACTTCATTTTTAGAGAGCCTGCTGCTGCTGGAATGCAGGCAATGAAAGCTATCGAATGGACTTTTGAGCAGCTGGCCGAACATTAGTAGGATCAGCCGTTTCGTCTTGCGTTAAAAGACGTTAAGTGATTTCTTTTAGAAATAATTAGGGTGGCACCGCGGTCCATTCGTCCCTGTTCAGCAGGATACGAATGGGCTTTTTTGTATGTAATTCAAAACAGGAGTGATAAAATGAAAACTATTTTTTCGGGCATACAGCCCACAGGATCCGTTACACTTGGAAATTATATCGGGGCAATGAAACAATTTGTTGATCTTCAGCATGATTACGATTGCTACTTCTGCATCGTTGATCAGCACGCAATCACTGTCCCGCAGGATCGGCTTCAGCTGCGCAAAAATATCCGCAGTCTTGCAGCCCTGTACCTGGCAATCGGCATCGATCCTGAAAAAGCAACATTATTTGTTCAGTCTGAAGTTCCGGCCCATGCTCAGGCAGGATGGATGCTTCAATGTGTCGCGTATATCGGGGAACTTGAAAGAATGACGCAATTCAAGGATAAATCTACAGGAAAAGAAGCTGTTTCTGCGGGTTTGTTAACCTATCCACCACTTATGGCTGCCGACATTCTACTATATAAAACGGACATCGTTCCTGTCGGTGAAGATCAAAAACAGCATTTGGAGCTTACTCGTGATCTGGCAGAGCGTTTTAACAAAAAGTATAACGACATCTTTACAATCCCTGAGGTCAGCATTCCAAAAGTCGGTGCGAGAGTCATGTCACTTGCAGATCCTTTGAAAAAAATGAGCAAATCAGATCCAAATTTAAAATCGTTTATCACTTTATTAGACGAACCGAAGACGATTGAAAAGAAAATCAAGAGCGCAGTAACGGATTCAGAAGGAATCGTAAAGTTTGATAAAGAAAACAAACCAGGTGTCTCTAATCTGCTCTCTATCTACTCCATCCTTTCAGGTGAGTCCATTGAAAATTTAGAGAAAAAATATGAAGGCAAAGGATACGGTGATTTTAAAAGCGATACCGCGGCTTCCGTAGTTGAGGTTCTTAAGCCAATTCAGGATAAGTATCATGCTTTATTAGAGTCAGAAGAATTGGATCTTATTTTAGACCGCGGTGCAGAACGAGCAAATGCTGCAGCGAACAAAATGATTAAAAAAATGGAAAACGCCATGGGTCTTGGCAGAAAAAGAAGATAATCATCATATAAAAAAAGAGCATCGCATTCGATGCTCTTTTTTATATTTGCTGTTCAAACTCCATTCCTTTTTGGCTCATTAAATATTGAAGAGCCGTTCTGAAGGTTAAAAATGACTGAATTTCATTAAAGTTTGTCAGTCCGGAAGTGATCAGCAGCTGGGTTAAAGCCGGTCTAAAACCCACATATAGAATCTGAATGCCCATCAGCCTGATTGCTGATGTCATATTATGAATATAAGATCCAAACAGATCGAGTTCCCATATTTCTTTTTCTGAGATTGCTGAAAAATCAACAATAACAGTAGAAACTTCATCTGAATGAGAAACTTCTAATATTTTTGAAATTATAAAGTCAAATCTTTCAGACGAAAGTTTTCCGGTAATTGGAACAAGAATGGTATCAGGAATAATGGACGGGATAATTGGAACAGAAATTCCCTTAATAATCTCAGCACTTTCTGCTAATTGCTTTTTAAGTTCCAGAATTTCCGTCTGTAATTTAACAATTTGTTCTTTTTCGCTGCTCATATGAACCCTCGCTAATCGTTAATAATTGCATACCGCTCTATTTTACCATTCATTTTCAATTCATACAGATTTTTCACCATAAAAAAAGAAACCATATTCTGTGAATTGGTTTCTTTTTTTTAAGCTTGTCCTAGTTTACTTTTGATTCATGTTCCATTTCCCATAGCTTCTCAAAGAATGGCTGTCCTTTAATCAGATGTTCGCATAGCGTCATATGTTTAGGACTCCAGCCATTTAGCGTTTCATCGTAAAGCTTTCTCCACACATCTTCAAAGTTCATGTCCTGAATCATTTCATACATCGTCGGATTCCATTCTGTGTACCAATATTTCACCTCAGCAGCATTTTTTGTTGACTGAAGCTGATCAAGGGCCATGAAAAGCAGCTGCTTTAATTGCCGTTCTTTTCTAGTCAAACCGCTCATATGTGATGGACTTGGCGACAGGATATGAAATTCCTTTTCCATGGATTCTGCTTCAAACAAATATTCTTCTGCTTCCACATCTTTAATCATTTCATAAACAAGCTGTTCCTGGCGCGGAATTAACCTGCTTTTTCGGACCGGAATGCTGTAGCCGATCGTATCGACTGCAAGTATCCCCTGTCCATCTGTTACGACGAAACAGTAATCAAGCTGAATTCGCTCGTGATTTTTGCGAATGTAAGCTTTTTGGAAGGCATCTTTTAAAAGTCCCTGCGGCAGCTCCGATAAATCATTCTCAATATAATGGTATAAGACCGAGTTAACTTTAAATAGAGGAACCTGGTCCAGAAGCTCAACACTGTCATCTTTTCTCCATTCATGAAAATGACACACATTGTACCCGTTTTCTTCTCCTTCAAACCAGTTCACCCATACATCATGAAGAAACAACATTTATTACCCCTCACTTCCGATGCTTTTGTCTTTCAGTATAGGCAGAGAGAAGAAAATATATTCCAATTCGTTCATATTATGGATGTTTTCTTTCGACAATTTTTGAACATGCTCTGTATATCTTAGGATTAATCAGCAGGAATGATCAACCGATGAGCGAGAATTGCGTTCTATCCATGTAAATGTCATTCTATCGGCAAAATCCTGAATTCATTTAGTATTAATAGAAGTTCTATAAGGGAAAATCCGCGTGCTATCATTATTCAAAAAAAAAGCCAAGAATAAATTCTTGACTACGCGTTGTTATTCATTCACTTTAGGATCCAGTGCATCCCTGAGGCCGTCTCCCACGAAGTTAAAGGCAAGCACTGTCAAAAGAATCAGTGATCCCGGTAAAATCGGATACCATGGTGAAGTCAAAAGAATCGTAAAGTTTTGTGCGTCCTGCAGCATGTTCCCCCAGCTCGCAGTCGGAGGCTGAATGCCAAGACCAAGGTAGCTGAGCGTTGATTCAGCAAGGATAACTCCTCCTACTGAAAGGGTTGCAGAAACAATGATCGGTCCAATCGCATTAGGAAGAATATGCGAGAAGATAATCTTAAAGCTTTTTGTACCAATCGTTTTGGATGCAAGAACAAACTCACGTGTGCGCAGCGACAAGAACTCACCGCGTACAAGACGGGCAGTTGTCGTCCATCCAAGTACCGCAAAAATAATGATCAATTTATCTACACCCGGCTTAAAGATTGTTACAAGTGTGATTAATAGGAAAATCTGTGGAATGGAAAGGACAATATCAACAAATCTCATAAGAATTGCATCAATAATGCCGCCGAAATATCCTGCGATTGCTCCGATAACCGTACCAATGGTGATAGAACCAAGCACGGATGCAAATCCAACCAACAGTGACACTTGAGCCCCGTACAACAAACGCGTCAGCAAGTCACGGCCAAATCGGTCCGTTCCAAGAAGATGTTCACTGCCTCCTGGAGGAACAAGTTTCTTCATTAAATTCTGTGTTTCATATGAATATGGAGCGATCAGCGGAGCAAAGATTGCTGCTGAAATAATAATTATCAGAAAAACAGCACCTGCGATAGCCAATTTATTTTTACAAAATTTCCTGAAAAATATTTTCGTTAACGTATCAGGGTTCGCTTTTAAATTCCCATGAATCGCCAGTTGATTAGAAGTTTCCGGTGTTAGGTTTGTTTGTGCCATTTTGCTCCCCCTTCCTAATACTCAATTCTCGGATCAAAAATTGCATAAAGAATATCTGCAATTAAGTTGCCGATAACTACAAATACAGCGGAGATAACAGTTAGAGCCATAATGACAGGATAATCACGCTGGAATGCTGAATCGATAAACAGCAGTCCGATGCCTGGCCATGAGAAAATTTTCTCAACGACAACAGCTCCGCCAATAAATGAAGGAATCATTAATCCGAAAATCGTAATGATTGGGATTAATCCGTTGCGGACACCATGTTTAATAATTACTTTTGATTCACGGAATCCTTTTGCTCGTGCAGTTCTCATGTAATCCTGTTTAAGAACATCAAACATACTCGACCTTGAATACCTGGTCAGACCTGCCATATCGGCTGAGGCAAGAACAAATGCAGGCAGCATGAGATGATGAATCCTGTCCCATATGCTGAATTCGGCATTCAAAGTGGAGGTCCCTCCTGTCGGGAACCAATTAAGCTGAACAGCAAATACCATAATTAAGATTAATCCCAGCCAGAAGTTCGGTGTGGCCAGACCCAAAAAGGAAGTGACAGAAACGGTATAGTCAACTTTTGTGTACGGTCTTGCAGCTGAAATGATTCCAAACGGAATGGCGACAAGCAATGCAAGGACTGTAGATACGACCATTAAAAGAAGTGTGTTTGGCAAACGGTTCATAATCATTTCACTTACAGGTACACCTTTACGGATTAATGATGTTCCAAAATCCCCTTGAACCATGCTTCCGAGCCATTTTAGATATTGGATATGTACAGGATCATTTAATCCGTATTTCTCCATAAACTTCGCTTTATCAGCAGGGCTTATTGATGGATCCATTAATAAAGTTGTAGGATCTCCTGGAGCTAATCGTATGATCGCAAAAGAGATAATGGTGATGCCTAATAATAAGGGAATAGCCATTAACGTACGGCGGATGATATAAGTAATCACAGCTAGTTCTCCCCTCTCCTTCTCATTTTTCTATAAATAAAAACATGTCCAGAAATCTCAGGCAGACTCGTTCAATTTTCAAATTCATAAAAATGAGGGAAGGGAGTATTCCCTTCCCTCTGTAAGTTTCTAGAAGTGTTGCAGCAATCAATAAATGATTACTGTTTTAACCACCATTTGTGGATGTTGTAGAATTCGCTCTTAGCGTTGAACTCATAGCCTTGTAATCCCTCTGGCATTACGCGGTGAACGTTAGGGTAGTACAAGAATGTGTATGGCTGATCTTCAGCAATAATTTTGTAGATATCAGCGTGTTTTGCAGCATACTCATCTTGGTCAAGAATTTGTTTTGCTTCTTCCATTAACTTATCTGCTTCTTCGTTTTTATAATCAATCATGTTTAAGCCTTCAGCAATTTGGCTTGAATGGAAAATGTCATATTGATCAGGGAATGTGGACAAGCTCCATCCTAAGATCATTGCATCAAAATCCCAGTTTGGTGCAGATACTTGCTCGATGAAAGCAGAGAATTCAATGATCTCAGGCTTTACTTCGATGCCGATTTCTTTTAATTGCTGCTGAACAACTACAGCGATGTCTTCACGGATTTTGTTTCCTTGGTTCGTTTTTAAAGAGAATGAGAATTTTTTGCCGTCTTTGTCTAAGATTTTGTCGCCGTCAGTATCTTCCCAGCCAGCTTCTTTTAATAGAGATTTAGCTTTTTCAACGTCATAAGAGAACTTTGTTACATCGTCGCTGTAAGCGAAAGAAAGCGGGCTTTCAGGTACGTGTGCAACTTCTCCGTCACCGTTCATTACAGAAGAAACCATTGATTCTCTGTCAAGTGCCATTGTTAAAGCCTGACGCACTTTCACGTCTTTGAACAGCTCGTTCTTTTGGTTCCAGCCGATGTACGTGTAAGAAAGACCAAGGCCAGACTCCACTTTCACGCCGCTGAACGTGCTTTTTACTGTTTCAATGTCAGTTCCTGGAACTTCAGTGAAATCAACATCGCCAGCTTGAAGCTGTGCTAATAAAGCATCCTGGTCAGGAACGATTTTGTAAGTGATTGAATCTAAGTATGGCTCGCCCAAGAAATAATCAGGGTTTTTCTCAACTTTTACATACTCTCCATCTTTCCACTCAACGAATTTGAAAGGACCAGAACCGATTGGAGTTTTTGTGTTGAATTCGTTTTCGCCAAGCTCACCAACTGGAACTTTGCCAAGGATGTGCTCAGGAAGGATTCCGTAGCTAAGAGCTACAGGATAGAAAGAAGCATCTTTCTTAGAAAGCTTGAATTCTACTTCATAGTCGCCTTTTTTCGTTACAGACTCTAAAGATTCAAAAGAAGAACCGCGCTCACCGACATAGTCAGGGCTCTTAGGGATGCCGTATGTAAATACTACGTCATCAGCATTTAATTCTTCACCATCGTGGAATTTAACGCCTTCTTTAATTTTTACTGTATACGTTAATCCGTCTTCAGACGTTTGGATATCTTCTGCCAAGTGTAAAGTCGGGTTAAACTCTGTGTCAGAGCTTACAAGACCGTCAAAGATGAAACCTTCGATATCTGAGCTTGAAGCATCTGTTGAATACATCGGGTTAAACAATGTCGGTCCGCCAATCGTTCCAACAACTAAATCTCCGCCCATTTGCGGTTCGCCTGCATCTTCAGCGGGTTTTTCATCTTTCCCGCCAGAACCTGAAGCAGGTGTTTTTTCGCCAGCGCCGCTGTTACACGCAGCTAAGAACAAAGAGAAAACTAACAATAAACTAAGTAATGTTAATAAACCTTTACGTTGTTTCACTTCATATTTCCCCCTTAAAAATTTGAATTTTTAGTTTTCTTAACATGCATATTATTGTTGGTCCATCTCCTCCCTTCAAGTTGCTGATTTTATGCTGATCCTGCCATCAGTATAAATGGCAGGCAACAAAATGATTTTTCTTTACTTCTTTAAATTGCGGAACAGCTTCGCGGCATGCGCTTGTTGCAGCCGGACATCTAGTGTGGAATACACAACCCTGAGGCGGATTGGCCGGGCTTGGCAGCTCTCCTTTTAATACAATCCGCTCTCTTCTTGCCTGTCCTGCTTTTCTTGGCACCGGCACAGCTGACAGCAGTGCTTGAGTATAAGGATGAAGCGGTTCTGAGTAGAGGCTGTTCTTGTCTGCAAGCTCCATCATCTTTCCCAGGTACATAACACCAACGCGGTCGCTGATATGGCGGACTACACTTAAATCATGTGAAATGAACATATAAGTTAAGTTAAACTCGTCCTGAAGATCTTCAAGCAGATTAATGATTTGAGCCTGAATCGAAACATCAAGTGCAGAAACTGCTTCATCAGCGATTACCATTTGCGGATTCAGGGCGATGGCTCTGGCTATTCCAATTCTCTGCCGCTGTCCTCCGGAAAACTCATGCGGATAGCGGTTTATGAATGAAGCGTTTAATCCTACTTTTTCAAGGAGCTCTTCCACTCGTTCAGTTCGCTCTTTCCCTCTATATAAACCATGCGTATCCATTGGTTCTTTAATAATGGAACCGAGTGTTTTCCTTGGATTCAGCGATGCAAATGGATCCTGAAACACCATCTGTATATTTTTCCGGACGGTTTTGCGGAGTTCACTTTCGGGTAAATGTGAGATATCCTGACCGTCAAAAATAATCTTGCCGCCGGTCGGTTCATACAATCGGATAATGGTTCTGCCGGCTGTAGACTTTCCGCAGCCTGATTCTCCCACTATACCGATGGTTTCACCTTTTTTTACAGTTAAATTAATGCCGTCTACTGCTTTTACATGTCCGGCAGTACGCTGCAGAAAACCTGATTTGATTGGAAAGTGCTTCTGAACATCTATCAGCTGAAGGATCGTTTCATCCTGTTTCAGCAGCGGTGATTTTACTTCTGCATCTACTACTTTCATTGAACAGCGGCCTCCTCATCATCGTATAAAAAGCAGCGGACAGAGCGATGAGCTGATCTTTCCGTGAGTGCGGGAAGTGAGCTGAAACATTTGTCAAATGCTTTCGGGCATCTCGGTGCAAATCTGCAGCCTGCCGGGAGATTATCAGGGGTAGGAACGTTCCCTGGAATTGAATTCAGCTTTTCTATCTCTCCATCAATAGAAGGGATAGACTCCATTAATCCTTGTGTATATGGATGAAGCGGCTCATTGAACAAGTCATCCACAGAAGCTTCTTCTACTACCTGACCGCAGTACATAACAACAACCCGCTCTGCAATTTCAGATACAACACCAAGATCATGAGTGATTAATAGAATGCTAGTGTCAAATTTTTGACTGACATCCTTCATCAAATCAAGAATTTGGGCCTGAATTGTTACATCCAGTGCTGTTGTAGGCTCGTCTGCTATCAGCAGTTTCGGATTGCAGCTCATGGCAATGGCGATCATGACTCGCTGGCGCATACCGCCTGATAATCTATGGGGATAATCATTGATGATTTCATCAGCTCGGGAGAAACCTACTAATCTAAGTAATTCAATTGCTTTTTTTACAGCCTGATTTTTTGGAAGTTTTTGATGATACATCAGCACTTCTGTAATCTGATCGCCGATTGTCAGAACAGGATTTAAAGATGTCATTGGCTCCTGAAAGATCATCGATATATCATTTCCGCGGACTTTACACAAATCTTTTTCAGGTAACTTCACCAAATCTTTGCCGTTTAATAAGATCTCTCCATCAACAATTTTGCCGCCCGGGCTAGGAACAAGTCCCATAATCGATAAAGAAGTGATGCTTTTACCTGAACCAGATTCTCCTACTAATGCAACCGTCTCGCCTTTATGTATCTTTAAGTCAACACCGTCCACAGCCGGAACAGCCTGCTTCTTTTTGTAGAAATAGGTTTTTAGATTTTTCACTTCCAACAGTACTGACAATACCCTTCACCGCCCTATGATGTAAAAGATAAACCGCTCGAAAAACTTAATTTTATAAATCATCTTAACTTTCTTTATAAATAGAATAGTCAGAAAATATATATTTGTATAGTATTACAAAAGTTTTACAAAATCAAGCTAATTTTTAAAATAATGTAACTTTATATTAATAATACAATCAATAATAGGAAAAAATACCAACAAAAAAACCCTTATTTGGGTTTAATGGATGACTTTTTCACTATTTCTTCTGAAGAAACAGAGAATAATTCTTTTATATTCGTTTTTGTCATCTCCATGTAACATTTCACCATGTGATAACCTGCAGCATAGCCAAGCATTTTGGGATAAAAGCCGGTTCCAAACATCAGCTGGGAGAACTTGCGTGAATCTCTTGTGATAGTCTCATTAGGCTCTATAATTGTCTGATAAAATTTAGTCAATTGCTCATTTGAATAATATTTTGTCCATGAGCCCGTATATTCCGTACCCATCCGCTCACGCACGGCATTCTCTGCGAGTCCTTCGAGAATCACAGCGTCAATCAATGTGTAGTCTTTTTCTTTTTTAGGATCTTTTGCAAGTCTGCAAACATGATGGTACTCATGTGTAAGAATGGTCTGAATCTCTTTTTTGCTGTTATCCGATAGAAACAAAAAAAGTTTATCGTGAAAGGCAAGTCCTGATTTCCCGCCATATTCATTTTTCATTTTCCGGTTCCCTGCATCTGCAGGCAAAATAAAAATCGGCACATCCGGTCCGTCCCACTCTTTTTTTAATGCAGCTTCATCCTTTTTTACAAATTCCCAAACGCTGTTTTTCTTTAAATCTTCATACAGACTCTCACCAGTCGCCTCGCCTTTGAACATTCCAAATGAATGAAGATATTTGCTGATTTCCTCTGGATTGCTTTTATGAAAGTAAGGTTTTAGACGCTCGCAGATTTTAATATGATCTGCTGAGTGTTCAAGCCACTTACTTGTGTTGATGACAGTCATGGAAACTTCCCTCCCTCCTGCCGTATCTTATGTAGGAGTGTTTGAGGAAGTGAAAGGATAGGCACCTGAACTAAGAAAAGTGCAGGCCCGCTCAGGGTATGGCAGATATGAAATCGCGAAAGTCCAGGCATGACTTTTCGTGATTTTTATTTCTTCAAACAAAAAAAGCCAGCTAAGCTGACTTTTCAGTTTTACTGCTCGTATTTCTTAAAGATAATCGTTGCGTTGTGTCCGCCAAATCCAAGTGAATTGCTTAGTGCCACATTCACTTCGGCTTTTCTTGCTTCATTTGGCACATAGTCAAGATCACACTCAGGATCTTTTTCGCTGTAATTAATCGTTGGAGGGATGATGCCTTCTTTAATTGCAAGAATCGAAAGAATCGCTTCAACTCCGCCCGCAGCACCGAGCAAATGGCCTGTCATTGATTTCGTAGAAGAAACAGCAAGCTTATATGCATGCTCTCCGAATACTTCCTTGATGGCAAGCGTTTCAAACTTATCGTTGTAGGATGTGCTTGTTCCGTGTGCATTCACATAATCAACGTCTTCAGGTGAGAGTCCGCCGTTTTCCATCGCCATTCTCATCGCACGGACTCCGCCTTCGCCGCCTGGTGCTGGAGCTGTAATGTGATGAGCATCGCCTGTTGCTCCGTAGCCAACGATTTCTGCATAAATTTCTGCACCGCGGGCAAGTGCATGCTCAAGTTCTTCAAGGACTAAAATGCCTGCTCCTTCACCCATAACAAATCCATCGCGATTTGCATCAAATGGTCTGCTTGCTGTAGCAGGGTCCGGATTCGTAGACAAAGCTTTGCTTGCACAGAAGCCGGCAAATGCCATCCTTGTAATCGGCGCTTCAGTTCCTCCGGAAATCATAACATCTGCATCGCCCCGCTGAATGACTTTAAAAGCATCCCCAATGGAGTTTGTGCCTGTTGCACATGCTGTCACTGTACAAGAATTAAAGCCTTTTGCGCCCAAAGCGATTGAAACCTGGCCTGCTGCCATATCAGGAATCATCATAGGGACGAAAAATGGGCTTACACGTCTTGCGCCTTTTGTAAGAAGTGTTTCAAACTGATTTTCAAACGTTTCCATACCGCCGATTCCAGACCCTATCCACACTCCTGTGCGGGGAGCGATTTCATCAGTAATTTCAAGGTTCGCATCGCGAACTGCCATAAATGATGCAGCAACCGCATACTGAGTGAAGCGGTCCATTTTTCTTGCTTCCTTTTTATCCATGAATGTCTCAACATCAAAATCTTTTATTTCAGCAGCTACCTTCGCCGGATAATCATTTGAATCAATGCGGGTCAGCGGTCCGACGCCGGACTTTCCATTTACCGCACTTTCCCATGTTGATGCAACATCATTTCCAATTGGAGTAATTGCTCCCATACCCGTAATGACAACTCGCCTTTTGCTCATTTATAAACACCATACCTTTCACTCGCTGTAATATTTATTATCTGCCCCATCTCATGGCAATGGCTCCCCAGGTTAAACCTCCGCCAAAACCAACCATTACAAGGACGTCTCCGTCTTTTATTGTTCCTGCTTCGATTTCTTCTACAAGTGAAATCGGAATCGATGCCGCAGAAGTATTGCCATATTTGTGAACCGTTTTTGACATTTTTTCCACCGGCAGCTCTAAACGTTCTCTGGCTGCTTCCATGATCCGGATGTTGGCCTGATGTGGAATCAAGTAATCAACATCTTCCTTTTTCAATCCTGCCTTCTCAATCACATTTACGCTCGACTCACCCATTTGTCTGACAGCAAATTTAAAGACTTCACGGCCATTCATTATTAGCTTTTCACTTTGATACAAATGCTTTCCGCCAGAACCGTCCGAACCAAGTTCAAACGCAAGGAATCCTTTTCCAGCTGTAACTGAACTGACAACTGCCGCACCAGCTCCGTCTCCAAAGAGAACAGCTGTATTCCGGTCATCCCAGTCAGTGATTTTTGAAAGTTTTTCTACACCTACAACTAGAACATTTTTATAAGCGCCTGTTTCAATAAATTGCTGCGCTGTAATCAATCCGTACATGAAGCCTGCACATGCAGCACTCAAATCCATGGCAGCTACTTTCTTTGCACCCAGTTTCTCCTGAAGCATACAAGCTACAGATGGGAAAGGCTGATCAGGGGTGACCGTTGCGACCAGAATCATATCTATATCTTCAACAGTCAGACCTGCATTTTCAATCGCTTTTTCGGCGGCATAATAAGCCATATCTGAAGTATCTGTTTCGTCATCTGCAAGTCTTCGCTCTTCAATCCCAGTCCGTGTGCGTATCCATTCATCTGACGTATCCATTATTTTCTCCAAATCCGCATTTGTTACAACACGTTCTGGATTATACCGTCCGATTCCAATAATCCCTGCACTCATATACGCAGCTCCTTTTATCCTATATTTAGAATCAATTATTATTACCTGGTACTAATTTTATCCTATCTTTTTTAAAATTTCAATCAAAAATCTGTGCAAATGCCCCGTACAAGTTATAAAAGAAAACATACAGTACTAATAAAGAAGGTTAAGCGAGGTGTTTATGGTGAGCGAAAAAAGACAATATGAAGAGTCCGGAGATTTCTTCTCATCCTTCATGTTTGGTGATAAAAGAGAGCGTAGCACAGAGCAGAAGGAAGCTGAAAGAGACCCCGCTCCAGATGAGCAGGAACCTCAGTCAGAGACAGATTTATTTCAGCTTCTCATGCAGATTGATACGATTATGGACTCTTTAAAAGAATTAAAGCCAGTCGTAAAAGAGTTTTCTCCGATTTTGGACTATTTCAAACAAAAATTAAAATAAACTGGAGTTCGATGTGACGATATTCTGTTTATGAGTGCCGGTCAAGAGGGATCAATCCGCGAGTTGTCTTTTAAAAAAATCCACAGGTTCATATACACTGTGGATTTTTCATATTTATTTACCTGCCTCATTTTTTCCTAATTCATAAGCATCATTCATAACTTTTGTGAGAAGTTCCATCATAGGCTGAAGATGATCAGCGGTAATTTCTATGCCTGCTTCATCAAGCTTAGCTTTTGCTTCTGGAAGATATTTCATGGCGATTTGCATAAATTCTAACGTTTTTGTTTCATGACTCATATGTATTCCCCTTTTCATAGTTGATTAGGCAGTTTATCTGTCTGCCTGTATGTTTCAATATGTTCCCTCATTTTGTTCTGAAAAGCTTTGTCCACACTCGGACTGTATTTGCCGAGTTCAATGACATCGTCCTGAAAATCAAAATACAGATTTCCGCTTTCGAGCTCACCAACTGAATATTTTTCGGCTACAAGCTCATATAAACGGTCTACATGCTGAATGGTGCTTGTGAGGACAGTTGTTTCGCCAAGATCTGACTGATCGGAAACGAAGCCAATTGCATACAGGCCATTTTCTTTTATGCGTTCAATGACAGGTACATTATACCCATCGCCTGCAGGATATACAACATCTATGCCATCAGCAATCAATTCATCTGTATAATTAAGGGCGGTTTTTACATCATCCCAGCTTTGAACATATCGGATATCTACTTCGACATCAGGGTTCTGATAGTTCGCACCTTCATAAAAGCCATCAATTTCAGGCTGCCATTCATATGCTGCCAAGATCCCGACTTTATTTGTCTTTGTCATTTCGCCGGCAATCATTCCCCCGAAAAAACCCATGGCATTTGAGTCAAAGTTAAGGCTTGTCATATTGTCTCCATCAGCCTCTCCATTAAAGAAAACAAAGTGAATATCTTCATATTCTTCATTCAATTCTTCAAAGTACACTTCATATTCGCTGCCGTGGCCGAAAATTAGATTAACGCCTTTTCCCGACAGCTCTTTTACTGCTTCTCTGACTACTTCCTGATTATTCATGCCTTCTTTATAAAAAACATCAACACCGTACCGTGATTGTATTTTCAATAATCCTTTATATCCCTTTGTGCCCCATACTTGATCACTGATTGTATCCGGGACAAGCAAACCCACTTTTTCAAGTTCGTTCTGCCTGGGTTGTCCGCATCCTGTCAGAAAAAAAAGGCACATGGCAAAAAGAATACTTTTCTTCAGCATTCCAAGCAGCTCCTTTAGCTTGTGCAAGTCATGATTCCTCCTATATTTTAGACTGTAACCATTTCATCGCACAAGGATATATTTCCCAATAACGAATAAAACTTGTATTTTATCTAAAATTATTGGTAAATATACAGGTTTTGCTTGATCCATTCTGTTTGAATCTGTATGCCTCTTTCTAGAGAAACACTAGCTTCAACTTGACATATGATATCCTTCGATAACTTATAAGAAAGATTTCGATCTGCTTTTTCTGAAAATAATTGAGCGATTTTGCTCCACTGCCCTTCCTTCATAGACGAGAGATGAACAACAGATTCTTTATAAGGATGCGCCTCTGCAATTTCCAATAGCGTGCTTACGGCATCATCAATAAAGAGGATATCTCTTTTTTCTTCTTTTGCTTCAATCTCAGATTTTTTTCCAGTCAAGTCTGAAATAATGGATTGATGAATAAAGCTTGTTTCAGGCTGCCACGGACCAAAAAGACCGGGAAATCTTACAATTTTATACAAATTTGATTCACCAAAAAGCTCACGGATCTCTGACTCCTGCTGCAGATGGGCCTTGCCGTTTTCTGTTGCAGGATGGGGAACCGTATCCTTTTCAATTTTCTCTTGGGTTTCATTGAAAACTTCAGCAGATGATATAAGAATAAATGGTATTTTTCGCTTAATGGATAAATCTGCAC
This sequence comes from Metabacillus idriensis, assembly GCF_050483325.1. Taxonomy (GTDB): domain Bacteria; phylum Bacillota; class Bacilli; order Bacillales; family Bacillaceae; genus Bacillus_P; species Bacillus_P idriensis_A. The sequence continues at coordinate 22,989 of NZ_JBCMYF010000007.1, forward strand.
AATCCCTTAATAATGTTGAATCGTGCCTATTCTGCTTATCAGTGGGATCCTGGATGCAATAAAAAATCACATCATTTTCTTTCGCTTCTTTGATTGAAGAGATAGTTTCAAACAAAGCGTTTCTGCCGATCAGCATCATTTTTTCATCCGCAATTTTTTGTTCCTGATCATCTTTATAAGTATTCATATATCCGTCAACCCCGATGCCATCTTCAAGCAGGCGGCTGCATAGAGCAAAACCGACAAATTGCCCAAAACCTGCGATCAATGCTTTTCTCATCATCTATTTCCTCCTTTTGGGAAGCGTTATAGTATGGTATGCAGCATTTGAACACAAAAGAATCGTCCTATATACCATCAGGACGATTCCGCTTATAAAATTTTTTCATTTTCTTTGAAGAATTTCACTACGGAATGATTCAGTCTGTATTGATTGTCTGCAAGATGAAAGGTTAAGTCGATAGGGGAGCCTTCTTTGTTTCTGAAGTCTTCGTAGATTTTACTGTGATCCTGGTAAGGGTAAGTAATGCTGTTCATTCTCTGCCATATATGAACAGGTGTGGCAGTGCGGTCAAAACTTGATTGAAAATAGTGGTCTTTTACTTTCTTTGAATCCATTTCATATGCCTGCGCAATTTCTTTTGTCAGCCTTTTATAAAAAAACATGTTTTCTCTTTCTTTTTCAAGGTGGGCTTGAAGGTTCAGGCATGGATTAAACATTGCGACAGAGCGGATTTTTTCATTAGAAAGCTTCATAAAATCTTTTGCAATCAGCGCCCCCATTCCTTCACAAAGAATATGAACCCGCTCATTCAGAATTTCTTTTTTCATGATTATATGATAAATCTTCTGTGCAAGACTCAGTGCTTTAGGACTTCCCCAGTTTGCACCATAAAGGTTAGAAGTAAAAACGGTATAACCTGCATCAAGCAAGATTGACATCAGCTGGTTTCTGCCGTAATGCTGCTGCCAAAAGCTCGTTTCGCAATCGACGAAATGTGTTTTGTCACCAAAGATAAAGACACCGAATCCATTTGGTTTATAAGGGTAATGGATAATGTTCCATTCTGATTCAAGCTGAAATAAACGCTTTGTAATTCCCATCATTTGCCCACCACCTTTCTTTCGTACTTTGAGCACTTTATATAAGATATGTTCGTTCTTGTGAAAGCGAATGGATATTCGCCTAATTAGTCAGTAATGAACGTTCATGAAATAGTCAACTTTCAGTGTAAATAAAGCTTTTATTCCACAATCTATGTATGATAATATGGACATAGAATTGTTTGAAGAATGAGGTGAACAGATTGCGCTATTTTTGGACATTTTTTTGGACGTTTTTATTAATGCAAATGATGGCTTACGTCGTTTCTTCAATGACAGGTGTTGCATATAACTTTGTTACTGCTTCAATTCTTGCTGTTGTTGCAACCGTTCTCATCCTGATACTCGGTGAAGTTGTGCCTGACCGATCTGCAGAGGGACATCATTAATACCTAATTTTCGACTCTGCACATAAAAAACCCTACTATAAATAGTAGGGTTTTTTTTTCGGATTTCACGATTATGGTTTTCTTTGATACGTCCAGTGGCGGTCATCATTTGACGTTTCAGGGAAATGATCTCCTGCCTGAAGCTTTATTTTTTGAGGATTTTTGACCATTGAGCCTGTTTCCCCAACTTCTACGTAGATGCCATTATTAGGTGCTTTTTGACCTGATTTAAAGCGATGCTGCTGCCCCAAAATAAGATCCCTCCTTAAGGTTCCTTCTTTATGTAGTATGGCAAATCTCCTCTAAATACATGTAAAGCTGAATCGAAATTTATCCTTTACACGTTTTTTTCCCTATAGTTTAATGGTAGTGACCTCAGAAGATAGGAGGACAAAAATGGATGAAGTATATTTAATTTTTAACTATTTACTGCTCGGTTTATTTCATGGGTCTGATTTCCGATGAACATTTCAGCGAGCTTTTAATGCCTTATACAGCAGGGTTTATCGGTTCCTTGATCATGTCTTACTTCTCACTAAAATGGTTTATGGGCATTATGGAAAAAGGGAATTTGAAGTACTTTGCGTTTTATTGCTTCATTGCCGGACCGCTTGTTTTATTTTTTGCTTAGAAAAAGCATGGATCTTATCTTTTGATCCATGCTTTATTTCATATGCCTTTAAAATTTTCTCAGATGTGATTTATCCAATCAGCAGTTCCTTCAGCAGGGCTTTTTGAACATGGAGACGGTTTTCCGCCTGCTGGAAAACGGCTGATTGTTTTCCGTCAATTACTTCTGCTGTTACTTCCTCGCCGCGATGAGCCGGCAGACAATGAAGGAAATGACTGTCTTTTTTTGCACCGCTCATTAGTTCTCCGTTTATTTGATAAGCGTTAAATGCAGTAAGGCGTATTTCATTTTCTTTTTCCTGTCCCATGCTCGTCCATACATCTGAATACACAATATCTGCCTGATGAACAGCTTCTTCTGGATCCGTTGTGGCAGAGATGACAGCTCCTGTCTGTTTGCAGATCTCAGCGATTTTCCCCATTACGGACGGATCTGGACCGTACCCTTCCGGATGAGCGATGACCGCATCCATTCCAACCTTTGCACATGCAATTAATAAAGAGTGCGCCACATTATTTCCATCGCCGACATATGCAACCTTTATGCCATTAAACGTTTTTTTCAGCTGGAAAATCGTCATTAAATCTGCAAGTGCCTGGCACGGATGAAATGTGTCTGTTAATCCATTAATAACTGGAATTGTCGCATGGAGGGCAAGCTCCTCTACTTTTTCATGTTCAAATGTCCGGATCATAATAGCATCTACATACCCTGACAGGACTTTTGCTGTATCACCAATGCTTTCCCCGCGGCCTAATTGAAGATCCTGACTGCTTAAAAAGAGCGCGCTCCCTCCAAGCTGCTGTATGCCCGCTTCAAATGAAACACGTGTCCGAGTTGACGATTTTTCAAAAATCATCGCCAATATTTTCCCGGACAAAATCGATTGAATGGGAAATTTCTTCATATGGATTCCTTCTTCAACAAGATGCAGGATTTCCTCAGTCGTGTAATCAAGCAGGGTCAAACAATCTTTTCCTAATAATGCGGATGATTTAGTCTGCGCCAATTTTACCGAACTCATATCATGTTCACTCCCGTTCGTGTCAGTTCTCTTATTGAATAAACCTTATAGTCAGATGCCGCTTTTAAATAAGCCATAAAAGATGCGGAATCTGAAAAAACTTTGATTCCTTTCTCAGCAGCAAGCAGCCGTTTTTCTTTCGATTCTTCATTTTTCAGACTGAGAAACACACCGTTCTCTACCGTTTCAGCCCATTTCAGAAAGCATTCCGTTTCGGTTTTCAGTCCAGCTGCTTCTGCTTTTTGGATCAGAGTATAATCTGCTGCATCCATAAAAACACTGATGCTGCTCTTATCGCGATCTTCATCAAATACCTTGCCGAGGGCTTCCTTTAATGTAGGTGCAAGGCACATCCCTTCCCCTGTTGATCTCATTTCAGGACTTAGCTTAAGGTCTACATTTTGAAGAGCGTGACTAGAGAAAACGGGATATTTCACAGCCGTATAGGGTCTTTCTTTTTCTATATAATAATGTGTGAGCTTTTCTCCATTCAGCATTCCTGAAGCAAGTTCAATCATCGGTACATCCATCACTTTGCTGACAATCGGGGCCGTCCGGCTTGCCCGCGGATTGACTTCAAGTACGTACAGCGTTTCGTCTTGAATCAGAAACTGGATATTCATGATTCCTTTAAAGCCTAGATGCTTCACAATTTTTTGAGCCGCATCATGCATGTCTTGCTTCAGTTTGTCACTTATATTCTTGGAAGGAATAATCGCCATGCTGTCTCCTGAATGCACACCAGCTGGCTCAATATGCTCCATCACTGCAGGGATGAGGATGCTTTCCCCGTCTGCAATGAGGTCCACTTCTGCTTCCTGACCTGTCACATAACGATCAATCAGGATTGGAAACGATTGATTTCCGGCTTTTTGAACCTGCCTCTTAAGCTGCTCTTTATTTTCAAGGACAATCATTCCTTTTCCTCCAATAACGTATGAAGGTCTGATTAGAACAGGATAGCCGATTTTGTCTGCTTCCTTGATGGCCTCATCTGCGTTATGAGCAGTTGTGCCGGGCAGATGCGCGACTTCTATTTTGTCTAGCAGGCGATAAAATTTCTCCCGTTCCTCAAGGATATCAAGGGTTTCTGAATCTGTTCCGAGAAGGAGTGCACCATTTTCTTCAAGTTCAGCTGCAAGATTGATTGCCGTTTGGCCGCCAAATTGGACAATCGTTACATCTATCTGTTCAGCCTCAATGACATTCAAAACGTGTTCAACAGTCAGCGGTTCGAAGTACAGACGATCACCTGTTTCAAAATCCGTGCTGACAGTTTCAGGATTATTGTTGATCATAATTGCTTCAAACCCCAGCTTTTGCAAGGCTTGAATTCCCTGCACAGCACTGTAGTCGAACTCAACTCCCTGTCCGATGCGGATGGGGCCAGATCCAAGTACCAGTGCTTTTTTTCTGGAATTTGCAGCTTTTTCAAGTTCGCATTCTCCGAAATAAGTTGAATAATAGTAGTTGGTTCTCGCTTCAAATTCCGCTGCACATGTATCAACAATTTTATATTTAGCAGTGATGCCGAGTGATTTTCTCAGCGTTCTTACAGCAGATTCCTTTTCATCTAAACAATGTGAGATGTACTGATCAGAACATCCTTTTTCTTTTGCATAGGACAGGAAGTCTTTTGTGATTTCGTGCAGGGTCATGGATTTAAGCTCTTTTTCCAATGTGACAAGTGAGAGAAAGCTGTTTAAAAAATAATAATCAATTCCTGTTTCCTCATGGATCACATTTAGGCTTTCCCCTCGTCTTAACAGCTCTATTATGGCGAAAAACCGCTGATCTGTAGCTTTTTTTATTATGTTTAATAGTTGAAGATCTGACAGCATTGATATTTCATCAAAATAAATTCCGACATTTCCGAGTTCAAGTGATGATACTGCTTTTTGAATAGCTGCTTCTAGATTTCTTTCTATCGCCATCACTTCACCGGTTGCCTTCATTTTCGTGCCAAGTGTGCGGTCGGCATCTTTGAATTTATCAAAAGGCCATCTTGGAAATTTCACGACCACATAATCAAGAGCAGGCTCAAAGCTTGCAAAGGTTGACTGTGTCAATGGATTTTTCAGTTCGCTTAATGTGTAGCCGGCTGCAAGCTTTGCTGCAATCTTAGCAATTGGATACCCCGTCGCTTTTGATGCAAGAGCTGAAGAACGGCTGACACGCGGATTGACCTCAATAACGTAATATTGCTTGCTGACCGGATCAAGAGCAAACTGGATGTTGCAGCCGCCAACCACATTCAAAGCTGAAATGATGGTTAACGAAGCACTCCGGAGCATTTGATATTCGTGATCAGTCAGCGTTTGTGAAGGTGCCACTACAATAGAATCCCCTGTATGAATCCCGACAGGATCGATGTTTTCCATATTGCATACAGTGATACACGTATTGGCTGCATCTCTCATAACCTCGTATTCAACCTCTTTGAATCCGGCAATGCTTTTTTCCACCAGGCATTGATGAATCGGGCTTGCACTTAATCCGCTTTTCATCAAATCAATTAATGCCTTTTCATCATCAGCAATCCCGCCTCCCTTACCGCCTAGTGTGTAAGCAGGGCGGACAATGATCGGGTAGCCGATTTCCTTTGCAAATGCCAGTGCTTCATCTGCACCAGTTACAATTTCGCTTGCAGGTACAGGCTGTTTCAGGTCATACATCAGCTTTCTGAACTTTTCTCTGTCTTCTCCCATTTGAATCGATCGAACAGATGTACCCAGAACGTGCACATTATGTTTTTGCAGAACTCCGGCCTCATGAAGTTTCACAGCCAAATTGAGTCCGGTTTGACCGCCAAGCGTTGCAAGCAGGCCGTCCGGTTTTTCTTTTTCGATTATTTTCGTGAGGCTTTTTACCGTTAACGGTTCAAAGTAGACCTCATCTGCGTATTGATGATCCGTCATTATCGTTGCCGGATTGTTGTTCACAAGAATGACCTTGTAGCCTTCTTCTTTCAAGGCAATGCAGCCTTGAGTCCCTGAATAATCAAACTCTGCAGCCTGGCCAATGATAATTGGGCCAGAACCGATTACTAGGATGCTTTTTATATCATGACGTTTAGGCATAAACCATTTCTCTCCTTGTGTTTAGAACCATTTCCAGAAATTCATCGAAGATATATTCACTTTCTGCAGGTCCGGGATGGGCTTCTGGGTGAAATTGTACGGACAGAATCGGAAGTGTCTGATGAAACATGCCCTCAACCGACTGATCATTCACATTGATGAATCTGACGCCAAACACTTTATGATGTGCTGACGTCACCACATAGCTGTGATTTTGAGAAGTCATAAAGACCTTTCCTTTTTTCTGATCCGAAACAGGATGATTTGCTCCTCTATGTCCAAACGGCAGCTTCATCGTATCTCCTCCGTAAGCAAGGGCAATAAGTTGATGCCCAAGGCAAATGCCGAGCGTTGGATAGCTGTCCGCAATCTTTTTTATAGCCGGCAAATAGGTTTCAAGGTCTTTTGGATCGCCTGGCCCGTTTGATAGAACAACAGCATCAGGCTGAATATGCGCAAGCTGATTCAGTTCTGTATAAGGAATAATCGTTACTTTGCAGTTTCTCTTCAGAAACGATTGCAAAATTGATTTTTTGAATCCGAAATCAATCAAGGCAACGTGAATAGATCCTTCTCCGCGAACTGTGATTCCCTTTTCAATAGCTGGCAATTTTTTTGTTGCTTTACTTTGTTTTATTTCATTACAATCATCAGCCGATAGCTGTGCCTTCATCGTTCCATTTTTGCGGATTTGCTTGACGATGGACCTTGTATCCACATGACTGATATATGGAACATTCCATTTGTCCAAGTACTCTTTGACACTATAAGCGGCCTCATAATGAGAGAAATGTTCACAGCATTCATAAAAAACGGCACCTTTTACTTGAGGTCTCTCACTCTCAAAGTCAACTGCATTTATGCCGTAATTTCCGATCAAAGGATAAGTAAACACGATGATCTGATTCTGATACGACGGGTCAGTAAGCACCTCTTGATAGCCTGTCATGCCCGTGTAAAAGACGATCTCTCCTTCACTGTCTTCGCCGTTCAAATTTCCTTTATAGCTGGTGCCATCCTCAAGAAGCAGGTAACCGCTCATTTTCATTCACCTCGTAATGAATTTTTATTTATATTAGAGTATATTTATACATTTAGCATTAAAAAAATTTATGTTACCGGCTGACTGTCACTTCTGCATGTTTAATCGTTTTTTCTATAATCCCAACCGCTTCATTTATTTCATCCGCTGATACAGTGAGCGGAGGAAGAAGCCGGATGACGTCTGGACCTGCAGGGAGTGTTAATAACCCATTGTTTCGCAGTTCCGTAATAATTGGGGCTGAGTCCTGATTTAATTGAATGCCGATCATGAAACCTTTTCCTCTAATCTCTGTTACAGCAGGCGCATCAAGCAATGCAGCTTCTAGCTTTTCGGCCATTTTTTCTGACTTTTTAGCAACTTCCTGTAAGAATTGGGGCTGAAAGATCTTTGTGAGCGTTGCTCTAGCTGCTGCCATCGCAAGCGGATTCCCTCCAAATGTCGTTCCATGTGAACCCGGCTGAAAGGATGCAATCAGCTCTTTTTTTCCAATCATGGCTCCAACAGGAAATCCGCTGCCGAGTCCTTTGGCTGCTGTAATAATATCAGGCTCTATTTTAAAATGCTGATAAGCAAATGGCAGACCCGTACGTCCAATGCCTGTTTGGACTTCATCAACAATCAGCAGTGAGCCGAGCCGTGCACATGTTTCTTTCACTTTTTCTAAAAATGCAGCTTCTGCCGGTACAACTCCGCCCTCTCCCTGAATAACTTCAAGCATAATCGCAGCATAATCGTCTCCGTCTAATTGGTCTAGAGACTCCATATCGTTAAAAGGCAAGTATTCAAATTGCGGCAATAACGGTCCAAAGCCATCATGAATTTTCGCCTGGCCGGTAGCAGACATCGCTGCAAATGTTCTGCCATGAAACGATTGCTTAAAAGTAACAATCTTCGTTTTGCCCGTGTGCTTTCTCGCAAGCTTTATCGCAGCTTCATTCGCTTCTGCCCCGCTGTTGCAAAAAAACACTGCATCACAGCAGCAGCTGGCTGTAAGAATCTCAGCTGTTTCCTCCTGCAATGGATGCTGAAAAAGATTCGATACGTGCCAGACTTTATCAAGCTGATCTTGAACCGCCTGCAGCACATCCTTGTCTCCGTGGCCTAAATTACAAACAGCAATTCCTGAGATAAAATCAAGATAAGTTTTGCCGTTTTGATCCGTCGCGACCGAGCCGCTCGCTTCCTTTATCTCCAAATCCCAGCGTGCATATGTAGGAAATACATGACTCATTTAAATGCAGCCTCCTTTTTCATGGTAATTTTTGTTCCCAAGATGGATTGTTCTGCAACAAACATTGACTGGCCGCTGACTATCATCACTTCTTTTAAAGATTGAGACAATGACCTGATCGCAGCCTGCACTTTCGGAATCATCCCGCCGTTAATAATTCCTGCGCCAATCAACTCTTCAATTTCATCGGGCGTAGTATGATTGATCACTTGTTTTTCCTTTAAAATACCTGGTACATCTGTGACAAACAGCAGTTTTTTAGCACCAAGTGCACTTGCTATAGCAGCTGCTGCTGTATCTGCGTTGACATTAAGTGTCTGATGATCTTCTGTTCTCGCAATCGGAGCAATAACAGGAATGTAATCACCATCAAGCAGTGTTTTTATCAGATGGATTTGGACGTTTGATATTTGTCCTACATATCCAAGTTCTTTCTCATTTAGAAAATCAGCTGTCAGTATTCCGCCATCAGAACCTGCAATTCCAGCAGAAGTGAGGTTATTTTGTTCCAGAGCCCTTACAATTTGTTTATTGATTTGGCCTGCGAGCACCATCTCAGCGATATCCAGGACCTGCTTAGTTGTCTTTCTCTGTCCGTTGATAAACTCCGTCGCAACGTTCATGCTTTGGAGAACGCTATTGATCGCAGGACCTCCGCCGTGGACAATGACGACTTTATATCCTTGTTTTTTCAGCTCGTGCAGACTTCCGAAAAATGGCTCTGACAGTTCATCAACTATACTTCCTCCGCATTTCAATACGACAACTTTGCTCATGGTCCTCTCCTTACGTTCTGTAGCTTGCGTTAATTTTGACATAATCGTATGTCAGATCGCAGCCCCAGGCTTTTCCTTCTCCGTTTCCGATCCGGAGGTCGATATGAATATTCACTGTGTTTTTTTCCAGTACTTCTTTTGCCTTATCTTCAGAAAAATTCTGAGGCTGACCATTATGATACAGACATTGATCACCTAAAAAGATGCCGATTTTATCAGGATTCACCTCTGCGCTGCTGTGGCCGATTGCACCGATAATTCTTCCCCAGTTTGCATCAGCACCATAAATGGCTGTTTTGACAAGACTTGATCCGACCACTTTTTTTGCCGTAATTCGTGCTTCCTCATCAGTTGCTGCTCCTTCGACTGTCACTTCAATCAGCTTCGTAGCGCCTTCACCATCCCTTGCTATGCTCTTTGCAAGATCTTCGCATACAAGCTTTAGGCCCTGCTTGAAGGTATCCCAATCATCATGCCCTGAAGTAAGAGGTTCATTATTAGCCAATCCATTTGCCATCACTAAAACCATATCGTTCGTTGAGGTTTCGCCGTCAACTGTAATTTGATTAAATGAAACATCCGTCAATTCACTGAGAGCCTCCTGCAGAACACTGCTTTCCACAGCGGCATCTGTTGTAACAAATGCAAGCATGGTCGCCATGTTTGGATGAATCATCCCGGACCCTTTTGCACAGCCGCCGATCGTTACTTTTTTTCCGTCAATCATCATTTCATAGCATGTTTTCTTCGTCATTGTATCCGTCGTTAAAATCGCTTCTTGGAACTCTGGTGACCCGTCTTTTGATGGAGAAATTTCCTCAACACCATTCCGGATGCAGTCCATTTTTAAATATTCACCGATAACACCTGTAGAAGCTACTGCCACATGCTCTTCTTTTAATGCAAAAGACTTTGCGCACAATGCCCTCATCTCATACGCATCTTTCAATCCCTGCTCTCCTGTACATGCATTGGCAATCGCACTGTTCACTATAAGCGCCTGCAGTTTATGATCCATTTCAATGCTTTCTTGTGTTATTTTCAGCGGAGCTGCCTGAAAATGACTTTGTGTGTAAACCGCAGCACAGCTTGCGGGAACTTCGCTTATTAAAACGCCTAAATCCTTTTTAGCATATCGCAGTCCGGTATGTACCCCATCTGCTGTAAATCCTGCTGGTGATGTAACTGATCCTTCATCTATTTTGCGGAGCCCGGTGGACTCTTTTACTTTAAGCATAATTCAGCCTCCTATGGATATAGCGGTGTGAGTTCAAGTCCCATTGTTTCTTCAAATCCATTCATCATATTAAAGTTTTGCACGGCCTGACCTGCAGCGCCCTTCATCAAGTTATCAATCACCGAAACGATTGTGACTCTTCCTGTCCGTTCATCAAAAGAAAGGCCGATGTCACAAAAATTGGAACCGAAAACCTCTTTTGTCGAGGGAAATTCTCCCTGCGGCCTGACTCTGACAAAATAGGAATCTCTATAATAAGCTTGATAGCATGCAAGTAATTCCTCTGAACTCATTTGTCCTTTTGTATCCGCGTAGATGGTTGCCATGATTCCCCTTGTCATTGGAACCAAATGTGACTGAAAGGTAATGGCCGATATGTTTTCATTCATCAGGTGGAGCGCTTGTTCAATTTCAGGAATATGCTGATGACCATTTACTTTGTAGATTTTCAGATTTTCATTAACTTCTGAGTAATGAACACCGATGCCGGCTTTTCGCCCTGCACCCGATACTCCTGTTTTTGCATCAATAATAATGGAAGATTCATTGATCAAATGATTAGAGACAGCCGGCGCAAGACCAAGAATTGACGCTGTCGGAAAGCAGCCTGGATTTGAAAGAATGGATGCGTTCATAATGGCTGGTTTATTCAGCTCAGAAAGACCATAAACCGCTTCATCCACAATCTTCTGATCTGCAGCCTTTCGTTTATACCATTTTTCGTATAAATCAGAATCTTTTAATCTTAAATCTCCTGACAGATCAATGATCTTTACCTGCGCTAAGTTGATTTGCGGCAAAATCTCTGCAGCAGCTCCAGGCGGTGAGGCCATAAACAGGACATCAACCTCTTTGTCGATTGAGGCGCTGTCTATGCTGACAAGTACTTCATCACTTATCCCAGTCAAATGAGGATAAGATTCCCTGTATGCCTTTCCGTCTTCAGAAGATGTATATAAGATACATTTATCCACTTTTGGATGTTTTGTGAGAAGGCGGTATAACTCATTGCCCCCATAGCCCGTTGCACCTATAATACCTACATTCATTTGAATCACCCTTTAATTTATATCGTTCGTTTATTTGAATTAGTACCCATTATAATACTGCATAAAAATAAAATCAATTGTATATTTAGAAATTTTTCAGATTAATTGATTGTGTCCGGCTGCTCAGTGCGAGCTGATAGAGTTTAACGTATTTGATCGGAGTGGCAACTTTATTAAAATTATATTTGTACCTTCTTCATGTCTTGGGGTTTGTGTACTCATTAAGGACACTTTTGGGGGTTTTAGCCGCGATTTTGGAATCATAGCATGCGGTTGTTTCCTCTTTTCGCGCTCATTTCATTGATTGTGGAATCATAGTACGCTTTTAATTCCTCTTTTTCGCGCTCTTTCAGTTGAATGCGGAATCATTCGGCCACTCTTCATCATAAACTGATCTCCGGTTTTTACGGCTACAAGGATTCATTTAATATTTTGAGTCATCTATCAGTTTTTTCAGAAGTTATCTTATAAACGCTCGCAAAAAAAATCCCGGTCCTTTTAAGAACCGGGATCTAACTATTTCACTGTACACCTAATGCAATTTTTGCAATTCTGCTCATTCGGTCTTTTGTCCATGGCGGATTCCAGACAATATTTACTTCTGTTTCTTTAATTTCTGGAATATCACGCAAGGCTGTTTTTACTTGATCGATGATTGTGCCTGCAAGCGGACAGCCCATTGAAGTCAGTGTCATTGTTACAATCGCAGTACCGTTCTCGTCAAGTTCCACATCATAAACAAGTCCCAGATTTACAATATCAACACCAAGCTCAGGGTCAACGACAAGCTCAAGCGCTCCATACATATTTTCTTTAAGTGCTTCATCCATCATAATCAATCACTCCTCATAGCAAAGTATATCGAAACTAAGCAGCAACCTGAAATTATTTGCTTTCAGTCAAGAAATCGGCAAACCAGTCGACGGCAGCAATCAGCCCTTCGCGTGAAACTTTATGATCTGCATTGGTATCCGCAATAAATTTCAGATATTCGGGCTTTTCCTCATAGGACGATTTGATTTCCTCAAAGAATGTATAAGTCGGATCAAAAGGTACAACCTGATCCTTTTTGCCGTGCCAGAATAATAATGGACGGGCTGCGAGCTTTTCTGTATGTATACTCAAATCATAAGCCTGCAGACTTAAGAAGTGCTTTTCAAGCTCTTCATCCGTCAGCGGAACTTTAATGCCCATCTTCTGTATATATTGTATTTGCTGACGGGAAAACTGTTCATAATAAGGACTTCCCATTAAGCTTGCAGCTGCTTTAATCCATTCGTATTGGGTCAAAGCACCAAGTGTCACAATACCGCCCATGGAAGTTCCTGCAACACCGATCTGATCGGGATCAATCAGTTTTTCATTTTCAAAATAGTCCTTAATGATCTGCAATTCATTGATTTCATTTATTACAATGCTCCAAAATTGCATATTTAACTCAAGTCCGGCAAGATTTTCGTTTCTTTCTCCGTGATGAAGGGCGTCCGGCAGCACAACACGAATACCTTTTTCAGCAAGCAGGTAGGCATAGTGCAGGTTATGTTCTTTCGCGCTTGTAAAACCGTGGATAAAAATGACAAACGGCGTTTTATCATTTTTGGCAGAATCCTTTACCACATGAAGTAATGGAATACCGGCTGCATTCATTTTTTCAACAGCGATCATGTTTTATGCCCCCTCTTTTTTATTATCATAAGTGTAACATGTAGACAATAATCTTGGAAAAAAGATACACTGATAATGGGACTTGTTTTTTATTTCAAAGAATAAAGGAGCTTCTATGACAACAAAACCTTATTTAATTGCACTTGATTTAGATGGTACTTTATTAAAAGATGATAAAACGATTTCTGCCTATTCAAAAGAAATCATAAAAAAAGCAAAAGAAGCAGGACATGTTGTCTGCATTTCAACAGGACGCCCGTATCGTGCAAGCTCGATGTACTATGAGGAGCTTGGGCTCGATACACCGATTGTCAACTTCAACGGAGCATTTGTCCATCATCCAAAAGATGATCAGTGGGGAGCATATCATACGACTCTATCACTTGATGTTGTAAAGCAAATCGTTGAAGTGTGCGAAAAACACAACGTTAATAACATTCTTGCGGAAGTAATGGATCATGTTTATTTTCATTATCACGACGAAAAGCTTCTTGATATTTTCACAATGAACTCATCTGACATCACGGTAGGAGATTTGCGGAAAAATCTTGGGGATGATGTAACAAGTATTCTTATTCATGCAACTGAGGAAGAAGTGGACAATATCCGCAGGTATTTATCCGATGTTCATGCTGAGCTTGTTGATCACAGACGATGGGCTGCACCTTGGCATGTCATTGAAATCATCAAGCACGGAATGAATAAAGCCGTTGGATTAAAGAAAATTGCTGATTCGTACAACATTCCCGCCGAAAGAATTATTGCATTCGGTGATGAAGACAATGATCTTGAAATGCTTAAATACGCAGGGCAGGGTGTTGCGATGGGCAATGCCATACCTGAACTCAAGAAAGTTGCGAACAGAGAAACGAAAACAAATGAAGAAGATGGCATTGCCATTTATTTAAAGGACGCCTTGTCACTATAAAGGCGTCTTTTTTAGTGAAGATTACCATCCATATAACCGTGAGAGTTGAGACAAACTAGGAAGGACGCATCAGCAGCGTCAGCAATTAATCATTTAGGGGGAATTTCGCATGAGCAGTAATAAATCTAAACGCTTTGTACAGCAAGGTAAAGATTCCGTTTCGAAACATGATGAACGTTTCCCTTATCACACAACAATGGCTGAGTCAGAAGAGCGCAAAGCTCAAATGGCAGACAAATCCTCTTTAGGAGGCTTTTAAGATGGGCAATCAACTATTTCAGGCAGCAAGAAAAGCCGTTGAAAAAGCAGGCGAGGTTTTAAGCGGCAAGATGAATGACGATCATAACAAGCATGATCATCATCAGCAAAATCAATACAGCGGGCATGATGACAGTCAGCAAAATCAATATTCAAGTGAGCATCAGGGCCAAAATGGCGCACAGCACAGCCACCAAGGCGCAGATGCGGATGCAAAAGCAAAAGCAGAAGGTGCACTCATGTCCGCCTTTGCAAATGCTTCTCCTGAAGAACAAAAGCAGCTGAGCGAGCTTCAGGACGAACTGAAGAATATGTAGCTAAAGTGAAAACAAAACCCCCTGGAAATCATTTTCGGGGGATTTTGTTTTATGCTGGTAAGAGGAAATTGGTTGATTCCACCTTAAAGTGCAAAAACCAAAAAAGGTGGAAACAAAGCATGCGGTTGATTCCACCTTACAGGGCAAAAACCAAAAAGGTGGAATCAAAGCATGCGGTTGATTCCACCTTACAGGGCAAAAACCAAAAAGGCGGAAACAAAGCATGCGGTTGATTCCACCTTACAGAAAAAAACCAAAATGGTGGAAACAAAGCATGCGGTTGATTCCCCTATACAAGGCAAAAACCAATAAGGTGGAATCATAGCGTGCATTTGATTCTGCACAATAAACAAATTTATAGAGGGTAATCAAAAACAACAATCTATGCGAAAACAGCCTAAATATATATTCTGATCAATATAAAAAACTGCGGTTTTACCCGCAGCTTTTCACGCTATTCGGAAACTGTAAATTTCTGCTTTTGCTCAAGCCGTTTAACACCATCTGCTTTTCCGGCAAACATCACTGTTACTGTGTATTCACCTGCTTCAAGCTTTGTCCCGGCGCTTTTCATATCCCACGTTTCCTGATAGGTTTGGCTCTCGTGAGGGGGCAGGGTCATATATTGCAGGGCCTGTGTAAACATTCTGCCTTTGGAATACTTGTACACTTCTGCGCCACTCGGATCTGTGATGATGATTTCATACTTTTGGCCGGATGAGAATTCGAAGTTTTTTTCTTCATCTGTATGATTTTTCACTGTGATGTTAATCTGAACAACTCCAGCATCCTCTTTTGTCTCAACAGATAACTGCACACCTTTTGTCTCCACGTCACCTGACACCTCTTCCGCTTCATCCTTTTTTTCAGCAGTTTGACCGCAGCCGACAAGAAATAATAAGCCCAGCATAATAAATACAAGCTTTTTCATATCCTGCACGTCTCCTATTCTTTGCGGAAGAAACCAAAGATTCCTGTTGTTTGAATGATGTTTGTAAATGCCTTTGGATCAACTTCCTTAATGATTTTTTCTAAATCATAAAGCTCATAGCGCGTGATCACAATCATCAGCATGTCCTTTTGCTCATTAGTAAAAGCTCCTTTAGCAGGAACCAATGTAATGCCTCTAACCATTTTAGCATGAATTGCCTTTTTTAGATCATCCGCTTTTTTTGTAATGATCATAGCTGTCAATTTTTCATGGCGGGTATGAATGGCATCAATGACCCTTGTAGATGCGTACAGAGTGACAAGGGTATAAAGCGCTTTTTCCCAGCCATAAAGCAATCCGGCTGTAAAAATGATAATTCCGTTTAAAATAAAGAAATAAGTGCCAACCGGTTTATCCTTCATTCTTGAAAGGATCATCGCTACAATATCAAGTCCGCCTGTTGATGCACCGTATTTAAGTGTAATACCTACACCGATCGCAACAATGACGCCTCCAAAGACTGCATTGAGCAGGATATCTTCTGATAATGGATATAAAGGGACAATCGATAAAAATAGTGTGGTCGCTGCTACACTAAGAACACTGTACAGAGTGAACGACTTCCCGACTTTCTGCCAGCCCAGAATTGCTACCGGAATGTTAAGCAAGAGCAGCAGGACCCCTGTGGATATGTATAAAGGTGTATATTCTTTAATAACACTTGATAAGAGCTGGGCGATTCCGGTAAAACCGCTCGCATAAACATCAGCTGGAATCATGAATAAATTCAGGCCGACAGCATTCAGCAGCGCTCCAAAAATAACGACAATCGCTTTTTTCACTTCTTCATAAACCATTTGCAGAAAATCCTCCCGGGCTATAAGATATTGATAGTATTTCTGATTTACCCCTATTTCTTGCAGATCAATACAAATATTGTCTATTTAGGGCAAACTAACTTTCTTTACTTCTTTTTGGCTAAGTGCTAATTTAGAACTATATATAAGGCTAAAATCCCGTTTTACGGGGAAAACCAGATGAATTGAGGTGTCAAAATGACTGTACATATCATCGCCGACAGTGCAAGCGATCTGCCGCTTGAATTTTATGAGGAACACGGCGTAGCGCTTCTCCCTCTAGGTGTCCATATAGAGGAAAATGACTATCGCGATTTAGTCACGATTTCCCCTAAAGAAGTATATGACGCGATGCGAGAAGGGAAAATAGCTAAAACGACTCAAATCTCTCCACTTGATGTAAAAGAGACATTTACTGAACTTGCGAAAAAACAAGTACCTGCACTATATGTTGCTTTTTCATCCGAACTCTCCGGAACCTATCAGACAGCTGTTATGATCGGGAATGAAGTCAAAGAGGAATATCCTGACTTTGAGCTTTCCATCGTTGATTCCAAATGCGCTTCCCTCGGGCTTGGACTCGCAGTTAAACATGCAGTTGAGCTTGCCAGTAAAGGAATCACTCTACATGAAATTAAAGCGTCTGTAAAGGATTTTTGTGAGCATACAGAACACATTTTCACTGTTGATAACCTTGAATATTTAGCAAGAGGGGGCAGAATCAGTAAAGCATCCGCATTTGTAGGCGGTCTTCTCAACATAAAACCTCTGCTTCATGTTGAAGACGGCAAGCTGATTCCTCTTGAAAAATTAAGAGGCAAGAAAAAAGTTTACCGCCGGGTCATTGAACTTATGAAAGAACGCGGCTCAGATCTTGAAAACCAGACAATCGCCATCAGTCATGGGGACGATATAGGCTCTGCGAGCGAAATAAAAGCCATGATTGAATCGGAATTTCACCCGAAAGAAGTATTTATCAACACCGTCGGCTGTTCAGTTGGCGCACATTCTGGACCAGGCACAATCGCCATTTTCTTTTTAAACAAACCGATCTCATAATATTATTCATACAGGGCAACATAAACTTATCTTTAAAAAAGGGAGTTTTTATGATGCCGCATACGAGCGATAACGACAAAAAAGCAAAAGATAATAATGCCAAAGAACACGAAAGAAACATGATGCGCGAGAAAAACCGCCAAAAAGGCGAAAGACAATATTCTAAAAAAACAGATCATATATAAAAAACAGCAGCGAAATTCGCTGCTGTTTTCGTTTTATTGAAGCTTAAACTTTGAAAGCGTCTGATTTAAATCATCTGTAAGCTGTCTTAGTTCAATCACTTTTTCTACCATCTTTTCAAAAGCCATGAGCTGTTCAGTTGTCGAAGCTGATATTTCCTCGCTGCCAGCTGCTGTCTCTTCTACCACGGCGCTGATGCTTTCTACATTTTGCAGCACTTGTTCTCCGAGTTGTTTTGAATTCAGCATTCCTGTTTTTAACTCATTTAATTCTGATGTAATTCCTTTTACTTTATGATCAATATCTTCAAAAGCACTTGTTGTATGATCCATTCCGTTCTGCTGTTTTTCGGCAATCGATACCCCATTTACAACAGAATCTGAAATACTGGATATTCCTGACTGAATCAGACTTACCATTTCAAATATTTGAGTTGTTGCACCGGTGGATTCTTCTGCAAGCTTTCTTACTTCAGCAGCAACAACAGCAAAGCCTTTGCCTGCCTCACCGGCACGTGCAGCTTCGATAGCAGCATTTAATGCAAGCAAATTCGTCTGATTTGCAATATTTGAAACAACCTTAGCCATATCTTCTATTTTCGTCATATACCCAATAAATGTTTTAGTTGATTCTTCAATTTGCCTAGTTGTATTCATATTTTCCATAATGAGCTTCCGCTGCGCTTTAATGGCGTTCTGCCCTGATGCAATGGCGTTAACCGTTTCTTTTCCGTATTGAACGGATTGTTCAGTCCGGTTGACATTTTCGCTGAAATCAAAATCCATTCTCTCAATCAAAGTGACCGCATCTTGAAGGTCTGTAGAAATCGATTGAGATCCTGCCGATAGTTCATCTGTAGAAACAGCTACCTGATTGCTGATTTCAGTTAATATCCTGTTCTCTCCTTCGAGATCTTTTGCAAAACCTTCTACTTCTTTACTTACGCTGTCGATTGAGAATAGAAGTCCTTTAAGCTGATGAGTCATTGCAGTGAAAGAATCGTTCAGTGCAGCGATTTCATCTTTTCCTTTGTAAGTGATCATGTTCACTGCCAAATTGCCATTTGCAATTTCATTTGCCTGATGGGAAAGCCCTTTTAGCGGCTTTGTAATGGCATTGGTCATGCGAATGACAAGATAAGAAGATAGTAAAATTAAAAGAACTGTACCAATTATTGCAGATAAAATAACGAATTCGATTTGTTTTTTCAAATTCCCCTGAAGCATCTCATATCGTTCATTCGCATAAATGTTCATCAAGTGCACATCATTTGAAACTCCATCAACCCGGACAGACTGACGCTTCGCTTCTGCCTGATTTTTTTCATTCAGTGCCTGCCCTGTTTCTTCTTTTAAAGCAGTAAATTTATTTGCAGCCTTTTGCAGAGCTTGCTTCGTATTTTTATCCTTCACGATTTGATTCAATTCCTCTAAAAGCGTTTCATTTCTCTGCAATGCATGTAAGGTTTCCTCTTTTTGGGCATCTGTCAATGAAAAGGCAAAGTTGTTCAGGCTTTGCTTTGTTACAGTAAGCTCTCCCTGCAGTTTTTCTATATTTAATAGGACCGGAACCTCATTTTGATTAGATGATTGAATGGAAAGCATATTTACAATAATAAAACCAATCATCAAAGTAGCCATAATAATGATGCTGAGTGAATTCAGCAAAAGCTTTTTCTTAAGTGACACAAGTAATCCCCCTAGTTGCCTTCTGCTAATTTTTTCTGCCATTCATCAAGGGTTTTCTGCTGATCTTCCGTAAATGAAATAACACGGATTGGCGCCAGCTGAACGCCATTGTCTTTTAAACCTAATTCAATATGACCATCAGGTACTTCTTTTTCCCTTACATACTCTTTAAGCAGTTTGTAGATTCCTACGTCTACATTTTTGAGCATAGAAGTTATGACTGATTTTTCTGCGTAAAAATACTGATCGCTGTCAACCCCAATTGCGTAAACTCCGTTATCCTGTGCAGCTTTTAGTGCACCTACACCAGTAAAACCAGCGGCAGCATATAAAACATCAGCCTTATTGCCAATCATTTTTTCCGCTATTTCACTTCCAAGTTTATCGTCGCCGAAATCATTGGCATATTCCGTTATGATTTTTATATCCGGATTAATTGCCTTTGCGCCTTCTGAAAATCCATCGGCAAACTTATTGATGAGCGGAACATCAGCTCCTCCAATAAATCCGACTGTACTCGATTTTGATGTCATGGCAGCAGCAGCTCCTGCTAAAAAGCTGCCCTCTTCCTCTTTAAATGTGATTGACGTGATGTTATCGAGCTCTGAAACGGCATCAATTAAAATAAATTTCTGTTCAGGAAATTTTTTCGCTGTTTTCTCAAGATCCTCCTGAACCATAAAACCTAATCCGATAACTAAGTCATTGCCTTCTTTAACTAATTCAGTTAATCCCTTTTCATAGGTCCCGGTATCTTTAATTTCTCTGTAATCGAATAAAATGCCAAGCTCATCACGAGATTTCATCAGCCCTGAAAATGCTGAATCACTAAATGACTGATCGCCAAGTCCGACATCAGACAACATTATGCCCACCTTTATTTTTTCATCAGCCTTACTCACAGATTCTGATTTTCCGCAGCCTGAAAGCAGCATCATGAGGCAAAACGAAAGCAGTATCGCTCTATGTTTTCTTTTCATTAATGGTTTCTCTCCCTTTAAAAGTATCTCCTCATGTCATATCGACTGATTTTCGGAAATCTTTATTGCTGGAAGGGTTTTGCGTATAATTTTTTTAAGAGAACAGCATAATATCAGTCATTTTTTGATTTTTTCTGTCAAAGTCTGAGTTACATCAATCAAATCTGCAGTTGCTCAAAAAAAAAACAGCAAGCGATCAAACCGCTTACTGTTCCTTTTTGAAATATGTCCAGCCGTCTTCCTGATAAACTTTCCCTGCTTTCATTAATGTGCCGATTGCACGCTTGAACGCGCCTTTGCTCATGTTAAAGCGTTCTTTAATATCTTCAGGATCGCTTTTATCGAAGAATGGCATTGCCCCGCCTCTTGATTCCATGTAATCATAAAGCTGCTGGGCGTCTGCATCCAATGCTTCATGCTTTCTTGGCAGAAGGGATACATTGATTGTTCCATCTTCTTTTACATCAATTACGCGTCCTGTTACAAGCTCGCCAAGTCTCGGCTCTCTTTTACGCTGCGAAGAGTGTATGAATCCTTTGTAGCCTTCTTCTGTGATCATGTATGATCCGGCAATGATCATTCTGTACACTCTGCCTGTTACGGTTTGATTGTTGGCTGCACTTTCCGCTGAGACAATGTTCTCCTGCATGACATCTTCCGTAGCAAGCTTCGTGAAAAACCTGCCATTTTTCGTTACTTTCAAAGAACAATAAAGCATGTCCCCTTCTTCAGGCCAGACTTCAATAAATGCGGGAAGAATATCGTTTGCCACCAGCGCATCCTTGGATAAGCCAATGTCAACAAATGCTCCCATATCTTCTCTTACACTTACAACCTCTACCCAGTCGTAATGATCTTCAGTAATTTTCGGTCTTTTCATTGTTGCAGCAAGACGGTCCTCATGATCGACAATTAGATAAACCTCAACCTCTTGTTTGTCTTCAATCGGCTCCGTGATTTCAGTTTTGTGAAGCAGCACACGGCTTTCTCCGTCTGTTAAATAGTAGCCATAATCTAATTTTTCATCTATTGAAAGCGTCATAAACGTTCCTGGATTCATCAGTGATTTTCGTTCCTTTCTTTTGCAGGTTGAATTTGCTGTTATTGTTAAACTGATTAGGCGGGGAGCTTGTGAGCTTTGCCTTGTCCGGCTCCAGCTCCCACCCCCTCGGTCAGAACAGATCCGCCAGTAAAGGCAAAAAGCACCTTTACTGGCGGATCCTTATCTGCCTGTCGGGGCTAAACGGGAGCTTCCGCACTTCGTTATTTGTTATCTCAAGTACATTCTACTATAATCTAAGGATAATACAAAGTTCTTGGAGGGATTCTTATGGCGAAGGATAGTTCTTTTGATATTGTCTCGAAGGTGGATATGCCGGAGGTGACGAATGCGATTACGATGACAATGAAGGAAATCGGCACGCGCTATGATTTTAAAGGGAGCAAAAGCAGCATTTCACTTGAAAAAGAAGAGCTTGTTCTAGTTTCAGATGATGAGTTTAAAATGGATCAGTTAAAGGATGTTTTTATTTCCAAACTGATTAAGCGCAATGTAGCGACACGAAATATTGATTACGGTAAAATTGAAGGCGCATCAGGCGGTACGATTCGCCAGCGTGCTAAGCTGATTCAGGGTATTGATAAGGATAATGCCAAAAAGATTAATGCCATTATTAAAAATTCTGGTTTAAAAGTAAAAACACAGGTTCAGGATGATCAGGTACGCGTAACCGGCAAAAATAAGGACGACCTCCAGCAGGTGATTGCTGCCGTTCGCGGTGCAGACTTGCCAATTGACGTCCAGTTTCTTAATTTCAGATAAAGTGAACGAACACCCGGGGGCTCTTCTCAGCCGGGTGTTCGTTTTGCTGTTCAGAAGGCTTTCCATTAAACTCTCTCCTCAATAAATTCCCCGTCTATTCAGAAAACTTTTACTTTTGTATTGAATCTATCCGAAAAAACATGTAAATTAGATATAATATCTTTTTGCTAATTTCATATTTCACCATTCTTATCTAGAGAAGCTGAGGGACTGGCCCTTTGAAGCTTCAGCAACCTGGCTTAATGAAACCATCTGTATTCAGCAGAGCTTTCATTCCAAGGTGCTAATTCCAGCGATGCATCCATCGAACGATAAGAAGAAGTCATGAACGTTCAAAAGTCTTCTTCTTGGAAGGCTTTTTTTGTTTTTCTTTACTTGCATGAAGGAGGTTTTCTTAGTTTGACACTTTTAAACGATTTACAGAACAAGATCCTGATTGGTGACGGAGCAATGGGAACACTGCTTTATTCTCACGGAGTGGACCGGTGTTTCGAAGAATTGAATTTATCAAAGCCTGATGAAATCTTAAATGTCCATAAGGCATATATTGCAGCCGGCGCTGATGTCATTCAGACAAATACCTACGGAGCCAATTATATTAAGCTTTCAAGATACGGTTTAGAAGATGAAGTCAGAGCGATTAACCGAACTGCTGTTCAAATTGCCAAAAAATCAGCAGCCGGCAATGACACTTATGTTCTCGGCACCATTGGAGGCATCCGTGCTTTCAAAAAAAACGCCTATTCTCTTGAAGACATTAAAAGAAATTTCAGAGAACAGCTTTACCTTTTGCTCAGTGAACAGGTCGACGGGCTTCTGCTTGAAACCTACTACGACCTCGAAGAAATAAAAACAGTATTAGAGATAGCAAGAAAAGAAACGAATATCCCGATTATCACAAACATCTCCCTGCACGAAATTGGTGTGCTGCAGGACGGGACACCCCTGCATGAAGGTCTTTCTCAGCTTGAAGCACTTGGTGCTGATATTGTCGGACTGAATTGCAGACTGGGACCTTATCATATGCTTTCATCACTTGAAGAAATTCCGCTGCCTGATAAAGCATACCTATCTGTTTATCCAAACAGCAGCTTGCCTACCCTTGAGGAAGGCAGACTTGTGTATGGCTCAGGAGAAAAATATTTTGCAGAAAGTGCTCTTGCCTTCAGAAACCAGGGAGCAAGGCTGATTGGAGGGTGCTGCGGCACAACACCGCTGCACATTAAAGCAATGGCGGCTGCGCTTAAAGGCCTGCCTCCTGTTACAGAGAAGAAAGTGAAAATCAGAAAAGAAGAGATTTCTGTCTCGTCAGCTGCTGAAAGAAAGTACCCTCCCCTGCAGGAAATAGTGAGCAAGAAACGTTCCCTGATTGTAGAACTCGATCCTCCAAAAAAACTTGGAATCGACAAATTTCTAAAAGGTGCAAAAGCACTGCAGACAGCTGGAATCGATGCCTTAACACTTGCGGATAACTCGCTTGCATCACCCCGGATAAGCAATGTTGCTGTTGGGTCCATTGTTCAGCAGACAATTGGGCTCAGGTCATTAATTCATATTACATGCCGCGACCGGAACTTAATTGGCCTTCAATCTCATTTAATGGGTCTTCATACACTTGGACTTACAGACGTCTTAGCAATCACTGGCGATCCATCTAAAATTGGGGATTTTCCGGGAGCCACATCCGTTTATGATCTTTCATCTTTTGATTTGATCAGCCTAATCAAGCAATTTAACGACGGTCTTTCTTATTCAGGAAAACCGCTTGGAGAAAAAACCAATTTCTCAGTAGCTGCCGCGTTTAATCCTAATGTCAAATATCTTGATAAAGCGGTAAAAAGGCTTGAGAAAAAAATTTCCTGCGGGGCAGATTATTTCATCTCGCAGCCTATTTACTCAGAAAAACAGCTGATTGATGTGTATGAGGAGACGAAGCATTTAACCGTTCCGATTTATATAGGAATTATGCCGCTCACTAGCAGCCGCAACGCTGAGTTTATTCATAACGAAATACCGGGCATTACTCTCTCTGACAGTATCCGGGAACGAATGGCTAAGACTGGTGATAATCGTGAGAAAGCCTATCAGGAAGGACTCGCTATTGCTAAAAGATTGATTGATGCTGCCTTTGACTTATTTAATGGAATCTACTTAATTACACCATTTTTAAACTATGAATTAACCGTTGAACTGACAAACTATATTCATAAGAAACAAACTGAGGTCGATGAAAGGAAGATTACGCATGTCTGATATAAAAACACAGCTTGAGAAAAAAATCCTCGTTCTTGATGGAGCGATGGGCACCATGATTCAGGATGCAAATCTTTCAGCAGCTGATTTCGGCGGCGAAGAATACGAGGGCTGCAATGAATATTTAACGATTACTGCTCCCGAAGTCATCGAATCCATTCATGATGCTTACCTGGAAGCGAAAGCAGATATTATCGAAACCAACACATTTGGCGCGACTAAAATTGTTCTTGATGAATATAACCTTGGTCACCTCGCTTTTGAATTAAATAAAAAAGCGGCGGAGATTGCAAAGAAAGCAGCTGAAAAGTATTCTGCTCCGGAATGGCCGCGTTACGTCGCAGGCTCAATGGGCCCAACAACAAAAACATTGTCAGTCACAGGCGGAGCAACGTTTGAGGAGCTTATTGAAAATTACGAGGAACAGACACTCGGTCTGCTCGCCGGCGGCGCTGATTTGCTGCTCCTTGAAACCAGTCAGGATTTATTAAACGTGAAAGCAGGGTTTCTTGGCATTAAACGAGCCTTTGAACAAGCAGGCAAAGAAATTCCGCTGATGATTTCAGGAACAATTGAACCTATGGGAACAACACTTGCAGGTCAGGATATTGAAGCCTTTTTCATCTCGCTTGAGCACATGAAGCCTTTATCTGTAGGCCTTAACTGTGCCACGGGACCTGAATTTATGACGGACCATATCAGAACACTGTCAGGTATGGCTCATACGGCAGTCAGCTGCTATCCTAATGCGGGATTGCCTGATGAGGAAGGGAATTATCACGAATCTCCACGTTCTCTTGCACAAAAAGTGAAAGGATTTGCAGAGCAGGGCTGGCTGAACATTGTCGGCGGCTGCTGCGGAACGACACCTGCACATATTACGGCCATTGCTGACGCTGTAGGTGAACTCGTTCCCCGCTCCGTTCCGGGACGCGATCCAGCTCATACTGTATCAGGCATCGATCCGCTGATTTATGATGATTCGATGAGGCCGCTATTCGTAGGAGAACGGACTAATGTTATTGGCTCCAGAAAATTCAAACGATTAATCGCGGAGGGAAAATTTGAAGAAGCAGCTGAAATTGCCCGTGCGCAAGTGAAAAACGGCGCACACGTTATTGATATCTGTCTTGCTGATCCAGACCGCGAAGAATTAGAAGATATGGAAGCATTTATGCAGGAAATCACAAAAAAAGTAAAAGCACCGCTTGTCATCGATTCAACCGATGAGAACGTGATTGAAAAAGCACTCTCCTATTCTCAAGGGAAAGTGATCATCAATTCAATCAACTTAGAAGACGGTGAAGAACGATTTGACGCTGTCGTCCCTCTCATTCATAAATATGGTGCAGCTGTTGTTGTCGGAACGATTGATGAAAAAGGAATGGCGCTTACGGCTGAGCAAAAACTTGATATCGCTGTTCGTTCATTTGAGCTGCTGACAGAAAAACACGGTCTGAATCCATCAGATATTATTTTTGATCCACTCGTTTTCCCTGTCGGAACGGGAGACGCGCAATATATCGGATCAGCTGAAGAAACGATAAAGGGCATACGCTTAATAAAAGAGCGGCTGCCGCAATGCCTGACTATCCTTGGCGTAAGCAATGTATCATTCGGACTCCCGCCTGTGGGGCGCGAAGTGCTGAATGCGGTCTATTTGTATCACTGTACACAGGCTGGACTGGACTATGCCATTGTCAATACAGAGAAACTTGAACGATTTGCGTCCATTCCAAAAGAGGAAATTGAAATGGCGGAAACTCTGCTTTTCAACACAAATGACGACACATTGGCTGCTTTCACAAACCACTATAGAGGGAAAAAGAAGACGGTAAAAAAACCGGTTCAATCTCTTCCACTAGAGGAACGTCTTGCTCAATATGTAGTCGAGGGCACGAAAGAAGGACTTCTGGCAGATCTTGAAATTGCCTTAAAAGAGTACGCGGCACCGCTGGATATTATCAACGGTCCTCTAATGAAAGGCATGGCTGAGGTTGGAGAGCTGTTTAATACAAATCAGCTGATTGTTGCTGAAGTACTGCAAAGTGCAGAAGTCATGAAAGCATCCGTTTCCTTTTTAGAACCTCACATGGAAAAAAAGGATGACAGCGGAAAAGGCAAAATTCTGCTGGCAACTGTCAAAGGTGATGTACATGACATCGGGAAAAATTTAGTCGATATCATCTTAAGCAACAATGGCTACAAGGTTGTGGACCTAGGCATAAAAGTAACACCCCAGGATTTAATTCTTGCGGTTAAAAAAGAAAATCCTGATATTGTAGGACTTTCAGGTCTTCTCGTAAAGTCTGCGCAGCAAATGGTTTTAACTGCACAGGATTTAAAAGAAGCTGAAATTTCTGTTCCAATCATGGTTGGCGGTGCTGCTTTATCCAGAAAATTTGCAGACGGAAAAATTGCGCCTCAATACAGCGGTCCTGTCATTTATGCCAAGGACGCTATGGATGGACTTTCCCTAGCTAACCGGATCAGAGTGGATCCCTCACAATTCAAGAAAAAAGACGCCGTTCCAGAAAGATCCGCTGAAAAGAAAGCTACTCCTGCTGTAACGGAATTGCTGGAAAAAAGAGCAGAGCTCACACCATCTCCTTATTTTCAGCCAGAAGACTGCAAACGGCACATTATTAAAGATATTGACCTGTCACATCTGATTCCCTACATTAACATGCAGATGCTGATAGGCCATCATCTTGGCCTAAAAGGAAAAGTAAAAGAAATGCTTAAAAATAAAGATCCAAAAGCGGTTGCCTTAAAAGAAACTATCGATGAACTTCTTAAACAGGGCTACGCGGAAAAATGGTTTCAGCCTGCAGCTGTCTATCAATTTTTCCCGGCAGAATCTGATGGCAATAGTCTGCACATTCTTGATCCTGAAACAGAAAAAACACTGCAGACATTTGATTTCCCAAGGCAATCAAAGCTCCCGCACCGCTGTATATCCGATTACATCCGTCCAAAAGAAGACGGCAAACAAAGAGACTATGTCTCCTTCTTTGCCGTAACGGCCGGTAAAAAAGTGAGGGAAATTGCCAACCGCTTTAAAGAACAGGGTGATTACCTGAAGAGCCATGTGGTACAGGCACTGGCACTTGAGCTTGCTGAAGGATTAGCAGAACGGACTCACCAGCTGATCCGCGATCAATGGGGTTTTCCTGATTCTCCTGAGTTCACTATGGACCAGCGCTTTTCTGCCAAATACCAAGGTCAGCGCTTTTCCTTCGGATACCCTGCCTGTCCGAATCTGGATGACCAGGCAAAATTATTTGACCTCATTGCACCTGAAGATATCGGCGTGAACTTGACGGAGGGCTTTATGATGGAGCCGGAAGCTTCTGTAACGGCAATCGTAGTCGCTCATCCTGAAGCAAGATATTTCAATGTATTGAACTAAAACTTCGGTTTTAGTTCTTTTTTCATTAAAATTTTTTACGTTTCATCTCATACACACAGGGAATATATTCTACATAACAGCTACATATTCAACAACCTTTTCACCATACTAATTAAGATTAAACCATGGAGGGATTTGAATGAGCCAAGATAGTCAAAACAAAAAAACAATGCCTGCACAGCATCAGGAGGTTCAGCCGGGGCATGAGAACTTAATGAACCCTCAGCCTGAGTTTGATGCACTTCAATATAAGGGCAGTGAGAAGCTGCTTGATAAGGTGGCTATTATTACAGGCGGAGATTCAGGTATAGGACGGGCCGTTGCTGTCCATTATGCAAAGGAAGGCGCTGACGTTGTCATTTCTTATTTGGACGAGCATGAGGATGCCAATGAAACAAAACGGCTTGTTGAACAGGAAGGCCGCAAATGCATTCTGATGCCTGGAGATATTGGAGAAGAATCATTCTGCGGAGAAATCGTATCTGAAACCGTGGGTCAGCTTGGAAAAATTGATATTCTTGTAAATAACGCAGCAGAACAGCATCCACAGGCGGGAATTGAGGAAATCTCAAAAGAACAGCTTGAACGGACGTTTAAAACAAACATCTTCTCCTTCTTTTATATGACAAAAGCTGCCCTTCCACATATGAAGCAAGGCAGCAGCATTATCAATACATCTTCCATTACAGCCTATGCAGGGAACGACCAGCTGATCGATTACTCATCAACGAAAGGCGCGATTACAGCCTTTACCAGATCTCTTTCCGCTTCTCTTGTTAAAAAAGGAATTCGGGTAAACGGAGTTGCGCCAGGTCCAATCTGGACTCCTCTGATACCATCTACCTTCGATGCAGAGAAAGTTTCAGAATTTGGAGCGGACACACCTATGGGACGTCCCGGTCAGCCTGACGAACTAGCACCAAGCTACGTTTTCCTTGCAAGCAATGATTCCACATATATTACAGGTCAGATGATTCATGTAAATGGCGGAAAAATCATTAACGGATAAACCTATTTTAGAACGTCCTGAATTTGCTGATTCAGGGCGTATTTTTGTTTGAAAATTTTTTTCTCTTTATATAAATGTGTGAATGACCGCTACTTTTTTGAAAGCGCATACATATAATGTATCAGAAAGGGGGGAAAATCAATGGACCGTTTAATTTTCTTGTTCTTGGCTGCCATTCTTGCCGGCTTTGCTTTACTTGAACTGTCATTACCTGCATTCTTAGCTTTCTTAGCGCCTTTTATAACTTTCGTTGGCACTTTATCAATTTTAGTATTTTCTTTAGTACTGATCTTTAAAGCATTCAAAGCTTTATTTAAAAAATAGCGGGAAACCGGCAGATTATTTGCCGGTTTTTTTAGTTTTTATTTCACTTTACGCTGCCGCTCTCCATAAATAGGCTAACATAATTCCTCCTCCGGCATACCTTAACTCTGAGACATGAAAATGCTCATCAACAAGATTTAACAATAGGAGGAATTTTTAATGGGTAAAGACGGAGGAAATTGCGGCGGCGGCTATAACAGCGGTTTCGCATTAATTATCGTATTGTTTATTTTATTGATTATCATCGGTGCTTCTTTTGTAGGCGGCGCAGGCTACGGCCCTGGCTATTGCTGATGACAGGTGAACGGCTTCCCTTATAGGGGAAGCCTTTTTTTGTATAAGAAAACGCATGAATACCGATGTATCCATGCGTTTCAGCTTAAACTTGTGCACTTGTCAAAATGTCTGTAATAACAGGTACGATTTGTTTTTTGCGGGAAACTACGCCTTTTAAAACAGCTGTGTTGTCCACAAGTTTCACATCATATGCCTGTTCTACAGCACGTGTTTCGCGTCCAAGAGCGAGTGCTACCGAATCATTGATTAAAATATCTGTTACGACAAAAATGAATAAATCTAACTCTTTTTCAGCGATAACAGCGGAAATCAAGGCTTCAATTTCCTCTTTATGAATGAAAACATCGTTAGGATCTACAGCGTTCACTTGCGCAATTTCTACTTTATAGTTGCCCATAGAAAATTCCTTAGCATCAAGTGAAATCAGCTCAGCCACTGTTTTGCCGCTTAAGTCAGCACCTGCTTTAAGCATATCAAGACCATAGACCTCAGCATCTACTCCTGCAATTTCAGCTAATTCACGCGCAGCTGCTATATCCTGATCTGTGCATGTAGGTGATTTAAACAATAGTGAATCTGAAATAATCGCAGAAAGCATTAATCCAGCAATTTCTTTAGGAATGCTGATTCCATTTTCTTTGTACAATTTGTTTAAAATGGTTGCTGTGCAGCCTACTGGCTCTGCTCGATAATACAAAGGATCACTTGTTTCAAAATTCGCAATGCGATGATGATCAATCACTTCAAGCACTCGAACATCGTCAATGTCACTTACACTTTGCTGGCGCTCGTTATGGTCGACTAAAATAACCTGGCTGACTTCATTTGCAACTGTTTCTACAAAGCGGGGAGTTTCAATCCCAAAAGCTGTTAAAGCGAACTGAGTTTCACCATTGATTTCACCTAAGCGCACAGGCTCAGCATCTAAACCAAGCTTTGTTTTAAGATCAGCATACGCAATGGCAGAGCATATTGTATCTGTATCTGGATTTTTATGACCAAAGATTAAAACTTTTTCCATTTAAAAAACTCCTTTGCTGTAAATACTCTAGAATTTTTGCCGCATCAAGGGGCGTATATTTTCTTATTTTAACAGAAAATTGTGCTGATCACTGTCTAATTTTTAAAAGTTTATTAAAGATACACCTTATTATTAACCGTTTTGCTTACTTTTTCAAGTACGGCCTTATGACTGCAAGCAGCTTTTGCTTTTCATGAGGCGGAATGGATTCTGAAAGTCTTGCTGCAGCTAATGGCAGTTCCCACGCATAATACTCCTCAGCAGTGAATGTACGATGTTTTTTATATTCTCGAATATACAGCATGCACAACCATTTGCGGATGAACCCCATAATGGCATCATTCGTGTTCAATCCGCCAAACCTTAAAATCAGAATAGTCCGGGCAAGATCAGCCATAGGATGCCCGCACACCGCATCAGCCCAATCAATCACTGCAGAATTGCCGGCAGAGATTACTATATTATCTGGGTGAAAATCCCCGTGACAAAGCTGTTTTCCAGAGGAAAGAGAAGCTAAATGGTCCACTATCGCTGTCTTTTCTGTATCAGAAAGACTTGAAGCATGGATTTTCATTGCAATAGAACTCTTCTGGTTTTTTAGAGATTCTGCGGGTTTTTCATGGATATCAGCATGAAGCCTTGCCATCCTCTTCAAACCCTGTATTGCTCGTGAAGGACTTTTCATCATTTCAGCTGTTAACGGCTGGCCTGCTGCTTTTTCAAAAACAATTCCTTCTTTACCGTCAATGGTCACAATCTCATAAGCTTTTGGAACGCTGAGGCCGATTTCAGTCAAGTATCTATTCACTTCAAATTCGTAACGAATAGCTGCTGAATCATATCTATACATCTTAACAGCCTTATCTTTTCCGTAAGAATACGTAATAGCTGTCGAGCCTTCGCCGATCAAATCCATCTCCTCAAACATTATCTTTTCATCAGCGGATTTATCGGAAAATATCCCGCTTCTTTCAGTGATTCTAAATCTTCGTCATCGTCTGCCATCTCAGTGAAAATAAATTCTTCATCAAGCTCATAAAGAGCCTCCAGCTGCACGGCAGATTCTTTGTATTTTCCCAGAGCTGAAAGATAACAAGCTCTGTTATACAAACTGATTAAATCCTCAGGCTCTATTGAGATAGCTTTCTCAACGGCTTCAAGTGCTTGTCCTGGTTTATGCTGATGCCGGTAAATCAGTCCGAGCTGATTGTAATTGTCATGATCATTCGGATTTAAATTGATAGCATGCAGGATCGTTTCTTCTGCTTTGCTGTACTGTTCTATAGCTTCATAGACTCTGGCCAAGTGGAAGTATCCTTTTTCAACAGCAGGCTCGATTTTCACTGCACGCATGAGAGCTTGTTCTGATTCTTCCAATTCTCCAAGTTCAAGCAAGGCTATTCCAAGGACAACGAGATAATCGGGATCCTCATTTTCTTCAAGCAGCGTTTCAATAACGCTGCATGCCCCCGACAAGTACTTAACAGCTTTTTTCTCCGGGACATTTCCGAATTCATTTATATAAAGGACAGCCAGCTTGAAGGCAGCGTCAGTCTCCCACTGATAGCGGAGCCACTGTTCCAGAATTTTAATGGCATCTTCCGCTAATCCCGCATCCAAGTGAAATTCGACATACCACATAAGGGCTGTAACATTTTCCCGGTCATGTTTCAATGCCTCTTCATAAAGGCCAATCAGTGTTCCAAATTTCAGGCTCATCTTCGAAAAATTCGTGAACCGCTTCAGCCAGCCTTTTTGTTCTTCCATCTCTTCGTATGCATCACGCATAGATTGCATTTGCCGTTCATATGCAGCAGCTGCATTCATGAAGACAATGCTTTTTTCTTCACCTGCAAGCTTCATTTTTTTTATTTCATTTTCAAGTTTATGCATGGACTTTGTGCCAATCATCATTTCAATCCACGTTTCATATAGAAGCTTATTCTCCTGATTTTCCATAATCAGTGTGAGGAGCTGGGATTTTGCTTGTTTCATTTTTCCCTGCTTCATCCAGAGCTTGACTTGATGATGAAGGATTTGCAATTGGGCTGGCGCAAGGGCAAATGCCTTGTTCAAATTTTCTTCTTCTTCTTTCAGATTTCCAAGCTTTCCGTGAATATGGGCAAGGGCATCATGGAGGAAGGCTTTTTCAACATTCGCCCTTAATAGAAGCTCTTTAAACGCTTCAATTTCCGGCTGAAGTTCAAGAACCTCGAGCAGCGCTTCGACCGAAACACAATAAGGGTCCGCTTCAAAGGCAGACAGCAGGTATCTCTTTTCTGATTTCCTGTCCTCTCTGGCATTTGCGATACCCGCAAGGTCAAGCATCGCCTGCTCATGTGCAGGATCAAGCTCAAGCACCCGTTTATACTGTTTTTCTGCCTCGCGATAATCTTCTTGTTTAAAAGCAATCTCCCCAAGCCGGTAAAACGGAAGAATATCCTCCTTATTTAAGGCAGCGGCCTGATTTAAATACTGTTTCGCCTTATCCAAAAGACCCTCTGACTCATATAAACAGCCGATATAGCTGATCAGAAGAAATTCGTCTATTTTTCCTTCTCTTAAGCTTTCTAAAAATTTAATTCCCCGGCGTGAGTACGGCGTTTCAGAGACGAGATCAACATAGATCTCAATGGCTTCCCCAATATCGGCATCCGCAAATAAAATTCCTTTTTCTGCATAAGAAAGTGCGAGATCTATATGTGAGTCTTTTTCTTTCATTTCTGCGCTTGCGGCGAACATCAGCTTTCCTGCGTTGATAAGAAATTCACTGTCTTCCTGGAATTGTTCGTAATAGCAGTGAATGGCTTTGAAAAATTGATCTGTTTTTCCTTCCTCTTTATAAAGAGCGGCTAGAGAAATACGCGCATACACATCTTTCGGATCGAGCTCTTCAGCCTGCATAAAAAATTGTCTGGCCCGAACAAGTTCCCCGGCACGTTCAGATATATCTCCCGCTTCATGGAGGAGCATCTGTTTGTCTTTTGCAGCTGCAATCCCCTGTTTTAGGATCTCTTTCGCTTTAGAAACATCTTCGTAAACGATTTCGTAAAGCCCTGAAAGCTCTTTATATGCAAGCGGCACTTCCGGATCGAGTGCTATTGCAGTCTGAAAACCTCTTCTTGCAAGCTTATATTTCCCTAATTCTTTATCGCACCTTGCCCGCTGAAACCACACATACCCGTCCTCCTTCTCACTTTTTAAGAAAGAGTGGAAGAGATTTCTGGCTTTTTCAAACTCGTTCATTTCCATTAAAATAAGTCCATGGTTAATCAGTGAAAAAGCATCATCTTCATTAATGTCCATCGCAATCTCTGAATATCTCAATGCTTCCTGAACACGGTCCCGATTGAGTTCAGTCAGAGCGAGATATCCCCACAGGATATGATCATCCGGTTCTGATTTCAATGCTTCCTTAAATGCCTCATATGCACCATCATAATCATCCTTGTTATAGCTTATTCTGCCTTTTGCATACCAATAAGCCGCCAAATACTGTTTGAATGGAAGCTGCTCCAAGTACTCCAATGCACGCTCATCGTTTTTTATGCTGAAATAAGCCATGGCAGCAGAAAGACTGCGGTATTCAGATTCCTTAGAATGCTCAAAGACATACATGGCAGCTGAATCCAGTATTTCTTCTGCCACTATTCCGGGAAGATATTTAATGACGCAGGCTGCAACAGCCATATTGTGAAGATTATCTTTTAGAAAGGCTTGTTCATCAACACTCAGCTGCTTGTTCGAGACCTCGGTCATTGAAAAAAGCTTTACTGCTAATTCGTGTTCATGTAGAGATAATACATTCAATTTATCAGCTTCTTTTTCAGGAAGAACGGCTACAGATAAGACTCCATTGTTCCCATATTCCTGCTCAAAATCTTCATACGAGACTTCATGGGCGGTTCTGAGATTTGGATCCTGAACGTGGAAAACATTCAAATTGTCATCATATCCCGCAAGCAATTGAACATGGGAGGTTGTTGGATAATCGATATTGATCATAACGGCCGCATCCAGATCAATCATCGTTTTTAAAATGTCAGGATTCCCCAAAAAATACCTGCTTGTAAACTCTTTTTCTTCGAAGTACTCAATCATTTTAGATAACTTTGAACCTGTAGCATGAAAGACTGATTCTGCAATTTCATCTTGTGTATATCTCTTGCCGAACATACTGAAAATCATTTCTGCACATGCAGGAACACAATAATTATATTTTTGCACGACCGGCTTGAAGTTCACCGTTTTAGAAGCATGGTCTGCCCGGCCGGTAAAATTTTTATAATGGGATTCTTTATTAAATTCAATATGCTCCGCTAAAAACACCTCAAGCTTGTCAAATTCTTTCTGCTCGTATAAGGAATCAGCCATGTAATACTCGGCCATTCTCTTATATTCATGAAAAGGAGTAAGCGAATGCAGCTCTGAAATCGCCATTTTCATATCCTTCCAGAACTTCTGTTTATAGCACAGCCTGATTTTTTCAACGATCAGCTTTGGAAAATCCGGATAAAGGGATAAGCCTTCTTCTAAGGTGATTCGAGCTTGTTCTGCGTCTCCCTGAAGCGCATGATGCTGAACAAGCAGCAAGTAGGCGTTCAGACCATCTTTTTCATCTTTCTTGCCGGCCTCTAAGCATTTCAAAGCCTTGTCCCAATCTCCGCTTTGCAAAAAGTAATACGCCCAGAGCATTTCTGCCGGATCACTGGAAGCTTCATCACATTTTTTCATATATTGAAACGCTGCCTTTAATCGCCGCATCCCCATAAGTGCACTTGCCATTGTGAAATAAAGCTTTTCCTTCCATTCATCAGTGAGTTCCTGCTTTTCTATTTCTTTTAATAATTCTTCAGCCTCTATCAGCTTGTTCTCATCAATAAGCTGCTGGCAATACCAAATAGCCGTCAGAGGAGATTTTAATCTCCGATAGCTGTCTCTTATCATGATTCCGCCAAGCTGCTCCATTAATGATGCATCTATAACCTGAAGAAAATATTTTAATTGGCTTTCATCTTTGTAAGATCGGATAAACTTTCGAAAGCGTGAAAGCTTATTCTCCTCCACAACTTCACTGTATTCTTTCAAAAAGTGCTTTATTGCTTCTGAATAGTCATGTTTTTTCAGCGTTTCTTCTATGTATGATAGATTCATATTTACCCCTCGCCGGATTATTCAAAATATTTATTTGTTCTTTTTTAATATACTTTGTTTTATATGTTTTGTAAGCCATTTTCTAACAGAAAACCTGCACGTTTCTTTGCAGATTTTCAGCTTATTATTATTGGAGGTGAGAAGACATTACTTTAACAAAATAAGGCCAATGGAATCCTTCGTTTCTCTCATTTTGAATGTATAAATAGTCATTTGCCTATAAATTTTTTTTCAGTACACAGGATTTTCAAAAAAGGAGTGTAATATATTCACTTAACTGAAAGATGGAGTGTGAGGATCATGGAAGCTAAGGCAGAACGCAGGTTAGTACCCCGGAGACGGAGAGGTCTATGGATTGGAGCTTTCGCCATTCTCTTTCTTCTAATTGGATTATTCATTTATGTAAACCTTTTCATTCAGAAAAGTCTTCCCCAATTAAATGGAGAAGTTATTGTCAGAGGAATGACCGATGCAGTCCAAGTAACGAGGGATAAAAACGGGGTACCGCATATTAGAGCGCAATCAGACAAAGATTTATACATCGCACAAGGATATGTGCAGGCTCAGGATCGCCTCTTCCAGATGGATTTAAGCAGAAGACAAGCATCCGGCATGCTGAGTGAAGTAGTCGGAACGGCAACTGTTGACAATGACAAATTTTTCAGAACGCTTGGTTTGAGAAGAGCAGCTGAAGCTTCTTATCCTGAGTATGATCAATCTTCAAAAAACGCCATGCAGTGGTTTGCAGATGGTGTAAATGCTTTTATAAAAGACGCAAAAGAACAAGGGACACTGCCTCTTGAATTCAGCCTGCTTAAATATGAACCGGCAGAATGGACACCAATTGATTCCCTCACCATCGGCAAATACATGGCTTTTGATTTAGGAGGCCATTGGTCAGGGCAGGCGTTCCGCTACTGGGCGCTTGATACTTTTCCAAAAGAGAAAGCATATGACTTATTTCCTTCCTATCCAAAGGATGCCCCTGAAATTCTGTCTGCTTATGAAGAAGTGAATATGAACATGGAGAAAAGCTTTGCAAGTGCCATCATTCCACCCGAATTTAATGGAAGCAACAACTGGGTTGTGAGCGGTGAAAAAAGCGAAAGCGGGAAACCTCTGCTTGCAGACGATCCCCACCTCTCACTTGCCACCCCTTCAATCTGGTATCAAATGCATCTGCAGAGTGACAGCATGAATGTCAGCGGGGTTATTTTTGCCGGGGTCCCGGGAATTATTCTTGGACACAATGAGTATATTGCCTGGGGTGTGACAAATACGGGGCCTGATGTACAGGATTTATATATTGAAAAACGCAATCCCGATAATCCGCGGCAATTTTTATACAACGACAAATGGGAAGATGCGAAGGTGTTTAAAGAACCAATCGTGGTGAAGGATGAAAAGACCATTGATTATGAGGTGATCGAAACACGGCACGGCCCGGTCATGTCCGAATTTACGTTGGATAAAAAACAGGATACAGCTCTCGCCATGAAATGGACAGCTCTTATGCCTTCTGCCGAATTCCAGGCAGTGCTCTCAATGAATAAAGCGAAAGACTGGAACGAATTCGAACAGGCTCTTGAAGATTTTCACGTGCCAACCCAAAATTTTGTTTTTGCCGGGGCAGATGGAACAATTGCTTATAAGGCAAACGGAAAAATCCCGATCCGGAAAAAAGGTGACGGCCTGATACCTGTACCTGGCTGGACGGATGAATATGAATGGGAAGGATTCATTCCTTATGATGAGCTTCCCCGCGCGGTCAACCCTAAGGAAGGATTTGTTGCTACCGCAAACAATAAGGTGATTGATGATTCGTACCCCTACCATATTAGCCATCATTGGGCGCAGCCCTATCGTTATATGAGAATTAAAGAGGTTTTGGAGACTGAGGATAAGCTTACATTACACGATATGAAAAAACTGCAGATGGATCAGCGAAATTTGTATGCTGAGGAATTTTTGCCCGCCATTCTTAAAAGAATCAGTGAGAGCAATTTAAATAAGGCCGAAAAAGCTTCTATTGAATTGCTTGCAAAATGGAACTTGGAAGATAATAAAGAAATGAGTGCCCCTCTCCTCTTCCACTTGTTGATGAAAGAACTACCCGTCACTCTTTTTAA
Source organism: Metabacillus idriensis (assembly GCF_050483325.1). Taxonomy (GTDB): domain Bacteria; phylum Bacillota; class Bacilli; order Bacillales; family Bacillaceae; genus Bacillus_P; species Bacillus_P idriensis_A. The sequence goes on from NZ_JBCMYF010000007.1 coordinate 60,842, forward strand.
AGATGCTGTTCCAAAAGAAATGGACGCCTTATTTGAAGGAAAACAGGGAATTGTTGATGAACTGCTCAGACGCGCTTTTAATGGAGATGAGTCTGAATGGATCACAGATAATGGAGGGCTTGATCGCGTTTTGCTCACTTCATTTGGGAATGTCGTCGCATCTCTTCAAACAGAATACGGCGATAACCCAGAGGAATGGAAATGGGGCGACTACCATCAGCTTTATTTCGGCCACCCTCTGTCTTCGGCCTCACCAGTATTAAAATGGCTGTTTAATAACGAAAAACCGCAGCCTGTCGGCGGCAGTCAAATTACAGTCGGCGCCGCAAGTTATAATCCTGAAGGCATTGTCAATCACGGCGCTTCCTGGCGCTTTGTCATCGATGCGGCCGAAATGACAAAAGGACACCATATTGTCGGACCTGGCCAGTCCGGCCATGTGAAAAGCGATTGGTATCAAGATCAGATTGATGATTGGATGACCGGAACCTATCATCAGACATATTTAAACGCGGATCAGAAGAAAGAAAGCTTAACTTTATTGCCGCAAAAAGGAAATTAGTGAGAAACGAATTCTTGTCTTCTGCCTATTGAGTAAAAGCCACCCGTGATATCGGGTGGTTTTTTTGCGGACACATTCAACCTTATTTTCTGTTGGTATTCTCTTTTCGTGAATTTAGTTTTCTTTCTTAAAAAGAGCCTGAATCTGCCCGAACTTTGCCGGCCAAATACAGGGGGTTCATCAGCTTTACTTTCCAAAATGATGGATTTACTTGCCTGCATGCCTCTTTTTCTGGCGAAAACCGATGAAATACTTGCGGGATTGGAAGAAATACTTTCTTTTTTCCAGATACCTCCCAGATGGTTGCGCATAGATTGAATGGGTACCTGAAATTCTGTTTTTCACTGTCCAGGGTATTCTTTTCACACAAAAAAAAGCCGCCCTGATTCCTCCGGGCAGACTCTTTAGCTTCATGCATGATGCAGCTTTTCTTCTTGTAAAAATCCCTTGCATGACTGCCTTTTCATAAGCTTATGCGGAATAATAATCCGTTTAATTGGATCATTAGGATCTTCCACCAGCTGAATGACATGCTTGGCAGCTTCATAGCCTAATTGAAAAATATTAATATCCACAGTCGTAAGCGGCGGTCTTGAAACTTCTGACAGCATCACATTATTAAACGATACAACTGATACGTCATTAGGTACATTTATGCCCATGTCATCAAGCATATTCAGCACTCCAAGCGCCATTAGATCATCGGCTACGACGAGCGCAGTCGGCGGCTCACTTAATTTAAACAATTCCTGAACAGCTGCCTGCCCGCCTTCTTTAAGAAATTGAGCATGCACAATGTAGTCATCGCGGTATTCAAGTCCTGCATTTCGAATTGCTTTCTCATATCCTAAAAGGCGTTCAACTGTTACCACAAGCTTAAGATTACCTCCAATAAAAGCAACGCGTTTGTGTCCAAGCTCGATCAAATGTTCTGTTACTTCTTTTGCTGCCCGGTAATTATCGTTGTCTACGTGAGTAATTAACTCAACATCCTTAAATGGTTTACCGACAATGACAAACGGGAAGTTTTTCATAAGCAGGTATTTTGTCAGTTTATCATCTACTTGTGAATATAAGAGAATAATGCCGTCCACCCGTTTTCCTTCAACCATATGAATGACGCCTTCCATAATTTCAGCATCGGTTTCACCGGTGGACATATGCAGGGCATAGTGTTTTTGGTGAGCTCCTTTACTGATGCCGCGGATCACTTCCGGAAAGAAGGGATTTAAAAAGGCTTTATCGGCAGAACCCGGAATCACGATTCCAATTGCCTGAGTCGATTGATTTGCAAGACTTCTGGCTATGAAATTCGGATGATACCCAAGCTCCGTCATTGCTTCTCTTACTCGCTCTTTTGTTTTCTCACTTATACGCGGGTTATTAGCAATCACTCTCGATACAGTTGATGGAGCTACATTTGCTAATTTTGCGACATCTTTTATTGTTGCCACAATCCCATCCCTCTCTTACTTTCAACATGTTTGGAGCGATGTTTTCTCTCCAAATTGAAAAGTCTAATTTAACATACTCTTTTATAAATAACCACTTTGTAAACGCATTCACCTTGAAGCTTTTATAACCAAAGAGAAATCAACTCATTTCTCTTTGGATCACCGGCATTAAGATGCCTGCTTCTTTCTTCTGTTCATGTATAAGAACCCTGCAAATACTGCCGGAACTGCCAAGAACACACTGATTAACGGCACGTTCAGGCCGGTTTTTTCCCCAGCTTCAAAGATCTCAGCTGTTTCACGGTCGAGAATAAACTCATACTCTCCGTTTTTTTCTTCTGTCATATCACCTGTCAGCAGTCCGCGCAGCTCTTTATTTTCTTCAATCGCATTAGCGGGAATAACGGCGTTTCTTGATTCAGCGGAATTATTTAACGCTATAACCGTCATTTCATCCTTATAGGTTCTTTTTAGAATGGTCATTCCTTTTTCGTCATATAAAACGTCCATTTCTCCTCGTCTTAATGAAGGAAATTCAGAACGGATCTTACCAAGCTTTGACACATACTTAATGAGATCTTCATTGGCACGGAAGTTCATCATGCGGCGATTGTCCGGATCATTGCCGCCGTCCATCGCAATCTCTGTTCCATAGTAAACAATTGGCATGCCAGGTGCAGAATACATGTATGCAAGAGCCATCTTTAGCCGGGTCACCGGATTTTGATTATTTGCAATGGCTTTCCTTGTGAAACGTTCATTATCATGATTATCTATAAAATTGCCTAAAATATATGGATCTTTATAAAGAATTTGATTGCGTTTAAACACGTTGGCAAGTACCCCTGCCGATCCTCCTGCATTAGAAAACACTTTAGAAGCATCATCATAAAAAGGATAATCAACGACAGAATCCAGACCAGCTTCCGTATACCCAGAAACGTAGCGGGGATCTTTATCCCAAACTTCGCCCATCAAGAAGAAATCTTTTTTCACTGATTTTACTTCTTTTGAAAATTCTTCCCAAAAGGCTTTCGGAACGTGGCGAACGGTGTCAAGTCTATAACCGTCGACGTCTGTTTCCGTAATCCACCATTTGGCAGCATCCATTAAATAGGCTTTCGTTTCAGGATTTTCGGTGTTTAAATCCGGCAGGCCAAACAGCCAGCCATTTTCTACTTCCTCTTGATTTTGCCAGTCGGCAATATCCTTCTTTTCATGAAACCAGTCTTTCTTTTCAGGATCATTCAGCCATGGATGCTTATAGCCCGTATGATTGACAACAAAATCAAGCATGACCTTCATATCCCGTTTGTGCGCTTCTTTTACAAGCGTTTTGAAGTCCTCAAGTGTTCCAAAGTTTTCATCCACGTTTTTAAAATCGCGTATCCAATACCCGTGATAGCCGCCTTCTTCATTATCAAAGACCGGAGTCAGCCAAATAGATGTAAACCCCATTTCCTGAATGTAATCCAGCTTATCGATAATCCCTTGAAGATCTCCGCCGTGATATGACTTAGGATTCTTGGGATTTGCTTCAAAATCGTTGCTTGTATCGCCATTATTGAAGCGGTCAATCATTATAAAATACATGCTTTCATCTTGCCACGATCGTTCTTCCTTCTCTTTTGCCTGAACAGTGTTCACTGAAAAACCTGAGAGAAGGAAAAAAGGGATGATCAGTACTTGCACGATACGTTTAAACATCCCTCTGCCCCCCTTACTGCGTAATAGCTGCCCCGTGTCAAATACTGCGGATTCGAGACAGCTTTACGTATAAGACTATTAAACTATGTCTGTTAATTCAATATGAAATCGATTTCCGGATCTTACCCTTTATTCGCACCAGCCGTTAATCCTTCAACAATATACTTTTGGAAAAGCAAGAATAAAATAGTGATTGGAACTGCTACCAGAACTGCTCCCGCTGCGAACGTTGTAAATTGAGTGCTCGTTCTGCCCGTTACGAATTCAAATAGACCGACTGCAAGTGTTTTATTTTCGTTTGAGCGAAGGATCAGACGGGCGAAAATGAAGTCCATCCAAGGACCGATAAAGTTATTTACAGCAATAAATACTAAGATAGGCTTTGACAATGGCATCATGATTTTAAAGAAAATCGTAGTATGACTGGCACCGTCGATTTTTGCCGCTTCTTCTAAGCTTCTTGGAAGGCCATCAAAGTATCCTTTAACAAGCCATGCTCCAAACGGAATCGATCCGCCTGCATACACTAAGATAAGACCCCAGTGATTGTCCAACAATCCGATTTGAAGAAGGAGAATGTAGATCGCGATCATTCCCATGAAACTTGGGAACATTTGCAGGACAAGCATCGCCATTAAACCTTGTTTGCGGCCCGGAAAACGGAAGCGTGAAAACGCATATGCTGCTGTTACAACAAGGAATGTTGAAATAACCATGTTGAAGAATGCAATTTTAAACGTATTTTTGTACCATGTTAAATATTTTGTTTCCTCAAATAAGTAACGATAGTGGTCAAGACTTAAAGCTTCTGGAATAAGCTTTGTTGCAAACAGTGAATCCCCTGGATTTAATGATCCAATCAGGATGAAATAGACAGGATACAGGACAAGAATCGCTGTAATGATCAATATGGCGTATATAAAGCCAACGACGAGTTTATCAGTAAATTTTTTATTCATCATGACATCATATCCTCTTCCTTAAATGCTTTTGTTTTTCTGAAGTTCCAGATAGAAAGAGTTGCAACTACGATAAAGATTAAGATCGATACGACAGAAGCTGTAGCAAATTGACTTTGCTCAAGCGTCATTTTATAAATCCAGCTGATCAGGATATCCGTTGATCCGGCATAGCTGTAATTCACGTTAACAGGATTACCTTGAGTTAATAGGTAGATAATGTTGAAGTTATTGAAGTTCCCTGCAAAGCTCATGATAAGGAGCGGAGCAGTTGAGAACATAACAATCGGCATAGTAATCTTCCAGAATTTGCTCCAAGGTGTTGCTCCGTCAACATCTGCCGCTTCAAACATTTCTTTATCAATTGTCGTCATTACACCGCTCATAAGAACCATCCAGAACGGGAATCCAAACCACATATTTACTGTTACAAGCGTAACTTTTGCCCACATTGGATCTGACAGCCACGGAATAGCTTCAAGGCCAAGCGCTTTAATATATTGATTCAGCGGCCCAAATTCTCCGTTGAAAATATTTCTGAAAATCAAAATGCTGACAAATTGCGGAATCGCCCATGGCAGAATGTAAATGCTGCGCCATAAACGCTTAAGCTTAATGCCTTTATGATTGATCAGAACGGCAAAGATCAATCCAAGGAAGAACGTAGTCGCTGTTGATAAAATCGCCCACAGGACCGTCCAGCCGAAAACTCCGTAGAACGTAGTGCTCCATGTTTTTAATTGGAAAAGGTTTAAGAATGTATCAAATCCTACCCAATCCACCAATGCCTTTGGCGGCAGATGATTTGGACCTGAATAGTTTGTAAAGGCAATCATAACTCCAAATAACAGAGGAAGAATCGTTAAAAACATTGTAAATAGAATAGATGGTGTTAAAAGGATGTAAGGGAACCCGTTTTCCCATACATTTACCAGTGTTTGTTTAGCTGTATTAGGCTTAATGCCGCGCTCGCGCATTTTGCCTACTTTGTATGCATCACGAACGTTTAAGTAGTAAACCCAGATGAAAAGCAGGAAGGAGATTAAGAAAATGATCCCTTCGATCATTAAGAATATGGAGTGATCGCCTTGCACGACTGTAAATCCATTTCTTGTCTGCGGGGTGTCGCCAAGTGTTGTTAATCCCCACATTGCATATCTGAACGGCAAAGACCAGAATACCAAGAGGTAAACTTCTAAAAGAATAAATAAAATCCCTTTAAGATATTGACGGTGGTAGATCTGTCCAAGCCCCATTAGTAAAAATGATAGTAATGCACCTATTCTAGCTGGTCCGCGCATTATGCCAGGCCTCCTCACGTTGATTGAAAGTTGTGTCTTCCTAGAGAAAATTCTTCTTGCTTATTACCCCATCGTCCCTTTGCTGTCCCCATTTACGGGCAGTTAGCCTGCACCTCTGTCCCATGCATTCCATCCGCATAGAGGTAGAGGCTGCTGCCTGCCAATAAAGGATAAAAGTTGAGCCAATACCAAAGGTATCGGCTCAGACTGACTATTACTTCGTTTGTGAAGAGATAGCATCCTCAATTTGCTGAAGTGCTGCGTCAAGTGCCTTTTTAGGTTCAGTTCCGTCGTTCCACATTGTTGTATAAGCAGTTTCCATTGGTCCCCATACAGATTGCATTTCAGGGATATTTGGCATTGGAAGTGCTGATTCAGCCTGTTCAAGGAATGCAGAAGCAACTTCGTCGTTTTGGATCGCATCGCTTTCAATCAATTCTGTTTGAGGAGGAAGCTGTCCAGTCATTTCAAAACGTTTTTCAAGCATTTCTGTGCTTGTAGCAAATTGTGCTAATAAAGTAGCAGCTTTAGGATACTTTGAGTAAGAGTTTACATAGTAAGCTTTGATTCCAGAGAAACTTTTTGGAGTTTCGCCGTTATCTAATTTAGGAAGCGGAGCAATACCGAAGTTGATGCCTGCTTCTTCATGGTTTTTGATATCCCATGGACCAGAGATGCGGTACATTAATTTGTTATCGTTAAAGAAAGAACTGATTAAGTCACCAGTAATATCTTCTTTTTTCAATGGAAGCAGTTCTTTGTTCATGCGCTGCATGAATTCACCTGAAGCAACAGCGCCTTCATTGTTAATTCCAAGATCAGATGCATCTGTGTTGTCATTTCCGAAGATGTAACCGCCGTATCCAGCGAAGAATGCATGTGCAAAGTAGAAGTTTGCAGGCTCCATCATGAAGCCGTATTTGCCGTCTCCAGCAAATCCTTTAGATTGCTCAAAAATTTCGTCAAATGTTTCTGCAGGCTTGTCTACTAAATCTTTGTTGTAATAAAGTGCGTATGTTTCAATTGCCATAGGGAATCCGTAAAGAGTAGATTCGCCGCCTTCTTCAGTGTAAGAAGTACCGCTGATTGCAGCAGGAAGGAATTTTTCTTTATACTCATCAGCTAAAACGTTTTCATAAATAAGTCCAGCTTTTACCATGTTTCCTACGTGGTCATGAGGTGCGTGGAATACGTCAGCTCCAAGTCCGGCAGGTCCGTCAACTTCAAGCTTTCCAGCAGCGTCAACGTGGTTTACTTCTTGTACTTCAACCGGGATATCGTATTTCTTTGTGAATTCTTCTGCTACATAAGATGCCCATTCAGCTTCTGAATCCGCGTTATCCCAAAGAACTAATTTTGCGCCTTCTTCAGGCTCTAAATCTACTGCTTCTTCTGTCTTTTTACCGCCCTCTTTGTCGCCGCCTTCTGTTTTTGCCGGCTCTGAGCTGCTAGGCTTGCTGCAAGCAACCATAACAAACATCAGTAATGCAATTAGAGATAAAGATAAAATCTTTCTCATCATTTCCCCACCTTTTATTTTTGTTGTAATCTATTTCATTGTACTTAGTGCCCAGAGGCAATCCGCACAACTGAAACCAAAGTCTCATAGTTCAAAAGTGAAAACGCTTCCGATTGTTCTCAAAAAAAAGGGTGAATGATTCGTGAGAACAGTTGTGCAAACGTTTTCCCTATTAACTAATTTTTATTTTAAGTTTGAGAGAATTAAAAGTCAATATATTTTTAAAAATATATGCAAACGTTTTCCTGATGTTTTATAATGAGGTCATATTCTATAATCTGGCGATTCAGGGTGATCAATAGAATAGGATAATAGTCACACTTTCTGGTTCAGCTTTTATCCTGCCGGTTTCGCCGTTATCCTCAATTTACCTTATGAAAGAGAGTGAACAACTTGTTAAAAGAAGCAATCTATCACCGCCCCAAAAATCAATTTGCCTATGCTTATGATGAAAAAACCATGCACCTCAGGCTTCGCACAAAAAAGAATGATGCTTCCGCTGTCTGTCTGATTCATGGCGATCCATATGAATGGAGCGAAAAAGGCTGGCACTACAAACTTGAACCGATGCATAAAAGCGGTTCGGACGATCTGTTTGATTACTGGTTTGCCGCTGTTAAACCTGAATACCGCCGGATGCGGTACGGATTTGAGCTGTCTTCCGGAGACGAAAAGCTTATTTATACGGAAAAAGGGTTTATGAGTGAAATCACAACTGATGACACGGCTCCCTATTTTGCGTTTCCTTTTTTGAACAAGGCTGATGTTTTTAAAGCACCAGAATGGGTCAAGGATACAGTCTGGTATCAAATTTTCCCTGAAAGGTTTGCCAACGGAGATTCTTCTATTAATCCAGAAGGTACTCTGGACTGGGGCAGCACGGAGCCGACAAGCGGCAATTTCTTTGGCGGGGATTTTGAAGGCGTTATCAAAAATATCGATTATCTGAAAGAATTAGGTATAAGCGGTCTTTATTTCACACCCGTTTTTAAGGCGCATTCCAATCACAAATATGACACAATCGACTACATGGAGCTCGATCCTCAATTTGGCGATAAAGAGACGTTTAAACGACTTGTGCAAACGTGTCATGACAACGGAATTAAAATCATGCTTGATGCGGTTTTCAATCACAGCGGCTATTACTTCCCTCAATTCCAGGATGTACTCGAACATGGAATGGATTCCAAGTTTATAGACTGGTTCCATATCCATCAGTTCCCGCTTAAAAATGAAGATGATTCATTAAACTATGATGCATTCGCATTCGTTGAGAGCATGCCGAAACTGAATACCGAGCATCCTGAAGTGAAGGAGTACTTGCTTGAAGTAGGGCGCTACTGGGTTCGCGAGTTTGACATTGACGGATGGAGACTCGATGTTGCCAATGAAGTAGATCATCAATTCTGGCGTGAATTCAGACAGGCTGTCCGCGCAGAAAAAGAAGATGTTTATATCTTAGGTGAAATTTGGCATGATTCAATGCCATGGCTTTTGGGAGACCAGTTTGATGCCGTGATGAACTATCCGTTTACAACAGGGACAATGAATTTTATTGCCAATGATAAAGTAAGGGCAAAGGAATTTGTGAATATTATGGAAAGCGTGCTCCACTCTTATCCGAAAAACGTCAATGAAGTGGCATTCAATTTACTCGGAAGCCATGATACACCGCGCATTTTAAATACAGCAAATCACTCCAAAGCAAAACTGAAGCTGCTGTTTGCCTATCAGTTAAGCTTTATCGGCTCGCCCTGCATTTATTATGGAGATGAAATCGGCATGGACGGGGAACAGGATCCAGGCTGCCGCAAATGCATGATCTGGGATGAGGACAAGCAGGACCGCGAACTTTTCAATTATGTGAAAAAGCTGATTGGCCTCCGCAAACAATATCCTGTATTCGGTAATGGAGGAGATATTACATTTGTCGAAGCAAACGATGAAACCAATCATGTTATTTTTACAAAACAGAATGAAGCACAAAAAATGATTGCTGTCCTTAATAATTCCGAAAACGAATTAAGTATAGTACTCCCATTTGAATTAAAAGATACAAAATTAATTGATTTGCTCACAGGAAAAGAATATGCCGCCCATTCTAAGAATCTAACTGTAACAGTGAAGCCTTTTGAGATGGCATTCTATTTGACTGAAAAATAAGTAAATGAAAAAACAGCCCCGGAATCCTCTCCAGGGCTGTTTTTTCACTCTTCAGGGCGCGGACCCGCATCAATGCCCCTGCTCTCTACTGTCATAATCGGCCTGCAGGTGATGTCTCCATTTACACGGATTTGGCAAGATAACCGCAAATGGTCCTCCACACCTTTTTCAGCAAAAGCATTTTTCTCTGCATTTGTAACATCTTCAAAATCACCTTCAAGGATTTCAACCCGGCAGGATGTGCATTTGGCTTTTCCCCCGCAGCGGTGCAGAATATCAATTCCGTTATCCTCAAGTGCAAGTACCAGTTTTCTTCCCATTTCGGCTTCAAATGACCCTTTTCCCGGAACGTGTATTGTCGGCATTTCGATCTCCTCCATTAATTTGTAGTATCATCCTGACCTATTCCCCTTCATTCTAACCCAATCTTTATTTCTTTCTTGATACTATCTTTCGATACTCAAGCGGCGAAACCCCTTCTAAACGTTTAAATACTTTTGTAAAGTAAGCAGCATCCAAAATTCCGACTTCTTTAGCAACCGATGAAATTTTATGGTCAGCCGTCCGGAGCAGCCGCTTAGCCTGCTCAATCCGGTATTGATTTAAGTACTGAACAGGCGTGACGCCCATCGTTTTCTGCATGCAGCGGGTAATGTAATCGGGGTGGAAATGCAATTCTCTTGCAAAGTCCTCCATTTTAATTTCTTCTTTGTAATGCTTTCTTAAATACCTGAGTGTTTCCTCTACTACTTTTTCGGCAGCGCTTGGAATTTGCAGCGACTCTTTTTGCAGGTGAAGGATCAATTCTTCAAAGTAAATTTGCTGTCTTAACGGATAATCAGGTGTCTGGTGATTCATGCTGACCAGATTATCAAAGATTTTTTCGACAAAATCCTTATGTATGCATTCTCCAAAAGCAGGAATTTTAAAATGAAATCTGGAGGGCTCTACGAAATCACCATCAACAATCTGTACCTCAGACCAATTTTCATTTCCTTGATCATGAAGAGAGAAATCTCCGGCCATTTTAAAATGAGTCCAGAAAACCCTTGTATCTTTCCCGCAGCTTTTATGGCCATAATGCTCCAAACCAGGGATTAAAATCACATATTGTCCCTCTTTAATTGTAAATGAACGATCATGCTCTGTCATATAAAGCTCTCCTGACTGGACATAAATAAGGTCAAACACTGTGAAGACACGTTTAAAATGTTTGGTTCCCTTTTTAAATATCGCATCCCCTCCTTTAATAAAAACAGGAAATGGAGGAATATCAAAACCGATGTATGTCATACTGTCCTCCTTTTTTCAGGTCGTATATTTACAAAAATGATCGTAATCATCTCTTTTTATTATATAAGATCCTCTGTAAACTAGTAATGATTTTATATGTGTTTTACAGAAGGGAATGTCTTATTTGGCTCATAAATTAAAAGATCGAAAATTGACATTATTTGCTCTTACATGGCCGATTTTCATTGAATTATTTTTACATATGCTTATGGGAAATGCCGATACTCTAATGCTCAGCCAATACTCCGATGAATCTGTAGCTGCAGTAGGCGTCGCCAATCAGATTTTGAATATTCTGATTGTGATGTTCGGCTTCATTGCAACTGGAACAATTGTGCTGATTACACAAAATGTCGGGGCGGGCAACCGCAAGAGCGCACTTGAGATATCTCAAGTATCCATTGCAGCCAATCTGATCCTCGGGGTTGTCATCGGATTAATCGTCATTGTGTTCAGTGAATCGATGCTGACTATGATGAACCTTCCAGCCTCTCTGCTCCCTGAAGCAGAATCTTATCTTCGTTTAGTAGGCGGATTTTGCTTTATTCAGGCTTTGATCATGACAATCGGAGCAATCTTGAAAAGCTACGGTTTCACAAAAGATACGATGTATATCACGATCGGGATGAATATACTGAATGTTATTGGAAATTACATTTTTATCTATGGACCTTTCGGATTGCCGGTTCTTGGCGTTGAAGGGGTTGCTATCTCAACAGTCACATCCAGATTCATCGGACTGATTGCCATTTCATATCTGCTCGTTAAAAGGATTTCGTTTGAAACAAAATTGCAGGATGTATTTAAACTGCCTGCTGCACATCTTAAAAACCTTCTGAAAATCGGCGTTCCTTCTGCTGGCGAACATTTATCATACAATGGATCTCAAATCGTCATCACAGTCTTCATCACCATGCTTGGCGCCGAAGCACTGACAACAAAAGTGTACGCACAGAACCTGATGATGTTCATCTTCCTTTTCAGTCTAGCCATCAGCCAGGGAAATCAAATCCTTGTCGGACAAATGGCAGGTGCGAGAGAATACAAGAAAGCATATGAACGATGCATGAGATCTTTATACTGGGGAATTGGCATGTCTGCTGTTATTGCAATCATTTTCAGCATTTTCTCAGATAGCTTGTTTGGTATTTTCACAGACAATCAGGAAATTCTGCAAATCGGCGCCTCCCTGCTGCTGCTGACGATTATTCTTGAACCAGGCAGAGCTTTTAACCTGATTATTATCAGCGCACTGAGAGCAGCAGGCGATGTTAAGTTCCCCGTCTATATGGGTATTTTATCCATGTGGGGCATCAGTGTCCCGCTGGCTTATCTACTAGGCATTCACTTTGAATATGGTCTTGCAGGCATTTGGATGGCATTTATCGCAGATGAGTGGCTCAGGGGAGTATTGATGCTCATCCGCTGGAAGTCAAAAGTGTGGGTGAACAAAGGATTTATTTTACAATCAAATGCTGTTTCCTGAACCTGGCTAACACAGCCAGGTTTTTTATGTAAGATAAATTAACACGATAAGAAAACGCTTCATTTCACAGTAGGCTGGAAGTCCTAAATTTTTTATTTAAATTTTCAGAAAAATGCTTGATTTCTGCATATTCATGCCATATGATAATAAACATAACAACAAGTGTTATATTACCTAACATCACTTTTGGTCTTCTCTCTGTCTTTGGTCTTATTTATTTGTTATTCGAAAACAAAAAAGAAGGAGCGTGTTTTTATGGATGCGGTAGTGTTAATGGACAATTTGTGGGTCATTATTGCAGGTATACTGGTGTTGCTTATGCAAGGAGGCTTTATACTGCTTGAAGCCGGTTCTACCCGAATGAAAAATGCCGGCCACATCGCCGGCAAGACGATCTTCACAATCGGAATTGCTTCTCTAGTCTTCTGGGCTGTCGGCTATGGGTTTATTTATGGAGATGGAAATAAATTTATCGGCCTATCAAGTTTCTTTTACGGTGACTCATCACCTGCTGACGGCGGATTAGCGACATCCGTTGATTTCTTTTTCCAGCTGGCATTTGCAGCCATTGCACTGACCATTGCCTTTGGAGGCTTTGCAGAGCGTGCTAAATTGTCTGCCTACGTTATCTTTGCCGTTCTATTTTCAGCTCTTGTTTATCCTGTCGTCGCACACTGGATCTGGGGCGCAGGCTGGCTGAAGGATTTAGGCAAGCAAGACTTTGCAGGTTCCACTGTTGTCCATTTAACTGGTGCTATGGCAGCACTTGCAGCAACAATTGTCTTAAAACCAAGGCTTGGAAAATACGGGAAAGACGGAACAATGAATCAATTGTCAGGTCACAACCAAGTGTTCACAGCTTTAGGTGTTTTGATTCTGTGGGTTGGATGGTTTGGTTTTAATGCAGGAAGCACATTCGGCGTCTCTGACGGATTCTTCGGCTATGTAGCATTAAACACTCAGCTTGCCGCTGCTGCAGGTGCAGTTGCTGCAATGATTGTGGTTCGCATGATGACAGGTAAAGCAGATATTCCAACGACCTTGAATGGTGCACTTGCAGGCCTTGTAGCCATAACAGCGTCTTGTGCGTTTGTTGCTCCATGGGCAGCAGTTGTTATTGGATTAGTCGGAGGAATCATTGTTTACTTCAGCATGAAGCTATTTGATAAAGCCAAAATTGATGATCCGATCTTCGCCTTGTCCGTTCATGGTGCTGCGGGAATTTGGGGAACATTATCAACCGGATTCTTTGCAACTCCGGAGCTTGCAGAACGAAACGGCGGTTTAGCTGGATTATTCTACGGCGGGGGCTTCACTCAGCTTGGGGTTCAAGCGATTGGCATCCTATCATGCGCCGCTTACGCGTTTGTCATCTCCTACATTATCTTGAAAGTGATGAAACAAGTGATGGGCACAATCCGAGTAACAGAAGAAGAAGAAATGATCGGCTTGGATATGAGTGAGCACGGAAGCTACGGCTACCCAGAATCATTCGAAGCTGCAAAAGAAAACAGCACAGGCAAGAAGACTACTGCTTAATAGAAAAGCGGAGCCGACTGTTCAGGCCTGACAGACAGATAAGGATCCGGCTGAAAAGGCGCTTTTTGCCTTTACAGACGGAGCCGTTCTGGCCGAGGGACTAGGAGGCGGAGCTGGACAACACCGAAAAGCGGAATCGCCCCGTTTAGCTCCGACAGACAGATAAGGATCCGACAGAAAAGGCGCTTTTTGCCTTTACTGGCGGAGCCGTTCTGGCCGAGGAGTTGGGCGATGGAGCTAGACAACACCGAAAAGCGGAACCGACTGGTCAGGCCCGACAGACAGATAAGGATCCGGCTGAAAAGGCGCTTTTTGCCTTTACAGACGGAGCCGTTCTGGCCGAGGGACTAGGAGGCGGAGCTGGACAACACCGAAAAGCGGAGCCGACTGTTCCAGCCTATAAGCCATGAGTGTGCTGGACCCCCCTCCCAGCAAATCATGTTTTGCCAAAAGCACTGCGGTTCTCCCGCAGTGCTTTTTTATGAACAGCGCATGCATTCTTGTGAATCACTATCCTGTCTCCTATAATCAAAGTAGAGAGAGGTGCGAAAAAATATGAAACTCGATCAATCCATCTATTATTTTTTTCTTTTTTGGTATGCATGCGGCGTTATTTTGCTTAGCTTTGATATTCTTCCGCCTGCCCTTGAATGGGCGAATGTTGTCTTTTTAATTGCAGCGGGAATCATCGGCGGCATTTATTTTATTCGCTCCTACGGCCGGAAGAAAGGGTTTGCCATATCTGCACTAATCGTGTTTTTTTCCATTTTTGCTGAACATCTTGGGGTAGAGTACGGAATTCTTTTCGGAGATTATTATTATACTCAGGATTTTGGTCCGAAGCTGATTGGCGTACCGATTGCGATCGGATTTGCATGGCTGATGGTTATTGCTTCTTCCCATGCGCTGGCAAAAGTAATTGCTTACAATCAGAATGTCATCGTTTACGTGCTGATCGGATCATTTCTCGCAGTCCTGATGGATTTAATCATTGATCCAGTCGCATATGAAGTGAAAGAATATTGGGTCTGGCAGGCTGAAAGCTTCTATTACAATATTCCATTTTCAAATTTTGCAGGCTGGTTTATCGTGGCATTCATTCTTCATTTCGCCATCTACTTTATTGTACATAAAGAAATGACAACCTATAATCTTTGGCACAGCAGAATGATTCTTGTTTTTGGATTGATTCAGGCTATGTTTATCCTGCTTGCGCTGATCAATCAGCTTTGGCTTGCTGTCATTATGGCATCATTGCTTACAGCCATAGCTCTGGCAGGCTATTATCTTTCACTGAAGAGGTTTACACATGATCGAAGCCGCTAAAAAACCATACTTTGAAAAACTTTTTTTCATCTATAATCGCATGCTGTTTAAACGTCATTTTAACGGCATCTATACGGACAGCTGTGCAAATATTCCCGAGCAGGCCGTCATTTGCATGAACCACAGCACATGGTGGGACGGATTGCTGCTTTTTCATTGCAATCAGGCTAAGCTTAAACACGATATTTATATCATGATGCATGAAAAAGGCCTCATCCAGTTTCCATTCTTTAAAAAATTGGGTGCTTTCTCAATAGACCGCAATAAACCAAAAGACATTGTGCTTTCTCTTCAATATGCAAAAACCAAGCTGGGTGAAAACAAATCCGTCTGTCTGTTTCCGCAGGGCGATGAATTACATCTTGAGAAAAGGCCGCTCGGATTCTTGCCTGGCGCGATTTCCCTGCTTGAGAAAAATAAAGATGTCCCCATTTTGCCTATGCTGTTTTACTACTCATTTGGCAATCAAAAAAAACAGGATATTTTCGTGCGAATATTGCCTCCCCTCTTTTATGACCAGCTTGAAGGAAGCTCACGCAAGGAAAAAAACGAATATTTCGAATGCTTGTTTACAAAAGAACTCGATGTTTTAAAACAGCAGGTCATGGATCAAGATACAAAAAACTTTGTTAATATTTTATAGCTTACAGTGTCAGAAAGGACGTTAAGCATGAAAAAAGCAGTTGTTATTGGAGCCGGCTTAGGCGGATTATCCGCTGCAATCACACTTGCAAGCCGGGGTTTCACGGTGGATGTATTTGAGAAAAACGGTCACGCCGGAGGAAAATTGATGCCGGTGGATCTGGGAGACTATCATTTTGATTTCGGCCCAAATACGATTACAATGCCGCAAGTATTTGAGCGTGTTTTTTCGATTGCCGGCGAAAAGATGCAGGATTATATTGAAATGAAACAACTTGATGTTCATACACGTAATGTATTTGAAAACGGTGACGTGTTTGATTTTTCAAGCCGGGCGAAAGCCATGAAAAAACAGCTTGAGTCCTTAGATCCTTTTGCTTTTGAACACTATGATTCATTTTTAAAAGAGATTACAAGACTCTACAAATTGTCAGAAACTCATTTTTTCCCGAAGATGTTTGAATCTTTTACAGACTATTTGTCTCCTTCTCTTGGAACTGCTCTTCTCAAGGTAAGACCCCTTGAATCCATGCATCATTTTTTCAGCCGTTATTTTAAAAATCCTGACATTATAAAAGCACTTGACCGTTATGCGACTTATATTGGCTCCTCACCTTATATTTCACCTGCCACATTTGCTATGATTGCCTATTTGGAGCTTTTACAGGGAGTCTTTTATGTCAAAGGCGGCAATGTGAAAATTGCTGAAGCATATTTGACAATAGCTGAGAAACTCGGGGTTCAGTTTCATTTTAACAGTGAAGTTAAGAAAATAGATGTTGAGAATAAGCGAGCGAACTGCGTATTGCTCTCAGACGGACAAAGAATTGCGGCAGATGAATTTGTCATGAATGCCGACTTGCTTGAAGCTTACCCAAATCTCGTCCGCGAACAGGATCGGCCAAATTTCACCACAGCTAAACGAGACCGCTACCAGCCGTCCATCTCAGCATTCGTCATTCTGGCAGGATTAACGATTCGCAATTCGCAGTTGCTCCACCATAACGTCTTTTTTTCAGAGAACTATGAAACAGAGTTCCGTGAATTGTTTGCAAATCAGCAATACAGCGGATCTCCTACCATCTATATCAGCAATTCTTCTTATAGTGACCGTACTGTTTCCCCGCATGGAGACAATCTGTTTATCCTTGTCAATGCTCCTGCGCTGACTAAAGAAGGCACGCTTGTTATTAACGAAGAAGACTACAAAGAACGGATTTACGATTTATTGGAAAAAAAAGGCGTGCAGATTCGCGGCCATCTTGCATGTGAGCGCATTATCACTCCGCTTGAGATATCAAATACGTTTGGGGCATACCGCGGGGCACTGTATGGCATATCTGCCAACAGGAAAATTGATGCCTTTCTCCGCCCAGGCAACTTTGCAAAAGATATTAAGAATCTCTCCTTCGTCGGCGGAAGCACGCATCCAGGCGGAGGTTCGCCAATGGTAACATTAAGCGGAATCAATGTCGGTGAGGCTTTAGCAAAAAGATATTGAACGGCTTCAAGAGCGCGGCTGTCCAAAAGGCATTCTTACTGACTTATTGGACAGCCGCTTCTTTTGGGACCGTGCTCCAACAAAAAGTGGCTGCTCTTTGGAGAATGACGCCACTTTTCAAGCTTTCCTTCGTTAAATGTGGCAGTACTGCAAGGATCTCCTTTCTCTCTATTGCTTCACTTCCATCCATTCAGGCTTTCCAAAGCCTGCAAAATCTTTATCAATCGCTTTTTCAAACCCTTCAGATTGAACAACTTCTTTTATATCTTCAGCAATCTCTGAATCTGCATCTTTCGTATTCATCACGACGCGGTTGCGGTGCACATCATTCATTTCCTCAAGCTTAACGGCATCTGCAAGATTCATTTTCGCGGCTAAAGCAAAATTCCCCGGTACTGCAGACAAGTCTGTATCCTCCACTGCTCTTGGCAATTGGGCAGCTTCTACAGGCACGAATGTTAATTTTTTCGGATTTTCAATCACATCTTTTTCAGATACCTGGATCGGACTCACATCTTCATCCAGCTCGACTAATCCTCCATCTTTCAAAATCTGAAGAGCACGCGCTGCGTTGGTTGGGTCATTCGGAATGGCGACAGTCGCGCCCTCCTTCACTTCACTGAGTGAATTGACTTTATTAGAATAGATTCCCATAGGTGCAGTAGGCACTGTAATCACTTCAGATAAATCCAATTTGCTTTGTTTTGCAAAAGTTTCCATATAGATTTTATGCTGAAACAGATTGGCATCAAGCTCATCATTGCCCAGCGCCTGATTTGGCTGAATGTAATCGTTAAACTGAACAACCTCAACCTCGTAGCCTTTTTGCTCAAGCCCCGGTTTGATGGCCAGTTCAACCATATCTGTGTAAGGTCCTGCTGAAGCTCCAATTTTGATCTTTTTCTTTTCTCCATCTGCTCCTTCTGCTCCGCATGCAGATAAAACTCCCATAACGAGTACAATAAGGGCTAAAACTAATTTTTTCATTCTTTCTCCTCCTATTTTTCCACACAAAAAATTCCCCTTTCATTCAGAAAGAGGAATCGTATGTATGACGACTTATCTTCCAGAATGAACAATCATTCTGCAGGATTTAGCACCGTTCCATTTAAGGAGGTTGCCGGACTTCGCAGGGCCTGTTCCCTCAGTCTCTCTTGATAAGCTAGCTATTAAATTTGAATAACGTAATCTTATACTGTATATTTCAATCTGTCAATCGCTATTTTAGAATAATCAAAATAGTGAGATATAAAATTGCTAATAATCATTGTTCCAATGAAGACCGTGGTTCAGCTATCAGGTCGGGTAAACTGCTTTTACCGCACTTTGCTTTGCTAATTAATCAAGTTTGTGCTGCTAAACTCCTTTTACAACACTTTCCCCTTTATTCCCGACCAAGTTTGTGCTGCTAAACTCCTTTTACAACACTTTCCCCTTTATACCCGACCAAGTTTGTGCTGCTAAACTCCTTTTACAACACTTTCCCCTTTATACCCGACCAAGTTTGTGCTGCTAA
>NZ_JBCMYF010000008.1:0-304236 GCF_050483325.1 Metabacillus idriensis
CTCCTAGCCCCTCGGCCAGAACAGATCCGCCAGCAAAGGCAAAAAGCGCCTTTTCTGTCGGATCCTTATCTGTCTGTCGGGTCTGAACAGTCGGTTCAGCATTTCAATGTCATTACAGGAAAATTCTTAAAAGCGTGAGCGGATTGAGAACGGATACACTATGAGTACAAAGCAAGTACACAAGGAGTTGTCCGCTATGAGTTTAGACGCCATTTGGTATGAGCTTCAAATTATGCAGCAGGAATTGAAAACTAGGCTTTTTAATCATTGTTTGTTTGAAGTGGATATGAATGAACAAAATTTATTTTATCCATTCAAGGAAAAAACGATTATGATTCATGTGAAAGAAGAGTTAAATGATGTAGAAAGAGCTCTTCAGAAGATTGAAAACGGCACGTTTGGCATTTGTGAAGAGACAGGTACTTCAATTGCGCTTGATAAATTAGCCATTATCCCCACAGCCAGAACCATTCATGATTTTGCTTTTCAAGAACTTTATGAAAGAAAATCTCTGCCTCACCTCTATCTCAATCACCAATCTCACTATGAAGTGGGAGAATATCATTAAAACACTGCTTTCATGAGATACAAGCTTTACTCTTCTTTTTTGCCTGTGATACAATTCAAAGGTACATTATAGGAAAGTTGGGGAAAGCTTGTGCTTTACTATATCATCGCACTTGTTATTATTGCGCTCGATCAGCTGACTAAATGGCTGATTGTAAACGAATTGGAAATCGGAGAAAGAATACCTGTTATTGAAAACGTATTGTATATTACATCACATCGGAATCAAGGTGCTGCCTGGGGAATTCTTCAGGGTCAGATGTGGTTTTTTTATGTCATTACCGTTATCGTCGTAATTGGACTCGTGATTTATATTCAAAAATATGCAAAAGACCAGCGATTGATGGGAATTGCGCTCGGACTTATGCTTGGCGGAGCGATTGGCAATTTTATAGACCGTGTTATTCATCAGGAAGTGGTGGATTTTGTACAAACTTACATAGGAACATACCCATTTCCTATCTTTAACATAGCGGATTCGGCTCTATGTGCAGGGGTTGCTTTGTTATTTATTGTCATGCTTTTTGAAGGGAAACAAGAGAAGGAGAAAGTGAATGAACAGCATAGAAATTAAGATTGATGACAGCAATAAATTTGAACGTCTGGATAAGCTGCTTGCAGCAGAGAATTCCGATTGGTCGAGAAGTCAGGTACAGATTTGGATAAAAGAAGGGCATGTCAAAGTGAATGATGCTGAATCAAGAAGCAATTACAAAGTTCAGCCAGGCGATACAGTCACACTTCTCATTCCAGACCCTGAGCCGCTTGATGTGATGCCTGAAGAGATGAATCTTGATATTTATTATGAAGATAGTGATGTCCTCGTTGTGAATAAGCCAAAAGGAATGGTTGTTCATCCTGCACCAGGCCACTTATCGGGCACTCTGGTTAATGGCCTGATGGCTCACTGTAAAGACCTGTCTGGCATTAATGGAGTAATGAGACCTGGAATCGTTCATAGAATTGATAAAGATACGTCTGGGCTCCTAATGGTTGCAAAGAATGATAAAGCACATGAATCATTAGTCAGCCAGCTAGTAGAAAAATCGGTGACTAGACGTTATCAGGCAATTGTTCACGGAGTGATTCAGCATGATAAAGGGACAGTCGATGCTCCAATTGGCCGTGATAAGCAGGATCGCCAGAGCATGACAGTAACAAATGAGCACAGTAAGGATGCGGTTACCCATTTTCATGTGCTTGAACGCTTTGAAGGATATACTTTAATCGAGTGTCAGCTTGAAACGGGAAGAACCCACCAAATTCGTGTACACATGAAATATATCGGTTTCCCGATTGCAGGAGATCCAAAGTACGGACTTAAGAAAACAATGAAAATAAACGGTCAGGCGCTTCATGCGGGCGTACTTGGATTCAAGCATCCGAGAACAGGGGAATATATGGAGTTTAAAGCTCCTCTGCCTGCAGAGTTTGAAGAAGTTATCTCAGAGATTAAAAATAACCATTGACACATTCATGTTATTCTGACATAATGACTATAGTTCAAAAAGAACCTTTAATACAGTCCCGTGAGGCTGAGAAGGAAACGGATTTTATACGCTAATACTGCGTATTTTAAGCTATGCATCCAAATCCCTCTCTCCATTACGGCGAGAGGGATTTTTCTTTTTAAGGTTCTAAAAAAAGAGGTGAGAATCATGCCGCAAAAAGCAATCGTTTTAGATCAGCAGTCTATAAGAAGAGCTTTAACCCGAATCGCACATGAAATTATCGAACGCAATAAAGGAATTGATTCAGTCATTCTTGTCGGCATCAAGACAAGAGGCATTCACCTTGCTAAAAGGCTTGCTGAACGCATCGAACAGATTGAAGGGAAGCCAGTTGAAGTAGGAGAGCTTGATATCACGTTATACCGTGATGATCTTTCAAAAAAAACGGACGATCAGGAGCCTCTTGTAAAAGGATCTGACATTCCTGCGGATATTACAAACAAAACCGTCATCCTTGTTGACGACGTTTTATACACGGGAAGAACAGTAAGAGCAGGACTTGATGCTCTTATCGATATTGGCAGGCCATCGCAAATTCAGCTGGCAGTTCTAGTTGACCGAGGTCACCGCGAACTGCCGATTCGAGCAGATTATGTCGGGAAAAACATTCCGACTTCCAGCTCGGAAAAAATTGTTGTTGAACTGCTGGAAGTGGACGAAACAGATCAAGTAACCATCTACGAAAAAGAATAAAGACCTTTTAATGAAGTCCAGAGAGGCTGCAAAAGGGAAAGAAAATCACACGCCTGGCATCAGTTTGAGTCCGGCGGGATTATTCTGCCTCTTTGCACCTTGCAAAGAGGTTTTTTGTTTCTCAGTAAAAAGAAGAAGCGGAGGAATGAAAATGAAAAAGAATCAAGAGAATGACATACAGCTGGATGTAAATGAGGTACCAAAGCCGCTCACATGGATCACGCTCAGCTTTCAGCATTTGTTCGCCATGTTCGGTGCAACGATACTAGTACCTTTCCTTGTAGGTCTCGATCCGGCAATAGCGCTGATTTCAAGCGGACTTGGAACAATAGCCTTCCTGCTGATTACGAAAGGACAGGTGCCGGCTTACCTTGGCTCATCCTTCGCGTTTATTGCGCCGATCATTGCAGCAAAAGCTGCGGCGGGCCCTGAAGGAGCAATGGTCGGCAGCTTTCTGGCCGGTGTGGTTTATGGCTTTGTCGCATTACTGATCAAAATGGTCGGACATAAATGGATAATGAAGATTTTGCCGCCGGTTGTTGTCGGACCAGTGATCATCGTAATCGGACTCAGCCTTGCAAACGTGGCAGTTGACATGGCGATGAATAATCCAGACGGGGAATATAACCTGACTTACTTCTCGGTCGCATTAGTAACTCTTGCGATTACGCTCATCTGCTCGGTTGTGTTTAAAGGATTTATCAGCCTGATTCCGGTGCTCATCGGAATCATTGGCGGCTATGTTTATGCCCTTGCAATTGGAATTGTTGATTTCAGCAAAGTAGCACAAGCAAATGTGTTTGAAAAACCGGACTTTATCATTCCTTTTATCACATATACACCTAGCTTCTCATATGAAATCATCCTGCTGATGGTGCCGGTCGCAATCGTCACCCTGTCAGAGCATATCGGACATCAGCTTGTGCTTGGAAAAGTTGTCGGACGTGACTATATTGAAAAGCCGGGTCTTCACCGCTCGATCTTAGGAGATGGCACAGCTACAATCATTGCGTCCCTAATAGGAGGCCCTCCAAATACAACATACGGCGAGAATATCGGCGTCTTGGCCATAACGAAAGTTTACAGTGTCTATATTATCGCCGGCGCTGCAGCTATGGCCATCGTGTTCGGATTTATCGGGAAAATTTCGGCACTGATCAGCTCCATTCCAACGCCGGTCATGGGCGGTGTGTCCATCCTGCTGTTTGGAATTATCGCTTCATCTGGACTCAGAATGCTGACAGACAGCAAAATTGACTTTGGAAATAAACGTAACCTTGTAATATCATCCGTCATTCTGGTAATCGGCATCGGCGGTGCAATGATAAAAGTAAGTGAACAATTTGAACTTCATGGCATGGCGCTTGCAGCCATCATCGGCATTCTTCTAAACCTGGTTCTGCCTGGAAGAAAAGACGCTGAAGCGGAACAGAACATGAAAGAAAACACAGCTGCATAATCACCTTTTAATGAAAGTCCAGAGAGGCTTTTAAGGGTGGATTGAGTATTGGCAGATCAGCCTGATGATTTGTCATGCTCCCTCACACCCTGAATCTCTGATCAGGGTGTTTTTTTGAAGATAAGAAAGGATAAAGTTTGGGCATTGATGTCTGGGAGCTAAACAGCTCTTGCGCTTTTCTTATAAAAAGATGGGGAGAGATGACTTTGAAGCACTTATTGAAAATGACTGATTTACCTGCAGATGAAATCATGAGGATATTAAAAGATGCAGAACGCTTTAAAGCAGGAAAGACCGTGCTGCAGGAGACACCGGCATTTGTTGCTAATTTGTTTTTTGAACCAAGCACAAGAACAAGATTCAGCTTTGAAGTTGCAGAAAAAAGACTTGGACTGAATGTGCTCAATTTCGACGCCTCTCACTCAAGTGTTCAAAAAGGAGAGACCTTGTACGATACGGTAAGGACACTTGAGGCAATTGGAGCAAACGCAGTCGTCATCAGACATCCAAACGATGAGTATTTTAACGAATTGCAAGATAAAGTAAAAATTCCAATATTGAATGCCGGAGACGGATGCGGTCATCACCCGACACAGTCTCTGCTTGATCTTCTTACGATTCAGCAGGAGTTCAAACATTTTGAAGGCCTGACAATCTCCATTCACGGAGATATCAAACACAGCCGGGTAGCGCGGTCAAATGCAGAAGTGCTGAAGCGTCTCGGGGCAAACGTTATACTTTCAGGGCCTGAGGAATGGAGAGATTCATCAAATGGGTTCGGGCAATACGCACCGACAGATGAAGCGATAGAGTCATCCGATGTTGTGATGCTCCTTAGAATTCAGCATGAACGGCACCGCGGTCAAAATGACGGTTTCTCAGACTATCACAGCAAGTATGGATTAACGATTGAAAGAGAAAAAAACATGAAGAAGAATGCCATTATCATGCACCCTGCACCGGTTAATCGCGGAGTAGAAATTGCAGGCGAGCTTGTAGAGAGCAGAAAGTCAAGGATTTTCAAGCAAATGGAAAATGGCGTATTTATCCGAATGGCCGTATTGAAGCGTGCTTTAGAGAGTGCCAAATTAAGCGAGGGGGAAACTACTTATGCAATTTATCATTAAAAATGGACGAATTTTAGATAACAGCGGTGCAGAGAAAAAAGCGGATATTCTGATTCAGGATGGAATCATTACTAAAATAGAAGAAAATATCAAGCATGAAACAGCGCAGATCATTGATGCTAAAGGCAATCTTGTTTCTCCCGGCTTCGTCGATTTACATATCCATCTCAGAGAACCAGGCGGAGAACACAAGGAAACAATTGAAACAGGGACAAAAGCAGCTGCAGCAGGAGGATTCACAACGGTTGCCGCGATGCCAAACACAAAACCGGTGCCGGATCATCCTGAACAAATGAACTGGCTGCAAAGCCGAATAAAAGAAACGGCTACAGTCCGTGTTTTGCCATACGCATCGATTACAGTACGGCAGGCTGGAAAAGAACTGACAGACTTTGAAGGTTTGAAACAGGCAGGCGCGTTTGCTTTTACAGACGACGGTGTAGGCGTGCAGTCAGCAGGCATGATGTTTGAGGCAATGAAAAAAGCTGCCGCGCTTGGAGTAAGTATTGTTGCACACTGTGAAGATAACTCGCTGATTTATAAGGGAGCTTTGCATGCCGGAGAATTTGCAGAAAGAAATGGCATAAACGGTATTCCATCCGTGTGTGAAGCGGTCCAGATTGCGAGAGATGTATTGCTAGCAGAAGCTGCAGGCTGTCATTATCATGTCTGTCACATCAGCACAAAAGAATCTGTAAGAGTGGTAAGAGATGCAAAGAAAGCAGGCATCAACGTCACGGCTGAAGTTACGCCACATCACCTGCTGCTTTGCGACAGTGATATTCCTGAACTTGATACGAACTACAAAATGAATCCGCCGCTGCGCGGAAGTGAGGACAAGGAAGCTTTAATTGAAGCACTGCTTGACGGAACCATCGATTTTATAGCAACAGACCATGCTCCGCATACAAAAGAAGAAAAAGCAGAAACCATTCAGCTTGCACCATTTGGAATTGTCGGTTTAGAGACGGCCTTCCCTCTGCTTTACACACGCTTTGTAGAGACGAACGAATGGACACTGAAACAGCTTATCGACTATCTGACAATTAAGCCGAGTAAAGCATTTAACCTTCCATATGGAAAATTAGAAGTTGGCAGTACGGCAGATCTTACAATTATTGACTTAGAAGAAGTAAAAGAAATCGATCCTGAAGCATTCCTGTCAAAAGGGAAGAACACTCCGTTTGGAGGATGGAAATGTAAAGGATGGCCAATTGCAACAATCGCACAAGGACAGCTGGTATGGGAAAAGGAGAGAGTAAACGCATGATCAGACATCTAATTCTCGAAGACGGTACGATTTTCACGGGACAAGGATTTGGAAGCGAAGAAGATACGATTGGAGAAATCGTATTTCACACTGGAATGACAGGTTATCAGGAAATTTTATCTGACCCTTCTTACTGCGGACAAATTGTCACACTTACTTATCCGCTTATCGGAAACTATGGAATTAACCGCGATGATTTTGAAACCATCTCGCCTTTCATTAATGGGTTTATCGTAAAAGAATTATGTGAACTTCCATCTAACTTCAGATGCGAATATTCTCTGGACGAATATTTCAAGCTGAAAAAAATACCGGGTTTGGCAGGAATCGATACGCGCAAACTGACAAGAATTATCCGCACATACGGAACTCTGAAAGGAGCATTTTGCTCAGAAAATGCAGATAAGGATGAGGTGCTTGCAAAATTAAAAGAGGCAAACCTTCCAACCAATCAAGTGGAAACCGTTTCAACAAAAACATCTTATCCGAGTCCCGGACGCGGCTGCAGAGTTGCATTGGTGGACTTTGGAATGAAGCATGGCATTTTGCGCGAACTCAATAAGCGCGATTGTGACGTGGTTGTTGTTCCTCATACAACGACAGCAGAAGAAATCCTTCAATTGAATCCAGACGGCATTATGCTTTCAAACGGGCCTGGAGATCCAAAAGATGTGCCGCATGCACTTGAAATGATCAACGGAGTGCTCGGGGAAATTCCGTTATTTGGAATCTGCCTTGGCCATCAGCTTTTCGCACTCGCAGGAGGGGCAAACACTGAAAAAATGAAATTCGGGCATCGCGGTTCAAATCATCCTGTAAAAGATTTAGGAACAGGGAAAATTGCGATAACCTCTCAAAATCACGGCTATACTGTCACTCTTGATTCAGTTGCTTCAACAGATCTTGAAGTAACACATCTTGCGCTCAATGACGGCTCGGTTGAAGGACTTAAACATAAAGAACTTCCTGCATTTACGGTTCAATATCATCCGGAAGCATCACCAGGACCGGAAGATGCAAACGGACTTTTTGATCAATTTATCGACATGATTGAAACTCACAAGAAAGAAGGGGTCAAAGTATGCCAAAACGCGTAGATATCAAAAAAATTCTAGTAATAGGTTCAGGTCCGATTATTATTGGGCAGGCGGCAGAGTTTGATTATGCCGGAACGCAGGCATGCCTTGCTTTAAAAGAAGAGGGCTATGAGGTTATTCTAGTAAACTCAAATCCGGCAACAATCATGACGGATACCGAAATGGCGGATAAAGTCTACATTGAGCCATTAACTGTGGAATTTTTAACAAAAATCATCAGAAAAGAACGCCCGGATGCCCTTCTTCCGACACTTGGAGGACAAACGGGACTGAATATGGCAGTAGAGCTTGCAAATGCCGGTGTGCTTGAAGAGTGCAATGTTGAAATCTTAGGAACAAAGCTCAGCGCGATTCAAAAAGCGGAAGACCGTGATCTCTTCCGCCAGTTAATGAACGAACTTGGTGAACCTGTGCCTGAAAGTGACATCGTGCATAACCTTGAAGAAGCGTTCACTTTTGTAAATAGAGTCGGATATCCCGTTATTGTAAGACCAGCCTACACACTTGGCGGCACAGGCGGCGGAATCTGCTCGAACGAAGAAGAACTGATTGAGATCGTCACAAGCGGATTAAAGTACAGCCCGGTTACTCAATGTCTTCTTGAAAAAAGCATCGCGGGCTTTAAAGAAATTGAATATGAAGTAATGCGCGATAAAAATGACAGTGCGATTGTAGTCTGCAACATGGAAAACATCGATCCTGTCGGCATTCACACTGGTGACTCAATCGTCGTTGCACCAAGTCAGACTTTAAGTGACCGCGAGTATCAAATGCTCCGGAATGTTTCGCTTAAAATCATCCGGGCCCTGCAAATCGAAGGCGGCTGCAACGTACAGCTCGCACTTGATCCAAACAGCTTTCAATATTACATCATCGAGGTCAATCCGCGCGTCAGCAGATCATCCGCGCTTGCTTCAAAAGCAACTGGCTATCCGATTGCAAAGCTTGCTGCAAAAATCGCAGTCGGTTTGACGCTTGACGAAATGATGAACCCTGTTACCGGCAAGACATATGCCTGCTTTGAGCCTGCCCTTGACTACATCGTGACGAAAATTCCAAGATGGCCTTTTGACAAGTTTGAGTCAGCAAACCGCCGCCTTGGCACTCAAATGAAGGCAACAGGAGAAGTCATGGCAATCGGCAGAACATTTGAAGAATCATTGCTGAAAGCTGTACGTTCACTTGAATCAGATGAGTATCACCTGGATCTGAAGAATGCTGATGAATTCAGCAATGAACTGATCGAAAAGAGAATCAGGAAGGCAGGAGACGAGCGTCTATTCTATCTTTCTGAAGCAATCAGAAGAGGGGTATCCATTGAAACGATTCATGAGTGGAGTGCAATCGATCTGTTCTTCTTAGTGAAAATAGAAAAAATCATCAAGTTTGAACATGTGCTGAAAGAAGCAAAGCTTGATGCAGATGTCCTAAAACAAGCCAAGAAAATGGGCTTCTCTGATATTGCAATCGCAAGGCTCTGGAACATGACTGAACGAGAAGTCTATGACTACAGAAAACAGCTGAAGCTGTTCCCGGTTTTCAAAACAGTTGATACATGTGCAGCAGAATTTGAATCAGAAACTCCTTACTTCTACGGCACGTACGAAGATGAAAACGAATCTGCTGTAACAGACAAAGAAAGTGTGATTGTCCTTGGTTCGGGACCGATTCGAATCGGCCAAGGCGTGGAATTTGATTATGCAACGGTACATTCTGTATGGGCCATCAAAGAAGCCGGGTATGAGGCAATCATTATCAACAATAACCCTGAGACGGTTTCTACAGATTTCAGCATCTCAGATAAGCTTTACTTTGAACCGCTGACTGTGGAAGATGTTATGCATATTGTAGATCTTGAAAATCCGCGCGGCGTAGTCGTGCAATTTGGCGGACAGACAGCTATTAATCTGGCAGAAGAGCTTGAAGCAAGAGGCGTGCAGATCCTTGGCACATCCCTTGAAGATTTGGACCGCGCTGAAAACAGAGATAAGTTTGAGTACACATTAGGCAGGTTGAACATCCCGCAGCCCCTGGGGAAAACAGCCACTTCTGTTGAAGAAGCAGTGAAAATTGCAGCTGAGATCCGCTACCCGGTATTAGTAAGGCCATCCTATGTTCTCGGCGGCCGGGCTATGGAAATTGTATATGAAGAGAAAGACCTGCTGCATTATATGGAAAATGCTGTAAAAATAAATCCGCAGCATCCGGTTCTTATTGACAAATATTTAACCGGAAAAGAAATCGAAGTAGACGCGATTTCAGATGGCGAAACGGTCTTTATTCCAGGAATTATGGAACACATCGAACGTGCAGGCGTTCATTCAGGCGACTCAATTGCCGTTTATCCGCCGCAAACTCTGTCTGCAGAAATCAAGGAAACGATTGTAGAGAGAACTATCGCTCTTGCCAAAGGATTAAATATAAAAGGTTTGCTGAATATCCAGTTTGTTATCTACAAAAATGAAGTTTATGTGCTTGAGGTGAACCCAAGATCAAGCCGCACGGTTCCATTTTTAAGCAAGATTACGGGTGTACCAATGGCGAATCTCGCTACAAAGGTGATTTTAGGAAAAACACTTCATGAGCTTGGCTATGCAACAGGCATTCAGCCTGAGAGTGCCGGCGTCTATGTGAAAGTGCCGGTATTCTCCTTCGAAAAACTGCGCAGAGTCGATATTACACTCGGCCCTGAAATGAAATCTACCGGAGAAGTCATGGGCAAGGATACAACGCTTGAAAAAGCTCTGTATAAAGGCCTGATTGCATCCGGAATGAAGGTGCAGAATTACGGACAGGTTCTGCTCACGATTGCAGATAAAGATAAAGAAGAAGGCCTTGAAGTTGCAAGACGCTTCAGCGCCATTGGCTATCAGATCATGGCGACAAGCGGAACGGCTGAATACCTTCATGCCAATGGAGTTTCTGCAAAGATTGTCAATAAAATCGGCAGCGAGGCGCCAAACATGCTTGATATCATCCGCACAAGCGAAGCACAGTTTGTCATCAATACGCTGACAAAAGGCAAACAGCCTCAGCGGGATGGATTCCGGATCCGCCGAGAATCAGTAGAAAACGGCATTCCGTGCTTAACATCACTTGATACTGCTAAAGCGATTTTAAGAGTGCTAGAATCAATGACTTTCAGTGCAGATGAAATGCCAAAGCGCGCTATCAGCAAAGAGGTGACATACGCTTGATACAAAAAGAATGGATGACGATTGCAGATCACAGGGAGTTGGCTGCAGGCATTTATGAACTCACATTAAAAGGCAGTTTAGTCGATCACATGAATCAGCCAGGGCAGTTTGTACATGTGAAAGTTTCAGAGACCGCCTCACCGCTGTTAAGAAGACCGATCAGCATCGCGAAAATAGATAAAGAGAATCAGGAATTTACCATGATATACAGAGCAGAGGGAGCAGGGACGAAGCTCCTCTCTGCAAGAAAGAAGGGCGGGCTTGTTGATGTACTTGGTCCGCTTGGCAATGGATTTGATCCTGAGCAGTTGGAAAAAGGCGAAACAGCCCTTCTTGTCGGCGGCGGGATCGGCGTGCCTCCTTTATATGAACTGTCAAGACGCCTGATTAAAAGAGGGGTAACGGTTAAGCATGTTCTGGGCTTTCAATCAAAAGAGCACGTCTTCTATGAAAAAGAGTTTCAAAAGCTTGGAGATACCTATGTAACGACTGTAGACGGCACTTATGGAATGCAGGGGTTCGTCACAGATTTGATTAAAGAATATGGGCTTAGTTTTGATGCCCTGTTTTCCTGCGGACCCACTCCGATGCTTGCAAACATAGAAAGACTTTATCACGATAAGCCTGTCTTTCTGTCACTCGAAGAACGGATGGGCTGCGGAATTGGCGCATGCTTCGCATGTGTGTGTCATACAGCTGATGATCCTCATGGCACTTCTTATAAAAAGGTGTGCAGCGACGGTCCAGTATTTAAAGCCGGGGAGGTGCTTTTATCATGCTGAACATCGAATTGCCCGGTTTATCCCTGAAAAATCCGGTTATGCCGGCATCAGGCTGCTTTGGCTTCGGTAAAGAATTTGCAAACCTTTACGATTTAAGCAGTCTTGGTGCGATCATGATTAAAGCTGCCACGGCAGAAGCGCGCTTTGGCAACCCGACGCCAAGAGTCGCGGAAACTGAGGCAGGCATGCTGAATGCCATTGGCCTTCAAAATCCGGGCCTAAAAGGAGTGCTTGAGCAAGAGCTTCCATGGCTCGAGTCTTATGATGTGCCGATTATTGCGAATGTAGCGGGCTCCGCACAGGAGGATTATGTTGAAGTCGCAAGAGAGATCAGCAGAGCAAAAAATGTTCACGCAATAGAACTGAATATCTCTTGCCCGAATGTAAAAACAGGTGGAATTGCTTTTGGAACGAACCCGGAGATTGCCGCCTCTTTGACAAGGGCAGTAAAAGAAGTATCCGAGGTGCCTGTCTATGTGAAGCTTTCTCCTAATGTCAGCAACATTGTTGAAATCGCCCAAGCCATTGAAAACGCAGGTGCTGATGGTTTAACGATGATTAATACGCTGCTTGGGATGAGGCTCAACATGAGAAATGCAAAGCCAATTCTCGCCAACCGCTCCGGCGGATTATCAGGCCCTGCCATCAAGCCTGTCGCGATCCGAATGGTGTATGAAGTAAGCCAGGCAGTATCCATACCGATTATCGGCATGGGAGGCGTGCAGACAGCTGAGGATGTGATTGAATATATGTATGCAGGTGCAAGTGCTGTCGCTGTCGGAACAGCAAACTTTGTCAATCCGTTTGTATGTCCTGAAATCATCGGACAATTGCCTCAAACATTAAAAGAATATGGATTTGAACATATTTCAGAATGCATCGGAAGGAGCTGGAAGAATGAACAGACCGCTTATCATCGCGCTTGATTTTCCGGACGGAAACGAAGTGGACGGATTTTTAAAAAAGCTGCCTGATCAAAAGCTATATGTAAAAGTGGGGATGGAGCTGTTTTATCAGGAAGGTCCAGCGATTATCCATCAGCTTAAATCAGACGGGCATGACATTTTTCTTGATTTGAAGCTCCATGATATTCCGCAGACAGTCAAGCAGGCAATGAAAGGACTTGCAAAGCTTGAAGTGGATCTTGTCAATGTTCATGCTGCAGGGGGAAGCGCGATGATGCAGGCTGCGATAGAAGGGCTCGAAGCAGGAACGAGTGCAGGGGCAAAAAGACCTGACTGTATTGCTGTCACGCAATTAACAAGTACATCTGAGTCCATGTTAAGTCATGAACTGCTTATCGAAAAAAGCCTGAATGAAACCGTTCTGCACTATGCAAAATTGGCAAGTGAGAGCGGACTCGATGGCATTGTCTGTTCTTCGCTTGAAGTACCTGATATCTATCAGCATCTGGACCGTTCTTTCAAAACCATTACGCCTGGTATCCGCATGGCGGAAGACTCAGTGAATGATCAAGTGAGAGTGGCGACTCCAGAGAAGGCAAAGGAGCTTGGATCAACTGCCATAGTTGTCGGCAGAAGCATCACAAAAGCGGATGATCCGCTGACGGCATATTTACAAATGAAAAACGCATGGGAGGGTCTGCCTGTATGAAACATCAAATTGCTCGGCAGCTGTTGAAAATTGAAGCCGTCTTTCTAAGTCCAAATGAGCCATTTACATGGTCTAGCGGCCTCAAATCTCCAATTTATTGCGATAATCGCTTAACATTATCCTACCCTGAAGTGAGAAAAGCCATTGCAGAGGGACTGACAAAGCTGATCAGGGAAGAGTATCCCCAAGCTGAAATGATTGCAGGAACAGCAACAGCCGGCATACCGCATGCTGCATGGGTAAGTGATCTTCTTAATTTGCCGATGTGCTATGTAAGAAGCAAGCCGAAAGGGCATGGAAAAGGCAATCAGATCGAAGGCAAAGTGCACGAAGGTCAAAAAGTCGTAGTCGTTGAGGATTTAATCTCAACAGGAGGAAGTGTTATTACGGCAGTTCAGGCGCTGCGAGAGGCAGGATGTGAGGTTATTGGAGTTGTCTCCATCTTCACATATGAACTGCAAAAAGGCGCAGAAATGCTTGCAGAAGCAGGCATCCATGCTGTATCTCTTACCGATTATTCATCATTGATAGATGCAGCTTTGAATAATGGATCCATTGAAAAAGAAGATCTTGAAAAGCTGAAAAAATGGCGTGAAAATCCGGCAAATGAAGCATGGATGACAGTTTAAATAGGCAAAAAAGCAAAGCCGTCATTGGCTTTGCTTTTTTATATCCAAATCAAAATCGAAAATAAAATAGAAACAAGGCTTAGAAGCAGATAACCAGTTCGGAACAATTTTATTTGCCATGCTTTTTTATCAAACCTTTTGCAAAACGAGAAGCTCGCATGGCCGATCCAGCCAAATATCCAAAAAAGGCCGGATTGTTCATTTTTGATTTTTTGGAAAATATGATGATCATCAAGAGATACAATGGCATAAGCTAACGAAAATCCGCCTATAACGAAAGAGAAAAGAGTCATAATGAATAGAATCAGAATTTGTTTCACCTCTACAGTAGTAATTTTTTGACCATAAACTTTATTTCTGATTCGAAATTTTAGAACTAATTCTCGCTGAAAAATAAAAAAAATAATTCCGATCGAAAAACTAGGGTTGACAGAACGTCTAATTGTGATAAAATTTAGAAAAATATAATAAACTTATCCAGAGAGGCGAAGGGATCTGGCCCTGTGAAGCCCGGCAACCTGCGTTTGGCAAGGTGCTAAATCCAGCAAAATGCAAACCCATTTTGAAAGATAAGGTACATTGCCTGCACAGTCTTTCAAGTTGGAAGGCTTTTTTACATTCTCAGATTGCGGTGCATTTCTCAGAAAAAGAGCGGATAAGAAATGAAATGGGGGACTGCAGTGGGAAAAGAAGAACAGCTTGAACTCGTCATCGGTAAATTAAGGGAAATGCTGAAAACGATGAATTATGGGTCTGTAACACTTATTGTTCAAGACGGTAAAGTGATTCAGCTTGAAAAGAATGAAAAAGTAAGAATTTAATCATGTGCTGACTAGACAAACTAGAGGCATTTTAACTTGGAACGGGTTCCGTCATTCTGTTAAAATGTCTTTTTTTTTTAACGGGACCTGGCTGACAGAGAGGAAGAATACACATGCTTACGTATGAAAACTGGCAGGAGAGAGAGGCCGAGTTTGAAGTTGATGACACTTACAAAGGTGCATTAAACGTATTAAATTGGAGCTACAGTCATTACGGCGAAGAAATCGTTTATGCCTGCAGCTTTGGAATAGAAGGGATTGTGCTTGTAGATTTAATTTCAAAAGTAAAGCCGGATGCAACCATTGTTTTTCTCGATACGGACGTCCATTTTAAAGAGACATATGAAACGATCGACAGGGTCCGGGAAAAATATCCGAGCCTGAATATCGTGATGAAGAAGCCGGAACTCACATTAGCGGAACAGGCAGCGGAACATGGAGATAAGCTTTGGGAAACCAACCCGAATAAATGCTGCCAAATCAGAAAGCTTCAGCCTCTGAACGAGACGTTATCCGAATCTGAAGCATGGATCTCGGGACTTCGCAGAGAGCAGTCAGAAACGAGGAAACATGTGCAATTTATTAACAGGGATGACAAATTTCAGTCGGTGAAAATTTGTCCGCTTATCCACTGGACATGGAAAGATGTGTGGCGGTACGTTCACAAAAATGATTTGCCTTATAACCCTCTGCATGACAGGGGCTACCCGAGCATTGGCTGCTCCCACTGCACCGCACCTGCATTTAGTGCTGACGATTTGCGCTCCGGAAGGTGGAGCGGGCAAGGTAAAACAGAATGCGGATTACATGGATAAGGAGCAGGCGCCATGCTTGAATTAGCGGCTCTTGCCATCAGTCTCTTTTTTGCAATGAATATAGGGGCAAGCGGTGCTGCTGCCTCGATGGGTGTTGCTTACGGGTCAGGTGCAGTCCCAAAAGCAAGGCATGCCCTATTGATATGCGCAGCCGGGGTCTTTGCCGGTGCGGTGCTGGGAGGCGGAGAAGTTGTAAAGACAATCAGCGGAGGCATCATACCTCAGGACATCATTAATGTGAAAATCGTGCTGATTATTATTCTATCTGCGACAAGCTCCCTGTTTTTTGCAAACTTGCTCGGCATTCCGCTTTCTACCAGTGAAGTTACGGTTGGGGCGGTAGTAGGAGTCGGCATTGCGTATCAGGTGCTGTTTGTTAATTCACTGCTGGTCATTATGATGTTTTGGGTGATCGTTCCTGTTGCTGCTTTCGGTATATCCTGGATTTTCGGCAAAGGACTCTATAAGCTGCAGAATAAGGGGTTTTTGCATGATCGGCCTTGGCTAACCGGCATTTTGATTCTTGCAGGATTTCTTGAAGCCTTCTCTGCGGGGATGAATAATGTCGCAAATGCAGTTGGTCCTCTTGTAGGAGCAGGCTTAATCACTGTTTCAAAAGGAACGTGGATCGGAGGCGCTTTTGTAGCCCTTGGAGCTATTTTCCTTGGAAAAAAAGTACTTGAGACCAATGGCAAAAAAATTACCAGATACTCAAAGCCTGAAGGGATATTAATCTCGGGAACAGGTGCCGGTCTCGTTATTATCAGTTCCATTTTCGGATTGCCTGTTCCGCTCACTCAGGTTACTTCATCAGCAATTATCGGGCTTGGGATGGCGAAAAATGGAAGCGAAATTCTTCATAAGCATATCGTGAAGAAGATTGTCCGTATATGGATTGTTTCACCTTTATTTTCACTTGCCATTTCTTATTTCTTAGTCAAATTATTTTTAGAAAGTGATCTTTATTCAATCGTCGTTCTTGTCAGTGTCATGCTTGCAACCCTGGGAGCACTCAGTTTGATGAAGGCTATAAAAGAGGAAAAGCGGGCAGTGCATGAAGAAGGCGGGGGCATTTAGCGTTAAAACCAATTAAAATGGTATGTTTAGGAGGAAATATAAAAATGAGTTTACAGCCGCATGGAGGACTACTAATACAAGCATATAACCCGGAGGAAAAATATCAGGAGATCACAGCGCAAATTGAAATTGATGCAATGGCATTAAGTGACTTGGAATTAATCGGCATTGGAGCATACAGCCCGCTTGAAGGATTTCTGTCACAGAAAGATTATGAGCAGGTCGTAAATGAGATGAGACTTGCCTCAGGGACTGTCTGGAGCATCCCGATTACATTGCCTGTTTCAAGGGAAACAGCTGAGAGATTAATAGTCGGAGAAAAAGCAAGACTGCTATACAATGGAGAGGTATATGGCCTGATACAGGTTGAGGATGTATATGAACCAGACAAAGCGATTGAAGCCATAAACGTTTATGGAACGGCAGACCTTGCACATCCTGGCGTAAAAAAAATGCATGAGCGGGAAAATATCTATGTAGGCGGCAAAATCACGCTGCTGAAACGACCAGAAAAACCGTTTAAGCAATACACGTTCGATCCGCTTGAAACACGTGAAATTTTCAAAAGCAAAGGCTGGAAGACAGTTGTTGGATTCCAAACCAGGAATCCTGTTCACAGAGCGCATGAATATATTCAGAAATCAGCCCTTGAAACGGTAGATGGATTATTTTTAAATCCGCTTGTAGGGGAAACAAAATCAGATGATATTTCAGCTGCAATTAGAATGGAGAGCTATGAGGTTCTTCTTAGAAACTACTATCCGGAAGAACGGGTTGAGCTTGGCGTATTCCCTGCAGCGATGCGATATGCCGGACCAAGAGAAGCCATCTTCCATGCCATTGTCCGCAAAAATTACGGCTGCACTCATTTTATCGTAGGAAGAGACCACGCCGGTGTAGGTGATTACTACGGAACGTATGATGCCCAGAAGATTTTTGATCAATTTGAGGAGCAGGAGCTTGGAATCAAGCCGCTGAAATTCGATCACAGCTTCTACTGCAGCAAATGCGAAGGAATGGCGACAACGAAAACTTGTCCTCATGACAGCTCCGCACATATCATTCTATCAGGAACAAAGGTAAGGCAAATGCTGAGAAATGGCGAAGTTCCGCCAAGCACGTTCAGCCGCCCTGAAGTCATTGAGGTTTTAATAAACGGACTTAAAAAAGAAGTCGTTTCATAAGAAGGGAGAAACAGCGATGAGCAGCAATATTGTATGGCACGAATCCTCTATTTCAAAACAAGAGAGACGAGATAAAAATAAGCACCAGAGTTTTATCCTTTGGTTTACAGGGCTGTCAGCATCCGGCAAATCTTCTGTTGCGAATGCTTTTGCACGGACTTTATTTGACCGCGGCGCACAGGCATTTGTTCTTGATGGGGATAACGTGCGCCATGGCCTGAATCAGGATCTTGGCTTTAACGAGACAGACCGCAAGGAAAATATCAGACGGATTGGAGAAGTTTCGAGACTGTTTGTTGAAAGCGGCCAGATTGTCTTAACCGCTTTTATCTCTCCTTATCGTGCTGACCGTGATCTTGTACGAGAATTGGTAGAAAAAGATGAATTCCTTGAAGTCTATATTAAATGTTCGATTGAAGAATGTGAGAAACGCGATCCAAAAGGACTTTATAAAAAAGCGAGAAATGAAGAAATCAAACATTTTACAGGAATCAGTGCACCGTATGAAGAGCCTGCTAATCCTGAAATTGTCCTGGATACAGAAAAATATTCAATTGAAGACTGTGTCAAACAATTAACGAAAACCTTAATTGAGAAGGGTTTGATTTAAAGGTTTTCAACTAAGGTCTGAATATCCAGGAAAAAAAACCTCAAAACATTTGAATTTATTGTTATATTATTCAATAAGAATATCAAATCATCAATGAAGGCAGCTGTCTCATCATGAAAAGCGGGACATTTGCGTGTTAGTAAGGAGGGTCTATCCATGGGAAAGGTCTATTTAGTTGGAGCGGGGCCTGGTGATCCTGAGCTGATCACGCTCAAAGCCATCAAATGCATCCAGCAGGCAGATGTTATTTTGTATGATCGCCTCGTCAATAAAGAGCTGCTTTCCTATGCTAAAAAGGAGGCAGACCTCATCTATTGCGGCAAGCTCCCTGACTATCATTTAATGAAGCAGGAAACGATTCATCACTTCTTAATCCGTTATGCGAAAAGCGGCAAGATCGTAACCCGTTTAAAAGGGGGAGATCCGTTTGTTTTCGGGCGCGGGGCAGAAGAAGCAGAAGCACTTGCAAAACAGAAGATTCCGTTTGAAATTGTGCCTGGCATCACCTCGGGCATAGCAGCGGCTGCCTATGCAGGAATTCCTGTTACGCACAGGGATGTAAGTGCAAGCGTTGCTTTTGTAACAGGCCATCACAAAAATGATGAAAAAGAAGATGAGAAGTGGGCTGGCCTTGCAAAAGGCATAGATACGCTGGCGATTTATATGGGCGTCGGCAATCTTCCATATATTCAGGAGCAGCTCTTAAAAAATGGAAAAAGCAAAGAGACGCCAGTAGCGCTCGTTCACTGGGGAACAACAGATGTTCAGAAAACGGTCACAGGCACACTTGAAAATATTCTGGATGTTGTCTGTGAAGAGAAGATAAAAAATCCAAGTATGATTATTATCGGAGAAGTAGTCCGCTACCGCGAGAAGATTAAGTGGTTTGAAGAAAAATTGCAGACTTCATCTCCCATCAGCGAGGCGTTATAAAATGAAACAAGCTGTATTATATGTTTGTCATGGCAGCCGTGTGAAGGAAGCCTGTGATGAAGCCATTGCTTTTATCGAGAGAACGCAAAAGCATATTCATGCTGATATTCAGGAAATCTGTTTTCTTGAACTGGCAGAGCCTTCTATTGAAGAAGGGTTCGCTTCCTGCATCAAGCAAGGAGCCACAAATGTTGCCGTGGTTCCATTATTATTGCTTACGGCTGTTCATGCAAAAGAGGACATTCCTTTGGAAGTGAAAAAGGCTGCAGAAAATTATCCGGAAGTTGCAGTTACATATGGCTTGCCTATCGGGGTGCACCAAAAGATGGCAGGAAGCATCATGAATCGAATCTATGAACAGGGAAGACCAGATGCAGAATCGATCATCGTTCTGATTGGACGCGGCAGCTCAGACCCTGACGTAGTAAGAGATTTGACAGCCATAAGTGAACTTGTAAAGAGTGAGGCGGGTGTCAGCAAGGTAGAAATCTGCTTTTTGACTGCTGCAAAACCGAGCTTTGATGAGATGCTTTCAAATCTTTCGCTTCTCAAAGAAAAAACGGTTTTCCTGGTTCCTTATTTATTATTTACAGGGCTGCTAATGAGGGAAATTCAGACAAAGGCTGATAAGCTTGATCATAAAAAAATCAGGGTCTGCCGGTACCTGGGCTATGATTCTGAAGTTGAACAAGTTTTTGCCGAGAGAGTGAAGTCAGCAATCAATAATCATGATTCAAAATATACGTTCACATATGGAGAGACATCCGATGCTGCCATTAATGGTTGATGTCCGAAATCGTCTGGTTATCGTCATTGGCGGCGGGAAAATTGCTTACAGAAGACTTACTGTATTTTTAAAGCAAGGTGCAATAATAAAGGTGATCAGTCCGGCCGTGATCGAAGAAATCAACTATCTTCACGCTCAATCACAAATTGAGTGGAAGCAAAAAGAAGCAGATAAAGGCGATTTACAAGAAGCATTCATGATTGTTGCTGCAACTGACAGCAAAGAAGTGAATGCCTGGGCTGCAAGGGAAGCGGGCGAACATCAGCTTGTCAACATTGCCGGTGAGTCAGAGCTTGGCAATATTCAAGTTCCTTCTTTTCATCAGCGTGGGAGATTGACGCTTGCAGTGTCAACAGGCGGGGCAAGTCCGACACTTGCGAAAGATATATCGAAGCAATTTTTTGATCAGTTTGATGAAACGTTTTATGATCGATTAGATAGCCTCTTTAAAGAACGGGAAAAAATTAAAGCTTCAGATCTTAGTCAGGATGAAAAGAAAAGACTGTTAATTCAGCTTGCAAAAAAAAGCATGGACTCATAAAGAGTCTATGCTTTTTTTAATTTAATGACTAAATCCGGATCAGGTGTCACATAAACGGTTTGCTGGTTGTCGTAAATGACGAAACCGGGTTTCGATCCATTCGGTTTTTTGACATGCCGTATTTTTGTGAAATCAACCGGGACAGAGCTTGAGCCTTTTGCTTTACTGAAATAAGCTGCAAGACTTGCCGCCTCTAATATCGTTTCCTCGCTTGGTTCCTGGCTTCGAATGACAACATGAGAGCCTGGTATGTCTTTTGTATGGAGCCAAATATCATCCCGTGCTGCTGTCTTATTTGTCAAGTGATCGTTTTGCTTGTTGTTTTTTCCGACAAGAATTTCCGTTCCGTCACTAGCCGCATATTTTTCAAGAATTATTTTTGCCGGCTTGTTCTTTTTATTTCCTTTTGCTTGTTTTTTCTTTAAGTAGCCGCCGTCCATCAATTCTTCTCTAATTTCTTCGATATCTTTTGGAGAAGCAGATTCAATTTGCTGAAACACGTTTTCAAAAT
This sequence comes from Metabacillus idriensis, assembly GCF_050483325.1. Taxonomy (GTDB): domain Bacteria; phylum Bacillota; class Bacilli; order Bacillales; family Bacillaceae; genus Bacillus_P; species Bacillus_P idriensis_A. The sequence goes on from NZ_JBCMYF010000008.1 coordinate 21,226, forward strand.
AGATGATTTCATTTTCAGCGAGGCTTATTTGTTCTTCAACAAAAGCAACCGATTTTTTTGCCTTATTGTATTTTTGGAAATATGCCTGTGCATTTTCAGACGGCGTCTTTTGCGGATTCAAGGTAATGCTGACCATTTCCCCGTCATAATAGTTTATGACATCTGCCGTTTTATCCCCGCGTTTTATTGCATACATATTAGCTGTAATCAGCTCGCCGCGAAGCTTGTATTTCTCTGCTTTTTCAGCATCCTTAAGCGTCGCCTGCAGCTTTTTGATTTTTGTTTTATTTTTCTTCAGTTCATTTTGTACAAAACGTTCTAGATCATTGCCTTGCTGCTTCACTCTGTCACGGGCTGCTTTTCCATAGTAATAGCGGTCAAGCATCTCAGAAATCGAAGGGAAAACCTTGCTCGTTCCGTTTAAGTGAGTAAGGGGAAGAATATAGAAATATTCTTTATCACTTGTTTCTATCATAGAAGCTGAGATGTCATTATTCTTAATCTCAGAAACAAGCTTTAAAAAGGATTCCGGCAGGCTGACCCTGCTTGCAAGACCTGCTCTGAACAAAATCTCTTTTGCAAAGATAGGCGAGATTCCGGCAAACTGCTGCATAAGCTGCTGATCCAATTTTCCTGAATTGAAATCAATTTTACGCAAAATCGTTTCTTCTGTCGCTTCAAAGGGATTCAGTTTATTCTGCTCAGGAGGCAGTACATATTCCTGGCCCGGCATAATCGTGCGGTGACGGTTAACAGCAGGTGAGATGTGCTTAATGCTGTCAAGAATCATATTGCGGTCACGGTCGATGAGAAGAATGTTGCTGTGTCTGCCCATTATTTCAATAACCAGGCGCTTATAAGTTACGTCGCCGATTTCATTTCTGCCTTTCACATCAATGTACAGAATCCGTTCTAATTCAATCTGTCCGATTCTTTCTATGACTCCGCCTTCTAAATGCTTTCTGAGCAGCATGCAGAACATTGGTGGCTCACTCGGATTTTCATAGCTTTCCGTTGTTAAGTGAATTCTTGCATAGCTTGGATGGGCTGACAGCAGGAGCCTATGATTACCCCCATTTGCCCGGATGATAAAAATCAGTTCGTTTTTATATGGCTGATGGATCTTTGAGATTCTTCCATTTTCCAGTTCTTTTTTCAATTCTTCTGTTATCGCATATGTAAACATGCCATCAAATGACATCGCAAGCACCCTTTTCTATAGGTAAGTTGGATCAAACCTCCACATTCAAATTATTATAGCATTTTTTTGGACAGGGCTGAATAAATTGACATTATAAGAGATTGTCCTACTATTCCACGTATTGAGAGGTGTAAAAAAAATTCATGAAATGGCATGAAATTGGACCGGAAGAAGTTCTTCAGTCAATTAATACAAGCAGAGAAAACGGATTAACGGAAAAAGATGTTCAAAAAAGAGTGAAGCATCACGGTTACAATGAACTTAAGGAAGCTGAAAAACCTTCAGCATTTTTATTGTTTTTGGAACAGTTTAAAGATTTTATGGTGCTTGTTTTGCTGGCGGCTACATTGATTTCGGGTCTGCTTGGCGAATATATCGATGCTATTGCCATCATTGCCATCGTTTTAATTAATGGCATACTTGGTTTTTTTCAGGAGCGGCGTGCGGAAAAATCACTTGAAGCACTAAAAGAGATGTCAGCGCCTCAAGTTCAGGCACTTAGAGAAGGAGAATGGACAAGACTTCAATCGAAGGATCTTGTTCCCGGAGATATTGTGAAATTTGCAAGCGGGGACAGAATAGGCGCAGATCTGCGTTTGATTGAAGCAAAAAGCCTGGAAATAGAGGAATCTGCTTTAACGGGAGAGTCCCTTCCTGTTTCTAAATTTACGAATGCTCTCTCAGACGGTCATGCGGGTATTGGGGATTTAACCAACATGGCCTTCATGGGAACATTAGTCACTCGCGGCAATGGGGTCGGAGTTGTGGTTGCAACTGGCATGAATACGGCGATGGGACAGATTGCCGACTTGCTGCAGTCTGCCGAGACGATGGAAACACCGCTTCAAAGAAGACTTGAGCAGCTCGGGAAAATCTTAATTGTTGTCGCTCTCGCATTAACTTTTCTAGTAGTGGCAGTCGGAGTTATTCAAGGACATGAGCTCTACGATATGTTTCTTGCAGGTGTATCTCTTGCTGTAGCTGCGATTCCAGAAGGCCTTCCTGCCATCGTAACCGTTGCTTTGTCACTGGGTGTTCAAAGAATGATTAAGCAAAGATCGATTGTCAGAAAGCTGCCTGCTGTAGAAACGCTTGGCTGTGCATCCGTCATTTGTTCAGATAAAACTGGAACGATGACACAAAACAAGATGACTGTTACGCATATTTGGTCCGGCGGACGCACCTGGCAGCTCAGCGGCACAGGTTATCAGCCCAAAGGCGAATTCTTCGTAAATGAACAAAAGGTATTAGTAAAGGACAATAAATCCCTTCAGCAAATTCTTACGTTTGGCATGCTTTGCAATACAGCAAACATTTATGAGAAAGATGATGACTACATTCTGGACGGAGATCCGACAGAAGGCGCCCTTGTTGTAGCTGCGATGAAAGCAGGACTTTCAAGAGAAGCACTTTCCAAGCAATTTAAAATCATCGAGGAATTTCCATTTGACTCTATCCGGAAAATGATGAGCGTCATCATCGAGGATAAAAACGGCAAGCGCTTTGTTATCACAAAAGGTGCGCCAGATATTCTTCTTCAGAAATTAGATTTTGTGCTGTGGGACGAAAAACAGCACTATATATCCTCAAAATACGAAACAAAAATAAATGAAGCGATCGATAACCTTGCATCTCAAGCACTAAGGACAATTGCGGTTGCCTTTAAGCCTGTTTCTGCTCAGGCCGTTTATCATCAGCATGAAGCAGAAAAGAATTTGGTTTTCCTGGGTCTTCAGGGAATGATCGATCCGCCGCGTCCTGAAGTAAAACAAGCAGTAAAAGAATGCAGGCAGGCAGGAATAAAAACGGTGATGATCACAGGTGACCATGTCAATACGGCAAGTGCTATTGCCAAACAGCTCGATCTCCTGCCGCCAAATGGGAAAGTAATAGACGGGGCAGCCCTGTCCGTTATGCCAAATGAGGAGCTAGTACAGATAGTAGACGATATTTATGTGTTTGCAAGGGTATCGCCTGAACACAAGCTGAAAATTGTTAAAGCGCTTCAAAGCAGAGGGCATATCGTTGCGATGACTGGAGACGGGGTAAATGATGCTCCTGCGATAAAAGCTGCTGATATTGGCATTTCAATGGGGATAACAGGAACAGATGTAGCTAAAGAAGCATCTGCCCTTGTTTTAGTCGATGATAATTTTGCCACGATCAAGCTTGCTATTAAAGAAGGCCGGAATATCTATGAGAACATAAGGAAGTTTATCCGATATTTGCTTGCATCCAACGTCGGCGAGATTCTGGTTATGCTTTTTGCCATGCTGCTTGCGCTTCCGCTGCCCCTTGTTCCAATTCAGATTTTGTGGGTCAACCTTGTGACGGATGGTCTGCCTGCGATGGCTCTAGGATTAGATCAGCCAGAAGGAGATTTAATGCAGAGAAAACCGCGGCATCATAAGGAAGGGGTATTTGCACGGGGTCTTGGCTGGAAAGTCATTTCAAGGGGATTCCTGATTGGAATTGTGACCCTGGCTGCGTTTATGATCGTTTATCACCGGGATCCGGACAACTTGATTTATGCCCAGACGATTGCGTTTGCAACATTGGTCATGGCTCAGTTGATTCATGTGTTTGACTGCAGAAGCGAAAGATCTGTGTTTTTAAGAAATCCGTTTGAGAATCTCTACCTTGTGGGTGCGGTTATTTCATCTGTGCTGCTGATGCTTGCTGTAATCTACTATGCACCGATGCAGCCGGTCTTCCATACAGTCCCGATCATGGCAAGAGACTGGCTCTTGGTGCTAGGATTATCAGCCATTCCAACTTTTTTGCTGGCAGGATCACTTTTGACAAGAAAAAAAAGTTAAAATATGCTATAATTCGAAGGGTAATAGCTCCGTCTATTACCTTTTCTTTTGTTTGAGGGTCTTTTTCAGGACGACTCAAAGAGCATACTTATGAGTTGATCAAAGAATTGGATGTGAAATGAATGGTTTGCAGCATGACAGGATATGGGCGTTCATCAATTGGGAATGATAAACTGACCATTACAGCCGAAATGAAATCGGTTAATCACCGTTTTTTTGAAATTAACGTAAGAATGCCTAGACAATTGATGTCCATAGAGGATAAAATCAAAAAAGTGGTCTCTTCTATCATTTATAGAGGACGCGTTGAATTATACATAACAATTGAAGGCGAATCATTGGCAGACCGGTTTATCGAAGTGGATTGGAATTTGCTTGATCAATATGTTCAGACGGCGGCTTCCATGCAAAACCGGTATGATTTACATAATGGATTGCAGCTGACAGATCTCCTTAAGCTGGATCAAGTTCTTGCAATTGGGGAACAGGCCAAAGGGAATGAAGAAATTCATACCATGATCTTTGCGGCTGTGCAGGATGCAGCAGAAAAGCTGAAAGAAATGCGAATGGCAGAAGGTGCACATCTGAAAATCGATCTCCAAAAGCAGCTGGCATTTTTGGAATCTTATGTATCTGATATGGAGAAATATGCACCCCAAGTCGTTATCCGCTACAAACAGAGGCTGGAAAAAAAGATGGCAGAGCTCTCCGAGGGCACAATTGATGAAAGCAGATTGGCAACAGAGGCTGCCCTTTTTGCTGACAGAGCGGATATTGCAGAAGAGATTACGAGAATCAGAAGCCATCTCTCACAATTTCGCGAAACGATGCAAAAAGAAGAATCAATTGGAAGAAAATTAGATTTTCTTGTTCAGGAGCTGAATAGAGAAGCGAATACAATCGGTTCTAAAGCAAATGACAAAGATATATCCAAATGTTCAGTAGAACTGAAAAGTGTCATAGAAAGATTAAAAGAGCAAGTCCAAAATATTGAATAATTCGCAGTTAAATCGTTTATAATGGGCCATTTAGGGCAAAAATAGTTTTGTCGTTTACTAGGGGGAGCGAACAGATGAGTATTAAGTTAATTAATATCGGCTTTGGCAATATCGTCTCTGCCAATCGCATTATTTCCATTGTAAGTCCTGAATCAGCTCCGATTAAAAGGATCATTCAAGACGCCCGTGACCGCGCCATGCTTATCGATGCAACATATGGCCGCAGAACGAGAGCGGTCGTGATTATGGACAGTGATCATATTATACTATCTGCGGTTCAGCCAGAAACGGTTGCCCACAGGCTTTCAAATAAAGACGAGTTAACAGATGAAGGGTAGGGAAAGTTCTGGATATGAAAGAAAGAGGATTACTCATCGTGCTTTCGGGTCCTTCTGGTGTTGGTAAAGGTACTGTAAGAAAAGCTATCTTTTCACAGAATGATACAGATTTTCAATATTCAATCAGCATGACGACACGCAAACCGCGTGAAGGCGAAGTTGACGGTATTGATTATTTCTTTAAATCAAGAGAAGAATTCGAACAATTAATTAAAGAAGAACGTTTGTTGGAATGGGCGGAATTCGTTGGCAATTACTACGGAACGCCGATAGACTATGTGGAGAAAACATTAAGCGAAGGAAGAGATGTTTTCCTTGAGATTGAAGTTCAGGGAGCTTTGCAGGTGCGAAAGGCATTCCCGGAAGGATTGTTCATCTTCCTTATGCCGCCGAGCTTAAGCGAGCTAAAAAACCGCATCGTCACACGGGGAACAGAAACACAGGATATTATCAATAATCGCATGAAGGTTGCCAAAGAAGAAATTGAAATGATGGATGCTTACGATTACGTCGTTGAAAATGATCATGTGGATCTTGCATGCGGACGTATTCGTGCGATTGTCACAGCTGAACATTGCAGACGTGACCGCATTGCACTTCGTTATAAGAAAATGCTGGAGGTTGAATAAATAATATGTTATATCCATCTATTGATAAACTCATGAATAAGCTTGATTCTAAATATACACTCGTTACAGTGGCTGCAAGACGCGCACGTGAAATGCAGGAAAATCACGATCAGCAAATCGTAAAGCCTGTCTCGCATAAATATGTCGGCAAAGCACTTGAAGAAATTAATTCAGGCTTGCTTGATTATGAAAAACAAGACTAATTAAATGGCACTTTAAAATAACAACCTGAAACAACATGGGTTGTTATTTTTTCATTCTTGATAATTCACAGCTATAATAACAATTATAACTTTGGTGGGGGAATGTGAAATGAAGGGGAAGAAAATCCTCCTTTGCGTAAGCGGAGGAATTGCCGTCTATAAAGCAGCAGCATTAACAAGCAAAATCATTCAGGCTGGAGCGGAAATAAAAGTAATTATGACAAACTCAGCGCGCGAATTTGTTAACCCGCTGACATTCCAGGCTTTATCCAGAAATGACGTTTATTTTGATACATTTGATGAGAAAAATCCTGCCGTTATTTCACACATTGATCTTGCCGATTGGGCAGATCTTGTTGTTGTCGCACCTGCCACCGCAAATACGATCGGTAAATTAGCTAATGGCATTGCAGACGATATGCTGACAACGACACTTCTTGCCACGACGGCACCGGTCTGGATTGCTCCTGCAATGAATGTTCATATGTATGACAATCCGGCTGTTCAAAAAAACATTCTGACGTTATCTCAGTATGGATATCAATATATAGAGCCAAGTGAAGGCTATTTAGCCTGCGGTTATGTCGGAAAAGGAAGACTTGAAGAACCAGAGAAAATTGTCACTTTAATAGAAGGTTTTTTTTCTGATAAGGACATGTTGCCTTTAAAAGGCAAAAATGTGATGATCACTGCGGGACCGACTCGCGAAAAAGTAGACCCAGTCCGTTATTTTACGAATCATTCTTCAGGCAAAATGGGTTATGCCATTGCAGAGGCTGCCTATCAAATGGGTGCGGAAGTTACGTTGATCTCAGGTCCGGTTGCGATATCTCCTCCCTCAGGTGTGACGGTTGTGAAGGTTGAATCGGCAGAAGAAATGCATCGTGAAGTATTGAACCGCTTCAATGAAATGAATATTGTCATTAAATCTGCGGCCGTTGCCGATTACCGGCCGAGCATCGTCACTGATCAGAAAATGAAAAAACAGGACGGTTCTTTAACGATTGAAATGGAACGGACAAAAGATATTTTAAAAGATCTGGGTGAACGAAAAGAAAACCAGATTCTCGTAGGATTTGCAGCCGAAACGGAAAATGTGGAAGAATATGCGTTAAGAAAACTCCAGAAGAAAAACCTGGATATGATAGTGGCAAACAATGTGACGCTAGAGGGAGCAGGTTTCGGAACAGATACAAATATTGTGACCATGTACAAAAAGAGCGGTGAAAAAATAGAGCTTCCTGTGCTGTCTAAACAAGAAGTAGCAAAGCAAATTTTAGGAGAAATCAGCCGTCTTGATAAAGGAGTATAAATCATGAGGTTCGCAAGCGTAATCGTTGATGTGAAAGCAATGCAGACAGACAGAGCATTTGATTATCTCATTCCTGATAAATGGACAGGATTTATTAAAGCCGGAATGCGCGTGATCGTGCCGTTTGGCCCCCGCAAAGTTCAGGGGTTTGTGATTGGCCTTAAAAATGAAAGTGAATTTGACAAGGTAAAGCCAATCTCTGAAGTAATGGATATTACGCCTGCATTGACAAATGAACTGCTTGATATCGGCCACTGGCTTACTCAAACAACATTATGCTTTAAGATTTCTGCTTTCGGGGCCATGCTGCCGGCTGCGATGAAAGCGAAATATGAGAAGGAAATCGTCCTTGTTTCAGATGAATTCAGACCGAACCTTCATCCGAAAGTCCTTCCGTGGTTTCAAAGCAGAAGAAGCATTTATTGGAAAGATGTCGAAAAAAGCGATGCTGTAAAAGAATTTCAGCTGGAAATCGAACGGGGACTCCTTGAAGTGATTTACCAGGTAAAACAAAAAAACAAAAAAAAGACTCATAAGTACATCTCTTCTAATGCAGAAATAGCTGAACTAAAGAAGGAATCAGAGTCATGTTCGTCACAGGCAGCAAAACAAAAGCTTGTTCTCGATTACTTTATTGAAAATACCGGTCAATCTGTGCAGCTTCAGGAACTTCTTTTGCAGCTGAACATAACAGACTCTCCTGTAAAAACGCTAATTAAAAAGAACTTGTTAAGGGAAGAAAATATAGAGGTTTATCGTGATCCTTACGAGGACCGCACATTTAAAAAGACAGAGCCCCTTGCACTTACTGATGAACAGCAGACCGCCATTTCTCCAATCCTGAACTCGGTTGAACAAAACCGGCATGATGTCTTTTTAATGTATGGTGTAACTGGCAGCGGGAAAACAGAGGTGTACCTGCAGTCAATCGAGTCTGTCCTCAATCAGGGGAAAGATGCAATTGTTCTCGTTCCGGAAATTTCGCTTACCCCGCAAATGGTCAATCGATTTAAAGGAAGATTCGGGTCGCTTGTGGCAGTACTGCACAGTGGACTTTCAGTCGGAGAAAAGTACGATGAATGGAGAAAAATTCATCGCGGTGAGGTTAAAGTTGTTGTTGGAGCAAGATCTGCCGTATTTGCTCCATTCACGAACCTTGGAATGATTATTATCGATGAGGAACACGAAGGAAGCTATAAGCAAGAAGAGAATCCCCGCTATCATGCGCGGGATGTCGCCGTTTACCGAGCAAAATTACATCAATGCCCTGTTGTTTTGGGAAGTGCAACACCTTCGCTGGAATCGTTTGCCAGAGCAGGGAAAGAGGTTTATCAGCTTCTATCCTTAAAAGAGCGTGTGAATCAGCGGCCGCTGCCACGAGTCGAAGTAATTGATATGAGAGATGAATTAAGAAGCGGAAACAGAACGATGTTTTCATCTTCCCTGCTTGAAAAGCTTCAGGACCGAATTCAAAAAGGGGAGCAATCCGTCTTATTTTTAAACAAACGGGGATATTCTTCTTTTGTCATGTGCAGAGACTGCGGCTGTGTGACCGGGTGCCCGCATTGTGATATTTCCTTAACGTATCATAAACATGGTTCTCAATTAAAGTGCCATTATTGCGGTCATGAGGAGCCCATGCCAAAGGTTTGTCCTGAATGCAGCAGCGAGCATATCCGTTTCTTTGGAACGGGAACCCAGCGGGTAGAAGAAGAGCTTGCAAAGGTACTGCCGGAAGCAAGAATTATCCGCATGGATGTGGATACGACCGGACGGAAAGGGTCTCATGAAAAATTATTGACACAGTTTGGCAATAAAGAGGCAGATATTCTTTTAGGCACGCAAATGATTGCAAAAGGACTGGACTTTCCAGATGTAACCCTTGTAGGGGTATTGACCGCAGATACGATGCTGCATTTGCCGGATTTCCGCTCATCTGAAAAAACGTTTCAGCTGCTGACACAAGTAAGCGGCAGAGCGGGGAGGCATGAACTGCCCGGCGAAGTTGTGATTCAGTCCTATTCACCTGAGCATTACAGCATTCAGCTTGCAAGCCATCATGACTATGATACTTTTTATCAGCAGGAAATGCTGACAAGAAAGCAGCATGCTTATCCTCCTTTTTATTATCTTGCATTAGTCACGGTGTCTCATCCGGATCTCCTGAAAGCTGTTTCTGTTACAGAGAAAATAGCGAAGCACCTGAATCAAAGACTTTCAGATACTGTGCAGATCCTTGGACCTGTAGCATCGCCCATTCCACGGATAAACGATAGATATCGCTATCAATGCATGATAAAATACAAGCGGGAAGAAAATCTGCACGCATCGCTTAAAATGATTATCGAACACTATCAGCAGGATATGAATAAAAATCAATTATCCATCAGCATTGATTTAAATCCAAATACTATGATGTAGGGTTTAGATGAAGCATATGCGTCTAAACTAAATAAAATAAAGATAAATCTGGAGGATGTTTCATTGGCTATAAAACCAATTGTCGTGCACCCGGCAGAAGTGCTGGAGCAGGAATGCGAACTTGTCACCGTCTTTGACAGAAAGCTTTCAAAGTTATTAAAAGACATGTATGATACAATGATTGAACTTGACGGGGTGGGTCTTGCTGCTCCTCAAGTGGGAATACCCATTCAAGCCGCTGTTGTTGACATAGATGATCATCATGGAACAATTGAACTGATTAATCCAGTTATTTTAGAAAAGAGCGGGTCTCAGACGGGTCCAGAAGGCTGCTTAAGCTTCCCGGGTTTATATGGCGAAGTAGAACGCAGCGATTTTGTGAAAGTAAGAGCTCAAAATCGAAAAGGCAAACCATTTGTCATTGAAGCAAATGGTTTTTTGGCTAGAGCATTACAGCATGAAATTGATCACCTTCACGGAATTTTATTTACGTCTAAAGTGAAAAAATATATTAATGAAGAAGAGCTAGAAGAATTGGAAGGATGATTGGCATGACAAGAATCGTTTTTATGGGAACGCCTGATTTTTCAGTTCCTGTTTTAAAAAGACTCGTGGCAGAAGGATATGAAGTTGTTGGAGTTGTTACTCAGCCTGACCGCCCTAAAGGCCGTAAAAAAACACTGACACCTCCTCCAGTAAAAGTAGAAGCGGAAAAACAGAAGATTCCTGTGCTCCAGCCGGAAAAAATCAGAGATAAAAAAGAGCTTGAACAAGTGCTTGCTCTTAAACCGGATCTGGTCGTAACAGCTGCATTCGGCCAAATTCTGCCGAATGAATTATTAGAAGCCCCCAAGTTCGGGTGCATAAATGTTCATGCCTCCTTGCTGCCTGAGCTAAGAGGCGGAGCTCCTATTCATTATTCCATTCTTCAGGGCAAAAAGAAAACGGGCATCACGATCATGTATATGGTCGAAAAACTTGATGCCGGCGATATCCTGACTCAGGCAGAAGTGACAATAGAAGAGCGGGATCATGTAGGAACTCTTCATGATAAACTGAGTGCTGCCGGAGCAGATCTATTGGCAGAAACGCTGCCCCTGCTGCTTGAAGGAAAGCTGACTCCCCGCAAGCAGGATAATGAAAAAGCGACATTCGCATCGAACATCAAGCGGGAACAAGAGAAGATTGACTGGACGAAAAGCGGCCAGGAAATCTATGATCATATCCGGGGTCTGCATCCGTGGCCAGTTGCCTATACCCACATGAATAATCAAGCTGTGAAAATTTGGTGGGGTGAAAAACTGCCGAATAAAAACACTGCAGCACCTGGTACAATCATTGGAATCGATTCTGATGGGTTTGTTGTGGCAACTGGTGACAGCACGGCAATCAAAATTACAGAGCTCCAGCCATCCGGAAAGAAAAAGATGAGCGGAGAAGATTTTCTGAGAGGCACGCAAATGCAGGCAGGAGAAAAGTTGGGAGAGCAAAATGAAGAAAACAAATAATGTCCGCGAGGTTGCTTTGGAAACACTGCTGACAATTGAAAAAAATCAGGCATACAGCCATCTTCTTTTAAATTCTATGATAAAGAAGAATAACGTGAAAGAAATCGATATTCCTCTGCTGACTGAAATGGTTTATGGAACACTGCAGCGCAAAGATACGATTGATTTTTACCTGTCACCGTTTTTGAAAAATGCCAAAAAGACAGAACAATGGGTCATGAATCTGCTTCGCCTTTCAGTTTATCAAATGGTCTATCTTGACAGGGTGCCTGAGAGAGCCGTATTATTTGAAGCTGTGGAAATTGCCAAATCCCGCGGGCATAAAGGGATTGCCTCTTTTGTAAACGGGATTTTAAGGTCGCTTCAGCGAGAAGGTGTACCTGCCTTTGATTCCATTAAAGATGAAGGAAAACGGATTGCAGTAGAAACAAGTCATCCGCTCTGGCTTGTTCAGCGCTGGATCGACCAGCTTGGAATCATTGAGACCAGAAAAATGTGCGAGGCAAATATCACACCGCCAAGTGTGACAGCACGGGTGAATCAAATGAAACAATCACCTGAGGAATTGATGGACATGCTTCTGCAAAAAGGAATCCAAACTGAGAAAGGCGACCTGACAGAAGACGCCATAAAAAGCCTGAAGGGAAATCTTGCTCAAACAGAAGAATTTAAAAAGGGCTGTTTTACAATCCAGGATGAAAGCTCAATGCTTGTAGCACGAACGCTTGGATTGCAAAAAGGCGACAATGTGCTGGATGCATGCGCTGCACCAGGCGGGAAATCAACTCATATTGCTGAAATCCTCGAAAACACAGGATCTGTTCATTCACTTGATCTGCATGAGCATAAAGTGAAATTAATTCAAGAGCAGGCACACCGTCTTCACCTGAGCAATATTGAAACAGAGGCGCTTGACAGCAGGAAGGCTCATACCCGATTTGAAAACGGCCAGTTTGATAAAATTTTAGTTGATGCACCTTGTTCAGGATTTGGCGTCATCCGCCGAAAACCGGATATTAAATATTCTAAAACAAAAGAGGATGTAGGCCGTCTTTCCGAAATTCAGCTGGCAATTCTTTCTTCAGTCGCGCCTTTATTGAAAAAAGATGGTACACTAATCTATAGCACATGTACAATTGATCATGAAGAAAATGGACAAGTCGTACAGGCATTTTTAGAAAAACACAGTGATTACGAGCTCGATCATTCATTAATTGACCGTTTGCCGCAGCCTGCAAAAGCATTTGCTGCTGATGGACAGCTTCAAATATTGCCGCATTATTTCGGCACGGACGGATTTTATATAGCAAGCTTAAGAAAGAAGGTGTAAAAATGGAAGAGGTAAAACGCACAAAAAAAACAGTCACCAAAGAACAAGTAAAACCTTCCATTTATTCTCTTGAACTCGGAGAATTGCAAGATTGGTTAACAGAGAAAGGCGAGAAGCCGTTCAGGGCTGCTCAAATTTTTGACTGGCTTTATATCAAAAGAGCAGTTTCTTTTGAAGAAATGTCTAATTTATCGAAAACGCTGAGAAGCAAGCTTGATGAGCATTTCGTTTTAACAACCCTTAAAACAATCATTCAGCAAACTTCAAATGACGGTACAATGAAGTTCTTATTTGAACTTCATGACGGATATTCGATTGAAACCGTACTGATGCGTCATGAATATGGAAATTCGGTTTGTGTAACAACTCAGGTCGGATGCCGGATTGGTTGTACGTTCTGTGCATCAACACTTGGCGGGTTAAAACGGAATTTAGAAGCAGGAGAAATCGTTGCTCAGGTCGTAAAAGTACAGAAGGCACTTGATGAGCTTGGGGAACGCGTAAGTCATGTGGTGATCATGGGCATTGGCGAACCATTTGACAATTATGATGAAATGATGGGATTCCTTAAAATCATTAATCATGATGATGGATTAAATATTGGAGCACGCCATATTACGGTTTCAACGAGCGGAATCATTCCAAAAATTTATAAATTTGCAGATGAACACCTGCAGATAAACTTTGCCGTTTCTCTTCATGCTCCAAATACGGAGCTTAGAAGCCGTTTAATGCCAATCAACAAGGCATACAAGCTTCCTGAACTGATGGAAGCCATTGAGTATTATGTGAATAAAACAGGCCGCCGTGTAAGTTTTGAATATGGTTTGTTCGGCGGAGTAAATGATCAGGTAGAGCACGCTGAAGAGCTCGCGAAGCTTATTAAGCATCTCAAATGTCATGTGAATTTAATTCCTGTCAACTATGTGCCTGAACGAGACTATGTCAGAACGCCAAGAGAACAGATTGATCTGTTTGAGAAGACATTGAAAAAACGCGGCATAAACGTAACGACCAGACGTGAACAGGGACACGACATTGATGCAGCATGCGGTCAGCTTAGAGCGAAGGAGCGCAAAGAAGAGACGAGGTGACTTCATGGAAACCGTTATTGTAACAGACAGGGGAAAAGTAAGGCAGCATAATGAAGACAGTGTTGGCGTCTTTGAAAATGAAGACAAGGATGTGCTGGCAGTTGTTGCAGATGGTATGGGAGGTCACTTAGCAGGGGATGTTGCAAGTCAGATGACGATTGCAACTTTAAAAGAAATGTGGGAATCAGCTTCCCGCATTTCTTCCCCTGACCTTGCTGTACATTGGCTGAAAGAGCATATCGAAAAAGTGAATGCTATTTTGCTTGAGCATGCATTGACACATCCAGACTGTAAAGGAATGGGGACAACGGTAGTTGCGGCAATCTGCACAGAAAGTTTTGCCACAATCGGTCATATCGGCGACAGCCGGGGTTATTTATGCAACACTGACGGTTTTAAACAAATTACCGAGGATCATTCACTTGTAAATGAACTCGTGCGATCAGGACAGATTTCAAAGGAAGATGCAGAACATCATCCAAGAAAAAATGTTCTTGTAAGGGCTTTAGGGACAGAAGAACACGTTGAACTTGATCTGACATCCATTTGTCTTGAGGAATCAGATATTCTGCTTTTATGTTCCGACGGACTATCCAACAAAGTCGGCGAGAGTGAAATGGAGCAGACGCTTACTTCTCCCGGGTCACTCGAGGAAATCGCATTATCTTTGGTTAATCAGGCAAATGATAATGGAGGAGAGGATAATATTTCACTCGTCATTGTCAAACAGCTGTCTGAAATCAAAGAGGGTGATCAGACGTGTTAATTGGCAAGCGATTAAGCGGCAGGTATAAAATTCTTCGGGTTATTGGCGGCGGAGGAATGGCAAACGTATATTTGGCGCGGGATATGATCTTAGATCGAGATGTTGCAATGAAAGTTCTAAGATTTGATTTTTCAAATGATGATGAATTTATTAAGAGATTCAGACGAGAGGCTCAATCAGCAACTAGTCTTGCCCATCCGAATATCGTCAGTATTTTTGATGTTGGAGAAGAGGATGGCATTTATTACATCGTCATGGAGTACGTTGAAGGCAATACGTTAAAACAATACATACAGCAATATGCACCCCTTCATCCAAGAGAAGCTTTAAATATCATGGAGCAAATCGTATCCGCGATAGCACACGCCCATGAAAATCATATTGTTCATCGTGATATAAAGCCGCACAATATTTTGATCGATCCGCATGGTAATGTGAAGGTAACCGACTTCGGCATCGCAATGGCACTCAGCTCTACAACAATTACCCAGACGAACTCTGTACTGGGCTCTGTTCATTATTTGTCGCCAGAGCAGGCGCGCGGAGGAATGGCCAATAAAAAATCAGATATATATTCCCTTGGAATCGTTCTTTTTGAACTGCTTACAGGCAGACTTCCGTTTGACGGCGAATCTGCCATTTCCATTGCGCTGAAACATCTGCAGTCAGAAACTCCTTCTGCAAAACGGTGGAATGCCACAATACCGCAGAGTGTGGAGAATATCATTTTAAAGGCAATGGCCAAAGATACCTTTCACAGATATGAATCCGCTGAAGAAATGGAAGAAGATATCTCAACTGCCCTGAAACCAGAACGGCTTAACGAAGAAAAATTCGTCATTCCGGAAGATAATGAAGCCACAAAAGCGATTCCGATCATTACGGATTCCAATATGTATGAAAAAACCGACGATACAATGGTCCGTGCTCCTGAGAACATAGGAGGAGATGAATCAAAAAAGCCGGTTAAAGAGGCAAATAAAAAAGGCAAAAAAGAAAAAAAGAAAAAGAACAAAGCCGGCATGGTTATACTGACAATCTTTATTCTGCTTTTGGTCGCCGGTGTTGCCGCGGTAACGATTGTCCCTAAACTGTTTATGCCAAAGGATATTGAAGTGCCTGATTTAACGGGTATGCAATATGAAGAAGCGGTTGAACAGCTGATTGCTGCCAAATTTGTTGTGGATGATCCTATTTTTATTGAAGATGAAGAAATTCAGGAAGGTTATGTTGTAAAAACAAAACCTGAAGCGGGAAAAACCGTAAAAGAAGGGGATACAATCATCATTTATGAAAGCTCCGGCAAAGAAAAGGCAGAGCTCGATGATTATGTGAACCGTGATATTAACCGGGTCCGCGATCTTCTTGAAAGAAAAGGGTTTACAAATATTAAAATTGAAGAAGAATTTAATGAAGCAGCAGCGGGAACGATTTTAGAACAGGACCCTGAACCTGGAGTTGAGGTCATTCCGGGAGAAGATGAACTGGTCTTAACGGTAAGCAAAGGACCTGAGGAGTTTGAGCTCCAGGATTTGACAGGGTATTCAGAGGAAGCCTTAAATGCTTATGTTGAAGAAAATGATCTGGAATTGGTCCGGAAAGATGTTTATTCAAACACGGTAAGCAAAGGAGAAGTCGTCAAACAATCTCCTGGACCCTCTGAAAAAGTACTGCCTGGAGATACGCTTGAAGCGACAATATCGCTTGGTCCTGAACCATTGCCAATTCAAAAAGTGAAGAAAAAGATCGAAATACCTTATCCGCCAGAGCTTGCGGGACAGCCAGCCGAGGTCAGTATTAACATAGATGATGCAGAGCATTCTATATCAGATGTGTTTGATAAGTTTACGATCACTGAGAACACTTCACGTGACATAGAATTTTCGATAGAACCTGGTGATAAAGCATTTTATCAGGTTATCATTGACAATCGGGTTGTGAAATCTGAAATCATTCTTTACCCTGAGTAAGTCCCTGCAGCATCAAGGAGGAAATGTATGCCTAAAGGCAAAATTATTAAAGCGTTAAGCGGATTTTATTATTGTCTTGATGGAGAACGGACGATTCAGTGCCGCGGACGCGGAGTCTTCCGCAAAAATAAAGTAACCCCGCTCGTTGGCGACGAAGTCATTTATGATTACGAAAATGAACGGGAAGGCACCATCCAGGAGGTATTGGACAGAAAAAATGAGCTTGTGCGTCCTCCGATTGCAAATGTCGATCAGGCCATCCTTGTATTTTCAGCTGTTGAGCCTGATTTCAGCACGGTGCTGCTGGACCGCTTTTTGGTTCTGATTGAATCAAACGAAATTGAGCCAATTATTTGTATCAGCAAAACCGATTTGATTGAAGATGAAAAACAAAAGAATGAGATTTTTGCCTATGCGGATGATTACCGCAAAATGGGATATGAAGTGAGGCTGACTTCTACCCTTGAAGCTGATGGCATTGCCGGGCTGCTGCCATTGTTAAATGACCGCATTTCTGTATTTGCCGGACAGTCGGGTGTCGGAAAATCATCTCTTTTAAATGTGCTGCGCCCTGAACTTGCCCTTAAAACGAGCGATATCTCTGCCCATTTAGGCCGCGGAAAGCATACAACAAGACATGTAGAGCTAATTCCTGTCGGATCAGGACTAGTAGCAGATACACCTGGCTTCAGTTCATTGGAATTTATGAATATCGAAGTTGAAGATCTTTCGTATTGTTTTCCGGAAATGAGAGAAAAAAGCGATCAATGTAAATTCAGAGCCTGCACACATGTGTCAGAGCCGAAATGTGCGGTTAAGATTGCAGTTGAAAAAGGGGAAATCCCCAAATACCGGTATGACCATTATTTGAGTTTTATTGAAGAAATTAAGGATAGAAAGCCGAGGTACTAACCATGATTAAAATTGCACCATCGATTCTTTCAGCTGACTTTTCCCGCCTTGGAGCAGAAATTGAGGATGTTGAAAGAGGGGGAGCGGATTATATTCATGTCGATGTGATGGACGGTCATTTTGTACCTAATATCACAATCGGACCGCTGATTGTTGAAGCGATCAGACCGGTTACAAAGCTCCCTATAGATGTTCATTTAATGATTGAGAATCCTGATGCTTTCATTGGTACGTTTGCTAAAATGGGGGCGGATATCATAACTGTACACGCAGAAGCATGCCCTCATCTGCACCGGACAATTCAGCTGATCAAGTCTGAAGGTGTAAAAGCGGGGGTAGTTCTTAATCCTCATACACCTGCTGAAGTCATTAAACACGTTATAGACGAACTTGACATGGTTCTTCTTATGACCGTGAATCCAGGGTTCGGCGGTCAATCGTTTATTCATTCTGTGCTGCCGAAAATCACTGAAGTAGCAAATATGGTGAAAGACCGCGGATTGCATACGGAAATCGAAGTGGATGGCGGAGTTAATGCAGAGACTGCCAGACTTTGCATTGAGGCAGGTGCAAATGTCCTTGTTGCGGGTTCTGCTATATACAATCAGCAGGATCGCATGAAAGCCATCCGTGAAATAAGAAATGCTTAAGAACCGCTTTTGCGGTTCTTTTTTTAAAGCACATGAAAAATCAATTAAATAATATTATTATGTAAACTAGATAAGGTGAGTGAAATGAAATCAATCTACATTGTTGCAGGAGGACCGAAAAGGTACATACCAACTTTAGCAAGCTATGACAAAGATTCAGTTATCTGGATCGGTGTGGACAGGGGAGTTATTTTCCTGCAGGATGCAGGCATTACTCCCGACAGAGCTTTTGGAGACTTTGATTCCATTTCAGATCATGAGCGTGAGGATTTAGCGAAATCATCTCTTGATATGAACTTGTTTCCGTCAGAAAAAGATCAAACCGATACGGAGATTGCTTTAGAATGGGCAATTTTACAGGAACCGGATGAAATTTATTTATTCGGTTCGACAGGAGGAAGACTGGATCATTTTCTTGCGAATACTCAGCTGCTGGCAAAATATCCGGTTGCACCAATTAAAATCATTGATCATACGAATGAAATAACAGTGCATTTGCCTGGCACTTATCATATCGGAAGAGAAAGCAGCCATCCGTACATTTCATTTCTTCCTGTAAGCGGTGAAGTAAGAGGCATTACCCTTAAAGGCTTTAAATATCCGCTTTCAAATTGTCATATAAAGCTTGGCTCTACACTATGTATTAGTAATGAACTTATTCTTCCGTTCGGTACTTTTTCGTTTGAGCAAGGCATATTAATGATGGTAAGAAGTACTGATGAATAACTTCTGGAGCGTTTTTTAAACTATGATGTTTAAAAAAATAATCGGGGCTGCACGTGCTTCGCATACGATGAAAAATGAAAAAAACTGATCCGCTGAATCTTTCATCATCATTTTGAACGCATGGCTGAGGAGGGAAAGTATGAAATTTTATACGATCAAATTACCGAAGTTTTTAGGTGGCATCGTCCGGGCGATGCTTGGGTCATTTAAAAAAGACTAAATCTAAAAGCAAAGCGCTCTGGTCATTAAGGTAATATAGAAATGGCCTAAGGAGGCGCTTTTTGCCTTGCCGGGCGATTTTCCGAGGCATTCTGTGAATATAAAAAAAGCACCGCTTAAAGCGGTGCCTTTTTCATATGTTTTAAATCCCGTCCTGAATTCGTTTCGAAAATCTATAGAAATGAACGGGTCAAAAGCTTAAAGCTTTTGATTAAACACGCTCAACTTTACCAGATTTTAAAGCTCGAGCAGATACATATACGCGTTTTGGTTTGCCGTCAACTAAGATACGTACTTTTTGAAGGTTAGCACCCCAAGTACGTTTTGAAGCGTTCATTGCGTGAGAACGTGTGTTTCCAGAACGTGTTTTTTTACCTGTGATTACGCATTTACGTGCCATCGTATTCCCTCCTAACTGCAAAAAACCTTTCCAATTCAAACATACTGATCTTGTTTGTCATGAGATACTTTAATAATTTATCACAACTCCTTTCGGAATGCAATAGTTCTTGCTTTTGCTTTCAAGAATTTTTCCTTGACATACATGATTAATTGATGCTGAATAATACTATAGGGTAAGATGTGCCGTGGCTGGTAGTAGAATGACTTTTAAAAATCGCTTGTATATAGTAAAATAGCATTAGCCTATGCGAACAATTCCAAAGGGGGAACAATCATGTCCATTGAGATGAAAACAAAGTACGGACAAATTGACATATCCAACGAAGTCATTGCAACGGTTGCAGGCGGTGCAGCAATAGACTGTTATGGCATTGTCGGAATGGCGTCAAAAAATCAAATTAAAGACGGCATCACTGAGATCTTAAGAAAAGAAAATTTCAGCCGCGGAGTTATTGTCCGTCAAGAAGAGGATCATATCAATATTGATATGTACATTATCGTCAGCTACGGAACTAAAATCTCTGAAGTGGCTCATAATGTTCAAACGAAAGTGAAGTACACACTGGATAAAACAGTTGGACTAGCTGTTGATTCAGTCAATATTTTTGTTCAGAGTGTTCGTGTAACGAACCCGTAGTAAGGAGGAAAAAGTCCGTGTCAATTACAACTTTAGATGGAAAACGTTTTGCAGAAATGATTTTGCAGGGGTCAGGACATCTGTCAAACAATGCAAAATACGTTGATGCATTAAACGTTTTTCCTGTTCCGGACGGTGATACCGGAACAAATATGAACCTTTCGATGACTTCAGGTGCAAAAGAGGTTCAAAATCATGTATCTGAACACATCGGCAAAGTCGGTGCAGCACTCTCAAAAGGTTTATTGATGGGAGCCCGGGGAAATTCAGGTGTCATTTTGTCTCAGCTGTTCAGAGGTTTTTCAAAAGCGATTGAATCCAAAAGCACGATTACAAGCGCCGATTTTGCAAATGCCCTTCAGGCTGGTGTAAATACTGCTTATAAAGCGGTGATGAAACCTGTTGAAGGTACGATTTTAACTGTAGCTAAAGACTCTGCTAAAAAAGCGGTTGATACTATTGAAGCTGATTCATCTATTTCAATTGATCAATTAATGGAAGCGATTTTAACAGAAGCTAAAGCATCTTTAGAGAGAACGCCGGATTTATTGCCTGTTCTTAAAGAAGTTGGAGTAGTCGACAGCGGCGGGCAGGGACTTGTATTTGTCTATGAAGGTTTCCTTGCCGAACTAAGAGGCGAAAAAGTGTCAAATATTAAAGTTACTGCTTCGATGACAGATCTTGTTAGTGCTGAACATCACAAAAGTGTAGCTTCCCACATCAATACAGAAGACATTGAATTTGGCTACTGTACGGAATTTATGGTGCGGTTTGAAGCTGATAAAGACGCTTTTACTGAAGAGACGTTCAGACAGGATCTGAGCGAGCATGGTGATTCTTTATTAGTTATTGCAGATGAAGAAATCGTTAAAGTACATATCCACGCAGAATATCCCGGCCAGGTACTTACATATGCACAGCGTTATGGAAGCCTGATCAACATGAAAATTGAAAACATGCGCCAGCAGCATACAAGCTTGCTTGATGACGCTCCGTCTATGCCTGCTGCTGAACCTGTTTCCAAAAAGAAAGAAAAACAAAAATACGGCATCGTTACCGTGACAATGGGAAAAGGCATTGCTGATCTTTTCAGAAGCATCGGTTCTCATTCTGTCATTGAAGGCGGACAAACGATGAATCCAAGCACAGAGGATATTGTTCAGGCCATTAAAGATGTTCATGCAGAGAATGTGATCATTCTGCCTAACAATTCAAATATTGTCATGGCTGCACAGCAGGCAGCTTCTGTTGTTGATGATCACGTGATCGTGATTCCATCAAAAACAGTGCCGCAAGGAATGGCTGCATTGCTTGCATTTAATCCTTCAGCATCTGCAGAAGACAATGAAGAAATTATGAAAGATGCCCTTGATTCAGTCAAAACAGGTCAAATTACGTACGCTGTCCGCGATACGAATATTGATGGTCTTGATATTGAAAAGGGAGACTTCATGGGAATTGCAAATGGCAAAATTGTTACAAAAGACAGGAACCAATTAGCCTCAGCGAAAAAGCTTCTCCAAACGATGATTTCAGACGATGATGAAATTCTTACGGTTTTACAAGGCGAAGATGCTGCTGATGATGAGCTTCAGGAATTGGTGCAATTCATCGAAGAAACATATGAAGAAATAGAAGTAGAAGTTCATAAAGGTGAACAGCCTTTATATTCTTACATCTTTTCAATTGAATAAAACAAAACATAGAAGGGGATCCCCCTTCTATTTCTTATGTAAGCTGAAATTTCATTTTCCTTTTTTTTCTGTATGATTACGTTTTCGCAATGGATCTTTTTCTGATAAACTTGCAGGGGGAGATACTAGTTTTTACAGTAACTTTTTTCTAAGCTTAGGGGGATTTTATGAAATATAGAAGTGTATTTGATATCATTGGACCCATAATGATCGGCCCGTCAAGCTCGCATACAGCAGGGGCTGCACGAATCGGCAGAGTGGCACGGAGCCTTTTTGGAAGAGAGCCGAAGTGGGCGGCGATTTCGTTTTACGGCTCGTTTGCCAAAACATTTAAAGGCCATGGCACAGATGTAGCCATAATCGGCGGCTTGCTTGACTTTGATACTTTTGATGAAAGAATTAAAACATCCTTGGAGATTGCAGATGCAAAAGGAATGAAAGTAACCTTCACAGAAGAAGAAGCGATAACGGATCACCCGAATACGGCGCGTGTCATCATCGGTGACGATCAAGGCCAGCTTGAACTTGTAGGAATTTCGATCGGCGGCGGGAAAATTGAGATCACTGAACTGAATGGGTTTGAACTGAAACTATCAGGAAATCATCCTGCCATATTAGTTGTTCACAACGACCGGTTTGGCGCCATTGCTGCTGTAGCGAATGTACTGGCCAAATATGCGATTAATATTGGCCATATGAATGTAGCGCGCAAGGAAAAAGGCAAGCTTGCTTTAATGACAATTGAAGTGGATCAAAACATCGATATCGCAGTACTGGATGAACTTAAAACACTGCCGAATATTCTTCAAGTAACGAAAATAGCAGATTAGGCCAATATTAGCAGTGATGTGACTGGGGGAAAAAACATGTTTCGAAATGTAGCGGAACTAGTCGAACTTGCTGAAAGCAAGGGCGTTAAAATAGCAGAAATCATGATTGAGCAGGAAATGGAAATGACGGGCAGAACACGCGAGCAAATTTTGTCCATGATGGATCAGAATTTAACGGTTATGGAACAGGCTGTTGAAAAGGGACTTGCAGGAGTGAAATCTCATTCCGGGCTGACTGGAGGAGACGCCGTTCTCATGCAGGCATATATCCAAAAGGGAAATTTCCTGTCAGGAGAAATTATTCTGGATGCCGTCAGTAAAGCGGTTGCCACAAACGAAGTGAATGCTGCAATGGGGACCATCTGCGCAACCCCTACTGCAGGATCGGCGGGCGTTGTTCCGGGAACTCTATTTGCGGTGAAAGCTAAATTAAATCCAAGCAGAGAAGAAATGATCGATTTTCTGTTTACTTCTGGTGCTTTTGGCTTTGTTGTTGCAAATAATGCTTCCATTTCCGGAGCTGCCGGCGGCTGTCAGGCAGAAGTCGGATCTGCATCAGGCATGGCTGCAGCAGCGATAACAGAGATGGCTGGCGGCACTCCAGGTCAGGCTGCAGAGGCAATGGCCATTACACTTAAAAATATGCTTGGACTTGTTTGTGATCCGGTTGCCGGGCTAGTGGAAGTACCATGCGTAAAAAGAAATGCAATGGGTGCAGCAAATGCCATGATCGCGGCAGACATGGCTTTAGCGGGCATTACGAGCCGCATCCCGTGTGATGAAGTAATCGATGCTATGTTCCGCATCGGCCAATCAATGCCGACTGCTCTTAAAGAAACAGCTCAAGGCGGACTCGCGGCCACACCGACCGGCCGTGAACTCGAAGCGAAAATTTTTGGGATCTCACTTGATGAACGCGGCTAATTCACTCATGCAGCCTGTCAGTTCCGTTAAGGGGATAGGAGCTGAGTCAGAAGAAATCTTGAATGAGATGGGCATTTATACTGTAAAAGATTTAATTGAATATTTGCCATATCGTTATGAAGATTATCGCCTGAAGGACTTAGCGGAAGTACAGCATGATGAACGGGTGACAGTCGAGGGGAAGGTTCATAGTGAACCTTCTCTTGCCTTTTTCGGCAAAAAGAAATCAAGGCTGACTGTCCGGGTTCTAGTTGGAAGATATTTAATAAGTGCCGTGTTTTTTAACCGCCCGTATTATAAAAAGAAGCTTGAGCTGCAGTCTGTCATTACGATTTCAGGAAAGTGGGACAAGCACCGGCAGACGATTTCCGTCAGCGAAATCGTCTTTGGCCCTCAGGCAAAGGAGCATGAAATCGAACCGGTGTACTCTGTTAAAGAAAAGATGACGGTCAAAACGATGAGAAAGTTCATCAATCAGGCACTTAGTCAATACTCATCTGACATCACGGATATGATTCCGGAGCAGCTGATGGCCGCGTATCGTCTGCCTGCAAAAAAAGAAGCCATTTTTACGATGCATCACCCTTTGAAGCATGAAGATCTAAAGCATGCAAGGCGATATTTTGTCTATGAAGAATTTCTTCTTTTTCAGCTGAAAATGCAGGCTTTGCGTAAGTTTCAGCGGGAACAGTCTCATGGAATTATCCATCAGATCGATCCATTGCAATTAGAAGGATTTACGGGATCACTTCCCTTTCCGCTTACAAATGCCCAGCAAAGGGTTGTCCGTGAAATTTTAACCGACATGAAGTCAAACTACCGCATGAACCGCCTCCTTCAGGGAGATGTCGGCTCAGGTAAAACAGTGGTTGCGGCGATTGCTATGTATGCCGCTCATTTATCCGGTTATCAAGCTGCCTTGATGGTGCCGACAGAAATATTGGCAGAGCAGCATGCAGAATCTCTTGCGCAAACCTTCAGCGGCTTTCCTGTAACTGTTGCCTTGCTTACAAGCTCAGTGAAAGGCAAAAAAAGAAGAGAGCTGCTTCAAAAAGCGGCAGATGGCGATATCCACTTTTTAGTCGGAACCCACGCTCTGATTCAGCAGGATGTCCATTTTGCAAAGCTAGGACTTGTCATTACAGATGAACAGCATCGCTTTGGTGTTGAGCAGAGAAAAGTGCTGCGGGCTAAAGGAGAAAACCCGGATGTCCTGTTTATGACAGCGACACCCATTCCAAGGACGCTTGCCATCACTGCATTTGGGGAAATGGATGTCTCTGTGATTGACGAACTTCCTGCTGGGCGAAAACAAATCGAAACGTATTGGGTGAAGCACGAAATGCTGGACCGCATCCTTCGGTTTATTCATAAAGAACTGCAGGAAGGAAGACAGGCTTATGTGATCTGCCCCCTTATTGAGGAATCTGATAAGCTTGATGTTCAAAATGCAATTGACGTCCACAGTACACTTGTTCATTTTTATAAAGATAAATGGAATGTGGGACTGATGCACGGCAGGCTGACAAGTGCGGAAAAAGACGAAGTGATGAGGGAGTTCAGTGAAAACCGGGTTCAAATTCTGGTTTCCACAACTGTTGTTGAAGTAGGTGTCAATGTGCCGAATGCGACGGTTATGATGATTTATGATGCAGAGCGCTTCGGACTTTCACAGCTCCATCAATTAAGAGGACGGGTAGGAAGAGGAAGCTCCCAGTCTTACTGTATTCTGCTTGCTGATCCGAAATCAGAAACAGGCAAAGAACGCATGCGTGTGATGACAGAAACAGCAGATGGTTTTGAGCTGTCAGAGAAAGATCTGGAACTCAGAGGGCCAGGAGACTTTTTTGGCAGGAAGCAAAGCGGAATGCCTGAATTTAAAGTGGCTGATATGGTTCATGATTACCGTGCGCTTGAAACTGCAAGGAGTGATGCGGCAAAGCTCGTACAATCCGATGCTTTCTGGCACTCAGAAGACTACAGGGAACTCAGGGAGTATCTTGAACAAACAGGGGTCGTAGATGGAGATAAATTAGATTAATAGAATCCTACATTAGAGAAAGCAGATTGCATTTGGACCTTGCAATCTGCTTTATTTGATTATATACTACTATTAGTACCTAGTCTTAAGAGTGCGGACGGTGTCAGACTAAATGAGAAAATCAAAAAAAGAGCGGCAGTCAATGCTGCAGCAGACTATAAATGAAACACCTTTTATTACTGACGAAGAGCTGGCAGATAAATTCAGTGTCAGCATACAGACAATCAGGCTTGACCGCCTTGAGCTTTCTATTCCGGAACTTCGCGAACGGATTAAGCATGTAGCCGTCAAGCAGCTTGATGATGAAGTGAAATCACTTCCTTTAGAAGAAGTAATCGGCGAAATCATCGACCTTGATCTGGATTCCTCTGCCATTTCTATTTTTGAAGTGAAAAAAGAGCACGTGTTTGTCCGGAACCAAATCGCCCGCGGCCATCATTTGTTTGCACAGGCGAATTCACTGGCAGTTGCGGTCATAGATGATGAACTGGCTTTAACAGCTAAGGCAAATATTCGTTTTACCAGGCAGGTTAAAGAAAAAGAGAGAGTAATCGCTAAAGCTAAAGTGATAAAAATGGATGAAGACAAAGGAAGAACCACGGTCGATGTAAACAGTTATGTCGGAACGGAGCTGGTCTTCTCCGGCACATTTGAAATGTACCGGTCAAAAACAATGAAAAAGGCAGGTTTCAGCAATGAAGATCGCAATTGATGCAATGGGAGGGGACAACGCTCCTAAAGCAATCGTAGAAGGTGCAATGAAAGCTGTCACTCTATTTAAAGATATTGAGATTACCTTATACGGCAGTGAAGCTCTTATAAAAGAACATCTTTCTAATCCGGAAAGAATGACAATTGTACATACGGATACCGTCATTGAAGGAACAGATGAACCTGTCAGAGCGGTGAGAAGAAAAAAAGATGCATCGATGGTGCTGATGGCAAACGCTGTAAAAGAAGGACAGGCTGATGCCTGTATTTCTGCAGGCAACACCGGAGCATTAATGACAGCCGGTCTATTTATTGTCGGCAGAATTGACGGGATTGAACGCCCTGCATTGTCGCCGACACTTCCTACGATTGAAGGGCAGGGATTCCTCATGCTTGATGTCGGGGCAAATGTGGATGCAAAGCCTGAGCATTTGCAGCAATATGCGATCATGGGCTCTATTTATGCCAAAAAGGTCCGCGGACTTGCAAATCCAAGAATAGGATTGCTGAATGTCGGCACAGAGGACAAAAAGGGAAATGAACTGACAAAAGCAGCTTTTCAGTTATTAAAAGAATCTGATCTTAACTTTATTGGAAACGTTGAAGCGAGAGATTTGCTCGACGGTGCAGCAGATGTTGTCGTAACAGACGGATTTACCGGAAATGTAGCTTTAAAAACGGTAGAGGGAACGGCACTCTCCGTATTTAAAATGCTGAAGTCAGCTTTAACCAGCAATCTGAAATCAAAACTTGCAGCTGCTGTATTAAAGCCGCAATTAAAAGAAATCAAAGGGAAAATGGATTATTCTGAATACGGCGGTGCCGGATTGTTCGGGCTGAAAGCTCCTGTTATAAAAGCACACGGATCTTCAGACCCTAACGCTGTATATAATGCAATCCGCCAGGCGCGTGAAATGGTAAACAATGATGTCTGCAAGACGATACAGCAAACAATTGAGAACACGAACTCTGTTCGGAATCTTGAGAGGAGATAGAATATGAGTAAACTTGCCTTTATTTTTCCCGGTCAAGGATCACAGACTGTCGGCATGGGGAAAGATTTATTTAATGAAGTGGAAGCATCACGCAGTGTGTTTGCAGCTGCAGATGAAAAGCTTGGTTTTAAGCTTACTGACATTATCTTTGAAGGTCCGCAAGAAAAACTGACATTGACATACAATGCACAGCCTGCTCTTTTAACAGCAAGCATCGCTGTTTTGGGAAAATTCAAAGAAAGCGGAATTCAGCCTGATTTTGTTGCCGGACACAGTCTTGGAGAATACACGGCACTCGTAGCAGGCGGAGTCCTTTCATTTGAAGATGCTGTATATGCTGTCAGAAAACGCGGAGAATATATGAACGAAGCAGTTCCTGCAGGAGTAGGTGCGATGGCGGCAATTCTTGGAATGAACACAGATGATCTGCGTGAAGTGACAGAACAAATCACAAGCGATGGCTTCTCTGTGCAGCTGGCGAATTTAAATTGCCCTGGTCAGATTGTCATATCAGGATCGGCAGAAGGTGTAGAAAAGGCGTCAGCTTTAGCGAAGGAGAATGGCGCTAAAAGAGCAATTCCGCTGGATGTAAGCGGTCCGTTCCATTCAGAGCTGATGAAGCCTGCTGCAGATAAGTTTAAAGGCATACTTGATGAAGTCAGCCTTAAAGATGCATCTGTGCCTGTAGTGGCAAATGTTACAGCAGCGCCTGTAACGGACAGTGAAGACATAAAGAACCTGCTCGTTGAACAATTGTTTTCTCCAGTTAAATGGGAGCAATCGGTCATAGAAATGATTGAACAGGGTGTAACGACTTTCGTTGAAATCGGACCAGGAAAAGTTCTTTCAGGATTAGTGAAAAAAATCGATCGCAAGGTAAACACGATTGCTGTTTCTGACTTGGCATCAATCGAAGCTGCAATCGAAAAGCTCAGGGAGGTCAAATAATGGTTGAAGGTAAAGTAGCATTAGTTACTGGAGCATCAAGAGGAATCGGCCGCGCCATTGCTCTTGAACTGGCTAAAAACGGGGCAAATGTAGCGGTGAATTACGCAGGAAGCGAAGCGAAAGCCAATGAAGTTGTCGATGAAATAAAAGCACTCGGACGAGAAGCTTTTGCCGTTCAGGCAGACGTCAGCGACAGTGAGGCTGTTGCTGCTATGGTAAAAGCAACAGTTGAGCAATTTGGCAGACTGGATATACTAGTAAACAATGCAGGCATAACAAAAGATAATCTCCTGATGAGAATGAAAGACTCTGAGTGGGATGATGTCATCAACATCAATTTAAAAGGTGTTTTCCTGACAACAAAAGCGGTAACACGCCAAATGATGAAACAGCGCCAAGGCCGAATCATCAATATTGCATCGATCGTCGGTGTCAGCGGAAATCCCGGCCAGGCAAATTATGTAGCGGCTAAAGCAGGTGTGATCGGTTTAACAAAAACAGCTGCCAAAGAGCTTTCATCAAGAAATATTACAGTCAATGCGATCGCACCCGGGTTTATCACAACCGATATGACGGATAAACTGACTGAAGAAGTAAAAACTGAAATGCTGAAGCAAATTCCGCTTGCCCGCTTTGGTGAGCCATCTGATATTTCAAATGCGGTCACTTTCTTAGCTTCTGATAAAAGCAGCTATATCACAGGGCAGACGATTCATATTGATGGCGGAATGGTCATGTAAAAAAGAATTTTGAGTCTTGCTTTGGATTCTCTGATTTCGGCTAGTTTTTTAATAGGATATACACTATAATACTTTGAGGGGAGGTGAAATGTTATGGCAGATGTACTAGCTCGCGTAACGAAAATTATCGTTGACCGTCTTGGTGTTGATGAGGCTGAAGTAAAAATGGAAGCTTCTTTTAAAGACGATTTAGGTGCGGATTCCCTTGATGTAGTAGAACTTGTAATGGAACTTGAAGATGAGTTCGACATGGAGATTTCTGATGAAGATGCAGAAACAATTGCAACAGTGGGTGACGCTGTGAACTACATACAAAGTCAACAGTAATGTTGCATTTAAAGTCCCGTTTTTAAGCGGGGCTTTATCCCTTTTAAAACACGGCAATAAAAAAGAAAAGATGCGGTTGTTTAAGTGATGGAGGTACCTATGCCGAAGATGAATTACAGAGAGAGAAGATCGTTTGTCAAAAAAGCAGAATTCAAACAATTTCAAGAACAAATTGGCCATACATTTCAAAATGAAAGACTTTTGTATCAAGCCTTCACACATTCATCCTATGTGAATGAGCATCGCAAAAAGCCTTACGAGGACAATGAAAGACTGGAATTTTTAGGAGATGCGGTTTTAGAGTTAACGATTTCTCAGTTTTTATTTAAGAAATATCCAACAATGAGCGAAGGAGATTTAACAAAGGTCCGAGCGGCTATTGTATGTGAGCCGTCGCTTGTTGCATTTGCAAATGAATTATCATTTGGAAAGCTTGTACTGCTTGGTAAAGGTGAAGAAATGACTGGCGGAAGAGCAAGACCTGCTCTGCTGGCAGATGTTTTTGAAGCTTTTATTGGAGCATTATATTTGGATTCAGGACTTGATCCTGTCGTTGCCTTTTTAGAAAAATGTGTATTTCCTAAAATTAATGATGGTGCTTTTTCTCATGTGATGGATTTTAAAAGTCAGCTTCAGGAGTTTGTTCAAAGAGACAGCAAAGGTTCCTTGGAATATAAAATTCTTCAGGAGAAAGGCCCTGCACACAATCGCGAATTTGTGGCGACTGTCTCTTTAAACGGGGAAATCCTCGGAACCGGAAACGGAAAATCAAAAAAAGCGGCTGAACAGCATGCCGCGCAGGAAGCTTTAACAAAACTGAAACCTCATTAAGAAGAATGAATTAACCCCCGGATATCAGGGGGTTCTCTTTATGTCCGGCAGTTTTCAAATAAAAGTTTCGTGCAAGATTTCTATTTGAAATTCCCCGCATCTGCATGGATTGCGGGAAGGGGCTTTATCTTTTTAAACAAACTGCCCTGAATTATGATAGAATATGGTTGATTTTAAAGAATAGTAGGGAGGATCCTAAATGTTCCTCAAACGTTTGGATATAGTAGGATTTAAATCATTCGCAGAGCGGGTGAATGTAGATTTTGTAAAAGGCGTGACCGCTGTAGTCGGACCAAACGGCAGCGGGAAAAGCAATATTACCGATGCTATAAGATGGGTGCTTGGCGAGCAGTCGGCAAGGTCGCTCAGGGGAACGAAAATGGAGGATATTATCTTTGCCGGAAGCGACTCAAGAAAAGGCGTTAATATGGCGGAGGTTACGCTCACTCTTGATAATGAGGATCAGTTTCTGCCGATCGATTATCATGAGGTATCGGTTACGAGAAGAGTATACAGATCTGGTGAAAGCGACTTTTATATTAATAATCAGTCTTGCCGGCTGAAAGACATTGTCGATCTTTTTATGGACTCCGGACTTGGCAAAGAAGCATTTTCAATCATCAGCCAAGGAAAAGTGGAAGAAATACTCAGCAGTAAAGCAGAGGAAAGACGCAGCATCTTTGAAGAAGCGGCAGGTGTTTTAAAATATAAAACACGAAAGAAAAAAGCAGAATTCAAATTAGCGGAAACGCAGGAAAATCTTAATCGTGTACAAGATATTCTTCATGAACTTGAAGACCAGGTAGAGCCTCTTAAAATGCAGGCATCGATTGCAAAGGATTTTCTGGAGAAAAAAGAAGAGCTTGAGCAATTTGAAGTGGCTCTCACGGTTTATGAAATTGAAGAGCTTCATAAAAAATGGGAATCTTTATCACAGACTGTTGAGAATGGAAGACTGCAAGAAAGCAGTCTGTTTGCCTCTGTTCAAAAGAAAGAGGCTGAAATTGAACAAACAAGGGATCAGTCCCATGCACTCGACGAATCAATTAATGACCTTCAGCAAGTGCTGCTTCTTGCAAGCGAAGACCTAGAAAAGCTTGAAGGCCGCAAAGAAGTTCTGAAAGAGCGCAAAAAAAATGCTCATCAGAATAAATCTCAGCTGCAAAAAATAATAGAAGAAGCATCTGAACGAACAGCAGCTCTCCTGAATGAAAAGGAAACCCAGTCAGCATTATTGGAACAGCTCCAAAAAGAAGTCAGTGATCTTAAAAAGCAGCTTCAGGAGAAACAAACACTGCTGTCAACGTACGATCAGAACATTGAAGAGAAAATTGAATCTCTAAAAAGTGAATATTTTGATTTGCTGAATGCACAGGCACAGGCAAGAAATGAAATAACGTACATAGATGATCAAGTGAATCAGCAAACAAAAAAAACCGGCCGGTTAAAAGAAGCAAATCAAAAGTACATTAACGAACGAAATGAGATTGAAGAGAAAAAGAGAAGACTTGAAGCAAAGCTCTCTTTACTTGAAGCTCAGCTGGATGAACAAATTAAAACCTTCCGTGCCGCACAGGCAAAATTAGAGAAGGACAAAGCAGCTTATCAAAAAAGAGAAACGGCACTTTATCAAGCCTATCAATATTTGCAGCAGACAAAATCGCGCAAAGAAATGCTTGAGGCCATGCAGGAGGATTACGCAGGATTTTTCCAGGGGGTAAAGGAAGTCCTGAAGCAGCGCAATCAGCTTCAAGGTATTCATGGCGCGATTGCAGAGCTTATATCAACGGACAAGCAATATGAGACAGCGGTAGAAATTGCTCTTGGCGGTGCAGCGCAGCATGTGGTAGTTGAAGACGAACAAGCTGCAAGAACAGCAATTTCTTATCTTAAGAAAAATGCATTTGGGCGTGCGACATTCCTGCCACTGACTGTCATGAAAGAACGCACCGTTTCAGCGCATGATCTTCAAACATTGAGAAGCCACAATGCTTTTAAAGGAATTGCTTCTGAACTGGTTTCTTTTAACCCCCGCTATCAGAAAGCTGTTGCTAATTTGCTCGGCACAGTCGTTGTCACAGAAGACTTAAAGGGTGCAAATGAACTTGCTAAACTGCTAAACTACCGTTTTCGCTTCGTTACTGTGGGCGGAGATGTTGTAAACCCCGGGGGATCGATGACAGGCGGAGCCGTCAAGCAAAAAAACAATTCTCTCTTAAGCCGAAGCCGCGAAATAGAAACAATCGATAAGCAATTTAATGAAATGAGCGACAAAACAAATCAGCTTGAAGAAGACGTAAAATCTCTGAAGCACTCGATTTCAGCTCTTGATCAGCAGGTTGAACTTCAAAGAGAAAAAGGAGAGCAGCTTCGGATTGAAACACAATCAGTCCGTTCCGAACTGAGAGAGATGGAAATGAACGAGAAGAATGTAAACAATCATCTTTCTCTTTATGATGCCGAAAAAGAATCATATCAGACTGAAGAGGCCAGAATGATAAAGCGGAAAGAAGAGCTTTCTCTGCAGCTTGATTCTTCAAAGGGGAAAATGAAGAATCTTGATCAGCTTATCGCCGAATTATCTGCACAAAAAACAACTCAGCAGTCTTCAAAAGAAGAAGTTCAAAACGAGATAACCGATTTGAAAGTTGTATTAGCAAGCAAAAAGCAATCACTCGAAAATCAGCTTGAAAAAGCAGATCGTTCAAAGCTTGAGCTGGATGATCAGCATAAAAAACTGACAGAAGCGCGGGAAGATTTGAATTTCCTGCACGATGAAATGAATTCCAATTTTTCTGGTGAAGAAAAATTAGAGGAAACAGCCCGTCAAAAACGCGAAGACAAAAACAAGACAATTGAACTGATTTCCGTCAGACGAAATCAGCGCCTGAAACTTCAGGATCAGCTTGATGTTTCTGAACGGGAAGTGAAAGAATTAAACAGGCAGCATAAGCAGCTTTCAGATCTGCTGAAAGATGAAGAAGTCAGATTAAACCGATTCGATGTAGAGCTTGATAATCGGCTGAATCATTTACGTGAGGAATACTTGCTTTCTTTTGAAGCTGCCAAAGAAAAGTATGTTCTGGATCTCGATGCAGCTGAAGCACGCAAGCGGGTAAAACTCATTAAACTTGCGATTGAAGAGCTTGGAACGGTCAATCTTGGAGCGATTGATGAATATGAAAGGGTTTCAGAACGATTCCATTTTCTGAGTGATCAGCGCAATGACCTTCAAGAAGCCAAAGACACTCTTTATCAGGTTATTGGCGAAATGGATGAAGAAATGAAAAAGAGATTTCATCATACCTTTACCCAAATCAGATCTCATTTTGAATCTGTTTTTCAAGCGCTGTTTGGGGGCGGGCGTGCAGAGCTCAGGCTTACAAATCCAGATGATCTGCTGAACACAGGGGTAGATATTGTCGCTCAGCCTCCAGGAAAAAAACTGCAAAACCTCGGTCTTTTATCAGGCGGAGAGCGTGCATTAACAGCAATCGCATTGCTTTTTTCCATTTTAAAAGTCCGGCCGGTGCCTTTTTGTGTCCTTGATGAGGTCGAAGCGGCGCTTGATGAAGCGAATGTCCACAGGTTTTCTCAATATCTGAAGAAATTCAGCAAAGACACACAATTTATCGTTATTACTCACCGCAAAGGCACGATGGAAGATGCTGATGTCCTTTATGGCGTCACGATGCAGGAGTCAGGCGTCTCCAAGATGGTTTCAGTCCGCCTAGAAGAAACAAAAGAATTTGTGCAATCAGGATGAAAGGAAGAAGCTGAATGAGTTTTTTTAAAAAATTAAAAGAGAAATTTACACAGCAGCAAGAGCCGGATTCTTCACCGGAAAAATTTAAAGACGGCCTGACAAAAACTCGGGTCTCATTTTCAGAACGGGTGAATAATCTTGTAGCCCGCTACCGCAAAGTAGACGAAGAATTTTTTGAAGAGCTTGAAGAAGTTTTGATTGGTGCCGATGTTGGCGTATCAACGGTCATGGAACTGATTGATGAGCTGAAAACAGAAGTAAAGCGCCGCAACATCCAAGATTCAAAAGATGTGCGTTCTGTCATTTCTGAGAAGCTCGTTGACATCTATCAAGGGGAAGATGCTGAATCCCCAAAACTTGATATTCAGGAAGGCCGATTAAACGTCGTCCTGTTCGTCGGAGTAAATGGGGTTGGAAAAACAACGACAATCGGCAAACTCGCCCACAAGCTTAAGAACGAGGGCAAATCCGTTCTTCTCGCTGCAGGAGACACATTCCGCGCAGGTGCGATTGAACAGCTGGAAGTTTGGGGAGAGCGCACAGGAGTGGATGTCATTAAGCAGTCAGCGGGATCCGATCCCGCAGCTGTCATGTTTGATGCAGTCCAGGCAGCTAAAGCAAGAAAAGTAGATGTTCTATTATGCGATACGGCAGGACGTCTGCAAAATAAGGTAAACCTCATGAAAGAACTTGAAAAAGTGAAGCGTGTGATCGAACGTGAAATTCCAGGCGCTCCCCACGAGGTGCTGCTCGTCCTTGACGCAACAACGGGCCAAAATGCCATGGTTCAGGCGAAACAATTTTCTCAGGCGACAGATGTCTCAGGCATCGTCCTTACGAAGCTTGACGGTACAGCGAAAGGCGGCATCGTTCTTGCCATCCGCAATGAACTTAGCATACCGGTTAAGTTTGTCGGCCTCGGCGAAAAAATGGATGACCTGCAGGAATTTGATGCAGAACAATATGTATATGGCTTATTTGCTGATTTAGTTGAAGAAGCATAAGTGAATGAAAGCTGTTCTCTTCAGCCTGTTATCCGGCTGGAGGGAGCGGCTTTTTTGCATGGGAACAGGATGAATTTGGAAATTTTCAAGTAAAACTAAAGATTTGGCAAGTAAAATGTCTATTTTTTCAAGTATATGATGAAGATATTCAAGTATTTTTATAAAAGCGGCAAGTAAATGTGAATCTGCAGATTGGGGATCGAAGCTGAGGAGCTAAACAGACTGAATCAGATGGCCAAAAGCAACTAGAAAGAACCTTATCTTGCAGGTCTTATAATTTATCTAATGATAATTAGGATGAATTTGGAAATTTTCAAGTAAAACTAAAACTTCGGCAAGTAAAATGTCTATTTTTTCAAGTGTATGATGAAGATATTCAAGTATTTTTATAAAAGCGGCAAGTAAGTGAGAATTTGCCGATTTGGGCCGCATGCTTCTGAGTTGCTCAAGGTTGTTGCGTTTCCTAGTGTCTAGCTCCTCGGCCAGAACGGGCGATTCCGCATAACTCGGTGTCCAGCTTCACCTCCCAGCCCCTCGGCCAGAACGGATCCGCCAGAAAAGGCAAAAAGCGCCTTTACTGGCGGATCCTTATCTGTCTGTCAGAGCTAAACGGGCGATTCCGCATTTCAATTACTGTTAAGAAAAAAACTTGACATCAATACCTATAGCTTGTAAACTAGTGACTTGTAAAGGCAATTCCCTTAACAAAGGAGAGACGCTGAGTGATGCTTGAAAAAACAACGAGAGTAAATTATCTGTTTGACTTTTATCAATCGTTGTTGACACCAAAGCAAAAAAGCTATATGTCGCTTTATTATCTTGATGATTACTCCTTGGGAGAAATTGCTGAAGAGTACGACATTAGCCGGCAGGCCGTGTATGATAACATTAAACGAACTGAGGCAATGTTAGAGCAATATGAAACCAAATTATTGCTTTTTCAAAAATTTCAAGAGCGTCAACATTTGATTGAACAATTAAAAGCTGCAGCGTTCAAGATTGATCAGGAACGTTCACTTTTGACGCTGATTGAGGCGCTGGAGAAATTAGATTAGGAGGCGGCATGTATGGCATTTGAAGGATTAGCCGACCGACTGCAGAATACAATCGCAAAAATCCGCGGCAAAGGCAAAGTGTCGGAGTCTGATGTAAAAGAAATGATGCGTGAAGTGCGATTGGCACTTTTAGAAGCAGACGTTAACTTTAAAGTCGTAAAAGATTTTGTGAAAAAAGTAAGCGAACGGTCAGTAGGACAGGAAGTTATGACAAGCTTAACTCCTGGCCAGCAGGTCATTAAAGTTGTTAAAGAAGAACTGACTGCTTTAATGGGCGGCGAGCAGAGCAAAATTGCCGTCGCCAACAGACCGCCAACCGTTATTATGATGGTTGGTCTGCAAGGTGCCGGTAAAACAACGACTACAGGAAAGCTTGCGAATCTGCTTCGAAAGAAACATAACCGCAATCCTTTATTGGTCGCTGCAGATATTTACCGTCCTGCTGCCATCAAACAGCTTGAAACACTTGGAAAACAGCTGAATATGCCTGTCTTTTCCCTTGGTGATCAAGTAAGTCCTGTTGAAATTGCCAAGCAGGCGATTGAACATGCAAAAAAAGAACATCTTGATTACGTTCTGATTGATACGGCGGGCCGCCTTCATATTGATGAAACACTGATGGATGAACTTCAGCAGGTAAAAGAATTATCTAAACCTGATGAGATCTTCCTCGTCGTTGATGCAATGACAGGGCAGGATGCCGTAAATGTAGCACAAAGCTTCAATGATCAGCTCGGCTTAACAGGCGTAGTCCTGACAAAGCTTGATGGCGACACACGGGGCGGGGCTGCACTATCAATCCGATCTGTCACCCAAACACCAATTAAATTTGTTGGTTTAGGGGAAAAACTGGATGCAATTGAAGCATTTCATCCTGAACGCATGGCATCCCGTATATTAGGAATGGGCGATGTTCTCACATTGATTGAGAAAGCACAGGCCAATGTGGATGAAGATAAGGCAAAAGAACTTGAACAAAAAATGAGGACGGCTTCGTTTACATTTGACGACTTCCTCGAACAGCTTGGACAAGTCCGCAGCATGGGGCCCCTTGATGAACTTCTTGGAATGCTCCCTGGTGCAAACAAAATTAAAGGCTTAAAAAATGCTCAAGTCGATGAAAAACAGATTGGTTCTGTTGAAGCCATCATCCGGTCGATGACAAAGGAAGAAAAACAGCATCCTGAAATCATCAACTCTGGCCGCAGAAAGCGGATTGCAAAAGGAAGCGGAACGACCGTACCGGAAGTAAACCGTCTCTTAAAGCAATTTGAGGACATGAAAAAGATGATGAAACAAATGACGAGCATGTCAAAAGGGAAGAAAAAAGGCGGAATGAAATTTCCGTTTATGTAACAATTTTTAGGTGTTAAGAAAAAACACTTTACAAAGTGCTTTTTCATTGATATCATACTATCTTGTTGAAATATTTTCGGAGGTGCTTTATAAAATGGCAGTAAAAATTCGTTTAAAACGCATGGGAGCTAACAAATCTCCTTTCTATCGTATCGTAGTTGCAGATTCTCGTTCACCACGTGATGGACGTTTCATCGAAACAGTTGGAACTTACAATCCAGTTGCTAACCCGGCAATCGTTGACATCAACGAAGAGCTTGCTCTTAAATGGATGCAAAATGGTGCAAAACCATCTGACACAGTTCGCAACTTGTTCTCAAACCAAGGCATTATGGAAAAATTCCATAACGCTAAACACAGCAAGTAAGGGCTGAATCGATGATAGAGTTAATCGAATCGATCGTGAAGCCGCTTGTTGACCATCCTGAAGATGTGTCTGTTGTAGAAAATGAACGTGAACATCAAATTGTCTACGAATTAACCTTACATCAAGATGATATCGGCAAGGTGATTGGAAAACACGGCCGGATAGCGAAAGCGATTCGGACTGTTGTCTACGCAGCAGGATCTAACTCTAAAAAAAGAGTCCAGTTGGAAATTAATGATTAAGCAAAAAAGGGGAGGTATAACCTCCCTTTTTTTTGTACAATGAAAGTGATTAAGATATGCTGTTAGTAGAATAGGTTACCGGAGGAATGGCGATGGAAATCTTCCAGACAGTTACGGTCAAACAAATATTGACAGAAACAAGCAGGGAACAGCTTTTAAATCATTTCATGCAAACTAAACAGCAGCTGGAACGGGAAATTGATCAGCTTGCTTTTCAGCTGAAGAAAAAAGAAAAAACGAATCAGACAGAAGAAATGCGCAAACAATATCAGCGGGAAATATCAAAGCGGATGGATAAAATAAAAATAGCCGATTTTCAAATACAGCAATTACATACTCTGCCGCTTGGAAGCGAAATGAAAGAAAAAGAGATGAATGCCATCCTGGAGATTCAAGTCGGGGACCGCTGGGATGATCTTATAAAAGAAAAGACAATTGTGATTAAAGATGGAATAGTTGTCGAAATACGCTAGAGGTGATTGGAATGTCAGAAAAATGGTTTAATGTAGGCAAAATCGTAAATACTCATGGGGTAAAAGGAGAAGTCAGAGTTTTATCTACGACGGATTTTCCTGAAGAGCGCTATCAGACAGGAAATGTTCTCTATCTCTTTCAAAATGAACAAAAAGAGCCTGCAGAAGTAAAAATTAAAACACATCGTTTTCATAAAACCTTTGATCTTCTTACATTTGAAGGGCATGGTTCTATCAATGATGTCGAGAAATATAAAAATTCTCTTATTAAAGTCCCTGAAAGCCAGTTAACAGATCTTGATGAAGGTGAGTACTACTTTCACGAAATTATCGGGTGTACGGTTTTAACGGAAGAAGGAGAAGAAATTGGAACGATTAAAGAAATTCTTGAAACAGGGGCGAACGACGTCTGGATTGTCAAAAGAAAAAATAAAAAAGATGCTTTAATTCCTTTTATTGATGATGTTGTTAAAGAGATTGATGTTGAAGAAAAGCGCATTGTTATTTCACTTATGGAAGGACTAATTGACGAATGAGAATTGACTTTTTAACTCTCTTTCCGGAAATGTTTCATGGAGTGATCGGCAATTCCATTTTGAAAAAAGCGGAAGAAAAAGGTGCCGTCAGCTTTAAAGTAACCAATTTCAGAGATTACTCTGACCATAAACACTCAATTGTGGATGACTATCCATATGGCGGAGGAGCGGGCATGGTTCTGAAGCCGCAGCCTATATTCGACGCTGTAGAGGATATTCAAAAAGAAGGAGAATCTGCTCCTAAAATTATTCTCGTATGTCCTCAGGGTGAAACGTATACCCAGAGAAAAGCAGAGGAGCTTGCAAAGGAAGAGCATTTGGTCTTTATCTGCGGACATTATGAAGGATATGATGAGAGAATCAGAGAGCATTTAGTAACGGATGAAATTTCTATTGGAGATTTTATCCTTACTGGCGGCGAATTAGCTTCGATGGTTATCGCAGACAGTGTCGTCAGGCTGCTTCCTGACGTTTTGGGCAATGAGGACTCTCCTGTGCTTGATTCTTTCAGTACAGGGCTCCTGGAGCATCCTCACTACACCCGTCCATCTGATTTTCGCGGCATGAAGGTTCCGGATGTATTAATCTCCGGCAATCACGCTAAAATTGATGAATGGCGTGAAAAAGAATCATTGCGGAGGACCTATAGCAGAAGACCTGATCTGCTCAGTTCCTTCGATTTAACAGACAAGCAGAAAAAGTGGATAGAAGAATTTAAAAAAGGTTAAATGCAGTATTGCGTGAGCTGTATTGATATGATATGATGTTTCTTGTGATTTAGTTGCCTATAAAGTGTTTTTCCTTGAAAGGCATTTGGCGCTATCCACACTAAAACGGTGTTCCGCTGCATGATCTATTTTGTAATGAGCATCTGTTGGAAGGAGTTGAAAACGATGCAAAAACTAATTGAAGATATCACTAAAGAACAATTAAGATCTGATCTTCCTGCTTTCCGTCCTGGAGACACTGTACGTGTACACGTTAAAGTTGTTGAGGGAACTCGTGAGCGTATTCAGATTTTTGAAGGTGTTGTCATTAAGCGTCGTGGTGGTGGAATCAGCGAAACTTTCACAGTTCGCAAAATTTCTTATGGGGTAGGCGTTGAGCGTACATTCCCAGTTCACACACCTAAAATCGCACAGTTAGAAGTTATCCGTCGCGGTAAAGTACGCCGTGCGAAACTTTACTACTTGCGCGAACTACGCGGTAAAGCGGCTCGTATTAAAGAAATTCGATAATCGATCGTACCTAAAAGGGCTTGTCTACTTTGAACAAGCCCTTTTTTCTTAATGTAAACAAACAATGGCTCTGCGCAGCCCGACTATAAAAGATTCATGACAAAAACGTGTATAAGAAGGTGAACTATAAAGATGACCCGAAAAAAGAGCGAGTTGTTTGAATGGATCAAAGCACTCGCTATTGCAGTAATACTCGCAGCTGTTATCCGTTATTTCTTATTTGCACCAATTGTTGTGGATGGTTTGTCCATGATGCCTACCCTGCACGATCAGGACCGCATGATTGTT
Source organism: Metabacillus idriensis (assembly GCF_050483325.1). Lineage (GTDB taxonomy): Bacteria > Bacillota > Bacilli > Bacillales > Bacillaceae > Bacillus_P > Bacillus_P idriensis_A. Next base: position 61,727 of record NZ_JBCMYF010000008.1, read on the forward strand.
AATAAAATTGGCTACAAAATAGGTGAACCCGAGCGGTTTGATATTGTCGTGTTTCATGCAACAGAGGAAAAGGATTACATCAAAAGAGTCATCGGACTTCCCGGTGACCGTGTAGAATACCGTGATGATACGCTCTATATTAATGGAAAAGCCTACGCTGAGCCTTATTTAGATGAGTATAAAAATACGCTGATTGACGGACCTTTAACAGAACCGTTTACAGTTGAAGAAGTTCCGGAAGGCCAGCTGTTTGTAATGGGGGATAACCGCAGATACAGCAAAGACAGCCGCCATATCGGCCCGGTGCCAAAAGATGAGGTTATGGGTCAAACCAGCCTGATCTACTGGCCATTAAATGATATCCGATTTGTTAAGTAATGCTCATGCGGCAGCCCGTGTTTTCTAGAGCAAGTACACAGAAAAAGATGCGAATGAGTAAAGAAATAAAGCAGGTGTAAAGAATGACTATCCAATGGTTTCCCGGCCATATGGCCAAAGCTAGACGTCAAGTAACCGAAAAATTAAAGTTAATAGATATCGTATTTGAACTTGTCGATGCAAGAATTCCGGTTTCCTCAAGAAACCCGATGATCGATGAGATTATTTCAAGCAAACCGAGAATTGTCCTGCTTAATAAAGCAGATATGGCTGATCCTAAGGCGACCCAGCAATGGCTGGCCTATTTTAAAGAGCAGGGCATTCACGCACTGCCGATAGATGCTAAAACGGGTACAGGCATGAAGCAGATCGTTTCGATGTCAAAAGAAGTTCTGAAAGAAAAGTTTGACAGACTGGCAGCAAGAGGTGTTAAACCAAGAGCGATTCGCGCATTGATTATCGGCATTCCGAATGTCGGAAAGTCGACTCTTATTAACCGTCTCGCTAAAAAGAATATGGCAAAAACAGGAGACCGTCCGGGAGTGACTACTGCACAGCAGTGGGTAAAAGTAGGCAAAGAGCTTGAGCTGCTTGATACTCCAGGGATTCTATGGCCTAAATTTGAGGATGAGCTTGTCGGGCTCAAGCTTGCAACTACAGGTGCCATAAAAGATGCTATCTTAAATCTCCAGGAAGTTGCTTTTTATGCATTGGAATTTTTGGGCGAAAAGTATCCTCACCGCCTTAAAGAAAGATATGCACTTGAAGAAATTCCTGAAGACCGTGTAGAGCTTTTTGATGCTGTAGCGAAAAAAAGAGGCTGCATCATGTCAGGCGGATGGGTGGACTATGATAAAGCTTCAGAGCTTCTCCTGAGAGAAATCCGTTCTGAAAAGCTTGGACGCCTGAGCTTTGAAACGACAGAAAGCATTCAGCAATAAGAAAAGAAGACTCGCTAAATGGCGCGTCTTTATTTTTTTTCTAAAAGGGTTCTGTCAGACTCTTTTACTCCTTACTTATCGATAAAAAAAGGCAGTGATATCCATGAAAAAGCAATCAACTGAACAAATAAAACAAAAATTGATTCAAGTACAGCATTCAGACGACCCTTTTTTACTCGAATGCAGAAAAGATGAACGAAAAAGTGTACAAGCACTAGTCAATAAATGGATGCGCAAGTTTGAACTCGGGAAAAAAGAAATGCAGATGTTTGAAGACATGATGACATTTGAGCGTCAGGCAAGAGACAAGGGATACAAATACATATGCGGTATTGATGAAGTAGGAAGAGGTCCGCTTGCAGGCCCTGTTGTGGCTGCAGCAGTTATCCTGCCTGAAGAATTTTATCTGCCGGGGTTAACGGATTCCAAAAAATTGTCTGCAGAAAAAAGAGAACTTTTTTTCGAGACAATTCTGAGTGAGGCTGTTGCTTATGGAGTAGGCATGATTTCACCTGCGCAAATTGATGAGCTGAACATCTATCAGGCTGCAAAAGCGGCGATGCTGAAGGCTGTAGATGAGCTCGCTGTGAGCCCTGAGTACATGCTTATTGATGCGATGGAGCTAGCCCTCCCAATCCCTCAAGAATCATTGATAAAAGGAGATGCAAGAAGCGTGAGCATCGCTGCGGCCTCTGTCGTGGCAAAGGTAACGAGAGACCGAATCATGAAAAAGCTGGCAGAAACATTTCCTCAGTATGGCTTCGATCAAAATATGGGATATGGAACGAAACAGCATCTTGAAGCTTTAAACAAGCATGGGATAACAGAATATCACCGCAAGAGTTTTTCTCCTGTAAAAGAAATGGCACTCATTAGATAAGGGGGCAGCGCTAATGGATCATATCATTACTGGTAAACCTCAGATAATCATTCAAAAAGAAGATATGCCAGTTTTCAGGAAAAATGATATCGTTTATGGGAAAATCCTTGAAAAAAAGGGGGACCGTGCAGTCCTGCAAATTGGAGAAACTAAGCTTCATGCAAGGATTGACAGCAGTTTCCCTTCTTCAGGCACCTATTTGTTTGAGGTGAAATCCATTAAAGAGAACGATGCGATACAGCTGAAATTACTGACGAATGCTGAGATATCCGGAAACCCATCAGATGCACCGGAATTTATCTTGAATCTTTTAAATGCTGCACGGACAAAAGGGAATGGTGATTTTTTGCTTCAGCTGCTGCATGAGTCCCCTGGAATCCAGCGAAAAGATCTGCAGCAGACAGTGAAGGATGCTGCTGAAACGGGAAGGCGAGATCCGGCAAAGCTGATTGCGTCCATAACATTCGCTTTGAAAAACAACGTTCCTCTGTCTGCGGCAGTCTTAAACGCGCTTTTTGATGTGCAAAGCAGGGAAACCCTATACGATCAATTAAAACAGCTTCACAGTGTACTGGAGACTGAAGATGTCCTAAAGGCTCATATAGGTTCATTAATCGCTCAAGATATCGATAAAAATGCTGACGCCCTTGCTGGAGTATTATCTTCCTTTCAAAAAAAGGCTGGAATAAAGGCGGAAATCTCCATTTTACAGCAGCTTGCAAAAGGAACTGATTCTATTCGGCAGGAGGAGAATCTGAAGCTTCTCCTGCTGTCTGCAAGTCTCACGCAGTCTGATCCTGCGGCAAAAGAAAAAATCGATCAGCTGATTACAAAACTGAACGGACAAACTTTGTTAAGTGCTGACCAGGGATTCACTCAAAATCAATTTATGCAAATCCCGCTGCATTATGGGGATTTTCAATCTGACCTGAACATTGAATGGACTGGCAGAAAGAATGATAAGGGAGAAATTGACCCGGATTACTGCAGGATCCTTTTTTACTTAAATATGAATGTCCTGAAAGAAATTATGATTGATTTACATATTCAACACCGCATTGTGACTGTCACGATTTACAATCAGTCTGAGCTGTTTCGCTCGCTCTTGCGCAATCATGCAGATGCGTTAAAACAAAAATTGCAGCAGCAGGATTATATAGTGAGTTCAATCAAAATTGAACAGTTTAAAGAAGCTGAAGATCATCATTCTGAATTTATGAACAAGGTCATGTACCGTAATCATTTTGCAGTGCAGGGAGTGGATCTGAAAATATGAAAAATGAAATTAGGCAAAAGAAAGCGGCAGCACTCAGGTATCAAGATAAAAAGGATGCTGCTCCGCGGGTCACTGCTAAAGGCAAAGGTCATATGGCAGACACGATAATCGAAGCTGCCAAACTCAATGATGTACCAGTTCAGGAGGACCCTTCATTAATTGAAGTCCTCCATAAAATGGAAGTGAACGAACAGATTCCGGAAGAACTTTATCAGGCAGTCGCCGAAATTTTTTCATTTCTTTATCTGGCGGATAAAGAAGCCAAAACGAAGCAAGCGATCGATAAAGGCAGCGATTGATAATATTTTATATTACTAGAAAAATAATTTTTGTGAAAAAATCCGAAAAAAATGAAGGATTCGACGAATTTCTGCAGAATAGTAGACAAGGAATCAACTATTTTATAAAATGAAAGCGCAGTCTATTTTTTTCGTACATAAGTTAGGAGGATGGGAAATGAATATCCATGAGTATCAAGGAAAAGAAATCCTTAGAAAATATGGAGTAGCAGTACCAAACGGCAAAGTTGCCTTCACAGTTGAAGAAGCTGTGTCAGCGGCAAAAGAATTAGGTACTGAGGTAGTTGTCGTAAAAGCTCAGATCCATGCGGGCGGCCGCGGTAAAGCCGGCGGGGTAAAAGTTGCAAAGAATATTGAAGAAGTAGAAACTTATGCGAAAGAAATTTTAGGGAAAACGCTGGTTACTCACCAGACAGGTCCTGAAGGCAAAGAAGTAAAACGCTTATTAATTGAAGAAGGCTGCGATATCAAGAAAGAATACTATATCGGACTTGTTCTGGACCGTGCAACTTCACGTGTTGTCTTAATGGCATCTGAAGAAGGCGGAACGGAAATTGAAGAAGTTGCAGAAGCGACTCCTGAGAAGATTTTTAAAGAAGTAATTGATCCTGCTGTAGGTTTACAAGCTTACCAGGCTCGCAGAATTGCTTTTAATATTAATATTCAAAAAGAATTAGTGGGACAGGCAGTTAAATTCATGATGAGCCTGTACAAAGCGTTCACTGAAAAAGACTGTTCAATTGCTGAGATTAACCCTCTTGTTGTAACAGGAGACGGAAAAGTAATGGCGCTTGATGCAAAATTAAACTTTGACTCAAATGCCCTTTACCGCAGAAAAGATATTCTTGAATACCGTGATCTTGACGAAGAAGATGCGAAAGAAATCGAAGCTTCTAAATACGACTTAAGCTATATTTCTTTAGATGGAAATATCGGCTGTATGGTTAACGGAGCAGGACTTGCTATGGCTACGATGGATATTATCAAGTACTATGGTGGGGATCCCGCAAACTTCCTGGACGTTGGGGGCGGTGCAACAGCTGAGAAGGTAACAGAAGCATTTAAGATTATCCTTTCCGATCAAAACGTAAAAGGGATTTTCGTCAACATTTTCGGAGGAATCATGAAATGTGACATTATCGCTCAGGGAGTAGTTGAGGCGACAAAACAAGTTGGACTTGAAATTCCTTTAGTTGTCCGTTTAGAAGGAACGAACGTTGAGCTTGGCAAAAATATCTTAAATGAATCCGGTTTGAATATCACATCTGCAGAATCAATGGCTGATGGCGCACAAAAAATCGTATCTTTAGTAGGGTAAGAAAGGCAGGGGACTAAGATGAGCGTATTTATTAACAAAGATACTAAAGTAATTGTACAGGGAATTACAGGATCTACTGCTCTATTCCATACAAAGCAAATGCTAGAGTATGGCACGAAGATAGTAGGCGGAGTTACACCGGGAAAAGGAAACACGGAAGTAGAAGGAGTTCCTGTCTTTAATACAGTTGAAGATGCTGTTAAAGAAACAGGTGCGAACGCATCAGTCATTTATGTTCCGGCACCATTTGCTGCAGATGCTATCATGGAAGCTGTTGATGCTGAACTTGACCTTGTTATCTGTATCACTGAGCACATTCCTGTTCTTGATATGGTGAATGTGAAGCGTTACATGGAAGGCAAGAAAACACGTCTTGTCGGTCCAAACTGCCCTGGTGTTATTACACCTGATGAATGTAAAATCGGCATCATGCCGGGATATATTCATACAAAAGGCCATGTTGGGGTTGTCTCTCGTTCTGGCACATTAACATACGAAGCAGTTCATCAGCTTACTCAAGCAGGCATCGGTCAATCTACAGCTGTAGGTATTGGCGGAGATCCTGTAAACGGCACAAACTTCATCGATGTTTTAAAAGCTTTCAATGAAGATGAAGACACTTATGCAGTCATCATGATCGGCGAAATCGGCGGAACAGCTGAAGAAGAAGCAGCGTTATGGATCAAAGAAAACATGACAAAACCTGTTGTAGGCTTTATCGGCGGCCAGACAGCACCTCCTGGAAAGCGCATGGGCCATGCTGGTGCAATTATTTCAGGCGGCAAGGGTACTGCGGCTGAAAAGATCAAAACAATGAATGAGTGCGGCATCAAAGTAGCTGACACTCCATCCGTTATGGGTGAAACATTGATTGAAGCATTAAAAGAAAACAATTTACTTGAAAAATGCAAAACACACTAAAAAAGATCTGGGGATAGCGTTTTATGCTATTCCCTTCTTTCTATTGAACATGATTTACAAAGCTTTCTAATAAAACTATATATAATAGTAGAAAGGGACAAAAAATGCTCGAAATCCAACATAAAATTATTCATTTATCCCATTGCCGGGGCTTTCGCCATATGAATTTTTTCAGCCTGCTGAAAGCCGATCCAACCATGAAATCTCTATATAGACTTACAGATCAAGAGTTACAGCAGCTTTTCCGCCTGTCAGATCAAGCTCTTCTCCAATTCCTGCAGGATTTCCACTCATTCAATCTTCATGAAGTAACCTCTCAATATAGTGAACAAAATCTTCATATGCTCACTCTTTTTGATGAAAACTACTCAGAGCTGCTCCGTGAAATACCAGACCCCCCTCCAATTCTTTTTTATAAAGGTGACATAACTCTTCTGAAAATGAAAAAAATGATCAGTGTTGTCGGAACACGGAATCCAACATTATATGGCTCGAGCGCTCTCAGGAAAATCGTAAATCCTTTAGTCATAGACGGATGGACGATCATAAGCGGGCTTGCAAAAGGCATAGATTCCCTTGCTCACCATGCGGCGATAAGTGGAAACGGGAGAACAATCGGAGTTATTGCAGGGGGACTGAATCATTTTTATCCTAAGGAAAATAAAGCTTTGTTTGAACAAATGTGCTCTGAACAACTTGTCCTTTCAGAATATCCTCCAAAAACAAAACCTCAAAAATGGCACTTCCCTCAAAGGAACCGGATCATCAGCGGCTTGAGTCTTGGAACAGTAGTCATGCAGGCAAAAGAGAAAAGCGGCTCACTGATTACAGCAAACACCGCTTTGGATCAGGGAAGACAGGTTTTTGCTGTTCCAGGGTCTATTTTTGACGATTTTTCTGCAGGAGCAAATCAGCTGATTAAGCAGGGCGCCTACCTCGCAGAAGAGGGAAGCGATATCATAAATGATCTAATCTTACAGGTATAATATGTGTGATTTTCCTTCCTATGTTCATTTACTGTTTGACAAACTGCATCACTATATTTAATAATAGTGGAGATTTAACCTGTTTAAGCAAATCATGGAATGTATGCGATTCTTTTTATATGCAGACAGGAATATCATTTCATTTAAAAGATAAACACATAAATTGAAAAAAGTGAAAGTATGAAAATAAAGAGAGAGAACACCTCTTTAAGGAGGATCATGTATGTCGGATTTTTTAGTGATTGTTGAATCGCCGGCAAAAGCGAAAACAATCGAACGATATCTAGGGAAAAAATATAAGGTGAAAGCTTCAATGGGGCATGTCCGCGATTTACCGAGAAGTCAGATCGGCGTGGACACTGAGGGGAATTACGAACCAAAATATATTACGATTCGGGGAAAAGGGCCAGTACTTAAAGAATTAAAAACAGCAGCAAAAAAAGCGAAAAAAGTTTATCTCGCAGCTGACCCGGATCGCGAAGGGGAAGCTATTGCATGGCACCTGGCTCATAGTCTGGACGTTGATGTATTGTCAGACTGCCGAGTCGTTTTCAATGAGATTACTAAGGATGCCATCAAAGAATCATTTAAACATCCGCGCCCAATCAACATGGATTTAGTCGATGCTCAGCAGGCTAGACGGATTCTCGACAGATTAGTCGGTTACAAAATCAGCCCGATTCTCTGGAAAAAAGTTAAAAAGGGCTTAAGTGCAGGCCGTGTTCAGTCTGTAGCAGTCCGTTTGATTATTGACCGCGAGAAAGAAATAAAAGCGTTTATTCCGGAAGAATACTGGACAATCGAAAGTCAATTTCTAAAAGACAAGGATTTGTTTGATGGCGCCTTTTTTGGAATTAATGGAAAAAAAGCGGAATTAAAAACCGAAGATGATGTTAAAGCAGTCCTAAATAAAATCAAAGGCAATCATTTCACAGTCACAAATGTTTCAAAAAAGGAACGAAAACGCAATCCCGCGGTGCCATTTACTACCTCTACATTACAGCAGGAAGCAGCCCGCAAATTGAATTTCAGAGCGAAAAAAACAATGATGATTGCCCAGCAGTTATATGAGGGAATGGACCTTGGAAAAGAAGGAACAATCGGTCTGATTACTTATATGCGTACAGACTCTACAAGAATTTCTGAAACAGCTCAGCAAGAAGCATATACTTTCATCGAGCAGAAGTACGGCAAAGAATTTACGAACACAGCAAAGAAAGCTGCAAAGAAAAATTCAAATACGCAGGATGCTCATGAGGCGATCCGTCCTACTTCAACGTTGAAAGACCCTGCTTCTTTAAAGGAATTTTTAAGCCGGGATCAGCTCCGTTTGTACAAATTGATCTGGGAACGATTTGTGGCAAGTCAAATGGCATCAGCGGTACTGGATACAATGAGCGTGGATTTAAATAATAATGATGTTATGTTCAGAGCGAATGGCTCCAAAATTAAATTTCCCGGCTTTATGAAAGTGTATGTCGAAGGAAATGATGATGGAGTGGAAGAGAAGGACCGCATGCTTCCGGATCTGCAAAATGGAGATGTGGTATATTCTAAAGATATCGAACCAGCTCAGCATTTTACTCAGCCGCCTCCGCGCTATACAGAGGCAAGACTAGTGAAAACGCTTGAAGAACTTGGAATAGGCAGACCGTCTACGTACGCGCCTACACTTGATACCATTCAGAAAAGGGGCTATGTTGCCCTTGATAATAAACGGTTTATTCCGACTGAGCTTGGTGAGATTGTCCTTGAATTGATTATGGAATTTTTCCCGGAAATCATCAACGTTGAATTCACGGCTAAAATGGAAAGCAGTCTTGATGAAATTGAAGACGGGAATGTTTTATGGGTCAATATCATCGACGATTTCTATAAAGATTTCGAAAAGCGCCTTGAAGTCGCTGAAAATGAAATGGAAGAAATCGAAATTAAAGATGAACCGGCTGGCGTTGACTGTGAAGAGTGCGGCAACCCGATGGTCTTTAAGATGGGACGCTACGGAAAATTCATGGCATGCTCGAACTTCCCTGACTGCCGCAATACTAAACCGATTGTTAAAGAAATCGGTGTACCATGTCCTAAGTGTGAAAAAGGGAATATCGTCGAAAGAAAATCAAAGAAACGCCGTATTTTTTATGGCTGTGATCAGTTTCCAGAATGTGACTTCCTATCATGGGATAAACCGATTGCAAGATCGTGTCCAAAGTGTGATAATATGCTAGTTGAGAAAAAACTCAAAAAGGGCATGCAGGTACAGTGTGTGAACTGTGATTATAAAGAAGAACAGCAAAAGTAAAGGTGAGCGAAGTCTTGCTCACCTTCTTTATGTGTTTTATGGAGGTTGTATAGATGAACATGAAAACAGTAAATGTAATTGGTGCCGGTCTTGCCGGCAGTGAAGCTGCATGGCAGCTGGCAAATCGCGGAGTCCATGTAAACCTGTATGAAATGAGGCCGGTTAAACAGACTCCTGCACATCACACAGATAAATTCGCAGAATTAGTCTGCAGCAACTCGCTTCGTTCAAATGGCCTAACGAATGCAGTTGGCGTTTTGAAAGAAGAAATGAGATTGTTCGATTCAGTGATCATTAAATCTGCTGATGACTGTGCAGTTCCAGCTGGAGGCGCACTCGCAGTAGACCGTCATGAATTTGCAGCGCTCGTTACGGATCGTGTGAAAGGGCACCCCAATGTAACTGTCATCACAGACGAAGTTACTGAAATTCCGGCTGGTCCGACGATTATTGCTACAGGACCGCTTACTTCAAAAGCATTATCTGAGCAATTAAAGGCACTTACGGGTGAAGAATATCTTTATTTCTATGACGCTGCTGCCCCTATCCTTGAAAAAGACAGCATTGACATGGACAAGGTGTACTTGAAGTCCCGCTATGATAAGGGAGAAGCAGCATACTTAAACTGTCCGATGACAGAAGAAGAGTTTGATCGTTTTTATGATGCGCTTGTTGAAGCCGAAACAGTTCCTCTCAAAGAATTTGAAAAGGAAATTTTCTTTGAAGGCTGCATGCCGATTGAAGTTATGGCAAAACGCGGGAAAAAGACAATGCTTTTCGGCCCGCTTAAACCAGTCGGATTAGAAGATCCAAAGACTGGAAAAAGACCTCATGCGGTCGTTCAGCTCAGGCAGGATGATGCTGCAGGCACACTTTATAACATTGTCGGTTTTCAGACACATTTAAAATGGGGTCCTCAAAAAGAAGTACTGAAGCTGATCCCGGGTTTAGAGAATGCAGAGATTGTCAGATACGGTGTGATGCACAGGAATACCTTCATTAATTCTCCTAAAATGCTGAAGCCGACTTATCAGTATAAAGAGAGAGAGGATCTGTTTTTTGCAGGTCAAATGACAGGCGTTGAAGGCTATGTAGAATCTGCTGCTTCAGGCTTATTAGCAGGCATCAATGCTGCTAATTACGTTTTGGGCGAAGAAATGCTTGTCCTTCCTCATGAGACAGCAATGGGAAGCATGGCAAGATATATTACAACAGCAAATCCTGACAATTTCCAGCCGATGAATGCGAATTTTGGCATATTTGCAGAGCTTCCGGAGCGTATAAAAAATAAAAAAGAACGCTACGAAAGATACGCAAACAGAGCGATAGAAACAATTCAAAAAATTTCGAAAAAATAATAGAAATCATTTGCAAGGGCTGCTGAATGTGTGATAACATTTAGTAGCCCTTGTGAGGTGTTAAGATGGAAAATGTTAAGAATTCTTTAAGTTTGTTCGTAGAATATTTACAAATTGAGAAAAACTATTCACAATATACAATTGTGAATTATGTTGCTGATATAGAAGATTTTTTTATATTTATGAAGGAACAATCATTGATTGATCTTCAGCTCATTACATATTCTGATACAAGATTATACTTAACTCAGCTGCATCAAAAAAATTTTGCCAGAAAAACAATTTCAAGAAAAATTTCCGCGTTAAGAAGTTTTTACAGGTTTCTTAACCGGGAGAAGATCGCATCAGAAAATCCTTTTGCAAGCGTCTCTCTTCCAAAAAAAGAACACAGACTCCCTCAGTTTCTGTATGAAAAAGAGCTCGAGCAGCTTTTCACGCTGTCAGATTCTGCAACTGCAGCCGGACAGAGAGATCAGGCGATTCTTGAAGTCTTATATGGCACTGGTATTAGGGTAAGCGAATTGTGTCAGATCAAGCTTACCGATCTTGATTTGCAGATTGGAACGGTCCTTGTAAACGGCAAAGGCGGAAAACAGCGCTATGTTCCCTTTGGAAGCTATGCGCAGGATACATTGGAGCTGTATTTATCTTCAGGCAGAAAGCAGCTTCTTCTTAAAGAAAAACAAGCCGGTGATCATGATCATTTATTTGTAAATCAGCGCGGCGGCCCTTTGACAGTAAGGGGAGTCAGGCACATTCTGAATGAAATGATTAAGAAGACTTCTTCTACAATGAATATCAGCCCGCATATGTTCAGGCATACATTTGCAACACACCTTCTTAATGAAGGTGCTGATATGAGGAGTGTTCAGGAGCTTTTAGGTCATTCTCATTTATCTTCTACACAAATTTATACTCATGTAACAAAAGATCATTTGCGGAACATCTATATGTCTCATCATCCGCGTGCATAAAGAAAAAGAATACGGAGGTATTTGTATGTCTCAATTTCATGCGACGACCATCTTTGCTGTTCAGCATAACGGCAAGTGTGCGATGGCAGGCGACGGTCAAGTAACATTCGGCAATGCAGTTGTTATGAAGCATACTGCAAAAAAGGTGCGAAAACTATTTAACGGCAAGGTAATTGCAGGATTTGCCGGTTCAGTAGCAGATGCGTTCACTTTATTTGAAATGTTTGAAAGCAAGCTTGAAGAGTACAACGGAAACCTCCAGCGTGCAGCGGTCGAGCTTGCAAAGGAATGGCGCAGTGATAAAGTGCTCCGCAAGCTTGAGGCTATGCTTATCGTCATGAATGAGGACGATATTCTTCTCATTTCCGGTACCGGTGAAGTGATTGAACCTGATGATGGAATTTTAGCAATTGGATCTGGCGGAAATTACGCACTTTCAGCAGGAAGAGCTCTTAAAAGATATTCAGGAGAGACTCTGACAGCAAAAGAAATTGCAGAAGCAGCTCTTCAGATGGCCGGTGAAATTTGCGTTTATACAAATCTGAATATAACAGTAGAAGAGTTATAAAGGGAGGAGTAATGATCAAATGAAAGAAATGACGCCAAGACAAATTGTTGAACGATTGGATCAGTATATTGTTGGTCAGAAAGACGCAAAAAAAGCAGTTGCTGTAGCATTAAGAAACCGCTACCGAAGAAGCAGGCTGTCAGAAAACCTCCGTGATGAAGTAGTGCCTAAGAATATTTTAATGATCGGACCTACAGGCGTAGGGAAAACAGAAATTGCAAGAAGAATCGCAAAACTTGTAGGAGCTCCTTTTATTAAAGTTGAAGCAACAAAATTCACTGAGGTCGGCTATGTGGGACGCGATGTTGAATCGATGGTCCGTGATCTTGTCGAAACATCTGTCCGTTTAGTCAAAGAAGAAAAAATGGCAGAAGTGAAATCCGCTGCTGAAGAAAATGCCAATAGAAGACTTGTAGAATTATTAGTTCCGGGCAAGAAAAAACAAACATCTTATAAGAACCCATTAGAAATGCTTTTTGGCGGTGCTCAAGGCAGCACCTCACAGGATCAAGATGACTATTCAGCGGAAGAGCAGTCTGTTGAAGAAAAAAGACGCAAAATGGCCCATCAGCTTGCTTTAGGCGAACTAGAGGACTATCACGTAACAGTGGAAGTTGAAGAACAGAATGCTTCCATGTTTGACATGCTTCAGGGATCGGGTATGGAACAAATGGGGATGAATATGCAGGATGCTTTAAGCAGTTTCATGCCTAAAAAGAAGAAAAAACGCAAGCTCACAGTGCGCGAAGCACGTAAGGTTCTGACCAGTGAAGAAGCCCAAAAGCTGATCGACATGGATGATGTTACACAGGACGCTGTTATGCGCGCAGAGCAAATGGGCATCATTTTCATCGATGAAATTGACAAAATTGCCAAGAAGAATCAAGGCGGTTCTTCAGCAGATGTCTCACGAGAAGGCGTTCAGCGCGATATTCTGCCAATTGTTGAAGGATCAACCGTTGTAACAAAATATGGTTCTGTCAAAACAGATCATGTCCTATTTATAGCAGCAGGTGCATTCCATATTGCAAAACCTTCTGATTTAATTCCAGAGCTGCAGGGAAGATTCCCGATCCGCGTTGAACTGACAAAGTTAAACATCGAAGACTTCGTACGGATTTTAACTGAGCCAGACAATGCTTTGCTCAAGCAATATACTGCTTTATTGGAAACAGAAGGTATACAACTTGAATTTTCTGACGATGCTATTCGTAAGATTGCGGAAGTTGCATTCCAGGTTAATCAAGACACAGATAACATCGGGGCAAGAAGACTTCATACGATCCTTGAGAGGCTTCTAGAAGACCTTTCATTTGAAGCACCCGAAATTACACTGGATAAAATAGCGATTACACCTCAGTACGTTGAGGATAAATTAAGCAAAATTGCTAAAAACAAAGACTTGAGTCAATTTATTTTATAATTACATATTTCCAGGAGGAACTTACTAATGGCTTTATTGCAAAAAACAAGAAAAATCAATGCTATGCTTCAAAAGGCAGCAGGTAAACCAGTTAACTTCAAAGAAATGTCTGAGACATTAAGTGACGTTATCGAAGCAAATATTTTCGTCGTCAGCCGCCGCGGCAAACTTTTGGGATTTGCTATCAATCAGCAGATTGAAAACGAGCGCATGATTCAAATGCTTGAGGATCGCCAATTCCCGGAAGAATACACTAAGAATTTGTTTAACGTGAATGAAACATCATCAAACCTTGATGTTTTCAGTGAATATACAGCTTTCCCTGTTGAGAACCGCGAGCTGTTCAAAAGCGGCTTGACTACAATTGTACCTATCATTGGAGGAGGAGAGCGTCTTGGCACGCTTATCTTAGCCCGTCTGCAGGCTCAATTTGAAGATGATGATCTAATCCTTGCAGAATATGGAGCAACTGTAGTTGGTATGGAAATCCTGCGTGAAAAAGCAGAAGAGATTGAAGATGAAGCAAGAAGCAAAGCAGTCGTTCAAATGGCAATCAGCTCATTATCTTATAGTGAGCTAGAAGCAATCGAACACATTTTTGAAGAACTAAACGGCAATGAAGGCTTACTGGTTGCAAGTAAAATTGCTGACAGAGTAGGGATTACCCGTTCGGTTATCGTAAATGCACTCCGCAAACTTGAGAGTGCGGGTGTCATTGAATCGCGTTCACTAGGTATGAAAGGCACTTACATTAAAGTGTTGAATGATAAATTCTTGTTTGAACTTGAAAAATTAAAAACAAATTAACAATACGTTTACAAAAAAAGCACTTCTTTTGAAGTGCTTTTTTTGTTTTGCCGATCTTATTTATGTGTTTGAGTGTAAAAACTCCCATGACTATTAAATTATCGTGGTAAATAGTGTAAAATTACTAGGTAAAAAGAACTTAATAAAAAATAGATACAAATTCCGACCTTTTTTTACAAAACCTTCATAGACTTTAAGACTATTATTTCTTACAATTACAGTATGGATTTAACATAATTCGACAATATACCATTCGAAAGGTATAAGGATTTTATGAGGGGACTAAATGAAAATATTTTCTGAAACAATCAATTCACTTGAAAATGCTGTGAATCGTTCCGCGGTTAAGCAAAAAGTAATAAGTCAAAATATTGCCAACGTTGATACTCCAAATTATAAATCGAAAGAAATCACATTTAAACAATCATTAGATTCTGAAGTGAGCAGGCTACAAGCCACTAAGACAGATCAGCGTCATCTATCTTTCGGCTCAGGACAAGAATCCTATTTGATTAAATCTAAAGCGAACACGTCCTACCAGGCAAACGGCAATAATGTTGACGTGGATCGGGAAATGTCTGACTTGGCTGAAAATCAAATTTACTACAATGCACTTATCGACCGTTTAAGCAGCAAATTTAATTCTCTCAAAACGGTGATTAGAGGAGGAAGCTGATTATGAATATTTTCAGTCAGTTAAATACAACGGCTTCAGCTTTAACAGCACAAAGACTGCGGATGGATGTCATCTCATCGAACATGGCAAATGCAGATACTACAAGAGCGGTTTTTGAAAATGGGGAGTGGCAGCCTTACCGGCGCAAAACGGTCGTGACAGAGCCCGGCGGAAATACGTTTTTATCACACTTACATAGAGCGCAAGGGAAAGAGTCAAGTGAATTGTCAGGTGTAAAGGTCTCTGGAATCAGAGAGGACCGCACTCCTTTTAAACTTGTATATGACCCGGAACATCAGGATGCGAATGATCAAGGGTATGTAGAACTGCCGAATGTTGATCCTTTAAAGGAAATGGTTGATTTAATAAGCAGCACAAGGTCATATGAAGCAAATGTAACAGTTTTTAACGCTTCTAAAGATATGCTGATGAAAACATTAGAGCTTGGAAAGTAGGTTTGAAGATCTATGATTAATGCCATTACACCCTTTCAGACCCAGAGTATTCAGGACAGTCAATCTCAGGTCGTTAAAAGCAGTAAACAGAATCAGGAAACTTCATTTTCCGATTTCCTGAATCAATCAATTAATGAAGTGAATTCCATGCAAATCAAATCAGATCAAATGACCGCTGCTTTAGCAGAAGGGAAAAATGTTCAATTGCAGGATGTCATGATTGCTGCTGAAAAGGCGAGTGTAACCATGCTTACAACAATTGAAATCAGAAATAAAGCAGTAGAAGCATATCAGGAAATGATGAGAATGCAAATATAACCTAAATATGTATAAAACTAGCGATGGATGCCGACTTCTACATGCAGCATTCATGTCGACATTATCGGGGGATTTCCAGGAATGAATCAGAAGTTAACGGAATTTAGAAATAAACTAAAACAGGTATGGGCAGAACGCACGAAAGCTCAAAAGGGATTCATTATTGGCGGCGCGGCTGCTTTGGTTCTTTTTATTGCAATAGGTGCTTATCTGTCATCAAACCCCAATCTTGTACCGCTTTATAAGGATTTGTCACCCCAGGAGACGGGGCAAATTAAAGAAACGCTGGATGCTCAAGGAGTTACATCAAAAATTGCTGACAATGGTGCAACAATCATGGTTCCCTCTGAAATGGTTGATACACTAAAAGTTGAGCTTGCTGCAGAAGGCATCCCTAACAGCGGTGTGATTGATTATTCTTTCTTTGGTCAAAATATTGGATTTGGAATGACTGATAATGAATTTGATGTTCTGAAGCTTAAAGCAACCCAAACAGAACTTTCAAATTTAATGAAAGGCATTGAGGGAGTTCATGACGCTAAAGTCATGATTAATCTTCCGAAAGAATCGGTTTTTGTTAATGAAGACAATGGCTCTTCTACCGCTTCGATTGTATTAAACATGAAGCCTGGAATACAGCTTGATCAGACTAAAGTAAATGCTCTTTACCATCTTGTCTCAAAAAGCGTACCAGGTTTATCTACAGATAATATCGTCATCATGGATCAAGATTTTGAGTACTTTGATTTAAAAAGTGATAAAAATATTCCTGTTGTAGAAAATATTTCCACTCAGCATGAATTAAAAACAAATATCGAGAGGGATATTCAGCGTCAAGTTCAAAAAATGCTCGGAACCATGATGGGGCAGGATAAAGTAGTTGTATCTGTTACAGCTGATTTAGACTTTACCCAAGAAAATAGAGAAGAAAACATCGTTGAACCTGTAGACAAGGAAAATATGGAAGGCCTTGCGGTGAGTGTAGAAAGAATTACAGAAACTTATACAGGCGAAGGCGCTCCTGAAGGGGGCGTAACAGGGACTGGTGAAGATGACGTACCCGGATACGAAGCTGTTCAAGGCAGTGGAACAGGTGATTACGAAAAAATCGAAGAACGGATAAATAATGAAGTTAACCGTGTGAAAAAAGAAATCGTCGAGAGTCCATATAAAGTTCGTGATTTAGGAATTCAAGTCATGGTGGAACCACCTGAAGCAGAGGATCCAAATTCTTTATCTGCTGAAAGTGTAAATGACATCGAACAGCTCCTTGGTACGATCATCCGCACATCAATCAATAAAGATGAAACAGAAGAGCCCCTTACAGATGAACAGGTTGAGGAAAAAATCTCCGTTTCTGTACAACCGTTTGCAGGGAAAATGGACATGCTGGAGGAAACAAATACGTCTCTTCCGCTCTGGCTTTATGCAGCAGGTGGAATTCTTTTGCTGATCATTATCATCCTGCTTTTCCTGCTATTCAGAAAAAACCGCAAAGCGGACGAGGAATATGAAGAGGAAGACATTTTTGTACAGGAGAAAATCATAGTACCGGATGTAAACACCGAACATGAAAGCGAAACATCTGTAAGGAAAATGCAATTAGAGAAAATGGCAAGAGAAAAACCAGAAGACTTTGCAAAGCTGCTAAGATCTTGGCTGACGGAAGAATAGGAGGTTTTAAGTGATGGTGAGAAGAGCAAACAATGGAAGACTTACTGGCAAGCAAAAAGCCGCCATTCTTCTGATTTCCCTCGGTCCGGATACAGCTGCATCTGTTTATAAGCATCTATCAGAAGAGGAAATTGAAAAACTGACTCTTGAAATCTCAGGAGTCAGAAAAGTAGATTCTCAAAATAAAGAAGAGATCATTGAAGAGTTTCATCAGATTGCCATGGCTCAGGAATTCATTTCGCAAGGAGGCATCTCTTACGCGAAACAAATCCTGGAAAAAGCTTTGGGATCAGAACGAGCATCAAGCATTATTCACCGGCTGACTTCTTCTTTGCAGGTAAAACCATTTGATTTTGCAAGAAAAGCTGATCCGGCTCAAATATTTAATTTTATTCAGGGGGAGCATCCCCAAACAATCGCTCTAATATTATCTTATTTGGACCCTGTACAATCAGGGCAGATTTTATCAGGCTTGCCGCATGAACAGCAGGCTGACATCGCAAGGCGCATCGCTAAAATGGACCGTACTTCCCCGGAAATTATCAATGAAGTTGAACAGATTCTTGAGCGGAAATTATCATCCACTGTCACGCAGGATTATACACAAACAGGCGGTGTAGAAGCTGTAGTAGAAGTGCTTAATGGTGTAGACCGCAGCACAGAAAAAACGATTCTTGATTCTCTTGAGATTCAGGATCCCGAACTGGCAGAAGAAATAAAGAAGAGAATGTTTGTGTTTGAAGATATCGTGACACTTGACAGCAGGGCGATTCAGCGCGTGATCCGCGATGTGGAGAATGAGGATTTAATGCTTTCATTGAAAGTTGCGAGCGAGGAAGTAAAAGAGGTTGTCTATAAAAATATGTCTAAGAGAATGGTTGAGACATTTAAAGAAGAAATGGAATTTATGGGCCCAGTCAGACTTCGGGATGTTGAAGAAGCTCAATCACGTATTGTTGCTGTTATCCGCAGACTTGAGGATGCAGGCGAAATCGTCATTGCCCGAGGCGGAGGAGATGATATCATTGTCTAAATTGATTAAATCGGCCCATGCCATCCAGCAGGAAGACGCCAAAAAATCAATTTTATTACAGACAACGGACTTCTTTCCTTCTTCAAATGAAATAGAAGACCCAGAACTGTCAATGAAAGCAAACCTCTATTTACAGCAGGCAATGAAAGAAGCCGAGGCTCTTATTCAAAGCGCAAAAGCGGAAGCGGAAAGCATCCGAATTGAAATGGCGGATGTGCAGCAGGAATGGGAAATTGAGCGGGAGCGTCAAAGAGAACAAGCCAGACAAGAAGGGTTCCTTGCTGGACTTGATGCCGGAAAAGAAGAAGGCTTAAGGCAGTACAGTTCTCACCTTGTGGAAGCGCTGAAAATTGTTGAACAATCGAAGGAAGACTATATCAGTAAAATTGTCAGCTCGGAAGAAACGATTGTGAATCTTGCTGTCAAACTAGCCGAAAAACTGATATTTATAAAATTGGAAGAACATCCTGATTGGTTTTTGGAGCTAGTTAAAAAAGCTTTACACGAAGTTCGGGAGTATCCGGAAATTAAAATTTTTGTCCATCCTGTTCAGTATGGACTTGTACTGAAACAGAAAAATGAATTAGAGAATATGCTTATGTCTAAATCAGAATTGTATATCTTTCCTGATGAAGCTCTGCCTGAAGGCAGCTGTCAGATTGAATCTCCTTTCGGAAAGATTGATGCTGGAATCGATGCACAGCTCAAGCAGCTGAAGCAGCAAATGCTCGAATTGATTGGAGAGGAATGAGAACTTTTTGAAAGCCCGGGATTTGATTTCGAAAATAGAAACTCTGGACTCATATAAGAGATATGGCAAAGTGAACAAAGTCATTGGACTGATGATTGAGTCTCGAGGTCCGGAAAGTTCAATCGGAGATTTATGCTATATCCATGCAGGTTCAAAGAAAGAACAAAGAATTCCTGCTGAAGTGGTGGGATTCAAAGGAGAAAATGTTCTATTGATGCCTTTTGAACATCTATCACAAATTTCACCGGGCAGTATTGTTGAAGCAACAAAGGATTCTTTGAAAATAAAAGCAGGTTCCGGTTTGATCGGGCAGGTTGTAGATGCTTATGGCCATCCTCTGAATCAGTCTCCATTGCCAAAGGGATTAACTCCAATATCTGCTGAACAAAGCCCCCCAAACCCAATGAAAAGACCTCCCATACATGAACCGATGGAAGTAGGCGTTCGCGTGATTGACAGCCTGCTGACTGTGGGGAAAGGTCAGCGTGTAGGCATATTTGCAGGAAGCGGCGTGGGTAAAAGTACACTAATGGGCATGATTGCAAGAAATACGAAAGCAGACCTGAATGTAATCGCTCTAATAGGAGAGCGAGGGCGCGAAGTCCGGGAATTTATTGAAAAGGATCTGGGAGAAGAAGGGCTGAAACGTTCAATTGTGGTAGTTGCGACCTCAGATCAGCCAGCTTTAATGAGAATGAAAGCTTCCTATACCGCAACAGCCATCGCTGAATATTTTCGTGATAAAGGCATGAATGTCATGTTCATGATGGATTCGGTGACAAGGGTTGCCATGGCTCAGAGAGAAATAGGGCTTGCAGTAGGTGAGCCTCCAACAACAAAAGGCTATACACCAAGTGTTTTTGCTGTATTACCAAAGCTTTTAGAGCGGACAGGGACAAATGAAAAAGGAACCATCACTGCGTTTTATACCGTGCTGGTTGATGGTGATGATATGAATGAGCCGATTGCGGATACTGTGCGGGGAATACTCGATGGGCACATAGTGCTTGACCGGGGTTTAGCTAACAAGGGCCAGTTTCCTGCCGTCAATGTATTAAAAAGCATAAGCAGAGTCATGAATCAAATTGTGTCGGAACCTCAGAAAAAGAACGCGGCAAAACTAAGAGAATACCTGGCCACTTATATGAACTCTGAAGACTTGATAAATATTGGCGCATACAAAAGAGGTTCTAACAGAGAAATTGATGACGCCATCCGGTTTTATCCAAAGATTCTTTCATTTTTAAAACAGAATGTGCACGATAAAATCACGTTTGAAGAGAGTGCGGCTTCATTAGAACGATTGATTGAAAAAGGTGAGAATGGGTGAAATATACATACCGGTTTCAAAAGGTGCTCGAATTAAAAGAAAATGAAAAAGAAAAGTCTCTTGAAGACTATAACCGCTCTGTTACTGAGTTTGAAAATGCAGCAGAAAAGCTGTATGACTGTCTCAAGAAAAAAGAAGTGCTTGAAGAGAGAACAGCAAGAGAGCTGAACACGGGCATGCATGTTCAGGAAATCCGCCATTTTCAGCAGTTTGTAGCAAACTTAGAAAAAACGATCACTCATTATCAGAGGCTTGTGGTCATTACCCGGGACAACATGCAAGAAAAACAGCTTGAGCTTACGGAAAAAAATATCGAAGTAAAGAAATATGAAAAAATGAAAGAAAAGCATTATGAAGTACATCTCGAACACGTGAAAGCGTCAGAATCAAAGTTTATGGATGATCTCTCGATTCAAGCCTTTGCACTTCGGGGGAATTAGGTGAAAAATACTGTGAAAAACAATGAGAATGATTCAAGCAAGCTTCAATGGACGTTATTTGTAATTGTTATTCCCGTCCTTTTTACGGTCACTTTCATTACGGTTATTCTAACAGTCGCAGGCGTTGATGTGGCCGGGAAAATGAAAGAAGCAATCTCGCATATACCAGGAACAGCAGATCTTACGAGTGTTGAAGAGAAAAATAACAGCGAAAATACAAATATCGCTCCTTCAGCAGAGCTTAAGGAAGAAAATGAACGTCAGAAAACCACCATTGAAAAACAGCAGCAGGAAATCTCGGCTTTGGAAAATGAAGCGGACCTTAAAGTGAGAGAAATAGAGCAGCTCAGCCAAGAAGTTAAGTCTCTTAAAGAACAGCTTCAGGCATCTGACAACAAAGAAAAAGAAGGCAAAGACATTGCCAAACTTTATGAAAAGATGTCAAGCAAAAAAGCGGCTGAAATCATTCCTTTTCTATCAGATGAAGAGGCATTAAAGATATTAACGTCTATTAACGACGATCAGGTCATTGCAGTCATGGAAAAAATGCCAGCGGAAGATGCTGCGCGATATACAAAGATGCTTGCGGATTCCTAACCCGGGATAAAGGGTCTGAGAGGGGGTGAAAATATGAAAATTCCATTTTCTGTATTTAACGTTGCACCACTTATGCAAAACAGCACTGAAAAAAGCCGAAATTCAGTTTCTTTTCAAATGTTCTTAAATCAAGTTCCGATTGAAACCGGAAAAGAAAATTCTTTTACAGCCGAAACGGAAGGATTGCCTGAAGCGGAAAATATAGAAGTTGAATTTCAGAACCTTGAAGACGGTATAGTGAAAGCCCTGCAGGAAATTCCGATAGAAGAAGGTTTTTTTAGAGAAACTCCTATCGCCAATGAGAAAGTCAATGAATTATTGATCTTAGGAAATGAGGTTGAAATAAAAGCTGTAAAAAGAATTCTCAGTAAAGCTGTATCAATAGAAGGAATTCTTTCTCAGCTCTCTGATCAACCTGAAACAGTGAAAATAATATCTTTAATGGCTGGAGTCATTCAGCTGCCTGACACAGATCAAAAAAAACAGATTGAAGCTCAAGTCAGTCATTATATATCACAAAAATACCCAGAACATGGTGAAAACAAAACCCTCTTTGAAAAAGCTGTTCCAATTTTATTGAATCGTCAAGATGAAGAAATGAACATCAATCAGACAGCAGATTCTAGAAAATTGCTTGAGTATAATTCAGCAGTAGTTAAAGAAACACAATTAATCAATGAAGCTGTATCCTTACTAAACGGTGTAATAACTCAGGCTATAAATAAGAGAGAAAACTCCAGCGAACAAATCAAGAATGTTGAATCAGTTTCTGATTCAAAATCAGTTGTTGATTTTTTATATGATGTTCAAAAGCTGATAAATAGATTAAATAAAGAAAATGAATTCATAGCTAATAAAACTGGTGATTTCCCCCGGGTAAGCAAGTTCGAAACCATTTCGCGAAGTTTTTATGATAACAAGTCAGTTTTAAAAGAGGAACGATTTCAAACAATGATAGCTGCAGTTCAGGAAGCAATGAGCGATTGGATGAAGGGTGCAAGTCCAAACTCTGCCACAGGATTTCCAGATGGAATGATAACTTTGGATGCTGAAAAATTTGTGTCCTTAATAAGCGGGAAATTATCTAAGGATCAATTATCAGGTGACAGATTGAGATTGTCTGCAAAGATTTCATCTGCCATAAAGCCGCTTGAGGCATATATGTCTGAAATGAGTTCGAAAGAAGCTGCACAGACTTCTCAGATGCTTGAATTATTAAAATCCTTTACTAAACTGATTCACTTTAATGGGATGACAGATATTGGCCAAAACAGAGAAACAGCAGAAATCAGAACAAAGTACACACAAGTGATACATCAATTGAATCAGCCGGCATTAACACTTTCTATTCCTTCATTGAAAGGCATACTGGTTTCAATCAAGAATGCTGAAAATATTCACCATCTACAAGCGCAGCTGTCAAAACAGTTATTGATGGAAATGCCAAACAGTACAGGAAGCAAAATGGATAAGACACCGGAAAGCAATGAAATGACTGGAGCCTTCTTAAAAATAGACAGCGGGACTTCTGAAACTCCTATAAAAGCGATAATGCAGAAAGCAGCAGGCCAGATAGCGAATGGCCAAGGCAGCTTGCTGCATAGCGATATAAAAACAGACAGTCAGATTAATAAGCAAAATCAATTCACCAGCCAAGATATCTTTCCTGCAGCACATAGTGAAGAACCTGATCAAATGAATCCTGCTGCTAGCGAACTTCCCATGTCAAAGGATCACGATATAGCTGTAAATGATTTTAGAAATAATCGCTTAAGCAATCAAACGTCAATCGAAAATATCCTGCAATCCGATTTATTGAAACTGAATAATGATACCCCATCTGTAAAAGAAAAAACGGTCCATTCCAGTAATCAACTTATGTTAAGTCAATTGACAGATGTCTTTAAAAGGTCGAAAACGAGATTTCTATCCAGCGGTTTTTCACAAATGACAATCAGGCTTTCTCCTGAACATTTAGGAATGCTTACTGTTAAGCTTCAACAGCAGAATGGTGAAATGACAGCTAAAATTATTACTTCCACAAAGTCCGCTAAAGAACTTGTTGAACAAAGCATTCATCAATTGAAGCAGGCACTGCCTTCATTAAATATTCAAGTTGACAGGTTTGAAGTTTACGGAGAGCAAATGGAGACATCGTTTAATCGAAGGCAGGAAGAAAATAATCATAATCGCTATGAACGAGACGGTGAAAAGGAGGAAACTGAAAACGAAGATGAAAAAGATTCCTTTAAGGCTCACTTAAATATGCTGACTTAAAAAGGAGGTTTCTTATGACACAAAACACGATTGACACAGGGCTGCTTTTATCATCTGTGACCGCTGAAAGATCTGGCGGCAAATCAAATCTCGGCAAAGATGATTTTTTAAAGATTCTGATTGCCCAGCTGCAAAATCAGGATCCTTTAAACCCGATGGAGGATAAAGAATTTATTTCACAAATGGCAAGCTTCTCATCGCTTGAGCAAATGACAAACATGAATACACAGCTAAGCAACTTTATACAGGTTCAAGTAAATGATGGAATCTTAAAATATTCAGAAATGATTGGCAAACAAGTCGAATGGAACACAGAAGACGGGGCAGTGGAAAAAGGCACAGTTAAATCCATTAAACAATCCGGGACAGATATTATCCTTGAAATGCAAAACGGGAAAGAGATACCGAGTGCTTTGATTACAAAAGTAACAGCTCAGAATGATGCAAGCTAAATCTTTCAATGAAAATCAGTCATTTAAATAAGCATCCCCTGTCTTTAATACCAATAACAACTGAAGTAAAAACAAGTCACAAGCCAACTTTTCAGGAACTGCTTCATGATGAGCATTCACCTATTAAAATAAGCAAACATGCCAAACAAAGAATGTCTGATCGGGGAATTGTGGTAGAAGAACATCAATGGAGCAAAATGAAAGTAAAATTGTCTGAAGCAAGATCTAAAGGTGTTAACGATTCGCTGGTTTTATTAGAACAGGCTGCATTCATCGTAAACGTTAAAAACAGCATCGTAATTACAGCAATGAACCGAAAAGAAGCAAACGATCAAATTTTCACAAATATTAACGGAACCATCATCTTAAATTAAACGGGCTGGACCTTTAAAGGAAGCCTTTGCTGCGGAACGAGCGAAGCAGCAAATAAAATAGATTCAATAGGGAGAGAAAAAATATGTTGCGTTCAATGTACTCAGGTGTCAGCGGTATGAAAAATTTCCAGACAAAGCTTGATGTGATCGGAAATAACATCGCAAACGTTAATACATACGGTTTTAAGAAAGGCCGTGTCACATATAAAGATCTAATCAATCAGCAGATTGCCGGCGCAAGTGCCGCTACCGGAAATACAAGCGGTATGAATGCCAAACAGGTTGGACTAGGTTCAGCACTGAGTTCTATTGATACGATTCACACAGCAGGGTCTAATCAGACAACAGGAAGAACACTTGACCTTGCTTTGGCGGGAGATGGATTTTTTGTAGTTGGGACGATTAAAGCACCTGGATCAGTTAATGAAGATACTCAAACGGCAAAAGGCGACAATAAAATAATTGGACCAATTGATAATGCGATGGATCTTAGCTATACACGTTCAGGGAATTTCTATTTAGATGACAAGGGTTATTTAGTAACTTCAGATGGTTATTACTTAGTGGGAGAAACTGGAAATAAAAATCCGGCAAATTCTACATGGAATAATCAGCTGAGCGGCGCTGCAGGTCTTATCCAAATTCCTCTTGATGCAAAAAGCTTTAATATCGGACCAGATGGAAAAGTCAGCTTTGTAGACGCTGGAGGAAATTTAAACACAGCCGGTCAAATCAGAGTTGCCAATTTTGCAAACGAAGGCGGTCTTGAAAAAGTTGGAGGAAATTTATACAAAGAATCCAGTAATTCAGGAACCGTGAATAATAACGGCACTGCAGGTATACAAATTGACGAACTTTCAGTCCCTGGCCAAGACGGCTCAGCCACAATCATGGCCGGAATGCTTGAAATGTCAAACGTGGACCTTGCAGATGAATTCACAGAAATGATTGTGGCTCAGCGCGGTTTCCAGTCCAATACAAAAATTATTACGACTTCTGATGAAATTTTACAGGAACTAATGAATTTAAAACGTTAAGTTAGGGGGCAGGGGGCTCATAACTATTTATGACCCCCGCAGCATTTGATTTTATTAACTCGTTTAAACGGAAAGCCTTTTACATTAAATGCGATTTACATAGAGCAGGTCGAGTCTTTTCCGGACACAACTATCACGCTGACTAGCGGCAAAAAGTTTGTTGTAAAAGAATCAGAAGCCGACGTTTCGTTATTAACCCGCAATTTTTATAAGGAAATTCATCTATTACATGCATCAGGCCCGCAGGAGGTGGATGATCATGAATAAAAAATTATTAACCATCATGCTTGTCATCGTTACATCTATTACGTTAATAGGTGTAACAGCATTAGTTATCGTAACAAATTTTATGGATACGGCTGAAGCTAAAGACAAAGAGCCATCCATCGATGAAGTCATCGAATATTCCTTTGATCTTCCGGAAATCACAACAAACCTTGAAAGTGACAACATTGTCCGTTTGTCATTCAAATTAGAAACGGACAGCAAGAAAGCGAAAGAAGAGCTTGAAAAAAGAGAATTTCAAATAAGAGACATTATCATTTCAGAGCTGTCTAATATTTCCGCTGAAGAATTGGATGGAAAAGACGGCATGAATTCATTTAAAGAAACGGTGAAAAAGCATGCAAACGAATTAATGCAAAAAGGCAAAATTCAGAAGGTCTACACAACCTCCTATATCATTCAATAATTTGGCATAAATCCCATGCGCAGGAGGTGTGAATGCATGTCAACTGAAATACTGTCTCAAAATGAAATCGATGCTTTGCTTTCTGCAATCTCGTCAGGTGAAATGGATGCTGATGAATTAAAAAAAGAAGAGACCGAGCGAAAAGTGAAAGTTTACGATTTTAAAAGGGCACTCAGGTTTTCAAAAGATCAAATTAGAAGTTTAACACGGATACATGAGAATTTTGCAAGGCTGCTAACTACCTATTTTTCAGCTCAGCTGAGAACTTATGTGCAAATCAGCGTTGGATCTGTAGATCAGCTCCCTTATGAAGAGTTTATCCGCTCGATTCCAAAGATGACAGTGCTTAATGTATTTGAAGTACGTCCTTTAAATGGGCGGATTTTAATGGAAGTCAATCCGAATATTGCTTATGCCATGATGGACAGACTGATGGGCGGTCTTGGAACGGGATTAAGCAAATCGGATCAATTAACGGAAATTGAAAGCAGAATTATGTCAAACCTGTTTGAAAAATCACTTGATAATTACAAAGAGGCATGGAGTTCCATCTATGATATAAACCCGGTCATGAACAATCTGGAAGTCAATCCGCAGTTCCTGCAGATGGTTTCCCCGAATGAAACGGTGGTTGTCATATCGCTGAATACACAGATCGGTGAAATCAGCGGCATGATAAATCTCTGTATTCCTCATGTCATTTTAGAGCCGATTATTCCTCGTCTGAGTGTTCACTTTTGGATGCAGTCGGAAAGAAAAGAACCGAAGCCAAATGAAGTTGAAGCTTTGGAGAGGAAAATTCATTCAGCAGAACTTAAAATTACTGCAGAACTGGGAATATCAGAGATCACGATTCAAGAATTTTTAGACATTCAAGCAGGAGATGTTATACAGCTGGAAACAGCCATTGATCAGCCTTTGGTTATTAAAATTGGGGATAAACCTAAATTTTATGGTCAGCCGGGTAAACTAAAAAGAAAAGCTGCAGTGCAAGTAATCGGCCATTATCAGAGGGGGCGCGAAGAAGGTGAGTAATGGGATGTTATCTCAGGATGAAATTGATGCTCTTTTAAAGGGTACAGATTCAAATGATGCAGAAGAATTTACGATAGAGACAAAAGATTATTTAGATGATATGGAAAAAGATGCAATTGGAGAAATTGGCAATATTTCGTTTGGCAGTTCTGCAACTGCGCTTTCTACCTTGCTTCAGCAAAAAGTGGAAATTACAACTCCAACTGTTTCGGTTGTTCAAAGGCAAAGAATATCTGATGAGTTTCCACATCCTTATGTTGCGATAGAAGTGAATTATACTGAAGGATTTATAGGAAGTAATTTACTGGTCATTAAGCAAAGTGATGCAGCAATTATCGCGGACTTAATGATAGGCGGCAACGGGGAGATAAACGATTCATCATTGGATGACATCATGATCAGTGCTGTTCAGGAAGCAATGAATCAAATGATGGGCTCAGCCGCAACTTCAATGTCTACGATTTTCAACAAAAAAGTAGATATCTCTCCTCCATCTATAGAGCTTTTAGATATAAAAGAAGGAGAAGGAACAGGAGCATTTCCAAAAGAAGATCTATTTTTAAAAGTTGCGTTCAGGCTCAAAGTGGGACTTTTGATAGATTCTGAGATTATGCAGCTGCTGCCTCTGCAATTTGGAAAAGATCTTGTTGAAGAGCTGATGAACCCACAGCAGCAAGCAGCGACAGTTGAAGCTATAGAAAAAGAAGTTCGGCCAGACCCCGCACCTGCACCTGCTTATTCAGAAAAACAGCGCAGTAATGCGGCTCACCCTGCTCAACCGGTTCAGCAAAGAATAGAGAGACCTCCAGTTGATGTTAAGCCGGCAGAATTTTCTTCTTTCGAATCTGTTCCAATGTATCAAAGTGAAATGAAAAATCTTGATATGCTGCTGGATATCCCGCTTCAGGTAACGGTTGAACTTGGCCGCACGAAGCGTTCAGTGAAAGAAATCCTGGAATTATCATCCGGTTCCATTATTGAATTGGATAAACTGGCAGGCGAACCAGTTGATATTCTAATCAACAATAAAATCGTCGCTCAAGGGGAAGTCGTAGTAATAGAAGAGAATTTCGGCGTGCGGGTGACGGATATATTAAGTCAGTCTGAGCGTTTAAATAAATTAAAGTAATCAATCATGGGAGTGACTGGAATGGCACATAAAATAATGATCGTGGACGATGCAGCATTTATGAGAATGATGATTAAAGATATCTTAACAAAAAATGGATTTGATGTCGTAGCAGAAGCAGCTGACGGTGCACAAGCCGTAGAGAAATATAAAGAGCATTTTCCGGATTTAATCACAATGGATATCACAATGCCGGAGATGGATGGCATTACCGCCCTTAAAGAAATAAAAAAAATCAACGCTCACGCTAAAGTCATCATGTGTTCTGCAATGGGACAGCAGGCTATGGTTATTGATGCGATTCAAGCGGGTGCAAAAGATTTTATCGTGAAGCCCTTTCAGGCAGACAGAGTGCTTGAAGCTATAAATAAAACATTAAGCTAAAAGGAGTCTTTCCACTTGCAAGTGAAAATAAAATGGATACCAATAGCTGTGATTCTTCTAATCTTCCTGCATCCGCTTAGTCATTCCGCAGTTCATGCGGAGCAGGGGGCTGAATCTGTGGCAGACTGGGTCGGGTCAGATGAAAAAAAGACTGACGGCAAGAGTGAAAAAAACAGCGGGACATCGGATGCAGAATACCAGGCTGCTGACACATCTGTAACAGCATGGGATTTCATTAAGATGATCCTGGCAACTGCATTTATCCTAGTTTTGATTTACATACTTTTGAAATTTGTGAGTAAACGAAACAAATTCACTTCTTCTTCAAAGTTTATTGAAAACCTTGGCGGGACAAATGTCGGACAAAATCGGTCGATTCAATTAATAAAAGTAGGGAAAAAAATCCTTGTAGTAGGTGTCTCAGATTCTGTTCAGCTGTTAAAAGAGATTGACGATGAAGATGAATACAGGGAAATTACAGAAGAGCATCAGCAGAGGTTTGCTGCTGCAATCGACACAAAAGACTGGCTTAAAAACGTGTCAGCACCGTTGTTCCGTCATAAAAATAATGGGATGGCGGATGGACAATCATTTTCCTTTAAAGAACAGCTTGAACAATTAAAAAAAGAAAGACGAAGCAGCTTGGAGGATTTAGCTGGAAAGGATGACACAAAATGAATGAATTTGTGGAAATTTTCAGCAATAGTGATGCAGAAAATGTCAGCACGTCCATCAAGCTGCTGCTGCTGCTGACTGTCCTTTCTCTAGCACCAAGCATCTTAATCTTAATGACATGTTTTACAAGAATCATTATTGTCCTGTCATTTGTCAGAACGTCGCTTGCTACGCAGCAGATGCCGCCGAACCAGGTTCTGATCGGGATT
Organism: Metabacillus idriensis; assembly: GCF_050483325.1. Lineage (GTDB taxonomy): Bacteria > Bacillota > Bacilli > Bacillales > Bacillaceae > Bacillus_P > Bacillus_P idriensis_A. The sequence continues at coordinate 91,692 of NZ_JBCMYF010000008.1, forward strand.
GCCTTGTTTCTGACATTTTTCATTATGGCCCCGACTTTTTCAGAGATAAATAAGCAGGCTCTGACGCCACTATTTAATGAAGAAATCGGCCTCGAGGAAGCTTATGAGAAAGCTGCTTTTCCCTTGAAGGAATTTATGAGCAAGCATACAAGGCAAAAGGATTTAGCTTTGTTTCTTGAATACGCAAAGATGGACAAGCCTGAATCTGTAGCAGATATTCCTCTTACAGCACTTGTCCCTGCGTTTGCCATCAGTGAAATAAAAACGGCTTTTCAAATAGGTTTTATGATCTTTATCCCATTCTTAGTCATCGACATGGTCGTTGCAAGTATTTTGATGTCAATGGGAATGATGATGCTGCCGCCTGTGATGATCTCACTGCCATTTAAAATTCTGCTGTTTGTCCTTGTAGATGGATGGTATTTGGTCGTGAAATCACTTCTTCAAAGTTTCTGAGTAGGAGATTAAATAAATGAGTTCAGAATTTGTCATTTCGATTGCTGAAAAGGCGATTTATACAACGTTGATCATATGCGGTCCTCTATTGGCGATCGCCCTGATCATTGGATTAGTTGTCAGTGTTTTTCAGGCAACAACCCAAATTCAGGAGCAGACGCTTGCGTTCGTTCCTAAAATTGTGGGAGTGCTGATCGGGCTCGTCTTTTTCGGCCCTTGGATGCTGTCGATCATCATCTCGTATGCACAGGATATTTTCGGCAATCTTAATAGATTTGTAGGTTAAAGCATGTATGTAATTGAAAATTTTCCGGCATTTTTGCTTATATTTGCGAGAGTGAGTGCCTTTTTTGTCACACTGCCGCTCTTTTCATATCGCACAATTCCGTCCGCGCATAAAATCGGTATTTCTTTTTTTCTATCTCTTATTGTATTTACTGCAATAAACCCGGAACCGTTGGAACTTAGCGGAGCATTTATTCTCCTTGCAGTAAAAGAAGTCATGATCGGACTTTTCATCGGTTTTTCTGCCTATCTTATGATGGCTGCTGTTCAACTGGCAGGAAGCTTGATTGATTTTCAAATGGGTTTTGCCATTGCTAATATTATCGATCCGCAAACAGGAGCGCAAAGTCCGCTTATTGGTCAATTCCTGAATATATTAGCCTTGCTTTTCATGCTGAGTGTAAACGCCCATCATCTGTTGCTGGACGGTGTTTTTTACAGTTTCCAATACATTCCGCTTGAGGGTTCTGCTTTTCCTTTTGGAGATGGGAATATCGCCAAAATGATCACCAAATCGTTTAGCTCGATGTTTTTGATCGCTTTTCAAATGTCCTTTCCTATAGTGGCATCGCTGTTCCTCGTGGATCTTGCACTTGGAATTGTTGCACGCACAGTGCCTCAGCTGAACATTTTTGTTGTAGGACTGCCGCTGAAAATTGGCGTGAGCTTTATTATGCTCATATTGGTAATGGGAACGATGTTTATGCTCATCAAGGATGTGTTTAGTACGATGATTTATACGATGCGGAGTTTAATGGAATTAATCGGAGGAGCATGAAATGGAATTTCTTAAACTTGATCTGCAGTTCTTCTCAGGTGAAAAAACAGAAAAGGCTACACCGCGAAAACGTGATGATGTCAGAAAAAAAGGACAGGTTGCAAAAAGTGCAGATGTAAATACGGCAATCAGTCTGCTGGCCATTTTTTTATCTTTGCTGTTTATCGGGCCTTTCATGTTTGAACGGATCATGACAATGATGAATGCGTCTTTGCAGGAGACGATTTTAATGAATCTGACAGAAAAAAATGTTCATGAGCTGATGGTTGAAATGGTCATTGAATCAGCCTATATAAGTGCTCCCGTTATGGGAGTTGCATTAGTTGCAGGAATCGCAGGAAACTACATGCAGGTCGGTTTTTTATTTTCAACGGAAGCTATACAGATGAAGCTTGAGAAAATTAATCCAATTCAAGGCTTCAAACGAATTTACTCTCTGAGGGCGATTGTTGAACTGCTTAAATCAATATTGAAAATATCTTTTGTCGGAGCTGTAACCTTTTCTGTCATCTGGTTTCAGATGGCGGAAATTCTGTCTCTTTCAAAATTATCAGTAGAAAAAGCATTCATCTTCATTGCAAAACTAACCTTCCAAATGGGTTTGTTCGCTTCCATTGCTCTATTGTTTCTCTCGCTGCTTGACTATTTTTATCAAAAATTCGATTTTGAAAAGAACATCCGCATGTCAAAGCAGGATCTTAAAGATGAATATAAAAAGTCAGAGGGAGATCCTTTAATAAAATCCCGCATAAAACAAAAGCAAAGAGAAATGGCTGCAAGGCGCATGATGCAGGAAGTGCCGAATGCAGATGTGGTCATTACAAATCCAACGCACTTTGCTATCGCCTTAAAATATGACGAAGACAAAATGGATGCACCGTTCGTTGTCGCTAAAGGAGTCGATTTTGTTGCTCAAAAAATCAAAGAGACGGCAAAAGCAAATGAAGTGACAATGGTTGAAAATCGGCCTTTAGCTAGAGCGCTTTACGATCAAGTTGAAATCGGAAAAGCGGTGCCTGAAGAGTTTTTTAAAGCCATTGCAGAAATATTGGCTTATGTCTATCAGCTGAAAAATAAGATGTAAAGTTTTATAGGATATTGCTTCTGTTTGAAAGAGAGGTTAACCATGCAAGCTCGAGATTTATCTGTTTTATTAAGTGTAATATTGATTGTTGCAATGCTGATTATCCCGTTTCCAACATGGCTGCTGAGCCTCTTGATCATGATGAATATTACCCTTGCCCTGCTCGTTCTTTTAACTTCAATGAATATGAGGGAGCCGCTTGATTTTGCCATTTTTCCATCCTTATTGCTGCTGCTTACTCTTTTTCGTCTTGGGTTGAATGTTTCTACTACACGTGCAATTCTCTCTCATGGAGAAGCAGGCGGTGTAGTTGAAACGTTTGGAACGTTCGTAGTAGGCGGAAATGTATTAGTGGGATTTGTTGTCTTTCTTATCCTGATTATCATTCAGTTTGTGGTTATCACAAAAGGATCAGAAAGGGTGTCTGAAGTTGCGGCAAGATTTACTCTTGATGCGATGCCCGGAAAACAGATGAGCATTGATGCTGATTTAAATGCAGGCGTCATTTCTGAGCAGCAGGCCCGGACACGCCGTGAAAAAGTGTCCAGAGAAGCAGATTTCTACGGTGCCATGGATGGAGCGAGCAAGTTTGTAAAGGGAGATGCGATTGCTGGGATCATCATTGTGATTATCAATATGATTTTTGGAATCATTATTGGAATGATGCAGCTTGGCATGGGTTTTGGAGATGCTGCTGCTCACTTTACAATGCTTACAGTTGGTGACGGTATTGTCAGTCAAATACCTGCCCTGCTTATTTCAACCGCAACCGGCATCGTTGTGACACGAGCTGCTTCTGACGGCAATTTAGGTACAGATATTACAAGTCAATTGTTTGCTTATCCGAAAATGATGTATGTCGCAGCGGGAACGATACTCCTGCTCGGAATTTTCACACCGATTGGTTTATTTGTTACAGTGCCGATTGCGTCTGCATTTGGTTTCGGAGGCTATTTTATTTCTAAATCAAATCAGGATCAGCTTAAATTGGAAGAAGAAGTGGAAGAGGAAGTTGAGATTGATGAAATGAAAACACCTGAGAGTGTCGTACAGCTGCTGAATGTGGATCCCATTGAATTTGAATTTGGTTATGGTCTGATTCCGCTTGCGGACACGAATCAGGGAGGTGATCTGCTTGACCGGATCGTGATGATCAGGAGGCAGCTTGCAATTGAACTTGGACTTGTTATTCCAGTTGTGCGAATACGTGACAACATCCAGCTTCAGCCCAACGAATACAGGCTGAAGCTAAAAGGAAATGAAGTCGCAAAAGGGGAGGTTCTTCTGGATCATTATTTGGCAATGGCTCCTGGAATTGAAGATGATTCCATTGATGGGATTGATACAATCGAGCCTGCGTTTGGGCTTCCGGCTAAATGGATTAATGAAGAAAACAAGGATGCGGCTGAAATGTTCGGCTATACCGTCGTTGATCCTCCGTCAGTTGTATCAACGCATATTACTGAAACGATAAAACAGCATGCACATGAGCTTCTTGGGCGTCAGGAGACGAAACAGCTTATTGACCATTTGAAAGAGTCCTATCCGATTCTCTCAGAAGAGGTCACACCATCTCCGCTTTCAATCGGTGACATTCAAAAAGTGCTTGCAAAGCTATTAAAAGAGAAAGTGTCGATTCGGAATTTGCCGGTGATTTTTGAATCTTTGGCTGATTATGGAAAAATGACGTCAGATACAGAATTATTGGGAGAATACGTCAGACAGGCATTAGCAAAACAAATTACAAGCCAGTATTCATCTGGTGAAACCCTAAAAGTAGTGACTCTTTCAGGAAGGGTCGAAAAAGCTGTTGCAGAAGGTGTGCAGCAAACAGAGCATGGAAATTACCTGTCAATTGAACCGGACATCTCACAAGCTATTATTGAATCTATTGCAAAAGAGATCGAACAATTAGCCTTGCAGGAGCAGTCGCCGATCCTTCTGTGTTCGCCAGCTGTAAGGATGTATGTAAGACAATTAATAGACCGCTATTTTCCTCAGCTGCCTGTGCTCTCCTATAATGAGCTTGAGGCCAATGTGGAAGTTCAAAGTGTCGGGGTGGTGAATATCGCATGAAAGTAAAGAAATATATAGCTCCGAATATGCAGGAAGCGATGAAAAAAATCAAAAGTGAACTCGGTCATGATGCCGTGATTCTAAACTCAAAGGTCGTTCATACCGGTGGAATCTTTGGTCTTTTTACGAAAAAAAAGATAGAAGTGATTGCCGGGCACGATCCGGATCCGCTGATTCATAAAAACCATTTGAAAACCGGATATGTACAAGATGAGCCTGCAGAGAAAGCGGCATATGAGATGAATCATGAGCATTCCCTGATGTCAGAGGTTCTTGAACTGAAAAAACTAGTCAAATCCATAAATATGAATGAACAGCAAAAGAATCTTCCGCCTCAGCTGATAAAGCTCAATCAATTTCTTCAAGAAAAAGAAATAGGTTCTGAAGGCAGAAATGACATCCTTTCAACCTTCATGGGTGACCCGGAAGAGCCATCACCATCTGAATTACATGCAGAAGCAGTTAAGGTAATAGAGAAAAAGATGGGACACCTGTCGTTTGGAGGAATCTCTTATCAAAAAAAATATATAAATGTTGTCGGTCCAACAGGGGTCGGAAAAACAACTACACTTGCAAAGCTCGCAGCTGAAAGTATGCTTGAAAATCAAAAGAAAATTGCCTTTATCACAACGGATACATACAGAATTGCAGCAATCGAACAGATCAAAACGTACGCCAAAATATTTAATGCACCGGTTGAGGTCTGTTATTCACTTGAAGACTTTCAGAACGCTAAAGAAAAATTCAAAGAAATGGATATGGTTTTTATTGATACTGCCGGAAGAAATTTCAGGAACCGGCAGCTTGTATCAGATTTAGAAAAGCTGATTGATTTTACCGAAGAAGTGGAAACATTCCTCGTGCTTTCAGTTACTTCTAAATTAACTGACATGCTTGAAATCTATGAGAATTTCTCTTCCATTCAAATTGATAAGATTATCTTTACAAAGCTTGATGAAACGAATTCAAGGGGAGCGATGTATGATTTTATCCTGTCTGCTGAAAAAGGTGCTGCTTATATGACGAACGGTCAGAACGTTCCGGATGATATCTTGACGGCTACCGCAAGACTGACAGCGAAAGAGATTTTGAGGTAATGGATCAGGCAGAGCAGTTAAGGCAGCATTTACAGCAATTGAATCAGCAACTGAATAAGAATGAGGCTAAATCCATTGCGGTCATCAGCGGAAAAGGCGGAGTCGGCAAATCAAATTTCACCATTAATTTCGCTGTCAGGTTAGCAGAAAAGGGAAAACGTGTGCTTGTTATTGATCTGGATATTGGATATGGGAACATTGACATTCTTATTGGGCAATCCAGCTCTTCAACAATCTTAGATTTTTTTAATCTGAAAAAGGAGCTGGAAGAACTGATACATTCAGGTCCCGGAGGATTTGATTATATATGCGGGGGAACAGGATTGTCTTATTTATTCAAAATGGAAAAACCTCAGTTCGATTCTTTCTCGGCTAAGCTTGAAGCGCTGTTTAACAGATACGATTACATCATTTTTGATATGGGTGCCGGTATGACAGAGGAAAGCTTGAAATTTGTTTTGTCAGCTGATGAGCTGTTTATCCTTACAACACCTGAACCAACTTCAATTACGGATGCCTATTCAGCCATCAAGCAAATAAGCATGCATGATAAAAGCATCCCGATTTCCATTGTAGTAAACAGGGCTGATCATGCAAAAGCTGCACATCAGACATCTTTGAGGATGCAGGCTGCAATTGAACAGTTTCTAGGTATGAATTCGTCATATGCAGGATGGATGCCGGATGATGGTTTTGTTTCACAGGCTGTAACCAGACAGATGCCATTTACTATACTATTTCCCAAAAGCGCCGCAAGCAGGGCGCTGCATGAGATTGCTGCTTCTTTTTTGGACCGGGGGAAAAAGGATTCGGAAATTCAGCCAAAACCTGCTTCGTTTCTCTTAAAAATGTCGCAATTCTTCAGAGGAGGCAGATAATAAATGACAAAGATTCGGGTTCTGGTGGTAGACGACTCTGCCTTTATGAGGAAGCTGATCACCGATTTTTTAGAAGAAAGCGGCTTTATAGAAGTGGTGGCTGCAGCGCGCAATGGGCAAGATGCCCTGTCAAAAATCAGCCAATTGGATCCTGATGTTATTACGCTAGATATCGAAATGCCTGGCCAAAACGGTCTGCAGATATTAAAACAGATCATGGAGGATTCCCCAAAACCTGTGATTATGCTGTCCAGCACCACAAAAGAAGGGGCAGATCATACGATTCAGTCCCTGCAGCTTGGCGCGATAGATTTTATCGCAAAACCTTCGGGAGCGATCTCTCTTGACCTCCATAAAGTAAAACAGGAATTAATTCAAAAAGTAAAGACGGCAAGCCGTTCAGGGGTTAAAAAAATCAGTTCTATAAGAATTGAACCCATCCAATCAAATAAGAAGACTTGCGTGCAAAGGTACACTAAACATCTCGTCTGCATCGGAACTTCCACAGGAGGCCCAAGAGCTCTTCAGCAGGTCTTGCCAAGGTTGCCGGCAGATCTTGAAGCTCCAGTTTTTATTGTACAGCATATGCCAGAAGGGTTTACTTCTTCTTTAGCTGCAAGACTGCATGCTCTTTCAGCCATAAATGTAAAAGAAGCTGAAGATGGCGAGCTTGCATTAAATGGAACAGCCTATATTGCGCCAGGCGGATTTCATATGAAGATTGCAGGGGATAAAAACCGGATGGTCATCAGGCTTGATAAAGAAAATCCGCGGAGCGGCCACAGACCCTCTGTTGATACAATGTTTGAATCAATAAGCATGCTTCAAAATATTCATAAAGTGGCTGTTATTATGACAGGCATGGGGGCAGACGGAACAGAAGGATTAAAGAAATTAAAGCAGTCAGGAGATCTGCATGCCATCTCAGAATCTGAAAAAACGTCGATTGTTTTTGGAATGCCGAAGAACGCTTTTCAGACAAAAGCAATTGATGAAGTTTTAGATGTACAGAATATTGCTGCTTCTATTATGAAATTTATTCGAGGCTAAGGGGAGTAAACTTAAATGGATATGAGTCAATACTTAGAGGTCTTCATTGAAGAAAGTAAAGAACATTTGCAGTCTTGTAATGAAAAGCTGCTGGAGCTGGAAAAAAATCCTGCAGATTTATTGATTGTTAATGAAATTTTCCGTTCAGCCCACACATTAAAAGGCATGAGTGCAACGATGGGCTACAGTGATTTAGCTAATTTAACCCACCAAATGGAAAACGTGCTCGATGCCATCCGCAATGAAAAACTGCAAGTATCCGATGTCCTTCTTGATGCGGTCTTTCAGGCCGTTGATGACCTTGAAGAAATGGTTTTATCCATTGCTGAAGGCGGAGACGGAAAAAAAGATGTCAACAACGTGATTGCCAAGCTGAAAAAGATTGAAACGGGTGAATCTGAGAAAATGGAACATGCAGTTGAAGCAACAGCCCTCACAGCCATGAAAGAATTTGATGATTTTGAACGGACAGTCCTTCAGCAGTCTAAAGAGCAAGGCTTTCATACATATGAATTGACGATTAAATTAAGAGATGATTGTCTCTTGAAAGCAGCGCGTGTTTTTATGGTTTTTGAAATAGCTGAAAAGCTCGGAGAAGTCATAAAATCTGTTCCTTCAGTTGATTTGCTTGAAGAAGAAAAATTTGATCAGCAATTTCAGCTTGCTTTTGTTACTAAGGAATCTGCAAATGAAATCGAAAGACAAATTATGAAGGTTTCTGAAATTCAATCTGTTGAAATTTCTCCGCTTTCGATGGATGAAAGATTGATAGAAAAAGAACCTGCTCAATCTGATGAAAGTGCTGCAAATTCCGAACAGACAGCTGCAAAAGATGAAGCAGCTGTATCTAAAGCTGCCGTACAAGCAAGCTCAAAAACGATCCGCGTGAATATTGACAGGCTTGACAGTCTCATGAATCTTTTTGAAGAACTTGTGATTGACAGAGGAAGGCTTGAGCAAATCTCAAAGCAGCTGAAAAATAACGAGCTGCATGAAACAGTGGAGCATATGTCGCGAATATCAGGAGATCTTCAAACAATTATCCTGAACATGAGAATGGTACCTGTTGAAACTGTTTTCAACCGTTTTCCCCGCATGATCAGGCAGCTTGCTAAAGACTTAAATAAAAAAATAAATCTTGAAATTAACGGTGCTGAAACGGAGCTTGACAGGACTGTTATTGACGAAATCGGAGATCCGCTCGTACATCTTTTAAGAAATGCAATTGATCATGGAATTGAATCGCCTGAAACACGGCTTAAGCACGGAAAGCCAGAAGAAGGCAAAGTTGTCCTCAGGGCTTATCACAGCGGAAACTATGTCTTCATTGAAATTGAAGATGACGGAAATGGCATCAGCAGAGAAAGAGTGTTAAAGAAAGCGATTGACAGAGCAATTGTATCAGAAAAAATGGCTGAGACACTTTCTGATAAGCAGGTATATGAATTGATTTTCTCTTCCGGGTTTTCTACGGCAGAAACGATATCAGACATATCCGGAAGAGGTGTTGGGCTTGATGTGGTCAAGAATACCATTGAAGCTCTTGGAGGCTCAATTTCAATCGATTCAAAAGAAGGTGCTGGTTCTTTATTTTCCATCCAGCTTCCCCTCACACTGTCTATCATTTCTGTGATGCTTGTCAAACTTTCGAATGAAACATTTGCTATTCCGATATCTTCAATCATTGAAACGGCCGTGATCAGCAAAGATGAAGTGATGAGTGCACATAATCAGAAAGTCATTGACTTCAGAGGCAGAATTGTACCGCTTATCTCCCTTTCAGAAGTATTTGAAGTTCCGGCTGAAAACGAAGAAGATTCACATCTTGCTATTGTTATTGTAAAAAAAGGAGATAAAACGGCTGCATTGACAGTGAGTTCATTTATTGGCCAGCAGGAAATTGTTCTAAAGTCACTGGGTCAGTACCTTCACTCTGTTTTTGCTGTATCAGGTGCAACGATACTTGGCGATGGACAAGTAGCTTTAATCATAGATTGCAATGCTCTTATCAAATAGTTTAGTTATCGAATAGGGGATGTAGAAATGACGGATACAATCAAAAAACAGATGAAAATGATTGTTTTTCAATTAAATCACGAAGAATACGGAATTTCAGTCGATAAAGTGCGCTCTATTGAAAAAATACAGACCTTTACACGTGTTCCCGGGACAGAGCCTTTTGTTAAAGGTGTTATCAATTTAAGAGGGATTGTCACGCCGATTATTGATCTGCGGACAAGATTTCATCTCGAGCAGAAGCCATTTACAGACAGTACCAGGATCATTGTTGCTTCATTAGATCAATTTGAGGTCGGGTTGATCGTCGATGCTGCTAATGATGTCATCGATTTGGCAATGGATGAAGTGGAACCTGCTCCTGAGGTTGTCGGTGCAGTAGAGGCAGAGTATGTAGAAGGTATTGCTAAAATCGGCAGACGCCTGATTATTCTTCTTGATTTGAATAAAGTGATGACAGCAGACAAAACGTTTGCTCTTCAATCTTAAGGTTCTTATTTATGAATGATTTTAATCAGCTTACAGCAATGCATTTGGATATTTTAAAAGAAGCGGGAAATATAGGAGCCGGTCATTCGGCTACAGCACTTTCGGCTCTTTTGAATAAAAGAATTGAAATAAAGATTCCTGATGTCAGCCTGCTTTCATTTAATGAGCTGACAGAACGTTTAGGCGGGCCGGAAATGGCAGTGGCCAGCCTTTACTTTAGAATTGAGGGGGATCTGCCGGGTTCCATGTATTTTATCTTATCAATTGAACAGGCCGAAAGGTTTATCAGGAATTTGACTAAGGATCCAGGGTTTAACATAGAAAATATTGAACAAGAAGAAATTGGAACTTCTGCCCTCAAAGAGCTCGGTAATATTGTGACAGGGTCATATTTGACTGCATTGTCTGACTTTACAGGTCTCAGCCTGTATCCATCTGTTCCAGGCCTTTCTATTGATATGTTCGCAGCCGTCATTACACATGGACTGATCGAAGTTTCGCATGTGAGCGATTACGCCATTGTTATTGACACAGCTATCCAAGAATTCGGCGGTGAGAGCACAGAAGTGATTCAAGGCCATTTTTTCCTGATGCCGGACCCGGACTCTTTTGATAAACTCTTCAAATCAATAGGGGTATAACAGCATGACTCAAATAGTGGAGATTGTAAAAGTCGGAATAGCTGAAAAAGATGTTGTAGAACCGCCAAAGTGGATTCGCACATCCGGCCTTGGTTCTTGTGTCGGGCTTGTACTTTATGATGAATTCAGAAAAATAGCAGGTCTGGTTCATGTCATGCTTCCTGATTCAGCACTCGCCAAGTCAGGAGTGCAAAATCCTTCAAAGTATGCAGATACCGCAGTCAAAGAACTTATCAGACATGTTATTTCATGCGGAGGACGCAAAGGATTGTTAAAAGCAAAACTTGCAGGAGGTGCGCAAATGTTTCAATTTCATTCTGAAAACAGCATGATGCGCATCGGTCCAAGAAATGTTGAAGCTATACTCAAACAGCTTCATCAATTGCACATTCCCGTTGTCAGCATGGATGTAGGGGGAAGCAGCGGAAGAACAATCGAATTCGATCCCGCTACCTGCATGATGCATATTAGAACGGTCAATCAAGGATCTAAAACGATATAAAAAACACACCAGAAATTAAAAATCACAAATCTGAAGGGGAGAAAAATGATACAAGCAGCAAAAATCGAAGAACAAGAGCATTGGGACAAATGGATTCACTGCCGCGACAATGATGCGTGCGATGCGCTGATTAAGAGATACATGCCGCTTGTAAGCTACCATGTGCAGCGCATCTCAGTAAGTCTGCCAAAATCAGTAAATAAAGAGGATTTAAAGAGCATCGGAATGATCGGGTTATATGACGCTCTTGAAAAATTTGATTACAAAAGAGATCTAAAGTTTGAAACGTATGCTTCTTTCCGGATAAGAGGCGCCATTTTAGACGGTCTCAGAAAAGAAGACTGGCTGCCGCGAAGTGCAAGGGAAAAAGCTAAAAAAGTGGATGCGAGCATAGAGCGTCTTGAGCAAAAGTATTTGCGGAACGTGATGCCAAGCGAAGTTGCAAAGGACCTTGAAATGTCAGAAGATGAAGTAACCCACATAATGAATGAAGGTTTCTTTGCAAATGTTCTTTCAATAGACGACCAAAATCACGATCAGGATGAACAGGAGCATCATTCGAAAATGGTTCTTAGAGACGAGAAGTCGATTTCTCCCGAAGAAAAAATCGTGAAGGATGAGCTGATCATGCAATTAAGTGAAGTCATCACCGGCCTCTCTGAAAAAGAACAGCTTGTAGTCAGTTTATTTTATAAAGAAGAACTGACGCTTACAGAAATCGGACAAGTAATGGGGCTTTCGACATCGCGCATTTCCCAAATCCACTCGAAAGCACTGTTCAAATTAAGAAATTTACTTGAAAAAATGATTCAATAATGAATCAGCATAAGTCTTAAAACAAGTGAGTGAACAAACTATATGACTGTCGTTTTATTAATCATCAGCATGATTCTCCATGCTGCAGGGTTTTATTTTATTGCCCTTTTATACTTAAAATATCAATCAGTTAAACAATCAGAAGAAAAGCAAGCAGCCATCCTTGAAGAAGCAGAGCAGTCGCTTGCAGCTTATATGATTGAATTTAAGGAAGAGAATGAAAAACTGATAGCCGGAATTAAAATGGCCAAGCAGACAGATATAAATATAGGTAGAAACAGCTCTCATCCGCATAAACCAGTGACAGAACCCGAAGAACCGGAATTTCCGGTTGTCCGTATAGCCCATGAAGATCAGCTGGAGTTATCAGACCCGATTGAAAAAGTCCAGCCGGAATCAGAAGAGAAAAAGATTATTTCCCTGTTTCAACAAGGGTTATCTTCTGAGGAAATAGCGAAAAAATTAAATAAAGGGAAAACAGAAGTTGAGCTTTTGCTTAAATTCCGTCAAAACTAGTCGATATTTGCTTGCTTATGATCAATCCTTATGATATATTAATTTTTGGTGTTAATACACACGCCATAGATTTGGGCAATGGTGCTGTTTATAACAGTTTTGCCTAAAGATGATATGTGCGGAGGAGCAAAAACCATTTAGGAGGAAATACAATGTCAGTCATTTCAATGAAGCAACTACTTGAAGCAGGTGTTCACTTCGGTCATCAAACACGCCGCTGGAACCCTAAAATGAAACGTTACATCTTCACAGAGCGTAACGGCATCTACATCATCGACCTTCAAAAAACAGTTAAAAAGGTTGAAGAAGCTTACCAATTCACGAAAGAACTTGCTGCAAACGGCGGTACTATTCTTTTCGTTGGTACAAAAAAACAAGCTCAAGATTCTGTTAAAGAAGAAGCTGAGCGTTCAGGCATGTACTTCGTTAACCAACGCTGGTTAGGCGGAACGTTAACAAACTTTGAAACAATTCAAAAGCGCATCAAACGTCTTAAAGACATCGAAAGAATGCAAGAAGACGGCACTTTCGAAGTACTACCTAAGAAAGAAGTTGTTCAGCTTAACAAAGAGCTTGAGCGTCTTGAAAAATTCTTAGGCGGAATCAAAGACATGAAAGGTCTTCCTGATGCATTGTTCATCATTGACCCTCGCAAAGAGCGTATTGCAGTTGCTGAAGCTCGTAAATTAAACATTCCGATCGTTGGTATCGTTGATACGAACTGTGATCCAGATGAAATTGATTACGTTATCCCTGCAAACGATGATGCTATCCGTGCAGTTAAGCTTTTAACTTCTAAAATTGCTGATGCAATTCTTGAAACAAAACAAGGTGAAGAAACAACTGCTTAATTAGGTTGAAAGGTGATAAGAGGGGAATGCCTTTTATCACCTTTTTTAAAGAGGCTCCCTTACACTGAAGGGGGCGACCTTTAATATTGAAGCAAACAGCATTCATTTATGAATGAAAACAATACATAACGCCGAAAACGGCCACATAATAAGGAGGAAAACTCTCATGGCAATTACTGCTCAAATGGTAAAAGAACTTCGCGAAAAAACTGGTGCAGGCATGATGGACTGCAAAAAAGCTTTAACAGAAACAAACGGTGACATGGAAAAAGCAATCGACTTCCTTCGTGAAAAAGGAATCGCTTCTGCATCTAAAAAAGCAGACCGCGTTGCTGCAGAAGGCTTAGCACTTGTTAAGTCAGAAGGCAACGAAGCTGTTATCCTTGAAGTAAACTCAGAAACTGACTTCGTAGCTAAAAACGAAGGCTTCAAAGAACTTCTTGATGCACTTGCAACTCATTTGCTTGCTAAAAAACCTGCAAACCTTGATGAAGCTATGACTCAAACAATGGACAACGGTTCATCAGTTGCTGATTTCATTAATGCTGCAATCGCAAAAATCGGCGAGAAAATCACGCTTCGCCGCTTTGAAATTGTAACAAAAACAGACAGCGACGCATTTGGTGCTTACCTGCACATGGGCGGACGCATTGCTGTATTAACTGTTCTTGAAGGAACTACTGAAGAAGAAACTGCAAAAGATGTTGCTATGCATGTTGCTGCAGTTAACCCTAAATATATCGGACGCGACGCTGTTAGCGAAGAAGAAGTAACTCGCGAGCGCGAAGTATTATCTCAGCAAGCTCTAAACGAAGGCAAGCCTGCTAATATCGTTGAGAAAATGGTAGAAGGCCGTCTTGGCAAATTCTTCGAAGACATTTGCCTTCTTGAGCAAAGCTTCGTTAAAAACCCTGATTTAAAAGTTAAACAATTCGTAGAATCTAAAGGCGCTTCAGTGAAGAGCTTTACTCGCTACGAAGTTGGCGAAGGCATTGAAAAACGCCAGGATAATTTCGCTGAAGAAGTTATGAACCAAGTCAAAAAATAATCAAGTCTGTTCCGCCTGCTAAAAGCAACAGCTTTAGCAGAAGACAGAAATGAGTAAATGAAAGACAGGGAACACACATCTGTGTTCCCTCTTTTTAAAAAATCATTTACACGATATTTAGATCTATTGGAAAAGACTTGGAGGTCATTATGAGCAAACCTAAATATAATCGTATTGTACTTAAATTAAGCGGTGAAGCTTTAGCTGGAAACGACAGCTTTGGCATAAAGCCTGCCGTCATTCAATCCATTGCTAAGCAAGTAAAGGAAATAGCAGAACTGGACGTAGAAGTTGCTGTTGTAGTCGGCGGCGGAAACATCTGGCGCGGTAAAATCGGCAGTGAGATGGGCATGGACCGTGCGACAGCAGACTATATGGGGATGCTTGCTACAGTCATGAATTCACTTGCTCTGCAGGACAGCCTTGAAACGTTTGGCATTCAAACCCGTGTTCAAACTTCCATTGAGATGCGTCAAGTGGCAGAACCGTACATAAGAAGAAAAGCGATCAGACACCTTGAGAAAAAACGGGTTGTCATCTTTGCTGCCGGTACAGGAAATCCGTATTTCTCTACTGACACAACAGCTGCACTGCGTGCTGCAGAAATTGAAGCTGATGTCATTCTGATGGCAAAAAACAATGTCGACGGAGTTTATACAGCTGATCCTAAAAAAGACGCAACAGCCGTTAAATATGAAACACTTTCTTATCTGGATGTTCTAAAAGAAGGTTTAGAAGTAATGGATTCAACGGCTTCATCACTATGCATGGATAATGATATTCCGCTTATTGTCTTCTCTGTAATGGAAGAAGGAAATATTAAACGTGCGGTATTAGGCGAAAATATCGGAACTATTGTAAGGGGGAAATAATTATGGCAAAACAAGTGCTGTCACAAGCGAAAGACAAAATGGAAAAAGCAGTATCTGCATTCAGCAGGGAACTTTCTACTGTCCGTGCCGGACGTGCAAATGCATCATTGCTTGATAAAATCGTTGTAGACTATTACGGTGCTCCAACACCTGTAAATCAATTAGCTTCTATCAATATTCCTGAAGCAAGATTGCTTGTTATCCAGCCTTATGACAAAACAGTCTTAGGCGAAATTGAAAAAGCGATTTTAAAATCAGATCTTGGTTTAAACCCGACAAATGACGGATCTTTAATTCGTCTTGCTATTCCTGCACTTACAGAGGAACGACGCAAAGAGCTTGCAAAGCTTGTTAAAAAATATGCAGAAGAAGCGAAAGTTGCTGTCCGCAATGTTCGCCGCGATGCAAACGACGACTTGAAAAAGCTTGAAAAAAATGGCGAAATCACAGAAGATGAACTTCGCAGCAACAATGAGAATGTTCAAAAAGCAACAGATGATTTCATCAGCAAAATTGATGCAATTGCAAAAGATAAAGAAAAAGAAATCA
Organism: Metabacillus idriensis; assembly: GCF_050483325.1. Lineage (GTDB taxonomy): Bacteria > Bacillota > Bacilli > Bacillales > Bacillaceae > Bacillus_P > Bacillus_P idriensis_A. The sequence continues at coordinate 107,696 of NZ_JBCMYF010000008.1, forward strand.
TGGAAGTTTAAGAAAAAACTCTGTACAATGGAATTGTGCTTAAAAGACCCTCTAATGTTTACAGGGGGTTTTTTTGTTAATACTGTTAACATTGTTGCAGTATATGAGACCGCAGAATGGTGATGGAGGAATCACATGCTTGGCAAACTGAAAAAATGGAGAAATCCTAACCGCGAGCAATCGGAATTCTCAAAAGAAGAAATTCTGAAACGGGAAATTCCGGAACATATTGCAATTATTATGGATGGAAATGGCCGCTGGGCTAAAAAAAGAGCTCTTCCCCGAATTGCCGGACATCATGAAGGCATGAAAGTTGTCAGAAAAATAACGAAGCTTTCTAATGAACTAGGAGTTAAAGCCTTAACTTTATATGCTTTTTCTACAGAGAACTGGAAAAGACCAAAAACGGAAGTAGATTACTTAATGAAGCTGCCTGAAGAATTTTTGGGAACATTCCTGCCGGAACTTGTAGAAGAAAATGTGCAAGTGAGAATTATTGGAGAAGAATCCAAAATTCCTGTACATACACTTCGCGCTGTGAAAAAGGCAAAGGAAGATACGAAAAATAATGATGGACTTATCCTGAACTTTGCCCTGAATTATGGCAGCCGAGCTGAAATGATTTATGCGGTCCAGGGAATTGTTCAGGACGTTGAGAAGGGCAGCATCAGCTCTGAAGACATTAATGAAGCATTATTTTCACAATACTTAATGACAAAAGACATGAGAGATCCGGATTTGCTGATTCGAACAAGCGGAGAAATCAGACTGAGCAATTTTATGCTATGGCAGCTTGCATATTCTGAATTTGTCTTTACAGACGTGCTTTGGCCGGACTTCAGCGAGGATCATTTACTTGCAGCCATTGATGAATACCAGCATAGAGGGCGAAGATTTGGCGGCTTATAAGAAAAAGGTGACAGAGTGAAACAACGAATAATAACTGCCATAATCGCTTTGGCCGTTTTTTTGCCGGCCGTTATCTATGGACGTGTTCCTTTTACTATATTTATATATTTATTAGCTTCCATTGCCCTATATGAACTGCTGAAGATGAAGCGAATTACGATCCACAGTGTACCGGGGCTTCTCAGTTTATTCTTGCTTTGGGTTCTATTAATCCCCAGTAACTACATAAACTTATTAGATGAATTCAGCATAACAAAAATAGAAATTGCATTGCTTGGTGTACTGTTATTCTTGTGTTACACCGTTGTGACAAAAAACAGATTTTCCTTTGATGATGTAGGATTCACTATTATAGCAACCATGTACATCGGAATCGGATTTTTTTATTTTATTGAAATGCGAAACATTGGCCTTTATTCAATCATTTATGCCCTGCTGATTATTTGGGCTACAGATTCAGGCGCTTATTTTATCGGGAAATCTGCAGGTAAAAGAAAGCTGTGGCCGGAAATAAGTCCAAACAAAACGATAGAGGGTTCAATTGGAGGCATCTTCTGTGCCGTTATCTTCGCGTGGATCTTTCAATCTTTGACTGACTTTGCCGACTCCTATTTCAGCATCACGCTAATCACTGTTTTGCTGTCGATTTTTGGACAAATTGGGGATTTGGCCGAATCAGCACTAAAGCGTCATTATCAAGTGAAAGATTCAGGGCATATTCTGCCTGGACACGGGGGAATCTTAGATCGCTTTGACAGTCTGATTTTTGTGTTGCCGATCATGCATTTCTTGTTTTTGTTCTTTAACTGAATAGATTCTCTGTGACAAACGAATGGGAGTGACATGGTGAAGAAGATTAGCTTATTGGGTGCAACAGGTTCAATTGGTCAGCAAACGCTGGATGTAATTAAATGTCATCCCGATCAATTTCAGCTTGTTGCCTTGTCTTTTGGAAGTAATTTGGAGCTTGGCAGAAAAGCGATTTGTGATTTTTCTCCAAGTCTTGTAGCTGTTAATGATTTTAAAGCATATTCACAGCTGAAAGAAGAATTTTCGAACATAACGTTTACATATGGTGCAGAAGGCCTTATAGAAGCAGCTGTTATTTCAGAAGCTGAAATAGTAGTTAATGCAGTTGTTGGGAGTGTCGGTCTATTGCCGACTTTAAGAGCTATTGAATGCGGAAAAACGATTGCGCTTGCAAATAAAGAAACTCTGGTTACTGCCGGACATCTTGTAACAGAACATGCAAGGAAACATGGTGTGGATCTTCTTCCGGTAGACAGCGAACATTCCGCTATTTTTCAATGTCTGCAGGGTGAAAATCCTAAATCACTGGAAAGACTGATTGTGACAGCGTCCGGCGGAAGCTTCCGCGACAGAAAAAGGGAAGAGTTGGCAGATGTAACAGTGGAGGATGCGCTCAATCATCCGAATTGGTCCATGGGTGCCAAAATCACAATCGATTCTGCTACTATGATGAACAAAGGCCTTGAAGTGATTGAGGCACACTGGCTCTTTGATTTGCCGTACGAAAAAATAGAGGTTCTGCTTCATAAAGAAAGCATTATTCACTCTATGGCAGAGTTTCATGACAGAAGTGTGATTGCGCAGCTTGGATCTCCGGATATGAGAGTGCCCATTCAATATGCATTATCCTATCCAGAACGATTGCCGCTTTCATCAACCAAGCAATTGAATCTGTGGGAAGTAGGCAAGCTTCATTTTGAGAAAGCAGACTTTGAAAGATACCGCTGCTTACAATTTGCGTATGATTCAGGTAAAATAGGCGGTACAATGCCAACTGTGCTGAATGCCGCAAACGAAGAAGCAGTAGGAGCATTTTTAAAAGGACAAATTGCTTTCCTTCAAATTGAAGATCTCATTGAAAAAGCTTTGACAAAACATAGTGTGATATCAAACCCGGATTTGCATATCATTCAAGAAGTGGACAAAGAGACAAGACAATTTGTTCAAACATTATATTCATAAAGGTGGTCATGAAACGTGAATACCGTTTTAGCGTTTGTTATTATTTTTGGAGCACTCGTATTCTTTCACGAGCTGGGACATTTAGTTTTAGCAAAACGGGCAGGTATTTTATGCCGTGAATTTGCAATTGGGTTTGGACCGAAAATCTTTTCATTCATGAAAGATGAAACTGTCTATACCATCAGACTCCTTCCCCTTGGCGGATTTGTCCGCATGGCTGGTGAAGATCCAGAAATGATAGAAGTGAAGCCTGGATATAATGTAGGATTGCTGTTTAATAAAGAAGATAAAGTAGAAAAGATCATCCTTAATAATAAGGAAAAATATCCGCGTGCAAGAATCATTGAAGTAGAACAGGCTGACCTTGAACATAAAATGTTCATTTCAGGTTATGAACAGGGCGAAGAGGATGAAATTCTGAAAAACTTTGAAGTGAGCGAAAAATCGTTCTTCATTGTTGATGGTTCTGAAGTTCAAATTGCCCCTTATAACCGCCAGTTTGGATCGAAAACGCTTGGTCAGCGGACAGCAGCGATTATTGCTGGACCTCTGATGAATTTTATATTAGCTTTTGTCCTATTATTCTCCCTGGGTTTTATTCAAGGGGCTCCAATTGATGAACCGATTTTAGGTAAGCTGACCCCAGACGGTTCAGCTGTAGAATCCGGACTTAAAGAAGGCGATGAAATTACATCCATTGAGGGAAAAGTAATGTCTTCATGGAAACAGGTCGTTTCTGTCATTCAGGCAAATCCAGAACAAGAACTGACTTTTGCCATTAACCGCGGCGGTCAAAACATTGAAGTGGAAGTAGTTCCCGAAGCGAGTAAAGTAGGGGAAGAAACGATCGGCAGAATTGGCGCTTATAATCCTGTTGAAAAATCATTTGTAGGCTCATTGAAATATGGAGTAACGGAAACATTCAATTGGACAAAGGAAATTGTGCTTGGACTTGGAAAATTGATCACTGGGCAGTTTTCAATTGACATGCTTTCAGGTCCGGTCGGCATTTATGACATGACAGATCAAGTTGCAAAAACAGGCATCATCAATTTAATGAGCTGGGCTGCCATTCTCAGCATCAACTTAGGTATTGTCAATCTGCTTCCGATTCCTGCACTCGACGGAGGTAGATTATTATTCTTCCTTGTAGAAGCGCTGAGAGGGAAACCGATTGACCGCCAAAAAGAAGGCGTCGTCCATTTTATCGGTTTTGCCTTATTGATGCTGTTAATGCTGGTTGTAACATGGAATGATATTCAAAGATTCTTTTTATAAGGCTTAGCTATGACATGAGAGGGCGCTGTCATTCTTACTCAGACCGTTCTCTCTTATTCTTAAACCAGACTTTTAAAATGTATAAATAGATAGAGGTGCTTGAAGATGAAACAAAGTATGACATTTATTCCTACTTTAAGAGAAGTGCCTGCAGACGCTGATATTAAAAGCCATCAGCTTTTACTGCGTGCAGGCTTCATGCGGCAAAATGCAAGCGGGATTTACAGTTACTTGCCGCTTGCTTCCATTGTCCTGAAAAAAATCGAGCAAATTGTGCGTGAAGAAATGAACCGTGCAGGGTCTTCCGAACTGTTAATGCCGGCACTACAGCAGTCAGAACTTTGGCAGGAGTCTGGCAGATGGTATTCATACGGCCCTGAATTAATGCGGATGAAAGACCGTCACAGCCGTGAATTTGCACTTGGTGCAACACATGAAGAAGTTATTACTTCTCTTGTTAGAGACGAGGTAAAATCGTATAAAAGACTGCCTTTGAATCTATTTCAAATTCAATCTAAATTCAGAGATGAAAAACGTCCTCGCTTCGGCCTGCTTCGCGGCCGTGAGTTTATTATGAAAGACGCCTATTCTTTCCACGCATCTTTTGAAAGTCTGGATGATGTCTACGAAAAAATGTTTCAGGCATACAGCAATATCTTCTCGCGCTGCGGCTTAAATTTCCGTGCAGTCATCGCAGATTCAGGTGCAATGGGCGGGAAAGATACGCATGAATTCATGGTGCTTTCTGATGTAGGAGAAGATACAATTGCATACTCCGATACTTCCCAGTATGCTGCTAACATTGAAATGGCTCCTGTCATTAATCAATATGAAAAAAGCGGCGAAGAAGCTCAGAGTCTTGAAAAGGTGGAAACACCAGATCAAAAAACAATTGAAGAGATTTCTGCGTATTTAAATACAGCTAAAGAAAAATTAATTAAGTCTCTTCTTTTTAAAGTGGATGAGAAATTCGTATTAGTTTTAGTGCGCGGTGATCATGAGGTTAATGACATCAAAATTAAAAACTTATATGGAGCTTCCGTTGTAGAGCTTGCATCGGCTGAAGAGACAAAGCAGGCAGTCGGAGTACTGCCGGGATATGTAGGTCCTGTTGCTGTCAGTTCTGAAGTGGAGATAATTGCAGATATGGCCGTTCAGGCAATCGTAAACGGTGTGTGCGGAGCGAACGAAGAAAACTATCATTACAAAGGCGTGAATATTGAACGTGATGCAAACGTATCTCAATTCACTGATTTAAGATTTATTGAAGAAGGAGACTTATCTCCTGATGGACAAGGCATCATTCAATTTGCAAAAGGCATTGAAGTAGGCCATGTATTTAAACTTGGCACACGCTACAGTGAAGCTATGAATGCTGTGTTCCTGGATGAAAACGGCAGAGCGCAGCCGATGATCATGGGCTGCTACGGAATTGGAGTTTCAAGAACTCTTGCAGCCATCGTCGAGCAATTCAACGATGACAAGGGCATTGTATGGCCTGCAGCTGTTGCCCCGTTCCAGGTTCACTTAATCAGTGCCAATGCTAAAAATGACGTTCAGGCTGAATTAAGTGATAAATTATATGAAGATCTTTTAGATGCTGGATTTGAAGTGCTATACGATGATCGAATTGAACGTGCAGGTGTGAAATTTGCAGATTCTGATCTCATCGGCATTCCAGTAAGAGTTGTGGTCGGAAAACAGGCTGCTGACGGAATCGTTGAAGTGAAAGTCCGCAAAACAGGTGAAGGAATGGATGTCGCATTGTCTGATTTAACTGGCACCATTTCCAATTTATTATCCAAATAAAAAACATGAAGCTCTGATATATTCATGTTATGATAAGTGAATAAAACATTCAAAGGTACCTCGCAAAGAGCGAGGTACCTTCAATTATGAGGATCGATTATTGTAAGAGGGGACGGTTAGAATGGACGAACTTTCGAAAGCTCAAAAAGAGCGGTTTCAGCTTCTGCTTCAGCAAATCGATTTAACAGACGACACTGTTTTTAATCATTTTAGAAACGGTGCAATTACAAAACTTACGGTCCATAAGCTGTCAAAGAAATGGGAATTTCTATTTTCATTTGAGCGGATTCTTCCTTTTGAAGTATACCGGATATTTTATGCGAAATTAACTAAATCGTTTTCACATATAGCTGATGTATCATTTAAAATTACCGTAAATGATCAAACATTTGATGAAAATTTAATTGCAGACTATTGGTCGGTTTGTGTCCAGGAAATGCAGGGGATTTCCCCCCCTATGCTCTCCTTGTTAAATGAGCAAACCCCTGAAGTACAAGGGTTAAAGCTGATTGTAAAAACGAGAAATGAAACCGAAGCAATGGCCATCAAGAAAAAATACACTTCAGTTCTTCAGGACAGCTTTGCACAATATGGCTTTCCGCTCATTCAGCTGGATACGACCGTAAAGATATCAAAAGAAGAAATTCAAAAGTTCCAAGAGCAGAAGAAGCTTGAAGATCAAGAAAAAATGATGCAAGCCATTACAGAAATGGATAAGAAAGATCAAGAACAGGAGGCACCTCAAGGTCCTCTGATGATCGGCTATGCCATTAAGAATGACGAAGAAATCAAACAGATCAGCACGATAGAAGATGAGGAGCGCCGCATCACTATTCAAGGTTATGTATTCGATGCCGAAACAAGAGAGCTCCGGAGCGGAAGAACATTATGCACGTTTAAAGTAACGGACTATACAAACTCCATTTTAGTAAAAATGTTTGCCCGTGATAAAGAAGACGCAGTTCTTTTGCAAACATTGAAAAAAGGCATGTGGGTTAAGGCCCGCGGCAGTATTCAGAATGATACATTTGTAAGAGATTTAGTCATGATTGCAAATGATATTAATGAAATCAAGCCTGAAATTCGTCAAGATACGTCTGATGAAAAAAGAATAGAGCTTCATTTGCACACTCCAATGAGCCAAATGGATGCTGTATCATCTGTCAGTTCATTAGTGGGACAGGCAAGTAAATGGGGACATCCTGCTGTAGCAATCACTGATCACGCTGTTGCACAGTCGTTCCCAGAAGCGTATTCTGCAGGAAAGAAAAACGGCATCAAAGTCCTGTACGGTGTTGAAATTAACCTTGTAGATGATGGGGTGCCGATTGCTTATAACGAGCAGGATCGGCTATTGCCTGAAGCGGCCTATATCGTATTTGACGTAGAGACAACCGGCTTATCAGCTGTATACGACACGATTATCGAGCTTGCAGCCGTTAAAATCAAAAACGGCGAAATCATCGACCGTTTTGAGTCGTTTGCAAATCCACATCACCGTCTATCAGCGACAACCATTGAGTTAACAGGCATTACAGATGATATGGTGGCAACAGCTCCAAATGTTGACGAAGTGCTCCGCAGGTTCAAAGAGTGGGCAGGAGACGACATTTTGGTTGCGCATAATGCAAGCTTCGACATGGGCTTTTTAAACGTCGGCTATAAACAGCTGCTTGGAGAAGGTAAAGCAGCCAACCCTGTCATCGATACACTTGAACTAGGCCGATTTTTATACCCTGAGCTGAAAAGCCACAGATTAAATACACTTGCCAAAAAGTTTGATATTGAGCTCACTCAGCATCACCGCGCAATTTTTGACGCAGAAGCAACCGGATATCTTCTGCTTAGAATGCTGAAGGATGCTTCAGAAAAAGGAATAGAGAACCATAATCAGCTAAACGATAATATGGGGCAGGGAAATGCTTATCAGAGAGCTCGTCCTTATCATGCGATTTTGCTTGCTCAAAATGAAATTGGCTTAAAGAACTTGTTTAAACTTGTTTCGCTTTCTCATATTGATTATTTCTACCGTGTTGCACGAGTGCCGAGATCTCAGCTCACTAAGCACCGCGAAGGGATCCTTGTCGGCTCAGCCTGTGACCGCGGGGAAGTATTTGAAGGCATGATGCAAAAGTCTCCAGAGGAAGTTGAAGATATAGCAGCCTTCTATGACTACATTGAGGTTCAGCCTCCCGAAGTATACCGCCACTTAATTCAGATGGAGTATATTAAGGATGAAATGGCTCTAAAAGAAATTATTACGAACTTGGTGAATCTTGGCGAAAAGCTTGAAAAGCCGGTCGTTGCGACCGGAAACGTACACTATCTTCAGCCTGAAGATAAAATTTACCGCAAGATTCTAGTAAACTCTCAGGGCGGTGCGAATCCGCTGAACCGCCACGAGCTTCCAAACGTTCATTTCAGGCCAACGAATGAAATGCTCGACTGCTTCAGTTTTCTCGGGAAAGAGAAAGCACGTGAAATTGTCATTGACAATACACATCGTGTAGCAGAATTAGTTGAAGAAATTAAACCTATTAAAGATGACCTTTATACACCAAAAATTGATGGTGCAGATGATGAAATCCGTGAAATGAGCTACAGTATGGCGAGAAGCATTTATGGCGATCAGCTTCCGGAAATCGTCGAAGCAAGGCTCGAAAAAGAACTGAAAAGCATCATTGGCCACGGCTTTGCCGTTATCTATCTGATATCGCACAAGCTTGTTAAAAAATCTCTTGATGATGGATACCTTGTTGGATCAAGGGGTTCTGTCGGATCATCCCTTGTTGCAACCATGACGGAGATAACAGAGGTTAACCCGCTGCCTCCTCATTATGTATGTCCTGACTGCAAGCATTCAGAATTCTTTAATGATGGTTCTGTGGGTTCCGGGTTTGATCTTCCGAATAAGGACTGTCCCGAATGCGGAGCTAAATATCATAAAGATGGGCATGATATTCCGTTTGAAACGTTCCTTGGTTTTAAAGGAGATAAAGTACCCGATATCGATTTGAACTTCTCGGGAGAATATCAGCCGAGAGCTCATAATTACACGAAGGACCTTTTTGGGGAAGATAACGTGTTCCGCGCCGGAACCATCGGTACAGTCGCTGAGAAAACAGCCTACGGATATGTGAAAGGCTTTGCTGGAGACAACAACTTAATGCTCAGAAATGCAGAAGTCGACCGGCTTGTTCAAGGCTGTACAGGCGTTAAAAGAAATACCGGCCAGCATCCGGGCGGAATCATCGTTGTCCCGGATTATATGGATATATATGATTTTTCACCGATTCAGTTTCCAGCTGATGCCACAGGTTCTGAATGGAAAACGACTCACTTTGACTTTCATTCCATTCATGATAATTTGCTGAAGCTTGATATTCTCGGACACGACGACCCGACAGTGATCAGGATGCTTCAGGATCTGAGCGGCATTGATCCAAAAACAATTCCGACAGATGATAAAGAGGTAATGAAAATATTCAGCGGGACAGAATCCCTTGGCGTAACAGAAGAACAGATTATGTGTAAAACCGGTACACTCGGAATTCCGGAATTCGGTACCCGCTTTGTCCGCCAAATGCTTGAAGACACAAAGCCGACTACATTTTCTGAGCTCGTGCAAATATCGGGACTTTCCCACGGAACGGACGTATGGCTTGGGAATGCACAGGAATTAATTCACGATAATACTTGTACTCTGAGCGAAGTGATCGGGTGCCGTGATGATATTATGGTTTATTTAATTTATCAGGGGCTTGAACCTTCATTTGCCTTTAAAATTATGGAGTCAGTTCGTAAAGGGAAGGGACTTACACCGGAAATGGTGGAAGAAATGAAAAAGAATGAGGTGCCAGACTGGTACATCAGCTCATGCCTTAAGATAAAGTACATGTTTCCAAAAGCCCATGCTGCAGCCTATGTTTTAATGGCTGTACGCATTGCCTATTTTAAAGTGCATCACGCCCTGCTTTATTATTCTGCTTACTTCACAGTCCGTGCCGATGATTTTGACATCGAAACGATGGTAAAAGGGTCAGAGCCAATTAAAGCGAAAATAGTTGAGATTAATCAAAAAGGGCTTGAGGCATCTCCTAAAGAAAAGAGTTTACTGACAGTTCTTGAACTTGCGCTTGAAATGTGCGAGCGCGGCTATTCGTTCCAAAAAGTAGATCTGTACAGATCCAGCGCAACGGATTTCCTGATTGACGGGAATACTTTAATTCCGCCTTTCAATTCCATTCCAGGGCTTGGAACTAACGCTGCTATAAATATCGTGAAGGCAAGACAGGACGGAGAATTCCTCTCCAAAGAAGACCTTCAGCAGCGCGGAAAGGTTTCTAAGACAATTATTGAATATCTTGACAAACAAGGCTGTCTCGAGTCGCTTCCTGATCAAAACCAGCTGTCTCTGTTTTAATTTTTTTGACAGACGTGTGAATTGGGAAATATTAACTGAATTTTTTCGGGAGAAAAATCTTGCAATATCTCCTGAAATGCCTTACGCAGTTTGATTTTAATTTGCAAAAAATGGCCGGTTATGTTATATTTTTTATGGAAATGCTAACGATAGTTAGAGGCAGAGAGTGGGGCAACCCACTCTTTCGTATTGAGTAGAGATTTTATTGTCTCTTCATTCGGATCGCGTGTTGTGTACATACATTCCCTGCTCAATATGAAGCAGGGTTTTTCAGCAACTATTAGTGTCATATTTGCTTCTATTTCACAAGGAGGAACGGGATGAGCAAAAAAGTTACTGAAATCGTAGCAGAATTAGCTATGCCGATTTTAGATGAATTAACATTGGAATTAGTGGATGTCGAGTTCGTAAAAGAAGGAAAAGAATGGTTTTTGCGCGTATTCATAGATTCAAGTGATGGTATCGACATTGAGCATTGCGCAATTGTCAGCGAAAAACTAAGTGAAAAATTAGATGAAACAGATCCAATTGAACAAAATTATTTTCTTGAAGTTTCATCGCCTGGGGCTGAGCGTCCGCTTAAGAAGGACTCTGACTTCACAAAATCAATCGGCAAAAATGTTTATATTAAAACATATGAGCCTTTTGAAGGCTCTAAAGTATTTGAAGGAGTGCTTACTGCTTTTGACGGTGAGCATGTTATTGTGACAATTTTAATTAAAACACGCAAAAAACAAATTCAAATACCATACGAAAAAATCGCCAGTGCCCGGCTCGCTGTCACATTCAATTAAATAAACTGTTAGATGGATAAGGGGGAAACCGATAAGATGAGTAATGAACTTTTAGATGCCTTAACAATTCTTGAAAAAGAAAAAGGCATCAGTAAAGAAGTGATCATTGAAGCCATTGAAGCTGCTTTGATCTCAGCTTATAAGAGAAATTTTAACCAGGCTCAAAATGTGCGCGTTGATTTAAACCGCGACACAGGAACAATGAGAGTCTTTGCAAGAAAAGATGTAGTTGATGAAGTGTATGACCCAAGACTTGAAGTTTCTGTTGAAGAAGCTCAAAGCGTAAATCCAAGCTATCAAGTAAATGATGTTCTTGAAATGGAAGTTACGCCTAAAGACTTCGGCCGCATTGCCGCTCAAACAGCCAAACAGGTTGTAACGCAGCGTGTGCGCGAGGCAGAACGCGGTGTGATCTACTCTGAATTTGTAGATCGCGAAGAAGATATCATGACTGGCATTGTCCAAAGAATTGATTCTAAATTTATTTATGTGAGCCTTGGCAAAATTGAGGCGCTGCTTCCTGTAAGCGAACAGATGCCAAATGAGAAATACAAGCCTCATGACCGCATTAAAGTATTTATTACAAAGGTTGAAAAAACAACAAAAGGACCTCAAATTTTCGTTTCACGCACTCATCCTGGCTTATTAAAACGATTATTTGAAATTGAGGTTCCTGAAATTTATGACGGCACAGTAGAAATTAAATCAGTGGCGCGCGAAGCCGGCGACCGTTCGAAAATTTCTGTGCACTCAGACAATCCTGAGGTTGATCCAGTCGGTTCATGTGTAGGTCCTAAAGGCCAGCGTGTGCAGGCAATTGTAAATGAATTAAAAGGCGAAAAGATTGACATTGTAAAGTGGTCAAACGATCCTGTACTGTTTGTGGCTAATGCTTTAAGTCCATCTAAAGTTCTTGATGTTAATGTGAACGAAGATGATAAAGCGACAACAGTGGTTGTTCCTGATTATCAATTATCGCTTGCTATCGGAAAAAGAGGTCAAAATGCACGTTTAGCGGCAAAATTGACTAACTGGAAGATTGATATTAAAAGCGAGACAGATGCACTTCAAATGGGCATTTATCCTCGTGCAGGTGCGAATGTTCCGCTTGAGGAAAGCGATGAAGATGAGCCGCTTTTTTCTTTCAATCAAGATGAATTAGATAAGTAAGAGGTGAGGCAATGTGAACAATCAAAGAAAAGTTCCGCTGCGCAAATGCGTGGCAACTGGGGAAATGAAGCCGAAAAAAGAACTTGTTCGTATTGTCCGTTCAAAAGAAGGAGAAGTTTCCGTTGATCCGACAGGCAAGAAGAACGGGCGCGGAGCTTACCTCTCACTTGATAAAGACTGTATTTTACAAGCTAAAAAGAAGAATGTACTGGCTAATCACCTGCAAGTAAAAATTGAAGATGCCATCTACGAAGAATTGCTTCAGCTAGCTGAGAAGGAGAAACATTAATGGTATGGTAAAGCATCAATGGATGTCCTTATTGGGCTTAGCAAATCGGGCAAGAAAGATTGTTTCAGGAGAAGAACTTGTCATCAAAGAAGTTAGACAATCACGTGCAAAACTTGTTCTGCTCTCAAAAGATGCATCAGAAAATACTGCTAAAAAGGTTCATGATAAATGCAGTTTTTACAACATTCCTGTTGTCTCGGTCCCGGATCGGTACCTGTTAGGTCAGGCGATTGGAAAGGATGCTCGAGTAGTTGTGGCATTAGTTGATGCAGGCTTTGCTGCAAAAATGAAAACCTTGCTCGATTAAATTTCTTGGGGGTGACCATATGACGAAAATGAGAGTTTACGAATATGCAAAAAAACAAAACATATCAAGCAAGGATGTTATTACAGCCCTGCAGGGTATGAATGTTGAAGTCAGCAACCATATGTCAACAATTGACGATCATATCATTGTCAAACTGGACGGAAAATACAAGGCAGATAAGAAAGAAACAACTAAATCCATTTCTGTCAAACAAAGGGAAGATCACAAAACGCCTATGCAAAAACAAGAGAATACTAACAACACAAAACCGGCAAATCCATCTAAACCAGCAGCAAAAGGCGGCAGCAAGCCTTTCAGCCAGCAGGGAAAATCAAACAACAATAATAACCGCAACAATAATAACAAGAAAAATTTCGGCAATAAGAAAAACAACAGCAATAATAATCAGCGCAGACCTCAGGGAGCAGCACCTGTTCAGCCTAAAAAGGAAATGCCGAGCAAAATTACTTTCACAGGCAGCCTTACAGTAGGAGAATTGGCAGGAAAGCTTCATAAAGAGCCTTCTGAGATCATTAAAAAATTATTTATGCTTGGCGTCATGGCAACAATCAATCAGGATCTTGATAAAGATTCAATCGAATTGATTGCAGGCGAGTATGGTGTGGAAGTTGAAGAAGTTATCGTGTTTGACGTAACTGAATTTGAAGGCTATGCAACAGAGGATCAAGAAGATCAGCTTCAAATCCGTCCTCCGGTTGTTACAATTATGGGTCACGTTGACCATGGTAAAACAACTTTACTGGACTCAATCCGGAATACAAAAGTAACAGCAGGCGAGGCTGGAGGAATCACTCAGCATATCGGCGCCTATCAGGTTGTTGTAAACAACAAAAAAATTACATTCCTTGATACTCCAGGACATGCTGCGTTTACAACAATGCGTGCCCGCGGTGCTCAAGTAACAGATATCACAATCCTTGTCGTAGCAGCTGATGACGGCGTTATGCCGCAAACAGTGGAAGCAATCAGCCATGCTAAAGCGGCTGAGGTTCCAATCATTGTTGCTGTAAACAAAATGGATAAAGAATCGGCAAACCCTGACCGCGTGATGCAGGAACTGACTGAATACGGTTTAGTATCTGAAGCATGGGGCGGGGACACAATCTTTGTTCCGCTTTCAGCTTTATCAGGCGACGGAATCGATGAATTGCTTGAAATGATCCTTCTTGTAAGTGAAGTAGAAGAATGGAAAGCAAATCCAAACCGTGCTGCAACAGGAACGGTTATTGAAGCTCAGCTTGATAAAGGCCGCGGTTCAGTTGCAACACTCCTTGTTCAAAATGGCACACTCCGCGTAGGCGACTCAATCGTAGTGGGCAATACATTCGGACGTGTCCGTGCAATGGTCAATGACCTTGGACGCCGTGTGAAAGAAGTAGGACCTTCAACTCCGGTTGAGATTACAGGTCTTAACGACGTTCCTCAGGCAGGAGATCAGTTCATGGTCTTCACTGATGAGAAAAAAGCCCGCCAGGTTGGAGAAGCGCGTGCAAGCAAACAGCTTGATGAACAGCGTAAAGAAGGCGCGAAATTAAGCCTTGATGATCTGTTTGAACAAATTAAACAAGGCGATATCAAAGATATCAACCTGATCGTGAAAGCAGATGTTCAAGGTTCTGCTGAAGCTTTGGCTGCTTCTCTTCAAAAAATTGATGTAGAAGGCGTGAAAGTGAAAATCATCCTTACGGGCGTTGGAGCAATCACAGAATCTGACATTATTTTAGCTTCTGCTTCAAACGCGATTGTTATCGGATTTAACGTGCGTCCTGATGGGAATGCTAAGAGAACGGCTGATGCAGAAAAAGTAGACATCCGTCTTCACCGCATCATCTACAAAGTAATTGAAGAAATTGAAGCAGCGATGAAGGGAATGCTTGACCCTGAATTTGAAGAAAAAGTCATCGGTCAAGTCGAAGTCCGTCAAACAATCAAAGTATCTAAAATCGGTACAATTGCCGGTTCTTATGTGACAGACGGAAAGATCACCCGCGACAGCAGCATCCGTGTTATTCGCGACGGAGTTGTAGTCTTTGAAGGTGAAGTAGACGTTCTGAAACGTTTTAAAGATGATGTAAAAGAAGTTGCGCAAAACTATGAGTGCGGAATCACGATTAAAAACTTCAATGATATCAAAGAAGGAGATATCATCGAAGCATACGTCATGGAAGAAATTGAGCGCAAGTGATTGGATATGCAGAATGTGAGTGCATGATTTATGATGCACAATCATTGAAAGACAAACGGGCTGTTTTACAGCGCATTTTGATGAGACTGAAGCAGAGGCACAATGTCTCTGTTTCAGAAATTGATTTTCAGGACACATGGCAGAGAACCAAGATTGGCATCGTCGCCATCACATCAAATAAAGTTCAAACTGAAAAAGAATTAAACAAGGCTCTCGCTATGATTGATTCTTTTCCGGAGATTGAACGCACTGTAACCTCGTTTGATTGGCTTTAACAGTGAGGTGATAGCATGAGTTTACGAGCGAACAGAGTCGGCGAACAAATGAAAAAAGAATTAGGCGAGATTATCAGCCGGAAAATTAAAGATCCCCGGATTGGATTTGTTACTGTAACAGATGTAAGAGTGTCTGGAGATCTGCAAATTGCAAAAGTCTACATTTCAGTTCTTGGAGATGAAGAAAAAAGAGAAAATACTTTAAAAGGCCTAGCAAAAGCAAAAGGCTTTATCCGTTCTGAAATCGGACAGCGCATAAGGCTGAGAAAAACACCTGAAATCCTTTTTGAATTTGATGAATCCGTTGATTATGGAAACCGGATCGAAACATTGATCCACGAAATTAATCAAGAAAACAAGCAGGAAGATTAATGGGAGAGGATAGACATCAGTCTATCCTTTTCGTTTATGTAATCTTACTTAGATGAAGAAGGGCGGAAACCGTGCAATGGAAGGTGTTTTATTAATAAATAAACCTGCCGGAATGACATCACATGACTGTGTGGCTAAAATGAGACGAATTGCCAGAACCAAAAAAGTCGGTCATACCGGAACGCTTGATCCAGATGTCACAGGAGTTCTACCTGTCTGCCTTGGACGGGCAACCAAGATTGTAGAATATTTAACGGCAGCATCAAAAACATATGAAGCAGAAGTTACTCTTGGCTTCTCCACAACGACAGAGGACTCCTCCGGTGAAGTTGTGGAAAAGAAGAAAGTGGATGCGGTTATTACTAAAGAAGATGCCGCAGAAGTGCTGAAGTCTCTTACAGGTGAAATCGATCAGGTGCCTCCGATGTATTCAGCGGTAAAAATAGGCGGAAAAAAACTGTACGAATATGCAAGAGCAGGGCAGACGATTGAGCGCCCATCCAGAAAAATCACGATTCACGAAATGACCCTATTATCTGACATAGAAATCAAAGAAGAGACCGTTTCTTTCCGTTTTAAAGTTCAATGTTCCAAGGGTACATATGTAAGAACGCTTGCTGTCATGATTGGTGAAAAATTGGGCTTTCCTGCCCATATGTCTCATTTAATCAGAACAGCTTCAGGACCGTTTTTAATTGATCAATGCCACACCTTTGAAGACATCGAGGAAATGGCAGAAGAGGGCAGACTGCAGGACATACTCATCCCAATCAGTACAGCTTTAAATCATTTGCCCAAATTGTCCATAAATGATACATTAGCAAAGAAAGTGAAAAATGGTGCGGTGCTTGAGGTTCCGTCTGGTTTTGAACAGTATGGGCCTGAGGAATCCATTGCCGTATATGATGAACAGGGAACCTGCCTTGCTATTTACAAGCAGCATCCTGAAAAAAACCACTTCCTTAAACCTTCCAAAGTCCTTGTCATCTGACACGGGGGGAAGAAAGCTGATACAGAAAAGGTGAAACACGAGTGAAAACGATCAAACTAACGCATCCGCACTCTTTAAACGACTTAGAAATGCCCCAGCTGGCAATGGCGCTTGGCTATTTTGACGGCGTTCATCGTGGGCATCAGGAAGTTATATTGACAACAAAAAAAACTGCAGAAGAAAAAGGATTAAAAAGTGCAGTTATGACGTTTGATCCTCATCCTTCGGTCGTTTTAAGAAAAAATATTCAGCACGTCGAAGCGATTACAACCATCCAGGACAAAATTGATTTAGTTGAGAAGCTTAAAATTGATTATCTTTTTATCGTTCAATTTTCCGAAGAATTTGCAGCATTGCTTCCCCAGGAATTTGTAGACCAATATATTATCCGCCTGAATGTAAAACACGTGATTGCAGGCTTTGATTATTCTTATGGAAGACTTGGCAAAGGAACGATGGAAACCTTGCCGTTTCATTCAAGAAGCGCTTTTGAACAGACGACAATTACGAAGCAGACAGATCATGACCGGAAAATCAGTTCAACTTTGATCAGGGAGGTACTGAGAAACGGGGATGTGGAGTATGCATCACGTCTTCTGAACAGGCCTCACAAGGTAAACGGAACTGTGATACACGGAGATAAGCGCGGGAGAACAATCGGGTTTCCAACCGCTAATGTAGAGCTTGACGGGGCATATATCATCCCGCCTACAGGGGTATATGCTGTCAGATTTCAATTAGGGGAAGAGATTTACAATGGAGTATGCAACATTGGCTACAAACCTACTTTTTACGATGAAAAAAAACTAAAACCAAGCATAGAAGTCCATATTTTTGAGTTTAATAAATCTATATATGGAAAGAATGTTTCTATATTCTGGTATAAACGGATAAGAAGCGAGCAAAAATTCGGTTCCATTGACGAACTGATCCAGCAGATCGGAAAAGACAAAGCTTCCGCTGAGCAATTTTTTCAAGATCTGCAAGATTAACACTTGCCTTATTCCGCGAATAATAGTATTCTAATACTTGTAACTTTTATAACCATTGCTTGGCAAAACGATTCACCAACGTTTGCTCGGTAATTGGGGTTTTTAAATGAAGGAGGTGAATAGGATGGCAATCACTCAAGAACGTAAGAATGAAATTATCACTGAGTACAGAACGCATGATACGGACACTGGTTCTCCAGAAGTTCAAATCGCTATCCTAACTGAGGATATTAACAATCTTAATGGACATTTACGTGTTCATAAGAAAGACCACCATTCACGTCGCGGTCTTTTGAAAATGGTAGGTAAACGCCGTAATCTTTTGACGTACCTGCGCAATAATGACGTAACTCGTTATCGCGATCTAATCAACAAGCTTGGTTTACGCCGATAATCTTTGAAAAGCGGGAGAATTCCCGCTTTTTTAGTGTATTAAAATAAGAAAAGCGGAGTGTTTTGGTCTGATCATTTCAGACTGGGGTTTCAGGCGCTTGCTTTTGAATGAATGCGAAAATTTAAATATTCTATAAGAATAAACAATAAGATTTTCACACGATCTATTTACATACCGGAATAACATTGATATGTTGAATTTAAATGGTTCATAATAATACATAATTGTATGTTGTGACTTATATGACGAGAGGAGTTCATTCTTATATGGGACAAGAAAAACAAGTGTTCTCCATTGATTGGGCTGGAAGAGAATTGACCGTAGAAGTTGGCCAGCTGGCAAAACAGGCTAACGGCGCGGCACTGATCCGCTATGGAGACACAGCTGTATTAAGTACAGCAACAGCATCAAAAGAACCTAAAACAGTTGACTTTTTCCCGTTGACTGTCAATTACGAAGAGCGCCTGTATGCCGTCGGGAAAATTCCTGGAGGATTTATTAAACGTGAAGGCCGCCCAAGTGAAAAAGCAATTCTTGCAAGCCGTCTGATTGACCGTCCATTGCGTCCGCTGTTTGCAGATGGTTTCCGCAATGAAGTACAGGTTGTCAGTATTGTAATGAGTGTCGATCAGGACTGTTCATCTGAAATGGCTGCAATGTTTGGTTCATCCCTTGCGTTGACTGTATCTGACATTCCGTTTGAAGGTCCGATTGCAGGCGTTGTTGTCGGCCGTGTGGATAATGAATTTGTCATCAATCCGACAGTTGATCAAATGGATAAAAGCGATATCAACTTAATTGTTGCAGGCACAAAAGATGCCATTAACATGGTAGAAGCAGGAGCAAATGAAGTTCCTGAGGAAATCATGCTTGAAGCGATTATGTTTGGTCATAATGAAATTAAGCGTCTGATTGCATTCCAGGAAGAGATTGCAGCTCAAGTAGGAAAAGCAAAATCAGAAGTGAAACTATATGTTCTGGATGCTGATCTTGAGACAAGCATCCGTGAAATGGCTGAAAAAGACTTGCTTTCAGCGATTCAAGTGCAGGAAAAACATGCACGCGAAGAAGCGATTAATGAAGTGAAGAAAACAGTCGTTGCTCATTTTGAAGAGCAGGAAGCAGAAGCTGACACTCTTAAACAAGTGAAAGAAATTCTCTCTAAATTAGTTAAACAAGAAGTCCGCCGTTTGATCACGGAAGATAAAGTCCGCCCGGATGGACGGAGAATTGATGAAATCCGCCCGCTTTCTTCTGAAGTTGGATTATTATCCCGCACACATGGTTCAGGTCTGTTCACACGCGGACAAACTCAGGCGCTGAGCATTTGTACGCTTGGAGCACTTGGAGATGTGCAGATTCTTGACGGTCTTGGCATTGAAGAAACAAAACGTTTTATGCATCATTACAATTTCCCGCTGTTCAGCGTAGGGGAAACTGGATTTATGCGCGGACCTGGACGCCGTGAAATCGGACATGGCGCACTCGGCGAAAGAGCACTTGAGCCTGTCATTCCTTCTGAAAAGGATTTCCCGTATACAGTCCGTCTTGTATCAGAAGTGCTTGAATCAAACGGTTCAACCTCACAGGCAAGTATTTGTGCAAGCACACTTGCCATGATGGATGCAGGTGTTCCTCTTAAAGCTCCTGTAGCAGGGATTGCAATGGGGCTTGTAAAATCAGGAGAGCATTACTCAGTGCTGACTGATATTCAGGGAATGGAAGATCATCTTGGAGACATGGACTTTAAAGTCGCAGGAACGGCTAAAGGCGTAACTGCCCTTCAAATGGACATTAAAATTGAGGGATTATCCCGTGAAATTTTAGAAGAAGCTCTTCTTCAGGCTAAAAAAGGACGCATGGAAATCCTTGAATCAATGCTTGCAACGATCAAAGAGCCTCGCACTGAGCTGTCTCAATATGCTCCTAAAATCTTAATGATGGCGATTAATCCTGATAAAATCCGCGATGTTATCGGACCTAGCGGTAAACAAATCAATAAAATCATCGAAGAAACTGGCGTTAAAATTGACATTGAACAAGACGGAACGGTCTTTATTTCGTCAACGAATGAGGAAATGAATCAAAAAGCGAAGCAAATTATTGAAGACATTGTCCGTGAAGTTGTTGTTGGACAAATGTATTTAGGAAAAGTGAAGCGCGTTGAAAAGTTCGGTGCTTTCGTTGAAATATTCAATGGCAAAGACGGTTTAGTACACATTTCTGAACTCGCAGAAGAGCGCGTTGGAAAAGTTGAGGATGTTGTTAAAATCGGTGATGAGTTGCTTGTGAAGGTAACTGAAATTGATAAACAAGGTCGCGTCAATCTTTCTAGAAAAGCAGTTCTTCGTGAGGAGAAAGAAAAAGAAAAGCAAAATTCTTAAAGTGTAGAAGCCAGAGAAACTAGTCTGGCTTCTTTTTGCATTTTTTCCTGTATTTCATCATGTTCTACCTTGTCCCCTTTGTACATATTTTCTAGTAAAAAGGGGGATGACAAACATGAAGAGATTCCATTTAGTAAGCATTGCGCTCATTATGATCGTAACAGGTGCTGTTATACAGAATCCATATACATCAGCCTATGTGTCTACAATAAAAGTTGAAGAGGTTTCTGCTGTAAAACAGCCCGATGAGCTTTATCAGGCGATAGCTGCAAAGGCAAAGGACTATGAAAAGCCTGCACAGGATGCTCATATACATACAGTCTGGAAAGCTACTCCCGGCTACAATGGCATAACCGTTGATATTGATGAATCGTATAAAAAAATGAAGAAAAAAGGGAAGTTCAATGAAAAGCAGCTTGTCTTCAGACAGATCAAGCCTAAAGTTCACTTAGCCGACCTGCCGCCTGCTCCCATTTACAGAGGGCACCCTGATAAATCCATGGTTGCTTTTCTCATTAATGTTGCCTGGGGAAATGAATATCTGCAAGCTATGCTTGAAGTGCTTAAAAAGCATGAAGTAAAAGCTACTTTTTTCCTTGAAGGAAGATGGGCAAAAGAAAATCCGGGACTTGTCAAAAAACTAAAAGAAGAAGGTCATGAAATCGGGAATCATTCCTATTCACATCCTGATATGGCAAGAATCACAACAGACCAAATCCGTAAACAGATTGGTTCAACAAATGAAGTCATTAAAGAGATAACAGGCACTGTCCCAGTCTGGTTCGCACCTCCAAGCGGAAGCTTCAGGCAGGACGTGATTACAGCAGCAGATGAATTTAAGATGGATACGGTCCTTTGGTCAGTTGATACGATTGACTGGCAAAAGCCCGAACCCGGTGTTTTAGTTGAACGCGTCCTTAAAAAGGTTCATAATGGTGCTATGA
Organism: Metabacillus idriensis; assembly: GCF_050483325.1. Taxonomy (GTDB): domain Bacteria; phylum Bacillota; class Bacilli; order Bacillales; family Bacillaceae; genus Bacillus_P; species Bacillus_P idriensis_A. Next base: position 129,225 of record NZ_JBCMYF010000008.1, read on the forward strand.
TTCTCATGCACCCTACTGATTCCTCGTCTAGAAGTTTAGAAACATTGATTCAGTCAATAAAACGGAAGGGCCATTCTTTCGGTTCTGTCTCAATGCTCATGGATGAAGAACGGCTGCCTGCATCTAAATAACATGTTCACAACAATTACAGATCCTTGGAGCTTACAGATAGATAGGAGGAACAAGTTTGATTAAAAAGTATACATGCCAAAATGGTGTAAGAATCGTGCTCGAAAATATTCCCCACGTTAGATCAGTTGCAATCGGGGTGTGGATTGGCACAGGCTCACGAAACGAAAATGAAAAAAACAATGGGATTTCCCACTTTTTAGAGCATATGTTTTTCAAAGGCACAAAAACAAGATCAGCACGGGAAATTGCTGAATCATTTGACAGCATCGGCGGTCAAGTAAACGCCTTTACTTCAAAAGAATACACGTGCTATTATGCAAAAGTGCTTGATGAACATTCTGACTATGCGCTTGAAGTGCTTGCAGATATGTTCTTCAACTCAACGTTTGATGACATTGAGCTGAAAAAAGAGAAAAATGTTGTTTACGAAGAAATTAAAATGTATGAAGATACTCCGGACGATATCGTTCATGATTTGCTCAGCAAAGCAACATACGGCGATCATCCGCTCGGATATCCGATATTGGGAACTGAAGAAACGCTTGCTAAATTCGAGAGCGACACATTGAGAGAGTATATGGATCAATATTACACTCCAGAGAACGTCGTGATTTCTGTAGCAGGCAATATATCAGAAAGCTTCATTTCAGAGGTCGAAAGACAATTCGGTTCGTTTGAGACGTCTCAAAAGGGAACTGAAATTGGTGCACCTGATTTCATGACTCATAAGCTTGCGCGCAAAAAAGATACAGAGCAGGCTCATCTTTGCATCGGCTTTGACGGACTTCAAGTCGGCCACGAAAAAATTTATGACCTGATCGTATTAAATAACGTACTTGGCGGCAGCATGAGCTCAAGACTGTTCCAGGATGTCCGTGAGCAAAAAGGGCTTGCTTATTCCGTTTTCTCTTATCACTCTTCTTACCAGGATAATGGCATGCTTACGATTTATGGCGGCACAGGACGTGCTCAGCTTGATGTTCTGTTTGAAACGATCCAGGAAACACTTGCTACATTGAAAAAAGAAGGCATCACTTCAAAAGAGCTCACAAACAGCATTGAGCAAATGAAGGGCAATTTGATGCTCAGCTTAGAGAGCACTAACAGCCGTATGAGCCGAAACGGTAAAAACGAACTTCTTCTTGGCCGTCACCGCAGCCTGGATGAAATGATTGAGAAGATTAATGAAGTTACTGCAGATAATGTAAATGCACTCGCAAAACAATTATTTACAGATGACTACTCTATTGCTCTGATCAGCCCGGACGGAAAGCTTCCTTCTGCTTTAAACCAATAATCAGTTAAGATCTGCAGGTATTCTCCTGCAGGTCTTTTTTATGTCCAAATGGATATATATGATAAAAAGGATGGTGATTTCATGCGGCTGAGCGAGCTGAGCGGTAAAGAAATTGTTGATGTGAAAAGAGCTGAGAGATTGGGGATTTTAGGACAGACCGACCTTGAGATTAATGAACAGACCGGTCAAATAACCGCCCTTGTCATTCCGTCTGTCAAATGGTTTGGGTTCAGAAAGCAGGGAGGCGAAATAAGAGTCCCTTGGCTTCACATTAAAAAGATCGGCACAGATATGATTATTCTAGACATTGAAGATGAGCAAATAAAACTTTTAGAGTGAAAGCGATTGGACGCCAATCGCTTTTTTCTATGGAATCAGTTTCTGAGAGCATGCAGAAAACCGAACCCTTATTTCTGTGCCGTCCGAAGCTTTTCTGCTGCTGATTTTAACATGCTGAAAGTTAACTGCCTGACTCATAATTATATGCAGGAAAGTCTATCACCCCGCCCGCTGATATTACATAAGATGTTTAAGTAAGTTCAATCAGGATTTAATCAATATGAATATATACATCGCGAAAAAGTAGGTGAAAGGGCCGTATGTTAACAGGACTTAACATAGCAGTCATTGGAGGAGATGCCCGGCAGCTGGAGGTCATACGGAAATTGACTGAACTTGATGCAAAGCTTTTTTTAGTAGGCTTTGACCAGCTGGATCATGGATTTACCGGAGCCGCGAAATTAAAGCTTGCCGAAGTGCAATTTGAAGGATTAGATGTCATTATTCTGCCTGTTCCCGGAACGAATTTAGAAGGGCACGTCGATACAATCTTCTCAAATGAAGAAGTAGTGTTAACGGAGGAGATGATTGCAAGAACACCTCCTCACTGCATCATTTATTCTGGAATCAGCAATCCATACTTAGATGGAATAATTGATGGAACAAACCGAGAACTTGTTCAGCTTTTTGAAAGAGATGATGTTGCGATATACAATTCTATTCCGACCGTAGAAGGAACCATTATGATGGCTATTCAGCACACTGATTTTACGATCCACGGTTCAAGAATTGCCGTACTTGGACTCGGACGGGTAGGTATGAGTGTTGCGCGCACATTCTCAGCACTTGGCGCAAAAGTGAAGGTGGGAGCAAGAAAGTCTTCACATATAGCACGAATTATAGAAATGGGACTTGAGTCTTTTCAGCTTGAGGATCTTGAAAAAGAAGTTTCTCAAATAGACATCTGCATTAATACAATTCCTTATCACATCGTGACGGCAAAAGTGATTTCAAAAATGCCGGCTCACACATTGATCATTGACCTTGCATCAAAGCCTGGGGGAACGGATTTTAAATATGCTGAAAAAAGGGGCATAAAAGCATTGCTCGCACCGGGACTTCCGGGGATAGTCGCTCCAAAAACGGCCGGCCAGATTGTGGCAAATGTATTGGCGGCGCTGCTTACAGAGGAATTCTCCAAAAGAAAGGGGTCATCATCATGAAGGTTAAAGGCAAGAGAATCGGATTTGGGCTAACGGGGTCACACTGCACATATGATGCCGTTTATCCGCAGATTAAACGATTGATTGACGAAGGAGCAGATGTCATGCCTGTCGTCACAAATACGGTGAAATTCACTAACACAAGATTTGGCGAAGGTGAGGAGTGGATAAAGAAGATTGAAGAACTGACAGGCCATAAAGTCATTGATTCCATTGTAGGAGCAGAACCCCTCGGGCCGAAAATTCCGCTTGACTGCATGGTTGTTGCCCCTATGACCGGAAATTCAATGAGCAAGCTTGCAAATGCGATGACAGAATCACCGGTGCTGATGGCCGCAAAGGCTACTTTAAGAAATCACAAACCGGTAGTACTTGGCATCTCGACGAATGACGGACTTGGTTTAAACGGTGCCAATCTGATGAAGCTGATGGCCGCAAAGAATATTTATTTTATTCCGTTTGGCCAGGATGCCCCTTTTAAAAAGCCGAATTCTTTAGTGGCTAAAATGGACTTATTATTAGAAACAGTAGAAGCAGCATTAGACCATTCACAATTTCAGCCGGTGATCATTGAAAAATTTCGTGATGACGAATAGCCTGCTTCTTGATAGAATAGAAGGCAAGAAAAATCATGGTTGTATAATGAATACACCTGGTCTATGATAAACTAATACACATTATGAGATGAAGTTAATCCGGGTTGTATACGGATATTCGCGGAAGGAGTTTTGATTCATGAATACTAATGGATATCATGTTGCTGTCCTTGGCGCAACAGGCGCAGTGGGACAGCAAATGCTGCAGACTTTGGAAGAGCGGGACTTTCCTATTTCTAAACTGACTTTATTGTCTTCTGCAAGATCAGCCGGCAAAAAAGTGATGTTTAAAGGAGAGGAATATGAAGTTCAGGCTGCAAGTCCTGACAGCTTCGAAGGTGTTCAAATCGCCCTTTTCAGCGCAGGCGGCAGTGTTTCTAAAGAGTTTGCTCCTGAAGCTGTCAAGCACGGGGCAATTGTTGTTGATAATACAAGTGCCTTCCGCATGGATGAACATGTACCGCTTGTCGTTCCAGAAGTAAATGAGGAAGATTTAAACGAACATAACGGCATTATCGCCAATCCAAACTGCTCTACGATCCAAATGGTTGCTGCCCTCGAACCTTTGCGTCAGGCTCACGGCTTAAACAAAGTAATCGTATCGACATACCAGGCAGTATCAGGATCCGGCGCTGCTGCCATTGAAGAATTAAAAACTCAATCAGAAGCAATCTTGAAAGGCGAAGAATTCACTCCTGAAATTCTCCCTGTAAAAGGCGACAAAAAGCATTTCCAGATCGCTTTTAATGCCATTCCTCAAATTGACAAGTTTGAAGAAAATGGCTTTACTTTCGAAGAAATGAAAATGATGAATGAAACGAAAAAAATCATGCACATGCCAAACCTTGAAATTGCAGCTACATGTGTGCGAATTCCGGTTGTGACGGGTCATTCTGAATCTGTTTACATTGAACTTGATTCAGATTCTGTCAGTGTACTTGACATTCATGAACTATTAAAAGCTGCACCTGGAGTTACTCTTCAGGATGATCCGCTTACACAAACATATCCAATGCCTGCTGACTGTGTTGGGAAAAATGATGTATTTGTCGGACGCATCCGCAAAGATCCTGATCGTGCAAATGGCTTCCATTTGTGGGTCGTGTCTGATAATCTCTTAAAAGGTGCTGCATGGAACTCTGTTCAGATTGCAGAAAGTCTTGTTAAATTGAAATTAGTATAAGCAGGATAGGAGAGAGCGAGGGTACATAATACCTGCTCTCTTCTCTTACGTATAGAGTCGGGGTGTAAGGATGAAAATAATCGTTCAAAAATTCGGCGGAACATCTGTAAAAGATGATCATGGCCGGAAAATGGCATTAAAACATATAAGTGATGCATTAAAAGAGCAGTATAAAGTAGTTGCAGTTGTTTCAGCAATGGGCAGAAACGGAGACCCGTACGCAACAGATTCTTTTTTAAATCTTTTATACGGCGGTTCTGCTTCGATTTCAAAGCGAGAACAGGATATGCTTTTATCATGCGGTGAAACAATCTCTTCAGTTGTTTTCACAAGCATGCTGAAGTCAGAAGGAATTGCAGCGTCTTCACTGAGCGGAGCACAGGCAGGATTTTTAACAAATGAAGACTATACAAATGCAAAGATTCTTGATATGAAATGCGAGCGTCTCAGAAGAGAGCTTGACTACAATGATGTGGTCGTTGTTGCCGGCTTCCAGGGTGCAACTAAAAGCGGGGACATCACGACGATCGGCAGAGGCGGAAGCGATACATCCGCAGCTGCGCTCGGAGCAGCTCTTGAAGCAGAATTCATTGATATTTTTACGGATGTAGAAGGTGTCATGACTGCAGATCCAAGAATAGTCGAAAATGCAAAGCCTCTTACAACGGTCACCTATACAGAGATTTGCAACCTGGCTTATCAGGGGGCTAAAGTGATTCACCCGCGGGCTGTTGAAATTGCCATGCAGGCAAAAGTGCCAATCAGAATCCGTTCAACCTATTCAGATGGTCTTGGAACACTTGTTACCTCCCATCATTCCGAAAATCTCGGGAGTGACATTAATGACAGACTGATCACAGGCATCGCCAACGTTTCAAATGTCACACAGATTCATGTATCTGCCAAAGAAGGGCAATACGAGGTGCAGACTGAGGTATTTAAAGCCATGGCGCGTGCTGGAATCAGTGTCGACTTCTTCAATATCACGCCAAGATCTGTCATCTATACGGTCTCAGAAGATGTAACAGATGCTGCGATTGAAATTTTAAGAGGCATGGATTATGAACCAGCCGTCAAAAGGCATTGTGCAAAAGTTTCTACCGTTGGAGCGGGTATTGCCGGAGTGCCCGGTGTAACGGCTAAAATTGTAACCGCACTGTCTGAACAGGGCATACAAATTCTTCAATCCGCAGATAGTCATACAACAATTTGGGTATTGGTAAAAGAAGAGGATATGATTAATGCAGTCAACGCTTTGCATGAAGCATTTGATCTCTCGGACTAACACTAAGATTCAAGTGAAAAAAAGAGGAGTGTCACAATGATTGACTTTGGTAAGATATCTACAGCCATGGTAACCCCATTTGATAAAAATGGAAACATTGATTTTGCTAAAACATCACAGCTGGTGAATTTCCTAATTCAAAATGGATCAGATTCATTAGTTGTGGCAGGAACGACAGGGGAATCTCCCACACTTACTTCAGAAGAAAAAATCGCTTTATTTAAGCATGTAGTATCTGAAGTAAACGGCAGAGTGCCTGTTATTGCAGGCACAGGAAGCAACAACACGAAAGCATCAATTGATTTGACAAAAAAAGCAGAGGCTGCAGGAGTGGACGCAGTGATGCTTGTAGCACCTTACTACAATAAGCCGAATCAAGAGGGTCTTTACCTGCATTTTAAAACAATTGCAGAGGCAACTGCGCTTCCTGTTATGATTTACAATGTACCTGGACGTACAGTAGTAAGTATTTCTCCAGATACGATCGCCCGCCTTGCAGAGCTTCCAAATGTGACTGCTGTGAAAGAAGCAAGCGGTGATTTGGATGCAATGGCAGAAATAATTTCAAAAACACCGGAGGACTTCGCTTTATATTCAGGAGATGACGGTTTGACTCTTCCAGTTCTTTCTATTGGGGGGGCAGGGGTTGTCTCTGTAGCATCACATGTGATCGGAAACGAAATGCAGGAAATGATAACTGCTTTTAACACGGGAGAAAATGCAAGAGCGGGCGCAATTCACCGCCAGCTGCTTCCTGTAATGAAACAGCTATTCAAAGCACCAAATCCGGCACCTGTTAAAACGGCTCTTCAGCTCAAAGGACTTGACGTAGGACCTGTAAGATTGCCGCTCGTCTCATTAACTGAAACAGAACGAAATGAATTGACGAACGTCATCCATTCCATCTGAAAATAAGAAGAGACTGGGACAAAAAGGTTTTTAGCCAAAGAAAATCCGAACTATTATGTGAAATTCCAACATGAATTTCGTTTTAGTTCGGATTTTTTTCTTTGGCTCTTTTCATGAATATTGTTGCTGCAGTACTGAATCTTAGAAAGCTAAAGAGGATTGCAGCAAAAGATCGGACATTATTTATCGTGAAAAACAACAACCTATGCGAAAATGGTCCTTTTCTTTAATGGTTTATGCACTGCTCAATGTTCGGCTTTAATTCAGGAGATTATCGTTATGTCCCAATCTCTTTTTTGATCTCAAAATATGAAAATGGACTCGTTTTCTTTTCATTTCCGGAGCTCCCAAGAGATTATTTCCTTGTATTCCATTTCTTTCATCAGTTATAATAGGCATTAGTTGTATTGGACGGGTTCAAGGAGGATTACCAATTGAATAAACAGACAGAAAACATCAAGATTATTGCCCTAGGCGGAGTTGGAGAAATCGGCAAGAATTTGTATGTCATTGAAATCGATCATAACATCTTTATCGTTGATGCCGGATTGATGTATCCAGAAGCCGGGATGTTAGGGATTGATATGGTCATTCCTGACATTACATACTTGCGGGAGAATGCAGATCGGGTGAAGGGGATCTTTTTAACTCACGGTCACGACGAGAACATTGGCGGCGTTTTCTATGTGCTGAGACATCTGTCGATTCCAGTCTATGGCACGAAATTGACTCTTGCGTTAGTGTCACAAAAGGTAAAAGAACTAAATCCGAAGCAAAAAGCAGATTATCAAGAAGTTGATTCTTCTACTGTTTTAGATTTTGATGGGGTTCATGTGTCTTTCTTCAGAACGATTCACAGTATTCCTGACTCAGTCGGAGTTTGCTTCCACACTTCACTTGGAGCAATTGTACATACAGGGGATTTTAAATTTGATACTACACCTGTACTTAATACAAGCTCTGATTTAGGCAAAATGGCGCTGATTGGAGAAAAAGGCGTCCTGTGCCTCCTATCAGACAGTACAAATGCAGAGCGTCCAGGGTTTACAGCCTCGGAAACAGTTGTTGGCAATGAAATTTCAGATGCGATGTACAATGCAAATGGAAGAATGATTGTGGCGATTTATGCTTCAAACATCAATCGCATCGTCCAAGTGATTGAAGCTGCATCTGACAATAAAAGAAAGCTTGTCCTGCTTGGAAATTCAATCAAAAATATTTATGAAATTGCGAAAAATTTAGGATACATCACTGAAAGTGAAAATTTAATCATACCCGTCCAAGATATCGATAAATATCCTAAAAATGAAGTAGCCATTCTGACAACAGGCCATCAGGGAGAACCTCTCACGGTTTTAACCCGTATGGCAAAAGGTGCTCATAAACAAATTCGGATTGAAAAAGATGATACTGTTATCATCTCTGCAACACCTGTACCGGGAAATGAGCTTCATTTTTCCAAAACAGTCGATCAGCTGTACCGTGCTGGAGCGAATGTCATTTTCGGACAAAAACAAATCCATGTATCAGGCCACGGCAGTCAGGAAGAATTAAAATTAATGCTGAATATGATGAAACCGAAATACTTTATTCCGATCAACGGCGAGTACAAAATGCAAAAAGCACATGCTAAACTTGCAAAATCCGCCGGCATGGAAGAAGAAAATATTTTCGTTGTTGAAAAAGGCGACGTCATTGAGTTCTCTCAGCATAAAGTGAAATCCATTTCCAAAGTTCCTTCAGGAAATGTACTGATTGACGGTCTTGGAGTAGGAGATATCGGGAACATCGTATTGAGAGACCGCAGGCTTCTTTCCCAGGATGGGATTCTCATTGTCGTTGTCACCCTCGACCGCTCTAAAAAAGTGATGATTTCAGGTCCTGAGATCATTTCGAGAGGATTTGTCTATGTAAGGGAATCGGAAGAACTGATTTTAAAAGCTTCTGAGATGGTGACAGAAATTGTAGAAAAGAGCATGCAGGGCCACGGAATTGAATGGTCTGCACTTAAATTAAATATCCGTGAGGCGCTGAACCGTTTCTTATTTGAACAAACGAAGCGCAGACCGATGATTTTGCCGATTATCATGGAGATTTAATGATAGAGCCTTTTTTAAGGCTCTTTTTTTTGTCTGAAATGCAAGTCTTAATTTATCCCCTTTCGAATGTTTTCAGGAATACCTGCGAATAATAAAGTCATTGAAGAAAGAAAGGGTGAAGCTACATGAGCAAAGATTCCCGCTACATACAGGAAAATTCTGAACCAAATGGGGATAAACAAGAGGGGAAAGAACCTTCTTTAGTTGAAAAAATACAGCAGCTTGGCCAGACGAATGTTCCGCAATTATCCCAGGATGCAAGAATTCATTGCCTGACAATCATCGGGCAAATTGAAGGGCATATCCAGCTTCCTCCTCAAAATAAAACAACTAAATATGAGCATGTTATCCCGCAAATCGTGGCCATTGAGCAAAATCCTAAAATAGAAGGACTCCTGATTGTGCTGAATACGGTTGGGGGAGATGTTGAAGCAGGTCTTGCAATAGCAGAAATGCTTGCATCCTTATCAAAGCCTACTGTTTCCATTGTTTTAGGAGGAGGCCACTCCATTGGCGTGCCGATTGCCGTTTCATGCGACTATTCTTTTATTGCAGAAACAGCGACTATGACGATTCATCCGGTCAGATTAACCGGACTGGTCATTGGAGTGCCGCAGACGTTTGAGTATTTGGACAAAATGCAGGACCGCGTTGTTAATTTTGTTACGAAACATTCAAATATTACAGAAGAAAAGTTTAAAGAACTTATGTTTTCAAAAGGCAACTTAACAAGGGATATTGGAACGAATGTCGTTGGAAATGATGCTGTAGATTATGGACTTATTGACGGAGTCGGCGGTGTCGGCCAGGCGATTATGAAGCTGAATGAATTAATCGGCAAGAAAGACGAATCAGGCGAGGAGCAAATGCTGCAATGATATTATACACATCCATGCCTGAAGAGCTCATTTTCCCAGTACAAACAGCTGATTTTGAGAGTGTTTCAACCATTGAAATGAATGGTCTGCAAATGGTAGTAAGACAGACAGAACAGAACCAATATGAAATTGTCAGGCTTTTAAGCACAGATCCGCAAGATTATCTAAATGAACAATATTCTCCCGGACAAAAAATTTCTATGACATTCTCGTTTTCCTGATAATATGCTATAATATCTTTACACAAACATGCCCGCAGCCTGCAATTGGCTGCTTTCTTTGTTTATAAAAGGCTTTTTTCGCTAGTGTATCTGTTTCTGATAGGATATTTACTAAAATGCTTGGACTGATTCACAGCTGTTGATGCGAAATCAGCCATTAGCAAATTTTATACATAGGTGATAACTAATGGCAAAACAAAAACGGAGACAAAAGAAAAAAACAGGGGATGACTGGCGGCAGACGCTCAAATTTGAACTTATCGGGCTCGTCCTGCTCGCAATTTCGCTGATTGCGATTTCAAATTTAGGATTTGTCGGAAAAACGTTCGTTCACTTATTCAGATTTTTTATTGGTGAATGGTATATGGCAGCTTTAATCGGCATGCTCGTTCTATCAGGTTATGTGATGTGGAACCGAAGATGGCCGTCATTATTTTCAAGGCAGATTGTCGGCCTGTATTGCATCTTGTCCGCTATCCTGCTTTTAAGTCATGTCACGCTGTTTCAGATGCTTACCAAAAAAGGCGCCCTCTCTTCTCCGAGTGTCATAACAAATACATGGGAACTTTTTTTCATGGAGGTTAATGGACAGATAAGAACGCCTGATCTTGGGGGAGGAATGATTGGAGCCATTCTTTTTGCAGCATCTTATTATTTATTTGCAGCAGCGGGGTCCCGCATTATTTCTTTTATATTAATATTAATTGGCATTGTGCTGATTACCGGAAGATCTCTCGGTTCTACACTAGGGAAAATCGTTGCGCCATTTCTTCGTTTTATGAAAACACAGGCAATCGCTTTTTACGAGGATATGAAAAATCTGCCGCAATCGATTAAAAATGCGAAAAAAGCAGAAGCTGTGAAACCTAAAAAGGCAAAAAAAGAGCGAAGGCATAAGGAGGATCCTGCAGAGGAAGAAGAGGCAGAAATCATTCATGTTGAGCCGATTATTTCAAGTTTTGCAGACAGAAATGAACTGGAAATCAAAGCGTTTGATCAAGAGCAGGAACAGGAACAGGTTAAACCCGAACCTTCTGTCAGAACACCGAAAAAGAAAACTGAAACCGAAACGGCTGATGAACCTTCAGTCCCGCCGATTACATTTACTGAAGTAGAAAATAAATCTTATTTGCTGCCTTCCCTGGACCTTTTGTCACAGCCCAAGGTCAACAGCCAGCAAACAGATAAAAAGAATATCTATGAAAATGCGCGCAAGCTTGAAAAAACATTTCAAAGCTTTGGCGTGAAAGCAAAAGTGACGCAGGTTCACTTAGGTCCTGCGGTTACGAAATATGAAGTATATCCTGATGTAGGCGTTAAGGTAAGTAAAATTGTGAATCTTAGCGATGATTTAGCTCTTGCGCTTGCTGCTAAAGATATTCGGATAGAAGCGCCGATTCCAGGGAAATCAGCCATTGGAATTGAAGTTCCTAATTCTGAAATCGCCATGGTATCCCTGCGCGAAGTTCTCGAATCAAAAGCAAATGACCGTCCTGAAGCTAAGCTTCTTATGGGACTTGGCAGAGATATATCAGGAGATGCCGTCCTTGCAGAAATGAATAAAATGCCTCATCTTCTAGTTGCCGGTTCTACTGGAAGCGGGAAAAGTGTGTGCATCAACGGCATTATTACAAGCATACTGATGAGAGCAAAGCCTCATGAAGTAAAAATGATGATGATCGATCCGAAGATGGTAGAGCTGAATGTGTATAACGGAATTCCGCATCTGCTTGCGCCTGTTGTGACAGACCCTAAAAAAGCATCTCAAGCTTTAAAAAAGGTTGTCAATGAAATGGAAAGAAGATACGAGCTTTTCTCTCATACAGGGACAAGAAATATTGAAGGCTACAATGATTATATTAGAAGATCCAACCTGGAAGAAGGAACAAAAAATCCTGAGTTCCCATATATTGTCGTGATCGTGGACGAGCTTGCAGATCTCATGATGGTAGCTTCATCTGATGTAGAGGATTCCATCACGCGTCTGTCACAGATGGCTCGGGCAGCGGGCATACATTTAATTATTGCCACACAGCGTCCTTCTGTTGATGTTATTACGGGAGTAATTAAAGCCAATATTCCATCCAGAATTGCATTCAGCGTTTCGTCACAGACTGATTCAAGAACCATTCTTGACATGGGCGGCGCAGAGAAGCTTCTTGGCCGAGGAGATATGCTGTTTCTCCCTGTAGGGGCATCAAAACCAGTCAGGGTGCAGGGAGCATTTCTATCAGATGAAGAAGTCGAGCAGGTTGTTTCTTATGTCATTTCTCAGCAAAGAGCTCAATATCAGGAGGAAATGATACCTGGCGAAACTCCGGAAGTAAAGGAAGAAGTCAGTGATGATCTTTACGATGACGCCGTTCAGCTCGTTCTGGAAATGCAGACAGCTTCTGTATCCATGCTGCAAAGACGATTCAGAGTAGGGTATACGAGAGCCGCAAGACTTATTGATGCAATGGAGGACCGAGGGGTTGTCGGCCCGTATGAAGGAAGCAAGCCGAGAGAAGTGCTGCTGTCAAAAGATCATTATGATGAAGTAAGTTCGTAAAGAAAGGCGCTGTGCCTTTCTTTTTTTTAGGCAATTTTTCTTAACTTGTGCTGTTATTTAATTCTTGATTGGATCTGTGCTGCATGGACAATGACTTTTGCGGGAGGCAGAGGCGTAATGCCGGACCGCGGAAAGCAACGGTTACCTTTAAACACAATCTTTTATAAAATGAAAAAAAATAACTGAAAATAGTAAATAATGAATAGAATAATAGAGCATATTTTGTGATGAAATCTCTAGGAAAAGAGAAACACTAGTGAGAAAGGGCTATCAATTTTCGACAAATTTAATAAATTTCTATTTATTTATTTCAGAATACATGGTATATTATTTTCGATTAGAGAAAGGGTATAACATCAGATGTCTGATCTCTGGATTGAAACGATTAGACGGAGGCTTAATATGACCATAAAAACAGATAACCGTCATTTATACTTGCAAGTAATTGATAAAATTAAAGAAGATATTGAAAATGGAACATATGTAGAAAAAGAAAAACTTCCATCTGAATTTGAGCTTTCAAAAAAACTCGGAGTCAGCCGCGCAACATTAAGAGAAGCGCTTCGCATTCTCGAAGAAGAGAACGTTATCATTCGCCGCCATGGCGTCGGAACGTTCATCAACTCCAAACCGCTGTTTACTTCTGGAATTGAGCAGCTTAACAGTGTTACAGAAATGATCGAACAGGCCAATATGGTTCCTGGCACAATCTTTTTATCCTCACAAGTTAACAGCCCTACCGAGGAAGATGTAAAACGCTTTAAATGCCGTCCAAACGACGATATCTTTCTGCTTGAACGCGTCAGAACGGCGAATGGAAAGCCGGTCGTTTATTGTCTTGACAAAATTCCAAGACAGATTCTTCCACAGTCATTCATTCATGAGCAGGAATCGCTGTTTGAATTGCTCCATGACGAGGCTGGCCGCTATATTTCGTATGCCGTAACTCATATAGAACCAATCGGGTACCACGATAAGATTTCCCCAATCCTTGAATGTGATCCTGAAACCGCTTTGCTGTGTTTAAAACAAATGCATTTTGATGAAAATGATCAACCCGTTTTATTCTCACTGAATTACTTCCGCGCTGATCAATTTAGTTTCCATGTAGTAAGAAAGCGCTTGTAATAAACGTTTGCTATTTTAAGGAGGTGGTTCCAAGGACGAAGGTGTTTTGGACAAAGGCTCTTGTTAACAAACATTTGAAATGAATAATAGGGGGAAAATGAAAGTGAAAAAACGATTAGGTTTAACATTGTCACTTGTACTTGCTGCAGGAACATTGCTGAGCGCTTGCGGATCATCTGAAGATAAAGACAATGCAGGCGGAGACAAAAAAGAAGGCTATTCTGTTGCAATGGTAACGGATACAGGCGGAGTTGACGACAAATCATTTAACCAGTCTGCATGGGAAGGCATTAAGTCTTACGGTGAAGACAACAGCCTTGAAAAAGGAACAGGCGGATTTGATTACCTTCAATCTCAAAGCGACGCAGACTATGAAACAAACTTAAACAAACTAGTTCGTCAAAAATTTGATTTAGTTTATGGAATCGGCTACTTGATGACAGATGCTGTGACTAAAATTGCGGATCAGCAAAAAGATGCAAACTTTGCAATCGTTGACAGTGTAGTAGACAAGCCTAACGTTGCAAGCATCACATTTAAAGAGCATGAAGGCTCATTCCTTGTCGGTGTTGCTGCAGGACTTTCAACAAAATCAAACAAAGTAGGATTTGTTGGCGGCATGGAAGGCTCATTAATCAAAAAGTTTGAAGTTGGATTTGTCGAAGGCGTTAAAGCGGCTAATCCTGATGCAGAAGTTATCGTTCAGTATGCAGGAACATTCAGTGATGCAGCTAAAGGGCAGCAAGTTGCTGAAATCATGTACGGTCAAGGCGCAGACGTCATTTATCACGCAGCAGGCGGAGCTGGAAACGGCGTATTCACTGCAGCAGTTGACTTAAAAACGAAAAATCCGGACAAAGACGCATGGGTTATCGGAGTTGACCGCGATCAGCATGAGCTTGGCGAAGGCGACGGCTTCAACGTAACACTTACTTCTATGGTTAAAGGCGTTGACGTTGCTGTTAAAGACTTAGCTGAAAAAGCTAAAGGCGGCGACTTCCCTGGCGGAGAGATCATTGAGTACGGACTTAAAGAAAACGGTGTAGGAATTGCCCCTACACAAGATAACCTTTCTGAAGAAGTTATCGCTAAAGTTGATGAATACAAGCAAAAAATCATCGACGGTGAAATTAAAGTACCATTTGAATAAGCACTGAACTATATTACTGATAAAAAGGCTAGTTTGTTCCTAGCCTTTTTATTAGCCTGAAAAGTCGCCTGACTAAAAGTCTATAATAGAAAACTAGGTCGATTTGCACATCTTTGAGTGATGGAATTATAGATTTTTAGTTGGTGATTTTAAAAGTAAAAAGGGAGTCAATTAACTGGTTATGTAAGGGTAAACATAAATTTCCTAACATCTATCATCTTAATCATCAATGAGCTTCAGGAAAAGGAGTGATCATGTTGGAATATGTCATTGAAATGCTTGGAATCCGCAAAGAATTTCCGGGAATCGTCGCAAACGATAATATCAATTTACAGGTCAAAAAGGGTGAAATTCACGCGCTTCTGGGTGAAAATGGCGCAGGGAAATCCACTTTAATGAACGTTTTATTCGGTCTATATCAGCCTGAAAAAGGTGAAATCCGTGTAAATGGCAAAAAAGTAAACATTACTAACCCTAACATTGCTAATGATCTGGGAATAGGTATGGTACACCAACATTTCATGCTTGTCAATAATTTTTCCGTAACTGAAAATATTATTCTTGGCAATGAACCTGTTAAAACAGGAAAAATCAACTTAAAGGATGCAGAAAAGCAAGTAAAAGAAATCTCAGAAAAATATGGACTTGCTGTTAATCCATCTGCAAAAATAAGTGATATTTCAGTAGGAATGCAGCAGCGTGTAGAAATACTGAAAACGCTGTACCGGGGAGCTGAAATTTTAATTTTTGATGAACCGACTGCAGTCCTTACACCGCAAGAAATAAAAGAATTAATCGGCATTATGAAAACACTGATCAAAGAAGGCAAATCAATCATACTGATTACTCATAAACTGAAAGAAATTATGGAAGTGTGTGACCGCGTAACGGTTATCCGAAAAGGAGAAGGCATTGGCACTGTAAATGTTGCTGAGACAAATCCAAACGAACTCGCAGCACTTATGGTTGGGAGAGAAGTTCTTTTTACGACTCAAAAGACAGAAGCTGTTCCAGCTGAAGAAGTTCTGAAAATCCAAGACTTAACTGTCAAAGACAGCAGAAATGTAACGGTGATAGATTCATTGAATCTATCAGTTAAAGCAGGTGAAATTGTAGGAATCGCGGGAGTGGACGGCAATGGTCAATCTGAATTGATTGAAGCAATTACCGGATTAATGAATTCAGAGTCTGGTTCCATTCTATTAAATGGAAAAGACATCAGAAATCAGCGTCCCCGTCAGATAACTGAAGCCGGTGTCGGCCATATTCCACAGGACCGTCATAAACATGGCTTGGTTCTTGATTTTCCGGTCGGAGAAAATATGGTTTTGCAAACGTATTATCAAAAGCCCTATTCAAAAAAAGGCGTGCTGAATTTTAAAGCGATTTATGACAAAGCAGAAAAACTGATCAAGGAATTTGATGTCAGAACTCCAAGCAGTTCAACAAATGCACGTTCCCTGTCAGGAGGAAATCAGCAAAAAGCCATTATTGGCCGTGAAGTTGACAGAGATCCTGATTTATTGATTGCTGCACAGCCGACAAGGGGTCTTGATGTCGGTGCGATTGAATTTATTCACAGACGCTTAATTGAACAAAGAGATAAAGGTAAAGCCGTCCTTCTCATTTCATTTGAGCTTGAGGAAATCATGAATGTAAGCGACAGGATCGCAGTTATCTATGAAGGAAAAATCGTTGCGATTGTGAGTCCGAAAGAAACAACTGAGCAGGAGCTTGGTTTGCTTATGGCAGGAAGCAGCCGCAGGGAAGCAGGTGCATCATCATGAATATAGCGCGCTATTTTAATATTATCGTACCCGTAATTGCCGTTTTCCTGGGATTGATCTGCGGAGCGGTCATCATGCTCGTAACCGGATATGATCCAGTAGCCGGCTACTCAGCATTGTGGAACGGAATCTTTGGAGATACCTACTATATCGGCGAAACAATCCGCCAGTTAACTCCATATATTTTTGCAGGACTTGCTGTCGCTTTTGCATTCCGAACGGGTTTATTTAATATCGGTGTAGAAGGACAGCTGATTGTAGGCTGGTTTGCAGCTGTATGGGTAGGAGTTGCATTTGAGCTTCCAAAAATCATCCATTTGCCGCTTGCAATCATCGTTGCTGCTGCTGCAGGTGCACTATGGGGTTTCATTCCAGGGTTATTAAAAGCAAAATTTAAGGTTCACGAAGTCATTGTGACAATTATGATGAACTATATTGCCTTATATTTAACAAATCATTTAATTCAGTATGTTTTATCTGATAAAGGGGATAAGTCGGAAAACATTTTCCCTTCTGCTTCATTAAGCTCTGAATTCTTTCAGACAATGACAGACTATTCAAGAATGCACTATGGAATATTCCTTGCTTTGATTGGAGCTCTAGTCATGTGGTTCCTGCTTGAGAAGACAACTAAAGGATATGAACTCAGATCAGTTGGATTTAATCAGGATGCTGCACAATATGCAGGTATGAATGTCAGCCGCAATATTATTCTTTCGATGGTCATTTCCGGAGCATTTGCAGGAATCGCCGGTGCGATGGAAGGGCTTGGAACATTCCAGTATGTTTCTGTTAAAGGCGGGTTTACAGGTGTTGGATTTGACGGAATCGCTGTAGCTCTTTTAGGAGGAAACACAGCACTTGGCATCATTTTCGCAGCCGCCTTATTCGGCGGATTGAAGGTTGGTGCGCTGAATATGCCATCTGAGGCCGGCGTGCCATATGAGCTTGTTGAAATTGTCATTGCTTTGATTATTCTTTTCGTTGCTTCAAGCTATTTCATTCGCTGGATTTTACTGCGTTTCAAAAAGGAGGGGAAATAAGTGAGCATACTACAGATGCTAGAACTCATCATCCCTACAGCGTTATTCGTTGCCGCTCCGCTTATTTTCACTGCACTTGGAGGCATGTTCAGTGAACGGTCAGGAGTTGTTAATATTGGGCTTGAAGGATTGATGGTTATTGGAGCCTTCGTTGCCATCGTTTTTAACCTGACATATGCCGATGCACTTGGGGATGCAACTCCCTGGCTGTCTATTTTAGTTGCAATGGCTGCCGGAGCTGTGCTTTCCATTCTTCACGCAGTAGCATCCATCACATTCCGTGCCGATCAGGTTGTAAGCGGGGTAGCTATTAACTTTCTTGCCATTGGTTTATCTCTTTTCCTTGTAAAATTGTTCTACGGAAAAGGACAAACAGACCGCATCGCAGAAAGTTTCAGCAAAATGGATATCCCTTTCCTCAGCGATATTCCTGTTATTGGACCGTTATTTTTCTCAAACGGATATATAACAACATATATTGCCATTATCACGGCGTTTGCTGTTTGGTTCGTTATGTATAAAACGCCATTTGGACTTCGTCTGCGTGCAGTTGGAGAACATCCGATGGCTGCAGATACTATGGGGATAAATGTTGTGAAAATGCGCTATATCGGCGTTATTTTAAGCGGGGCTTTTGCTGGTGTCGGCGGTGCTGTATACGCGACAATCATTGCCCGTGATTTCAGCCATGCAACAATCAGCGGACAGGGATTCATGGCTCTTGCTGCTCTTATCTTCGGTAAATGGCATCCGCTTGGTGCTATGGGTGCTGCCATATTCTTCGGGCTCGCTCAAGGTCTGAGCGTGATCGGCGGACAGCTGCCATTGCTTGAAGGAATACCGACTATGTACTTGTTAATTACTCCTTACGTTTTAACCATTTTAGCTTTAACTGGATTTATAGGACGTGCGGATGCACCAAAAGCGCTGGGAACTCCTTACGAAAAAGGAAAACGCTGATCAGCAGAAGCGGTCAGGCCTCAAGTTTATGAGGCTTGGCCGCTTTTTTTATATCAAGAGAAAGTATGTCTTATCAGGATCAGAGTATACTTTTTTTATTTAGAGGCAAAATCTAATCAATGCAAATGCAAGATACTAAGAAGCAAAGGTGAAAAGAATGGGAGCAAAAAAGAAGCTTGATTTAATCGCGTTATCCTCTGTTCCATTAGTGATGACTCTTGGAAATTCCATGTTAATACCAGTATTGCCCCTGATTGAAAAACAGCTGGGGATTTCATCATTTCAAGTGTCTCTCATCATTACCGTATATTCAGTTGTTGCCATTCTCCTCATACCTGTTGCAGGCTATTTGTCTGACCGTTTCGGAAGAAAATTAGTCATGGTTCCGTGTCTGCTTATTGCTGGTGCAGGCGGGGCCGTATCAGGCTGGGCTTCATGGACAATGGATGATCCTTTTAAGATTATTCTTCTCGGACGTGTTCTGCAGGGAATTGGGTCAGCGGGAGCTGCTCCCGTAGTCATTCCTCTTATCGGCGATATGTTTGAACAAGATGAAGAAGTGAGTTCAGGACTCGGGCTTATTGAAACAGCAAATACAGCCGGAAAAGTCTTAAGCCCGATCATCGGCGCGCTGCTTGCAACCTTTGTTTGGTTTTTGCCCTTTTGGTTTATTCCTTTTTTCAGTCTGATCAGTGTAGCGCTTGTCTTTTTTTTGGTGAAAATACCAAAACAGGAAAAAGAGAATCAGTCCATTAAAGAATTTTTAAGCTGCGTAAGAGGGATTTTTAAGGAAAAGGGCAGATGGCTCTATGCTATTTTTGCAATCGGCTGCTTTATTATGTTTATCTTATTTGGGGTGCTTTTTTATTTGTCTGATACACTGGAAAAGCAATATAACATTAAAGGAATTTATAAAGGAGCCATGCTTGCCGTTCCTCTGCTTGCGCTATCGATCAGCTCTTTTATAGCAGGCAGAAAAATCGGTCAGAACAAACAGCTTATGAAAGTTGTCATTTCGTTTGGAATGGCACTTCTGACTGTCTCTTTTATTGCCATCCGAATACAGCATAGTTTTACATTTTTAATACTTTTTTTAATTATCAGCGGAATTGGAATCGGGGTCTCTTTGCCTGCACTTGACGCTCTGATTACAGAAGGAGTGGAAAAGGAAGAACGGGGAACCATTACATCGATTTACAGTTCAATGAGGTTTATAGGGGTTGCGGCCGGACCGCCTGTTTATGCCTACATTATGTCAGCAGGAGATCATTTAGTTTATTATGTTTCTGCTGGTGTGAGTTTGCTTGCTGTTTTAATTGCGCTTTTCTTTATCAAACCTTCTAAAGAATCGAAACTTGCCTTAAAGCAAGCATAGGACGCAATTTTCCAGCATTGCGTCTTTTCTTTTTAATTCAGGGTTAACATTTCCTTAATTATCCTAAAGTTGATATAATTACTAGAATGAATCCATACGCTAAATTAGAAAACAGGAAAAAATAAAATGGAATCTGCCACGCGAGGAGGGTCACAATGGAATTTTTAAAAGAACAAATAGAATCAATTAATGGGTTAACATTGCATACCGTTCAAACGAATAAATTCAAAACAAATTCACTTGTATTTAAAATGCTTGCACCGCTGAACGAAGAGGATGTCACATTCAGAGCTCTGCTTCCTTATGTGCTGCAGCGGGGAACAAAATCTTTTCCGACGAGCACAGAGCTAAGAAAGCATCTAGATGAGCTTTACGGGGCAACTTTGTTTGTAGATTTATCTAAAAAAGGCGATCATCATATCATTTCGATCCGGATTGAAGTTGCAAATGAACGCTTTTTATCAGATCAGACACCCTTGCTTGAAAAAGCGCTGCAGCTGCTGTCGGAAATCATATTGTCTCCTGTAGTGAAAGAAGATTCTTTTCCTGATGAAATTATTAATCAGGAGAAACGCACACTGAAACAGCGCATTCAGGCTGTATATGATGACAAAATGAGGTATTCCAATTTAAGACTTGTCCAGGAAATGTGCAAAGATGAACCTTATCGCCTGCATGTCAATGGAGAAATCGATCATCTTGAAAAAATTACTTCTTCAAGTTTGTATGAGTATTATAAAAAAGCCTTAAAAGAAGATAAAATGGATTTGTATGTTGTCGGGGATGTCTCCGCTGATGAAGTCAGTGAATATACAAAAAGGTTTTTCGCTTTTAATGAAAATTCTCATCAGACTGTAGAAAAATCCATTACCGAAAAAGAGATCACAGAACCGAATGAAGTAATGGAAGATCAGGATGTTAAACAGGGTAAATTGAACATCGGCTACCGCACAAATTGCACTTATGGAGATCACACTTATTATGCACTGCAAGTGTTCAATGGCATTTTCGGCGGATTTTCGCACTCAAAGCTATTTATCAATGTCCGCGAAAAAGAAAGCCTTGCTTATTATGCGGCATCCAGAGTCGAGAGTCATAAAGGGCTCTTAATGGTGATGTCTGGAATTGAATTTGCGAATTATGAGCGGGCGGTAACGATTATCAAAGAACAGCTCGAAGCTATGAAAAATGGAGATTTTGAAGATAAAGACATCGATCAGACTAAAGCAGTCATTAAAAATCAGCTGCTTGAAACAATCGATACATCATACGGCTCTGTTGAAGTTCTATATCATAATGTTCTTTCCAATATTAATGAACCTTTTGATAAATATCTGCAGGGAATTGAAAAGGTAACAAAAGAGGAAATCATCGCAGCGGCTAAGAAAATCCAGCTGGATACGATCTATTTCTTAAAAGGAATGGAGGGTGCACAATGACAAAATCCATAAAGTTTGATCAGCTTCAGGAAGAGCTCTTTTATGAAAAAATGAAAAATGGACTTGATGTATATGTTCTTCCTAAAAAAGGGTTTAATAAGACATATGCAACGTTTACAACAAAATACGGCTCTATCGATAATCAATTTGTGCCTCTTGATCAAAATGAAATGAAATTAGTTCCGGATGGGATCGCTCACTTTTTAGAGCATAAACTGTTTGAAAAAGAAGACGGCGATGTTTTTCAGGATTTCAGCAAACAGGGTGCTTCTTCTAATGCCTTTACCTCGTTTACCCGAACGGCTTACTTATTTTCAAGTACGTCAAATGTTGAAAAAAATTTAGAAACGCTCATCGATTTCGTTCAAGAGCCGTATTTTACTGAAAAATCGGTTGAAAAAGAAAAGGGCATCATCGGACAGGAAATCAATATGTATGATGACAATCCTGACTGGAGACTTTATTTTGGACTAATTCAGAATATGTTTCATAACCATCCGGTAGGTATTGATATTGCCGGAACCGTTGAATCGATTTCCAAAATTACGAAAGATCTTCTTTACGAGTGCTACAATACGTTCTACCATCCAAGCAATATGCTGCTTTTTGTTGTAGGTCCAATTGACCCTGAACAAATTCTCTCTCAAATCCGTGAAAATCAGGATAAAAAAGAGTTTAAACCTCAATCTGAAATCAAGCGTGCTGAAGTGGATGAACCGGATACTGTAGCAAAACCATTAGAAAAGCTGAAAATGAATGTGCAGTCATCTAAGTGTTTAGTCGGGCTGAAGGCTAAACAGGCAGACCGGTCAGGTGATGAGCTATTAAAACACGAACTGTGCATGAACCTGATTCTTGATATGGTTTTCGGCAAAAGCACAGACACCTATACCCACCTTTATGAGAATGGACTTATTGATGACACGTTCAGTTTTGATTACACGGAAGAAAGCGGTTTTGGATTTGCAATGATAGGCGGAGATACAGATCAGCCCGATCAGCTTGCTGAAGAAATAAAGAGCACGCTGCTGAAAGCTAAACAGGACGGTATTCCTGCAGATCGCCTCGATAACGCCAAGAAAAAGAAAATCGGCTCTTTTTTAAGAGCAATTAATTCACCGGAATACATCGCGAACCAGTTTACACGTTATTCCTTTAACGAAATGAATTTGTTTGATGTTGTCCCGACGCTTGAACAATTGACAAATGACGATATTCACCATACGCTGAATCAAGTAATTGACGAGAATTTATTTTCAGTCTGTCAAGTAGTGCCGAAGTAAAGCATCCTTTTAAAGGATGTTTTTTTATCTGGCTGATCTATAAAGCAAAAAAGAGATGACAGCTAATATTTTAAGGAGAAAAAAATGAAAAAAACAGCATTGATTACTGGTGCAAGCGGCGGAATCGGAAAAGCTATTGCCAAAAAGCTTGCAGGGGAAGGATATCAATTATATCTGCATTATCACAAGAATGAAGACAGTGTGATACAGCTTATGAAGGAACTGGAGCTGACAGGTGACTGCATACCGGTAAAAGCAGATCTTTCAGAGGCGGAAGGCGTAAAAAGACTTTGCGATCAGCTAGATCATCCGATCGACTTGCTCGTTTTAAACAGCGGGAAGAGTTTCTACGGTTTAATGACAGATTTAAAAGACGCGGAAATTCACCAGATGGTTCAGCTTCAAATAACAAGTCCATATATGCTTACTAAAGAACTGATTCCTGGAATGGTTAGAAACAAAAGAGGCAGCATCATAGTTATTTCTTCCATTTGGGGAGAAATTGGTGCTTCATGTGAAGTCTTATACAGTATGGTTAAAGGCGGACAAAATACATTTGTAAAAGCTCTTGCAAAAGAATTGGCTCCTTCGGGCATCAGGGTAAATGCGATTGCGCCTGGAGCGGTTGCCACAGACATGCTTCAGGCTTTTTCAGAGGATGAGCTCTCTGATCTTAAAGATGAAATTCCTATGGGCCGAATCGGAAAGCCGGAGGAGATTGGAGAAGCTGTTTTGTTTTTATCATCAGAGCGGGCAAGCTATATTACAGGGCAAGTGCTTTCTGTAAACGGCGGATGGCATACATAAATTTTTCTTTAGCCTAACCGTATAAATCGGTTCATGCAAGACAAACTAACATTGTATTCCACTTAATTAGGAGGGGTTATAATGTCTGTTTTAGAAAACTGGGATTCATGGAAAAACTTCCTCGGCGACCGTCTGCACCACGCTGAAGGAGATGGCATGAAAACGGAAGCTGTTAATGACTTGGCTTACGAAATCGGCGATTACTTAGCGAAACAAGTTGATCCGAAAAATGATCAGGAAAGAGTTCTTGCTGATCTTTGGAGCGTAGCTTCTAAAGACGAGCAGCATGCCATCGCAAACATGATGGTTAAGCTTGTGCAAAATAACGGTACAAGATAAAGAGGGGACGCAGGTCCTCTCTTTTTTTATATATGGCTGTTTTCGCATTGATTGTTGTTTTTGATTAATAATGCTGCCCGTTCCTTTCCGTTACAGGAACTTGCTTTCCGCGGGGAGCGTGGAAGCCTCCTCGGCGAGCCTGCGGGGTCTTCCATTTCGCTCTATTTTCCCGCAGGAGTCAAGTTCCTTCCGCTGCAATCCACTTATAGTTTATCATCTCGTCTAAAAACAACAATTTTTACGAAAAGAGCCTTATATATTAAAGAAAAAACAACATTCTTTTTTTCTCTTTCATTTTGTTCGATGGGAAAAGCAATAGACCAGTAACTGGTAAAACAAACAGTGCATTCTAGGTCCTCATACCCCCTTTTTTATTGTCAAGGAATTATTCTTTCCTCTTTCAACAAAATGCTTTATGATAAGGATATAGGTGTAACAGACCTGGTTTTTAAAGGGGGTCCTTTTTTGGAGATGCAGGAATGGTATTTAGAGTATGAAATTCAAAAAAACCGTCCCGGACTTCTTGGCGATATTTCTTCGCTTCTCGGGATGCTTTCTATAAATATTGTGACAATAAATGGTGTGGATGACAGCCGCAGGGGATTGCTGCTTAAGTGTTCTAATAACGAGCAGATCCAAAGGCTTGAATCTATTTTAAATACGATGGATCATATTAAAGTAACGAAATTGCGCAAGCCGAAATTAAGAGATACACTTGCAGTCCGGCACGGAAGATACATACAGCGTGATGCAGATGATAAAAAGACATTCCGTTTTGTCAGAGACGAACTTGGCCTGCTTGTGGATTTTTTGGCTGAATTATATAAACAGGAAGGCCACAAATTGATCGGTATAAGAGGCATGCCCCGCGTCGGCAAAACAGAGTCAATTGTCGCATCAAGTGTTTGTGCTAACAAAAGATGGCTTTTTGTGTCTTCAACTTTATTAAAACAGACAATCAGAAGCCAGCTCATTGCAGATGAATACAGTGTTGATAATGTATTTATTATTGATGGGATTGTTTCCACAAGAAGAGGCTCTGAAAAACATTTGCAGCTTGTGAGAGAAATCATGAGGCTGTCTGCTACAAAAGTTGTCGAGCATCCTGATATGTTTGTACAAAATACAGAGTATACACTTGATGATTTTGACTATATAATTGAACTTCGAAACGATCCGGATGAAAAGATTACATATGAGGAAGCATCTGGCCCTCAAATGTTTGATGAATCGAGTTTTTCCGGGTTTGATTTTTAGATATGGAAGGTGTTATGGTTGAGTGAACTAGGAAATCGACTTAAGCAGGCGAGAGAAGAGCGGAAGTTAAGTCTTGACGATCTCCAGGCAATGACAAAAATTCAAAAGCGGTATCTGATTGGAATTGAAGAAGGCAATTACGGCGTCATGCCGGGGAATTTCTATGTGCGGGCATTTATTAAACAGTATGCTGAAACAGTGGGACTTGATCCGGACCGGATTTTCGATGAGCATAAGAATGAAATACCTGTTGTACATTCAGATGAAACTCCTGAGCTTTCAAGGGTTAAAACACATAAAGAGCTGCCAAAGTCAGCGTCCAAGGCTTTGGAAATTTTGCCTAGGATCTTAATAATCGTATTGGTATTATTAGTAGCGGTCGTGATCTGGATTTTTGTCCAAAAGGACAAGCCGGATGGTGCAAAAGAAACGGAAGATCAGGCTCAGCAAATTTCAAACGGCGAAAATGAATACGATTCAATTGATAATGGCGAAGATGCTGCTGACTCCAAAGAAACAGCAGAGAAAGCTGCAGATGATGAAAAAGCCAAAGAAGAAAAGCCTGAAGAGGAGAAACCTGAAGAACTGACTTCTGAACTTGCATTTAAAGAAAAGACAGCCAGAAAAGCGGTATACGAACTCAAAAAAGCCAAAGAATTTAAACTTGAAGTTACCTCTAAAGGGCAGACTTGGATTGAGATCCGTAATGCATCTGGAAAAAAATTCTACAGCGGCATGCTGAAGAAAGATCAAACCGAGGCTCATGACTTTACGAATGAAACAGAAGCATTTATCGTCATCGGAAATGCTTCGGCTGCTGAAATTAAGGTGAATGGAAAGCCTGTGGAATATCAGATTGATCCGAAAAAAACTGTAAGACAAGATATGCAGATTGTATATACTAAGGAGTAAAGTCATCTTCAAGATGGCTTTTCTTTCTTTTATATTTTCTGATACATACTTTTATTATCTGGAGGAAAAAACATGAATTTACCGAATCGCATTACCATCTCAAGAATTCTCTTAATCCCAGTCTTCATGGTGATTATGCTCGCTCCTTTTGACTGGGGCACCTTATATATCGGAGATGCTCCCATTCCAGTGACACACCTGGCAGGAGCGATATTATTTATTATAGCGTCTACAACGGACTGGGTAGACGGTTACTATGCGCGTAAGCTTAATATGGTGACAAACTTAGGGAAATTTTTAGATCCGCTTGCAGATAAACTGCTTGTATCTGCAGCGCTGATTATCCTAGTTGAGCTTGGCCTTGCACCATCTTGGATTGTGATTATCATCATCAGCCGTGAATTCGCTGTTACAGGTTTGCGTCTTGTGCTTGCAGGCGAAGGTGAAGTAGTTGCAGCCAATATGCTCGGGAAAATTAAAACATGGGCTCAGATTATCGCGATATCAGCCCTGCTTTTGCACAATATTCCATTTGTCTTCATTTCATTCCCGTTTGCAGACATCGCATTATGGGTAGCATTATTCTTTACGGTATATTCAGGATGGGACTATTTTGCAAAAAACAAAGCCGCATTACTGAATTCCAAGTAATTCTTCATTCGCAGGAGGAGTTCAAATGACGTCAAAAACAGAGATTATCGCAGTAGGTTCAGAATTGCTTCTTGGGCAAATTGTTAACTCCAATGCCCAGTTTTTATCTCAGCAGCTGGCTGAAAACGGTCTTAATGTCTATTATCACACGGTTGTCGGTGATAATCCTGCAAGACTTGAGCAGGCAGTTAAGACTGCAAAAGGACGTTCGAACGTTATAATTTTTACAGGCGGTCTTGGACCGACTAAAGATGATTTAACGAAAGAAACAATCGCAAATATCCTTGGCAAAAAGCTTGTCACGGATGAAGAGGCCCTTCGCAGCATTGAAGACTATTTTGTTAAAGTAAAAAGAAGCATGTCTGAAAACAATAAAAAACAAGCTTGGATCATTGAGGATTCTCATGTATTGAAAAATGAGCACGGGATGGCGCCAGGAATGGCAATAGAAGCGGATGGCCGGATTTATATGCTGCTGCCTGGTCCTCCAAGCGAAATGAAACCGATGTTTATAAAATTCGGACTTCCATACTTCAGAGAGAAGCTTGGCCAAAATGATAAAATTATCTCGAGGGTACTCCGCTATTTTGGCATAGGCGAATCGCAGCTTGAGACAGATATCCAGGATTTGATCGATGCGCAATCCAATCCGACCATTGCACCTCTTGCGGGTGACGGGGAAGTAACGCTCAGGCTGACTGCCCGCCATCACAATGAGGCTGAGGCTGTGCGGCTTATCAATGAAATGGAAAAAACAATAAACAGCAGGGTTGGCGGCTTTTTCTACGGATATGACCAGACAACCCTTGCTGATGAAGTGCTTAGGCATCTCAGACAAAACAGCATGACAATTTCAGCAGCCGAGAGTTTAACCGGAGGGCTTTTTTCAGATCAGCTGACAGCCGTCAAAGGTACATCTGATGTCTTTAAAGGTACAATTGTCTGCTACACAAATGAAGTAAAGCAATCCATATTAAATGTATCTAAAGAAACGCTTGATCAGCACGGGGCTGTCAGTGAACAATGTGCCAAAGAAATGGCTGAACAAATCAGGCAGCTGACAAATAGTGATATCGGGATAAGTTTTACCGGCATTGCCGGGGAAGATCCTGTTGAAGGGAAAAAACCTGGAACCGTCTATATCGGACTGGCATTAAAAGGGCAGCCGGCTAAGGTCGTTCTCCTTCATCTTGCAGGCAGCCGCAACGCCATTCGCAGGCGTACAGTGAAATATGGCTGTCACTTGCTTATAAAAACTCTTTTGGAAAATACAGCGGAATAAGCTGTATTTTTCTTTTTTTATTGGCTTTTTCGTAAACATTGCGGCTATTAAACTAGATGTTATAAACTTTAGTGGATTGTGGCGGAAAGCAGCGGTTAACATTTATAATCGAAACAACAAGATACTCCTGCAAAAAACACAATTTAGTATTTTAGCTGTTAAATAGGCAGCAAATTTTTATTTTCTTTAAGAGAAATGAGAATTTTCAGTCTGATTCAGCCTGTAAAAAAACCGAATAAATGTTCGTTTTTTACTTGTCAAACGTTCAAATAAAAGGTATATTATTAATAGGTTGATAACTAAAGGAGGAAACTCAGTGAGCGATCGTCAAGCTGCCTTAGATATGGCACTGAAACAAATAGAAAAGCAATTTGGTAAAGGTTCAATTATGAAACTCGGTGAACAGACTGACCGGAAGATCTCTACTTCTCCAAGCGGTTCACTTGCACTTGATACAGCACTTGGGGTTGGCGGATATCCCCGTGGAAGAATTATAGAAATATATGGACCTGAGAGCTCGGGTAAAACAACAGTTGCTCTTCATGCGATTGCAGAAGTACAGCAAAAAGGAGGACAGGCTGCATTTATAGATGCAGAGCATGCCCTTGATCCTGTATATGCTCAAAAGCTGGGTGTAAATATAGATGAACTTCTTCTCTCCCAGCCGGATACCGGAGAGCAGGCGCTTGAAATCGCAGAAGCACTTGTCCGAAGCGGAGCAGTGGATATTCTGGTCATTGACTCTGTAGCAGCATTAGTTCCAAAAGCTGAAATCGAAGGCGAAATGGGAGATGCTCACGTCGGCTTGCAGGCACGTCTTATGTCTCAGGCATTGCGTAAATTATCCGGAGCAATCAGCAAATCAAAAACGATTGCCATTTTCATTAACCAGATCCGTGAAAAAGTAGGAGTTATGTTCGGTAATCCTGAAACAACTCCAGGCGGACGCGCGCTGAAGTTTTATTCTTCTGTACGTTTAGAGGTCCGCCGTGCCGAAACACTGAAACAGGGCAATGAGATGGTCGGAAATAAAACGAAAATCAAAGTAGTCAAAAACAAAGTTGCACCTCCTTTCCGTGTTGCAGAAGTTGACATTATGTACGGAGAAGGAATCTCTAAAGAAGGCGAAATCATCGATCTTGGAACAGAAATTGATATTGTTCAAAAGAGCGGCTCTTGGTATTCGTACAATGAAGAGCGTTTAGGCCAGGGAAGAGAAAACGCAAAGATCTTCCTTAAAGAGAATCCTAGCATCCGCTTAGAGATCCAGGAAAAGATCCGCAGCCACTACGGGCTGGATGAAGTTGCCGTTGCCCCTGATGGTCAAGAAGAATTAGATTTACTGGAAGATTAAAAAGAGGCGATTATCGCCTCTTTTTTGTATATGAGAAATCAAAATTCACGATCCAATCGATAGAGAATCCTGACTTTTCCTGTTCAAGAAATGTAAGGCAATGCCTGAAAATTCCCAATTGCATTAAAAACGCCTGAATGACAGGCTTGACAAGAAAATTTCACACATTTACAATTAGGGTGTATTATTATTTTGTTAGAACTTTTAGCGAGGCACTATGAAAGCAAATGTTGATCTGTGCAGCAGGTGCTGCAAGGTCTCCATGAAACCCTTAAGCTTTGTGCTGTATGTTGAAGAACGTTTTGCAATATACATGCCGACACTTAAATCTAGCAAGAAACAAGTTCATAGCAAGAGGAGGTGAAATGATGGATCCCATTACAATGATCATCTCCATTTTGCTTGGCCTAATCGTCGGTGCAGTTGTTGGCTATTTTGTTCGTAAATCCATTGCAGAAGCGAAAATTGCCGGTGCGAAAGGTACTGCTGAGCAAATTCTTGAAGATGCGAAGCGTGATGCTGAAGCAACGAAGAAAGAAGCGTTGCTTGAGGCAAAGGATGATATTCACAAGCTTCGGACAGAAGCAGAGCAAGAAATTCGTGAACGACGAAATGAGCTGCAAAAACAAGAAAATCGCTTATTACAAAAAGAAGAGAATCTTGATCGTAAGGATGAATCTTTAGACAAGCGCGAGAACATGCTTGAGAAAAAAGAAGATTCTCTAAATGAAAGACAACAGCATATTGAAGAGATGGAAAGCAAAGTGGACGAGATGGTGCGTAAACAGCAATCAGAGCTTGAACGTATTTCCAGCTTGACTCGCGAAGAGGCAAAGCAGATCATTCTCGAAAAGGTTGAAAATGAGCTTTCGCATGACATCGCTGTAACTGTTAAAGAAAGCGAAAACCGTGCGAAAGAAGAAGCGGATAAACGAGCGAAAGAAATTCTTTCCCTTGCAATCCAGCGTTGTGCTGCAGACCATGTAGCTGAAACTACGGTATCTGTCGTTAACCTTCCAAATGATGAAATGAAAGGCCGCATCATTGGCCGTGAAGGGCGTAACATCAGAACACTTGAAACATTGACTGGTATTGACCTCATTATTGATGATACTCCAGAAGCAGTAATTTTATCTGGATTTGATCCAATCCGCAGGGAAACAGCCAGAATTGCTTTAGACAAGCTTGTTCAAGATGGACGCATCCATCCAGCACGTATTGAAGAAATGGTTGAAAAATCACGCCGTGAGGTTGATGAGTACATCCGCGAGGTTGGTGAGCAAACAACATTTGAAGTTGGTGTTCACGGGCTTCATCCAGATTTAATCAAGATTATGGGCCGTCTGAAATTCAGAACGAGCTATGGTCAAAATGTATTAAAGCATTCCATGGAGGTCGCTTATTTATCAGGACTTATGGCTGCAGAACTGGGTGAAGATGTTACTCTCGCCAAACGTGCAGGTTTATTGCATGACATTGGTAAGGCGATTGATCATGAAGTAGAAGGAAGCCATGTTGAAATTGGGGTTGAACTTGCTACGAAGTACAAGGAACACCCGGTTGTGATCAACAGTATTGCTTCGCATCATGGCGATCAGGAGCCGACTTCGGTTATTGCCGTACTGGTCGCGGCAGCAGATGCTTTATCTGCAGCACGCCCCGGCGCAAGAAG
Source organism: Metabacillus idriensis (assembly GCF_050483325.1). GTDB lineage: Bacteria > Bacillota > Bacilli > Bacillales > Bacillaceae > Bacillus_P > Bacillus_P idriensis_A. The sequence goes on from NZ_JBCMYF010000008.1 coordinate 160,317, forward strand.
CGAAACGCTCGAAAACTATATTCGCCGCTTAGAAAAGCTTGAAGAGATTTCCGAATCTTACGAAGGCGTAGAAAAATCGTTCGCCATTCAGGCAGGCCGTGAAGTGCGTATCATGGTAAAACCGGATACGATTGACGATCTTCAGGCACACCGTTTAGCAAGGGATATCCGCAAACGGATTGAAGAAGAATTAGATTATCCAGGTCATATTAAAGTAACAGTTATCCGAGAAACGAGAGCTGTTGAATATGCGAAATAAAGCGATGCCTTCTGCATCGCTTTATTTTTTTTGCAAACTGTGCAAAACTTAAGGGTAAGCAGACACTATTTTGAGAGAAGGTTAATGGAAGCATGAAATTATTATTTGTAGGAGATGTAGTCGGATCTCCAGGTAGAGAGATGATTAAAGAATATTTGCCAAAGCTGAAACGGAAATATAGACCGTCCCTGACGATTGTAAACGGAGAGAATGCGGCACACGGAAAAGGGATTACGGAAAAGATCTATCACGAGCTGAATCAGGCTGGGGCTCAGGTCGTTACAATGGGAAACCATACATGGGATAAAAGGGAGATCTTTGAATTCATTGATAATTACCCTAACTTGATTCGCCCTGCGAATTTTCCAGAAGGGACGCCGGGTAAGGGGATTACATATATAACATGCGACGGCAAAGAAATCGCAGTGATTAATTTACAGGGAAGAACGTTCCTCGCGCCGATTGATTGTCCGTTTAAAAAAGCAGATGAGCTGATTGAAGAAGCAAAAAAAAGAACGTCCATTGTTTTTGTGGATTTTCATGCAGAAGCCACGAGTGAGAAGCAGGCTATGGGCTGGTATTTGGATGGAAAAGTAACGGCAGTTGTCGGAACGCATACACACGTTCAAACGGCAGATGAGAGAATTCTTGATCAAGGAACTGCTTACATTACAGATGCAGGCATGACTGGTCCTTATGATGGGATTCTGGGAGTTGAAAGAGATGCTGTCATAAAACGCTTCCTCACAAGCCTTCCTGTGCGTTTTGAAGTTACAGAAGGCAAGGCGCAGCTGAGTGCTGTCGTCATTGATGTTCAAGATAAAACCGGCAAAGCTGTTAAAATTGACCGCATTTTAATTAATGACGATCATATGTTTTTTGAATAGAATGTATATTTAGAAATTTTAGAAAAAATAGTAAAACAAGCAGGAATACTAGTTCCCTCTAGTGAATATAGTATCAATGGAATGACTGTGAAAGAGGTTCAGAAGGCTTCATAAAGGGGATGGGCCCTCAGAACAGATCTAATAAGGCATGATCCAACGTACATTCACGATCTATTGAAAAATAAGGGGGATACTAGAAATGGAAATATTGAAAGTTTCAGCAAAGTCCAATCCTAACTCTGTAGCGGGAGCACTAGCAGGTGTCCTGCGCGAAAGAGGCGCTGCTGAAATCCAGGCAATTGGAGCTGGAGCACTTAACCAAGCTGTTAAAGCAGTAGCTATTGCGAGAGGGTTTGTTGCCCCAAGCGGTGTGGATTTAATCTGTATTCCTGCCTTTACGGATATTCTCATTGATGGAGAAGAACGTACGGCCATTAAATTAATTATTGAGCCACGTTAAATAGACAAAATGATTAACCTGTTTGCGGGTCACGCAAACAGGTTTGTTTTTATTTGAGTCTATTCAAAAGGCTCTTTTCTTAAGGATTGTTGTTTTTAGTGAGGGAATTGGTTGATTCCACCTTACAGTGCAAAAAACAAAAGGGTGGAATCATATCATGTGGTTAATTCCACCTTCCAGTGCAAAACCAAAAAAGTGGAAACATAACATGCGGTTGATTTCCCCTTCCAGGGCAAAAACCAAAAAGGTGGAAACATAACATGCGGTTGATTCCACCTTCCAGTGCAAGAACCAAAAAGGTGGAAACAAAGCATGCGGTTGATTCCACCTTACAGTGCAAAAACCAAAAAGGTGGAAACATAGCGTGCATTTGATTCTGCACAATAATCAAAAACAACAATCTATGCGAAAACAGCCTTTCAAAAACACCATAGGTTAGATTTTTACAACTGCATGAAGATCAGAGAGGGACCATTTTTTCTGTAAATGCCATTTTTTTCAATCACAGCCCTTATTTATCTTTAGGAGAGATGCTGACGTGCGAATTTTTGATGCTCATTGTGATTTGCTCTATCAATTGTGGCGCAGGCCTGAAATCAGTGAATGGAATGATCTGAATCTGCATGTCACTATTGAAAAGCTCTTTCAGTTTGGAGCAAAAGTCCAATGTTTTGCCATCTTTATACCTGTTGAAGCCGCAAATAAATTAGAAGTTGCTTTTGCTCAGGCCTCCATTTTCATTAATCGGATTATTAATAAATATGAAAAGATTATCCATATTCGGACTAAACAGGATCTCCTTGCATTAAAGGAGGATGAGATTGGAGCCATTTTAACACTTGAAGGCTGTGAGCCGATTGGACATGATTTAGGCCTTCTTGCCATTTTTCAGCAGCTTGGAGTCAGGTCTGCTGGTCTGACCTGGAACTTTGCCAATTTACTGGCTGATGGAGCTCTTGAGACGAGAAATGCCGGTTTATCTTTTTATGGGAGGGATGTTGTCCGGAAATTAAATCAGTATCATATGTGGACAGACCTGTCACATCTTTCTGAAAGAAGCTTCTGGGATGTGATTCAGCTTGCAGACCATCCGATTGCCAGTCATTCAAATTCATATGCACTTTGTCCGCATCCAAGAAATTTAAGAGATGATCAAATTAAAGCAATTGCTGAAAAAAACGGGCTGATCGGCATAACGTTCGTGCCGCAATTCACTTCTTCAAGGCCGAGGGCTTCCATGAAGCATCTTCTTAATCACTTGGATTACGTATGCGGGCTTGCAGGCGAAAATGCAGTAGGGCTTGGATCTGACTTTGACGGGATAGATGAAACGATAGAAGGGCTTGAAGGGTATGAGCAGTATCCTTACTTGTTAAATACACTCTTAAAACATTATTCACAAAGCCAGGTTGAAAAATTTATATACAAAAATTTTGCTGAATCCATTCCTTTTTAAATCAAGTCTTCTATTGCATATAAGGGATATTGGAATGAATGAATATAAAATTCGCAAAAATCAAAAAAATAACACAAAAAACATGTTTATTTCCTTTAAACGCTTGTTTTTTTCTCATGTTCGTTCTACAATTGTAAACGTTTAGTACATATTCTAACAATATTTAATAATGTGTGTAATAGCTCTAAAAGAGCGAAAAATATAGGAGTGTTTCTTAAGAAGGGGTGTAAGGCACATGATCAGTCAACTTTCATGGAAAGTTGGGGGGCAGCAAGGTGAAGGTATTGAAAGTACCGGAGAAGTGTTTTCAATCGCATTAAACAGAATGGGATATTATCTATATGGATACCGCCATTTTTCATCTCGAATTAAAGGCGGGCATACAAATAATAAAATCCGTGTCAGTACAACTCAAGTTCGCGCCATATCGGACGATCTTGATATATTAGTAGCTTTTGATCAGGAAACAATCGATGTGAACGTATATGAACTCCGCAAGGGCGGTCTTGTTATTGCTGATTCTAAATTTAATCCAGTCATACCTGACGATTGCAGCGCAGTATTATATTCCGTACCGTTCACCCAGATTGCGACAGAATTAGGCACGTCACTGATGAAAAATATGGTTGCAATCGGAGCAACCAGTGCTGTGCTTGATCTTGGAACAGCACAATTTCAAAATGTTGTACAGGAGATTTACGGCAAAAAAGGCCAGCAAATTGTTGAAAAGAATTTAGAAGCCATTGAAAAAGGCTCAAATTATATGAAACAAGAACTGAACTTTGACCGTGATGACATGTATCTGGAAAAAGCAGACGGGATGAAACGGATGTTCATGATCGGCAACGATGCGATCGCACTTGGCGCAGTTGCAGGCGGAGCACGCTTCATGGCTGCCTATCCAATTACACCTGCTTCTGAAATCATGGAATATCTTATTAAAAAGCTTCCTGATTTCGGCGGAACTGTCATTCAAACGGAAGATGAAATTGCCGCTTGTACCATGGCAATAGGTGCAAACTATGCAGGCACGCGCACATTAACCGCTTCTGCAGGACCGGGGCTGTCTCTGATGATGGAAGCAATCGGACTCTCAGGCATTACAGAGCAGCCGCTTGTCATCATTGATACGCAGCGCGGGGGACCAAGTACAGGACTTCCGACGAAGCAGGAGCAATCCGATTTAATGGCAATGATTTACGGAACGCATGGTGAAATTCCGAAAATCGTCATGGCGCCAAGCACAGTACAAGAAGCATTTTACGATACAATTGAGGCGTTCAACTTAGCAGAGGAATATCAATGTCCTGTTATTTTGCTGACAGATCTTCAGCTGTCACTTGGAAAACAGACAGTAGAACCGCTTCAATATGATAAAATCCAAATCCGAAGAGGAAAGCTTGTACAGGGCAGCGAGTTGCCTGAGATTGAAAATAAAGGATACTTTAAACGATTTGAAGTAACAGAAGATGGCGTTTCACCGCGTGTAGTGCCAGGCATGAAAAACGGCATACACCATGTTACAGGAGTTGAACATGATGAAACAGGCAAACCTTCTGAAGTGGCAACGAACCGTAAAGCACAGATGGACAAACGTCTGCGGAAGCTGTCCAATATGCGTTTTGACACACCTGTCCACCAAAATCTGACTCACCCTGAGCCGGATGTATTATTTGTAGGGTTTAACTCTACTAGAGGCACAATCGAAGAAGCGATGGTCCGCCTTGAAGAAGACGGTGTAAAGGTAAATCATGCCCACGTACGTCTGCTTCATCCATTCCCGGCTGATGAGATGCTTCCGCTTGTGAAGGCAGCTAAAAAGGTTGTAGTTGTTGAAAATAATGCAACTGGACAGCTCGCAAGTCTAATAAAAATGAATGTAGGTCATGCAGAGAAAATTTCCAGTATCTTAAAGTATGACGGAAATCCGCTCTTGCCGCATGAAGTTCATTCAAAATGCAAGGAGTTGTTCTAAATGGCGACGTTTAAGGAATTTAGAAACAATGTAAAGCCTAACTGGTGTCCTGGCTGCGGAGACTTCTCCGTACAAGCGGCGATTCAGCGTGCTGCTGCAAATGCGGGACTTGAGCCAGATCAGCTTGCTGTAGTTTCAGGGATTGGATGTTCAGGGCGTATTTCGGGTTATATTAACGCATACGGTTTCCACGGCATACATGGCCGTTCACTTCCAATCGCACAGGGCGTCAAAATGGCGAATAAAGATTTGACCGTTATCGCATCTGGCGGCGACGGCGACGGATTTGCCATCGGAATGGGCCATACGATTCACGCCATCAGAAGAAACATTGATGTCACATATATCGTAATGGACAATCAAATTTATGGATTAACAAAAGGCCAAACATCTCCGCGTAGTGATGTAGGCTTCAAAACGAAAAGCACGCCTAAAGGATCAATCGAATCCTCCTTATCAGTGATGGAGATGGCTCTTACGGCAGGAGCGACGTTTGTAGCACAAAGCTTTTCAACTGATTTGAAAGATTTAACGTCCATCATTGAAGCAGGAATCAATCATAAAGGATTCTCATTAATCAATGTTTTCAGTCCGTGTGTCACTTACAACAAAATCAACACGTATGACTGGTTTAAAGAAAATCTTACAAAGCTGAGTGATATTGAAGGGTATGATCCATCAAACCGCATGACAGCCATGCAGACACTGATGGAGAAAAACGGACTTGTTACTGGTTTAATTTATCAGAACAAGAATCAGCCTTCTTATCAGGAGCTTGTTCATAACTACAGTGAAACGCCTTTATCACACGCTGATCTGCAAATCAGCGAAGAGAAATTCAATGAATTGCTTTCAGAGTTTATGTAATGAAAAAAACGTCTATCTTAATGATAGACGTTTTTTTTTTGCCCTTAGTTTATGTTTTACAAAAAAAAAATCGAGATTTCCCCTCATGTGTTCAAACGTCTATACAGGGTGGACAGTCATCTTTACACCAATATTTATGGATGATAAAATTTCATATATACTAATAAAAATAGAAGGTTTTTGGAGCAAGGAGTGTTCATTGTGAATGGAAAAATGAAAGCAATCGTTAAGCATCACAGAGGTTTTGGTGCTGAGCTGCAGATGGTTGACATCCCTCAGATTAAAGAAAATGAAGTATTAATCAAAGTAAAAGCAACTTCAATCTGCGGTACAGATGTTCATATATATACTTGGGATGCTTGGTCTGAAAGCAGAGTGAACCCTCCTTATATATTTGGCCATGAATTTTCTGGAGAAGTTGTTGAAAAAGGAAATAAAGTAACAAGCGTTGAGATCGGAGATTTTGTTTCCGCTGAAACACATTTAGTCTGCTACGAATGTCCTCAATGTTTAACAGGGCAGTATCATATTTGTAAAAACACGAAAATAATTGGTGTGGATACAGACGGCTGCTTTGCAGAGTATGTGGCTTTGCCTGCAGTGAATCTTTGGAAAAATCCAAAAGAGATGCCGTTTGATGTAGCATCCATTCAAGAACCGATGGGAAATGCGGTTCACACTGTTTTAGCAGGTGATGTAGCAGGGAAAAGTGTTGCTGTCATTGGATGCGGGCCTATTGGGATTATGGCTGTCGGAGTTGCAAAAGCAGCTGGAGCCTCTCAGGTCATTGCGCTTGATTTGAACGATTACCGGTTAAATTTAGCAAAAGAAATGGGAGCAACAACGGTCATTGATTCAAAAAACGAGGATCCTTTGGCTAGAATCAATGAATTAACAGACGGGAATGGAGTGGATGTCGTCTGCGAAATGTCAGGGCATCCAATTGCGATGGATCAAGGATTCAAAATGGTCACAAATGGCGGGCGTGTTTCAATCCTGAGTCTTCCTGTCCGTCCGGTTGAACTGGATATTACCAACGATATCGTGTTTAAAGGAATCACGGTACAAGGAATTACAGGCAGAAAAATGTATGAAACATGGCAGCAGGTTTCAAGACTATTAAAATCAGGGCAAGTTGATGTAACACCATTGATTACTCATCATTTTTCTTTAGATGAATTTAAAAAAGGCTTCGATTTAATGATCGAAGGGAAATGTGGTAAAGTCGTATTACACCCATAATATATTATTCCAGCAGGGGGATTCATCTCCCTGTTGATAAGCTGTACTGGCAGTAAACCCGGCTCAGTTTTAAAACAATATACATAACCATAAAAAGCCGGGACTTTACTGACTGTTATAGGGAAAATAGCAGAATGAAATTGGAGGGGCTATGATGAAAGGCTTTGAATATTTGCAGGCAGAACTTGACGAAATGAAACAGCAAGGAACATTCCGGACGCTGATTCCGCTTGAATCAGATCAGGCTTCAAAAGTTGTCATTGACGGCAAAGAATTAATTCAGTTATCTTCTAACAATTATTTAGGTTTAACAACCCATCCCAGACTTGTTGAAGCATCAATCAAAGCTGCAGAGAAATTTGGAGCCGGAACCGGATCTGTAAGAACGATCGCCGGTACGTTTACCATGCATGAAGAGCTTGAATCGAAGCTTGCTGAATTTAAGCATACAGAAGCAGCACTTGTGTTTCAATCAGGCTTTACAACAAACCAGGGTGTGCTTTCATCTATTTTGACAAAAGAAGATGTAGTGATTTCAGATTCTCTGAACCATGCTTCAATAATTGATGGCATCCGTTTAACAAAGGCTGCACGCAAAGTATATAACCATGTTGATGTGGCAGATTTGGAAAGAGCGTTAAAAGAATCAGCAGACTACAGAGTCCGCTTAATCGTTACAGATGGCGTCTTTTCGATGGATGGAAATATTGCACCGCTGCCTGAAATTGTTGAACTTGCCGAAAAGTACGATGCACTGGTTATGGTTGACGATGCACATGCTTCAGGTGTGCTTGGACAAAACGGCCGCGGCACAGTCAACCATTTCGGTCTTGACGGACGTGTGCATATTCAGGTAGGGACATTAAGTAAAGCTGTAGGTGTTCTTGGAGGGTATGTAGCAAGCACGCGCACACTGATTGATTACCTGATTCAAAAAGGACGTCCATTTTTATTCAGTACATCTCATCCTCCAGCAGTAACTGCTGCCTGTATTGAAGCAATCAACGTTCTTATAGAAGAGCCTGAGCTGATAGATAAGCTTTGGGATAACGCTAAATTCTTCAAAAAAGGCCTTGAAAATTTCGGTTTTGATACAGGTAAAAGCGAAACACCTGTAACGCCTGTCATCGTGGGCGATGAAGCACTGTCTCATCAATTCTCTGATAAGCTCAGAGAATATGGCGTCTTTGCACAGGGGATTGCATTCCCGACTGTGGCAAAAGGACAGGCGCGCGTTCGCACCATCGTAACGGCAGAGCATTCAAAAGAGGAACTTCAGAAAGCTTTGGATATCTTTGAAAAAGCTGCAAAAGAATTAAACATTTTGAAGTAATGGAAAGAGAGGCTTTGGCCTCTCTTTTTTGGAGCTGTAAAATCAGCGAAGCTAAAAATGATGGCTCCTGATTTCTCTTTAACCCGGACAATGCGGAAGGCTCCGCTTTTCTTTTTTACCCGTTTCATTTACTATATATGTATGTCCTTTCTTGATTTCTATATTGTTTTGTTCATTAAGAACATATATACTATAAAATTGGTATACTCTCACTTGGAGAGTAGGGTTAGAAGGGCTTGAAAGGAGACTGTTTTACATGAATGAAAAGCAGCGTTTGGAAAATACACAGGTAAATCCGGCGGACAAAAAATCCGAAAAGGACTACAGTAAGTATTTCCAAGCCGTTTATATGCCTCCTTCCTTAAAGGATGCTAAAAAGCGCGGGAAAGAGGAAGTGAAATACCAAAATGATTTCAGCATTTCAGAAGAGTTCAGGGGCCTTGGGAACGGAAAGAAATTTCTGATCCGCACATATGGCTGTCAAATGAACGAACACGATACTGAAGTCATGGCTGGAATTTTCATGGCACTCGGCTATGAAGCTACAAACACAACAGAAGATGCAGATGTAATTCTCCTGAACACATGTGCCATCCGTGAAAATGCAGAAAACAAAGTATTTGGTGAAATCGGCCATCTTAAGTCTCTAAAAAGAGAAAAACCAGGATTATTAATCGGAGTTTGCGGATGTATGTCCCAGGAAGAATCAGTTGTCACAAGAATCATGAAAAAACATCAGCATGTTGACATGATTTTTGGAACGCATAACATTCACCGCCTGCCTAATATTCTTAAAGACGCATACATGTCAAAAGAAATGGTCATTGAAGTTTGGTCTAAAGAAGGGGACGTTATCGAGAACCTTCCAAGAGAGCGTAAAGGAAATGTCAAAGCATGGGTCAATATCATGTTTGGCTGTGATAAATTCTGTACGTACTGCATCGTTCCTTATACTCGCGGAAAAGAACGAAGCAGACGCCCTGAGGAAATCATTCAGGAAGTGCGTCAGCTTGCTGCAAGCGGATATAAGGAAATTACACTCCTTGGCCAGAATGTTAACGCCTATGGGAAGGATTTTGAGGACATTTCATACGGCCTCGGCGATTTAATGGATGAAATCCGGAAAATCGATGTAGCCCGAGTCCGCTTCACAACAAGTCATCCGCGTGATTTTGATGATCATCTGATTGAGGTGCTCGCTAAAGGCGGCAACCTGCTTGATCATATTCATTTGCCTGTCCAGTCAGGAAGCTCTGAGATTCTGAAGCTGATGGCTCGCAAATATGACCGGGAAAAATATATGACTTTAGTGCAAAAAATTAAGGAAGCGATTCCAACCGCTTCTTTAACTACTGATATCATTGTAGGTTTCCCAAATGAAACAGATGAGCAATTTGAAGAAACGCTGTCTATGTACCGTGAAGTTGAATTCGACAGTGCGTATACGTTCATTTACTCTCCGCGTGAAGGAACACCTGCTGCGAAAATGCAGGATAATGTTCCAATGGAAGTAAAGAAAGCACGCCTTCAAAAGCTGAATGATCTTGTAAAAGAAGTTTCAGCAAAAAAAATGCTTGAATACGAAGGCCAGGTTGTAGAAGTGCTTGTAGAAGGGGAAAGCAAAAACAACCCTGAAGTACTTGCAGGCTATACAACAAAAAGCAAACTTGTAAACTTTAAAGGTCCAAAGTCTGCTGTCGGCCAAATAGTCAAAGTGAAAATAAACAAAGCAAAAACGTGGTCTTTAGATGGGGAAATGGTAGAAGAAGCGATTGAGGTGAAATAGGGGATGTCATTATATACTAAAGAAGAAATCGTAGCAAAAGCCCGTGAATTAGCACAAATGGTTGCTGATACGAAAGAAGTTGAGTTTTTCAAAAAAGCGGAAGCACAAATCAATGAGAACCAAAAAATCCGCGAAAAAGTAGCAAGCATTAAAAGTCTTCAAAAACAGGCTGTTAACTTCCAGCATTACAGCAAGCAGGAAGCACTGAAGCAGGTAGAAGACAAAATCGATAAAATTCAGGCAGAATTAGATGAACTTCCTATTATTCAGGAATTCAAAGAATCTCAAGTTGAAGTGAACGATTTGCTTCAATTGATTGCAGTCACGATCTCAAACCATGTGACAGATGAAATCATCCGCACAACCGGCGGAGACCTGTTAAGCGGTGAAACAGGTTCAAAACTAAATAATTCACCAGGGTCAGCCTGTCACTAAAAGAGGAACACACTGTTAAAACAGTGTGTTTTTTTATTGGCTTTTTCCCATAGATTGTTGTTTTTGATTATCCTCTATAAATTTGGTTATTGTGCAGAGAAGTGGAAACAAATGCACGCTATGATTCCACTAATTTGTTTTTTGATCGGAAAAGTGGAATCAACCGCGTGCTATGATTCCACCCTTTTGATTTTTGCACGGAAAAGTGGAATCAACCGCCTGTTATGAGAACAAAATTCCAGAATGCCAGCTGTAAAATGAAATGATCCAATCCCATCTATTCTCCAAGAAGAAGTGAAGTTCCTTTCGCTGCACCACTTATGGTTATAACTTCTAGACTAAAGACAACAATCCTTACGAAAAGAGCCTTTTTATTTAAGAGAGCAAATTTGCAGATTCTTTTAAACTAATGTATTCGAATTAAGAGTTCATCGAGATTAACATTATGCTTTTATCTCAAAAAAACAGCTGAAAACACACCAATTTCAATTAATTGATATTTAATTAAACTATGTTCTAAATAATCACATAAGCCAGAAGCCAGCAGCAAAGGGAAAGAACCCCTTTGCTGCCAAAACCTTAGTGCCCAACTGAAATGACTGGACAATTTCACTTTTTCTTTTCAAAATTTAGGCACATATCTGGGCGTACACGCATACAATGAACTATACCGATTCATGTATTGGTGGAACCTATTATTTATTCCTTTATATTAGCAGCACAAACCATACTAGCCCAGCATTGGATTAAATGAAGATTGATTGAGGAGGGTATGTACGAATGGCTGAATACAGAGAAATAATTACAAAAGCGATAGTTGCGAAAGGGAAGAAGTTTACTCAATCCACGCACAGCATTGCTCCTTCGCAAAAACCAACAAGCATTCTAGGAGGCTGGTTGATCAACCATAAATATGATGCAAAAAAGGTTGGGAAAACAGTCGAGGTTGAAGGTACTTACGACATCAACGTATGGTATTCGTATGCTGATAATACGAAAACAGAAGTTGTCACTGAAAAAGTTTCATATGTGGACGTCATTAAGTTGAAATATAAAGATAACAACTTTCTGGACGATGAGCATGAAGTCATTGCAAAAGTGATGCAGCAGCCGAATTGTATGGAGGTTAATATTTCTCCAAATGGAAGCAAGGTTGTTGTTTCGGCTGAGCGTGAATTTTTAGCAGAAGTGGTCGGTGAGACAAAGGTCGTTGTTGCAATTAATACAGAAGCCTTTGCAGAAGCGGATGAAGACTGGGAAGAAGATCTTGATGATGAATTTGAAGATCTGAATCCCGAATTTTTAGTAGGCGGAGACGAAGAATAAAAGGAAACTAGGGAGAATTATCTTCCTGGTTTTTCTTTTTTTTATAGGATTCTCTAAAAAATTTCCAGCATATTTTGGGACAGCCTTCCGGGATTCGCCACCGCAAAAAATCCCCTATGTATGTTATAATAAAGTTTGTTTTGAAACGTACGCAAATGCAATGGGGGATTACAATGGCTACATATACGCCGATGATACAGCAATATTTAAAAATAAAGGCAGAGTATCAGGATGCCTTTTTATTTTTTCGTTTAGGCGATTTTTATGAAATGTTTTTTGAAGATGCCAAAAGAGCATCTGCTGAACTTGAAATAACATTAACGAGCAGAGATGGCGGGGGAGCCGAGCGTATTCCAATGTGCGGCGTACCTTATCATTCTGCTCCCGGATATATAGAATCATTAATTGAAAAAGGCTTCAAAGTGGCCATATGTGAACAAACAGAAGATCCAAAACAGGCGAAGGGTGTTGTCCGCCGCGAAGTTGTGCAGCTGATTACGCCAGGAACGGTTATGAACGGAAAAGGTCTTCAGGAGCGGGAAAATAATTACTTAGCTTCTGTAACTGAATTTCCTTCTAAGTTTGGTTTCGCCGTTACAGATCTATCCACTGGAGAAAACCAAGTGACCTTGTTAAATCATATAGATGACATTATTAATGAAATGTATTCTCTGGGTGCAAAGGAATTAGTTGTGCATCCTGATTTTCCGGAATCATATATAAAAAAAATCGCTGAAAGATCCAGAGTGACCGTTTCGTTTGAAATCGATGCGGGCACAGAGAAAATGGAAGCGATCATTGGTCACCTGGAAGATACTAGATTAAAAGAAACCTTCGGCAGACTTCACAACTATTTGCAGAAAACGCAAAAGAGAAGCCTTGATCATCTGCAAAAAGTAAAAGTCTATCAGCTACAGGATTTCATGAAAATTGATTTGTATTCAAAGCGCAATTTGGAATTGACGGAAACGATTCGTTCTAAAGGCAAAAAAGGGTCGCTGCTGTGGCTGCTTGATGAGACAAAAACCGCAATGGGGGCAAGAATGCTCAAGCAATGGATCGATCGGCCATTGCTTTCTAAAAATGAAATCGAAAGCCGTCTTCAAATGGTTCAATCCTTGCTTGATCACTATTTTGAACGCGAAGACCTCAGAGAACGGCTGAAAGAAGTCTATGATCTTGAGCGGCTCGCCGGCAGAGTGGCATTCGGCAATGTGAATGCCAGAGACTTAATCCAGCTGAAGAAATCGTTGCAGCAGGTGCCTGCAATAAAAGAAGTCTTACAATCAGTAAAGCATAATCAAATAAATGCTATTGCAGAAAAAATTGATCCTTGTACAAAACTGACAGACATGCTTGATGCAGCATTAGTAGAGAATCCGCCGCTGTCGATCAAAGACGGCAACATCATGAAAGACGGCTTTCATGAACAGCTCGATCAATTCAGGGATGCCAGCAGAAACGGCAAATCATGGATAGCAGAGCTTGAACAGCAAGAGCGGATGCGTACAGGCATTAAATCGCTGAAAATTGGCTTCAATAGAGTATTCGGCTACTATATCGAAGTGACTAGAGCGAATATCCACTTGCTTGAAGAAGGCAGATATACACGGAAGCAAACACTGACAAACGCTGAAAGATTCATTACACCTGAGCTTAAGGAAAAAGAAACCCTCATTCTTGAAGCAGAAGAAAAAATGGTGGATATCGAATATGAATTGTTTGTGACACTTCGGGAGCAAGTGAAGGAATATATACCAGGACTTCAATCTTTATCAAGATGCATAAGTGAGCTCGATGTGCTGCAGTGTTTTGCTGTCATCAGTGAAAAAAGACATTATTCCAAACCTTCTTTTTCAGATCAGGAGCTGTTCCTTAAGGACGGCAGACATCCGGTTGTTGAAAAAGTAATGAATTCCCAGGAATATGTTCCAAACGATTGTTATTTCTCAAAAGAACGCGGAATGCTCTTGATTACAGGACCAAATATGTCCGGTAAGAGCACATATATGAGACAGGTTGCTTTGACGTCTATTCTTGCTCAAATCGGGTGTTTTGTTCCTGCTTCAGAAGCTGTCCTGCCGATCTTTGATCAGATTTTCACCAGAATTGGCGCTGCTGATGATTTAATTTCAGGACAGAGTACCTTTATGGTTGAAATGCTTGAAGCGAAAAATGCCATAGTCAATGCCACGGAAAACAGCTTAATTCTATTTGATGAAATTGGACGGGGGACCTCTACTTATGATGGAATGGCACTTGCCCAGGCCATTATTGAACATATTCACCATCATATCGGTGCCAAAACGCTGTTCTCTACACATTATCATGAGCTGACCAGCCTTGCTGACGAATTGCCTCAGCTTCAGAATGTTCATGTATCGGCAATAGAAGATAACGGCAAGGTTGTTTTTCTGCACAAAATCAAGGAAGGTCCGGCAGATAAAAGTTATGGAATTCATGTTGCCGAGCTTGCAGAGCTTCCGGCGGAACTGATTGAGAGAGCAAAAGAAATTTTAGAAAGCCTTGAAGCCGAGCAGACAGTAAAGGTCCCTGCTTCGGTCATGGAGAAGACAGAAGCGTTTAAAAGCGATGATGCCCAGCTCTCGTTTTTTAATGAACAGCCTGCGAAAAAAGAGAGCAGACAGGTTCCGAAAAAAGACATGCTGGTGCTTGAGCAGCTGCGGGCCATTAACCTGCTTGAAATGACGCCGCTTGATGCAATGAATGAACTCTATCAAATCCAAAAAAAATTAAAATAATGAAGAGGTGAACAGCATGGGGAAAATCATTCGCCTTGACGATTCACTATCAAATAAGATAGCCGCCGGAGAAGTTGTCGAACGTCCGGCTTCTGTTGTAAAGGAATTAACGGAAAATAGCATTGATGCCGGCAGTACTGTCATTGAAATTCAAATAGAAGAAGCGGGCTTAAGCAAGATCCGCATCATTGATAATGGAGACGGCATCTTGCCTGAGGATTGTCTGAATGCTTTTCACAGACATGCTACAAGCAAAATCAAAGACGAAAACGACCTTTTCCGGATCCGGACTTTGGGATTCAGGGGAGAGGCTTTGCCGAGTATCGCATCTGTTTCCCATATAGAATTAAAAACAAGCACAGGGTCTGGTGCAGGGACAAGAATGGTTCTTTCAGGAGGAAAGGTAGAGATCCACGAGGCTGCTTCAAGCAGAAAAGGCAGCGACCTTGCTGTGACGAATTTGTTTTTCAACACACCAGCCCGGTTAAAATATGTGAAAACTGTTCATACCGAGCTTGGGAACATTACAGATGTTGTCAACCGTCTGGCCCTGTCAAACTCGTCCATTTCGTTCAAGCTGACTCATAACGGAAAGCAAATGCTGCATACGAGCGGGAACGGCGATGTGCGTCAAGTTATTGCCGGCATTTATGGACTGTCAATCGCAAAGAAAATGATTCCTATTAACTTACAGTCTCTTGATTTTGAAGTGAAAGGCTATATTTCTCTGCCTGAAATCACAAGAGCATCCAGAAACTATATATCAACAATCGTAAATGGCAGGTTTATTAAAAACTATCCGCTTGTAAAAGCCATTCAGCAAGGCTATCATACCCTGCTTCCAATCGGCCGGTTCCCAATTGTCTTTCTGGAAATCACCATGGATCCCATTTTGGTCGACGTTAACGTTCATCCTGCCAAGATGGAAGTCAGGTTAAGCAAAGAGACTGAATTGAATGAACTGATTACAGCAGGCATTAAAGAAGCATTCTCTCATCAAAAGCTGATTCCTGAAGCTGTTCTTCCAAAGCGGACAGAAAAAAGGTTTGATGAACAACAGACATTTACGTTCAGTCATGCTGAAAAAAAGCCGATGTCAGCTGTGCCTGTTCAGCATGTCATGGAAAAGCCGGTGATCGAACTGGATGAAGCTGCGGAATCAGAAGAGGCTATCAAAGAACAAAATCCTCCCGTTATCGAAGAAGAATTTGAACCTTACGAGGAACAGCCTGCTGATTTTTATGAAGAAGAACCGAAACCTGCAGAGGCTGAACCAAGAGTTCCAGTTCTATATCCGATCGGCCAAATGCACGGAACGTATATTCTTGCCCAAAACGAGACTGGTTTATATATTATCGATCAGCACGCGGCTCAGGAAAGAATCAACTATGAATACTTTAAAGAAAAAGTTGGACAAGTTGCAACGGAAGTGCAAGAACTCCTTGTTCCGATTACGATTCACTATTCAGCAGATGAAGCATTGATCATAGCCGAGAAAATGCAGGCACTGTCTGAAGTGGGAATCTTCCTTGAGCCATTTGGCGGAAATAGTTTTATCGTGCGCTCTCATCCGCAATGGTTCCCGCGCGGAGACGAGCGGGAGCTAATTGAGGAAATTATTCAGGAAGTGCTTGATCATAAACAGGCTGATATTAAAAAGCTGCGTGAAGAAGCTGCGATCATGATGAGCTGCAAGGCTGCCATTAAAGCCAATCATCATCTCCGCAATGATGACATGTTTGCTTTACTTGAAACGCTAAGAAAAACAACAGATCCTTTTACTTGTCCGCATGGAAGGCCAATTATTATTCACTATTCTACGTATGAGATGGAAAAGATGTTTAAGCGCATCATGTAAAAAGGAAAGCCGGCAGGCTTTCCTTTTATCTATTTCTAATCAAGCTGACTGCAGCTTTTGCCATACTTGATTACATCATATATTGACCGCCCGTCAGATGAGTGATTTTCTGAGTATTTAAATGGCAGCAAGGAAAAGAATACAAAGTAAACGGAAAAATAAACAAATTGATAGAAAAAGATATGCGGTTCGAGAATTCCGTTATGAATCATTGTGTTGACAATTAATATGGCTGATAGGTTAAACAGAGACCCGCCTGCATAGACAAATGCGTGTGTGTAGCGATTATCCCATTTCAAACTGTCGTATTGACAAAAGGAATCTAAAAAATAGTATTGTTTGACTTCTAGTTTCCCTATTCTGAAAAGAAGTCTTCCTCTGCCGAGAATAAAAACGGCTTTGCCTCCAAACATCCAAACGAAGACAAAGTGTCCCAGCTGATGAATAAATGCTACGATTGGCAGCACAAAAAAGAAAGCCCAAAAAAATGTGATCATATCCTCTAGCTGAAACATGCTGCAGGACCTCCTACTAAATGAATTTACTGATTAAATTCCCTCAAATTCCGGATTAAAACTGAAAAATAATAATTAATCTATATTTCCTGGACTGCAGCATTTTTTTACCTCAATCATGTGCCTAATTCCTTATTCATTCATAGTCTGAAAGAGCAAGAGAAAAGGGGTGTTTTCAATTGGACCATTACAGGCAGCAGCTCCCGGTTCCGCATGCCCATTTTTATCAGGGAGTCACTGAATTAAAAGAAAATCATTATCATTATGTTCTTGGGTTTTCAAAACCTTTGAATGGAAATTCTTATGACCGGCATTTTCATTATGTTGAAGGATTAACAACGTTTGATAATCAGCATTATCACCGGTTTTATGCAAAAACAGGGCCTCCTATTCCAATGCTGGATGGAACACACTATCACTTATTTTCCGGGAAAACGTACAGGAACTATACAGAAGCCGAGCCTGTCGAATTTGGGGGCGTTGTCTATTCTGAACAGCAGAAGCCTGTTCACCAGCATTTATTTAATGGACGAACAAGCGGACCAATCGGTTATTGACTATCCATCGTTTGGCAGAACAGAAAACTGGAAATAATAAACTGGTATTCACTGATTTAAAGTGATAAGATGTTGAAAAGCAGACTATTAGGAATGAAAGAGTGGTTGCAAGTTGAAGAAAGAGAAGCTGGTCGTAATTATTGGACCGACAGCTGTTGGCAAAACCAATTTAAGTGTACAGCTCGCAAAAAAACTTAACGGCGAAATTATCAGCGGTGACAGCATGCAGGTATACCGCGGTCTTGATATAGGCACTGCAAAGATAAGTCAGGATGAAATGGACGGCATACAGCATCATCTTATCGATATTAAAAATCCAGAAGAGGATTTTTCTTCTGCTGAATTTCAGGAAATGGTCCGTCCATTAATTTCAGACATTCATTCCAGAAACAAAATGCCTATCATTGTCGGGGGAACCGGACTATATATTCAATCTGTCATATACGACTATCAGTTCACTGACATCGCCTCTGATCCAGCATTCAGAAAACAGCTTGAAGCTGAAGCGGCCGAATTTGGCTGTGAAGCGATACACGAAAAACTCGCTGAAATTGATTCTGTGTCTGCCGGAAGAATTCATCCCAATAATGTAAGGCGTGTTATCAGGGCGCTTGAGATTTTTCATTGTACAGGCAAATCAATGACTGATTTTCTTGCTGAACAGGAGAAGGTTCTGCTGTATGATGTCGTGGTTGTAGGTCTTACAATGGAAAGAGAACAGCTCTACGAAAGAATTAATTTAAGAGTAGACCTGATGATCGATCAAGGCCTGATTAAAGAAGTGAAAAATCTCTATGATCTTGGTATCAGGGATTGTCAATCGATTCAGGCGATAGGCTATAAAGAATTGTATGCCTATTTTGACGGTGCTGTTTCCCTTGAAGATGCAAAAGAGCAGCTTAAACAAAATTCCAGAAGATATGCTAAACGCCAGCTAACCTGGTTCCGCAATAAAATGGATGTAAAATGGTTTGATATGAGCGGGCCGCTGGATATGAAACTGAGATTCAATGAAATTTTTACATATATAGCAGGAAAGCTTAATTTAAGCGCGAATACATAACACATAGAGAAAAGAGGAGGACGAAACATGAAAACAACAGTAAATATTCAAGATCAAGTATTAAATAATATCCGCAGAGACGGTACCTTTGTAACGGTCTTCCTGCTGAACGGCTTTCAATTAAGAGGGCTGGTCAAAGGATTTGATAACTTTACGGTTCTTTTAGAAACAGAAGGAAAGCAGCAGCTTATTTATAAGCATGCAATCTCAACATTTGCACCTCAGAAAAATGTATCCCTTGAATTAGAATAGAGAGATGAAAACAGCCTTCAGCACTTTGGAGGCTGCTTTTTTTTGATTTAAAATTACAGGTAATAAGAAAAATATTTCTCGGGAAAGCGCATAATCCAACAAAACATCGCATGTATCAACATTTTTTTTAACTCAAAAAATTAATTTCATATTTTTATATAGGCATTTGTCACGATTTTGCCCTGTGCAACGTATAGTAGTAGAAGAATGTGAGGTGAACATCTTTGGATCAAGCAGTCACATTTAAAAACAATGGTCAAATTAATGTGATTTTAAATGGGCAAAAAAAGACGTATCAAGAGAAAATCAGCGAAACATCAACTTATGAAATAAAAATCCCGAAAACACAGCCTCAGCATGTCATTCTAAATGAAATGGAAGCTGAATTAAACACTCTTGTAGGCATGGAAGAAATGAAACGGATGCTAAAAGAAATTTATGCCTGGATTTATATTAACAAAAAGCGTGAGGAACAAGGTCTAAAAGCAGGAAAACAATCTCTTCATATGATGTTCAAAGGAAATCCCGGAACAGGAAAAACAACTGTTGCCCGGCTGATAGGCAAATTGTTTTTTCAAATGAATGTGCTCTCGAAAGGACATTTGATTGAAGCTGAAAGGGCAGATTTAGTCGGAGAATACATTGGCCATACAGCACAAAAAACAAGAGATCTGATCAAAAAATCGCTTGGCGGGATTCTTTTTATAGATGAAGCATATTCACTTGCACGCGGAGGAGAAAAGGATTTCGGCAAAGAAGCGATTGATACGCTTGTTAAGCATATGGAAGATAAGCAGCATGAATTTGTCCTGATTTTAGCAGGTTATTCGAAAGAAATGGATCATTTCCTGTCCCTTAATCCAGGTCTTCATTCAAGGTTTCCCCTTGTCGTGGATTTTCCGGATTATTCAGTAGAACAGCTGATGGAAATATCGAAAAGAATGATGATTGAAAGGGAATATTCATTCAGCAAAGAAGCAGAATGGAAACTTCGTGACCATTTGAACATGGTTAAAACAAACATGGCTCCTGCCAAGTTTTCAAACGGTAGATACGTCCGTAATGTCATCGAGAAATCAATCAGATCCCAGGCGATGAGACTGCTTTCATCAGATCAATATCAGCGGGATGACCTGGTGACCATCAAAAGCCAGGATCTCGTCATAAAAGAATAAAGCCGCAATCTGCGGCTTTATTCTCGTGTCAGCAATTATTCTTACTGAAAAAATCATATCAGATGCAGCACTCCAAGCCGGCTGGCGCGGCTTACCTTAATGATGCAGAGATTTATTCGGCAGACTCCATTTTTTCGTATAAGAGAGAACTCGGCATACCACTATCAATACAAATAAGGAGTACAGCTGTATGGGAGACTCTGCAAGATCAAATCCGATGACAAGACCTGCAAGGATAGCCCATACTGCGTAAATTTCTGATTTTAGCACAAGCGGTTTGCGGCCTGCCAAAAGGTCACGGATCATTCCGCCTCCGCTGCCCGTTAAGACAGCGGCTACTACAACTGCACTTATCGGATGATTCATTTGTGTTGCATATAGGGCACCTTGAATGGCAAAAGCGGATAATCCAACAGCATCCGTTAGATTGCCCCATTTCTGCCAGTGTTTAAGTAAGTTATTCGGAAATAAAAAAACGGTTGTCATCGCAATCAAAGCAATTTGAAAAAGCATTCCCTGTTCCCAAAGCGCAGATACCGGAACCCCGATCAGCAAATTTCTGATTGCGCCGCCACCAAACGCGGTAACGATTCCTAATATATAGACCCCTAAAATATCATATTCTTCTTCCATTGCAACAATCGCTCCGCTGACAGCAAATGCAATCGTTCCAATGATGCTTAATACTTCCCATGTCATAGCCTGAATCCCCTTTGCCAATACGCTCTCTAGATGTAACCGTCTTGATTTTATATGGCGTTATGGAGAAATGCAACCATTTTCTTTCATAAACCTTTGTGTATAGGAAACAATTAGTGAATTCTTGTTTTTTTTGTTATGATGGTAATGCAAAATTATTGCTGAAAAGGATGATACACGTTTGAAAGAGAACATATATTCTGAAACCGAAAAAGTCATTCTGGTTGGCTGTCAGCTTCCTAAATTAGATGACGAGGCCTTTCAATATACAATGAGCGAGCTTGCTTCCTTAACGAAAACAGCAAATGGCGAAGTGATGATTCA
Source organism: Metabacillus idriensis (assembly GCF_050483325.1). GTDB lineage: Bacteria > Bacillota > Bacilli > Bacillales > Bacillaceae > Bacillus_P > Bacillus_P idriensis_A. Next base: position 181,548 of record NZ_JBCMYF010000008.1, read on the forward strand.
GCTGGCTCAAAAGAGAGAAAGAATACATCCGGCTACATACATAGGTAAAGGCAAAGTTGAGGAACTGCTTGCTCTTTCAGAAGAGCTTGAACCGGATTTAATTATTTTTAACGATGAGCTTTCCCCGAGCCAGCAGCGTAATTTGACGGCTGCACTTGATATTAAAATCATCGATCGGACACAATTAATTCTTGATATTTTTGCGACTCGCGCCAAATCGAGAGAAGGCAAGCTGCAGGTTGAACTTGCGCAGCTTCAATACTTATTGCCGAGGCTGAGCGGACAGGGCATCAACTTATCCCGCCAAGGCGGTGGAATCGGCACAAGAGGACCAGGTGAAACTCAGCTTGAAACCGACAGAAGGCATATTAGAAGCAGGATACATGAAATCAAAGTTCAGCTTTCTGCTATAGTGAGCCACCGCAACCGTTACCGCGAAAGACGAAAGAAAAATCAGGCATTCCAAATTGCCCTTGTCGGCTATACCAATGCAGGCAAATCCACTCTTTTTAACAGGATTACAGATGCAGGCACATTTGAAGAAGATTTACTGTTTGCTACGCTGGATCCAATGACCAGAAAAATGACGCTTCCTTCTGGGTATCAAGCCTTGCTTACAGATACCGTTGGCTTTATCCAGGACTTGCCGACTACCTTAGTTGCCGCATTCCGTTCCACTTTAGAAGAAGTAAAAGAAGCAGATCTCATTCTGCATATCGTTGACAGTTCGAACGATGATTATCAAAATCATGAAAAAACGGTGTACAAGCTGCTGGATGAATTGAAGGTTTCAGCCATACCGGTTTTGACAGTGTATAATAAAAAAGATAAACAGTCAGTTGAATTTGTTCCATCGCCTAAAGCTGAGCATGTTCAAATCAGTGCTTTCAGTGAAAGTGATATCAGCCTTCTTAAAAAGAAGATACAATCTGTATCAGTTGAACAAATGGAACCATTCAGGATTGAAGTTCCTGCAAGTGAAGGCAGGCTGCTGTCCCTTATAAAGACTGAAACGATGGTCGGTCATTTTATATTTAATGAAGAAACTAACCACTACGAAATACAAGGACATTATTTGCCCTCGCACTCAGTTGCCGGGTATATACAGATGTACAATAGAAAGGGCAGCAGCAATGTTTAAACAATTAAAATTTGGTGAGAAACTATCACAGCTCTCTAAACAGGCAGAAGAAAAAATCGCTCAGGTTCATAAAGAAATCGACGAAAGAATGGAAATCAATCAATATCGTGTCCTGAAAAGCTACAGAGATCACAGAGTCAGTGATTCGCATTTTATCCCTTCAACAGGCTACGGTTATGATGATCACGGCCGGGACACTCTTGAAAAAATATACGCTGATGTGTTCGGGGGAGAAGCGGGACTTGTGCGCCCTCAAATAATTTCTGGCACACATGCTATTTCGATTGCCTTGTTTGGAGTTCTTCGTCCATTTGATGAGCTTCTTTACATAACGGGTAAACCATACGATACTCTTGAAGAAATTGTCGGAATTCGCGGGAGCGGAGTCGGTTCTCTCAGTGAATTTAAAATTGGCTATAAAGCAGTGGATCTTAAAGCTGACGGAAGCGTTGATTTTGAAGCAGTCAGAGCATCTATAACAGATAAAACAAAAATGATCGGCATTCAGCGTTCAAAAGGTTATGCAACCAGGCCGTCATATACAATTGCTGAAATTAAAGAAATGATTGATTTTGTCAAATCAATAAAGAAAGATATTGTGGTTTTCGTTGATAATTGCTACGGAGAATTTGTGGAGGAGCTGGAGCCGTGTCATGCAGGCGCGGACTTAATGGCTGGTTCTCTAATTAAAAATCCAGGCGGAGGACTCGCTAAGACAGGCGGTTATTTAGTAGGAAGAACGGATTTAATTGAGGCATGCTCTTACAGGATGACATCACCGGGCATCGGAGCAGAAGCGGGTGCTTCTCTATATAGTCTTCAGGAAATGTATCAGGGTTTCTTCCTTGCGCCTCATGTGGTCGCTCAAGCTCTAAAAGGGGCAGTATTTACTGCGGCAATCCTTGAAATGGCAGGGCTCAAAACAAATCCATCCTGGGATGCTGTCAGAACTGATCTCATTCAATCGGTTGAGTTTAATCAGGCGGATTTGATGGTTGCTTTTTGTCAGGCCATTCAGTATGCTTCCCCGATTAACTCGCATGTAACACCATATCCAAGTTATATGCCGGGCTATGAAAATGATGTCATAATGGCTGCAGGTACATTTATTCAAGGTGCAAGCATTGAGCTTTCAGCAGACGGACCGCTGCGTGCGCCATTTACAGCCTATGTACAGGGAGGATTAACTTATTCTCATGTGAAAATTGCCATATGTTCAGCTATAGATCATCTTCTGCAAAAAGAACTAATCCGCATATAAATTGATGTCATTTTTCCTAACATGTTATTGACACATTATATGACATGGAATATAATAAGAATAAGTTAAGAAAAGGAGGGAATACAATGGGTGATACAATTCGACGCACGATGCCCTTATTCCCGATCGGAATTGTCATGCAGCTGACAGAGCTCTCTGCCAGACAAATTCGATATTATGAAGAAAATGGCCTGATTTTTCCTGCAAGAACAGAAGGAAACAGACGATTATTTTCATTTAATGATGTAGACACACTGCTTGAAATCAGAAGCCTTATTGAACAAGGCGTCAATATGGCTGGCATAAAGCAAATCTTTTCTAAAAAAGAAGAACGATTTGAATTGCCGAATGATGAACAACCTAAGAAAGTGGAAAAACCGGATCTTTCTGATGCTGAACTGCGAAAATTGCTGAAAGCTGAGCTTATGCAGGCAGGGCGTTTTCAAAGATCATCTCTCAGACAAGGTGATATGTCGAGATTTTTTCACTGATGAATGTGAGCTTCACTTAAATTAAAATAAATATATCTTGGTAGTGTTAGGAGAGGATTTTTCAAAATGGCAAAGTATACGAGAGAAGATATTGTACGATTAGTACAAGAAGAAAACGTAAAATATATCCGTTTGCAGTTTACGGACATCCTGGGAACAATTAAAAATGTTGAGATCCCGGTAAGTCAGCTTGAAAAAGCTTTAGACAACAAATGTATGTTTGATGGATCTTCAATCGAAGGCTTCGTCCGCATTGAAGAGTCTGATATGTATCTTTTCCCTGATATCGATACATTCGTCATCTTCCCATGGACTTCTGAAAAAGGAAAAGTAGCCCGTTTTATCTGTGATATTTACAGCCCGGATGGAACTCCATTTGACGGAGACCCTCGTAACAATTTAAGACGTATGCTAAAAGAAATGGAAGACCTTGGATTCACTGATTTTAATCTTGGACCAGAGCCTGAATTCTTCTTATTCAAACTTGATGAAAAAGGCGAACCTACTCTTGAATTAAATGATCATGGCGGCTATTTTGACTTAGCTCCTACAGACCTTGGCGAAAACTGCCGTCGCGACATCGTGCTTGAGCTTGAAGAGATGGGCTTTGAAATCGAAGCTTCTCACCACGAGGTAGCACCTGGACAGCATGAAATTGATTTCAAATATGCCGGTGCAGTAAAAGCTTGTGATGATATCCAAACGTTTAAACTTGTTGTTAAAACGATTGCCCGCAAACACGGTCTGCATGCTACATTTATGCCGAAACCATTGTTTGGTGTAAACGGATCAGGAATGCATATGAATTTATCATTGTTCACTGACGGCGTGAATTCTTTTTATGACAAAAACAGCGACCTTGAATTAAGCGAAACAGCTAAACATTTCATCGCCGGCATCATTAAGCATGCACCGAACTTTACGGCTGTTACAAACCCGACAGTTAACTCTTACAAACGTTTAGTACCAGGCTACGAGGCACCTTGCTACGTTGCATGGTCAGCACAAAACAGAAGTCCGTTAATTCGTATCCCAGCTTCACGCGGTCTAAGCACACGTGTAGAAGTGCGAAGCGTTGACCCGTCTGCAAACCCATACTTAGCAATGTCTGTATTGCTTGCTGCAGGCCTTGACGGAATCAAAAACAAGCTTGCCGCTCCAAAACCGATTGACCGCAACATCTATGTCATGACAAAAGAAGAGCGTGTAGAAAACGGTATCGTGGATCTTCCCGCTACACTTGCACAAGCTCTTGATCTGTTAAAAACAGATGAAGTCATCATCAATGCACTTGGAGAGCATTTGTTCGAGCACTTCATGGAAGCAAAAGAAATTGAATGGGATATGTTCCGCACTCAAGTACACCCTTGGGAAAGAGAACAGTATATGTCTCAATATTAATATCGCTAAAACCCCCTCAGCAGATGCTGAGGGGGTTTTATTCATTCGTTATCAGTCAAGGTTTTCTGATTTTCGCTTATCAAAATAGTCTTTAAGCAGCCTCATGATGGCAAGCCCGGCAAGTGCACTTCCTACCGCAATCCCAGATAAAGCTACAACGAGGGAAATATATTCAAAGACGGAATATCCAGCAAGCTTGCTCCACTCAATTTTCCCCCGCCAGTCCTCAATCACCAGATTCATTCCGTAAATCCCGGAAATAACGGTATAGGTCGTTAAAATCAGCAATAAAGAATTATGACGTTTGCTTGCAAGCTTTTCCTGATTTTGATAGAGACTGTCCATCGTGTTTTTTACTTCTTTATAAAGGGTTTCTATTTTAAAGCGGTCTTTCATCATGACAGAGAGCTCTTGTCCTTCAGAACGGCTGCTGATTTCAGAAAAAATATATTTGGCGGTGAAATTCGTGATCGATCTGATCAATTTGTCCATATTATCTTGTTTTTGGTCGACATATAGCTGTGAATAGCTGTAAGAAAGTTTTAAAAGAACAATTTTATAAAATAAATGCAGAATCATATTGTAATAAAGCTGGCCGTACATCTCTTCAGCGATCAGCTTTTCAGTTTCACTGTCTCTGCTTATGCACGTAAATGTATGGTCGCTGATAATATGAAAACTGTCAGGGGACCATCTGTCATAAACATGGTCGTTTACGTATTTATCAATATACTTTTGATTACTCGAAGAAATATATGGTTGTTTCTTGTGATTATAACCATTCATATGGCCGATTCGAAATAAATCGCTGTTTGTTATTTTCACATCAGGAGCAGTCATTAATAAACTGGATACAAACATCCTTTCATCAATAAAATAGGGAAGGCTGCCTAAGTAGGCTGATTGATCATTTTCGTTTTTTTCAATAAAGGGAACAATATAAGGGCAAAGTTCCTGGAAGATAAAATCCTGAATTTTATCAAACCGCTTTTCACCTGAATAAAGTACAGTTCCTTTTTCCTTCGTAATTGCTGGTTCGAGAACTCTGAAATGGTCCATATAGTCAAGAGCATCGCTTAAGGTGAGATCTGACCCGCTGCTGTATGGTTCTGTTCGAATTGTAATCATGCCGATGGAGAATGGACAAAGATAAATATCAATCGAAAGTACTTTCATGGAAATCAGATTTCGGGCAGTCTCAAGTCTGCACTCCAAATTCAGCTGTTTGGAATAGCGGTTTATAGCTTTTTCTTTGAATTTATCAGGAAATAATATTTGTTCAATGTAAGGCATAAAATAATGCTTTAAGCGTTTATGCGGGATATCAATGCTCCCGCCGTAATATTTAGTCTGCTGGCTGCTATTTTCGATTGAAAAAAAATCGTGTCCATTTGTTTCGAGTTCCTTAATTAAAGGCTTAATGGAGTGCTTAGCCCACGAAAAAGGAAAAACAAATTGAGAATTTGTCCGCTGAACAATCATTTCATCAGGTTTAAGTTCAGATATCATAGGCTACCTCTTCTAAATTTTATCAACTATTATATTTCCCTTGCTAATGTGCATAAAACCCTAAATAAAAAATCTTTGCTGAGCAGCAAAGATTTTTAATGGATATTACGGTACACGCCTATAACTTTTCCGAGAATGGTTACGTTTCGCAGAATAATAGGTTCCATTGTTGAATTTTCAGGCTGAAGGCGAATGAAGTCTTTTTCTTTAAAGAATCGTTTAACAGTTGCTTCGTCATCTTCTGTCATGGCAACCACGATATCACCGTTATTTGCGGTTTTCTGCTGTTTAACAATAACCATATCCCCGTCTAAAATTCCGGCTTCTATCATACTGTCTCCCATGATTTCGAGCATGAATACTTGATCATCTGACGCGGCGAATGTATCAGGAAGCGGAAAATATTCCTCGACATTTTCGATAGCTGTGATAGGAGAACCTGCTGTAACTTTACCGATAATCGGAACATTAATGACGCTTGCTCTCGGAATATGTGAAGTCTCTTCTTCAAGAATTTCTATAGCTCTGGGCTTAGTTGGATCTCGTCTGATCAGACCCTTGCTCTCAAGCCTTGCCAGGTGACCGTGTACAGTTGAACTAGAAGCAAGGCCGACAGCTTCGCCAATTTCCCGTACAGAAGGCGGATAACCTTTTTTTTGAACTTCTAATTTGATGAAGTTTAAGATATCCTGCTGTCTTTTTGATAATTTTGTCATCTTTTGCACCTCGCGTCCTGTAATTTATGTTGATTATAGCATGTTTTTCCTGCTCATACAAACATAAGTTCGAAAAAATGCGTTGACAGAAACATTTGTTCGCATTATACTGAAAATATCAAAAGTGCGAACAAACATTCTATTTCAAGGTGGGGATTTTGTTGAAAGAATCATTTTCTTATTTACTCTCATTTTTTATTGTCGTTATTGTCGCTGTCTTTGCTTTATCTTATACTGGTGAAAAAGACAGCATGGATCATTACGTAAATATAGAAGTTACTGAAGGGGACAGCATCTGGAGCATTGCTGATAAATTTAAAGAACATCATAATCTGTCTAAGACAGATTTTGTCGAGTGGGTCCAGGAAAAAAACGGAATGGAAACAGCAGTCATTAAGGCTGGTGAGCAAGTCTTTATTCCAATTGAAAAGACAGCTTATTATGAGGTAAATCAATTAGCAAGCAAGAAATAGGGAAGTGAGAACACTGAACGCCATCATCTATTGCAGAGTCAGCACAGTGAAAGAAGAACAGGAAACATCACTTATCAGGCAAAAGGAAGAATTAATCAGGCTTTCTGAACAGAACAACCTGAATATTGTAAAAGTCATTGAAGAACAGGCCAGCGGCTATGATATAGAAAGAGACGGGATATTTGAACTGTTCGACTGCATCAAAAATCAGCAGGTAGATGCAGTCCTGATCCAGGATGAAACAAGGCTTGGAAGAGGAAATGCCAGAATTGCTCTCATTCATTTTCTGCTTAAAGAGGGAATAACTCTTTACTCAGTTACTCATAACGGCAGACTTCTGCTATCAGAGGCTGATTCCATGGTGCTTGAAATAGTGAGCATTGTCGAAGAATACCAAAGAAAGATTCACAATTTAAAAATCAAAAGAGGTATGCAGCGGGCAGTCAAAAACGGCTTTAAGCCTCAAAACAACCTTTCTAATATCCACGAAAGCCCCGGCAAGGACAAAAAAGAGCTTCCTGTTTCAGAAATCGTGCGATTAAAGCAAAATAAACTGACTTTTGCCGAAATCGCCGCGACTTTAAGAGGTTTCGGCCACGATGTTTCAAAGGCAACAGTACATAGAAGATACCAGGAATATATGAAACAGACAGGAGATCAATAAGTTGTCTTTTCAGGCCGTTTTTAGTACGATAGCATAGTGAATCTACAAAAAGGAGTTACCAGCATGCTTTCAAAAGAAAAAATGGCCAGAATTAATGAACTTTCCAAAAAAGCTAAATCTGCCGGTTTATCTGCTGAAGAACTTAAAGAACAGCAAAGCCTTAGACAAGAATACCTGCAGGTGTTCCGCGGCTCTATGAAAAATACATTAAAGGGCGTTACAATCCTCGATCCAAACGGAACGGATGTTACACCTCAAAAATTAAAAGATGAGAAGAAGCGGGACCTTCATTAATAAAAGGAATACGTCAATTTATGATGTATTCCTTTTCAATTTGCACATAATACATTAGAATAGTTTCTTACACATCTTATTGCACTATTACATTTCATGCAGAATGGTTGTATGATAAAGAGTGTACAGCTATGATAAGAAAGTAGAATGTTATTTCTGAAAGGATGATCAAATTATGTCACATTCAATTCAAGACTTATCTATTGCTACGATCCGAACTTTATCGATCGATGCAATCGAGAAAGCAAATTCAGGACATCCTGGAATGCCTATGGGGGCAGCTCCAATGGCTTATGCACTTTGGACACAATATATGAATCATAATCCTGAAAACCCGGAATGGTTTAACCGTGACCGTTTTGTTTTATCGGCAGGTCATGGCTCAATGCTTTTATATAGCCTGCTTCATTTATCAGGCTATGATCTTTCAATGGAAGATATTAAATCTTTCAGACAATGGGGAAGTAAAACTCCAGGGCACCCTGAATTCCATCACACCGCAGGTGTTGATGCAACAACGGGCCCATTAGGACAAGGGATCGGCATGGCTGTAGGGATGGCTATGGCAGAACGTCATCTTGCACATACATACAATAAAGAGTCATATCCTGTAGTAGATCACTACACATACGCTATTTGCGGAGATGGAGACTTAATGGAAGGTATTTCTTCTGAGGCAGCATCTCTTGCAGGTCACCTTAAGCTTGGCAAATTAGTTGTATTATACGATTCAAATGATATTTCTCTTGATGGCGATTTAGATCGCTCATTCTCTGAAAATGTTGAAGATCGTTTTAAGTCAATTGGATGGCAGGTTATCCGTGTTGAAGACGGCAATAATTTAGAAGAGATTTCTAAAGCTATTGAAGCCGCTAAACAAGACGAAACTCGTCCAACTTTAATTGAAGTGAAAACGACAATCGGATACGGCTCTCCAAATATGTCAGGCAAGTCTGACGTTCACGGCAAGCCGCTTGGAATTGACGAAATTAAATTGACAAAAGAAGCATACGCTTGGACATTCGATGAAGACTTCTACGTTCCAGACGAAGTTTATGCTCATTTCAAGGAATCTGCCGAACAATTCGGATCTAAAAAAGAGAAAGAATGGAATTCTCTATTCGACAGCTACCAAAAAGAATATCCTGAGCTTGCTAAACAGCTGAACGCTGGCATTAAAGGCGAGCTGCTTGAAAACTGGGATGCAGGTGTTCCTGTTTATGAAGAAGGAAAAGCACTTGCTTCACGTGCCTCATCAGGTGAAGTATTAAACGGTCTTGCTAAGAACATTCCTTATATCTTTGGAGGATCGGCTGATTTAGCAGGTTCTAACAACACATCGATTAAAGGTGCGGCAGATTTCACGGCTGAGGATTACAGCGGGCGAAATATCTGGTTTGGTGTACGTGAATTTGCAATGGGTGCTGCATTAAATGGGATGGCCCTTCATGGCGGTCTGCGAGTATATGGAGGAACATTCTTCGTATTCTCTGATTACCTCCGTCCGGCAATAAGATTAGCAGCTCTAATGGGACTTCCTGTGACATATGTATTCACGCATGACAGTATTGCTGTTGGGGAAGACGGGCCGACTCATGAGCCGATTGAACAGCTTCCTTCTCTTCGTGCAATGCCTAACCTATCTGTGATTCGTCCTGCAGATGGCAATGAAACGGCTGCAGCATGGCGTATTGCAATGGAGTCAGAAGTGTCTCCAACTGCACTTGTTCTTACTAGACAAAACTTAAAAACAATAAAAGGCACTTCTGAAACTGCCTATGATGGTGTTTCAAAAGGAGCATATACAATCTCACCAAGCAATAAGGAAACGGCGGATGCCTTGTTATTAGCTACAGGATCTGAAGTAGGCCTTGCGGTTGAAGCACAGGATGCACTTCTAAAAGAGGGTATTGATGTTGCTGTTGTCAGCATGCCATCATGGAACCGATTTGAGAGCCAATCAAAAGAGTACCGTGATTCCGTTCTGCCTAAGACGGTTAAAAAGCGTCTTGCGATTGAAATGGCAGCCCCGCTTGGCTGGGAACGCTATACAGGTGATGAAGGCGATGTTTTAGCCATCAACCAGTTTGGCGCATCTGCACCAGGAGATAAAATTATGAAAGAATACGGCTTTACTGTCGAAAACGTAATGGCAAGAGTAAAAGCACTTCTTGAACTATAATTACCGCTGAGAGAGAACGATTTTGATCGTTCTCTCTTTTTCGACAAAAAAAGTGTTGCATCTCTCTGTTATTTAGACAAATTTCTAATACTTCGTTCCCTTATAATTGACGATAACAGTCATTTCGGAGGAGTGGAAGAATGAGGCACTATTATGTCTATTTAATAGAAGAGGAATTTGCGAACCACTTTTTTGGCCGAGAAGCGAAACTGTTCCATCTGTTTCAGGAATATCTCCGGACAAGCCCTGAGCAGCTGGAATTTAATCACCTATATAAACAAATCAGATACGTAACGAAGTCTATTTCAGCTGAATCTATAGATCACATGCTTGAATCAAGTTTAATCAACAGGTACAATTATGCTCATATTGAAGGTCATCATCGGATCGACAGTGAATCCAAGCAGGGGAATGCCTTGCTTCGCGTAAGAGATCAATATATAGAAGTTACTTCAATTGGAAGCTTTGATATGGAAGCAATCTTTTTTGAAATACTCAGGAAAATTGACTCCTGTTTTTTAGCTATGGATTTTGAAGCAAAACGTTACGGCTGGCTAAAACCGATAAAAGAAAGAAAATTTGTCTAAAAAGGCAGAAATTATGGAGTATTTGTTGTATAATATCCTATGGTTTAGTACACTGTAAAATAGACAACATGAAGGAGGAAATACGATGGATCTGTGGGTAGTCATTCTAGTAGGCGTTCTGGCATTAATTGCTGGAGTAGCACTAGGATTTTTCATTGCTCGCCAGTATATGATGAGTTACTTGAAGAAAAATCCGCCAATTAACGAGCAAATGTTAAAAATGATGATGATGCAAATGGGTATGAAACCATCCCAAAAGAAAATCAACCAAATGATGAAAATGATGAACAATCAAGCAAAATAAAAATTCCGTATAATGCGGGATTTTTATATGATAAAAAGCACGCATTGAGCGTGCTTTTTTGTTAGGTTTTTTTAAGAATAAGTCACTCTTTTCATTGAATTGCAGCTATAACGATTGTATTCATTCAGCAAGTGATCGAGTTCCTGACTGTATTGAATGGACACGTTTGAGTTAATTCCATTTTTCGTTGCGATATCGATCATTTCCGCCCGTTTTTTTTCAATAAGTTTCAATAATTCTTGTTTAGACACGAAAACTTGTCCTTTCTGTATGTAAGTTCTAACCGATCCGCTTGCTATTAATTTCTATTATATCCTAAATTGGAAAAAAATTCGAAGGGAAAATAAGGATTTTATCAATTTGTATATGACTATTATAAAGGTATCGGATCTTTGAAGAAATCCTTTTGCATAGATGTTAAGGAATTGACATAAAAATGTCACATAGTGAAACATATTATTCTTTGGATGTATTTGCTAGAATGAAATGTGACTCAACTAAGAAAGGAGGATACCACAGATGACAGATTTGAACTTGTTTTTAGCGTTTGGAGCTGGCTTTCTATCTTTTATTTCACCTTGCTGTCTGCCTTTATATCCTGCCTTTTTATCATACATAACTGGAGTATCGGTCGGTGAGATCAAAACAGAAAATGCTATGCTGCAAAAAAGGAGTTTTCTCCATACGCTGTCTTTTTTGCTTGGCTTCTCAATGATCTTTATTGCGCTCGGTTTTGGCAGTTCTTTTATCGGGGAATTCTTCTTTGAATATAAGGATTTAATCAGACAAATTGGCGCGATTCTCATTATTTTCTTTGGATTAGTGATAATAGGTGTTTTCCAGCCAAAGTTCTTAATGAAAGAACACCGTTTTGAATTAAAAAACAGACCATCAGGATATTTCGGTTCTGTTCTTATAGGACTTGCTTTTGCTGCTGGATGGACCCCTTGCACCGGGCCGATCTTAACAGCTGTATTCGCTCTTACATTAAGCAATCCAGGATCTGCTATGCTCTATATGCTTGCATATGTGCTTGGTTTTGCCATCCCTTTTCTAATTTTAGCGTTTTTTATTGGCAGACTTGGATGGATACGTAAACATAATTTGAAAATCATGAAGTTTGGGGGCATTCTGATGATTGTGATCGGAATCATGCTCTTTTTTAACTGGATGACACAGATTATTATCGTCTTCAGCAGAATGTTTGGAGGGTTTACAGGCTTTTAGACCTAAAAAAATTCTTTTTTTTGGGTCGTTTTTACTATCTTCTGCTCCTTTTTTTGATATAATAACTCATAGAATAGTAGTATTTCTTTCGGTAACACTGTGAGGAGGAGCTTGCATGGCTAAAGTGCTGATCGTAGATGATGCCAAGTTTATGAGAGTGACATTATCTAAAATACTGACAAGCAATGGACATGAAATTGCTGGAGAAGCTGAAAATGGAGCAGAAGCCGTTCGTCTTTATCAATTATTGCAGCCGGATCTTGTTACGATGGATATCACAATGCCGGAAATGAACGGGATTGAAGCATTAAAAGAAATTACAAATGAATTTCCTGAATCGAAAATTATTATGTGTTCAGCGATGGGACAGCAGAAAATGGTCGTTGAAGCAATTGAAGCTGGAGCAAAGGACTTTATCATCAAGCCATTTGATGAAACGAGAGTGTACGACGCCATCAATCGTGTTCTTGGTTAAATTCAATCTCTAATGAAATCGAAGAACCATCGGAAATTTGACGAGATGGTTTTTTATTTTTCACTAAGTATATTATAATATAAGGAACTCCGTGAAAAGGATTGATCAAGTTGGTCATTTTCTCAACAATTATTGCAGTTGTTATGGCATTAGGTGTCATGATGATACGCATGAGAGCTTCTAAAAAGCCTGCTAGTGCCAGAAAGATTATCTTGCCGCCTATCTTTATGAGCACAGGTGCATTGATGTTTTTGCATCCTATGTTTCGTGTGACTCCGTTTGAATTTTTGGAAGCGATCACGCTTGGATGTATTTTCTCTATTTTTTTAATTAAAACATCAACATTTGAAGTGAAGGAAGACAAAATTTATTTAAAAAGATCTAAAGCTTTTGCGTTTATATTAATTGGTCTGCTGATTATTAGAATCGCATTGAAATTTTACTTAAGCAATACGATAGACGTTGGTGAACTGAGCGGTATGTTCTGGATTCTGGCATTTGGAATGATTGTGCCCTGGCGTATTGCCATGTATCTTTCCTACCGGAAACTGGAAAATCAGCTCAACCCGCCAAATATTCATGCTACATGAAAAACCCGCCAGAGGATTCCGGCGGGTTTTTCAATTAAGAAGGATATGGTGTTTTTCTTAAAATAATGCTCTGTAAGGCGTATGGTCGATTTCTTTTTCTTTAAGCCTTTTTAACAGGAATTTATGATCTCGTTTAGGCGTGGCTGTAATGTATCCGCGAATGACCAGGTCCTGAGTGATTTGATCTGCGTTTTCCTTTAATGCTATTTCCCCGATTTTGCCTGCAATTTTAGCTCTTGCGATATCTCTGAATAATTCTGGCACTGGTTCAACAAGGTCTTCTAAAAGTTCTTTTTGCCTTGCATCCCACAGGTGCCTTGTTTGCTGTATATAGTAATCTTCCCAATCAAGGTCTGATTTGCCATCCTCTTTAGGTAAACGTTTTAAAAATTTGCGGAACATAAAAAATCCGCCTATTCCGAGCATCCCTGCAAGGAAAACGACCCAAAAAAGGATAAACCATAGGAACCAGCCGTCTAACATCTTTTAAACCCCCGATCCAGCCTGCAATCTGCCTTTATTATACACCACGAAAAAGGGGTTGAAAAGTTGTCTTAACCGGACTGAACCTGTTTTGAGAGCGCGAGCAGGGATTTTTTTATCGCATTGCGTTTATTTCGGTCCTTGCCTGATGAGATATGTCCGAGCAGCTCAGCATGTGCAATATAAAAAGAGCGCTTGTAAGACAGGTCAATACGAATAGTGCCGGAATTTGTGGGAAGGTACAGAATTTCATACAGTAACGACATAAACGCTCCTCCTAACAGCAGTTTCTTATTTATTATATGATTAAAAACGACTATAAAAAAGAATTATTTTCCTTATTATTGTAAAAATTTGATGAAATCATTTTATATATTTAGTTCTAATTACCTATAAAAAGAAACTTCCTGATCTCAGGAAGTTTCATCCGTTTCTTGAGTGAACTGAAAATAGAGGTTGCGGAGAACGAAGGTTTTGTATAATTTCAATTTTCGTCTTTCAACAGGGTGTTTGGTGATCCCCATTTCTCTCAATTTCTTAACATACCATCCTTTCGATCCGTAATAAGCCATAAGAAAACCCCTTTTTGTTTAGTTAGAAGAAAATATGATAAAAAGGGGTCTTTCAGAACTAGGACTGTTCATTAAAAAGAAACTTTCAAGCCTCCCTGACATATATTGCTCTATAGGAGGCTAAGACATGGAGAAGTATTATTGTACAAATTGTATGCTGCTCTTAAATGACAATCAACAATGCACCCGCTGCGGGCATAAAGAGATCAAAAAAATTGAAATAAATGTTCAAACCCATATACCGAAAAAATTTGGATCAAAAAAGAAATCGGACTCTTAACGGCGGCATCTTTTCTGGTGCCGTTTCGCTCGTTTCCTGCTCTGAATCCTGAACGGTCTCGCTTGTTTCATTAGTACCTGTATGAATGGAATTTCCGAAATTCACCGTTCCGCCTGTAATTTGATGAATGACGAGACTTTTAATGTATACACCCAAACCCTTCACGCTCCTTTTCAATACTAATATGCAAATTGAAAAGGACTTGTCTAAACCATAACCTAGACAAGATGGAAATATGGATTTTCTTCTATCTCTATATGATTTATACAAAACAAAAAGCAAGACAATATCTTGCTTTAATTTGTAAATTGGACAGGGATGTGACACCCGGAACGGGTACAGCTGCCTTCTTTACATATTTTCACTTCCAGAATGTCATTTGAAAAAAAGGCTTCTATCATTTTTTTCTCAAGTGAAAAAGGAAGAAGAATGGATCTTTCCAGGTGATCTTTGTCATCATTTGCAGATAGAGAAGGATAGGCAGAGATAATTAGCGCTTCTTGATTGGTTATTATTTTTATATCTTCTGGATTAACATTTGTGAATTCTGCTTCTACAATGTATTCATCACTTGTTTCAAATAAATCGACACGGAAAGAATGGTAATCAAGCAGAGCTGAGAATGGATCTGTGAAAAATTGATTCATCCAGTCTTCAATACAGCTTAGATCAGATGGCTTAGAACGCTTTTTTTTATCCATCTCATATTGACCTCCAAAAACCATACTACTTAAATCTTATTCAGTTCATAAACAATGCGTGAATGGAAGTAAAACAAATATAGAAGAGTTGAAATAGTGAAAGGGTTTACAATTATGAACAGAAGAGTTTTCAAACGCAATTTTGAAATGGGAGGGGGCTATATAAACCATTTTATTATTAATGAAGATCGTTCATGCTTGGGCATAAGAAATAAAATTAATGAACGGGTGCCTTTTGCAGAGCCGTTCATTTTGCTTTATTTACATATCGTGATGAGAATTGTGTTTTTGGCGGGTATGGTTGCGGTTCTTCACTTTTTTAGATCCGCTTAAAGGTTCAGGCTGACCTGGATTATCGCCTTTAGGTGCATTTTTGTGCATATCTTTGCTGTCATTTTTATTGGTCATGTTTTTTCACCATCCTTTCTAAATAGGATGAAACTTTTAAGGTGCAAACATACAAGCTAAAGCCTGCATAATATGACCATTTATGATCAACAATAAGCTACATATCAGCAAGACTACAGGAGGGAATAATATGC
Source organism: Metabacillus idriensis (assembly GCF_050483325.1). Classification (GTDB taxonomy): domain Bacteria; phylum Bacillota; class Bacilli; order Bacillales; family Bacillaceae; genus Bacillus_P; species Bacillus_P idriensis_A. The sequence goes on from NZ_JBCMYF010000008.1 coordinate 197,441, forward strand.
CTTATCATAAGAATAAACAGCAGGCTTTTCAGGCTGCTCAGCAAGGAACAGCCCAGGCGGAAAATATGTATCAGCAGCTATCAGCTGACAGTTCCGACTATGGCATTCAGCTCAGTCACTTAAAAGAAGAAGTGAATGAAGCATATGAACAAATTAACAATGCCCTTGAAGTGGCCTCAGAAACACAGCGTGCAACATTAGAGCAATACAGGAAAGATCTCTCAAGAATCGTTGCAGAAGTGAATATTGAGGATCAATAAGGCAAAAAACGACGGATTTCCCGTCGTTTTTTGCTTGTTTTCTTACTGATTTTTTTTGCGCTTTTTATTATTCTGTTTCTGGGCGGCAGTTAGAGGCTCATTTGAAAATTCCTCATTATATCCTGTCCCTTTTCCTTGAGCAGAAGCAGCATTCATTCCTTCTATGACATGGTTTGCTTTGCGTTTTGCCATTGTCTTTCACCCCCATGGATATAGTGTTTGTTTCTTAAAGAAAATGATGTGCACGTTTACAATTCTATATATTAAAAAAGTACTGAAGTTTACAACTATAAGAACTACTTATGTAGTTTGATAACAGCATTGTTATTTACTTATGTTAAAACATGTATTAAGATGAAATTGTGCGAATAATTTGGTGGGAGAGACCGAGGTTTCGACACACGTCGATTTTGATTTAAAAGGGGAGAAAACATATGACGAAACAACAGCAATTATCACATCACGATGTTTTCCAAGCGCGTAAAAGTTTTACAGTAGGCGGAAAAACATACAACTATTACTCATTAAAAGCATTAGAAGATGCAGGAGTCGGCAATATTTCAAAATTGCCATACTCCATTAAGGTTCTGCTTGAGTCTGTATTAAGACAAGTAGACGGAAGAGTCATTACAAAAGAGCATGTTGAAAATTTAGCAAAATGGGGAACGGCAGAGCAAAAAGAGCTTGATGTGCCATTTAAGCCATCACGTGTTATTCTTCAGGATTTTACAGGTGTACCGGCAGTAGTAGACCTTGCTTCACTTCGTAAGGCAATGGCTGATATCGGCGGCAACCCTGACGTTATTAACCCTGAAATTACAGTGGACTTAGTAATCGACCATTCTGTACAGGTTGATAAAGCGGGAACAATGGACTCCCTGCAATTTAATATGGAACTTGAATTTGAACGCAACGCTGAGCGCTATAAATTTTTGAGCTGGGCAAAGAAAGCGTTTAATAACTACCGCGCTGTACCACCTGCAACTGGAATCGTTCACCAAGTAAACCTTGAATACCTGGCAAACGTTGTGCATGCAGTGGAAGGTGCAGACGGCACATTTGAAACATATCCAGATTCACTTGTAGGAACAGATTCACATACAACAATGATCAACGGCATCGGCGTTTTAGGATGGGGTGTCGGCGGCATTGAAGCTGAAGCTGGAATGCTTGGACAGCCATCATATTTCCCTGTACCTGAAGTAATTGGAGTAAAATTGACTGGCCAAATGCCAAATGGCACTACGGCAACAGATCTTGCACTTAAAGTAACACAAGTTCTTCGTCAAAAAGGCGTTGTAGGCAAGTTTGTTGAATTCTTCGGACCTGGTGTACCTCAACTTCCGCTTGCAGACCGTGCAACAATTGCCAACATGGCACCTGAATACGGCGCAACTTGCGGTTTCTTCCCAGTAGATGATGAATCACTTGAATATATGAAGTTAACTGGACGTGACAAAGAGCTTGTAGATGTTGTTGAAGCATACTGCAAAGAAAACGAATTGTTCTTCTCACCAGATGTAGAGCCAGTCTACACATCTGTTGTTGAAATTGATCTTTCTGAAATTGAAGCAAATCTTTCAGGTCCTAAGCGTCCTCAAGATTTAATTCCTCTGTCAGCTATGCAGAAATCGTTCCAGACAGCTCTTGCTGCTCCAGCAGGCAATCAGGGCTTCGGTTTAGAAGCAGCTGAAGCGAGTAAAGAAATCAGCGTAACGCTTGCAAACGGAGAAGAAACAAAAATGAAAACTGGAGCAATTGCTATTGCTGCGATTACAAGCTGCACAAACACATCTAACCCGTATGTACTGGTTGGAGCTGGTTTAGTAGCTAAAAAAGCAATTGAAAAAGGCATGAAGGTTCCTGCTTATGTGAAAACGTCTTTAGCTCCAGGCTCCAAAGTTGTAACAGGCTACCTTGAGAACTCTGGGTTGCTTCCATATATGAACCAATTGGGCTTCAATGTTGTCGGCTATGGCTGTACAACTTGCATCGGGAACTCTGGTCCGCTTGCAGAAGAGATTGAAAAAGCTGTTGCTGAAAATGACTTGCTTGTGACTTCCGTTCTTTCAGGAAACCGTAACTTTGAAGGAAGAATTCACCCTCTTGTAAAAGGAAACTATTTGGCTTCACCTCCGTTAGTTGTGGCATATGCTCTAGCTGGAACAGTGAATATTGATCTTAAAAATGATTCATTGGGTAAAGACAAGGATGGCAATGATGTTTTCTTTAACGATATCTGGCCTTCTATGGACGAAATCAATGAGATCGTAAAACAAACGGTAACACCGGAGCTCTTCCGTCAGGAATATGGCAGAGTTTTTGATGATAACGAGCGCTGGAATGCGATTCAGACGACAGATGAGGCATTGTATCAGTGGGATCAGGATTCCACTTACATTCAAAATCCTCCTTTCTTTGAAAACTTAAATCCAGAGCCGGGTCTAGTTGAGCCGCTTACGAACTTGCGAGTAGTTGCAAAATTCGGAGACTCTGTTACAACTGATCATATCTCGCCAGCCGGTTCGATCGGGAAAGATACGCCTGCAGGCCGTTACCTTCAGGAAAAAGGCGTCAGCCCGAGAGAATTTAACTCATATGGTTCCCGCCGCGGAAACCATGAAGTGATGATGCGCGGAACATTTGCAAATATCCGCATCAAAAACCAAGTAGCACCTGGAACAGAGGGCGGCTACACAACTTACTGGCCAACAGGCGAAGTAACTTCTATCTATGACGCTTGCATGAAGTACAAACAAGACGGAACAGGACTTGTCGTTCTTGCCGGCAAAGATTATGGCATGGGAAGCTCACGTGACTGGGCAGCAAAAGGCACAAACCTTCTTGGCATTAAAACAGTCATTGCTGAAAGCTTTGAGCGTATTCACAGAAGCAACCTTGTTTTCATGGGTGTTCTGCCGCTTCAGTTCAAGCAGGGTGAAAGTGCTGAAGTGCTTGGCTTAACGGGTAAAGAAACAATCGAAGTTCTGATTGATGAGACAGTTAAACCGCGCGATCATGTTCAAGTAAGAGCAACTGATGAAGAAGGCAACGTAAAAGAATTTGAAGTGCTTGTCCGTTTTGACAGTGATGTTGAAGTTGACTACTACCGTCACGGCGGCATTCTTCAAATGGTGCTGCGTGAAAAAATTAAGGGCTAAATGATGAAAAGGACGGAGTTTCCGTCCTTTTTTTTCGTTGTTTTATTGTCCTTTTTAAAAAGAGATGATTTAATAAAATAGAACGTATTCAGGTGGTTGTCCTACTGCCATCAAATATACATATAATTGAGTTATAAGGGATATGCAGCAAGGGGGAAATGAAATTGAAACGAATACTCGCCATTTGTCTGCTTGTATTTTTAGCGGGCTATGCAGTCTGGTTTGCAATCTTGCCTAAAGAACCTAAAGAGGGGCTTGAGATTGGAAATAAGCCGCCCCAATTCGAACTTGAAATGTTAGGTGGAGAAAATGTTCAATTAGATGACTTAAAAGGCAAAAAAGTGATGGTGAATTTCTGGGCTACTTGGTGTCCGCCGTGCGAAGCGGAAATGCCTGAAATGCAAAAGCTGCAGAATGAATATCCGGATGATTTAGTTGTGCTTGCTGTAAACATGACAAATGCTGAAAAAAGCAGAGAAGATGTTGAGTCTTTTATCTCAAAACGAAACCTTACCTTTCCTGTAGCCTTGGATAAGGACGGAAGAGTAAGTGTTCAATATGAAGTTTATTCCTACCCCACAACTTATTTTCTTGATGAAGAAGGAAACATTATGAATATTTCCCGCGGCGCAATGACAAAGGAAACAATGGAAAAGATGCTGGAAATGTAACTGTAAGAGAGACTGTTCCTATTAATGTGAACAGTCTTTTTTTGTTTTTTCTAAAAACTTGTACTATTTTTCTTGATTATGGCAAAACTGAATATATTATGTATGGAGGTGTCCAGCTTGAGAAAAATTAAAAAAATGACATTTGAGGAATTGGTTCTTGAAAATAAGAAGGAACTGCTGAAGGACCAGGAAGCTTTAAACCGGCTTGAGGAGAGAGTAGAGCAGAGGCTGCTGGATAAGCTCAGCTAAATCCCCAACACTTGGCTGTCATGTTTGCCGCTCAACTGGTGAAGATAGTAGTGAGGAGGCGAAAGCTCATGACAAATTCAAATGACAAACAAAGCCATTTCACACCAAACCATATTGGAACGAAATCAAGAGGTTTTGGCGGAAATAAAGGGAAAAAAATGCAAAATAAATCACATGAACATGCACAGGTAATGCAAACAAAAGGTGAGTAATGCTAGAACGAAGTTTCCATAAAATTATTATGTAAACTTACCATATTGTTTGCATTTCTTCTGATTTTAATCAAATTTAAAAAAGGATGTGTTCACATGGGTTATAAAGCAAATCCAGACGATCGTTCAGATAATGTTGAAAAGCTGCAGGATATGGTTCAAAACACAATCGAAAATATTGAAAAAGCACAAGAGACGGCAGAGTTTTCAAGCGGCGAAGAAAGAGCTCGCATTGAAGCTAAAAATCAGCGCCGTGAAGAGAGTCTTGAAGGATTCCGTTCTGAAATCAGGGATGAGTCTTCTGCACGCGAAAATGGCTATAAATAACAAAAAACAAAGGATGTCCAAAACTCGGACATCCTTTGTTTTATGAAAAAGAGAGCATATGGTATGATAATATTTATTCATTGACCTAAATTTTGGTGCTTTATAAGGAGAGAGAACACACATGCATGTTTCAAAAAAAGAGATAGAAGTAAGGTATGCAGAAACAGATCAGATGGGTGTCGTTTATCATGCCAATTATTTAATATGGATGGAAGTGGGCAGAACGCAGCTGATTTCAGATCTGGGCTTTTCATATGCAGATATGGAGAAAGAAGGAATCATCTCACCCGTTATTGATCTGCAGGTTCAGTATAAAAAACCGATGAAGTACGGCGAGACCGTTAAAGTACATACTTGGATAGAAGAATATAACGGCTTCAAAGTGGCATATGGCTACGAAATGTACAAACCTGACGGAGAACTGGCTCTTCAGGCCGTTTCAAACCATGTGTGCGTTAAAAAAGAAAATTTCAAGCCGATTCAGATCCGCAAAAAATATCCGGAATGGCACGCGGCATATGAAAAAGCGAAAAAGTAGGGATTTGTGTGGCATTTGGAATTAAACGCAAGGAACTTGCTGATTGGAAAGGGCAGGTAGCAAAAGGAGAGCTTGCATTTCTGACCCATTTCTGGACAGATCCAAGATTTCCTGCCTCACACGCGGTTACAAAAGCAGGCTGCTCTGATTTGCCAAAACTCATCAAGTGGGGAGAGAGATTTGGATTAAGGAAAGAGTGGATTCATCATGACAAGGATTTTCCGCATTTTGACCTTATGGGAGATGTCCAGATTCGGGTATTAGAAGCACATAATCTTGCTGAACATATCAATCGTTTCCGATTACGTTAAAAAACCGCAGATTATTGATCTGCGGTTTTTTTATAATCAAAGATGGGTTCGCCTTTTTTTTCATCAAAGTCAATGACCAAGTCGTTCTGATCGAAATACCATATGTCACTTTCTTCAATAAAAAAGATGATCCCGTTTTTTTCTGTTTTTGCACCGGCTTCCTTTGGCTGATCTTTCACTACGCCTAAAGAAAAACCTTTTTGGATCGTGCTGCTTCCTCCGTAACGGACAAAAAATCGAAACGAATCTCCGCTTTCAACATTCATTTCCTTCTGATACCATTCTGCAGCTTTGTCACTAATATGTATATTCAATGAGTATCACTCCTTCTCTCATACGATACCACGAAAAGACAAATCAAAAACAGAATGATGCTGATTTCTTTTAATTTTCTTCATTTAAATGCTGAAACATGTGCTCTTGTATCTCTTTATTTTGCGTCTGATCAACGTTTTTCAGCTCTTTTACACGGTAAGCGCGATTGTTTTGATTAACGACAATTGTCGGAACAAAGTCTGGGTCTGTCAGTTCCATTGTTTTCGTTCCATTAGTAAGTGCTTTCGTCAGATTTATGGAGAAAATCCCGCCGATTTCTTTGTACTCACCAACTTGGCCTGATAAGAAGTTTCCTAAAGAATACACGACAAATGTTTTATTTCCGTCTTTTCCCTTTACCCATTCCATCGGCTGAAGGACATGGGGATGATGTCCGATCACTAAATGAACGCCCTGATCGGCCAGGAACTGTGCAAGCTCCTGCTGCTCTTCATTAGGCAGCCGGATATATTCTACTCCCCAGTGCATGCTTACAATGACAGCATCTGAAAGTTTTTTCATCTCTTCAATATCTTTCATCATTTTGGGCTTATCAATTAAGTTGACGAGATGAGGTTTTCCTTCTGGAACCGGAATGCCGTTAGTGCCGTATGTATATGCCAGAAATCCTAATTTCACGCCATTTTTATTGATGACACGCGGTGTAGCTGCATCTTGGTTGCTGCGGTACCCGCCAACATATGGCATCCCGATTTCATCATAGCGGTCTGTTGCATTCAATATGGCCTTTTCGCCGCGGTCGAGCGTGTGATTGTTGGCGATCCCGGCTATATCAACACCTGCATCCTGAAAAGCATCAACTACCTCAAATGGACTGTTGAATGACGGATAAGTGGATAATCCTATTTCAGTACCGCCAATCATTGTTTCCTGATTGGCGAATGTGATATCACTCTTGCCGATCAAAGGTTTTACATCTTTTATCATTGGTTTGAAATCATAAGTGCTTTCTGTTTTAGCATCATTGTATACACGCCCGTGAATTAAGATATCTCCGATTGCCGAGAGTGTGACAGTGGATTTGAAGGATTTTTGCGGCTGATTGACATTCATTCCAGAATGCGCTTTCACAGGGTATTCTTTTTCTTCCTTTGGTTCAGCCAATAGAAAGAATGCTGCTCCGATTAATGCCAGCAGAACGACAGCTGAGAGGATCCATTTCTTCATCATGTTGTTTTCTCCTATAATGATTCTTTTTCCTTATCATAAACGATAGGATAAAAAAAGGAAATGCTATTTATGCTGGACGAAAAGTGAAAAAAGCTGCCAGGTGGCAGCTTTAAATCCATTTTACTTTAGGTTCTGTTTTTTCTCTTATACGTTTAATATTGGCGCGATGACGGTATATAACAAACAGGGACAGAATGCTGACCACTACAATCAATACCGGATCACCGATGAAAATGCTGAAAATAATTGCATAGATGCCAGTAAGCATGGATGACAGCGATACATACTTTGTTAAGTATAAGAAGAGGAAAAAGACAGCAAGCATCGTTACGAACATAAGCGGTGCCGAGAACAAGAGAATTCCTCCTGAGGTAGCAACTGCCTTGCCGCCTTTGAAATTGGCGAACAGCGGGTACGTATGGCCGATGACAGCAAAGATTCCAATCAGCAGCGGATGCACGTTTTCCAGACCAAAAAAGAATGGGAGGGATGCTGCAAGCGTTCCTTTTAAAATATCGGCAATGGTCACAAGCAGTCCTGCTTTTACACCCAGGGTACGGAATGTATTTGTTCCTCCCAGATTCCCGCTTCCATGTTCACGGATATCAATTCCGTATCCTACTTTTCCGACAATAAGGCCAGAAGGAATGGAACCGAGTAAATAAGCTAAAATAATAATGGCTGCAATAATCAATGGATCCGCTCTCCTTAATCTATAATTGAATAAACCTATTTTATCATGTAACTAGCACTTAAGACTACGTCATAAAAAAGAAACGGAAAAAATTCATTCAAAAGGAGTTTTTACTATGAGTATATCCATCCCATCCAGAGAAGAAATTGGAAAAATATTAAAAAAGAGCAAACGAATTGCTGTCGTTGGTCTGTCAGATCAGCCAGACCGCACTTCTTACATGGTCAGTCAAGCAATGCAGGATGCGGGGTATGAAATCATTCCAGTGAATCCTACGATTAAGGAAGCTCTGGGTGTAAAGGCAGTTGGTTCCTTGAAAGAAATCGACGGTCACATTGATATTGTGAATGTTTTTCGCAGGTCAGAGCATTTGCTTCCTGTTGCAGAGGAGTTTTTAGAAATTGATGCCGATGTTTTTTGGGCTCAGTTAGGTCTTGTAAATGAGGAAGCCTATCATTTGTTAAAAGATAAAGGCTATACGGTTATCATGGACCGCTGCATTAAAGTTGAACACGCTTTAACAAAATGAAATCACAGGGGGTGACCCTGTGATTTTTCTATTGCTTGAGCCTGTCTATAATGACCTTCCTTCACAGCATAACCTCCTGCAGAATTTTATATGACGTTGGCGCCTCTCCATAAGGTTTTTTTCCATGCTTCGGGGGTCTTGGGACGGCGGAAGAGCCACCTTTTTAACAGATACATTTATCCAGCGTATTTCAATTTCCAAGTTCATTTTTGCATAGCGGATGACAATCATTCCGATACTTGTTAATAAATGAAGTACTGTTTTGCTTCCAATGAAAGCTCCCATAGTTCATTCCCCAAAATAGACTTGAAGCTATCGTCTCAAATTCACTTTTGATTTCGTATCCTGCAGAGGGAGTAAACCTGATCACTGCTAAAATAGGGTGTTCAATCGACAATAAGGTGCCTCCTTATGGATCAATGGATCAAACTGATATAAATAATCGGCATTATTTTCAACATTTTTCCAAAATATTTTCAATTTCAGCTTGTATCTGCTAAGATTTAGTTTGCGAAATCCTTAGCAACAGATAAAATATAGCTTGGAGATTTATTTTTTATACGTCACTTTTTCTAAACAATGGTAAACTTGAAAGAGAGTAAAGGTGCATGGCTTGTCACGTTGCCTGATGGTGAGATATGATATAGAAACATACGTTCTTAAATGACAGCAATCTCTGACGTGACATTGTTTTTTTGAAAGGAGCTTAAATCGTTTGGGTAAGCAGCAGTTTGATTACAATGATGATGCGATTCAAGTATTAGAAGGATTAGAAGCAGTGCGGAAAAGACCGGGTATGTATATCGGCAGCACTGATGCGAGAGGTTTGCATCACCTCGTCTATGAAATCGTCGATAATTCCGTTGATGAAGCACTTGGCGGATTTGGAGATCATATAATCGTTAAAATACATAAAGATAACAGTGTGTCTGTTCAGGACAAAGGGCGAGGAATGCCCACAGGAATGCACAAGCTCGGAAAACCGACAGCGGAAGTCATTATGACTGTCCTGCATGCCGGAGGTAAATTTGGACAAGGCGGCTATAAAACGAGCGGCGGTCTGCACGGGGTTGGCGCCTCTGTAGTTAATGCCCTGTCTGAATGGGTTGTCGTTACCATCCACCGTGATGGATTTGTCTATGAACAGCGATTTGAAAATGGCGGTAAACCTGCGACAACACTTGAGAAACTCGGAAAATCAGGCAAGACAGGCACAATCATTCACTTTAAACCTGATCCATCTATATTCAGTTCAACAACCTATAACGCTGAGACATTAAGCGAGCGCTTACGGGAATCAGCATTTCTATTAAAAGGCCTGAAAATTGAGCTGATTGATGAACGGAATCAGACAAAAGACGTTTATCACTATGAAACAGGGATTGAAGCCTTTGTCGCATACTTGAATGAAGAAAAAGATTCTCTGCACAATGTTGTTTCCTTTGAAGGGATACAAAACAGCATCGAAGTGGAATTTGCTTTTCAATTTAATGACGGTTATTCAGAAAACATCCTCTCATTTGTAAATAATGTGCGGACAAAAGACGGCGGAACACATGAGTCTGGTTCAAAAACAGCGATGACCCGTGCATTTAATGAATACGCCAGAAAAGTCGGCATTTTAAAAGAAAAAGATAAAAACCTTGATGGATCAGATATACGCGAAGGACTTTCAGCCATCATTTCTGTTCGAATTCCAGAAGAGCTCCTGCAATTTGAAGGTCAGACTAAAGGGAAGCTTGGCACAAGTGAGGCAAGATCTGCCGTTGATTCTGTCGTATCGGAAAACCTTGCCTACTTTTTAGAGGAAAATCCGGAAACAAGCACACTTCTTGTCAGAAAAGCGATTAAAGCTTTTCAAGCAAGAGAAGCTGCAAGAAAAGCCCGTGAGGAAGCAAGAAGCGGAAAAAAAAGAAAACGGTCTGAGGCGACGCTTAGCGGAAAACTCACCCCTGCACAATCCAGAAATCCTCAAAGAAATGAAATTTATCTTGTTGAGGGTGATTCTGCCGGAGGTTCAGCGAAACAGGGCCGGGACAGGCGCTTTCAGGCCGTGCTTCCATTACGGGGAAAAGTCATCAACACCGAAAAAGCCAAACTTGCCGACATCTTCAAAAATGAAGAGATTAATACAATTATTCATGCTATTGGAGCAGGTGTTGGAGCCGACTTCAATGTGGAAGACTGCAATTACGACAAAGTCATTATCATGACAGACGCTGATACAGACGGAGCACATATTCAAGTGCTGATCTTGACTTTCTTTTACCGTTATATGAAGCCGCTCATTGAAGCAGGCAAAGTTTTTATCGCACTGCCTCCTTTATACAAAGTCAGCAAAGGGACAGGGAAGAAAGCGATTGTGGAATATGCCTGGTCAGATGAAGAACTGCAGGTTGTGCTGAAAAAAATAGGAAAAGGCTATATGATCCAGCGCTACAAAGGTCTTGGAGAAATGAATGCAGATCAGCTGTGGGAAACGACAATGGATCCTGAGACGAGAACATTGATCCGTGTACGGATTGATGATGCCGCACGTGCTGAGAGACGTGTCACGACATTGATGGGTGACAAGGTCGAGCCAAGACGGAAATGGATCGAAAGCAATGTTGCATTTGGATTAGATGAAGAAACAAACATCTTAGAAAACGAGAACTTATCCGTCGCAGAGGAGGAATAACTAAATGACACAGCCAGAAAAATTTCGCGATCTCCCTCTTGAAGATGTGATAGGTGACCGTTTTGGACGTTACAGTAAATACATCATTCAAGACAGAGCATTGCCTGATGCACGCGACGGGTTAAAGCCTGTTCAGCGCAGAATCCTTTATGCGATGCATGTGGATGGAAATACAAATGATAAAAACTTCCGAAAATCAGCAAAAACAGTCGGTAATGTAATCGGCAACTACCATCCTCATGGAGATACATCCGTATATGACGCAATGGTTAGGATGAGTCAGGATTGGAAGGTCCGCAATCTGCTGATTGAAATGCACGGAAACAACGGAAGCAATGACGGAGATCCTCCGGCTGCGATGCGTTACACAGAGGCAAGACTTTCTCCGATTGCATCCGAACTTCTGCGGGATATTGATAAACGAACCGTTGAATTTGTGCCAAACTTTGATGATACAAGCCAGGAGCCTCTCGTCCTGCCTGCTATGTACCCGAATTTGCTTGTAAATGGCTCAACAGGGATTTCAGCAGGCTATGCGACGGATATTCCTCCACATCATCTCGGTGAAGTAATAGATGCTGTCATGAAACGGATCGATCAGCCGAACTGTTCGGTGGATGAACTGATGACGGTGATTAAAGGACCTGATTTTCCGACTGGAGGAATCATTCAGGGAATCGAAGGCATTAAGAAAGCCTATGAGACAGGAAAAGGCAAGATTATCATTCGAGGAAAAGCAGAAATAGAAAGCATAAGAGGCGGCAAGCAGCAAATCGTCATCACCGAAATCCCTTTTGAAGTGAATAAAGCCAATCTTGTGAAACGGATGGATGAGTTCAGAATTGAACGGAAGCTTGACGGGATTGCAGAAGTACGTGATGAAACAGATCGTACAGGCATGCGAATCGTGGTTGAACTGAAAAAAGAAGCAGATGCACAGGGCATCTTAAACTATCTTTATAAGAACAGTGATCTGCAGGTGCCATACAATTTCAACATGGTCGCCATTCATAACAGAAGACCGACCTTAATGACTCTTCCGGCAATCTTAGATGCGTATATTGCCCACCAAAAAGAAGTTATCACAAACCGTTCCAACTTTGATTTGCAAAAAGCGCGTGAAAGACAGCATATTGTTGAAGGGTTAATTAAGGCATTATCGATTCTTGATGAAGTAATTGCGACAATCCGTGCTTCAAAAGACAAACGGGATGCTAAAGATAACTTAATTTCTAAATTTCAGTTTACAGAGCTTCAGGCAGAAGCTATAGTATCTTTGCAGCTGTACAGATTAACTAATACGGATATTACAGCCCTTCAAAATGAAGCAAAAGAGCTTGATGAAAAAATCACAGCCCTTCTTGAAATTTTGAACAATGAAAAAAGATTATACCAAGTCATCAAAGCGGATTTGAAAAAAATCAAAAAGACATATGCTGATGAAAGAAGATCTGTGATTGAAAATGAAATCCAGGAGATTAAAATCAATCTTGAAGTGATGATTGCTTCAGAGGATGTCATTGTTACGGTAACGAAAGACGGCTATATTAAACGCACAAGCGGACGATCCTATGCAGCATCAAACGGACAGGACTTTGGAATGAAAGAAACAGACCGTCTGCTTGCCAAGTATGACGTCAACACGACTGAAGTCGTTCTTCTCTTTACGAATAAAGGTAATTACATCTATTGCCCTGTTCATGAGCTGCCTGATATCCGCTGGAAGGACCTTGGTCAGCATATCGCCAATATCGTGAATCTTGAGAGGGATGAACAGCTTATAAAAGCCATTCCGGTTAAAGACTTTACGACTGAGCAATACCTGCTGTTTGTCACTAAAAACGGCATGGTCAAAAAAACGGAGTTAAAGCTTTATAAAGCACAGCGATATTCGAAAGCATTAATGGCATTGAACTTGAAAAATGATGATGTCCTGATTGATGTGCATGTAACGTCTGGTAAAGATGATCTCTTTATTGCTACTCAGTTCGGCTATGGCTTATGGTTCTCAGAGGAAGAAGTGAACATCGTAGGAGCAAGAGCAGCGGGTGTGAAAGGCATCAACTTAAAAGAGGGAGATTCCGTAGTCGGAGGTTCCGCATTCAGAGCGGGAGAAATCCCTCAAGTGGTTATTGTTACACAAAGAGGGGCCGCTAAAAAAATGTCACTCAAGGAATTTGAAAAAACCTCACGTGCTAAACGGGGACTGATTATGCTGCGCGAGCTTAAAAATAACCCTCACCGGTTAGTCGGCATGCAGATCATTCAGCCGGATGTCACGATTATGATCAAAACAGAAAAAGGACAGATTGAAGAAATTGCACCTCAAACCTTAAGAGCAAATGATCGTTACAGCAACGGTTCATTTTTCATAGATGAAGGAGATTCAGGATCAGTAAAAGAAGTATGGGGCTTAACGAAATAATGAATGTTAAAAAAGACATCCTCAGAAAATAGAGGATGTCTTTCATTGTCTTTATTTGTTTTTTGAAAAGTAATCAGTGAATGCATGCATAATCTCGATTCCCTGATACAAAAATAGACTGACAGCTGTTAATGAAAAACCTGTCACCATAATAAGTCTCAGCCAAAACATCGCGTCGCCCTCCTTTACAAATAGTCTTTAGGATGGAAGCGATGTTTTTCCGAAATAAGAGGATTGGTAAAAAACAGCCAGTAAAAATTTTTTCCTGAAATGCCACCCCGTAAGGAAGGCAATGGAAATGACAGCAGCTAAAAGGGAAGAAACAGTTTCAGCCGGATTGTGTTCTATGAAAAAAGGAAATTTCAGATCCTCTTTTTCATCAGCAGAATATGGTTTTACATGCTCCTCAAGATCAAAAGCAGGAGCAGCATTGTGATGATGATGCACCTGCGGAACTGTACCTGACAGGAGCAGGGCAATGAGAAAAAGAAAGAGATATTGTCTCATAACACTCCTCCTTTTTTATAATAGAACTATCATAACGCACATTTTTAAATAAGCATAGGGAAAAGTTTATTGTTTTTTCTCTGCAAATCGACAAAAAGTGGTATACTATTCCTTTGTCATGTTAGCTGAACTGACATGAAAACGAAATATTCATTATTTTCAGGAGGGTTTATATGGATTTGTTTAATGCCATCATTTCGGGCGGAAATACCATTTTATGGTCTTACTTATTGATTTATATGCTCGTAGGAATTGGATTATTTTTCACTGTTCGCTCAAAATTTGTGCAGTTTCGATATTTTGGAGAAATGTTCAGGCTTTTAAAAGAACCTGGCATGACTTCTAAGGAAGGAAAAAGAGGCATTTCTTCCCTGCAGGCATTCTTTATCAGCGCAGCTTCGCGTGTCGGTACAGGAAACCTGGCCGGTGTCGCAATTGCGATTGCAGTCGGCGGACCGGGAGCCGTTTTCTGGATGTGGCTTATTGCTATAATAGGAATGGCAACAAGTTTTGTAGAAAGCACTCTTGCACAAGTATACAAAGTAAAAGACGGAGATCAGTTCCGCGGCGGACCAGCCTACTATATGGAAAAAGCTCTTAACGCAAAATGGATGGGTGTTCTGTTTGCTGTATTGATTACTTTGTGTTTCGGATTAATCTTCAATGCGGTACAGGCCAATACGATCGCTCTTGCATTTGACAGTGCGTTTAACGTGAACAAAACCGTTATGGGAATCATCCTGGCAGTCTTTACAGGAATCATCATTTTTGGAGGGCTGAAACGCATCGCTGCAGCGGCCCAAATAATTGTTCCTGTCATGGCTTTAATTTACATAGGTGTCGCACTAGTTGTTGTGATCTCAAATATCACTGAGGTTCCATCTGTAATCGCCGTGATTTTCTCAAATGCATTTGGTTTTGAGCAGGCAGTCGGCGGAGGAATTGGAGCAGCTATTGAAAACGGAATTAAACGAGGCTTGTTTTCAAATGAAGCAGGTATGGGGAGTGCGCCTAATGCCGCTGCAACGGCAAGCGTAACTCATCCGGCAAAACAAGGCTTTATCCAGACACTTGGAGTTTTCTTTGACACCATCATCATTTGCAGTACAACTGCATTCCTTATTCTTTTGTTTGATACGACTCCTGACTCTGCTTTAGACGGAATTCAGATTACACAGGCTGCACTCCAATCACACATCGGTGATTGGGCGGGTACATTCCTTGCAGTTGCAATCCTTCTGTTCGCATTCAGTTCGGTTATCGGAAATTACTATTACGGGGAAACGAATATTGAATTTTTAAACGGGAATAAATCAGTGCTGTTCGTTTACCGATTAGCCGTAATCGGGATGGTGATTTTCGGTTCTGTGTCAGGTTTCCAATTGATATGGGACATGGCTGATCTATTCATGGGTCTGATGGCTGTTACGAATCTTATAGCGATTATGCTCTTATCAAAGCTTGCCTTTGCTGTTTTGAAAGATTATGGACGCCAGCGGAAAGAAGGAAAGAACCCTGTATTTAGAGCAAGCTCCATTAAAGGGCTTAAAAACACGGAATGCTGGGGAGACAATGAAATCGAAAAATCTAAATAATTTTTAAAACACCGATAATAAAAATCGGTGTTTTATTTTTATATCTATCTTTTAGAAAGCAGCAAGTTACGGTCAACCGTCAAATGATATGTTTCCGTTTCAAAGCCTCTGGAAGTATTTAAATCAAGGATATCAATCGATAGAGAAACATCTGAATATGCTGATCCTCTTAAATCATCTTCTAATGATACGGCTAATTCCTCTGTTCCCTTGGAAGAAATTTTTAAAATTTCTTTTGATCCTTTTCTGACGCCATTTTCATAATAAACAAGATTGAGTTTATAAGCTATTTGATCTTTATCCGCTATCCGAAAACGCAGTTCCTGATCGCTAATACGAAGCAGTTCAGGAGTCTTGATGTAGCGGGAATCATCGATTTTCAAACCGCTTGCTTCTTCCAGGTAGTGAAACATCTTTTTATTAGTAAGCACATTTGGAATGCGTTCATTTTCGTGCTGGGTTCTTAAATAAAAAGGTTCATTGCTTTCCTTGACCTCTTGTACATCTGTTTTTTCAGAAGATCCATATAAGAGGACATAATCATCAGCAATGATCTCTTGAGGGTACCATTTGTGATCACCTTCTGTATAACTCCAAAAAGCATCCCAGCGGACGGGAGAATCAGAAATGCCTCTGATTTTACTCCATTTAGAAAAAGGCAGGTGGTGGGAAAACACGTAGTGATAAGCAAAATGATGGCCATATTCATGAGAAAGGGTATCCTTGAATGAAGATACTTCAGTATATTTATCACCTTGATACAATGTAATACTGTCTGTTAATGCATGAAAGCTTCCTTTAGTTGATGATTTTCCCAATGAACCGCCTCTGATCCGCACCTCTTGAAGCATGTCAAGCTCATCTCCGTGCTTATTTTGAATCAGCTCTTTGTATAACTCCTGGAGCTTCTTTTCATCCCACGCTTCTGTATAGCTTAGAAACATAATTCCTTCAGGAGATTGATAGCTTGCCTGATAGTCTGAATCATAGACCAAAGGGTCCAGGCTAAGCAGAAACGGAAAAGAAAGAAGAAGAATTAGAACCATTTTCATACCTATTCACTTCCTCAAAACCCATTCTATCACGCATGAAGACTCAGTTTGACTGCATGATTTTTCCAATAAATGTTTGTAAAGGAAAGCATGCCGAATCTCCTAAACTTATTCACAGGAATAATACGGTCCTGATATATCCTCTTCACATTGCATATACAATGATCTATTAAACTAATGATGCTGGAAAAAATAATGAATGGGAGACGATAACATGAATAAAAAATGGGCAGCGGGAGCGGGTATAGCACTCGCATTGTTAATTAGTCCAATCGCACAGCCATCTCTTGCCGAGGCAGCTGAAACAAAGATTGATAATGTAGCACATCGGGGAGCTTCGGGGTATGCACCTGAGAACACGATTGCTGCCTTTGACAAAGCAGTCGAAATGAAAGCTGATTACATTGAGATTGATGTTCAAAGAAGCAAAGACGGTGAATTAGTTGTGATACATGATACGACTGTAGACCGTACAACAGATGGCAGCGGCCCCGTTCAAAGTTTAACGTACAATGAATTAAGAAAACTTGATGCCGGAAGCTGGAAAGGCACAGAATTTGCAGGTGAAAAGATCCCGTCATTTGATGAAATCCTTGATCGATATCACGGAAAAGTTGGAATATTGATCGAACTTAAAGCACCAGAGCTATACCCAGGTATTGAAGAGAGCGTTGCTCTTGAACTGAAAGAGAGAAACTTAGATAAGCCTCAAAATGAAAAAACAATTATCCAATCCTTTCATTTTGAATCTATGAAAAAAATGAATGATCTACTTCCAAAAGTACCGATTGGAGTCTTGACATCATCCCGATTACATACGACACAGCAAGCATTAAAAGAATTCAGTGCTTACGCCGACTATTTCAACCCAAGCTATACAATCGTCACAAAAGAGCTTGTCAATCAAGTACATGAAGAAGGCATGAAAATTCAGTCTTGGACAGTCCGCAGCCAAGAAACGGCAGATTTTCTTATAGAGATGCAAGTGGATGGAATTATTACGGATTATCCGGATTATGTGGATCCTAAATAAGAAAAAAGATCGAACCTTTTTTAAAAGGTTCGATCTTTTTTTGAAATAGAAAACCAAAAATAGTTTAATTAAACTATG
The DNA here is from genome assembly GCF_050483325.1 of Metabacillus idriensis. Classification (GTDB taxonomy): domain Bacteria; phylum Bacillota; class Bacilli; order Bacillales; family Bacillaceae; genus Bacillus_P; species Bacillus_P idriensis_A. The sequence goes on from NZ_JBCMYF010000008.1 coordinate 215,269, forward strand.
TTCTAAATAATCAATAATAAAATCACAGCTCAGACTCAATCTGATATGAAATGATGACATGTATTCCTTTATCGTTGTCAGAATGAAGACTCTAAACATTTCTTATTTTGCAAGAATAAAATGAGACATAACAAGAGCCTAATAAATTACAGTGTAAATATTCTTAATATTGACAATATTTAGCGTCTGTCCTAATATTGGAACTAAAGTTTTACATAGTGAAACTGTAAAGGGGGTTTTTATCTTCAGCGAGGTGATTAAAACAGTAGAAAAATCCTTCGGAATTTTAGAAGTGATTGCACAAAAGCCGATGACATTTATTGAATTAGTAGAGAAGCTTGACAGCAATAAAGCAACTGTGCACCGATTTTTATCTTCACTTGAGCAGCTGGGATATATCACAAAAAACAACCAAGAAAAATTTATCTTATCGCAGAAATGGTTTCAGCTGGCATTTCAGGCGCAAGATCAGCTTGATATTGTTGAAACGGCAAGGCCATTCTTAGAAAGCATTGCCAACAAGGTTCAGGAGAGCGTGCTTTTAGCTCAGTATCTTGGAGATCAGGTGCTTTATGTAGAAAAGGTTGAAACAAATCTGGCAGCCCGAATTGTTCTTGATGTAGGAAAACAAGCGCCTCTTCATTGTGTAGCTTCAGGAAAATTGTACTTGGCTCATTTATCTCAGCAGCTTCTTGAGCGGTATTTATCAAAAAATCCGTTAAAGTCTTTTACAGAAAACACGATAACTGAAAAAGAAACCTTGCTTCTTGAATTAAAAAAGATATATGAAAATGGATATGCAACAGATCAAGAAGAATGGGAGAAGGGGTTAAAAGGGATTTCCTTCCCGATATTTAACGGAAGAAAAGAATTGGCAGGGGCGCTCTGCATTGCCGGTCTGGCTTTTCGTTTTACAGATGAACAGATTGAGGATATTATCAAACCTGCATTGTGCGCCACAGAAGAGATTTCAAAGAGATTGGGTTATGTGAGCAAAGGAGGAATTCTAATCTGATGAAAAAGATTCTGTTTGTTTTTGTAAGCGCTATCTTCCTGTTGAATGCAGCCGGCTGCAGCAGTGTAATCACTTCTAATGAGAAGAAAAGCTATAATTTGAAAATGTCAGTAACAGTTAATGATTCATCAACATGGTACCTTGCAGCTGAAAAATTTGCTGAAGAAGTGGAAGAAAAGACAGATGGCCGCATTAAAACTAAAATATATGCAAACGAACAGCTATCTGCAGGTGATTCAGCAAAAGGAGTAGAGATGCTATTAAAAGGCTCAACAGATTTTAGTTATCATTCTCCAATTATTTATTCCGTCTTTGAAAAACGATTAGGTGTAGTCAGCGCTCCTTTCCTATTTAAAGATTTAAACGAAGTGGATGAAAAAATGAATGGGGAAGGAGGGAAGGCGTTAAATGAGATTCTTGTTGAAAACGGGATTGAGCCTTTAGGCTTTGGCCAAAATGGGTTTCGCCAGGTAACAAATAGTGTCAGACCGATTCAAACTCCTGAAGATATTGAAAATATGAAAATACGAATTCCGGGAATTAAGATGTATTCAGATCTTTGGAGGGGCTTAGGAGCAGATCCTACAACAATGGCTTTTTCAGAAGTATTTTCAGCTTTGCAGCAAGGCACAATTGATGGTCAGGAAAATCCAATTGATGTCATCAGTTCATCGAAGCTTGAAGAGATTCAGCAATATATTACAATGTGGAACTATTCTTATGATCCTCTTATTTTCGGAATGAACAAAGAAAAATTTGACAGCATGCACTCAGATGACCAAAAAATCATAAAAGAAGCGGCAGAACATGCCAATAAATTTCAAATTGAACTTGCAAGAGAAAAAGAGAAAGAGCAAATTGAGGCATTAAAAGCAGCCGGAATGGAATTTGTTTATCCTGCTGAGGAAGAACTTGAAGTCTTCCGAAAAGCATCTGAAACCATTTATGACGCGTATGAAGACGTTTGGGGAAAAGAACTGCTTGATGCATTTAAAAAATAAAAAGGAGATGATTGGTTATGTCAAAAGTGATCAGCTGCATTGAAAACTTTTTTCTTGCCGCAACTATGCTGACGATGTCTGTCATTACGTTTGCTAATGTAATAACCAGGTACTTTTTTCATTACTCTCTATCCTTTACAGAAGAGATTACTATAAACCTCTTTGTCTTACTCACCTTCCTTGGTGCTGCTGCAGGACTTAGAAAAAATGCTCATCTTGGCTTTTCCTTGCTGTTTGAGAAATCTGGTCTGTTAGGCCAAAAAATACTGATTATTTTTGGAACCGCTCTCATTTCAGCTGTTTTTATCCTGTTTGCTTATTATGGGTATGAAATGGTCCGTTTTCAAATGGAAAGAAACTTAATCACACCTTCTCTCGGAATCAATCAATGGATGTTTTCACTTGTTTTCCCAATAGGCTGTCTGTTCTGTCTCTATCGGGCCATTGAGGCAGGTGCTGCCGAATGGGCAACTATTACTAAACAATCAGAAAGAGGGGTGAAAGCATGAATGCTCTTTTGTTATTCGGTCTCTTCGCACTATTGGTCCTGATCAGGATTCCTATCGCAATAGCACTTGCGGCATCCTCTATTTCAGTTCTCTTGTTAAATTGGGGCCCGTCAAGCTTAACCTTGCTTCCTGATGTTTTATATCCAAGTATAGCCAAGTTTACTCTGCTTGCGATCCCATTTTTCATCCTTGCAGGTGTCATTATGGAGTATGCGGGAATTTCCAGGCGGTTAATTCATTTTGCAAATGTATGTGTGGGGCATTATAAAAGCGGCATCATTCTGGTTACTGTTTTTACAGCTATCTTTTTTGCTGCTATTTCAGGATCTGGCCCCGCTACAGTAGCAGCAATTGGAGGAATTCTGATTCCAGCATTAGTGAAGAATGGAATGAAGAAAGAATCTGCCAGTGCTCTATTAGCAAGTTCAGGCGCAATCGGCATTGTTATCCCGCCAAGTATAGCAATGATCGTATTTGCTGTTGTAGCAGGCGATCAATTAAATGTTTCAATCGGAAGATTATTTATTGCAGGTGTCGTACCTGGTCTATTATTAGGAGCAGGATTTATTGCAGCCGCAATCTATGTGAAAAAACGTGATTTATTGAAACAAAATATTGAAGTAAATGAAGTTGCTGCAGCCCTTGAGGAGAGATTGAAAGCAACACCTAAAGAAACATTTCAGGCCTTTAAGGATGCGATTTGGGGTCTCCTGATGCCGATCATTATTCTTGGCGGTATTTATGGCGGGATTTTCACTCCAACTGAAGCAGCAGTTATTGCTGTATTTTACGGATTTTTTGTAGGGATCTTTATTTATAAAGAACTGAAATTTTCAACTATTTACCGCATCCTCTATGAATCTGCAGCTCAAACAGCCGTTATCATGTTAATTGTAAGTTCTGCCTCTTTGTTTGCCTACATCATTACAACAGAACAAATAGCTGAGAATATGGCCAATTCTCTTTTATCCATCAGTTCAAATCCAATTATCATTTTATTGATTATTAATCTTATTTTACTTATTGCCGGCGCCTTTATAGATGCTATTTCAGCTTTTTACATCTTCGTTCCTATCCTGATTCCAGTCATTATTCATTTCAATATCGATCCGACTGTTTTCGGCATCTTTATGACTGTTAATCTGGCTATAGGATTATTTACTCCGCCTGTCGGCATAAACCTGTATGTTGCCTGTGGCATAGGCAATGTAAAGCTTCATCATATTTCAAAAGCAATTCTGCCATTTTTAATCGCAGCTGTCATCGTGCTGCTGTTACTTACGTATATCCCTGCTATATCTACATTTTTACCTGATTTATTCGGAGTTTAATCCATTTTTATTACTAAATAGGAGGTTATTTTATGGAAAAGCTTAAAGGTCAAGTAGCCATTGTAACAGGAGGGTCAAGAGGAATAGGAGCGGGAATAGCCTATCGTCTTGCAGGAGAAGGAGCTCATATCGTGATTGTAGATGTGCTTGAGGCAAGTGAAATGATTGATAAAGTCACAAATCATTTTCCAGACATACAAGTTAGATCTCATCAAGTTGATATCCGTGATATTGCGGCGATTCAAACGGTAGTAGACGAGACGATTCAAGAATTCGGCCGTATAGATATTCTAGTAAATAATGCAGGAACATGCAGCAGGTTCGACTTGGAAGAAATGACTGAAGACATGTGGGATCAGGATTTAAATACAAATCTAAAAGCAACTTTTTTCTTCATGCAAAAAGTCGTTTACCCTCATATGATTTCACGCAATTATGGAAGAATCATAAATATTAGTTCAATTTCAGGAATAAATGGGGGGGCTGTTTCAAGCTTTGATCCTGATAGTTTAAAAGGCAGATCAGGTCCAGCCTATGCGGCAAGCAAAGGCGGAGTCATCGCTCTTACAAAATGGGCTGCAAAAGAGCTTGGCTCTAATGGTATTACATGCAATAGTGTTGCACCAGGAGCAGTGGAATCCGCCATCACGAAAGGAATTGCATATAATCTCGACAACCAGGTTGTAAAAAGGATGGGACTTCCGGAAGATATTGCTGAAGCCGCCTTCTACTTCAGCCTTCCTGAAGCAGGCTACACGACAGGGCAGGTCCTGAGAGTATGCGGCGGAGCTGTCTTTGCTTAAGAAAGAGATAAGATCAGGAGGAATGAAATGCGGAAATCTCATTCAGTTTATGATGCAAAGAGCAGTTTTCTGATAGGAACGCTCTCAAAAGATGATGATCTGCTGACAGGAATCTTAAGACAGTGTGAACTGCATGGCATAAAGGCAGGCAGTTTTTCGTGTATAGGTTCATTGAAAACAGTAAGCTATATGAAACTCAAGCATGAAAACGGCACGCTTTCTTATACAAAGCCAATAAAAGAAGCAAGACCTGTTGAACTGCTAAATGGAACAGGTTTTATAGGAATCAAAGAAGATGGAAGGTTAGATATCCATTTTCATGGTGTCTTTATAGATGAGACAGGAACCATATCCGGAGGACATTTTATAGAAGGCGGAAACAAGGTGGCCATTACGATTGAATTTACAGTTGCAGTTGTTTCAAATGCTGTTGTTAAAAGAGAGAAAGATCCTGAAATGGGCTTCCGTATTTTTAATTTTTATGGAAAAGAGGAGCTGCCGGAATGGAAACAATAGCTGGCTATGCGCAAAAGGCGATTATTCAGTTTGGTCCTAAATTGGCTGTGAAAGATCGTTTTCGTTCATTCACTTATGCTCAATTAGGAGAACGTGCATACAAACTTGTAACGATTCTGAGGAACATGGGAATGAAGAAAGGTGATCGGTTAGCTGCATTAATGTCAAACCGAATTGAACATATTGAACTTGATCTGGCGTGTGCATTTGGCGGTTTCATCAAAGTTCCGCTTAATTATCGCCTGCATCCAAAAGAGCATGAGTATATGTTAAAGCAATCAGGGACTAAAATTGTCATCGGAGAAGATAAGCTTCTAAATCAAATAGAGTCTGGCATAAGAAAAATCAGTGTCGCGAACCAATATGAGGGCCTGCTTGCAGCAATGGAGAAGTGTGTTATTAACGAGCAAATAAATGAAGATGATGTATTTGCCATCATGTACACCTCGGGCACAACTGGTAAACCTAAAGGCGTTATGCTGACACACCGAAATATTATTTCAAGTGCCTTATCTCTTGCTATGTCTTGTGAGATTACATGGGGAGATGTCATAGGCCATGTTGCGCCTTTGACTCATGGCTCCAATTTTCTTTCTCATGCTTCATGGATCTTTGGGTTAACTCAAATTGTCTATGACAAATTTGATCCTGAAGATTTTTTAGAGGATATATACAGGGACAAAGTAAGCGTCATATTTTTAGTTCCCACGATTGTCAATTTATTATTTCAAAGCACAGCATTTGATATAAAGAAACTTCAGTATGTTAAAACCATTAATATGGCCGGCTCTCCAATCGCGTCAAGCAAACTGAGTGCCGCCATCTCTCAAGCGGGAGATATTTTTGTAGAGACATACGGCCAGGTTGAGGCTCCGATGACCATTACGGTCATGCCGAGAAAAGAGCTTAAAAATCACCTGGAATCCTGTGGATTAACAGGTTCATTTGTGGAAATGAAAATTGTTGATGAAGCTGGGAACAGCGTTGAACAGGGGAAAATCGGCGAAATCATTTGCAAGGGGTCACTCGTGATGAAAGGCTATTGGGAGAATCCTGAAGCGACTTCTGAAACATTGAAGGATGGCTGGCTTTACACAGGTGATTTAGGATGGGCGGATGAAAATGGGTACCTCCATCTTGTTGACAGAAAAAAAGAGGTCATTATTTCAGGAGGGCTGAATATTTATCCCCGTGAAATAGAAGAAGTATTAAATAAGCATTCTTCAGTAAAAGAAACATGTGTCATCGGCCTGCCATGTGAACAATGGGGTGAAAAGATCGCAGCATACGTAGTTCTTAAAGACGGTGAAACAGCAGATGAAGAAGAGCTCATCAATCTGTGCATGCAGCATTTAGCAAGCTTTAAAAAGCCTAAAGTCATTCGGATTTTAGATCAGCTTCCAAAAAGCCCATACGGAAAAATTTTAAAGCGGGAAGTAAAACAGCTCCATGGAGGTGTTCATACATGAATCAAGCAGCAGTATCAGGGATAGGCATGACCAAGTTCGGTACACACCGAGACCGGTCAGTAAAAGATCTGCTTTTAGAAGCCAGTTTAAGTGCACTGAAGGAAGCAGAATTTCCACGCATAGACGCCGTATTCGCCGGGAATTTCATGTCTGGTGTTCTAGCTGAACAAGAAATACTGGGTTCTGTCATTGCGCATGATTTAGGTTTAGGGCCAATTCCAACTGCAAAGATGGAAGGTGCATGCGCAAGCGGGGGAATCGCATTCAGGCATGCTTATGAAATGATACGGGCCGGAGTCTATGACACGGTATTGGTCGCTGGTGTCGAAAAAATGAAACATGCATCAACCGAAACAGTTATGCAGGCAATAAACGGTGCTATGGACACTGAATCCAATGAGAAAAAAGCAGGGCTTACATTTCCGGGATTCTTCGGCATTTTAGCAAATCGGTACTTTTATGAAACAGATGCGTCAAAAAAACATTTAGCCATGGTAGCCAAGAAAAACCGGGACTATGCCATTCACAACCCTAAGGCGCAATATCGGGAAGCGGCAACACTGGAAGAAATAATGAATGCCAGAATGATAACAGATCCTCTTGGACTGTTTGATTGTTCGCCAATTACAGACGGAGCAGCAGCAATTATTTTAACCAGAGGAGTTAAGGGGATCGTTGTGCGTTCATCCTCGCAAGCTTCAGGGCCTACTCAAGCGCAGGAAATCGAAGACCTTCTGACTATAACAGCAATAAAAGAATCAGCGGGACAAGCCTATGAACAGGCAGGACTTGGTCCGGATGATATCGACGTTGCCGAGATTCATGATTGTTTTACCATGACTGAAATTCTGGCAATAGAGGCGCTGGGATTTGCAAAAAAAGGGGAGGGATGGAAAGCGGTCGAACAGGGTTTAACAAAACACGGCGGCAAGGTGCCGGTTAATACCAGCGGAGGACTGCTTTCACGCGGACATCCCATCGGAGCAACCGGAATTGCGCAGATTTATCAGATCGTAAGTCAATTAAGAGGAAACGCATGTAATCAAGTAGCCGGTGCAAAAATCGGCCTTGCTCAAAACCTAGGCGGAACTGGCTCTTATTCAACAGTCCATATTTTCGAGAATAGGCGGTGATCAATGTGAACTTTGAAAAGTTTGTATGTGCATCATGCGGTAAATCATCAGTCCGATCCAGAATTGTGTGTCCGGCATGCAAGTCAACAGAATTCAATCAGCAGCAAACAGATGGAACTGGCAAAGTTTATTCGTTCACAAAGATTCATATCTCGTCTGAAGAATTCAAACATTTAACTCCTTATTATATCGTTGTTGTCGATTTAGCCTCGGGAGATCGGGTTACCGGGAGAATAAGAGATGAGGTAAGCATAAACGACAGTGTTAAATTGACTTCATTTGAAGATGGAGTTTACACTTTTAATTTGTGAATAAAAAAATATGAAAGGTTTTAACCTATGAATCACTGTCATTAAGTGGTCCATAGGTTTTTATATATTTAATACCTATCCATTATAAGGGAAAACAAAAAGAGAATATCTTTTGTTTTTTTATTTTACGAGTATTCAAGAAGGTAAGATGTAAAACTGCAGACGATCAAGCTGCGAAAATCAATTTTAAAAACAAATTTATTTTAAGTTAACCACGATTAAAGTGTTGACAATTTTCAGAATATAAGATAAATTCTAGTTAATCGATTAAATAACAGTGAAGGTTGATCAAATTGGATAAGAAAATGAAAGCAACACTTAAAGATGTAGCAAATTTAGCGGGAGTATCTACTGCAACAGTATCAAATGTTACAAATAATACAAAGTTTGTAAGTGAAGATGTAAAAAGAAAAGTACTCGATGCAATGGAAACGCTTAATTACCGGCCAAATGCTTTAGCAAAAAGCTTAAGAGTCCAAGAGACAAAATTAATTGGTGTCCTAATATCAGATATTACGAATCCGTTTTTTTCAAAAGTAGTAAGAGGGATAGAATATGAAGCTAATAAAAATGGATATAATATCCTCCTATGCAACACTGAATCAAATGCAGTGAAAGAACAGGAGTATTTAGATATCTTAATAGGCAAAAGAATTGATGGATTAATTATTTCATCATCAGGAAATAAAGAAGAATACATAAAACACCTTGAAAGTGCAAATATTCCTATCGTATTTTTAAACCGATCTCCTGAAAGCGCTTTAATGAAAACGGTCATGACTAATAATATAAGAGGGTCTTATCTTGCAGCTGAACACCTAATTAATCATGGATATGAAAAGATCTCAATCATATCAGGTCCTCAAACGTACAGTACTGGCAGAGATCGATTGATTGGATATAAGCGGGCTATGGAAGATTATGGTCTGACAATTGATGAGAAATTAATAAAAATAGGAAATTTTGATATCAAAAGCGGGTATGATTTGATGAAGGAGCTTATTAACAGCGGTGAAAGAACAGATGCCTGTTTTATTGCAAACAATTCTATGACTTTAGGAGCTTATAAATATATTAAAGAAACAAACCTGAAGATAGGACAGGATCTTGCAATTGTCGGCTATGACGAATCGGATTGGGCTGACATAGTTGAACCGCCTTTATCCACTATCAGTCAGCCTGCATATGAACAGGGTACACAGGCAGCTGAGCTTGTAATCGCTAATATTAATGGAAAAGAGCTTACAAATCAAAAGGTTATCTATTTAGAACCCGCAATGATCATCAGGGAATCTTGCGGTTGTAAGATTTAATAAATCTATTTTTTGTGAGTTTAGTTAATCGATTAACTGATTTAACAGGATTTTTGATTAAATCAGTTAATTGTTTACTTATAATTTTTTAAGGAGGATAAAAAATGAAAATTATTGTAGGAGGAGACCATGCAGGTTTTCCATTAAAACAAGAAGTTGTAAACGCTATCAAAAAACTGGGGCATGAGGTTGAGGATTTTGGCTGTTTTAGCAGTGATCCAATAGATTTCCCGGATATTACGAAAAAAGTATGTGAGGCAGTTCTAATCGGTGAAGCAGAGAGAGCCATTTTAGTTTGCGGAACAGGAGTAGGCGCATGTATAGCAGCAAATAAAATTCCAGGTATCCGGGCATCTGTTTGTCACGATATTTATTCTTCTCATCAATGTGTTGAACATGATGATGTAAATGTTATGTGCATTGGTGCTCAAATCATTGGCCCAGTCATTATGACAGAACTTGTTGAGTCTTTTTTAAACGCAGCATTCAGTACTGAAGAAGAATTTAGAAGAAGAGTTAGGAAGCTGCAGTTGATGGAGAATGAATATGCTCAAAAAATTGTAAATCTGAATACTAAATAGAGGAGGAGTCCAAATGAACAATCCTATGAAAAGGTATAAAATCTATTTATTTGTCTCTCTTTTTATTGCATTGCTTTTAGCCGGATGCGGTGCTAATTCTGCGGGATCTGAACCCTCTGGGAATAATTCTTCTAATAAAGTTAAGGATTCTGAAAAAATGGTCATAAAATTAGGACATGTAACGAATGACCAATCCGCCATCCATAAGGGGTCCATAAAATTTAAAGAAATTATTGAAGAAAAATCAAACGGTACAATGGAAGTGCAGGTCATACCAGGAGGCCAGCTTGGTAATGAAAAGGACTTAGTGGAAAGTACACAGATCGGAACAATTCATATGACCATACCCTCGGCAGCCGTTCTTTCAAATTTTGTACCAAAGGCTTCGGTATTAACACTTCCATATATAATCGAAGGGAAAAATGAAAGAGAAAAATATAAATACTTTCAAAAACTGGCAAAAACAGATGCTTATAAAGAAATTGCTTTACAAAGCAAGGAAGCTGGATTAGAGATTTTCCCTGAAGCGGTCTGGTGGGTTGGGGATCGCCATGTGACAACAAGAGATAAAACAATTGAAACACCAGAGAAAATAAGAGGTTTAAAAATCAGGACTCCAGATGCAACTGCACATACAGAACCATTTAGATTATTAAAAGCAAATGTCACCCCAATGAATATTACAGAAGTATACATGTCTCTTAAAACGGGGACTATTGAAGCTCAGGAAAACTCTATTAATCAAATTTATACAAATAAGTTTCAGGAAGTACAGAATGTTGTCAATTTAACTGGTCATATGACACAGAATGAATTGCCGGCAGTTAATCTAAATTGGTGGAAGGGATTAACAAAGGATCAGAAAAAAATGATCACTGATGCTATGGCTGTATCTGGTGAATACATGTCTGAATTGCAATTAAAAGCGAATGAAGAAGAATTAAATCTTTTAAAAGAAAGTGGCATGAAGGTTGTTGACGTTGATATTGAAGCTTATAAAGCTGCGACAAAAGATACTTATAAAGCTTTTGAGGATAAATTAGGAAATGGATATTATGAAAAGATTAAGGATGCTCAAAAGTAATATCATGTTAAGCTGGATCAACTTTCATAAGATGATTCAGCTTAATAATAAGGAGATAAAAAGATGACTAGAGGAAAATGGATGTTAAAAAACATTGAAGAAATAACGGCCTGTCTATTTTTTCTCATCATGTGCATAGCTGTAGCACTTGGAGTTTTTGCCCGTTTATTTGAGGTGCAAATCGTATGGACAGATGAACTGGCCAGGTATTGCTTTATTTGGAACGTGCTATTGGGATCAGTAGCTGCATTAAAAAGTAAAAAACATATAGCCATTGATTTTTTATTAACCATTCTGCCAAAGAAAATACAAAAAAGCATCTATTTTTCCATACAAATTGGGTTACTGACTTTATTTGGATTTATGATTGTGTACGGCTGGACGATAACACAACAAACCTGGATGGTACCAACAACAAGTCTAGGAATCCCAACCGGAATCATTTATTTATCAGTACCTGTTTCTTGCAGCCTAATGTTTATTTATACATTAATTGATGCTTGCAGTGTTTGGAAAGGCGACTGGACTCTGAACAACAATATAAACAAAGGTGTTGAAATCTAAATGCTGATTTTATTGATATGCGGACTGCTGCTGTTGCTGATTCTTGGCGTTCCAGTTGGTTTTGCTCTATTAGGTTCTTCCTTTATAGCCGTAATATTTGGAGGATCAATAACATTAGAGACATTGCCGCAACGCCTTGCACTTGGATTGGATTCTTTTCCGATATTAGCCATACCTTTGTTTATTTTGGCAGGAGGACTAATGGAAGCAGGTGGAATTACAAAGAGGTTAATCAATTTTTCAGAAACACTTGTTGGGCACATAAGAGGTAGCTTGGCACACGTAACTGTTGTATCAAATGTTTTTATGTCAGGAGTTTCAGGGTCAGGAGTAGCAGATGCTGCTGCAACAGGCACAGCTTTGATACCTTCTATGGTAAAAAGAGGATACGGCAAAGGATTTGCATCAGCGATTTTAGGTGCCAGCGCTACAGTTGGCCCCATTATTCCTCCCAGCATTCCTATGATTTTATATGGCAGTATAGCAGGAGTTTCAATCGGAAAACTGTTTTTAGGAGGTGCTATTCCAGGCCTGATGATGAGTATGTCTTTAATGGTGATCGCCTATATTATTGCCAAAAAGAGAAACCTTGAAAAAAGAAATAAGGCAGGCCTTAAAAAAATCATGTTTGCTTTTAAAGAGGCCATTTGGGCACTTTTAATGCCCATAATCATCATTTACGGAATTTTCTCAGGTTTATTTACGGCAACTGAATCTGCAGTAATAGCTGTTATTTATTCTTTATTTGTCGGGATCTTTATCTATCGTGATCTGAAATGGCGGGAAATACCGAAAAAATTATTAGAATCTGTTAAAATGACAGCAAGTGTCGGCATCATTATAGCGGCATCAGCACCTTTCGCATGGATCATGGCTTTTGAACAGGGTCCGCAAAGACTGCTTGAAGTATTTCAATCCATATCGGATTCCTCAATCATTATCTTGCTTTTGTTAATGATAATCTTACTAGTTCTAGGGTGCTTTTTAGATGGTACGGCAATCATTATTATTACTACGCCAGTTGTTCTTCCTTTACTGGCTCAATTTCAAATTGATCCACTGCATTATGGAGTCATACTTGCCATAAATGTTATGATTGGCACAATCACGCCGCCTGTAGGTGTTATTATGTATGTTGCAACTGGAATATCAAACAGCAGCATTATTGAATTCACTAAAGAAATAATACCATTTTTACTGACCTTGTTAGGATTGCTGCTATTGTTCATGTTTGTACCGGAAATCATTACTTTTTTACCTGATTTATTGTTAAAAGAATGATCGTTATATTTGTGTATAAATTGGAGGTGGAAGATTGATTACGCCGAGAATAACCGTTGTAGGAAGTATAAACATGGATTTAGTCACAACAGCTTCTTCTTTCCCTGTCCAGGGAGAAACAATAAAAGGCTCAACATTTAAAACATTTCCAGGCGGGAAAGGAGCAAATCAGGCTGTAGCTGCCTCCCGGCTTGGTGCGAATGTCACTTTAATAGGCTGCGTCGGGTCTGATGATTTCGGAAAAGAGTTAAAAGACCGTTTGTATAAAGAAAATATTCAAGTGGATCATCTGAATGTAATAAAAGGAAGTTCAACCGGAATTGCTTCCATTACAGTAAGCAATCAAGATAACAGCATCATAATTGTTCCAGGAGCAAATGATCTTCTTTCCCCAGAATTGATAAGTGAGAATGAAGAGGTAATAGCTGAAAGTGATCTGTTATTACTTCAATTAGAAATACCGCTCTCCTCAGTGATTAAAGCTGCGGAATTAGCAAAAAAACATAGTGTGAAAATCTTATTAAATCCAGCTCCAATCGAGAAGCTTCCTAACTCACTGCTCGAGATGGTTGATTATTTAACACCAAACGAACATGAAATGACATATTTTAAAAACAATAAACCAATTCAGGAAAAAATGATCGTAACTCACGGTTCTAAAGGAGTTATATTTACTGAAAATGGTAAAGAAAAATGTATTGAGGCACACCGGGTGAAAGTTGTTGATACTACAGGCGCCGGGGATACCTTTAATGGAGCGTTAGCAGTATCTTTGAGTAAAGGAGATTCACTAGAACAAGCATGCCGTTTTGGAAATGCTGCAGCTGCTCTAAGTGTGACGAAATTTGGGGCTCAAGGCGGCATGCCATTTATAGAAGAAGTAAAAAAGATCTTATTGAATAAAAGACTTGGTTAAGAACATTGCTGAAAGCAGTGTTTTTTTTATTTATCGGAATGGGTTACAAATTGAAAATTAAATTAAACTATGTTCTAAATAAACAACATATAAACATTGTTCTCAGACAATAAGAGATAAAACAAATATTAGAGAAGCTGCTGTATACAAAATAAAAAAGACCAGACTCATGAAATGTATTAAATTCAGATTTATTATGTAAACTAACTAAACTAAACAAGAGAGGACATATAAAAATTATAAAGATCAAACTTACAACTAAATGTGTGTTTGGCAACTGCCGCAAACTAATGGAGCGAACCAGAGTATTTGAAATACAACTATCATTCAATAAAAAATCAAGTTAAAGCTGAATGTAGTTAATAAATGAATTTAGCAATTTAATAATTTTAATGAAGCTAAAGTAGAAATGCTTAAATTTTTCATTTCGTCTCACTATCTTAAGTTTACTTAGCTTGTGAGACGGATTATATATCTTACAGATTAACTACCTATAATATATATTATGGTGGGGGCGTTGTTATAAATTAAACCGGTTACTAACCAGCCTACTCTATTCTGTGTTTATGTCCATTCTTTTTGAGATTATCAAAATTTATAAAGTTTACGCTGTATTCTAATACGTCATTAACATATAATTCATGAGTCTTAGCAAATTCTTTAACCATTGTCAGTAATTCCTTATCGTAAGTTGTTTTAAATTGAATTCTGTCTTTTGGTCTGAGTTTTTTATTATAAGTAATAACACCTTGATCCAGCACAGTTTGTAATCCGCTTTCCAATAAGTAATTAGGATGTGAATTGTGTTCGGCAGCATATGTATTTAATTGTTCAATGATAGATTTGCTGACGTTCGTTCTAAATTTCACCCTTGAAGTATCAGTTTGTTGAATTAATTTCCCGTTTACTAATTTCCACATATTTTTTCTCTCCCGCTCAATTAGTCTAGACGCTGTGTCATTCTTTCTCTTTTTAGAGAATCATATATTACAGTATTGTTATTATATATAATTTCTGCCAGTTTAGGTAGTTCATACTTTCCTTTAACCCAAACACGATATATGACATTTTTAGATTGACTTAATACAGTCGTACTTTCAGAACGAAGATCCCAATTTTGGAACGTTAACAATAATCCATTAGCAAAATGCTTACTTGCGGTAGTAATGTTTAAAACATATCCTGTTTTTTGTACCCAGCCATCGCCTTCAATCAATCCCGATTATCAAGGATAGAAATCAGTTAGTATATGTCAGTTTTTTTATAAAATGTCAAATCCCCATCCACATTCTCTAGCCAAAGCTTTTCAGGAGCATGTATTCCTTCTTTAATCCAAACTTCTCCATTGCTGCCTTTTCTGATCCAAGTAATATATGGATGAACGAATTGTGGGTTTGTATCTGCTTCATGTTTATTAGGGTATGTAAGCTGCTTTTGATTTCCTGATCTTATGTTAACAACATATAGAGAGGTATTCATTTCCGGGACTGGACCCTCTTCCCACTCTTTATTTTCTTTTGCCCGTGAAACAATGACTTCGTCCTTAGACAGCCATTCAATATCAAGATCCACATAACCTGCTGGTGTATATTCTTTTTGATTAGCTGCAGCTGGAATATCTGCTATGACCGATTTTTTATTTTGAACGAAAAATCTGCCTTCACCGGAGATGTAGGCTAGTTTATTTTCTGAAGGAGCCCATTGTATCCAATCTTCATAAATAAGCATTTGCCCTACAGGTTGAAAATTGGTCCCTGATGCTGACAATACACACAGCGTGTTGCTATCAGCTGACCATGAGGCTGTAGGTGTTGCAAGAAAGCTCAGCCAGGATTGATCTGAACTCCATTTAAAAAGGTTGGCATCAACTGCAAACAGGTCAGAAGTATTTGTTTTAATCGTATAAAATGGCTTGATTTTGGTTGTATCAAGCTGAGCATCCACAGGTACTTTGAAAAGATGAACAGGTCCCCATCCTGTTGGCAATAAATTTGCTTGTGATGATACGATGAATGACTTTCCATCTGGAAACCAGCCAAAATCGCTTACTCCAAGAGATACATTTTCGAAGCCTTTCGGGATTCCGTTTTCAGTTTTGGTTACATTCAGCACTCCGAAAGAATTGTAAGCCAATTGGTTTGAGGATGGTGACCATTGGAAATTTCTTGTTTCAGCTGTTGGATAGGGCTGATAGTTCTTTTTTTGTTTCGTATCATAAACAAACAAATACATCTTTTCACCATTTTTGTCCCCGTCTAAATATGCAATAAACCTGCCATCAAACGACCACTTTGGGTCATAAACATAACGGCCAGTTGTTAGTTGATATTCTTGGCCGTTATCTATCATCCAAAGCTGATGATCTCGTATAAATGCAGCTTTAAGCGTGACTTCGGCCGAAGTTATCGGTAAATAAGTGAGAAAACTTATGATAAAAACAAACAAAACTTTAATCCCCATGGAACATCCCTCCTATATCTAAGATGTCCAGTTTCAATCTATTCATGTTGCTGTTTAAATCTAATTTACGTAAAACCAATACATAAAAAAACTCCCAGACTGAAATCGTCTAAGAGTTTTTTTATGTATGCCACATTTAACACTTCATCAAATCTAAACAACCAGTGAGTACACTTTTATCAATCTCATTCACTTTTTCATATTTTTCTTTATACACAGCTCTAACAATTTCTTTAACCTCATACGCCGATATTTCCGCTTTTTTCAAGGTTTTTAAATAAAGATTTAATGGGACAGGGCTGTCACCTGTATGCAGCGGAGGCTGCAGATAATTCATTTCTTCAAACTGGATATAGCCATTTCTTTCAAAAAATCTCTTTCTCTTCATACAGTCCTCCTTTTCTTCTGCTGTATGGGCCATTTCCTCAGTTTCTGTTTCCAGGATCAAAGATCTTAGAGATGAATTCCCCGCTGCTATAGCGTCTTCTTTTAATAATTCTTCTATTTTTGTTAGTGTTATTGCGCCTAATCCTTTGCTTCTCACTGAAGGATTAGTAACTATATAAACGATAAAGCCTGAGTTTACGTCAGCCAAATAATGTCCTGTTGCGAAGGAAACCATATTCTCTCCCTCAAATCCCGCTATTAACCGAAACGTGTTAAGCTTTTCATTTTCTGCATAGGCCATCCCTTTTAAAAATGTGGATGCTGGCTCCCTTACTTCGAATGGAAATGTCTTGTTATAAAGGTTGAAAACCTCATCTAAATGATTCGAATGCTTGTCTGTGATTTCTTTCCATGTAATCTTCATTATTTCCTGCCTTCTTTTAAATTACTTGCATTGATGTGCTGTGAATGATTCTGCCTATTTTGCTTGCAAAACCTCTTTAAGCGTGTCCCTGAAGATCCTGTTTAATTTTGAAGTAGGATCTTCATTCTTTATATTCAATTGTTTTGCGTACTCTTTCAGTCTGATGAGTTCAGAATCTAAAAACTCATTAATACCATCAATTTTAGGTTCTCTGTCTAATTCATCACCGCTGATCTTCCGTTCAAGCAAAGTCAAAATTTCATCTTTAAGCAAACCACCCTGCAGCATTTCATCAAGGAGTACTTGAAATTCCATCGGAGGAAATTCACCGAGCTTCTCAATCCATCTGGCTGCAAGTATCGGCCGAAGTACATAAAAGTATTTTTTAATTCGTACTGTATCTCCTTGCAAATACTCGCGGTAGTTATTGCCTGCCATATTCAAATAGTGATAAATGGCAGAATGAGGAGTAAATACCTCTGTTTGCAGAGCTGCCATTTTATCAATTGTTGAAAAAGCCTGATAATAAACAATTGGAGACTTCATCCATTCCATTAAAGGCGGGTTTGATTTTCTGAATAGCTTAAGCGCCTTTGTCAGGTCCCAGCCAGACACATCCAGAAGATCATTTATCGGACGTTCAATTACATCACGATTGGAGCCGACTCCAACAGGGTCAATGCTTAAGTAATGTTCCGCTTTATGTATATAGATAAATCGAACGTCATAGTCACTGTCTTTTGAAGGGAATCCCCATGCTCTGCTGCCGGATTCGCAGGCATAGAGAATTTTCACCCCATGAGTTTCTTCAATTTCTTTCAGCACTTCAAGTATTTGCTCTTTCATGTTGTAATCTCCCAAATGATTTTTCTTATAAGTATACATGACCATTTTCATCCTCTGAAGGATTTTTAGAAAAAAAAGAAACTGCCGCAGCAGCCTCTTCAAAACTTTCTTATTTCCATTCTGCGAGCACTTCATCCAAACAGTCAAACTGGGAAGCCATACCCTCTTCGACTCCCATTTCAACAACTTTCTTCAATTCATCTTCTGACGGGAATCGGGAACGGACTGTGAGTTTTGTATTTTCACCCGAATCTTCAAACAGCATGGTAGTGATCATTTCAGGCATTTGATCTGATATGCTGCCGTCTGAATCTGAGAATGCATCGGCATAGACTATTTTTTCTGGTACGGCAATTTCTTTATAAATCGCTTTGCCCCACGATTCCATCCCATAAAAGTCACCCTGGTTTTTATCCTCGCAGCGCATGCAATAGTGCCAAACACCGTCTTGTTTAAATTCAAACGTTTTATTTTCTGTTTTCCATCCTTGCGGCCCCCACCAGCTTTCCAGGTGCTTCGAGTCAGAGAATGCTTTAAATACAAGTTCTCTCGCAGCATGAAAGGTTCTCTCCATAATCAATTCTTTGCCTTCAATACGTGAAGTCATGTTGACGATCCCTTTGTTTAATGACATATCAGGTTCCTCCCAAAAATTGATTTACCCTATGTCATTCTTCCTGCAGGGCGTTAATTCCTGCATGAAATATTATTACATAAAAAAGTGCTCCCATCTGATGGAAGCACTTCTTTACTGAATGACTATCTTTCTTCGCCAACTTGCACAGCTTGATTAGAAACCATTGTATCGTCATTTATTTTAAATAGCGGAAGAATCAGCAGTGTTCCAAGTAAGAAAAGTACGCCTGAAACTGTGTAAACCCCTGATAGTGTCAGCGGTGTCTTCAGAATCCCTGATAGGGACATGCCGGCAACCATCATCCCCATAAACAGAGGATTAAGAACACCGTTGACACGGCCAACAAATGATTCATCTGTATTTTTAAGAATCAGTGTATTGATTCCAATGTGGATGCATGGGAAAAACATGCCGTTTAACAGCTGTAAACCAATAGTAAGCGGAAAGCTCGTTGACCATCCGATGCTGATGGTAAAAATCATGCTTGAGAAGATTCCGATTGCAAGAAGCTTTTGAGGCGAGATTTTTTTAGAAAAGGCAATGACAATACCGCCTCCGGCAAGCATTCCGATACCGTTCGCCATGATCAGCCACTGCAGAAAATCTTTGGACAAACCAAGATTTTCAATTGTAATAAAAATCATCAGCGGAGAGATTAATCCGACTGCCAGACCGCAGGCTGCAAAAACGCCGCCCATTGTAGTCAGAACTTTTTTCCCGATGACATATCGGAAGCCGTCTGCTAGTTCCTTCTTGAAACTTGATTCTTCTTCTGTTTGAACTTTTTCAAGATCACGCGGCAAGAAGGTCAAAACGGCAGCAGATAAAAGGAACATAACTCCCATCACAATGATTGAGGTATAGATGCCGTAGGATTGGTAAACAAGAGTTCCGATTACTGGACCGATTACCATAAAGACAGCCATTAAGGATTGAAAAATAGCCATGGCAGATTGCAGCTGCTCTTCTGGAACGTGCTGTTTTAACAGTCTCATAGCTGATGGCATCGAGAATTGCGAAAGAATCGCTGAAACCAATGTTGCAAAGAAAATGGCATGCCATGAACCGTAAATCAAAGTCAGCAGAACAACAAAGATTGAAACGGCCGAGAGTATGTCACACCATACCATGGTAAGTTTAGGCTTCCACCTGTCGGCAAATGTCCCTCCAATAATAGAAAAAATAAATATCGGGGCGAACTCAGCAATGGAGATAAGAGATACATATACAGGATCATTGCCGGTAAGGTCAGTAACGTATAATAAGATAGCAAAATTTCTGATCCAGATGCCAAGCTGAAGTAAAAAGTTTGAGCCCATGATCGCAAGTACGATCCTGTTTTTAAATAAGTTTCCTGAAGGCTTCCCGTGTGCGGGCAAAGCTTCAGCTATGTTTTTTTCCATTTTCATCATGCCTTTCCTGCTTGAAAAATTCTTGCATTAATGATGCAAATAAATCTTTTTACCCCCATGTTCCCCTTTCATCTATCATTTCAGACCAAGAAACAACACGCACTTTCTAAATATAATGCCATTTCTCAAAATCATTCGTCATTTATATTCTGTTCCTTCCCTATAAACCCCTTCTGCTTTGCATAAAAAAGAGATCTTAAGAAGGTACAAAGAAAATTATATACGATTATTGGAAATTAGAGCTACTCTTTTTTCTTAAACAAAAAAAGGGCTGCTGCCCTTCTTTATCTTTTATTTCATTTTTTTAGCCAACCCATGCCAGATGTAGTAAACGTCCTTGCATAGTGCTGCAGCATCCTGCTGAATCCAGCCTAAAAGATCTCTTGTCGTCCGTTCCTTTTCTGAAATGGGGACAATGCCTTTTCCCGTCTCAAGCATGATCATAATAACTTCCCTCTCAAGCTCGGCCAACTCATTCAAATAAATTCGGCAGTTTTCTCTAAGGTTAGAAGCATCATTGTTGTCTTCCATGATCCATTGTTCGAATCCTTCCAAAACAAGCGGTGCTTTTGAAGAATTATTTTCTTTCCACTGAAGCATTTTATGGCCTTCATATGCTGAAACCCATGTGGCATTGTGCCATTTCCTCTTCACAAAGGCTCTTTTCCCGCTGAAGGCTCCTCCGATAATGAGATGCATTTCCATGTCCCCCTTTCTGATTTCAGCTCAAGTACAATGCCCTTTCCAAAAGATACAGAAGTGTCCCAGAATGAAGCTTCCGGAACAAGTTCAGATACGATTTTTCTAATCACCCCGCCATGAGTTATAATGGCTGCACGGCTGAATTTGGATTTCTGAATCTCCGATAAGAAAGATGAAACCCGATCATGAAATGCAATGCCGCTTTCTCCGTCCGGCGTGCTTGTAATCTCCCAGTTATCAAGCCAGCTGGAATAATGAGAATCATGTTTTAAGTCCTCATATGTTTTGCCTTCCCAGGTTCCGAAACTGATTTCCCGCAAGCGCGAGTCTTGAACAGTGGCTTCTTCAGGAAACAAAAAAGCTGCCGTCTGCTGACATCGGAGTAAATCGCTCGAGAAGACAATATCAGGAAGATGGTTATCAAGGTATTTTTTTAGAGATTCATATTCTATTAATGAATCTTCCATTACAGGCAGGTCCGTATGGCCTAAATATCGTTTATCTTTATTCCATTCCGTCATCCCATGCCGAATAAGAATAAGCTGTAAAGTACGGCGAGATTCCAAAGCTCAGCCCCCTCAATTGATGCACCGACTGTATCTCCGTTTATTCCTTGAAACTGTCCTACAGCCCATTTTCCGAAGAGATAAGAAAAGCAGACCTGCAGGAAAAACATTATAGAAAAAGTCACCGGGAAGGCTGCAAATGGAAGAAGCAAGCAGGCTGCGATGAACACGTCCCGCTTTGATAAATGCTGTTTCCAGTAATGCGCCATTCCCTTGTTTTGAAAAGGACGGAAAAAGAAAAGCTGCAATAAAGCCTGAAACCGGGCTAACATGGGAATTGCGAGCAAAAACAGACTGTTCCCGTTACCCTCTAAAAATGCATATAACAGCACACTCTTCCAAAGCAGCAAAAAGACAGCGCTCAGCACCGCAAAACTTCCTGCCCGCGAGTCTTTTAATATCTCAATCTTTTTTTCTGTACTTCCGTTAGAACCAACGGCGTCTGCCACATCCATGACACCGTCTAAATGGAGACCTCCTGACAGGAAAACCCACAGAGTAAGGAGGATAAGTGTCAGCATATAGAGCGGAAGCAGTCCATTCAATAAATAATAGACAAGATACAGTGTTCCTCCTATTGCGAAGCCTGCTAAAGGATAAAACCGCAGTGCCCATTTAAGGGTTTTGTGATCCATTGGGCAATTCACCGGAAGAGGAATCCTTGTCAGAAATTGAAGAGCAAGAATCGCTCCATACATCATTAGTTTCATAGTGGTCCTCCAGAAGAAATCTTTGAAACATTTTTTGTCAGGACGCCATTGATCTTCCAGGCGACCGGTATTCCGCAGATGACTTCAAGTACTGTGTCTGCTTCTCTGACAGTCAGTTTATGTAAATCTTCAAGACAGCTTATATAATTTGCAACATATTTGTCCTGAATAGGAAATCCTTCATTCACATCATTTGACACAATGTAAAGGGTACATTCCTTTTTACGGGCAATTGATAATGTCCTTTCTAACCTTTTCACTATATCGTTTGATGAAAGGTTTTCGCTGAACATTAAACTGCTCGTCCAGACGGTTAAACAATCTATCAAAACTACAGTTTTGTCTGGGAGATTTTTGAGAGTTTGATCAATAAAAAAGGCTTCTTCAATGGTCAGCCATACATCTCCCCTGTCTCTTTTATGCAACGCTATCCTCTCAGCCATATCCTCTCCCGTATCTTCAGCTGCGGTTGCAATATAGTAGGGTTTCTCCCCTTTAGCTGTGTCCAATGCCATTCTTTCTGCTAAACTGCTTTTCCCGGACCGTGCTCCGCCTGAGATAAAGGTAATCATGATGTTTTTCTCCATTTCCTTAAGGCAGCAAGCAGCTTTTCATTTTCCTCTCTTGTCCGGATTGCAAGGCGGATAGAGGATCCTTCTATCCCGTGAAAATTCAGCGTATGCCTTGCAAGAATCCCTTCATTTGCAAGGTATAAAAGCAGGGGTTCGTGGTTTTTAAGCAGCGGATCGTTTAATAAATAAAAGTTGACCATAGAATCTGAAATGCTGAAGTTTAATGCTTGAAGCTCCGTTTTTAGATGCTTCCATTCTGCCTGCAGCCATTTCTTTGTTTCTGCCAAATGATCATATGTATGCGGCAAAGCATGAATCATGCCAAGAGCAGCACAATTGACGCTCCATGGAACGGACATGGCTTCAATTTTCTTGATGATGGAATGACTGGCTAATATATAGCCTGATCTTATTCCTGGCACGGCATATATTTTGGTAAGGGAGCGAATGATGATGAGATTGGAATAGTGCTGCAGCAGTCCTTCCAGACTTTCGTCCATTTCTGTAAAATGAATGAAGGCCTCGTCAATGATGACTGCTTGATTATTCAGGCTAGCATAATCCATGAGCTTTACTACCGCTTTCTTAGAAATTATTTGTCCAGATGGATTGTTGGGTCTGCACAAAAACACCACATCGCTATTAAACTTTCCGGAACCCGTCTCTAACTCCTTATAGCTCAGATAGGTCACCTCAATATCATTACTGAGGCAAGCACGTTCATATTCGCTGAATGTCGGCTGAAAGATGCCTGCTTTCCCATTCTTGAAAAGTCTTGCGGCAAGGAAAATAGCTTCTGCTCCTCCATTTGTCAGGAGAATGTTTTCAGGTTTTACCCCTTCAAAAGCTGCCAGTATAGCTCTTTCTTCCGGATACTCAGGATCAGGGTAAACATTACTTGTGTGAGTGATGCTTTCTTGCATGGCTTTGAGTATTGCCGCTGGTGTTCCAAGCGGGTTTAAGTTGGCGCTAAAATCGAGGAACTCTTTCTTTTTAATTCCCTTATTTCTTAGAACAGCTTTCATTCTTGCCGTTTTACCGCCGTGCTGTGGCCACATATTATTGCCTCCCTAGACCAAATAGGATCAAGTAACCTGTTAAAAACAGAATCCAGGCACTGTTCAGAATGAGAATGGACTTTTTGATATGGATAAAAGTCAAAGGTTCGAGCGGATCTCCAAGCCTTGCCCGTTCTGATACCATTCCGCCATATACATTCACCCCGCCAAGCTGAATGCCGAGCAGTCCCGCGGTCATGGCTTCCGGCCAGCCGGCGTTAGGACTTGGATGCTTCGGTGCATCTCTTTTCGTTATGGAGATTGCATGTAATCTTCTCATTTTTTTTATGAAAAGACTGCCGGTCCACATACACCCTGCGCAAATACGGGCTGGAATCAAATTAAGCAAATCATCAAGCCTTGCTGATCCATAGCCGAAGTCTATAAATCTTTCATTCTTGTATCCGACCATCGAATCGAGTGTATTGACTGCCCTGTATGCAAGCGCGAGCGGCGCACCGCCTATAATGGCATAAAACAGCGGGGAAATGATGGCATCAACCGTATTTTCTGCAACCGTTTCAACGGTTCCCCTGACAACTTCAGGTGAAGAAAGTTTGTCAGTATCTCTTCCAACAATAAACCCAAGTTTTTTGCGTGCTTCAACAAGATCTCCTGACATAAGAGGATGATAGACTTCCATTGCTGCATCCCTCAGCCCCTTAATAGCGAAAGTCGTAGAAATAAGATAGATTTCAATAGCCATTCCAAGCAGATAAGAAATCGCATAAAGCTGTTTTAGCAGAAACAGAGAAATAATAAAAACAGTAAAAGGCAGATACACAGCAAGCATGATGCCTTTAAGCTTTTTCCTGTCCCCTTTATTCCATGCTTTTTCAATTGTGCTGATAACCTTTCCGAAGAAGATGACAGGGTGCGGCAGCCATTTCGGATCTCCGATTACAAGATCAAGCAATACACTCAGCAAAATGAGCAGGGCAGTTCTCTCATCGAAAGACTGCATGAGGAGTCTCCAGTCTTTTAAGAGCAGTCTGCAAGAGATCTTCGGCTGCTTCAAAGATCCGTTCTAGATCAGCCGGATTTTGCTGTTTTTTCTGAATGCCAACTACGATTTTTTCAAAGTTCTGCTCAGAATCCCATTTGATCGCATTTATTTTTAAAGCCAAATTAATTAAATTCGCGTCATCTAAAGGTGCATCCATCAAGATTGCGGCGTTCACTTTTCCGTTGTTTGGAGAATGAGATACGATGGCACAAAACGAATAGCCGCTTTGATTTACAATATACGAATTCTGTTGCAGCTCATGTTGCGGCAAGTTGTCATTTAAAGACCACAGAACATAAGGCTGTTTGCTTGAGATAAAAATGATTTCTCCGTTTTCTGTCTGTTCTGTTTGTGAAAAAATCCACTGTCTGCTCCAATGAAGACCTTTTCCGTCGTCTCCTGCCGAAAGTGTTCTGAAAGGCTGCTGCATTTTTATATATGCGCCCCTTTCTGTTTGCTGAATTTGGACGGCTGACAGGAAACTGACAGGTTTTTCTGCCATATATTCAGGAGAGAGGGAAATTTGTGTTTTTGAAACAGATGGATGAGAAGTGAAATTGAGCATAACTTCATACACATTTGAAAAAGTATTCTCGTTTTGTGGATGAAGGTCCTCATACTTCCCTTCCAGTTCGCCATTTTTAAGCAATCCGATTGAATCTGCATAGAGTGATGCCAAGTTCAGGTCATGCAGAATGGCAAGTATGGTAAGGTTCATGTCTTTTTGCAGTTTTTTCAGTAATTCCAAAAGCTCTTTCGTATGCTTCACGTCTAAATGATTTGTTGGCTCATCAAGCAGAAGGAGTTCCGGCTCCTGAGCCAGCGCTTTAGCAAGCAGCACCCTTTGTTTTTCTCCGCCGCTTAAGGAATGATAAGGGCGTTTGCGGTATTCCCAGACGGAAGTCTGCTTCATGGCAGTTTCTGCTGCTTGCAGGTCCTCCACCGTGTTTTCTTTGAAAAACAGCGCTTTTTGATAAGGATACCTGCCGAGCATGACAATCTCTTCAACTGAAAAATCAAGCCCTGCTTCGTTTTCCTGGGTCATAACGGCCGCTTTTTTAGCGAGTTCTCTTTGAGAATACGAACCCAGCGGCTTTTCACCTAGAAGGATTTCCCCATCGTGTACGGGCAATGCTCCCATGATCATTCGGATGATTGTCGTTTTTCCGCTGCCGTTCGGGCCGAT
The DNA here is from genome assembly GCF_050483325.1 of Metabacillus idriensis. Taxonomy (GTDB): domain Bacteria; phylum Bacillota; class Bacilli; order Bacillales; family Bacillaceae; genus Bacillus_P; species Bacillus_P idriensis_A. Next base: position 241,062 of record NZ_JBCMYF010000008.1, read on the forward strand.
TAAAGCAAAAAAACGTCCTTGTTCAATGGAAAAAGAGAGATTCTTGATGACCGCTTTTTTTCCATTATAACCACCAGTCAGATTATTGACCTGAAGCATATGCATCCTCCCTTTGTTTAAAGATGTGTCTTTTTCTGTTTTCGATTTTTGATCAGCAATAAAGTAAATATGGGTGATCCGATCAGCGCTGTTACGACTCCTATTGGAAGTTCTTTAGGTGAGATAATGGACCTTGCGAGCAGATCAGCGAGAACAAGATACCCTCCTCCTATCAGCATAGAAAGCGGCAGAACATGCCGGTGATTTGCTCCTGCCAGAAGACGGACGAGATGGGGAATTACGAGTCCTACAAATCCGATCGCTCCTGACACAGCCACGGCGCTTCCAGTTAAAATGGATGCCGCTATCAAGACAACTGTTTTCTTCTTTTTTACATTCATTCCTGTAAATTGTGCTGCCTGCTCTCCAAGTGCCATATTATTCAGTTCACGGTAATGGAAAAGAATGACCGCAGCCCCAAGTATAAAGAACGGAACGATTAATTGAACGTGCCCCCATCCTCTCATAGCTACGCTTCCCATGATCCAATAGAGAATCTGACTGATATCCTCACGGGGAATCAGGGCAATCAGCAGGGAAATAAACGCACTGATAAAGGAGGAAATGATAATGCCTGCGAGGATAATGGTTTCATTTGTAAGCTTTCCGCTTGCCAAGTGAGTTAAAGCAAAGACGATGAGCAGCGTCAGCATACCAAAGAGAACTGCGATGATCGGCAGGGTAAAACTGCCCAGAATGGTGATTTGAATTTGAAAAAAAATAATAATGACCGCTCCAAGAGAAGCTCCAGATGAAACACCAATCGTATACGGATCAGCAAGCGGGTTCTGCAGCAGTCCCTGAAATGCAGCACCGGCAAGCGACAAGGATGCTCCAACAAAAAAGGCGAGCAAAACTCTTGAGAACCTGATTTCCCAGATGATCATTTCTGTACTCTTTTCCCCCTGAAACAGATGAAGATGAAACATTTTGCCTGCAAGGATGTTTAAAATATCAGGGACGGTAACATTTACCGCCCCCACAAAGACTCCTGATATCATGCTGATGATGGCAAAGATTGCTGCAAATAAAATAAGAAACCGATGTTTATTTTTTGAAAATATCCGGATAAATGAGTTTTCCAAGCTCTTCAACTCCATCTGCTAAACGCGGTCCAGGACGGGTCACCATGTCGCTGTTTACATCAAACACGTGTTTTGACTGAACAGCTTTTACTTCCTTCCAGCCGCTTCTGTTTAATACTTGATCTGCTGGATTATCTACGTAGTAGCCATATGTAGTGATGATGACATCCGGGTTGCTGCTGACGATTTTCTCTTCGTCCATTTTCACCCAGCCTTCTTCAGCTGCTGCAACATTGACCGCTCCAATCATTTCAAGCATTTCATTCATGAATGTTCCTTTACCTGTTGTGTAAATATCCGGCTGCGGAGAGACTTCAATCCATACGCTTTTTTCCTCTTTAACAGCTTTTGCTTTTTCCTTGATCGCTTTAACTTTTGCATCCATATCCGCGATGATGCTGTCTGCTTTATCTAACGTTCCTGTAGCCTTCCCTACAGTGCGGATGGCAGTGTATACCTGGTCAAACGAATTTTGAGAGCCGACAATAAACACCTTGATGCCTGCTGCTTCAAACTGTTTGATGATTTCCCCGTGATTTTGAGCATGGTAATCCTGAAGAAAAGCTACATCCGGCTGCAGGGCAATGATTTTCTCTGCATTTAAATCCTGTGCCCCTACTTTTTCCTTTTTTAAAGCTGCTTCAGGATAGTTATCATAATCAGAGACACCGACAATTTCCTTGTCAAGTCCGAGGGCAAAAAGCATTTCAGTCGTGCTCGGAAGCAGCGAAATAATTTTCTCCGGTTTTTCTTCAAGTGTTATTTCGTTTCCGGCATCATCTGTAACGGTTACCGGAAAAGCTTCTTCCTTTTTTTCAGCCTGCTGTGTTTGTTCCTGGCTTTTGCTCGCTTGCTGAGTCTGTTCTCCCTGTGTACATCCTGATAGGATTCCTGCCAGTAAAAGCAGCATAAGGGCAATACGATGAAAATAAGTGCCGAAAGATGGTTTCATTTTTTTCTCCGCCTTTTATGTCATTGTCTGTTTTTTTATTTTAGTGTGCGTTCTTTTGATATACCTGCTGTATCGAATGTTGCCATTCCCTTCACCATTTCCGCGGCTGCTTCAACGAGCGGGTAGACAAGGACAGCTCCAGTTCCTTCGCCAAGCCTCATTCCCAAGGACACAAGCGGTTTTTTCCCAAGTAAGTTCAATACATGAAGATGTCCCGGTTCAACCGACAAATGACCGGCAATCATGTAATCACACACATGCCGATTTAATTTAGACGCAATGAGCGCTGCTGTTGTACATATAAATCCATCCAGTATAACCGGAATTTTTTTGGAAGCCGCGTAAAGCATGGCGCCTGCCATCGCCCCGATCTCAAAACCGCCTACCTTAGCAAGAACATCAATCGCGTCATTTGCGTCAGGCTGCAGCTTATTTAGAGCTTTTTGAATCACTTCTGCTTTATAAGCAACCTGCTTTGACTCGATTCCCGTTCCTCTGCCAGTCAGCTCCTCAGGCTTTAATCCGCTTAGAGCGGCTGCAATGGCACTGCTTGAAGTTGTATTGCCAATGCCCATTTCTCCGAGGATCAGAAGCTTAGCGCCGTTATTAATCATGGCATCTGCCCGCTGCATTCCCACTTCGAGTGAACGGACTGCCTCCATTCGCGTCATGGCAGGCTCAACCGCAAAGTTTTTTGTTCCATAAGCGATCTTTTCAGAACGGACACCTGGAATATCCGTTTTCACCCCTGTGTCCACAATTTCCAGCAGCCCATTTACCCGTTTTGTAAAAACGTTTATAGCTGCTCCTCCAGACAGAAAATTGTTGACCATCTGAGCCGTCACCTCTTGAGGATAGGCAGAGACGCCTTCCGCTGTTACTCCGTGGTCTGCAGCAAAAACGATGACACCTGGGGGGAAGACTTCAGGTTTTACGTCAGATGTGATTTCTGAAAGCTGCACAGCAATCTTTTCTATTTCTCCAAGGCTGTTCATTGGCTTTGTTAAAGAGTGTATATAGGCTAAAGCTTCGAGCCCTTTTTGCTTGCTGACAGGCTCTATCGCATCTATTTGCTGATAACTATCAATCATTTTGTTTCACCTCCTTTAAATAAAACGTTTTCATTGATTCATAAATCTTTTTCACATCAACAGAGTCTCTGACGCAGGCAGCAAGTCTGTCATACTCATTTTCTTTTAAAGAACGAAAGCGGAGCGAGCGCTCAATCGGTTCCAGTCCTTTTTTCTGCCGCAGCATGTTCAAATAAATCCCCCTGAATTCATCATTATGAAAAACATCATGCAAATACGTGCCGAACACTTGTCCATTACGTGCGGTACAGCCTTCTTCGATTCCAGAGAGGACTGAAAAAGGACTTATATCATGTGTTGCTGCTGTTTGTCCCATATGTATTTCATATCCGGATAAAGAAATGTTTTCAAACCCTTTTAAATTACAATAACCGTCAGAACGGATGGTTTTCTTTTCAGAAAAAATCGTCGTACATACAGGGAAAATTCCAATTCCGGTCAGTTCCTGATGATCTGATTCAACCCCGTTTGGATCAAATACATGTTCCCCGAGCATTTGAAAACCTCCGCATATCCCTGCAAGGTGAGTGCCCTTTTCATAAGCTGAGATGATTTTGTTATAGAGCCCTGTCTGCTTTAAAAACAGCAGGTCTTCAGCTGTATTTTTCGTTCCAGGTAAAATAATGAGATCAGGGTTTCCAAAATGCGCTGCTTTTTTAACAAAACGGATATTCACATCAGGCTCAAGCCTTAACGGATCAATATCTGTAAAGTTTGATAATCTTGGGTAACTGAGAACCGCCACATCAAGCTCAGCATCGTGGTTGGTGCCGTTTGCATACCGGTTTAAAACAAGAGAATCCTCCCCATCTATTTCCAGGTCCGGCAAAAAGGGAACAACTCCAAGCACCGGAAGCCCTGTATATTCCTCAAACCAGTCCAACCCCGGCTGCAGCAGAGAAAGATCGCCTCTGAATTTGTTGATGATGACCCCGATTATCCGGTTCTTGTCCGCCTCACTCAGGAGCTGCAGGGTTCCGACGAGGCTTGCAAAAACGCCTCCTTTGTCAATATCTCCAATTAAAATGACTGGAGCCTCTGCGATTGCCGCTACACGCATGTTCACAAGCTCACGGTCATTTAAATTCACTTCTGCCGGAGACCCTGCACCTTCGATCACAATGACTTCGTATTTGTTAGACAGTTTCATCAGCGAATCCTTGATCGCCTTCAGCCCTAAATGATAAAAATCCTCTCTGTACTCGGCTGCCCTCATAGTTGCATAAGGCTTCCCATGAAAAACCACCTGAGATTCCATATCTTTTGAAGGCTTGATCAAAATGGGATTCATATCAGTCGTGGCTTCTATTCCGGCAGCCTCCGCCTGAATTCCCTGAGCTCTTCCGATTTCCTTCCCATCCCACGTAATATAAGAATTCAGAGCCATATTTTGAGATTTAAACGGAGCAGTTTGATAGCCATCCTGCCTGAAAATCCTGCATAGCGCCGTGACGAGCATACTTTTTCCTGCGTCAGAATGTGTGCCCTGAATCATGAGTTTTAATGTGTTTTGTTCGTCAATATTCAATTCCATAAATGGCATCTACACCTTCGTCGTAATAGTGCTTTTCTACATTGATGACAGATACGAGATCTGCGATTTCTTTTATATCTTCTTTTGCATCTCTCCCTGTCAGAACAATATGAACGTGTTTTGGGCGGTTTTGAATCGTATGTATTACATCTTCTATTGGCAGAACGTCATCAACCGGGAATTTCTGAATAGCCAGCGCGTTATTGATTTCATCAAGAATGACCACATCATACTTGCCGCTTTCTATCTTTTCTTTAGCTATAACCCAGGCTGATTTTAACGCTTTTCTGTGAATATCAGGTGTTTTTGTCCAAGTGAATCCGGCCCCAAGCTGATGAATTTCTGCGCCGCTGAGTTTTTCAAGCACATTTTTTTCGCCATAGGTTCTTTCGGGTGATTTAATAAATTGAAGGATGGAGACTTTCATTCCTCTTCCGATTGCCCGGACAGCAAGACCGACGGCCGCTGTTGTTTTTCCTTTGCCATTACCCGTATAGACAAGCACTCTACCTTTTTGATCATTTCCTGTCATTCCCGCATCTCCTCTTTTTGTCTATAAACATAAAAAAGACCTTGAACTGAATAGGAAGTCAGTCAAGGCCTTTGATAAGCAAAATCTTACACACTAAGGGTACCTGACTTATTTTTCCCACCGAAAAACAAGCAATCAATCGTTAAAAGCAGGTCTCCTGGCTTCACGCTTCATTTTCTATTGAACCTTCCCAACTTAAAAAGTCAGTGGCGTCTCAACTGAATCTGCGCTTACAGTAGCGGGGGCTGCACCGGATTTTAACCGGTTTCCCTATTATCCTGATTTTTTTCAGGCACTTTTAAAGAATCATATTTTTTGTTCATTGTAAGCTATAAAAATGGAAATGTCATCAAATTCTTTTTAATTATGATGCTTATCAATCTGATTATTTCTCGGCGAGGGCTAAATCTTCCAGCTCCAGACGTGTCGTTGTTTCCATTTGAGTTTTCTCTCCGAACCGAAGATTGATCCGCTTTTTAAATAACGGGCCATCATACACAAAGGTATGGTATTCTCCTGCCTCACCCATAGGACAGATCGACTCTGCCTTCATTTTTTCTATTAGCTGCTGATCAATTTCCCTGCCAAGCCATGCTGGGTCAAGCACATCATCCTGAGTTCGGATGATGACTGCTTTGTATCCGCTGTTTGCAAATGCCTGCAGGGCCTGCGCTGCTTCTTTCTTCTCCATCCAGAGCGGGTACAGTGCCTCTAACCCGGCAGAGTTTGCAGCATTTTCTCCCCAGCTGCGGTGTTCATCAAGATATAAATCTCCGAAAGCTGCGCTTGTTAGATGATAGCTGTTCTTCAACTCCTTAAGAGAATCTATAAAACTTTGAGTATATCCTTTAAATGTACATCGAATAAAATGCACAGGAATTCCTAAGGCTTCACTTTGTTTTAGAATCGCTTCCATTTTCTCGCCATGTCCGAACGTTCTTTCCAGCTCCACGGGTACAGTGGTTACAAGACAGGCAATTTCAAAGCCCTGTTCAATTAGCTTATGGAGTGCCATGCAGCCATCTTTGCCGCCGCTCCAAGATAGGGCAATCTTTTTTTTCATTGTATTCACCGCTTTCATGTAAGTATGTATGTTTTGCTCTTTTCCCCATTTGATTATGATTCAAAAGAAATTGCAAGTCAAAAGAAAATGCCGTCTTGAGGAGTGTATTAATATACATTAACTTGCTTCTAAAGGCGGTTATTTTTCTATCAAAAAACACCAAAATGAATAAACATCCACTTTGGCGTCTGGCTTTTTAAAATCATCTCATTACTTTGAGGTTTTTTGACTCTTCCAGAAGGTTTTGTGACTCATATAAAATCTCACCGTTAATCATCGTTAATTCTACTTTGATCTTTTTTATTTCTGTTTTATCCACTTTTAATATACCTTCGCTTAGCACTACGAAATCTGCCAATTTTTGAGCTTCAATGCTGCCTTTGATGCTTTCTTCAAAGCTTGCGTAAGCACCGTTCCATGTATAGGCGCGAATAGCTTCCAGCACAGTAAGACATTGATTTTTTCCCACGGGTGAACCGCCGCTTGACTCTCTGTTGACAGCAGCATGGATTCCGAGCAGCGGATCAAGAAAAGTCACCGGGGCATCAGATCCAAATGCAGCAATAATCTCTTTTTCAAGAAAATCGCGTGCTGGATACATAACATTCACACGCTCTCCGTAATACTCCAGATACTTGTCTCCATTTGCATACATAAAGACGGGATTTGGTGTTACGACAACTTCCAGATCTTTTATTCGTTCCTGCAGATCGCAAGAAGCAATACCCGCATGCTCAATCCGGTGGCGGTGATTGTGCCGAGGGAAATCAGAGAGTGCCTTTTCAAAACAATCCAGCAGCATTTCAATCGCTCTGTCGCCTTGTGCATGAGCGGTAATTTGAAAGCCTTTTTGATGTGCTTCGCCCAATATTCGGTTTAATTCTTCCTGGGTGTAGTATAAAATTCCATAATCACTGGAGTTATGTGTATAAGGTTCCCGTGTTGCAATTGTAGGTCCGACACTGCTGCCATCTGTAAAAACTTTAGCCGGGCCGATTTTAAAGCGGTCATTTCCAAGTCCGGTTACCGGACCTGCATCAAGCATTTTCCGGATGAAATCATGAGAACTGGTTAATGAACCCACCATCGCATAGACTCTTACCCGAATATCATTTGACTGGACGGCCTGCTGCATGATGCGCAGCGTATCAGCACCGCCGCCATATCCGCCCGCATCATGAACACTTGTTATGCCCGCTTTAATAAATGCATCTGAAGCTAATTTCATTCCTTTCTTGACTTCATTTTCACTGAAACCTGCATATTGAAAAAGCTGCATATGCGCATTTTCAATCAGTTTTCCAGTCAATTCTCCATCAGGAAAGCGTTCGATGATTCCCCCTTCCGGATCTTTAGAATCTCTTGAAATTTTGGCTATTTCCAAAGCTTTGCTGTTTGCAATTGAAGTATGATTGCACGTGCGGACAATGACGATTGGATGCTCAGCTGATAGCTGGTCAAGCTCTTGTTTTGTAGGATAACGATGTTCAGTCAGCTTTCCTTCGTTGAATTCCGTGGCGCGAATCCATTGTCCCGGAGGAGTTTCTTTTGCTTTTTTTCTCAGTGCTTCAAATAGATCTGACAGTGATTGAATAGAAGGGTCAGTGCAGCTTACTCCCAATAAGTTCGTCCCATATATTGTGAGATGAATATGGGCATCAATAAACCCCGGCATGAGCGTTTTTCCGTTAAGATCGATGACAGTTGTATCATCACTGATATATTCTCTTATTAAGTCATTTGATCCGACTGCCATAATTCTGCTGCCTTGCACTGCAGCGGCTTCAGCTATGCAATCTGCTTCATCAATTGTGAGAACCTCTCCATTTATAAAGACAAAATCTGCTTTCATTATGTTCTCCTTTCATGTCTGAAATAACAATCGCCGGCACCTTGGACAAGGAAACCGGCGGGTTTATTATAAAAAATTAAGCAACATCAATATATCGTTTGGCGTCTTCTGCTTCTTGAGGTTTTGTTAAATAGCAAACTGTCACCATTACAACAACGTTAGTCATCAATCCTAAGATGCCGGCATGGATGCCATATGGCGTTGAAGCTGCGACGAGCTGGAAGTAGTAGTTTACGACTGTGCCGGCCAGTAATCCGGAAATGACTCCAACTGCCGTTGCCCGTCTCCAGTATAAAGCGCTGTAAACTCCTGGTGCGAATTGGACGATTGAACCATATGCCCCCAATAATAGAGCAATTAATCCCTGACCGCCAAAGATCGTAATGTAATACGCAATCGCACCGATGACAAAAACACCGATTCTCATAATAAGCAGCGTCTTTTTATCTGAAAGGTTTTTCCAGATGTTTTTGACGACACCATCTGTCACTTCGAGTGAAGCACTGTGAGTAATGGCATCAGCAGTCGACATCGCAGCAGCCAGTGCGCCGGCTCCGACAAGGCCGTAAACCCATCCAGGCAAATTCATGACAGTGGTTATTAAATATGGCAGAACTTGATCTGCATTTTCAAGCTGACCTGCATCTACGACACCCTTTGCTGCAAATCCCACTAGTAGTAGCGGCACAAGGAACAAGGCGAATATCGGGTATGCGAGTACCGTCTTTTTAATGGTTCTTGAATTAGATGCATATGATTTTGAAAACAAATGAGGCCACATGATAAAGCCGATTACGGATACTAAAATGGTTGTTGAATAAGCAGTCGGATCCATCGTTGAACCGGATTTTCCGATTTGGAGAAATTCAGGCTGCTCTTTTATGATGTTAGCAAACATCTCTGTTGTCCCGCCGTGCAATTGATTGACGATGGACAATCCGACTACCCAGGAAATAATAATCATCAATAATCCCTGAAAAACATCTGACCATGCCGCAGCCCTAAGACCGCCGGTTGCAACATAAATCACCACTATTCCGTATGATACAAGAGCTCCGAGCCAAAATGGAATCCGGCCCTCTGTCATGATGTTAAAAATGTGGGCCATCCCTGTCATCTGTGTAGCCAAATATTGAACAGATGCAAATAATGCGATCAGACCTACAAGTATGCCTAAAATAGGACTGTTATATCTTCCTTTCATAAAGGCAGCAACAGTGTACAGATTGTACTTTCTTCCGATTTTCCCTATTTTTGGCCCGATAATATACCAGGGTAAGATAGCAAAGGCAGTATAAGTAATAATATAGAGTGCAGGTGCGCCTTTTGAATAAGCCCATCCTGGAGCTCCCAGAAACGAGAAGGCACTGAATACGGCACCGCCCATCAAAAACCACATGACGAATAATCCAAGTTTACCGCCGGCTATTGCAAATTCCTCAAGCGAACCCCCATCTCTGCCTTTTCCTGCAGCAACTCCGATAATTAAAGCGATGATCAAGTAGGCAACCATCATAATTAATGCAACCTGCCAATTGGGCATTATAAATCCTCCCCTGCGTCTTTTTCCGGATCAAGAAAATATAAACCGATTAAGGCAGCAAATGTAATGATAATCCATAGGATCACCCAAAAAAATGAAAAAGGCAGTCCGAAGATAATGGGTGTTGCCCGATTTCCAAGTTCAAAAAAGGGAAAAACCAGCATCATAAAAGGAATCAGTCCAACAGTTATAAAAAGGGCAGTGAATTTACGGCTGCTCATCCTTCATCTCCTCCTCTTTCTTTAATCTAGAGCCATTTTCAAAGCCGTTCTATATAATAGCTCCGTTCCCAGCGAGATGTCCTCAATCGTTGAAAATTCTTTAGGATTGTGGCTGATGCCGTCTTTACAGCGGACAAAAATCATCCCATACTCACATTCATAGGACATTGCAAGCGAGTCATGAAACGGTCCGCTCATTAATTCAATCGCATTCAGTCCGATCTTTGCGCTCTCATTATTCATCAATTTTTTTATTCTTTCAGAGCAATACCGCGGTTCACTATTTGTATCTTCTGAAATGGTATAAGTCAGACCGTGCTGCTCTGCGATCGTGTGGATCTTTGTTCTCAGCTGATGTTCAATGAGATCGCGCCGTTCAATCTCAATATCTCTCAAATCGATTGTAAAGCTTACTTTTTCTGGAATGATATTTCGTGAGTCAGGGAAAATCTTCATGCTTCCAACTGTGCCGACTGTTGGCGACGAAACATCTTCACTTGTTAATTCATTGAGCGCAACAACGATTTTGGCTGCTCCAACCAGCGCATCCTGTCTCATGTGCATAGGGACAGAGCCGGCGTGTCCTGCAAAGCCCTCCAATTCTACCGTCAGCCATAGTGGACCCGAAATGCCTGTAACAATTCCTACTGGTGTATTTTTTGCTTCAAGAATCGGTCCTTGTTCAATGTGCAGCTCAATAAAGGCGGAAATACTGCCAGCAGCATATTCTGATTCCTTGAATTTTTCAGGATCACATCCAAATTGTATTAATGCCTCTTTTCGAGTCATGCCGTTTTTATCTGTCCTGTCTAGCTCGTTTTCTTCCAGTTTGCCGAGGATGCCTCTGACTCCAAACAAACCTTTGTTAAAACGGCAGCCTTCTTCATCACAAAACGCGGCGATCTCAATTGGCATATTTGGAGTAATATTCAGCTCTTTCAAGGTTTGAACGGCTTCTAATGCACCTATAACACCGATTACTCCATCAAATCTTCCTGCATAAGGCTGTGAATCAATATGAGAACCAAGCATTAAGACGGGAGCCTCGGGATTCCTTCCTTCAAGCCGTCCAATCAGATTTCCAAAGTGATCAATTCTTGCCGTTAATCCTGCTTCTTCCATCCAGCCTTTTACCGTTTCAACTGCAGCTTTGTCTTCAGGAGACAGAGCCAGCCTGCATACTCCTGTATCACTGATTTTCCCTATCTGTGATAGAGCATGTATTCTTTCTTCCAGCCGGGTTTTGTTGATTGTCAGTGTTTTTTCGGTCATCCATATCTCCTCCTGTGTGAATTTATAGAATATTCTGTATTAATAGTATAGCAAATTTCTTTCTATTACATTTTTCTTAACGTAAAATGAATCATGATATGTTTTTACACTTTGTCCTATAGAATGGTTAATTAGAATTATTTTGCGGGTTCATTGTACTTTTCTGTCTATACCTATAAAATAGAATGTATATTATATACGGCCAATGGAGGTCCATTCATCAATGAAAGCAAGATATGAACTAAATAATATGAATTTAACGCTCAGCAACGTTACACTGCGGGATTCGGTGGACAGCTATGTGCTTTTAAAAGCTGCGGATGAGAATAATAATGAAGTAACCATTAAGCTTTCACACGATCAGGCAGAATTTTTGGAAGCGGAATTCAAAGATTTAAATCGAAGAAGAAAATTCTACTCTGACACTGTGCGTTCGGTTGATAAAGTTGAGGAAGAAGAAGATTCATATAACCTGTTCAGCAGTGAATTCTTTAATGAGGAAAAATGAAAGGTATGTCGAATATGACATACCTTTTTTCCATTTATAGATTTTCATTCTGCTGCTTAATTTCATCTCCGCCTAACATGATGTTGGCAGACTCTGTATTTCTGAGTTCATCTACAGAGTCTCCTGATATGTCCCTGAAATTAGGATGCGCTTGTCCGTCTTTCAGCTTCAAAAACGGCTCCTCTTTTTCTTTTCTCATGATTGTACCCTCCTTTTCTTAAAGGGTTTGTTAATAGAAACATGTCTATTCGTCCTATTTACATGAATCGATAAGACAAGTTTTCATTCCTCCTGACATATAAATTTATAAATATAGATAGGAGGTAGATTCATGCGCTTTGTCTTAATTAAAAAGAAATGGATATTATTTGGAGCAGCACTTTTTACTTTAATAGGAATTGGCAGCTTGTATTATTTTAGTCCGGCGGCAGCTCCTACCTTAAAAATGGAAAATAACAGCGGGAATCTGGAAATCAATATGGTTACTGGGGAATTCAAATCAAAAACAGATGACGGAAAAGAGATTGAAGCATACAGATGGGATCCTGGAACGATTTATGTGCCTGAAGGAAAACAAGTAACGTTAACGATTCATGGGGTGAACGGCAGTGAGCATCCATTCAGTATTGAAGGAACGGACATCACTGGCGTCGTGAAAAGAGGGTCCAAAACAGTCATTCCATTAAAATTCGATAAAGAAGGAATTTACCGACTCATTTGCGATACACACTCCCATCACGGACAAGGTGTGCCGATGGTAGCGTATATAGTTGTGGATTAAGGCTTGGGTTATATTTTAGAGGACAAGATTAGGGAACTTCAATTATGACTTGAAGTTCCCTTTTCAATCGCTGCCTGCCTATAATGTTTTAGCCTATTGCTCCTTTTAACTGTTTGGTTTGTTTTATTAAAAACATCCAAACTGCAGCAAAAACAATGAACATGGTGAAAAATAACATGGGCAGCTGATAATAGTTCCATTTAGTTGGGCCGTAATGCTCCATTTGTAGCTGTTTTTCAATTGTTGATTCATAGGAGCTTTTATATTCATACTGTACGATCCATTTCTCATTCGCCATCACGACAGTTCCGTAATCATAATCACTTGGTTCTATTGGCTCTGTATTATGAATTGTTCCTTCACTGCCGATTACCACTTCTGCTCTTTTATAGTCAATCGGAAAATGAGTGTCAGGCCCTTCTAATACAAACTGATTTTCCTGCAGCCAATCTTCTAAACCTTTTACAGGGAAAACTGCAATGATATTCAGCTTATCCTGATATTTATCGTAAACCTTGATAAGATCTACTTCACTTGTTTTCGAAAGGTCAATTGAATCCTGAAGGACATCAAATACATCATTCATTATTGTTTCTTTTTCTGCTTTCACGAAATTTAACTGATTCAGTTCGTCATGAAACTCTTTTTGATCCATTATAGATAAAGCCAGAAAAATGCATCCCAGCACAAATGCAAGAACAGCAATTGCCCTTATATAATTCAGAAACCGTTTCTGAATTTCAAAAAACTCTGTTAAACCTTTCAAGATTTGCTGTTTCCCGCCAAAATTGATAATGGCAATCCGTACAGCCTCTTTTTCTGACTTCCCTTCTGCTTTCAGCTCTTCCACACTTTCAATTAAATGTGAGCGCATTTCCTGCATGAGATCATCAATTTCATGTCTGTTTCCTTTAACATCTTTATAAATAGAGTTAACATACTTATCTATTTGATTCATCTGCCTCTCCCCCTCCTAAAAATGAATCCATCATTTCTTTTACAAACTGCCATTCCTTGCGCTTCTCCTCAAGACCTTTCATCCCTAACGGTGTCACCATATAATATTTCCTTCTGCCTCCCGGTCCCTGTTCATCACCCCAGTAAGAGGAAACCCACCCGCTTTTTTCTAATCGCTTTAAAGACAAATAGAGCGTGGCTTCTTTTAATTCAAATTGATTCTTGCTTTTTTCGCGTACGATTTTGGCCAGTTCATACCCGTACATATCCCGTCTGTGCAGCAGCGATAAAAGTAACGTATCAATATGTCCCTTAAGAACCTCTTTATTAATTTCCATTTTTTATCACCTCTTTAGTATAATATAAAAAATAATACCTAATAATGCAAGGTATTATAAAAAATAAAAGAAGCTGCAGAAACTGCAGCTTCTTTATTCGATTGACACTAAGATGTTTGCAGATTTTTATCTTTTCCAAAAATCGCAATGCTTTGCCGGTCCGTCACAAATTCACGACCATTCCATTTCAAAACATTCATCATGTATCCTAATCCATCTGCACTGTACCTGCCTGCGATATTCTGATATGCATCCAGTTCATAGATCCCGTCCCGTTCAAAATCGACCGGGTACAGTCCTGAAAGCGGTGCTACCCAGCCCTCAACAGGCTGCTTTAAAGTGCCGTCTTTAGTATAAATTTCATTCAGATACTCCTCCCCTTTATACTGAAGGTCAAGAATATATGTTTTAGCCGGGTTTAAACTATTTACTTGGGCCTTGTATTGATCTAGATAAAAAACTTCGTATTTATTTGATTCATTAAATGTTTCAGAGTCGAATATCTGTTTAAAGTTCCTGTCCATGTAGGAAAAAACATAAGTGAATATAATGCCTCCGCTGCCGCCTGAGTTAATGACTATTAAAATATCTTCTGCTTTATTGCCGGTGAGATCACCTAAAAACAAAGAGGGTTCATATCCTGCATTCTCTTTTAAAGGAATTTGCTGCACTTCGCCAGTGGCTCCATTTTTAACATTTAGCGTGATATTCTGCAGAAATGGACTGTCCGGAGTTTGATCTGCTGTCAGATAGACGGTATCTAGTATGCCATCTCCAGTAACGTCGCCTTTTTCCTCGGTCACAATATAACGGCTCATCTCAGGGGAGTTTAGGTAAAAATCAGCAAAATAAGGACTGTTTCCCTTCAAATTTGCTGCCTGATGCCATGAATAATGATCATTTTTTAAGATTAGGACAAAGTGCTCCTCTTTGTATCTATAGGCAGCGGCGATTTCCATGATTTGGTCTCCGTCAATATCACCGACAAGTATAGCCTTGCGGTTCATCGGATGCAATATTTCCAGCACTTCAGCTTCATGCGGTAAAAATTGCTTTATCAAAGGCAAATAATTGTTCGTTATCGGATTCATTCTGCACCTCTTTATAGAAACATTTGATACACTATACTATGCGTTCATATCTTTGGTTAGGATGAAATCATAATGAACGCATCGTGTATAGTATAAGGAATGAAATTTTAAAAGGATGAATGTAAATGAAAAAAGTCATCGTAGTCGGTGCTGGAATTTTAGGAGCCTCCACTGCCTATCATTTAGCTAAATACGGAGCTGAGGTCACGATCATAGACCGCAAAGATGAGGGACAAGCAACAGATGCTGCTGCCGGAATCGTCTGCCCCTGGGTGTCACAGCGAAGAAATCAAGCCTGGTATAAGCTTGCCAAAGGCGGAGCCCGTTATTATCCTGAATTAATTGATGAACTAGAAAAAGAAGGTGAATCAGATACGGGATATAAGCGGGTTGGGGCGATTATCCTGCATCGTGATGAAGATAAGATTAAGAAGATTGAAGAACGGGCGATTAAAAGAAAAGAAGATGCACCGGAAATCGGCAAAATCACGCCATTATCTAAAATAGAAACTAAAAAAAGTTTTCCTCCGCTATCAGATGATTATTTCTCCGTTCATATTGAAGGAGCTGCACGTGTTGATGGCCGTGCTTTAAGAGACTCCCTTTTAAGAGCTGCCGAGAAAAAAGGAGCCGTTTATATTCTTGGAGATGCTGTGCTTCAATATGAAGACAGTCTAGTGTCAGGTGTGTTTGCTAATGGGAACGTTTTTTCTGCCGATGAAGTCATTATTTGTGCAGGAGCATGGGCAAATGAATTAGTAAAGCCGCTTGGCATTACTTTTAAGGTTACCTATCAAAAAGCTCAGATTGCCCATTTAAAAATGGAAGACGCAAATACCGCATCATGGCCGGTTGTCATGCCTCCAAGTGATCAATATTTGCTCGCATTTGACGAACAGCGGATTGTAGCCGGAGCAACGCATGAAAATGAGATTGAAGATTTCGATACCAGAATTACAGCTGGCGGACTGCAGGAGGTTTTTAATAAGGCATTAGAAACGGCGCCAGGCTTAGAAGGCAGTACATTTCTTGAAGCAAGAACCGGTTTTAGGCCATATACTCCGGGCTTTTTGCCTGCAGTTGGTTTTGTTCCTGGCTTTCAGGGCTTGGCAGCTGCAAATGGACTCGGTGCTTCCGGGCTGACGATGGGTCCTTTTATTGGCCGAGAACTTGCAAAGCTTGCACTTGGAATGGAACTTGAGATTGACCTTGATCTGTATAAAATTGAAGCGGCTTTGGGGGACTGAAGATCCCCCTCCCTTTTTCCCATTTTGAAAATAAAAAAAAGATATACGATAACCGTATATCCCTTAAATTAATCCTATTAACTTCAATCCGATGAAAACAAAGATCCAGCTGTCAAGCCTGTCGAGAATACCTCCGTGACCAGGAAGGAGCTTGCCTGAATCTTTTACTTGGAAGTGGCGTTTTAAAGCTGATTCGACAAGATCTCCAACTTGGCCGGCAATAGAAACGACAAAAATCAGAAGAACAGTTTCACTATAATTGTCAAATGGCTGAAAACTCATTTGCATAACAAGACCAATAATAAGCGCAATGATAATGCCTCCGATTGACCCTTCAATCGTCTTATTCGGGCTAACCTTTTCAGCAAGCTTCGTTTTGCCGAACTTTCTGCCGACGAAATAGGCTCCAGAATCAGTTGCCCATATTGAAATTAAGACTGCAAGCGTCCAAATAAGTCCTTCATCAATTCTTGCTTCAGCCAAAAACACAAAGCCAAATCCAATGTAGAGAACTCCGATCAGCAGCGTTCCCGCTTTTTCAATCGAATATTCAATATTAAAAACGGTAGATGTCAGGAAAAACAAAACGAGTGCCAGCAGCACTTTAATTTGGATAATCTCAAACGTTACATTTAAAAACGGGAGAAGCGGGAGAAATAATAGCACAATTCCTGCAAGGCCAACAAAATATTTCGTCCCGTACTTTCTAATTTTAATGATGGTTGTCAATTCATGAAAAGCAATGATGGCTAAAATCATGGCTAAATAAGTAAACCAAAATGCTCCAATGTAGAATGGAATCATGAATAAAATCAAGATAATAATGCCGGTGATGACGCGTTCTTTCATTTGTTACACTTCCTTATCTTTTTTTCCATTAGAATTGATTGTACTATAAAGATAAGAAAAACGAAAAACAAATCTGTATTTTAAAATAGAAATTTCCTGTAATTCTAATAAAATACATCAATAAAATAAGTAAGACCAAATGCATCAAAGCATTTGGTCTTAGATTATGTAATTCAGCCTTCTTCTTCTTCGTCCATCATTTCGTCAAATGCAGCGGATACTTTATCGAACTCATCGTCGCTTTCGATGGCAGTGAAATCTCCTTCTTCGTCAACACGAAGGAAATAGATGTCAATGTCTTCGTCTGTATCCTGCTGAATTTCTTCGACAAAACCGACTGCAACATATTCAGTGCCTTCTACAGTTAATACCCCAAGAACTTCTACTTCCTGCTCTTGATCGTTCTCATCGCTGATTGTGAAAATCTCGCCTACTTCAATTTTATCCATCGTAAAATCTCCTTTCATTAGTTGAAATTCGGATGAATTCTTTGCTTTAGTTATTTTCCCTAATTCAAATAATATAATCCTCTATTGAAACCAATTTATTATAACACTTTGAACGGCAAATACCTATTAAACGTTTTACAGCAGCCTTCACATCATTGATGCTGTATTAAATTCAAAAAAAGTCTGATTAAGGCATTTTTAAAAAGCTCCCCGAGAGTCCTAAAACTTAGATTTTTTAAATTAAATCAAATCAAAAAAAACATCCGGAAGGCCGGATGTTTTTTTTGATTATTTATAAAACACTTTATCTACATTGTATTTAGCCTGAAGCTCATTAATAATGTATGTTTCGTAAATTTCACGATCTACTGCATTGTCAACGATGCAAACGGCAATTTCATGTACTTCATCACGGTTGTTTTTGATTGGAGATACAGTATCTTCAAAATGTTTTTTGATTCTTTGTCTAAGCTTCCGTGCTTTGCCTACAAACAAAAGTTCTTCATTGATATTGTAAAACATGAAAATTCCGCCTTTATCGCGGGGAATTCTGTTGTAATCAGTAAAACCGTATTCGCTGCTTAATGGAGCTTCAACAGGCTGACCTTTAACCGGATTTCTTGTCAGGACAACATCTGCTCTCGGGATTTCAATTTTAATCATTAAGATTCACTTCCTATATTATGTGACTTGTTCTTATCAATTTCGAACGAAAAATGAACTTATGTATTATCTCATACGTATAGCAGAAAATGCCACCAAATCTTATAAAAAGAGTATTCAATATATTAATTTGTTTTCACCAATAAGGTACACATGGTTTTGTTTTTCTGCGAAAACGGCTGAATCCCCTGTCTTGAGGGTGTTATAGACAAATGCAGACACTTGCAGCCGGGCACCTGTTGAAAGTTTGATGTGATAAACAGGGTGAGACATAACATTTATTCCTGATTCTAAAATGTCTGTTGTCTCGTATTTTTCCAAAATGGATCCTTTATGTGTTGTAAATGTAAGTTCATTATTTACAAAGCCTGTCCAAGCATAATAAAGGAAAAGTCCTGCCATAAAGAAAATGATCAGATGTGCGGCCCGCTTCATTAAAATCACCTCAATATAGTTATATCCAATTTCAGTATAATAAAAAGCTGCGACTTCATTCCGCAGCTTTTTTCAGATTTATTTCTTTCACCTTTTGATGAGCTTCATCAGGCCACCATGCTCCGCAATCATCAGAAACCACACATGCTGCACATTTTTCAAGGTCATACACCTTCATGCCTGTAATCGGAGGAGAATAAAGGTGGACCGTTACAAGGTTGGTGCCTTGTTCCTCCCCCATTTTATGTACGCCTCCTTTTGGCGCAAAAAAGATTTTCCCACTCTCTTTTTTCTCTGTAAATAGTTCAGAAGGCAGCTGATTCTCTTTGACCTCATATATAGTGTTTTCAGACACCCCGTTTATGACTTGAATCCATCCATGCGACTTCCCGTGATCATGCGGCACGCATTCCAGCTTAGACCAGTTCATCACAAGCAGCTCAAGTGATTCATTTTTATAAAGCAGCTTTCGGTAGTAAGGTTTGTTTTGTTCGTTTTTAAGAAAGGGTTCTAATTCTTCCAGCTGTATATTCAAATTCTTTAAAGCTTCCAATAATTCCATTTTCGACGCAGTTTGAACTTTTCCAAGGATGGTTTGAATTTTATTATAAAGCTTCAAAATAATAACCTCCGATCGTTCAAGTATCACTATACACATTATGATTCGATATCTTATCCATATGTAAAAAAATTTCTATCGACATTGTCACATGTTTCGATGCTGGTGAATAACCTAATTCGCAGAGGAGGGATTATAATGAACAATTACCAATATGGGTATTACCCTGGGAATTGGACGCAGGAAGAGCCATATGAAAATAGAGAAGATGCAATGAGCTCTTGCAGAAGGCATATGAATTTTTATGTCATTGCACGAATATCAGATGGCTCTCAAGTAGAAGGAATTATCGAAGATATGGATAATGAGGGTGTCACAATGATGATTCCTGAAGAAGTGGAAGAAAGTGAAATGGATGCGAACAGGCAATATGGGTATAGAAGAAGATTCCGACGCTACCGAAGACGCCGTTTTCCCTATTACGCGTTCATCTTTCCATTTTTTATCCCTTATCCATTCTATTATTAAAAGCTAAAACTCACGAAGCGGAGAGGTTTCCTAATGAAACCTCTTTTTTCTAATTCATTACAAGCTTAAAATCCTGTGCTATGATAGGGATATATGTTCATACTAAGGAGCTTTTTAAATGAATTCTAAAGAAACACAAGAACAAATCATCCGCAATTATCAGCGCGACGAGCAAATGATGATTCTTGTCTTTGCCCAGTGGTGCATCAATCATGATCTTAACCCTGCAGAACTTTATGGACAGGCATATCCTGATCAGACGGAAAATCATGAATTGAAGCAAGCAATCGAATTAACTGTGTCCAAAGAGGAAGCTGGCGAAATTTCAAATGATACACTACTTGGTGTCCTCTCCCTGTTTGGAAATGACGATCTAGCTTTTGTTGTTACGGAAGAGATCGCAAAATGGAAAAAGAAATCATGACAGGATAAAAACCAACAGAAGTTGGTTTTTTTGTGTTAAAGATTTGAAAGATCCTTTTTCTTTGGAGGCTTTGTCATCGTATATTCTTTAATAGATTCACTCTTTGTGAAAAGATTGAATATATACTCTTTCGTTATCTTGAAATTCTCTTCTGCTTTTTCAGCGAGATAAGAAACCCTTTCAAAAACAACTGATTTTAAGTGAGCGATATCTCTTGAAATTTTTTCGGTCAAAGCTTCTTGATGATTGATCCTCTCGATGACACTTTTATGAAACACCTCTTGCAGTTCCAGCCTATTACTAATCTGTTCTTTCAGTTCAGCATGCGAATTCAGCTGGTCTATTAATTTCCCCTGAAGATTCTCATACGTTTTAAATCTCCCTGAAAGTTCTCTTATAGACTGATCCTGTAATGTGAGCTGATCAATAATTGCCCCGCTTACATGACCTTCACTCAATAATTTGCTCATCATTTCTTTGTTTGAATTTTCAAGGATATCTAAACGTTCACTCATTATCCTTGATGCAGACTGCTGTGTTTCTATATTTGACAACAGCGGTGCTGTCGCGGCTTCCTGTTTTTCTAATTGCCGGTATACAGCATGAAAGTGCTGCGTTTGCTCTGTTCTGGACTCAAGCAATATGCTGTTTAAGGCATTTGCTGCATGCGAAAGTTCAGTATTTACCTGCTGCTGGTGTTTCAGAAAGTCTTGCATATAATTGACACGGAAGTATTCCTGATTTGAAGTGCCCGCTGTTGAAGGAATCGTTAGAAATGCCTTTGATTGACCTTTATGGCTGTCGAAATTGGACACAATTTCCCTCCTTTTTGCTATTCATTCTTTATAGTCTATGTAGGTGTCTTTTTCTATGTGACCCTCAAGTGTTTCGGCTTAAAATACAGAAAAATAGAAGGGAATGGAGAATTGTTGGAGAGTTCTTTGGCATCGAAGGCCATGAAACGGTTTATTAGAACTAATTAAGTATGGGGATAAAGTTTTCTGGCACCTTTTTTCAGTGAGAATGTATTAAAGATGCCAGTTCAAAAGAATTTGTAAGGGTTTTCAGTTTCTGAACTATTTAAGTAAGGACATAAATTTATCATTTACGTATGCCTTTATTTCTGTTTCTAGTTTTTTGGATTGAATAAACAACTTGAAATCTTCTTTTGACATATCCGATTTCATGGCAGTGTCGACTAAGATTGCCAATTCTTTATTTGAAATAATCGTTTTCATCTTTTGCCTCCTATATTTAAATTAATAGATCATTCGTTTTTAAGAACGTTTTTCCGAGGGTCACCAAAATCTTCTTTTTAAATCCTTTATTTAGGGCATATTATGTGTGGAGGTGATTGGAATGAGCAGTAAATTTACAGGATCAAACCGCGGTAAAGCAGCACCCAGCGTGAATCCTCAAGGCCATGGAAAAGATACTGAGTTTTCATCTGAGCCGAAAAGCGAGCTTGAGAATAGAGCTAAAAAATCCAATACGAAAATGTAAAATGATGAGGCAGCAGTTACTGTGTGAACATGCTGCCCCATAATTCTGAACGGACTTCTTTAAAACAATTCATAATAAGTCTGCAATGCCTCTCTTGTAAAATGAGAGGCTATTTACTATTTTGCCGCTTTAAAGAAATACTCAATCAGGAAGGATTTGTTAGCTTTAGTTTTTATCAAAAGACAGAACCTATAAATGCAGTAAAAAGTATTTATGAAATGGGTGATCGAAATGAATAAAAATAATATCCAAATCCTTCCTATCATTGCTTCTATCGGCATCGGTGCTGCTGCCTACAGTATGATGACAGGCCGCGGAGGACAGCTTCAGAATGTGATGCCGCAATTAACGGGAATGAGCAGTCTTGGGGCAAATAACCAACTTTCTGCGCAGCCTGAGCAAAATCAGTAAAATAAATCAGCTGATCGGGAGAACGAACGATGATGGCTTCTCCTGATCATATATGGAAAGGAGAAGCTATATGGAAATTCATTTTTCTAGCATGCTAAATAGAACGAAAATGAATCTAATTCAGGCCGCTGCTTTTGTAAAACAGCGAATCGATTCACTGACAGGAACTCAAACTGCTACAATTGAACAATTAGCAGCTTATATTCAATTTCATCCCGAAACAGTAAAAAGAACCAGGCATCTTTTAGGTCTGACCTTTTCGTTTTATTCATTGGATCAAGGTGATGTACATTACAAGCTGGAAACCAGGGGGACTGACATATTACAGCTTGATGTACGTACTCCAGACCATAAGGTTGTTGCTTACAGGTCTTACCGGGATCAATCCAGTTTAGAAACACCTATCCGTTTTTTTAAACTGACATAATTAGAGAGCTAATCATTTATTAGCTCTCTGGCTTCTTATTTTTATTAGCTCTTTGGCTTCTTATTTTAATTCTTCAAGAATCATTTTATGAAAATCAACTGAATGGGAAGCAGGCTTTTCCCCTTTCAAATCCTCCAGCTGATCTATCATCTTTTTCGCTTCTGCCAAATAAGAAATCGCTTCTTTCATTTTATCCTTATATGCTTTAGTGGTTCTTTGAATTTCTAGTGCAAATCTTTCATCTGTACCTGGCGTTATGCAATTTTCATACATATCGATTATTTCATCGGCTTGACGCTCAGGCTCATATTCATGAGGTGCCGTACTGTCAAAAATAGCAATGCTTAATTCCCGCAGTATAACCATGTCGAGGCTGTTTGGATCAAATCCGCAATGATAGACTTCCACATCAAATCCTCTTTCTTCACCAGCAGCTGCAATTTTCTTCAGCATTGTTGATTTGCCGGATCCTGCTCTCCCCTTAATAAAATAACGCTTTTCGATATCTTCTGTTAAATTTTGAATAAAATCTACTGCTCCATCAGGTGTAGCTGCCCCAAGGAAACGGTGTTTTACATCAGAAGGTTTGCCGGCTTTCTCTTCTCCATAGAAAAGGTCTATCAGATCATTTGTTAACTGATTCGCTTTAGTAAAATCCATATTTGCGATATATATATCTTCAATGTCATCATGTGCTTTCAGCGAAGCTGCGAACGTTTCGTATGCCTGCTCAAATTTAGTAGAGATGTCGGCTGTAAGCTGGCCAATTGCATCATAATTTGCAGAAAGCTGAATCATTTCATGTTCAAGGACAATCACTTGCAGGCTTTCAACCGAAATATAACTGCGGATATCAGGCACAGCGTGATCGAAGATTCCTATTCCGGCTTTTGGGATAATGAACCCGTCGATCCACTCATTATGTGATGGACAGTGCAAATACTCAATAGAATGACCTGCTGACAAAAATGATTCACTTATTGATTTCATGTATTCAGACCTGAAGGCTCTTGATCCGCCTTGAAGTAAAAACACACGTGACAAATCTTTAACGGCAGATTCATAAAGACTGAAATATCCTTTAGCGGTATTCCCGCCGGCAAAATAATGAAGAACTTTACCGCTCATCCAATCATCCTCTCACTCTTTTCTTCTAACATATGTTCAAAATGAGCAAGGGTGAACGCCTATTTATGAAATTCATTGAATATTGGATCATTGAAGCATTTTGATTCCAAAATATCGAGTGAAATCAGAAAAAGAGGAATCATAGCCCCTTATGATTCCACAAACCAGATCAAATTCAGAAATAGAGGAATCATAGACTCGTATGATTCCACAAATTAGATCAAATTCGAAAAAAGAGGAATCATAGACCCCTTATGATTCCGCAAACCGGATCAAATTCAGATAAAGAGGAAACAAAGTCCTTTCCCCCCAATCAATCCCGCGCCAAGCTAAAAAAATAAAAACCTGCAGAAATGCAGGTTTCTAAAATCACTTATTGTTCAATACTCTCTAAGTCATTTATTAGTTCAAAGAGAAAACTATAGATCATTTCAAATGCTTTGTTCAAGGTCATATCTCCATGAAAGCCGTCTATGAGATCACAATCAAAATTTAAATCCCATAAACCGTCTTTATCATTGAAAAGCAGCTGGAATTTTGTTGTCTCCCCATTGGCCTTTTCATTAAACCATTTTCGGATGCTGCTGCCGGCGGCCTTTTTCTGTTTTAAACCGAGCAGTCCTTTATATGTGCCAAAAACATCATCATGTTCAAGCGTTAAACCGTCAATTTTAATCATATCAAACCAATCAGATTCTAAATATACAAACTCTTTTTGATTCGCTTTTAAGAAATTTACTTTTTCCTGAAGAAACTTGGATGGGTTTTCAGCTGAAATTAATTCTTCTGTTTCTTTATCAACGCGTTCTATATAAGCATCTTTGAAGCGAGACAGTGCTTTTTCTTCCACTAGTTTAATTTGTTCAGGAACAATGCCATGCGCCTCAGCATATTCTTTTTCTTCTTTGTAAATGCCAATAGATTGATTTTGCGGATGATGATTTATTTGATTTTCAATATATGCTTTAATCGTTTTTTGCAGCATGTTAAGTCCTCCTGTTTTTGCGGAAATCTATTCCTATCATAACCCAACATGAAACTGCTGCAAACAAACATATAAAAAAATCGAACTTGGTATTCTGATTCGATTCGTATAGTCCTTTTATGAATAATTATCCTGCAGAGCTTTATCCAGCAGCTTTTGACACCTGTCAAGCTCTGCCTTCAGCTGTTTTTTATATAACTTTGCTTTCTCATAATCCTCGAACTTGTAATAAACGACCTCCTGAAGTTTCATGCCCTCTTTCTTTCGTTTAACCTGTTTCAATACTCCGTCTTCTATCAATTCATGCAGCGATTTATAGACTTCTGAATGATTTGGTCTGTATCCATATCTTCTGAATTCATCACGGAGCACATCAAGCAGCTTTAGTCCATACAGTTTATCCTGTTCCGTCATTCGGATCATATAGAGCTTAAGAAACGCCCTCTGTTTTAATAAAAATCCGCTCGCACTTCTTTTCTCACCCATTCGAAACATCTCCCTCGTGAAGATATTTTGATATCATTATGTTCTAATAATTCAATGTTTTTAAGTAAATACCTGCTTTTGGGAAAAAATGAGTCTTTTGCCCCTTTAATTACTTTTTAGTAGAAAGTGAAATATGGGAATGACAAAAATATTGTCTGAGTTTTATTAATATATTGATTATTTAGAACATAGTTTAATTTGAATAGGTGATTTAAATGGCAGCTTTAGAATGGATGCAGGTCCGATAGAATTTAAAAATGCCTATGTCTATCATAATTATTTTGAGAGTTAAAATATCTGGAGAAAAAAGGATTAGTTACTCCAAATAAAATGAGAAAAGCAGTAGTTAAAACTGCTTTTCTCAGCATTGAATTAAATGGGGTTCTTATTTTTCTTTAGACATTTTATTATTTTAGAGAGGTGAAAAATTGAATGTTCCTTTCTTATTTTGTCTGAGAAGGACTTTTTAATTATGTTTATTTAGATCATAGTTTAACTAAATATGTTTTCCATAGTTGTTATCTTTTATCTGCTCTATATCTTTAGTCACATGTCCCTTCTAATAGATGCTCATACATGTGTGTTAACTGTTGATGTATCTCCGGAAAAGATATTCTTTTATCCAATCTTGAATCGTTTTCATCTCTCTTCTTTTCTACGTAATTTATTTGAACCCGTCTGAATGTAACAGGCTCTACCACTGCCTCTCACAAAAAAAATGATTTATCGCTCACTCCATCAGTAATGACACTTATTTTTGAACCACGAAGTTCTCCATATATCGATAAATCGCATAAGCTACCCCATTCTCATCATTTTTAAGGGTTGTCGTTGTACAAACAGTTTTTATAACATCTTTCGCATTTCCCATTGCTACGCTGTATCCAACTTTCTGGAACATGGATAAATCATTGTTGCTGTCCCCAATTGCCATAGCCTGCTCTAAGGTGCCGTTCATCGAGAAAGCCAATTTTTCAAGGGCCGTTCCTTTTGAAGCACTTTTACTAGTCATTTCAATGTTATGATCAGCAGATGAAACAACCATCAACTCATCAATTTTTTTGAATTGGTTCCATGCTTCCTCTAGTTTCGTTTTATCAAAAGAACATGCTAAAATATTATAAAATTCTTCCTCCTGTTTTAAGATTTCATGATAGTTTTCAACTATTACATATCCAAATTGGTCAAATTGCCTTTCGGCTACTTCAACTAATTCTTTCATATCTGGACTCAAATCTGCACTTTTCAAACTTTTAATCTCATTATGGAAATGTTCTCTTCCTTTTTTAAGAGTATAAATGGCTTTATCAGTAAACACTTCGTAATAATAATTTCGTTCATCTAACCATTGGAGAATAGATTCGACACGATCTTTAGTTATTGTAATAGAAGAAATGCACTTTCCGCTTTTTGAATGAATGGTCGCGCCATTTGTCCCGATTACAAATGGGGAAATCCCGGCTTTTTCACAAATTGTTTGAACATCAAAATAAGCCCGTCCTGTTGAAATAACTACTTCAAAGCCTCTATCCTGGGCATATTGAATCGCCTTTATATTTTCTTCACTAATTTCATTCTGGTCGTTTAATAATGTTCCGTCTAAATCTATCGCAATGAAACTCATGCTATATAGCTCCTTTTCTCATTCAATCTATTAAATTTTCTTTCTAGCTTTTTACGTGCTATCAATAAAAATCTATCAAAAAAGAGAGAGAACTCCCTCTTCCATCTCGATTTGTTATTTTATGAATTGACTATGCTTGAATCCAATTGATTTCCTCTAATTTTGAATGATTTCTCCATTCCTCAGGAAATGGCTGCTCGCAGACAATCACATCGACTTTTTCTAGAGGACAAACTTTACAAAATGTGTCGACACCAATTTTCGAGTAATCCGTTAGCAATATTATTTGCTTGGATACATCAATCATCTTGCGTGAAACCAATGTTTCATGTAAATGATAATTACTAACTCCGCTTTGCACCGAAACACCGCCAGCTGAAATGAACGCTTTATCAATATTAAATTGATTTAGCATTTGTTCGGTGAGACCGCCGCTAATAGATTGGTGCCTGGGATCAATTTGTCCGCCAAGTAAAATAACTTGACCTGAAAATTTTTTTTGATTGAGCAAATCAGTCAACATAGATGACACAGGAAGAGAATTGGTTAATATCGTAATGTCTTTTTTATTTTCAATACATTGCGCAAATTCAAGCATGGTTGTCCCTACATCAATGACAATTACATCTCCGTTAGAAACGAGTTCTGCTGCTTTTTTACCAACCTTGACTTTCGCTTCTTGATTCACGGTTGACCGCTGTATGAATGGAGGTTCCTCGAATTGAAAGACCGTTTTGATAGCTCCACCGTAAACCCTTTTTAAAAGTCCTTTTTCCTCTAATATCATTAAATCGCGTCGAATTGTTTCCTCTGAAACATTAAATTGATCAACTAATTCCATCACCTTTACTTTTCCAATTTTGTTCAGTTCTTTTAAAATTTCATTCTTTCTTTCTTCTGGCAAAACAGACATATTTCATCCTCCACGATTATTAATAATTTATAAAATTACGCATTCTTTCTTTGGTACAAGAATATGAACGCGTGCTCCTTGCTCAAACATTTTCCCCTTGTGGTGAAGATAGTCTACATGGAATGCGGACGCCTCTGTTTCTACTTCATATCTTATAACATTCCCTGTCATGGAAAGATCTTTAATGAACCCTTTAATTCCCCAGTTCTCTTGTAAATCCAAACTATCCTCATCAGCAGAAACTAATTGTAAAACTTCAGGACGAATGGCGACTTCATTCCCATTTAATTCTGTGCTGCGAACAAGTTTACGGAAAACTTCCATATTAAAAACATTATAATTTCCGATAAATTTTGCAACAAATGGATTGACTGGAGAAGTATAAATTTCTGATGGAGAACCGGATTGTACAACATGTCCTTTATTCATGACAAAAATTCGATCAGACATCGTCATGGCTTCTTCCTGATCATGAGTAACAAAGATCGTTGTAATATCTAATTCTTTCTGTATTCTCTTTAATTCTTTTTGTAAATTTTTTCTGATTTTAGCATCCAATGCGCTTAACGGTTCATCCAAAAGCAGTACTTTCGGCTCCATGACAAGCGCACGGGCAAGAGCAACCCTCTGCTGTTGCCCGCCAGATAATTGATGAGGATAAGACTCTTCTTTTCCTATTAAATCAACCATCTCTATCATCTTTTTTACTCTTGATTTAATATCTTTTACCTTCTTCATTTTAAGGCCGTAAGCAATATTATCAAAAACGCTCATATTTGGAAAAAGTGCATAAGACTGAAACACCATACCGACTTCACGCTGGCGCGGTGATAGATTAGTAATATCTTTTCCATCAATAAAGATTCTTCCTGCATCAACGCCTTCAAGCCCCGCAATGGACCGTAATAATGTACTTTTTCCGCATCCGCTTTGCCCAAGAAGTGTAGCAAATTCTCCTTTTTTTAATGTTATAGAAATGTCATTTAAAACGACTTGATTTTCATACCCCTTAGTCACTTGATCGATGGTTACGTAGCTCATTATTTTTCACCTTCTAAAGCAGTATTTTTATGACGCTGTTGTTTTTTTAAAAATGAAAGGATACGCTTCTTATTTGTCACGACAGGATTTTTTTCGTTTCTAAATGTAAGTTTTAATACAGTCCCCGTTAAAAGTAAAATCACTGTATAATAAGTAATAACAATTGCACTTGTTAAGTGACCGCTGCTGTTTAGTTTGTCAGCAAGATAAATTTGAATGGTTTCAAATCGGCCCCCGACAAGCAAATTGGCAAAAGCAAACTCACTAAATAAAAGAGCGACTGATAATAAGGTAGACACTAAAATCCCAGATATAATATTGGGAAACACCACTGTGCGAAACGCCTGAAATTTTGTAGCACCCAGTAATTCAGCTGCATCAACAAGCTGCACAGCATTAACCGTACGAAGACTGTTCCGAATACCTTGATACATAAATGGCAGAATGGTTATGAAATAAGCACCAATTAAAATCCAAGGTGTTCCGGCAATTTGAATTGGTCCATCTGAATATACCTTGATTAATCCAACAGCTCCAACAATGGGAGGAATTCCATATGGAAGCATAGCTGCTGCCTGCAGCAATCCTTCCCATTTACTGAAATATACGGTGATGATAAAAATAGTCGGAATCATAATTACAACACTAAGACCGACAGACATGAAAATTAAAAACAGCGTTCGTCGAAAAGCATCATAAAACCGTTCATCTTGAAATAATTCAATATACCATTTCATTGTATAACTCTCAGGCAAAATGGTATGATCCCACTTACCGGCAATCGAGAATAAAAATGTTCCTACTAGCGGAATTAATAAATACATAACTAGTAATCCAACCATCACTTTATGAAAAGTCAATGAAGATTTCATCGTAGATCCCTCCTAATGCGACGCATCATTCGTTCATTGAACCACATCGCTACTATCATGGTCGCTGCCAGAAGAACTCCCAATGCACTGCCTAGCTGAGGCTTTAATGCAACATCACTAGCAACTAGAGAGGCAATTTGCAATGACAATAAGTTATAGTTGCTGCCGACTAATGCATAGGCTGTAGCGTATGCTCCCATCGCATTAGCAAACAAAATACTGAATGTACCTACAATACTAGGCAAAAGAACTGGAATCCCAATGTGAAGCCAAAATGAAAATGTTGACCCTCCTAATAATGATGAGGCTTCTTTCCATTGTTTCTTAATTCCTTGATAAGACGGGTAAATGAGCATAACAGCAAGCGGAATTTGAAAATAAATATAAACAAGAATGAGGCCCGTCCATGAATATAAATTAAAATCTGCAAACACATCCCAGCCAATCATAGAAAAAAGCAGCGTAAACAATCCATTGTTTCCAAGTAAAATAATATATGAAAATGAAAGGGGAATCCCCTCAAAGTTCGAAGTCATGTTGGCAATCATCAGCAGGCGATTTTGTGTTTTTTGTGAGAACTTCGTAAACGAATAGGCAGCAACGACTGCTATAATCACAGAAGTCACAGCAGAAACTAAGGAAATGACAAGGCTATTTTGAATGGCTTGTAAGTAAAATTTACTTTTAAATATGGTAATGTATTGATTAATCGTAACTTGAATTCCATCGTCTGCATAAAAACTATTTTTAATCATTGCCACTAATGGTCCTATTTCAAATCCAATCACAAACAAAATAAATGGCAGTAAAAGAGCTAATAAGTAAATTTTTTGTTTTTTTATTTTTGGCAAGACTTCTCGCTCCCTTTTGTTCTCTAACAATTTGGGAATTGGTTTAACAGTACGTTCATTAAACCAATCCCAGTTAACCTTCATTCTTCATTTTAAAGTTGAATAGTGTATCTTTTTTAAAGAGTTATTTTTCCTCTCAGACCAGGAAATTGATAGGAAATCATTTTATTGGACGGCTTAATATTTAAAAGTTCACAAACGAGCGGTGCAAAAGCTAATTGCGGAATCACTTCACTGTAAACGCCAGGCTCAACTTTTGGACTGATGATAAAGAGCGGTACATCACGCTCACCATCAGTTATGCCGCCATGGTTGCCATATTCACTCATGCCATGATCAGACGTAATTAAAATGTGGTAACCTTCTTTGATCCAAATTGGCAAAAGCTGTGCCAACAAGCTTCCCATTTTTAAGATTTGTTCACGATATTCTTTCGATTCTGAACCGAAAATTTCTCCTTTTACATCTACGCCGAGCGGATGGATATATAAAAAGTGCGGGTCATACTTTCTGCGCAAGGCTTCTGCATCCATTAACACATGACTGTCTGGATAGTCATCATCCCAATAAAATTTTCCATATTGAATCGGCTTAGATTCATCCTCTTGCTCGCGATCTTCAATAAAATGGAATGGCGCGCGATTATAAAGTTCGCTTACCCAGTAATACGATACCGTTCCGTTTCTTAAGCCGTTTTCTTTCGTAAGATGGAAGAGACTTTTCTCAGTAGATAAGCGAACTGCTTGATTGGACGTAATTCCGTTCACAGATGCCGGTGTACCCGTTAGTAACACTTCATATAATGGACGGGAAAGACTTGGGAGTTCCGACTTTACTTTGTAAAGTGCTGCCTGATTTGTTTCAACTAGATGTTGAATAAATCCAAGAGCCTCACATGCTTTGTCATATCTCATACCATCAACAACAATTGCTATTACTTTATTTAACATGGACTAACACCTCTTCTTGCCAAGTCTGCGGTAAATTTTTAGCCGTTTCTTCCCAGGCTTTGTAATCTTCAATTGGTTTTGCTTTTTTGTACTGTTCTTCTGGAACCATTTTTTCAGCTACTTCTTTCGGAAGTTCTACATCGCGAATTGGACGCGCAAACCCTTTAGCTAAGTTAATTTGTCCTTCATCGCTTAAGATATATTCTCTAGTTGCCATCGCGGCATGCGGATGCTTTGCATATTTGTTAATAATAGTTGCGTAGCCGCTTACGACTGAACCTTCACTTGGAATAGTGACTTCAAATTGATCGCTGTTGATTTGGTCAGCGTAACCAAGGGCATTGAAATCCCAAACAAGGGCAACTTCCACTTCCCCTTTTTCAATGTTAGCAGGCTTCGCATCAGTTAAGCTAAGGCGGCCTTGCTTGGCAAGCTTAGCAAAATAGTCAATTCCCGGTTGGAGATTTGTTTCATCACCACCGTAAGCGATAGCGGCAGCAAGAACGGCCATTTGGTTCTGTGTACCACGCTGAACATCTCCAACTGTTACCTTGTAATCTCCGTTTAATATGTCATCCCAAGATTTTGGCGGGTTATCTACTAATTCTTTATTAGTAAAGAATGCAATCGTTCCTTGGTAGCCAACAACCCAATCTCCATTGTCATCTTTTGCCCAGTCAGGTACCTCGTCCCAATAGGAAGTTTTATATGGCATCGTTATTTCTTTTTGTTCCGCGATTGGTCCAAAGGAAATCCCTACATCGCCGATATCAGCTGTTGCATTCTCTCCTTCAGATTCCATTTTGGCAATCTCTTCTGCACTGGATAAATCTGTATCATTGTGTTCCAATGTATATTTTTTTATCACTTCATTCCACGTTTCTCCCCAGTTAGCCCATGAATCAGGCATACCGACACTACTAATGGTTCCCTCTTCTTTTGCCTTTGTTTCAATTTCTTTCAGGGTTAATGAACTTGGATCCTTAACAACTGAAGCAGCCTCTTCTTTAGCAGCTCCACAAGCAGCTAATCCTAGTACACTCACTCCTAACATCACAGCTTGAATAGACTTGTAACAATTCTTCTTGAATGTGTATTTCATAAATAGTGCCTCCATTTAGTGTGGTATTTTTAATGTTTATTACTGTTTATTACGGTTTGATCATAATAAGTCAATATAAATCCCGCATTAATCCAATGTAAAGATTTCGTAAATTCCTTCTTTCATTATCCAATTCATCAGTTTTTATTTTCTTAATGAGGTCCAGGGTAGAAAATCGCGGAAATAAATAGAAGGTTACTCTAGGTTTATCAAAAACAACAAATGAATGTAAATGACTTCACAAGTGTTGGATTATAAGAGAAGTAAAAGACTCCTACATATGGTGAAATTCCAGCGAAGCTGTACCACCTGCTAAAAGGAATATAAAATTCATCGCAAAAATTTATACACATTAAAATGGAAAAAAAGTGACCATGAGTTTTGGCCACTTTTTAATTTATATATATGTTTAGATAGAACATCATTTAAGTAGAAAAATTATTGGCTATCTATTAGTAATAATTATTGCCTGAAAACAACATATTTCTGTCCCGAAAAATTTAATAATGTATAAATACCAGTCCCCAGCAGTACAGGAAACAAATCTTCCGTCATGAAAATTTGTGGAAATACTTGATAAATGAAGTCAGCTGCTGCTTTGCTGAAGGAAAATGATACAAAATAACAAACAACAATAACTAATATAAAACGGGGCAGACTTTTTTTGATGCTGGCCTGACTTGAAAAGGTGAAGGAACGATTTAAGGAATAGCTGACTGCTGCACCGATGATATTACCCATAAATGTAGAAAGCCAGTAATTCACATGTAATAGATTCAGTAAAAGGAAAATTGCTGATAAGCCTGCAGCAGTATTGATTATTCCAACAAGAATGAATTTAAGAAACAGCGGATCAAATCGAATGAAATTACTTTCTGATCTCATAGCGAAAATCATCATTCTGACTATTGTTTTTTTGTATTGGAAGATTGAATAAATCAATATCTATAATATATTTAGGACGTCTTTTTGTTTCTTTGTATATTTTTCCTATATATTCGCCTACTAATCCTGTAGCAATCATCTGCAGTCCTCCTATTACCCATATAGAGGCTATTAATGATGTCCATCCTGTTTGTGTCCGGCCCAGATATTTCATCATCAGACAATAAATTCCGAACAGAAGACTGACAAGGAAAGTAATCAAACCCATTGATAAGACGAAGCGAATCGGTGTTACTGAAAAAGATGTAATGCCATCAAAGGCAAATGACAGCATTTTGCTTAAAGGATACTTCGTATTCCCTGCGAGCCTTTCTTTCCGGTCATAATAGACCTTGGCTGATTTAAACCCTATAAGAGGAACAATGCCCCTCAAGAACAAATTAGCCTCATCAAATCCTTTCAATTCTTGTACGGCGCGTTTACTCATCAGCCGATAATCCGCATGATTGTAAATAAGCTCGACACCCAGCTTTTTCATGATTTTATAAAACCATTCCGCCGATTTGCGTTTAAAAAGAGTATCCGTTCCCCTTTTCAATCTGACTCCATACACGATTTCAAAGCCTTTTTGATAGGTGTCTATAAATTCATGAATAACTGTGATGTCATCCTGCAGATCCGCATCAATAGTGATAATACAGTCAGATCCTTCCTGGGCAGTGAACATTCCGGCAAGCAATGCATTTTGATGCCCTGCATTTCTAGATAGTTTTAATCCTGCCACTCTTTCCATATTCAGGCTTGCTTTATTGATAATTGACCAGGTAGCGTCTTTGCTGCCGTCATCAATGAACAGGACCCTGCTTTTAAATGATATTTTCTTTTCTGTTATCAAATTTTCAAGAACCTGACAGAGATTGTATATCGTATGAGGAAGAATTTCTTCTTCGTTATAACATGGAACTACAATAGTTAAAGTAGGTGCATTCATCATGTAGAGTCTCCCGTGCTAGTTTATTTGACCTTATAAAGATAAATTCTCCACGCTGATTCAGGAGAATGAAATACTTTATCTAAAACTAAATGATTCTTTTCCGGCTGCTCAATCGGCAAGCTTGAAAAAATATACTCACCCCCCATTTTTTTAAATGGTTTTGTATTTAAATCCAGATGTTCAAAAACTTTTGCTGAATCTTTAGTAAACATATATTTTTTCTCATGCTCGCTCGTGAAAAGATAACATCTTCCTCCCCACTCATCAAAATAAATCCGCAGTCTTTTATTTTTACTGAGCTCTTTTTCGATGATTTTCCGAAATTGGTATTTATACGAGAGCGGGTAAAAGTTGTTATACGTATCGAGAGTATAAAATCCATTGTATTGAGCGATGGCAGGATGAAGTCCGAGGCTTGCAACTCTATATTCCTCAACAGGCATGCCGATATGTTCTTTAATTTCAGCAAACTGTTCCTCTGCATAAAACTCTTTTACTGATGGTTTCTTATGATAGATAATTTCATCATTAAAGAGGCCAAGCACAATTACTTGAGCTAAGAGTAACGCCCCGATTACACCCTTTTTGGGGAATTCATTAAATAAAATTTTTAATCCCAGAGCGAACCCTAGATAAATTATGATAGGCCGCAAGAAGTGGAATCTTGCAAAGTTAAAGGTATCCATGAAATGAAAACGTTCCGTTAAGGGTAGCCAGCCTTTATAAAACCAAAATGCATACCAAGCTGATAAACAGAAATTTAAAATGAATAAAAGAACAAAAGGTTTTTCTGTTCTCCAAATTCTTTTTCGGAAAATTATGTATAAAGCAATCAGAGTGACAGGCAGAATAACCAAGCCGTGAACGGTCATAACATGTGTATGGCCTAATACAAAGTTCTTAAATGTCAGCCTAATGACCCTCCATAATGGCAGCCTTGCATGAAAGTACTCATCACGGCTATTTGATTCAGATGAAAATAAAAAGGAATAAATTAACCGGTATTCAACTATACAGTAGACAAAGCTCATGTATCCTATGGAGATCAAAAACGGCAGATTCCACTTCTTTTTTTTCATCAAATCAATGATCCATAAAATGCCTGCAGCCGTTAAAAAAAAGAAAAAACCTAAAACAAAACTTGAGTAAAAAGGGAGAAAAGTTAAGACTGCCACGCTGAGCCAATACCGATTTCCATTTCTGATATTTAAAAAAGCCCATAAAGCAAGCGGCATACCCAGAGTGCTGAGCATTCCCTGGGGCCAGAAAGGAGTCAGGGCAAAAGTTAAGGCTGTTCCTGCATGAATAAACTGATATTGCCTTTCTTTAAGGAAATGGTCCTTCAAGAGAAGATACATGCCCAAAAAGGCAAAAATTCTTGTGATTGATTGAGAAAATGCATAAGCAGTCATAGTCGGGAACCAATTGTACAGCCAGATTTGAAGATTCCATTCAGAACCAAGAGCATTTCTGGGCAGTCCGTTTATTATTTGCGGCAACGTTTCATTCAGCCCGCTTAAGAGGTAACCATTTTCCGTCAGCACTTTATACCAGGCAAGATTAGAATCAAGATTGTCATGAACGCGGATGTGCGCATTTTCATTTAGGATAAAAAGCGGTGCTACATATAGAGCGATGGCCAATATACATAAACAGATTAAAATGTGATCAAATTGTCTTTTTTGTTCCATATATTCACCTCGGGACTAAAGCAGGTGTGTTTCCTTTAATTTTTACTATTTCCTATTAAATATTCCATTTGGTTTTGTAACCTAATATAAGGCAGTTCCCCTAGACTGTTGTCCGCTCCGTTCCGATGCACTTATGGTTTTAAGAAAATAGTCTAAAAGCAACGATATTTGCGGAGAGAACAAAACAAAAAGACTTGCTTTTACACAAGTCTTAAAACATATGGCAGTAATAGGCCAAAACAAGCTGCACTTCTTATTACGTTATAAGCAGCTTAACAATTAGCTTGCCATTAGTTTTAGTGATGCTTCTTTTTGCATTTTTCACATTTGCAGTGATGTTTCTCTTTTTTCTTGCATTTATCACACTTACAGTGGTGCTTCTCTTTTTTCTTGCACTTATCACACTTACAATGGTGCTTCTCTTCTTTTTTCCAATCGTCACACATGCAATGGTGCTTTTCTTCTTTCTTCCAGTGATCACACTCGCAGTGGTGCTTCTCTTCTTTTTTCCAGTATTCACACCTGCAATGGTGCTTCTCTTCTTTTTTCCAGTGATCACACTTGCAATGGTGCTTCTCTTCTTTTTTCCAGTGATCACACTCGCAATGATGCTTCTCTTCTTTCTTCCAGTGGTCACACTCGCAATGGTGCTTCTCTTCTTTCTTCCACTCATCACAAACTTTAACGCATTTACAGACCCATTTATCATCGTGTTTTTTGCAATGATCACATGGACAATGTTCGCCCGAATGTTTTACACGCTTGCAGATTAAACGTATTTCAACATGCTTCTGGCACATATTTTTCACCTCTTTCATTTATCCAAACTAGAGGTACAGTCATCACTAGGTAATAAATCCATCATTGCAAGAAGACGTCTTGATCTATCAGACAAACGTATGACTAGCGCTGTCCATAGCTTCCCGATATCTCATTCAAATCTTGCAAAGAATGAAGAATGTAATCTGTGACTGATCCCTTATACTATCTTATTAAGGAATTCCATTTTCGTATGGTTAGATGAAGTGATTCATTCATCCAATTTTCAGAGTATCCTATGTAATTAGCTTATTTTCCGCGCGAAAAATGAAAGCACCCTGTTAGAGGTGCTTTTTAGTGTGATATTTATCCCAGGCGAATTTGCTGTCTTTGGAGTAATTTAAGTGTAATATCCAGGATCATTTTCTCTGATAATTCTGTAAAAGTTTCAATTTTTGCGTCTTTTTTACGGTGATCTTTTTTAATGTGCTTCTTTTCAAAATCATCTTCATATGCCATGATTTCCATGCTGAGTTTGTCAGAAAGTTCTTTAAATGTATTTCTTTTAGAAGAGCTTGAATGCTTTAATTCATTCTTATTTTTACATTCTTCACATTCGCATCCATCTTCATCGCTGCACAATTCCATGTACTCTTCAAGCGGGATTTCTAAAATGATTTCTCTTTCTTCGCAGTGCTCATCACACTTGCACTCTTCTTTTTTCATGCTGCGGTTCAGTGCTTCGTCAAATTCAATAATATCGGCCTTTACAAGCTCACAAAAAGGCAGTTCATTAAAATGTTCCGTACTGATTTGATGGAATTGAGAAATGTCAGTGGACAATAATTGGTCTTTTTCTGGAAAACCGATTCCAAGCGGCTGTGCAATAAAAAAACCGAACTCTTCTTTCGAATCACTGACAGGTCCTACAGGAGGAGTAAGAAAACGTTCAATTTCAGCAACACAATCAAACGGCACCTCAACAGTCAGTGATTTTATAGAAGATAAAACAGATCCTTTGCATTCCTCTTTGGGATTTGAGGCATATTGAATATTCTTGCGAACGAACCCGCTCAAAAACAGCTGGCCTGAGGCTGCACCCTCGCGGTTAATAAGGCGGCACTGGGTTAAGAAAACTCTTTTTTTAATTTCTTTAATTTCAAGAACTTTTTCTCCTTTAGGAAAAGTAATTTTAGCATGGACTGGAATTTGTATTTGGACTTCCTGCAGCAAGACTGGAACTTTAATAATGATACCAGTTGATGGAGCTGCAGACGGATCTACGATTGTTGCTTTACAGTGCTGCATGGATGTGGTTCTCGGAAATGGCTCAACAGACATTTAGTGATTCCTCCTTAAGTTTTTAGTGCAATTTATCATATGCAAAAGGCATTCGCCTGTTTGGACTCAAAAATTAGGTACAAGTCTATTTTTGGGTGCACACTTTTTGATTTCAACACCATACAATATGTCGTGTAATTATTTATGTACCATGTAAAAAAGACTGCCGGGAAATACCCGACAGCCAAAATCCACTATTTACTGATGTTTGCTAATTAGCCTTCGAGTTCACCAGGTGCTGGCCCTAAAGAATCAACTCTGACTTGTTGTTTTTGCAATAATTTTACAGTGAGATCTAAAACCATTTTTTCAGAAAGTCTTGTGAAAGTGCCTTCTCCGACTACGTTTGGATTGTCTGCAGCGAAAGGCATACGGTTTAATGACTCATCAAATTCAATGATATCTGCTCTGATAAGCTCGCAGAATGGAAGTTCGTTGAAAAACTCTGTGCTGATTTGGTGGAATTGAGAAAGATCCGTGCCGTCTAAGCGGTCTTTTTCAGCAAAAGTTCTGCCATTTGGAAGCTCCTGAGAGATTAAAAAGCCAAACTCATCACGCATATCTGTGAATGGCCCCACAGGTAAATTTCTAAAACCATTAATCTCAGCTACACAATCAAAAGGCACTTCTACCGTTAATGATTGAATTGGTGCTAAAATTTCACCGGCTGCATCTACTGTTGGATTTGCAGCATATTGAATGTTTTTGCGGACGAACCCACTGATAAAGAGTTTTGCTACGAAGGTTGCTGGATTTGTGCCAGGAGCAGGCGGGCGGTTAACAAGACGGCACTGAGTGACGAAAGTGCGCTTTTTGATTGTTTTAATTTCCAGCACGCGTTGGCCTGCAGGAAATGTAATTTCCGCATGCATTGGGATTTGCACAGAAACTTCCTGTAGCAATACTGGAACTTTAATAATTGGATCCGGCGATGCTGGAATTGGATTTGGTCTGACGTTTGTGGCGTCACAATGATTTGCAGATGTTGTTCTTCTGAACGGATTTACAGACATCTATTTATTCCTCCTAATATTGTTTTGGACAAAGATAAAGCGTTAAGCATAGTTGTAGTCAATGTTTGTTCGCTCTATCTTCGTCCTTGTATAGATAATGTCAAAAGTGATGTTATTGAGACGGCATTTTATTCAGATCATTCGCCTGTTTTCAGGAATTTTTAGAAAATCGCAGCCCTTTTTTCATTCCCCTGCATGCACATTTCACACCGTGGGCAATGTACCTAATTTCTTCTTTAAATTTCAATTTTCCAATCCATTCTGATTTTCACTGCATAATCTATTTTCAGAGAAACTTAAACGAAGGGGGATTATTGTGTCTTCTTATAACACTGGAAAAGAATGCTGCACCGGAGCCTGTGTCAACTGTAAATGCCGGGACATTAATAGGTTCCTTGAATCTGTGTTAACTTTAAATCATGCTTTATCTGAAGCAATCTATGAAGAGCTTATCGCAATTAAAGAAATGAAAAATGCCGTTTCGTCTGAATTTCTGATTACCTTAAAAAAGGATTTGAACAATACATTAAAACTGGCTATGAACAAAGAGGTCCTTGTACAAATGCTGCTTGAAGAAGTGAAAGATCATTGTGACATCCTTTTTTTTGACCCTGAATGCACTTGCACAGAGGAGCAAATCGATTGCTGTACAGATTTACATGAAGATGAGAAATGTCTTTATTCATATGAAGAACCGGCTAGACATGATGAGTGTGAAAAAATGGAACATGAAGTCTTAAAAGAAGAAAAGGATGAAGTGGTTAAGAGTGTGGAAGAACCTCTTAAGGAAAACAAGAAAGAAAAAAAAGAAAAGGAAGTAAAAAAACAAGATTCACCTAAAGAACTGAAAGTGGACATAAAAAAAACTGCTAAAGCAGTAGATGAAGATAAAAAAGAAAATCAAGAAGCAGAAAAAAAGGAAAAGAAAAAAGAAAAACAGGAAAAAACCGTGATGCAGGAAAAGGAAAAAGAACTCCCTGCAGAGAGAATAAAGGGAAAAGTTCCTGAAGAACCAACCTATCACGATTCGTATAAATATGAAGATGATGATGAGGAAGAAGAAACTTTCATTATTATTCGTTCCAAAGGGAGAAGATAAGCTAAATGACAATTAAAATAAGCCTCTTTAATTAGAGGCCATCACATTGATTATTCATTGATTTCAATAAAATATGGATTGCCGCCTAAATTTTTTCTAATTTCATCTGTGATTTTCAAGGGTTCGGATGATGTCTGCTGATGCTCACCCTCTGTTTGAACACTTCCGTCATAGTGCAAAGGCTTTTGCTCCATCTATATGTTCACCTCCCAATCCATATTAAGTATATTATACTAATTTTTAGGTAATATTTCCTTATAAATATTTCTTTTTTACCAATTTTTTCTCAAAAAAAACATTCTATTACTAAATAGAATGCCCCTCCTTTTAACCATTTATTACGGAGTCATTGAATTTGATGGCGTTTGCTGACTTCTTTGCCTTACATTTTTAATATTTATCCTAATCAGAATTGAAATAACCATTGCTGCTGTAAAAGCACCACCGAAGATAGACAGGGTCAAGGAGTAGCTGTCAGTCGTTTCTCTGATCCAAGAAACAAGAAGCGGTCCTGCAAGCCCGGCAGCTGCCCATGCAGTCAAAATGTATCCGTGAATAGCACCCAGCTGTTTTGTGCCGAAGAGATCGCCGATATATGCTGGTATGGAAGCGAATCCTCCCCCGTAACAGGTTAGAATTAAAAAGATGAGCGCCTGAAAGAGGATGGCGTTTGTTATACTTGGAAGCATAAAAAAAGCAGCTGTTTGAATGACAAAGAATGCTGTGTAAACATTTGGACGGCCAATATAATCAGATACAGATGCCCAGCCGATTCGCCCAAATCCATTAAATAATCCCATGATTCCTACCATCGCTGCGGCTGCAGCTGCGCTTAATCCGGCAATGTCCTGAGCCATCGGGGATGCTACGGATATAATCGCAATTCCGCAAGTAACATTAATAAAAAGCATGGTCCACAATGCCCAAAACCGGAGCGTTTTGACGGCTTCGTTTGCTGTAAGCTGGGATAAATCACTCTTTATCGTTTCAGCCTGCTGCTGATTCTCTTTCATATTTGCAGGCATCCATCCTGCAGGCGGTGGGGCAAGATAAAGGGATGAAGAAATCATGATCAAAAAATAGACGGTCCCAAGGATATAAAAAGTCTTATCTATTCCAACACTTGCTATGAGCGATGCTATTACAGGGCTTGCAATTAATGATGCGAACCCAAAGCCCATGATGGCAAGTCCGGTCGCAAGTCCTCTTCTATCAGGAAACCATTTAACTAACGAGGATACAGGAGTAATATATCCAATGCCAAGCCCAATTCCTCCAAGAGCTCCGTAAAAAAAATACAAAAGAAATAAAGATCCGATGCTCTCAGCATAACCTGCTCCTATTAACCCTGCTGCAAAACATACTGTTGAGAGCAGACCGGAAGCTCTGGGACCATACTTTTCCACAAAGTGTCCCATAAATGCTGCAGATAACCCCAAAAACAGAATCGCAATACTGAAAGTAAGCGAGATTTCGCTTAAACCCCACTCGTGTTCGTCTCTAAGGGGATTGGTAAAAACACTCCAAGAATAAACCGAGCCGATTGAAATGTGGATTCCAACCGCTGCAGTTGCAATCAGCCAGCGATTTTTTGTTTTCGTCATTTATTTCTCCTCTTTTCTAAGCATTTGGGTAAAGGCAGGCAACCTGTTTTGCCTGCCTTCATGGCCTTATTCCAGAGTTTCGTTTTTATGACGCACTTGATTTTCTTTACTTTGAGCTGTTTTTTCAATATGTTCCGTTTCCTGTCCCATACCTTTCAGGAAACTGATCAGCAGCGTGACGGCCCGGTTTACTTCAGGATCTTTCAGCGAGCGCGCAAGGTCAAAGTAGCTCGTTTTTTCAGCCGGATCTTTATTTTCAGCCACTCTGGCAACTCCTGCATTCACTTTTAATAAAAAGGGTTCCAGCTGTTTGACATTGATCATGCCAAGCACCCCTGTCATCAACAGCAAATTTTTCAAACTGTTTGTCGTTTCTTTTTTATCTACTGTTTTCACAAGAATGTCCATCACTTTGTCGCCTTGTCCGAACAATCCCTTTAATAAGGGCAAAACCCCTCTGTCCTGCATGTGCTGTAAAATCTCAAGTGTATCAATTATGGCTTCTTTATGGCTGATCAGTGCATCTTCCACTTCTCTTAAATCTTCTTTTCGCTTATCTTCTTCTGTTTTTTCTATCCGGTTAATCGTTTTAGTTGCTTTTGCCACGCTTATTTCCCTCCTTTTTTACGAGGTCGCCCGGGAATACATAGTCTTTGCGCTGCCATTTTCTTTCTACTTCAACACCTCTTTGAGGATTTGGATTTCCATACCGGAAATTTGTTTTTGGCAATGGATTGACACCCTCGACCTCCAGCACCTCAAGCCTGGCCTTTACTTCTTTATATGCAGGGGTATCTGTATCTTTGTCAGCGAAACTGCTTGTGATTAGATTGATGGCTGATTCTCCAGAATCATTCATGGGCAGGTACACTTCTTTTCCTTTGACGCGGCTTGTAATCAGACATTGCACTTTAACTTTTCCATAAGGGGATATCAGCCTGACAAGAGAGCCGTCTTTTATCCCTCGTTCTTCGGCAAGCTCAGGTGATACTTCAAGGAATGTATTGGGTGTTTTTGAAGTAATGCCCTTTGATTTATAGGTCATATTGCCTTCATGAAAATGTTCGAGCAGCCTTCCGTTATTCACGTGAATATCATATTCCGCATCAAATTGGAGCGGTTTTGTCCAATCAACTGGAAATAGGCGCGCCTTGCCGTCTGGAAAAGGAAATTCATCCAGGAAAAGAACGGATGTATCTGTTCCATCGGCTGCTACTGGCCACAAAAGACTCTTATATCCATCCAGCCGCTCATAGTTTACTCCCGCAAAAAGAGGGGCAAGTATTGCTGCTTCTGCCATGATCTCGCTTGGATGAGTATAGTCCCATCCAGCTCCAAGCTTATTTGCAATCTCCATAATGATTTTCCAGTCCGGCTTTGAGTCACCCAAAGGTTCAAGGACCTGATATAAACGCTGAATTCTGCGTTCTGTATTCGTAAATGTGCCCTCTTTTTCTAGACTTGGACTTGCAGGAAGCACAACATCTGCATATTCTGCGGTCTTTGATAAGAAGAGATCCTGAACGACGAAAAAGTCTAATTTTTCATAAGCTGCATGGACGTAGTTGATATTGGAATCAACGATGCCCATTTCTTCTCCTTTCAAATACATCGCTTTTACGTTTCCGGCGTGAATCCCTGCTACCATTTCGTGGTTGTTTAATCCCGGGTGTTCAGGAAGTGTAACCCCCCACCCTTTTTCATATTTAGCGCGTACTGCAGGATCTGTGATTTTTTCATAGGAAGGGAGCCTGTCAGGCATGCTGCCGAAATCACTTGCCCCCTGCACATTGTTGTGGCCTCTTAAAGGATAGGAGCCTGTACCTTCCCGGCCATAATTTCCTGTGATTAAAAGCAGATTTGAAATAGCAGTACTCGTGTCGCTTCCGCCTGAATGCTGAGTGACGCCCATTGCCCATAGAACAACTGTGCTTTTCGCTTCATGGATCATATCAGCTATTTTGATCAGCTCGTTTTTGGAGATGCCAGTCGTTTCTTCGGCATATTCCAGCGTGAATTTCTCTAAATTCTCCTTATACTCCTCAAATCCGTTTACTCTGTTCTTTATAAATTCCATGTCTGCCCAGCCCTGGCTGATGATATAGTTGGTTACGGCAGACAGCCAGACAATGTCTGTTCCTGATTCAGGCTGAATAAATAAGTCAGAGCGCTCGGCCATTTCGTGTTTTCTGAGGTCGGCGACAATCAGCTTTTGTTCATGAAGTTTATGAGCCCGCTTCACTCTGGTAGATAAAACAGGATGCGATTCTGATGTGTTTGAACCGATTATCAAGACAAGCTCAGACAGTTCAATATCCTTTATTGTGCCTGAATCGCCGCCGTAGCCGACTGTCCGGAATAATCCCATTGTTGCAGGTGTCTGACAGTATCTTGAACAATTATCAATGTTATTTGTTCCGATTACGGATCTTGCAAGCTTCTGCATTAAATAGGATTCCTCATTTGTGCATTTTGAAGAGCTGATAAAAGTGAGTGCGTCAGGACCATGTTCGTTTTTAATTTGAGAAAACTTTCTTTCAATAAGGGATAACGCCTCATCCCATTCAGCTTCAC
Organism: Metabacillus idriensis; assembly: GCF_050483325.1. Taxonomy (GTDB): domain Bacteria; phylum Bacillota; class Bacilli; order Bacillales; family Bacillaceae; genus Bacillus_P; species Bacillus_P idriensis_A. The sequence continues at coordinate 285,388 of NZ_JBCMYF010000008.1, forward strand.
GGAAAGCATCGCCTTCCCTGATCAGCGGCTTCGTCAGGCGTTCTTCACTATTGACATAATCCCATCCGAATTTGCCTTTTACACACGTTGAAATTCCGTTTGCAGGAGCTTCAGCCTGAGGTTCAACTTTTAAGATTTCTCTCCCCTTTGTCCATATATCAAAGCTGCAGCCGACACCGCAATATGTACAGACAGTTTTTGTCTTCTTGATTCTCTCGTCCCGCATAGCTGATTCCATGTCAGATATAGCAAGGATTGAACCGTAGCCGGTCTCCACATTTTTGGTAATCTCAATCATCGGACGAAGGGTTTGTTTTGAAATGCCAGTTAAATAACCTGCTTCCCCCTCCATTCCTTTTTCCATCATCGCATTGCATGGGCAAACTGTTGAACAATGTCCGCAGGAAACGCATGAAGATTCATTAATCGCTACATCGCTGTCCCAGATCACACGGGGACGGTCCCGTTCCCAATCAATGGATAGAGTCTCTGTCACCTGCACATTCTGGCATGCTTCTACGCATCTGCCGCAAAGAATGCATTGATCCGGATCATAGCGGTAAAAAGGATTAGATTGGTCTATTTCATAGGGCTTTGGAGCAAAAGGAATACTTTGATGATTGATTTTCATTTCTTTCACTGTATTGTGTATGTCGCAGCCGCCATTATTATAATCACAAACCGTACAATATAGCTCATGATTGTGCAGAATCCGGTCCATGCCAATGAGCTGGGCCTCTTTTACTTCGTCTGAATGAGAATCAATGACATCGCCGTTCCTGACCTCTGCCTTGCAGGCCCTCACAAATTCACCGTTTACTTTAATGATGCAAGTATCACACGTTTCAATTGCACCGAGGCTTGGATGATAGCAAACGCTTGGCACTTCAAGGTTTTGGGCGGCAAGAAGTTGAAGGGCTGTCTGATTTTCTTCTGCTATTACTTCAGCTCCGTTAATTTTCACGTTAAACCTGTCTGCCAAAAAGACCTCCCCTTTCAAGAATAGTTATAATGTTCAATCAATTTTCAATACAGCATTGTATTTACCCTGCATAGTCTTGAATAAAACAAACTGAATAAATGTAAGCGCTTCCTAAATTGTAGCAAGATTCTGTCTTTTCAACAATCAATATACCTCAGGAAACCGAAAGTCATTCATTAAACAAAAAAAGTCCCAGTTAACCTGGAACTCTCCTTAGCCTCCGCTTACCGGGGGAATAAAGGCCACCGTATCTCCATCTTTAATTACATCATCTTGATTGGCAAAGCTTTCATTGACTGCTGTCATCACACTGGTTAATCCTTGGAGACCTTGGTTTTCCTGTACCCACAGTTTTAATTCGCCCACAGTGAGTCCGCTTTTGTCAATTTCCATTGCAGAGGTACCGGCCTCATCCTGCAAATGGGCAAAAAATAAGACTTTAATCATTTTGTTCCACCCTCCTTCTTGGGTTTCCCATCAGGATAGGACGTTTGTTCAAGCTGATCTCCAATCCACATTGTCCCGTCCTCCCAATGTTCTTTTTTCCAGATGGGAACAATCTGCTTGATCCGTTCAATCGCATACTCATTTGCTTCATAAGCTGTTTTCCTGTGCGGGGAAGATACAGCAATGACAACAGCTGTATCTGAAATCTCGAGCTTTCCTATGCGGTGGGTAATGGCTGTTAGGGCATCCGGCCATCGCTGTTTTATTTCATCGCCAATTTGTTCAAGCATTTTAACAGCCATCGGTTCATACGCCTGATATTCTAAATAAAGCGTTCTTTTGCCTTTTGTAAATTCCCTTACTGTCCCGATAAAGACTGTAATGGCTCCAGCTTCTCTTCTTGCCACTTTATTCGTTAGTTCATCAGTCGAAATTGGATTCTTAGTTATCTTAAAAAATTCCTGACTCATGCTGATCCCTCACAATTCCCATGATGTAAAATATGTATTTCTCTTCGTCTTCAATATGATAGATTGGAACTTGAATGTTTAAGTTTTCAATATCAATCCAAGTAATAACGCAGATGATGCTGCTTAATTTTAAGAGAGAAAGATCCTTTTCGTTTTTGATTAATACGACTTTTGGAAACGTTTCTTTTTTATAGCCTTCTATGAATATTGTATCAATCGACAAAGTTTGATAGATTTCCACGAGCTTTGAAAGCGGCCATTTTTGATTGGTTAAATTCAGCTGCAGGAGACCATCCCCTTCAACCCCTGCCAAAACAGCTCCTGCTTTTGAATGGCGATCACTGTCTTTTTCCGGAAGCCTTGGATCTGGTATGCCTCCATGGCCGTGATGTTTAATTGTACCTGTATGATGACCATTTGCTGCAGCTTTATTTATGAGCTTTTCCATCAAAGTCGTTTTTCCAGAATTTTGATGCCCGGTTATTTGTAGGATGGCACAATGTTTTCCCACGGCCATTCACTTCCTTTTTGATCATCCAATAATAATACATCCGTCATCATGCCTGCTTGATAGCCTCTTGTCCCGCCCGGCAGAATAATAAGGGCATTTGCTTCTGCTAAAGAGGAAACTGCACTCGATTTATCAAAGCCTGAAGGAAGTACGGTCAGCCTGCCATCCTCATAATGAAGCTCAGCCCTGACAAACCTTGTAAAAGGATTAGCCTTAGGAAAATCCTTGCCCAAATAGGCTTTTTCTTTTCTAATATGAGGTGATCGGTGAAAATTGTGATGCCGGATGACCGGTCTGACAAACAATTCAAATCCTACAAAACAAGCAGACGGATTCCCTGAAAGGCCCATAAGCAATTTCTGATCCAAAGCAGCAACTGTTGTAACGCTTCCCGGTCTCATCGCAATTTTATTAAAAAGAACATCTGCTCCAAGCCGTTCATAAATGGCCGGCAAATAATCATAATCACCCACAGACACACCGCCTGTAGTAATCAATATATCAACTTGACAGAGGGCCTCTTTAACGGCAACGACGCATTGCTCAAGATTATCACTGAATTTACCGAAATATTTTGCATCTCCTCCTGCCCGTTCGATTTGAGCAAGGATCATATAGGAGTTGCTGTTGCGGATTTTTCCGGGCTGAAGCGGTTCATTTACTTCAAGCAGTTCACTTCCAGTTGCAAGCACTCCGATAACCGGCTTTTTCGCACACGGAACTTCATCATATCCGAACGTTGCAAGCAGTGCGGCAATGCCTGGTGTAATAAAGCTTCCTTCAGCAGCCAATATAGTGCCTTTTTTTGTATCCTCACCCTGAAACGAGATGTTATCACCGCTTTTTAAGGAGCGCTTTAATTCGAATTTTTTTCCTCTTGCATCATCAAGATCTTTTGTTAATTCCAGCATCACAACCGCATCAGATCCTGCTGGTATTTTGGCTCCGGTCATAATTCTTACTGCCTGATTTTGGCCGACTGTTCCTTGAAAGACAGAACCTGCTCCTATTTCTCCGATCACTTCAAAAACTCCCGGATCAGTTCTTGTATTCTGAGCAGTATCTGCAGCACGAACGGCAAATCCATCATAAGGAGACCTGTCAAATGAAGGCACATCATGATCTGCGATTAAATCTTCAGCTAAAAAGCGTCCATATGAGTTTTCAAGCGGCACTGTCTCCACTTGTCCTCTGCTGGCATAGTCCATAACTTTTTGAACCGCTTCAGAAACGCTTATGGGTGTTCTTTTTTCTGCCAATCTACCATCTCCTCTAGTCAATTATCCGCCGATATGAGACATTTCCACTTTATTCTGCCGCCCAGTCTCGCTTGTCCGTTCGTCAGAGTAACGGTCGCTTCGCTTGTACCATATGTCCTGGATGATATCTGTCAGCTCCTTATTGCTTTTACCTGAACGGATCAGTTCTCTGAGATCTGATCCTTTTGAGGCAAAAAGACAGGTATAAAGCTTGCCTTCAGCTGATACCCGGGCACGTGAACAAGTAGAACAAAAAGAATCGGTCACAGATGAGATGATTCCGATCTCTGCAGATTGATCTTGATACTCATACCTCTCAGCGACTTCTCCAGGATAGCTTGGAGCTATCTTAATGATAGGAAAACATTCTTCTATTAAACTCAAAATCTCCCTTTTTGAAACAACATGGTCAAGCTTCCACCCGTTTGAGTTCCCCACATCCATATATTCAATGAATCTGAGGGTATGTCCTTTCGCTTTGAAGTACTCGGCCATTGGAAGTACGTCCTCATCGTTCATCCCTTTTTGAACGACCATATTAATCTTAACCTGTAAGCCCGCTGCAGATGCTGCTTCAATCCCGTCAAGAATCGTTTTTACCTTGCTGCGGCGGCCATTCATTTCGGCAAAACGCTCTTCATTCAAAGAATCCAAACTTATCGTTACTCGTCTTAAACCTGCCTCGAACAGATCGGCTGCAAACGCCTTTAATAGCGATCCATTGGTCGTTAAGCCGATGTCTTCAATTCCATCAACTGTATGAAGCATCCTTATTAACACAGGAAGCTCTCTTCTGAGCAGAGGTTCACCCCCTGTTAAGCGGAGTTTTTTAACACCTAAAGATGAAAATATGACTGCTAATCTCTCAATCTCCTCAAACGACAAGATTTTCTCAGATGACAAGAATGAATAATCCGGTCCAAATATTTCTTCCGGCATACAGTAGCGGCAGCGGAAATTACAACGGTCTGTGACAGAGATTCTTAAATCCCTGAGCGGCCGGTTCCATGAATCCAGTACAGAATTTTTCATACTCCTCGCCTCTCTTTTGTTATGTATTTTACATGCAAGCTTCAGAATATGCGAATTTAATGAAACAATCAGATATCTTGTTTGAGAATGATTCTTTGCGGATGTGTATAGACATTCAAAGAAAACTCTCTAATAAACCCAATGACCGTAATTCCAAGTTCTTCAGCCAGGTTCAATGCTAATTCCGTTGGGGCAGATTTAGATAATACGATCTCACATCCGATTTTAGCTGTTTTCATTAGAATTTCAGAAGAAATTCTTCCGCTGAACACAAGGATTTTATCTTGAACTGAAATGTTGTTTTTTAAACAGTATCCATATATCTTATCCAGGGCATTATGTCTCCCAATGTCCATTCTGCTTAGCATCATGCCATTTTTATCACATAGAGCCGCATTATGCACGCCTCCTGTTTGATGAAAAATTTCGGCCTGACTTTGCATCTCTTTCATAAGGAATAAACAAGTTTCAGGTGTTATTTGCACATGAATGCCGTGCATTTTTTTAGCTGTTCTTGCATCACTGGCAAAAACAAATCCTTGCCGGCTCATCCCGCAGCAGGAAGTGACATAGCGTTTATTTTGAAAATGATGAAAGTATGGATTATCTTTCGCTGTTTTCACATGAACAAATCCTTCTTTTTCCTGCATCCAAAGCTCTTTTATATCACTGCAGCTTTTAATGAATCCTTCTGAGGCAAGGTACCCGATCACCATGTCTTCAATAAATTCAGGTGAACAGACCATAGTAACGAATTCTTCACCATTTACCTTAATGGTTACCGGAAATTCTGTAACGATTGAATCCTCCTCTTTACTCGTATTCCCGTCTGAAATACGGAGGATCTTCCGTTTTATCTCGACTGGTTTCAAAATGGCTGCTCCTTTACCCGTTTTTCACTCATATTTACATTATGATAATCCAACTTCGGTTTTTTTGAAAGCATCAAAACGGAAGGCCTTCCCACATTAAGTGAGAAAGCCCTCTTTGCTTCATCCAGAAAATGGTTTCATATTCTTCCCATAAAAAATTTCATCCATTTCAATTTTTAATCTGTCCGTAATTTCATTTCTCTCATTTTTGCTGAGCTTGTCCTTTGTATAGCCAAATAAATAATTATTCAAATCAAATTCCTTCAGCTTGCATTTTGTATGGAAGATATTCTGTGGGTACACATTCACATCAATCATGTCATATGCGTCCTTCACATTATCCGGTATATAATTTTGAATAGAATTTATATCGTGGTCAATAAAGAGCTTTTCACCGTTTATATCCCTCGTAAACCCTCTTACCCGGTAGTCCATCGTCATAATATCTGTATCAAAAGAATGGATCAAGTAATTGAGTGCTTTCAGCGGTGAGATCTCCCCGCACGTTGACACATCAATATCTGCTCTGAAGGTGCTGATTCCTTCGTTAGGATGGTATTCCGGATATGTATGGACGGTAATATGACTTTTATCAAGCTGCATCACCACTGAATCAGGAAGCGGACCAGGCGATTCTTCGTATGATTCATTAGGTACTTCAACAACCGGTCCCTCGGATACGAGAATGGTCACGCTTGCTCCCTGCGGAACATAATTTTGCTGAGCGACATTCAGCACATGTGCACCGATAATATCCGTAACATTTTTTAAGATCTTCGTTAATCGCTCGGCATTGTACTGCTCATCAATATATTGTATATACGCTTCACGCTCTTCTTTAGTTTTCGTATAACAGATATCATACATATTAAAACTCAGCGATTTAGTAAGATTATTAAATTCATGAAGTTGAATCCTTTGTTCTGATGTAAATTTCAAGGTTTTGTTCTCCCTTCGATTTAGAAAAAATCTCTCTTAAGGTGCTATGATTTTTAATGTCATATTGTTACTATATTACCCACTTTAGATAGGAAGAAACAGAACGTGCTGATTTTAGAAAAACAATTTCCTGAATAGACTGTTCAGATTTTTAATAAAGGCATGGGATTTAGCCAATTCCTTTATCCTTTAACATTCATATAAATAGAGTATATGAATAAAAAAGGAGATCTCCATATGTCAGGAAGAAAGAATAGAAAAAGAAACCCCCGCTGTATTTTCCCAGAGTACAGATGGTGCGGTCCAGGCTGCAGCGGTCCTGGCCTCCCCATAAATGATGTGGATGCCTGCTGTCAAAGGCATGACGTCTGTTTAGACCGCGGGATTTCATCTTGTGAGTGCGATTATGCGTTTATGGAATGTCTTCGTCCAAAAATCAATAATCAAACGCAAAAAGGCAGAAATGCAGCCTTTATGTACAAAGTAATGAAAATAAAAACACTGTTTACATGCGGCCGCTAGAAACCTTCATCCTGTACAAAACAACAATCTTTATCTATTCCATATGCTGTAATTAATAAACTCCATATAAGGATGCGGGGTGTCCTGTATGAAAGAAACTGAAAAAGAGTTAGATATCGTCGGCGCATGGCTTATTGTGGCTGGTACACTCATTAATGCTGCTGGAGAAAGCCTGAATCTGACTGGCCATGAAAAACTTTCTTATAAATTGACCGGCCCGGGCAATGGCATTGAAGCGGCAGGAAATAGCCTTCAGTCAATCGCTAGAGCAGGCCGTCCGGAAAAGAAAGCAAGTGTATTTGGCAGCTTGCTTCAGGCAGCAGGAAATTCAGCAAACGCAGCTTCCAGAGTCTTCCTTCTGAATGACCAAAAGCGGGATGGCCATTATATTGATGTCATAGGCAATGCGGTACAGACACTCGGAGCGGCCGCAGAAGCGCTAGATGCATCTGCCCAGAAAAATCTCACCGAGCATAAACAGCTTACTGCTGGATATCTTTTACTTGCGGGCGGTGCTGCTGTAGATGGGATCAGCGGCATTTATTTTTTAAAGAAGATCCCTGAAAAAGGAAGAGCGCTAAGCTGGTTTGGCGGATATCTTCAGGCTGTCGGCGCGCTGCTTGCAGCTGATGCCATAACGTCGGATAAAACATGATGCTATGGATAAAAAGAGAAGTCATCATTCAAGACTTCTCTTTTCGTTTCCTCTCTTAAAATTACCTGTTGCTTTAGCCAGCAGAAGCTGAATATCTTTTTCCGTTTCTGCTTTCTCTGCATTCGCAATAAATTTAGCTGCAGTCTTCCCTTTCAAAACTTTAATTTGTTTACCGGACCAATAAATAAGAACTGTTTGATTCTTAGTTATGTGATAGCTGAAAATCTCATCATTTAATCTGTTTCTTTTATCAATATTTTTCATTCTTTTATTCTCCCTTCATATTACAATCCTTCCATTCTTTGTTTGAAGATTGGAAGATTGGGTATTTTAAAACTATAAATTCTTTTAAGGAGGGGCAAAGCAGATGAACTGGAAAAAGAAATGCCTGACAGCCGGAATGACGCTTGCTATCATGCTTGGCGGCCTGACCGCATGCGGTGAGGAAGAGCAAGATGAAATGAACGATAATGTTGAAGAAGAAGTCGAAGAAGAAACAGACGGCGATATCATAGATGAAGATAATCAGGAAATGGAGGAAGAGGGACAATGATGTCCCTCTCTTTTTAAATATGCGCTTCGATGTCTGGCTCCATCGCCCAACTCCTCAGCCATAACGAGCCCTTGCTTTTCTTATTGATCTCGTTCAATGGTCAAGTCAGAGTGTCTCTTTTGCATTTGGGCTGCTTTTTTCCGGTTTTCCGCTGATTCAAAAATGATATCAAAGTCATAATCTTTCGGATAAAGCTCATCAGCTGAAATATGAAGCTGAATTCGTTTATGGTTAATGGATTGTTTGGTCCCTTTTACAAAGACCGTGTAGTTTCCGCTTTTATCTGGCCCGCTGTATACAATTCCGTGCTCATTTGTTGCTTTTATTAGAACATTGTCTCCCTTCATAAAAATCTGTACTTCTGCATCTTTTGCTTTTGTCTGCTTTTTATTGTAGCGATTGACGGAAATTTGTTTATCCAGTTCTTTTTTTTCATAAAGATCATACTGTTCTTTCCCGTACTTTCTTGTTTCTTTATACGTGATGGCATGAGCTTTTTCAATTAATTCAGGATGCATGCCTAGACGGAGCGCAATGGAAAACGCCTGACTCTCCCCGCCTACACCTATCTTAAGTTTATAGGTCGGCTGAAGTGTCTCTATATCAAAATCCATCGCTCCATTTATGAACCCTTCTTCTTTTTCAGCAAAGTCCTTTATTTCACTGTAATGTGTCGTGGCAAGCAAGGTAGCACCTTTTTGATGAATTTTTTGAAGAATGACACTTGCAAGCCCCATTCCCTCTCCAGGATCTGTTCCTGATCCTAACTCATCAAGCAATACAAGGCTATATTCATTTGTTTTCTTTAAAATTGAAATAATATTCGTCATATGTGAACTGAACGTGCTTAAGTTTTGTTCAATACTTTGCCCATCACCGATATCAAGCAGAATCTGCTGATATATGCCAATTGAGCTTTCCTCATCAGCGGGGATGTGAAACCCGGACTGTGCCATTAATACAAGAAGACCTACTGTTTTTAAGACAACTGTTTTCCCGCCAGTATTAGGACCAGTAATGACGAGGGACTGAAAATCTTTCCCTATTTCAAAAGACAGAGGAACGGCTTTGTTTCCTAAAAGCGGATGCCTTGCATTTTTCAGGCTGATCATTTTCTGCTCATGAACAGCTGGCGACCTGCCGTCAATCATGCGGCTGAATTTTGCTTTTGCAAATAATACGTCGTAATGCACCATCACTTCGATTGATTGAAGAAGGTGTTTTTCGTGAGACTCTGCCAGGCCGGTTAAATAACTTAAAATCTTTTCGGACTCCAGTTCTTCTTGTGACAATAATAGATTGATCTGATCCTGAATGGCAGCTGCATCTACAGGTTCAATATAAAGTGTTGACCCTGATGCTGAAGCATCCAGGACCGTTCCTCTAATTTTACCTTTATATTCTCTTTTCACAGATACACACAAGCGCCCGCCGCGTTCACTTACAATAGCATCCTGCAAGTAGCTCTTATATTTAGGAGACTTCACAATGGAGTTCAGTTTTTCTTTCAAACGGTCATTGGCAATGGCCAGCTGTTTTCTTACTTTAGACAGCTCTTTTCCCGCCATGTCGTCAACTCTCCCGTTTCGGATGCACCTTGTGATCTCTGCAGCAATCTCAGGAAGCTCTTCAATTCCATGTACATATGAGGATACACGGGGTGCAAGCATTACTTTATCTTTCATGAAACGTTTCATTTTCAACCCGTCTTCTATAAATGACAGCAGCTGTGAAAAGTGATGCGGTCTTAAGGCAACACCTTTATTAAACTGCTTTACTATGATTTCAATGCCCTCAAGACCTGAAATAGGAACACTTGAACTTTTCCCGAGAATGGCTGCAGCCTCGTCTGTTTCTGACAAAAGTGCCTGAATCTGTTTAACATTAGACAGCGGCATAATACCCAGTACCCTCTGCTTGCCTGAATCTGTCATCGTATAAGTGCTGATAGTTTCTTTTATAGTAAGGTAATCTAATACGTTCATTGTATGATTGTTCATCTAAATAATCCTCCTTTAATAACGAAAAAAGCCGCAATGAACAAACGTTCATTGCGGCTGAAATGGTCTATAGAGCGCTTTTTCTCCATACTGCTCTCATCCTTTTTTTGGACAAATAAAAAACTGTGCATAAAAACACAGCTGAGCAGGCACCTCTCATATGCTATGATTTGTTCTTAACTCATCAATCTGCGCATAGTTGAATAAGCATTGCAAAATCTGTTGTTTTGCACGCGGAGCACAGTGATGACCGTATGAAATTACGGATTAGTTAAGAACGGCACCTAACATATAACAAAACCCCTTTTTTAAGGATGATTGTATAGAGAATTGAAAAGCTTACTTCAAATTTACTTCACTTTCCTTGTCTTGTCAAACCCCAATTAAAAAGTGCCATTTGAATTATAAGCCTTCTTATTATAAGATGAACTACATCAAATATGATTTGATTATTCATATTTATCCATCAATTTCAGGAGGTGCTGATATGGAATTTACCCTAAGTCCCTTAGGAGATGCCGCTATTATTATTGAACTTGGAAAAATGATTGAACAAAACACTCATGAAAACGTTCAGCATGTTTTCTCCTATTTTGACAAGCATTCCCCAGACTGGCTGATTGAATGTATTCCTGCCTTTACGACGGTGACGCTTATTTATGATCCATTAAAAGTAAAAGCAAACAGAAGTCATCAGCAATCCTATCCTTATCAGATTGTTTCAGAATACATAACAGAAACGATGAAAACGCTGGATAAATCACAATCTGAGGTTGGAAGAACCGTTCTGATTCCTGTTTGCTACGGCGGAGAGCTTGGTCCGGATCTGGAATTTGTAGCAGAGCATAACAAGTTATCGCCCGAAGAGGTCATAAGCACTCATTCAGGCAGTGAATATTTAGTGTATATGATCGGCTTCGCCCCCGGCTTTCCATACATCGGGGGAATGCCTGATAAGATTGCAGCTCCAAGAAGAAGTTCGCCGAGATTAAAAATTCCCGCTGGATCAGTAGGAATTGCAGGCAGTCAGACAGGGATCTACCCGATTGAGACTCCTGGCGGGTGGCAGTTAATAGGACAGACTCCATTAAAGCTTTTTCAGGCTGACAGGAAATCTCCAAGTCTATTAAAAGCCGGTGATGTGATTAGGTTCAAACCGATCTCATATGATCAATTTCTTGAAGAAAAGGAGAACATGATATGACGATAAAAGTCAATAAGTCAGGCCTTCTAACATCCATTCAAGATCTTGGCAGATATGGTTCTCAACAGTACGGAGTGATCGCAAGCGGTGCAATGGATACCCTCTCCCACAGAATCGCAAATATGCTTGTAGGAAATTCAGAAAACGAGGCAGCCATTGAGATGACAATGCTTGGATCACACTTTGAATTTCAGTCGGATTCCTTAATATCTATTTGCGGCGGAGACTTATCTCCCATTCTTAATGACAGGCCTGCAAAAATGTGGAGGCCATTAATTGTGAAAAAAGGAGGCCTGCTTAAATTTGGCGGAGCGAAAAAAGGATGCAGAGCCTATCTTGCCGTCGCAGGCGGAATTGGCGTTCCTGAGGTGATGGGAAGCAAATCAACCTATTTAAGAGCAGGAATTGGCGGATATGAAGGAAGAGCCATCGAGAATGGGGATATACTATCTATTGGAGAGATGTCTGCACAGTCCATTAAACTGCATGAAAGTCTTCTTGACTCAGCTCCTCATTCAGAAATTGAATGGTCAGCATCTCCGGAATTTATTCCTTTTCTGCGAGAAGACGACTTCGTGCGTGTTATAAAAGGTCGTCAATTTGATGACTTTTCAGAGGAAAGCAAATCCATGATTTTCACTGAATCGTATAAAATTACACCAAATTCAGACCGTATGGGTTATCGGATGGACGGCCCGCTGCTTTCATTAGAAGAAAAAACAGAAATGATATCCGAAGCTGTCAGCTTTGGAACGATCCAAGTGCCTGCGGACGGCAACCCAATTATCCTGCTGGCTGACAGACAAACTACAGGCGGTTATCCAAAAATCGCACAGGTCGCCTCTGTTGATTTGCCCTACCTTGCCCAATATAAGCCAGGTCAAGTTGTTCGTTTCAAGGAAATATCGCTTGAAGAAGCTCAGGAGCTGCTGTTAGACATAGAAAGAAGGCTGCAGCTTTTTAAACAGGGCTTAATGCTGAAATTGAATTAGGGAGCTAAAAAGACATGAATAAGGTTGATTTAAACTGTGATATGGGAGAAAGCTTTGGTGCTTATGTAATGGGAAACGATGAAGACATATTGAATTTTGTTTCTTCAGCAAATATTGCCTGCGGTTTTCATGCCGGCGATCCTTCTACTATGAGAAAAACAGTTAAACTTGCGATTGAAAAAGGCGTTGGAATCGGGGCCCACCCCGGTTTCCATGACTTAACCGGATTTGGAAGAAGAAATATGGATCTCACACCAAGAGAAGTGTATGATCTTGTTGTCTATCAAATCGGAGCTTTGTCAGGATTTGCGTCCTCTGAAGGTGGTTCTGTTCAGCATGTAAAACCGCATGGCGCCCTTTATAATATGGCCTCAGTCAACAGTCAAATATCAGAAGCCATTGCTGAAGCTGTCTACAAAGTTGACTCGAATTTCATTTTATTCGGACTTGCCGGCAGTGAGTTAATTAAAGCTGGGGAGAAGCTGGGATTAAAAACAGCAAATGAAGTTTTTTCTGACAGAACCTATCAGGACAATGGCACGTTAACCGCAAGGCGAGACCCACACGCTTTGATTGAGGATCAAGAAACGGCTGTAGCACAAGTCATACGAATGGTGAAAGATGGGATGGTCACATCCCTTTCAGGAAAAAACGTGTCCATTAAAGCAGATACCATCTGCATACACGGCGACGGGACTCACGCTCTTCAATTTGCTAAATACATATCAGTTGCCCTGCAGCATGCAGGAATAAGCATTGAAAAAGCAGGAAGTGTTCATGTTTAACAAAATTCAGGAGGTCTCATCATGAAAAAACAATCAAATTTCAGCCTGCTGCTTGGCGCAGCCTTTTTGATGGCAACTTCAGCCATCGGTCCTGGATTTTTAACCCAAACCACACATTTTACACAGCTTTTAGCTGCAAGTTTCGGGTTTGTCATTCTTATGTCCATTCTCATAGATATTGGAGCACAACTAAACATCTGGCGAATTATTGCTGTATCTGAAAAACCCGCACAAGATATTGCTAACGCTGTACTTCCTGGTCTTGGGTATTTCCTGTCTGTCTTAATCGTTCTCGGAGGTCTTGCTTTTAATATAGGAAATATAGGCGGTGCAGGTCTTGGAACAAATGTGATCTTTGGTGTTTCCCCTCAGCTTGGCGCACTTTTAAGCGGGATTGTTGCAATTGGAATCTTCTTAGTGCGTGAAGCTGGAAAAGTTATGGACCGTTTTGCTCAAATTATGGGTTTTGTCATGATTGCATTAACCATTTATGTCATGTTTTCTGCACAGCCGCCCATTGGTGAAGCCGCTGTTAAAACAGTGATTCCTGACAAGATTGATTTTCTTGCCATCGTCACTCTTGTTGGAGGTACAGTTGGAGGATATATTACATTTGCTGGAGGTCACAGATTACTTGAAGCGGGAATTAAAGGAAAAGCCGCTTTGCCTCAAGTGACAAAGAGCTCAATTTCAGCGATTGGCATTGCTTCCATCATGCGGATTTTCTTATTTTTAGCTGCACTTGGAATTGTCTCTCAAGGACTGCAGCTGGATCCTGCAAATCCGCCTGCATCTGTTTTCAAGCATGCAGCTGGAAACGTCGGATATAAAATGTTTGGTATCATCATGTGGGCTGCTGCCGTTACTTCTGTTGTTGGAGCTGCCTATACATCCGTTTCCTTTATCCGAACGTTCAGCCCTTCGATAGAGAAATATCATAAATGGTTCATCGTTGGATTTATCGCTGTTTCAACAGCTGTGTTTGTATCGATTGGACAACCTGTGAAAATTCTGATTTTGGCCGGATCCCTAAATGGACTCATCCTGCCGATTGCACTTGGAGTTATGCTGATTGCCGCACATAAAGTTAAAATCGTAGGCGATTATAAGCATCCAATGTGGATGACAATCTTTGGAGTCTTTATCGTCATTGCCATGGCAATTATGGGCGGATATTCTTTAATTAATGGTCTGCCGCAATTATTTAAGTAAGATTTATCAAAAGTATGTAAACCTTTTAAAAAGGTTAAGATCTGATTACTAAAACTGCATCTTTTTATAAAAGGAAGTAATACCGTTTTGCGGAAAAACTAGGGAAATAGCATATTAATTAGCATATCAATTTACATTATAATTGGTATGCTTTTTTCATTTGTACAACAATTTTCATAAAGAAGTCCATTTAAAACAAGCAGAATAAGGAGCATCTGAAAATTACAAGGACTGTTTTCATCGTGTGATTTTAAATGCTAATTCAATTGTTAATTGGAGGCGATCCGATAAAAGCCGTATTAAGAATATCGAGTAAATCCTAAATCTCTGCGATAATATGGATTTATAAAGGAGGGAAATGAATGGTACAAGAATTCAATACTTTAATGGATTACATTGAAAAACATTTAGCGGAAGAAATCTCTGGAAAAGATATCTCGAAAATTGCAGGACTTTCTGATTATCATTTTAAAAGAATGTTTTCGTATATGGCTGGAATGTCACTGAATGAGTATATCAAAAATAGGAGATCGGTTGCGAATGTTGAGTTAATTAACGGAGCAAAAGTAACAGATATAGCCTATAAATATGGCTATCAATCAATAGAAGGATTTTCAAGAGCCTTTCGTGATTGGAGTGGTTTTTTACCCTCTGAAGTAACTAAAAATAAAATTCAAAAATCATTTCCCAAATTTTCATTTTATGTAGATATAAAAGGAGGCAAATCTATGGAATTCAAAATTGAAAAGAAAGAGAAATTTAATATAGTAGGTGTTTCGAAAAGAGTACCCATTCAGTTCGAAGGTGAAAATAAAGCGATCATAGAGTTAGCCCATTCCATTACTGATCAACAAAGAAATGAAATGCATCAATTAGCTGATTTATATCCTCATCAAGTTTTGAATGTTTCTTTTGATTTTGATGAAGGATACCTGGAGGAAAAGGGATGTTTAACTCATATGATTGGTTTTGCCACTACAAAAGAAAATCCGTTCGATCATTTAGAACAAATTAGCCTTCAAGAAAGTTTATGGGCAATTTTTCCTAATCAAGGATCGTTTTCTGCTGCACTTCAAGAAACTACCGCAAAAATTTATTCAGAATGGCTGCCTTCTTCAGATTATGAACTAGCAGAACTGCCTGGAATCTCTTTTACAAAGTATAATGGTACATCAGAAAATGTATATAGTGAAGTTTGGATGGCAGTAAAGAAAAAAGATAGCGACAAACTTGGATGACTAATATATTTACTGAAATATTTTCCTGAAAATCTCACATTCATTCAAAAAGGCCGGGGTTCTATTCATTTTGACCCCAACCTTTTTTGTATCCTGATTTATGCTTCTAATAACATAGGTTAATCTAACGGAACTACTTAATATATATGAGCGCTTATTTTATTTCATTTATCCTGTACGACAATATACGTTGCTTTTATTGGTCCATGAACACCAACGATCAGATTAAGTTCTATATCGGCACTATTGCTTGGTCCTGTAATAAAGTCAACACATGACGATAAATGGCTGCCCTTTTTAATTTGGCTGCTTATGTGTTCTGCAGCTTGAGTCAAACGAGGCACGATCGTGCTTTTAGGAATGATGCAAAGACAGGTTTTAGGAAGCAGATTAATGGACCTTCCTTTGTTTTTATCACTGAACACTACAACGGTTCCTGATTCAGCTAGGGTCATGTCACTGAATATGATTCCGATATCGGATTTTTCCGCGGCTTCAATATTTTTCCCTTTTAAAAGGGGATCCCATTCGTGAATATGAATGCCAGCCATTGGCCATGCTTTAGTAATTTCATTATCTAAAGCAAATTCTTTAAAGCGTTTGTCTTTAGCAATGATCGCTGATTTCACTTCATACTCCTCAAAAACATGCATCACTTTATCAGAAAGCTGAGCAGCAGTTGTTTCGATAAATTGTGTATGAATTAACAGGCACTGCTTTTTTAGAACCTCCACCAGCTCATCTGCATTCGCATATTTTAATACTTCCCATTGAGGGGAGATCGGCCAGTCAGGTTTAGTAACGGCTTTTCTTCTCCCCCGGCCGAGTTTTGCAGCAACCGTTTCAAGAAAAAGATCACGATTTTGTATGCTGCCTTTTATCATTTCTGCGCTCCTCCCTTCCATTCATCCAGTCTCTGAATCTCTCTTTACTTGGAGCAGGAAAGTCCCGTACATCTGTCCATGGCTTGATTGGACCCGGTCCTTTTTTTATGCTTCCTGAACTTGTAAATGGCGACATTACCGCTGATGCTGATTTTGTACCAGCCCCGTATAAATTTGGCGAGCTTGCGGCCAGCTGATAGCCTTTCATCGCAAGTTTTTCTCCAAATGTTGATTTCCCTTCATCTTCAACAATTTTCCGGCGGTGTTTTATTAATAGTTCATGCAAAGGTATTTTCACAGGACAGGCATCTGTACACGCCGCACATAGTGATGATGCATACGGAAGCTCTTTGTAATCTTCATAGCCCCCAAGCAATGGCGAAAGGACGGCACCAATCGGACCCGCATAAATCGACCCGTAGGAATGACCTCCAATGTGCCGGTAAACAGGACATACATTTACACATGCTGCACACCGGATGCAATGAAGTGCACTTTGAAACTCAGTGCCTAATATATTCGAACGCCCATTGTCTACGATAACGAGATGAAATTCTTCTGGACCGTCTGCATCCCCATCGTCTTTTGGACCCGTTAATCCTGTGATGTAGCTCGTTAACTTTTGTCCTACTGCGCTTCTGCACAGCAAACTGACTAATACATCCAGCTCTTCCCAAGTAGGAACGATGCGCTCCATCCCCATCACCGTAATTTGGGTTTTCGGCAAGGCTGTTACAAGGCCTGCATTTCCTTCATTCGTGACCAAACTGATTGAACCGGATTCAGCTACAGCAAAATTGCATCCTGTGATTCCAAGGTCTGCACTCAGGAAATCCTTGCGAAGCTGCTCCCTCGCAAATAAGGCGAGCTCTTCAGGCATTTCAGATTTGTCGTAACCGCGTTTTTCTTTAAATGTGTCACGTATTTGTTCTTTGTTTTTATGGAGAGCAGGAACGACTATATGTGAAGGCGGATCATGATCATCAAGCTGAAGAATATACTCCCCGAGATCTGTCTCAATTACTTCACAGCCTGCTTTTTCTAAAGCATCATTTAAATGAATTTCTTCTGTTACCATCGACTTTGATTTAACGACTTTTTTTGCTTGTTTTTGAACCGCAATATCTGATATGTATTTGTTGGCTTCTTCTTTTGTTGAGGCAAAAAAGACATGGCCTCCCCGTTTTGTTACATTTTCACTCAACTGTTCCAAATAATAATCTAGATTTTCCATCGTATGGGTGCGGATTTCTTCCCCGAGTTTCCGCCACTCTTCCCAATTGCCAAGCTCTTCCGCTGCCTGCAGGCGCCTTCCCTGCATTCGTTCTTGTGCAGAAGCAACAGCATTTCTCATAAACGGGTTATTTACCCCTTTTTCGACCCTATCGAAAAAAGCTTCATTTCCTATTTTCATTGGCATGTCATTTCACCCCGCTATTCAGCACTTCTGCAATATGCATCACTTTAATCGGAATTCCTTTACGGTTGATTCTGCCGCCAATGTTCATCAAGCACCCGCAGTCTGCCCCTATTAAAAGTTCGGCATCCGTATCTTGAATATGCTTTACCTTTTCATCTACCATCTGCTCTGAAATCGGGACCATTTTAACAGAAAACGTTCCGCCGAATCCGCAGCAATCATGACTGTTCGGCAGCGGCGTTACGTTTAAACCGCTTACATTTCGAAGCAATGTTTCAGGTGCATCCTTTACCCCGAGCAGTCTCGTCATATGACAGGATTTATGATACGTTGCATGGGCAGACAGAGCTGCATTTACATGTTCAACTTTCAATACTTCTACTAAAAATTGGGTAAGCTCATAAGATTTTTCAGCAAGCTGACGAGCTTTTTCTCTCCATTCAGGATCATTTGCAAACAGTTCCTCATATTCATGCAGCATAGCCACACAAGAACCTGATGGCCCTACAACATAATCAGATTGTTCAAATACCTTGATCATATGTTTTGCCACTTCTCTCGTTTCTTTGTGATACCCGCTATTATAGGCAGGCTGTCCGCAGCAGGTCTGGGATTTAGGAAAATCAACTTCACAGCCCAGCTTTTCAAGCAGTTCCACCGTGCTTTTCCCGACATTTGAATAAAAAACATCTGCTAAACAAGTGATGAACAGGGAAACTTTCACAAATTCTCCTCCTCTTATCAAAATATTCTTACTTTTTATTATACACTATTTTTCAGCCTTTTTTTGTGAGTCTCCTATTTTGAAAATTAATGGCTTTTTTCGCATAGATAGTTGTTTTTGATTATAGATGTTGTCCGTTCCTTTCCGC